>CAWHDO010000028.1:0-333479 GCA_963828085.1 uncultured delta proteobacterium
TGTCGCATAACGCTTTACATTCTTCGTGGGTCGGGATATGAGCAGGGGTTGATCAAGGTTTGCCGCTTCATCCCGTCCCGAGCCGGACAAGCCATTGTTGCTTCCGCCTGACCTGCCGGAAGTGGTTGCCTCGGGACCACTTGGCCCTGTTCATCAGCGACGTGGTTGACACGTTGGACCTCAGGGGAAATAACGGCGGAATACCTCCATCTTCAAGGGGGACATCCCGCCCGTCCCCGTCGTCCCGATGATGCTGAAGCTCCTCTTTTTACGGGTATACTCGCTTCGGGGTTCGGAGTTCCCGGCGCGTGGAGAAGAAGGCCTATGAGGACGTTGCCTTCAGGGTGCTCTCGTGCGACAGCCATCCCGACCACAGCAGGATCTCGGACTTCAGAAAGCGTCATCTCGGGGCTATTTACGTCTGTTCGTTCAGATCTTGGAGATATGCAAGGAGTCCGGGCTGGTGAAGCTTGGTTACGTGGCCCTTGACGGGACCAAGGTAAAAGCCAACGCTTCTAAGCACAAGGCCATGAGCTACGGTCGGATGGTTAAGAAAGAGAAGGAGCTTGCCCGAGAGGTGGAGAAGCTTCTGAAAGAAGCGGAGGCTCTGGACGAGAAAGAGGACAAGAATGCGGCAAAGGCAAGAGAGGCGACGAACTTCCCGGAAGAGTTGAAATTCAAAGAAGGAAGCGGCTTGCAAAAATCCGAGAACTTAAGCAAGCGCTTGAAGAGGAGGCTGATGGAGGAGGCTGCGAGTAAAGGTAAGGGCCGCAAGGGTGGAAAACCGCCCGAAGATGGACCGTCCGGCACTTCCCATGTGAAGCCGGAAACCGAAGAAACAGCGCAACTTCACTGATCCGGACAGTCGGATCATGCTTAACGGAGCCACCAAAGCCTTTGAACAAGCATACAACGGCCAAGCCGTAGTGGATTGTGACAGTCAAGTGATAGTGGCCGCTGATGTCACGCGACAAGCAGACGACAAACGGCAACTGGTCCCGATGCTGGAGCAGTCGAGGAAAATCTGGAGAAATCCCGGACCGCGCGCTCGCCGATGCCGGGTACCTGCGCATTAAAGAAGCCGTGGAATATGTAGCTAACGGATTACGCAACAGTTTATCCCTCGTGAGCGTAAAAAACACTGCGACCCACCAGGTCCGGGTCCTCTGGGGCGAATTCCCGACAACCTGTCCGCGGTGAGAGAGCACTGCGCAAACTCAAGACAAAAGCGGGGCAACAGATCTACTCCAGACGGAGAGAGAGCGTCGAGCCGGTTTTCGGTCAAATCAAGGAAAACAGAGGCATAAGGAGTTTCCTTCTGCGAGGTCTGGCCGCAGTCAAAGGAGAGTGGAATCTCATCTGCCTTACCATAACATCCTGAAGCTCTGGAGGCATCTGTGGCTGAACAGGGGGAGAAGTGCGGCGTTGATGCGTAAGAGAGGTGGAAAAAGCTCAAAACCGAGCCCTTTCTGCGTGAAAACCGCGCATTTTGCCTTTCAGGCCAATTATAGGACACTCGCGTGCCACAACCTCCGATAATATGCCAACTGTCGTCTGGAGTCGTTCAAATGTGGGAACTAACGCGACAGCCTCCTAGCATCTTATGAGAATGTAACCACATCTGACGGTAGGAACCTTGTGACAAGGAGGTTAAGCAGATTATGGCAAAGAAGGTCTCTTTAATCAACATGAAAGGTGGTGTGGGGAAATCAACATTGGCTGTCAATTTGGCATGGATGTTTGCGGGATTTATCGGATGGGATAAGAGGTGTTAGTAATCGATATAGATCCACAGTTTAACACCAGCCAATATCTTCTAGGCGTAGAGGACTATAACAAGCTACTTGTCAAGAATACTCCAACTATGTGGGATGTTTTTGAGCAATTTACTCGCTCTCCGCGCCTGCCTGGCACTCCTCCCTTAGCTCCATCAAATGTAATTCACAGTGTCATTAAGTTCACCGATGGCAGTCTTATTGACTTAATCCCTTCACGTTTGGAGTTGGCGTTTACTCTCCGAAATCCAAGTGACAAGGAACCACTATTGGCCCAGTTGGTATCCAAAATTGAGGCAAATTACGACTTGATTCTAGTGGACTGTCCGCCAACAGAGTCACTCCTGACTACATCTGCATACCTAGCCACAGACCAGATACTGGTGCCCGTAAACCCCGAATTTTTGTGCACTATTCGTCTTCCTCTACTTGTGAACTCAATTGAGGAATTCAGCCTCCGGCATGACGGATATAAGATAGAAGTAGCGGGTATAGTGTTCAATGCTGCGTCTGAGTATCCCGATGAAGAGAAAGCCAAGCAACAGGTCAAAACGGTTGCTAAAAAGAATGGGTGGTATGTATTCAAAAACGAGATCCCGTTTTCCAGATCATTCCCTAAAGGTGCGAGACTTGGCAAGCCACTCTTTAAGACATCACATGCAAGAAAAAAGCGAATCACAAAGTTTGGACAGTTCACCGATGAATTTGCCCAGAGGATAGGACTATGATTAAAGGAGCAGAGTTAGACTTGTTAATGGACTTGGAAACTCATCAAGAAACATGGCCCAGAAGTGTTTCAATCACTTGCCACATGGCTCTCCTCACCTGATAAGACCAGAGATTTGGTGGCGATTCTTAGCGGTGCGGCGGAGATTGGAAACAAGTTTTCTGTGAAGACCCCGCCTGCCAGGAAAACCCCAAAAGTGTCTGGCAGACGACCGAGAAAATTGTGGGGAAAACCAAGGTATCCATACCAAAGGCATTGAAGTCTCTCCAGGCGACTGAGCCACAAAATGCAAGATATTGATGGATTTCCATGCACGATTGTTACACAAGAGTGTTTTGCCCGAGCTACAGAATCAAAGAGTTTGCATTGGCAAATGGTTTGATGGAGCTTAAGGGGTCATCTAGGCAAAAGGTTGTCAACCCTCTCGTGAACGCCCTCGCTGAACTGCCCATCCAGCGGGTGAGGCGCGCATTACATCTGGAAAGAGTTATACCACTGTCGTGCGCGAAGATAGCTTAGAAGACTGGACGGAGCTAATCTTAGAAAGGGGCAGAGAACAGGGAAAAGATATTCAAGGCGCAAAATATGCGATGACGAACTGCGAGGATATCGCATGAAGGGGTTAGAGAGATCAGATGTCTCAAGAGTTCAGTCTTCTGTTTAGTGGTTTTATCGGCGCTCTTCTCGGCGCAACCATTGTTGGCAGTGCAAACCTGTAATTAATCGTCGTCGGAGCGCAGAAGACAAAGCTAAGAGGGAAGAAGATCAGAGGAAAGAGGCTTCTAAGGCATTTCTAGATGAGGCTCGCTTGCTGTTAGAACGAGCGTATGAAACTTTCGCCCGTGGTTACACTGGCATACCACAAGATGACCCTCACATTTGGTTGTCCACTGCCAGGATGATAGTTCGTTTTCAGGAGATGAGACAGCGCCTTACCGAACCCGAGCATCTTAGTATTGCAGACGAGCACGAGGACTATTGGCGAGTTCAATTTTACGACCGACTTCGAGAGCTTATACTTAGGCTTGATTTGCCCTTTTTCTTGGAGGAAGATATTCAAAGCGATAGCCGTCATTTTTGACTTCGCGAAATGGCAGAAGGAATGTCTGACCCCCTAGAATCAGTAGATGACAAGGAGTTATTCGCAAAGGAGCAATTCCTCCCGATTTCACTGATCTCAGGAAATATCTTGAGGGGTGCAAAGAATATTGGGCTGATGTAATACGATTGAGAGAGGTTAAGGATGAATGTACTCAACGCTATAAGGAAGTCAAAATTATGGAAAAGAAAGAGCGCCTCAAACCATTGTCGTTATATGGATATGACTTGAAAGAAGAGCAATCCGCGCTATTTTCTCAGTTAATCCAAGGAAGATCAGAGAAGAAAGAGAAAAACCGGAACTTCCAACGGAAACCAAGAGAAACAAAAAAGGAAAGAAAATCAATCGCCGAAGACTATTTCTTTACTATCACACTGGGGTGAGAGTGATAACACCCTGCGGTCATGTTAGGGCGACAAGGCGTTATCTTCAAAGGTAGGAGCCATTTACTAAGTAAGCCACTGTTTGAGCCAGTTCCAAACCATCTCACCCAGTGACCAGAAAGGCTCAGGATTCTGGAGCATGGCTTCCCAAATAGCCCTTACCAACCCCCGGATAAGACAACTGCCAGGTTTCGAGGACCGCATAGGCCACCTCGACCTGTTTGTACCGGGTTCTGCCCCAACTGCCTGTCAGAGGAGACGAAGCAGCAACCGGACCGCAGCCTACGCCTTCATGCGCCGCGGTCTCGTCAGGAGCCAACGTCTGACATCACGTTGACCGACGCTTATGCCAGAGGGCAATGATATCCTAATTGAATGAGCCAAACGCGTCAATCTGAAAAGGAGAGCGGGGTTGCGTGTCCTTGAGGTGGGTCTGTCAAGAGAATACGTCCGTTATCTTTTTGCCTACTGGAAAAAGAATCGAGGACCGATTAGAGGAACTGGCTATTGCCCAAGCAGACGGAAGTATTCTTCCCTGGACATCTTCAACGTGTCCAAAATGCCGCGAATCACTGAAACAGCGACCTGAGACGTCTCTGGAATAACAACAGGCCTGATGAGACCCGGCCTACTATATGACCCGTGACTCCCTTTTTGTCGCATGAATGTGAGGCCGCATCTGGGGTCCAACTTTTTCCAGGATTCTCCAGTGGATTGCAACTATCCTCGGCAAGATGAGATCTCCACTTGGAGGGACCGCCGCTCGGGCTTGGCAGCGACGAGCCATGTGTCTCCCACGGCACTATAACCACATTCAGCAAGGACGTCCTCGAGAGTTCCCATCTCCTGGGCCGTTTCGAGGAAGAGTTCTACGGCTTCCTCCAATGCGTGCTCGGCTTCTTCGCGGGTACCGCCGCAAGTCAGGACATTTAGAGGGTTGGCCCGCGCAACGTATTGGCTGCCTTCTCTGCAGTATTCGGCTTCGATCTCTAGTTTCATGCTTTTCTCCGCTTTCTTATACCGTGCTGACATACGTTAGAGCGATACTTAAAGAAGTTCCCGGCATTCAAGACCGGATCGTCCTATTTTTTTCTCCACTACTCCCTTTCATCTCTATTTTGCCGCCGACGCTCTCTCCTCAATTTTGAGTTTTCCAACGAAACATGATAAACTTTTTTCCTAATTGCCGGTAGCGCCCTGACCCCGGGGAATTTATGTTAAAGGCTTGGCGCGGTGTTGCTTATGTATTTCAAACCGTGTGAATTTGTTGATTTGGAGGTAATTGCTCATGGGTGAAGGGTCGCTAAGTCATCTTGCCAACGAAAAAGAATGTGTCTGCGCGAACTTGGGGGTTATTGAAGTAGCCGAGGCTGAGCGGCTCATGTCAGCGTGGCAAGCTCTTCGGATTGCCCGGCAAGGTCCAGATCTATTGCTTTTTCTTACTCATCCCAAGACCGTTGCACTGGGACTGAGGGATCGGAGCGCCTGCACGCCAAAAGACCTCCTGGTAAGTCCGGAACAACTCGAAGAAGAGGGGATAACTCTGGCTCGCTCAATTCGCGGGGGCGGCATCACTTACCATTGGCCCGGCCAGGTGGTATGTTATCCGGTAATTGCGCTGCATCCTCGGGAGAGAGATCTTCCCAAGTACATGAGCAAACTGGAGCATATAGGTATTGAAACGCTGCACTGTTTCGGCCTTGAGGCGAAGCGCCGGCGTGAAACAGCAGCCCATGTGGGATTGTGGTTGGATGGAAAGAAAATTGTTTCCATGGGCGTCAGGGTCAGCGGTTGGGTGACGAGCTTCGGCTTTGCGCTTAACCTGGAGGGCGACCTCAGGCCGTCTTCTTATGTAAGACCTTGCGGCCTGGAAGGGGTAAAGCTCACTACCCTTGAGGAGGCTCTGGGAAAGGCGCCGCCACGCCCATGGATTATTGAAGCATTGACGGCTAGCTTTGAAAGAGTATTCGGCCGAACGGTAAAACGAATCAAGGCTGGTTGTGTGAAAACGATCTGTTCCCCAACGGAACTGGTCCACGATACAGTGACAGCATCAGGATGACGCACATGACAGAAACAGAGCCTGATTCAAGTGATGGACCCCGAAGGTCGCGTGGACGAGTCAGCGATCAAGGGGATTTCCGAGGCGGAAATTGACAACATGTACCGCCTCATGATTTTCACCCGTCTCTGGAATACCAAAGCCCTGAGCCTTCAGCGCCAGGGCCGGCTCGGAACCCTTGCTTCGGTAAGGGGCCAGGAGGCGTCGAATGTGGGTATGGGCCTAGCGCTCGGACCGAAGGACTGGTTTTGTCCAGCGTTCCGCGAGGTACGGCGCAATGTTCGCCAGAGGAGCCGACCCCGTGGCTATGTTCCAGCACTGGGGCGGTGACGAGCGTGGTGCCAGACCGCCCGAGGATTCCCGAATGTTGCCTGTATGTATTACCGTGGGATCGCATCTCTGTCATGCCGCTGGGATAGCCTGGGGGGCGAAAATTCAAGAGGAACGCATCGCTGTATTGTCAAGTTCCGGCGACGGCTCCACATCTCAGGGTGATTTCCATGAAAGCCTGAACTTTGCGGGTGTGTTCGCTCTTCCCGTGGTGTTTGCAATTCAAAACAATCATTGGGCCATATCTGTTCCAGTAGAAAGTCAGACCGCGACGCCGACGATATCGCAGAAGGCAATCGCGTACAATATAGAGGGCGTGAGGGTTGACGGAAATGACGTCTTTGCCGTGTACCTGACTGTGAAACGCATGCTGAATCAGGCCAGGTCAGAATATCGGCCTTCGCTTGTCGAGTTGGTCACATACCGCATGGACGACCATACAACTTCGGATGATGCCAGTAGGTATAGGACTAAAGAGTCTGTTAGCCCCGTGGCAGGCCAAAGACCCCATAGAAAGAATGCGGAAATATCTGCTGGCCAAGCGCGGTTGGGATGACACAAAAGACAAGCAGCTGGTAACGGAATGCACCGACCAGGTAGAGCAGGCTGTGCGCGACTTTGAGGCCATAGATCCGCCACATCCAGCGGACATCTTTAACCACATGTATGCGGAAATGCCTTGGCATCTCCAAGAGCAGAAAGAAGAAATGCTTGCGTCGCCTGGGCGAATCCACGAGGTGAATCATGGCACGTTTATCAATGGTTGAAGCTATCAACGTCACATTGCACGAGCTTATGGCCAAGGACGAGAAAATTGTAGTGCTCGGCGAAGATGTGGGCGTGGATGGCGGTGTTTTTCGGGCCACAGTAGGGCTCATTGAAAAGTTCGGCGCCATGCGGGTCATCGACACACCGCTTGCAGAGAGTGCTGCATCGTAGGCGCTACAATAGGAATGGCGATCTATGGAATGCGCCCGGTTGCAGAGATCCAATTCGAAGGGTTCATGTTCAAGGCTTACGACCAGGTTTACAGCCACGCGTCCAGGATGCGCAAACGTTCACAGGGGCTTTACGGGGTCCCGCTTGTCATCCGCGCGCCATACGGCGCGGGGGTCAGGGCTCTGGAGCATCATTCGGACGCACCAGAAGTCCTATTTGCACATCTTCCCGGCTTGAAGGTAGTCATACCGTCCACGCCTCCGGATGCCAAAGGGCTTTTGACTTCTGCAATTGAGGACCCGGACACAGTCATTTTTCTAGAGCCAAAACGTCTTTACCGTCTCTTCAAGGAAGAGGTCCCCGACGGCGAGCATCGCGTCCCCATCGGTAAGGCCAGAATAGCGCGGGAAGGCGAAGATGTCTCAATTGTGACATACGGCGGAATGGTGTCCGTGTGCGAAAAGGCCGCTCAGCATGTGGAAAAGGAGGGAGTTGACGCTGAGGTTATTGACCTGCGGACTGTATGGCCGTTTGACATCGATGCGATTACGTCGTCAGTGAGGAAAACCGGTCGGTTGATCATCGTTCACGAGGCCCCGCGCTCATTCGGCGTGGGAGCGGAAATAGCTGCCCAAGTGAGCGAACGATGCCTGCTTTCGCTTTTGGCGCCGATTAAACGTGTCACGGGATACGATGTTATACCGCCGCTGTCAAAACTCGAAGAAGTTACAACTACCCTGACTCCGAACGGGTTGTAAAGGCGATTCACGATACTGTGCAGTTTGAGTAATTGCTAAGCTTGAGGGAGGATCTTACCCATGAGAGAAGTATTCAGGCTTCCCGATGTAGGTGAAGGGATTGCCGAAGCAGAAATCGTCGAGTACTTGGTTAAGGTAGGTGACAACGTTAAGGCCGATCAACCCGTAGTGCGGATAGAAACGGACAAGGCAGTGGTGGAACTCCCGGCTCCAGTGACCGGAAAGGTGGTGGAAATTCCTCATGAACCGGGCAGCACCGTAAAGGTGGGTGACGCATTACTGATCATCGAGACCGAAGCTGCTGCCAGGAAACAGAAGCCTAGGCTTGCTGCCGAAAAGGAGAAAGCCGAAGCCGAAGAAGGGGCTAAAGCTGAAGATAGACCTAAGCCCGCAGCCAAGGAAGAGAAGGCTGAGGAGCATGAAGAGGAACCTACGAAAGTGGCCCCTGAGGCCCTCGAGTTCTGGCAACGCCTCACACGCGGCGACTGGCACGAGAACTCAAGGTTGACATCACTGCCGTGAACGGGTCGGGCTCGCATGGCCGGATCACAGACGACGACGTGCGCAAGGCCGCAGAAAAAGCCCCATCTGCGCCACCGAAGGCTCCGACGGCCGCGGCAATTCAGGCTCCAGCAACTGCTGGCTTCGACTTTGAGAAATACGGTCCCACCAAACGGGTTCCGTTGAAGGGTGTGCGCAAGCGCATTGCTGAAGTCATGGTACGTTCGGTATCCACCATTCCGCACGTCACACACTTTGATGAAGCTGACGTGACGGACCTAATGGCTGTGGTGGAGCGTGAGCGAGCTCTGGCGGAACGTCGTAAGATCAAGCTCACCATCCTTTCCTTCTTGGCTAAAGCCTGCGCCGCGTCACTCAAGGAGCACCCAATCGTGAACTCTTCTCTGGACGAGGAGACAGGCGAGCTGGTCTACAAAGACTACTTCCATATCGGTTTTGCCACGGACACTGAGGCGGGTCTTATGGTTCCCGTGGTGCGCGACGTCGACAGGAAGTCGATTTTGCAGATCGCAGCCGATCTACAGGAGTCGAGCCGAAATGCAAGGGACAGGACCATAGAGCTTGAAAGTCTACGGGGAGGCACCTTCTCCATCACGAATATAGGCTCAATCGGAGGCAGTTGGGCGACGCCGATAATACTGCATCCTCAAGTCGCGATTCTCTGTTCGATGCGAGCCGTCCCGAAAGCTGTGGTAAGAGACGGCCAAGTTGTCGTTCGCACCATAATGCCTTTGACTCTTTCCTTTGATCACCGTGTCTTGGACGGGGCTACAGCCGGCCGCTTTGTGAATTTTGTCATCGACCTGCTCCAAGACCCTATGCGAATGCTGGTGGACGTAGCCTGACGGTGATGCGGGTGAATTGGCGCACAAAACGTAGAATTGTTAGTTGAGGAGGAACTGCCATGGTAGTAGGCGATTTCGCGGAAGGGACGCAGGTTGCAGTAATTGGTAGCGGCCCTGGCGGCTATGTTGCGGCAATCAGGGCCGCGGAGTTAGGGCTAGAGGTCACTCTGGTCGAAAGGGGAATCCTAGGAGGGGTTTGCCTCAATGTGGGCTGCATTCCGTCGAAGGCAATGATATACGTAGCTGATTTGAAAGACCGTATCGAGCATGCCGACAAGCTCGGACTGATCACTACAACAGTTGCTTTGGACATCCCAAAGCTTGTTCATTGGAAGAATGGAGTAGTGGAGAAACTCCGCAACGGGATCGCTTCACTTCTCTCCCAACATAAGGTCCAAGTAGTCAAGGGTACGGGCAATTCTCACAGGGGACCGATCCTTCACAGTGGAAGGTCCTGACGGCGTGCACCGCTTCGAATTCCGGCATGCCATTCTTGCGACAGGCTCATCGCCGGCCCAGCTTCCAGGCATCCCCCATGACGGCAAGGTCGTCATCGACTCAACGGATGCTCTCGAACCAACAGAGGTTCCTGAGAGCCTCATAGTGATCGGAGCCGGGGCAGTGGGACTCGAAATGGGGATGCTATATGCCAAGTTGGGCTCCAAGGTGACTATGTTGGATAGTGTCGATAAATTACTCCCTATGATGGATCCCGAAGTTGGTAAAGTTATCGGCCGAGCCCTCCATAGGCTCAACATCAAGATGGTACTGGGCGCGAAGGTCCAGGGACTGAAAAGAGTGGATTCCGGTGCAGAATTGCACTATAGCACCTCCGAGGGCGAAAAATCGTCAGTCGCGGATCGAATCCTCGTCGGTATAGGGCGACGGCCCAACACAAGCGGCATAGGGCTGAAAAAGGCAGGGATCAAGCTCGACGCGAAGGGATTCGTGGAGGTCAACACTCGTATGGAGACATCGGTGCCCGGTATCTTCGCAATCGGTGACATGGTTGCGGGACAGATGCTGGCTCACAAAGCCATGTATCAGGGCAAGGTCGCTGCAGAAGTAATAGCGGGGCAGCCCGCGGCCTTTGAAGGCGTGGAGGTCCCGGGTGTCATCTTCAGCGACCCGGAGATTGCCACCGTGGGGCTGACCGAGCAGGAGGCCAGAGAAAGGAATATTAAGGTGAAGACGGGAGTCTTCCCATTCAAGGCGTCGGGCAGGGCTATGACCATGGGGGAAGAAGGCTACGGCTTCAGTAAAGTGGTGTCTGATGCGGATATCGGCACGGTGCTTGGTGTGCATATTGTCGGACCGCATGCCTCGGACCTCATCTCGGAAGGGTGTCTGGCGGTTGCCTCTGCGTCCCACGTCGACGATCTGACATTGACCATTCATCCTCACCCTACGCTCCCCGAAAGCATAGAAGAAGCCGCGGAGCAAGTCGAGCATCGGGCGATCCATATCTTTAACCCATAGACGCTTTGCATGGGAGGAGGAAACTTTCATGAGAACATTTGTTAGCGTACCGATCATACTGGCCTTTTTTCTATTTTGCGTGTCACCGCTCAAGGTTTGCTGCGCCCCTATAGATGAAAGCCTCCTGGACGCTGTAAGGTCGGGGGACGCCAAGAAAGTGGAAGAACTCGTCTCAAAGGGGGCCGATGTGAACCTTAAAGACGTGGACGGCTTCACACCATTGATGGAGGCTTCGGTTGAGGGAAGCGCAGAGGTCGTCAAACTCCTTCTAGCAAAGGGCGCGGATGTCAACGCCAAGAATGAAGACGGCGATACGGCCCTTATTGGGGCTTCTTTTGCAGGGCACACTGAACTTGTGAAGATGTTGCTGGACAAGGGTGCCGATGTGAATGTCACAAACAAAGACGGCGTTTCGGCTTTGTTCGGGGCCGTATTTGAAGGACGGCCGGAGGTAGTGAAGCTGCTGCTGGACAAGGGAGCCAATGTTAACGCCCAAGAGAGCAGGAATGGGGCTACTCCGTTGATCGTGGCGGCCTTCGAAGGCCATAAGGAAGTAATCGAACAGCTTCTGGCCAAAGGCTCCGACGTCAATGCCAAGGACAATGACGGCAACACTCCTTTGAGTTTGGCTACCGCCAGGAGCAATGCGGCGGTAGTGGAGTTGTTGAAAGCCCATGGAGCCAAGTGAGATTGGCTTGCTCGATTCTGTTCAGCTACAACCCAAGTCTTTACATGATGTAAAGAAATCTGACGCACCTGGCTTAAAGGCATGATGACGGGCATCATGGATTAAAGCTTTTCTGTTGCGCCCCCTCTGTTTTTACTACCCTGCAATACGGTCTTTGGCACAAAGTTTGCTAAATCTTACCGTTGCAGCTTGCACGGTCAGCGCGTTGACCAGCATATATCAGTAAGGGCCGGCAGGAGGAGAAGATGAACACAAATGTGCGGCTGAGGCTCCGCAGGAAGATAGAAAAATTAAATAGCCGGCTTCTAACGCTGGGAGCCCATGTTGAAGAAAATGTTCATCTTGCGGTAAAGGCAATTGATCGCAGAGATGCTCAGATGGCCGCAAATGTCATTGATAGCGACCTGGAGATAGACTGCAAAGAGGTTGACCTGGAAGAAGAATGCCTCGAAATTCTTGCCCTTCATCAACCTGTAGCGATTGACCTGAGACACATAATAGCAGTGCTCAAAATAAACAAAGACCTTGAGCGGGCGGGCGATCTAGCGGTCAACATAGCGGAGACCGCGATTGATATCAGCGGCCGGCTGAAGATGGCTGTGCCCAGAGACTATTTCATCATGGCCCAACAGACTCAAAGCATGTTGAAAAAGAGTCTTGATGCATTTGTTAACATGTCCGTGGAAACGGCTTACGAGGTGCTGGCACAAGACGACGAAGTAGACTACAAGAAGCATACTTTGCACAAGCAATTTGAAGAAAGATTACTGGAAGAACCGGATTTAATTCAACCATTGATACACCTATTTTTGGTTTCCCGGCACCTCGAACGAATAGCAGACTTGGCCACCAACATTGCAGAAGAGGTGATTTATATGGTGACCGGCGAAATCATACGCCACGGAAGGAAAGCCTTTACCCAAGGAGAGGGAGTCCCGGAGCAGGTCAAGACCGTTTTTCCCATAAGCGGTTCTTCTGGGGCCACAGCATCGCGTGCGTACAGATAATCGTCAGTGTCGCAGTATGGGGTACCAGTAGGTGGCGCACAGAAGTATCTCAGCAATCGGCAGGCATATGGATGAAAACGAAACAAGCCCGAAAAAGGCCATATTCCCACGCTTCATTCGAGAATGTTATACAAGCGACCTGCCTATGCTCAGGGCTACACCATCCTTTGCCAAGAGTGGCGGACGCGTCCTCAAAAACCGAGTGGGAACTCAGCGCCCGCCTTTGACACAAGCCGCGATCAGTCTGTCCTGCGTTTATCAGAGACGAGTTTCCTGGCGGGCAGATTAGTCTTGTGATGAGAAGCTTTCTTTAATGACTTTCTCTTACTTGTGTTGTAAGCAGATTTCTTTGAAGCATGTGTCTTGTGGCTCGCGAGGCTTTTTGATGTCCTGAGCTTGTGGTGGGAGTGTTTTACTGTCGATGTCTTTTTCTTGGCGGTCAGCTTGCTTTCGGTGGAGCTTTTTTTATCGCTTGCTCGCAAGAGTTTGGCCAAACTATCGCTGGGAGTCAATTTCCGCGGTTTAAGTTTGTGAGAAGGCTTGCTCGTTACCTCGGGCTCGCCTGCGAACAAACTGCCGGCCATAAATGCGATGAAACTCAAAGCCAAAAATATCCCCAATAATAGCATCCTTGGCATAAGCTTATTCTCCATGGTTTTATGATTTATACCACCTTAGCGAAATTAAGGGGATTTGTCAAGGTAATAGCAAAATTAGGATCATGAGCCCGCTATATCAGAAAGTCGCGGAAGGGATAGGGCTATAGCCATGATTATGATCGCAACAACGGAAATCACCACGAGAACGTCTGGCAGCACAGAAAAAACTGCTTCTCCCCTGTTTATGTGCCTTCTGACCCTAAGAAAGCGAATCCCGGACATCAGCGTCGCAATGCCCGCAAGAAAAAAAGAGAACAGACTGAGATAAATGGCGTGGGGAGAAGCCGTGAGGTGCGTCGTTTGACCGCTAAGTTGCAACAAGTGTTTTAGGAAAATATCGAACCGTTCAATCACAAAACCAAAAGCCAGAAGCGAAATGCTGGTCCGGGACCACGCAAGAAAAGTCCGCTCATTGGCCATGTGGCTCCTTTGCCACGCCAGAAAGATGCGATCATCGACCATTATGTCGGGTGGTTTCGGTTCTCTCAGACAGATGTCAATTCTGGGGTCCGGTTTATTGTCGGTCATATTAATTCCTCCAACGGTGAGGGCTCCCATTTCAATCCGACTCTCTCAGATTCTAATCGCAGCAGTTCTCTCTGATGTCAACTGTACGGGGTGTTGCTTTGAAAATGCCGTCCAGTTGTTTCCCGCCCCTGCCTTATGTTATATTCGCGCATCAATCAACGTGCAAAGTTGCCCTTTCCTTCCAACGAGTTCTTCGAGGAAATGAATGAGCTTAAAGAGTTCTCTTAAAACGACTCTCACGGGCCTCCTGCAAGTGCCGGAAGAGGGGACCTCACCGGAACGCTATAGGGTCCTCCGGCGAAACATTATTGTCCTGATGCTTCTCGTGACCATCATTCCTCTCTTTTTGATGGCCTTCATCAATTATCATCAGTACCAAGCAGCCCTGAAAGACGAAATTGTGGCGCCATTAAGGATTTTGGCCAGCAAGACCAAACATTCTTTTGAGCTTTTCCTGGCGGGACGCGTGTCAACAGTGAATTTTATCGCTTCGGCTTATTCTTACGACGACTTGGCAGACGAGAAAAAGCTGAACCGTATATTTCGAGTGTTGAAACAGGAGTTCAAGGGTTTCATCGATCTAGGGCTGATTGATTCCAATGGGGTGCAGGTGAGTTACGTAGGCCCGTACGAACTCAAAGGAAAGAACTATGCAGAGCAGAGCTCGGTTTCACCAGGTGAAAGTCAACGGGGTCTATGTCAGCGACGTCTTCATGGGCTTTCGTAGATTCCCTCATATTGTTATTGCGGTTCAGCATACTACGGATGCCGGCGACAGTTGGATTTTGCGGGCTACGATTGACACCGCAAGATTCGATGATCTCATCGCTTCCATGGGGCTGGATCCACAAAGTGACGCTTTTGTGATTAACCGAAGTGGCGTACTTCAGACTACGTCAAAATTATATGGGAAGGTGCTGGAAATTTATCCGGTGGCTGTTCCTCCGCCCAGCTACGAACCCAGCATAATTGAAGAGAAAGATCCCAAGGGACGGGACGTTTCTGATGGCCTATGCCTACTTCAACGAATGGGATTTTGTCCTGATGGTTGTCAAGCCCAGGGCGGAGGTGCTCCAGGTTTGGTACACCCTGAAGGGAGACCTTCTCCTCATTTTTGTGGCGAGCGTGCTTGTGATTTTTGTAGTCGTTTTCGGACTCACCAAAGTACTGGTTGATCGAATGAAAGAAAGCGACGAAAAGCGGGAACTAGCTTTCAGGGGTATCGAGCACAGCCAAAAGCTGTCTTCGATAGGCCGGCTTGCTGCGGGGGTAGCTCATGAAGTCAACAACCCGCTGGCCGTCATCAACGAAAAAGCCGGGCTCATGAAAGACCTGATTGGATACACCCCCGGTTTTCCCGAGAAGGAAAAGTTTCTCGCGTTGGTCGGAACTATCATTCAGTCTGTCGAGCGGTGTCGCGCAATAACGCACCGCTTATTGGGATTCGCGCGCAGGATGGACGTGGAAGTCCAGATCCTGGATGTCAACGACATCATCAATGAGGTCATCGGTTTTCTCGAGAAAGAGGCGTTGCACCGAAACATAAAATTAGGGCTGCACTTGGCCGCCGACCTACCGCGAATAGCCTCCGACAGAGGGCAACTCCAGCAAGTTTTTCTAAATATCCTGAACAATGCCTTCGCCGCCGTAGAAGATGGTGGAACAGTCTCGGTGACCACTTGGGAAAAAGACATGGACACCGTCGTGATTACTTTTCAGGACAACGGACAAGGCATGTCGGAGGAGACGCTCAAACACATATTTGAGCCCTTTTTTACCACCAAGAAAGGGCACGGGACCGGCTTGGGTCTGTCCATTACCTATGGAATCGTCAAGAGGCTCGGCGGCGACATCGAGGTCAACAGCAAGGAAGGACAGGGAACTCGCTTCACAGTCTACGTGCCGAAAAAGTCAAAGGAAGAGTCGGGGAAATAGCATGCCGGACTGGAAAGTTCTCATAGTAGACGATGAAAAGGACTTTGTCTCCACGCTCGCAGAAAGACTCCGACTGCGAGGCATTCGCGCGGACGAAGCCCCTGGCGGAGAGGAGGCGTTGCATATGATAGCTGCCGACGCTCCACAGGTAGTCGGTACTCGATATCATGATGCCTGGTATGAGCGGATTGGATGTGCTGAAACGTATCAAAGCCGACTATCCGGATATTGAAGTCATACTTCTGACCGGTCTGGGAACGAGGAAGGAAGGCATGGAACTCGGAGCCACGGATTGCTTGATAAAACCCTTACAAATAGAAGAATTAATCGAGAAAATCAATAAAGCCATGCAAAAAAAAAGGCAAGCAGCGACGTGAAGAACCTGCCGGCCAGCAGCCGTGAGCCTCGTATAGCTTAGTGCAGGGGGGAACTTCCGGTGACACCGAAGATACGTAGCAGGGGTCAGGTTCACGGGAAGCCGCAGCAAACCTTTAACAGGTTTTGCCACAGCCTCCGGAGACGCATTTCGCCTTGAAGTTGTTAGGAATAGTATAATACAGTCGTTTGTGGATGATTTTAATGGACATCGAATATCGCAAGACATTGTGGGTGAAGACCGCAATGATAATGCTTGGCATTGCAATTGTACCGCTGTTTACACTTGGAATCATAGTTTACTATTACGTGGACGCCGCATATCAAACGAAAATTATGGATACGTTGCAGACGTCCGCGCTGGATACGCGTAACGCTGTACAGTTATTTCTGGACGAACGTGTGAGTCAACTTGTCACCATAGCGGAGACTCATTCGCCGGACCAACTGAAAAATCGGGCAAACTTGGATAGTATTTTATCTGGCCTAAAAAGCGCTTCCAGGTCCTTTAGCGCCATTGAGATCTTGGACAGCCAAGGAAACCGAATTGAATATGCCGGCCCTGTAGAAGGTACGTCGGAGAAACTCAATAATGCGAATAAAGATTGGTACAGTGCAGTGCTGTCGTCCGGCGTTTATATGAGTGATGTCTTCACGGATCATGGGAATTCAGAGCATTTCTTTATCGCGGTGGCTCATCCCAACGGCAGCCGGTGGATTCTCCGGGCTATGCTCGAGGCGGAAGCGCTTGACACGATAGTGGCTGGGGCACAGGCAGGCAAGAAGGATTATGTCTTTATCATCAACAAAAGCAACCTTATTCAGACATCGCCTCGTTTCGGTGACATGCGTCTTCGACATCCCAGCGGCCCTGATTTTTCCTTGATCACAAACACAAAAGTGATGAAGATCCGTTATGGAGCGGAAGATAGTTTTGTGGCCGTCACGCACCTTCAAAATATCGATTGGGCGTTAGTTGTAAAGGAGGACTACAGGGAACAGATGGCTCCATTGCTAAAGGCACGATATGCTGAAGGTTTGATCATGGTATGTGGCGTTTTGCTGATTTTGGGAGGCACAATCCTTACGATTCGAACGGTTATAGGGGAATCCGAACGGCTTGTCCCGCGTAGAATACTCGAAAGTGACGCTGAGGCGCAGCCGGGGAAGATGATAGCATTGGGAAGGATGGCTGCCGGAATCGCTCACGAGATCAATAATCCGCTTGCCATAGTCGGCGGAATGGCCGGATGGATGAAAGACCTCCTGGATGAACAGGACATCCGGGCCACAAAGAATTTTGAAACCTATCGTGATTGCATCGCCAAGATCGAAGGCGAGGTCAGGCGCTGCAAGACGGTTACTCATCGACTCCTGAGTTTTGGGCGAGGCATAACAAAAGACCCGACGGCAGTCGATGTCAATCGTTTGTTGGCCGAAGTGGTCAGCCTTCTTGAAAGTGAAGCTTACTTCAGAGACATTAGTATACGCGTCAACTATGGAAAGGATCTCCCGCAAATAACGACCGACCCCGCAAAACTTCAGCAGGTTTTTTTTGACATTTTAGATGAGTCCATTGATATAGTGGGCAAGGCTGGTTTGATTAAGGTTGACACCAACTACACCGTCGATTCCAATGAACTTTTCATAACGATTTCACGTGTGAGTTCACGATCTTTCCCCAATAATCACGACGATGCCATCGAAGGCGGTTTAGCCCCCGATGTTTTGCTCGCAAAGGCCTCCAAGGTGATTTCCTCGAGCCAAGGCGCATTAAAAAAGCTGGGTGGCCGCATCACAGTGACTGAATCTGCCGGACGGCACACAATTTGTAATATTAGCTTGCCCGCGTCACCGTCCGCGAATCCGACCCCGGAGTGAGGGGAACTTCTGCGCGAAACATGAGAGAACAGATGCATCAGTCAAAATCTCATGGTCAAACGAATCTGGGGGTGATAAATTAGCTCAGTCAACGGCGAGACCTCCTATTTCGATCGCCTCCTGAGGAATGTGCGGTGTTGGATCTCGCCCGGGGAAGAGAGTAAATGAGCCTCCGAAGGTTTAGCATCACTCGGTTTCCGCCCTCAGGTTTCCCATATACCAGGAAAGTGCCATGGATAAATTGAAAGTGCTTCTGGTTGACGATGAGGTGGAATTCGTCTCGACCCTCGCGGAGAGGTTGAGTTTGCGGGGTATTCAAACCCGCACGGCCAATGATGGGGAGGAAGCCTTTCGACAGATTGCCGCCGACCCACCTCAGGTCGTAGTCCTGGACGTGATGATGCCAGGCATGGGAGGGCTCAAGGTGCTGGAGCGCATTAAGGCTGACTACCCTGCCATGCCCGTGATTCTACTCACAGGCATAGGAACTACTCGGGATGGCATGGCGGGCATGCGGCTGGGCGCTTTTGATTATCTTATGAAGCCGTTGCAGATTGAGGACTTGATTGAGAGAATGGGAGAGGCTGTGAAAAAGGGATCCGGAGGTGCAGCGTGAATGCTTCTGGCTCGAAAGAAGCGGCTTTTGTGGGAAGAATCACCGCCGGTGTTACCCACGAGCTGAAAAATGTCCTCGCAATCATAAGAGAATCTGCCGGGCTGATGCAGGATCTCTTGGCACTCTCGGGCGATGCGTCATTTCCCCTCCGGGACAAGTTTTTAAAGGTGTTATCCAATATAGGCGATCAGGTAGTTCGCGGGGTTGATCTTACGGGCCGGCTCAACGCGTTTGCCCACCTCCCGGACGCAACCATGTCCGGGCTCGACCTTAATGAAGTGTCAGATCAGGTGATATTCCTTTCGCAACGCCTCGCTCGCTTGAGAGGGATTTCGGTGGGCGTTCAGCACCACGAGCGATCGGTAATCATCGTCGCAGATCCGCTTAAGATTCAGATGCTACTTTTTCAGTGCGTCGAAATACTTGTCAATATAGCAGGGACAGGAGCCACTATCACTCTTCGCCCCTTTCAACAGAAGGAAGGTGAAGTTACAGTAGAACTCTCCTCGACTGGGAGTGCAGAAAAAGCCAAAAATATGGTCGTAGACTTAGCCGCATTGCCGGAATGGGTTGAGTTGCAAGAGAGTGCCCTCAGGCTCAACGCAAGGCTTGAGCCCCGAAATCCGCCTGTCTGGTTCAGCGTCACGTTCGGACATGCGGCTGGATAGTTATACCCGAGGTAGCGAGTACGGGCCGGTCTGGCGAGTTTTTTCTTTAGTTGCAGTTTGATCGGCTCGGTCTCATAATAGATTGTGGTAGTTGCAGCAACATAGGGGTCCTGACGCGACTTCTGATCCCTCAAAATCGTTGGGATACCTAAAGACAAGGAGGGGACTATGAGTTCCTGGGCGAAAAGACTCGAAGACTGGTTCGGAGCCGTGGCATTCGCAGAGGCGGGTGAACACAGGACCGCTCTCGAAATGGTTGGCCTGGCTCCTAGTGCGGCTAGGAAGCAGGTCAGCATGTTCCAAAGCCTCAATACCGCTTTCGCTGCCGCCGCCTTTGCCGAAGCAAATTGCCATGACATTGCCAAGGAAATCTTTGACGCGGAAGCCAAGGGAAAAAGCTTTGCGGAAGTGATCGGGCTCAGGGGTGTGCGAGTCTGGCACGGTTTCGTGCCTGCCCCTCATGAGTCGTTTTTAGAGGCGGTTGGGCTCAAAGGAGTTCAATTGCACTTCGGAACAGTTCCAATCTGAGCAGAGTGAACTTTTGCCGACGGGAAAAAGTGTTGACGTGATCCATGTACGTCTGGTAGGCTCAGCTAGACGGTTTGGGTCCTTCAGGATCATATCCACTTCCGGCTTAAGCACAATGCGAGAAGGAGTTTTTTCTGCTGCGCCTGCTCCTTGCAAAGGAGGGAGTTCGAGCACAACACGCCGTATTGTCGCGTCGGACGTCGGCTCGAAGCACACTGGAGCGAGGCACAGGCTCGCTGTAAAAGTCCTCGGGACCGGCATTGCCAAGGCAACTCATAACCGCAACCAATAGATGGAGGGAAAGATGAAGGAGTTTAAAGTGCTTATGGTTGATGACGAGGAAGACTTCGTCAAAACCCTCGCCGAGCGGATGCAAATGCGCGACCTTGACTCCGATGTCGCTTTTAGCGGAGAGGCTGCCCTCCAGATCGTCGAAGACCAAATTCCGGATGTGATGGTGCTGGACCTTAAAATGCCGGGTATAGACGGTATGGAAGTCTTACGGCGAGTGAGGAAAGCTTACCCTCAGGTGCAAGTGGTAATCCTGACGGGGCATGGCTCAGAGAAAGATGAGGCAGAAGCACGTCGTCTGGGGGCCTTCGCATACCTCCAAAAACCGGTGGACATTGAGAAGCTGATTATCACGCTCAAAAATGCCTACAGGAAAAAAATGGAAGATGCCATGGTAGCGGCCACTTTTGCAGAGGCAGGCGAGTTCCAGACCGCCCGGCAAATCATGGACGAGGAAAAAAAGGTCAAATAGGCCGTTGGAGCCGGGCTGATGACTGTAAAGAGTACTACTTATCGATGATGAACCGCAGTTCGTGGAAGTCTTGGCCGAGCGTCTTGAGGCCCGGGGATTCAGTGTGCAGACCGCTCTAAGCGGCGATGAGGGGCTTACCAAGCTAGACGAGCAAGAAGCGGATGTCGTCATCTTGGATGTGCAAATGCCAGAGCGGGACGGCGTCGAAACCCTCCGTGGAATCAAA
Organism: uncultured delta proteobacterium; assembly: GCA_963828085.1. Classification (GTDB taxonomy): domain Bacteria; phylum Desulfobacterota; class Desulfomonilia; order Desulfomonilales; family Desulfomonilaceae; genus CAWBBA01. The sequence goes on from CAWHDO010000028.1 coordinate 20,794, forward strand.
GGAATCAAACCTTTGATCGAAGTGATCATGCTTACAGGGCACGCCACAATTGATAGTGGAATTCAGGGGTTGAAGCTTGGAGCATATGATTATCTCATGAAGCCGACGGATACAGAAGATCTTGTTGCAAAGATTTTAAGGGCCTACGCACGTAAGTCCGAGCAAGAGGAGCGAATTCGTCGGGCAGAGATCGACAAGATTATTGCGAAACGCGGGGGATCGGACCCTTGCGGTTGACTCCGGATCTTGCGAAGTCACATTGCAAAGATTCGGCAGATATAACAACTTTACCCGGTTGTGGGAAGAAGGCATGGCTTCCCAGAAGCCGCAATACTTCATTATCCTCCACAATCTGTGCTCATATCAAAGCGGTGGCCGTTGCACGGCGCGGCCAAGGGCTCGGGCATCGAGGGAACTCCGATGCAGGGAGTGACTATTCTCTTGGGCTTAGCTCCCTGCGACGGACCGGCCTTTGCCGAAATCGGCGGAAGAGAGGTAGGGCCTGACGAGCTCCCATGAGGTGGGCTGGCAGCCGTGAAGCTGCAATGAATTAACAGGAGCTGGAAATGTCGAAACTGGGTAAACTGGCTTTGATCGCCTTTGTATGCTTCGTGTTGGCACCGGTTATGGCGCATTCCGTCATGGCTGCAACCGCTCCCGTAGTTCCCGAGGGAACTGACGGCGGCTATCCCTGGTGGATGTGGCCGCTTCTTCTGTTGGTGGTCACCTTCGTTATGGGAGTTGCAGCGGTTCTCGGGGGTGTTGGGGGTGGAGGACCGTTTGTGCCGATTATTAGTGGCTTTTTCCCCTTTCATCTTGATTTCGTGAGGGGGGCCGGGTTGCTCGTGGCCCTTTCCGGCGCGCTTGCCGCCGGACCCGGTTTGCTAAAATTGAATCTCGCCAGTTTACGTCTTGCTATGCCCGTAGCCTTAATAGCTTCGAGTTTTTCTATTGTGGGAGCTATGATTGGTTTGGCCTTACCCACTCAGGTGGTTCAGATAGCTCTGGGAGTGACCATACTCGGAATCTGCGTCCTGATGTTGACGTCAAAAAAATCTGAGGTGCCGGACGTCCCGACCGCAGACCGTATCTCTTCGGCATTGCGGATCTATGGGGTTTACCAGGAGGCGAGCACCGGCCAGGTTATTGACTGGAAAATACACCGGACTGCTCAGGGGCTTATCCTGTTCATTGCTATCGGAATTATGGCCGGCATGTTTGGCCTCGGGGCAGGCTGGGCCAACGTACCCGCGCTGAATCTGCTCATGGGAGCGCCGTTGAAGATCAGTGTTGCGACCAGCAAGTTTCTCCTGTCGATCACCGATACGTCTGCCGCCTGGATCTACCTGAATAATGGTTGCGTAATCCCAATGATGGTGGTTCCTTCACTCATCGGGATCATGTTGGGATCTTTCGTAGGAGTTAGGCTCCTGCGCGTCGCAAAGCCGGGAGTCGTGCGCTGGATTGTTATCGTAATACTTGGGTTCGCCGGCCTCAAAGCCTTGAGTAAGGGGCTTGGGTTCTAAAGTCATCCAGAATAGATATTGCCGCCACCCGGAGATTGGTTCGGAATACAGGAGGTAAGAATATGTCGGACAGCTCCCAAAGGTCTCTGCAAGCGACGCCGGAACAATTAGTTTACGCGAATCTTCTTGAAAAGGGGATGTATTTGGGCCTACTGATCCTGTTAGTGACATTTTTGCTTTACGTCCTTGGGATCATGAAGCCGTACATTCCGGTCAATGACATTCCTAAATGTTGGACCATGGGTGTCCACGACTACTTGCATCAATGCAATATTCAAAGCGGTTGGGCATGGACCCGAATGCTATATTACGGGGATTTCATAAATTTTGTAGGCATTGCCATGCTCGCAGGCGTGACTGTTATTTGTTTTTTAAGGATTGTCCCTGTCTTGTGGAAGGAAGGCGATAAATGGTACGCATTCTTTGCTGTACTGGAAGCGCTGATTCTTGGTCTTGCCGCAAGCGGCATCCTCGGTGGAGGAGGACATTGACCGGTTGTAGATGATAATTGTCCGCGGCCGCAGTCCGGTGCCTCTACGGCATTCAGTTGAGTTTTATTTTTATACACATACTTGTCCGACAGTATTACTATGCAGATAGAGGGGAGAAGCGCACATGCCCATAAGCAAAAAGGTAAAAGATATAATCATTCCCCTGAGCGGATACGCGGTAACAAGCCCCGACAAACCCTTGAGAGAGGCGGTTCCGGCACTTAGGAAAATCTATTGCCAGGTGGAAGACGGGAAATGCACGGAGGCCGGACACAGGACGATTTTGGTACTGGATGATTCGGAGAAGCTGGTAGGGATCCTGGACTTCAAGAGTATTCTCAAAATCTTGATTCCTGAGATTGCCGGCGGCTTAACTACCAAACTGGAAACACTCGGTGTCTCAATCGCCTTTGCTCAGGCCGATTCAGCGGATCTCGATGAAACAAGGCTGGGCTTCAGGGCGCGGGTGATAAAAAATGCGGAGACCAAGGTCAAAGACGTGATGCTCAAGATCAAGGGCACGATCGACTCCGAGGCCGGTCTCTTGCAAGCCCTCAAAATAATTTATAATAATAAGATTACGGTGTTGCCGGTATACGAAGGCGATAAGCTTATAGGCGTGGTGCGAGACTCTGATCTGTTCCTTACAGTCGCGGACATCCTAATGGAGTGACCGAAACAATCGGCCTCACCGCCTATCCGGTGTGATGTCCCCAAACAGCGTTCAAAACAAAATGAGCTACAATCCGCATAGCCTAATGGCGCTCCGAAGACCCGCCTGAGACGGCGGTCGGCGACCCCACTTATTCGACACCTCATTGGTATCATGAGTCTCACGGACCGCAATCCTTAGCTTGGCGGCCGGAAACGCCTGCCTGACCGTCCTTGTTTGTCCCTGCCATTTCATTGCAAGACTGTCCATTCATGATCTTCTATTTGGTTCCTAACTGTTTCTTAACAAGAGATCGTCATCTTGACTGCAATGAGTGATCTAGCCTTTTTGGAGGTCAATGATGGGGACTCAAAGGCCGGGGGTGCGCAAGGAAACTATAGCCTCGGCTGCCTTCGCGAACCAATCGGCTGTCTACTATGTGTTGGCAGTAGACTTAGATCCGTCCCTTCCGACTTACACGCCTGAGAGCGGTCTTTCTTGCAATCTGAGGTCCATCGGTCCGGATATTGTGATTGATGCCATGGACTCCCTTTTCTCCAAAATGTTGAGAGGCGGCAAAAACAATGCTTGATTCCGAAGCGAAGGGGCCGAAGAAAACTCGCCGGTGGGTGCTGATTGCCGACCGTGTTGCAGACCGGTTCATCTCGGTCGGCGGGATTCTCGTGATTGCGGCCGTACTTGGGATAATGGTCTTCCTCGTATACGAGGTGGTGCCGTTGTTCGAAGGAGGCATAGTAGAATCTCAATCGGATTACGCTCTCAATGTCAAACGGGAACCGATTCTCGGCCTCAGTATGGATGAGCACAAAACAATCGCGGCATGCGCTATGAAGGACGCGACTATTTCCGCGTGGCACGCCAGAACGGGCACCCTTCTGAGCGCACCGTCGTTTGGTTTGAAGGGCAAAACCGTGACTGCCTTCGCTCAAAGCCTTGACACTTCAAACATGGCGGTCGGTTTTTCGGATGGAACTGTGAGATTAGGTCGGCTCTTGTTCGTCAGCGAGGTGCTGCCGGTTGAGGCAACGCCGGCCGGATTGAAGAAAATAGATGATCGGGACAGTTCCGACGGTTCAGCGATTTACTCCACGATTACGGGCAATCAGATCCGAAAAACTTCCATGAAGCTGGAACTTGAAGATGAAATCCAGGCCTCCGAATGCGGTTTACCGATCGTCGCCTTGGACTACCGCTTCACTGAGTTCGGAGAGCGGCCTAAAAAGAGGGTCGCCGCTGTGGATAGCAAGGGGCACGCGACAGTAGTGCTGGTCGAATCGAAACTGAACTTATTCACAAGGAAACTGACCTCGAACACTGTAAAGACCCAACTACCCGCAATTCCGGAGGGAAATCGCATCAGTCATGTGCTGGTCACCGGAACGGGGGACGATGTCTACCTGGCCAAGGCCGACGGCAAAGTACACCGTTACAGCATGCGGGACTTCGAGCACCCTGTCCTAGCGGAAACAATTAGTGTCCTTCCCTCGGGTGTTGATCTGACAGTTTTGGTTTCCTTCTGGGCGACAAGTCGATGGTGGTCGGAGGGTCCGATGGATCAGTAACCATATTCTTCTTGATGGAAAGAAAGGGAGCGGCATCAAGAGACGGCCTTTCATTGGTGCGAACGAGGGATTTCCGACCGCACAGTTCTGCAGTTACGGGATTTGCCCCAAGCCAACGGGGCAAGACATTTGCAACCTCGGATGCGGGCGGGCAGGTCTGGCTTCGTCATGGCACCAGTCAAAAGACGCCGCTTCGCCTGAGTTCATCCCCGGACAAGGTACCCCAGGAAGCTATGGTGCTCGCTCCACATCTCAACGGGTTGCTTGCCGTCAGGTGTGATAGGCGAACAAGCTACTGGGACATCGATGTGCCCCATCCCGAGATCTCTCTTCATACCCTGTTCGGCAAGGTTTGGTACCAAGACTATCCCGAACCTACGTACACATGGCAATCCGCAGGCGCTACCGACGCGTTTGAGCCCAAAGTTTCGATAGTACCTTTGATTTTCGGGACGCTCAAAGGAAGCTTTTATTCGCTTTTGTTCGCCGTGCCGATAGCCTTGCTCGCGGCAATCTATACATCAGAGTTTTGCCGTACCGTGTCCAAGGGAAAGTGAAACCGATCATGGAAGTTATGGCCTCCCTACCTTCAGTGGTGCTCGGTTTTTTGGCAGCGCTTGTTTTAGCTCCGGTGATCGAGACGTGGATAGCTGCGGTGATTCTTGTCTTTGCTGTTTCTGCCTTTATCGTTGATTTTCGCTGCATATTTGTGGCGATCTCTGCCGTCACCCGTGGTACTACGACTTGAAGGCTTCCCGAAGTTTTGCCTGATGTTTGTGGTAGTTGCTGGATCAATGTGTCTGGCCTATGTGGCGGGTCCTGTATTTGAACGGCTTTTCTTCGCCGGAAATTTCAAATCCTGGTTAAACGGCGGGACGGGCAGTGCTGCTCCATTCTTGTTCGTGCTGATAATGCCGGTCATGGGGCTGCTGGTCAGTCTATTGTCCAGTCGAATCTTCGGGTATCGGTTTACTGTTTATCTCCGCAAAACCCCTATGCCTTATTCCGCGCTTCTGGATTTCCTCCGCTGGCTTGGCACAGCGGTAGCCACTGCGGCCCTGTCGTACGCCCTTGCTGTGTTCTTCGAAGCGCTGGGACTGGACCCCCGCGACGGACTGGTCGGGACATACGTTCAGCGTAACACCTTGATAGTTTCCTTTGCCATGGGCTTCGCCGTAATTCCCATCATATACACATTGGCGGATGATGCCCTAACGTCAGTACCCGGACCATCTGCGTTCGGCAAGCCTGGGCTGTGGGGCGACACCCTGGCAGACAGCGGTTTGGATCGTCCTGCCGACTGCTCTAAGCGGGGTCTTTTCGGCAGTCATGATCGGAATGGGGCGAGGCTGTGGGCGAAACCATGATCATGGTGATGGCCGCGGGAAACACGCCTCTTATGGATCTGAACGTCTTCGACGGATTACGGGCCTTGTCGGCAAACATCGCAGTGGAGTTGCCTGAAGCCCCGAGGGACGCCAGCCTCTACCGTGGTACTGTTTCTTACGGGCCTGGTACTCTTCGCTATGACTTTCGTCATAAATACGGTTGCTGAACTGGTACGTTTGCATTTTCGCAAACGCGCCACGCAACTATAAGGGTCGCCGGAAATGAAGACTTTTCCCTACAAGCCAAATTCGGCACAGGATGCAGAGCAAACCGTGAGCGAGGACGGGGAGAAAGCCTTTAATTCGGAAGTCAGGCTGAACGTGAATTCCAAAGCAGCCCGTCAGGGTACCGATGAGACTGTTTCTGCCCCTCAGTCGGTAGCAGCCCGGAGAAAATCTATGGTCCGGGACTTCAAGGCACGGGGTGAACCTTTCCTGTGGCTATTTGGCGGTGGGCTGTGTGTCGGAATCGCGATGATAATCGGCTTCATAGTTCTGATCGTGTAGCAATGGTATCCTCACCTTTTATCCTCGAGCGATAGTGGTCGTGCTCCTTCGAGATGGCTCTAGACTGGCAGGCGAAGTTGCGCGTGTTGAGAATTTCAGGCCAGGGCCCGAACGTGTTGGAAAAATTGAGCGAGAAAACGCGCAAGGAGGTCGCCGACCGCGACGGCTTTGCACGTAGAACACTTTACCGGACTGGAAATTTTGACTTGTACAGCGAAGACTTCAGATGGGTGGCGGACTACGAGATAACCGGAACCTCGACCCCCGGTGACATGTTCTTCGTAGAACGCACTGAATGGGGACCTTTTATAGGATCTATCAAATCCGTCGACCTCAACGGGAAAGTCATCGAAAAAAGTTCGATGTCCATGGAAGCATTGGACGCTGAACAAACCCGCGGTGCCGGTCGACGCGAGCGCATTAGAGGAATAGAGAGCGGTGAGATAGCCGCAGTCAACCACTATTTGGAAGAAGAAACGCCTGAAGCTCAAGAAGGTAGGGCTCCAATACGGCAAGAAAAGTCCGCAATACGCCGAAGCGGAAAAAGAGTTCAAGACCAACTCGGAACGACTTGAGATGCAATACCGGGACCTGGCTAAGGAGGTCGCCGCGATCAAGGAGAAAGATACTCAATACACAATAACCTTGGCGGATGTAAGCGGCCGTGAGAAGACACTGAATTTATCCGACATTGTTAGAATTTATCCCGCCAATAAACTGACTTTCCCCGCCAAGGTCGGCGTATATCTATCTCGATGGTGGGAATTCCTGACACAGGAGCCCCGAGAGGCAAATACTGAAGGCGGGGTCATGCCCGCGATTTTCGGGACCTTCTGCATGACAATTCTCATGGCACTTTTGGTGGCGCCTTTTGGCGTCATCGCAGCTCTATATCTTCGAGAGTATGCGAAGCAACGGCGGATTGTTTCGCTAGTCAGGATTTGCGTCAATAATCTAGCGGGTGTCCCCTCGATCGTGTACGGAGTTTTCGGCCTGGGGTTCTTTGCTTACACACTTGGAGGGAATATTGACCGCCTCTTCTATCCCGAACGGCTTCCGACCCCGACTTTCGGCACTGGCGGCCTGCTCTGGGCATCCTTGACGCTGGCTCTGTTGACAGTCCCGGTGGTGATCGTCGCCACTGAAGAAGCCCTTGCTGCTGTGCCGCAATCCATGCGGGAGGGCTCATTGGCTTGCGGGGCCTCAAAATGGCAGACGATAAAATACATCGTTCTGCCGCAGCGATGCCCGGAATAATGACTGGCCTTATCCTGGCTATGGCTCGTGGAGCGGGGGAGGTCGCGCCTCTGATGCTTGTGGGAGTAGTGAAACTCGCGCCGGAATTGCCAATCGACCATTTTTTTCCATACATACACCTCGATCGAAGTTTCATGCACCTTGGATTTCACATTTTCGACGTTGGCTTTCAGTCCCGAAATTCCGAAGCCGCAAAGCCCATGGTTTACGTCACCACGTTGCTGCTGATCAGCTTGGTCTTTGCCATGAATGCGGCTTCAATCATGATCAGGAGCCGGCTGAAACGCAAATTCTTCACAGGTCACTTTTAGAAGGAAGTCCTTTATGGCTGAAACACCGGACACATCGAACGGGACCGTATACCACTTCGAAAAAGGGCCGCAAGGGACTCTTATGGCCATTGAGAGTTTCAACCTCTGGTACAGCAAAAAGCAGGCGCTTTTTGACGTAAATATGACAGTCGAGAAAGGATTCGTCACCGCACTCATTGGGCCTTCAGGGTGCGGGAAATCCACCCTCTTGCGATCGATCAACCGCATGAACGATCTTATCGACGGGCTCACAACTAAAGGGAAAATACTTCTCGACTCCATGGATATTTATCACCCGGACGTAGATGTGATCGGGCTCCGAAAGGCCATGGGCATGGTGTTTCAGAAGCCGAACCCCTTTCCTATGTCCATTGCGGACAATGTAAGCTACCCATTGCGGGTGGATGGAATCCGGGACAAAAAGATCCTCCGGGAGACGGTGGTAAACGCCCTACAGGCTGCTGTTCTATGGGACGAGGTCGAAGATCGGCTCCAGGATAATGCTCTCGGGCTGTCGGGAGGGCAACAGCAACGCCTCTGCATTGCCCGGGCAATAGCAGGTAACCCCGATGTTCTTCTCATGGATGAGCCTTGTTCCGCGCTGGACCCTGTGGCAACGGCGAAAATCGAGGACCTTATAGACGACCTGCGCGGCCGTTATACGATAATTATTGTGACTCACAACATGCAACAGGCTGCTCGTGTTTCCGACAACACAGCGTTTATGTATTTGGGTCGGCTCATAGAGTACGGGGAGACATCTAGAATATTCACAAATCCAAAAGTTGAAAAGACTATGGAATATGTCACCGGCCGCTTTGGCTAAGACTTTAGTTTTCCTACCTGTCGCTTGCGCTTTCCTTATTCAGGAACCGTTTACCTCCCGTCGAGTCCACAAATTATAAGGGCCTTTTTTCCGTTGCGCCGCCTGGAGGCACCAGATGGGAATTTCACTCAAGCCTGAACATCTCAAGCGCTACAAGGATGTCGCGTGGTTGCTTGTAAAGTACGGGCGGTCCGACCTGATTAAACACGCGGGTCTCGAACAGGTCCTGACAGACCGGGGCACGGTCACCACTGAGGTTGTGCCCGAGGCCAAAGCCTTGGCCGACGATCTCGAAAGCATGGGGCCCACCTTTGTAAAACTGGGTCAACTTCTGTCGACCCGCGGGATCTTCTTCCTCTTCCCTATCTCCAGGCGCTTACTAGGTTGCAGGACAAGGTCGGCCCATTCCCTTACGAAGAAGTGGAGACCATTGTAGAAAGCGAAATCGGCATCCCGATTTCCAAAGCATATTCTGCCTTTGATCAAGCTTCCGCGGCTGCTGCGTCGCTCGGCCAGGTGCATCATGCCCGCCTGCGTGATGGCAGACCAGTGGCCGTAAAGGTCCAGCGGCCGGGCATCCGCAAGCTCATTGTAGAAGACCTCGAAGCATTGATGGAGATCGCAGAGTTTCTGGACAACCATACACAGTTGGGGGAGCGATACGAACTTCACAAGATGCTGGAAGAGTTCCGCAGGAGCCTGTTACGTGAGCTGGATTACCGCCAGGAGGCCCATAATCTTATAACCTTGGGCGAAAACCTGAAGGCATTCGATCGAATTGTGATTCCATCACCTATTGAGGAATACACTACCTCGCGCGTTCTAACCATGGAATACATACAAGGCAGGAAGATTACTTCATTCAGTCCTTTGACCTCCCTGGAAGTCAACGGGAGCGAACTGGCCGACCAGGTCTTCGGGGCGTATTTGCAGCAGATCTTTGTTGACGGCTTTTTCCATGCCGATCCTCACCCGGGCAACGTTTTCCTTACCGATGATGGCCGAATTGCGCTGCTGGACCTGGGAATGGTGGCTCACATTTCGCCGAACCTGCAGGAGAGATTGCTTCAGCTTGTGTTGGCGATCATGGAAGGACGCGCCGAAGACGGCGCGGCCATTGTGATGAGGATTGGGGAAAAAAGGGGAGATTTTGATCGCGAAGGGTTTCTGCGCCGCTTTGCCGATTTGATCATGCGGCATCAGGACATGAACGTGAGACAGATCGAGTTGGGGACAATCGTGCTCGAAGTTGCGCAAATCGCCGGAGATGCCAGACTAAGACTTCCTCCTGAACTCACCATGCTGGGGAAGACGCTGCTCAATCTGGACCAAGTGGGCCGCACGCTCGACCCTGAGTTCGATCCGAACGCTTCAATTCGTCGAAATGCGGTAAGAATTACACGTCAGCGGGTGCTGAAGAGCGCATCCCCGGGTCATATCTTTAGTGGCCTGATAGAAATAAAGGATCTTGCGGAGCGTCTCCCCGTAAGAGTGAACAGAATCCTGGACAGAATGGCAAACAACGAGATCGAGTTGAAAGTAAACGCAATTGATGAAAAGAGTCTGATGACGGGTTTTCAGAAGATTGCCAATCGAATCACGCTTGGGCTCGTGCTTGCAGCGCTCATTGTCGGGGCTGCGATGCTGATGAACGTACCAACTTCTTTCCGAATTCTCGGCTATCCCGGCCTTGCCATCATATTTTTCCTCGCGGCCGCGGGCGGCGCCGTCGGTACTGATGCTGGACATCCTTTTCTACGATGAGAAGTCGTCAAAGAAATGACTGTACTGTGCCCGTGATTCCCCGAGATATCTCAATTGATGCCAGAACGGCGCCATGATACACTCCCCTTATGAGAATCTTCTCCAGAAGAAACTCTGAGAGAATTCTGGGAGACCCACCGTGATGCGGAACAGCCATTACGGGCCTGGTTTGCAGAAGCTAAGAAAGCCGACTGGAAGGACCCTCCCGACATTCTCCGTCATTACAGCAACGCCCGGGTTATTGGGAAGAACCGAGGTCTGTGTTTAATATAAAAGGCAATGATTACCGGTTGGTGGTGATTGTCCGATTTGATAAGGGGTCGGTCTTTGTTCGGTTTGTGGGAACCCACGCAGAGTACGACAAGATAGACGCTCTGACCGTCTAACCAGGAGAACAGCGGGCCTCAATGGAGGATAGATAGTTATGGATATCAAACCAGTTCGCACGGAAGAAGAGTACAAGATCGCCCTAGCGCGACTTGAAAAAATCTGGGATGCGGAGCCGGGAACGCCGGAATCCGATGAATTGGACGTTCTCTCTGTTTTGGTTGAAGCATACGAGGAAGAACACCATCGGATCGAGCCGCCAGACCCAATAGAGGCAATCAAATTTCGAATGGAACAGATGGGTCTTTCCGTTCAGGACCTCGATCCACAAATCGGTTCCCGATCTGAAGTTTCCGACGTCCTTACGCGAAAGAGAAGCCTTAGTCTGGACATGATTCGGAATCTGAATGAAAAACTGGGGATTCCCGCGGAAGTTCTTATAGCCGAATACCCATTGGAAGCTCGAAAAGCGCCCGCCGAACAAAGCGAGGAGGCAAGGTAGCCGACATTTCACATTTTTCTTTTCTCCAGGGGTTTTCGACTCTTCAATGTAGGGACACGAGAATTTTTGGGGCTTACGGGCAGACGCACCGCTGAATTGAGTAAGGTGTCCTAAGAATTCCAAGAAGTTCTATCTGCAGCAATTGGACCTTATTTCGGCTTATCTGAGATGTCCAACAAGCTTTTGAAATCGCGAAAACCCAACTCGCCGAACCGATTGATTACTCTTCTGGCTTTTTGGTGAGCCTCTGGATGGTCAGTCTCAATCACGGACCGAAGCGCTTCGAAGGCTTGCTCACGCCATGAGTATATGCGCCAAATTTTCGTTGTGTGTTGAACTAGAGCTTCCAGGCAGTCTACAACGAGTTCAGGAAAGCCCTTGCCCAAGGAGGCCAGCCGCTCGACTACTTGAAACGTAGAGTCCACTTCGCCGCAAATTTGGACGGTTGAGAGCACTTGCTGCAAGGCCCAACACTCGTCGAGTTTCCCCGAGACGAACCACCAGCCGAACTGAGCAAGTTCTTTAGAGTCAACTGGGTCATTCGATACTTCAAGCGCAATTTTTCGCCATTGCCAGAGGTCCGTCAGGCGCTTCCTAATCTCCACAGGCAGATCACCTAGGTAATTGTGGAGCCAGCTTCCGGCAAGATGCAAAGCGTATTCGCGGATCTTCACAGGAGCCTTCTTGAAAAGCTCTTCAACGAGGCTGTCAGGAGCCTCCAAAGCCTCTCTCCCGTTCCAATAGGCCGTCATCACGTGTGCCGTCAGTCCAGAATCTGGATCGGATCGGAAGTAATCAGATGCCGACTCTGATGTCATGGCACCGATGGCTCTCTTATACTGGTTTCGTAGTATATCGAAGACCGGTTGGCGGAGCTGGCATGAGGTGACGTAACCGTCCCAAGTAGCCCGCCAAAGATCCTTCAGACTTTCACCAGGTGGAAAAAGGATTTCCAGATTCTTCACCGTCCAATCCTTGTCAATCCAAATAAGCGCGGGTAACCACTGCCCGTAAACTGACCTAGTAGCAAGGCTTGGATCGAACGCCGGGTTGAGATGGGTTTCCAGCACATCTTTTACCTCTGGCATGGTCCTGAACCCGTGCGCAGTACGATCAGCTATCGGTAGATCCTTATTGATGTCCTCCTTTACCCACATCGCATATCGGATCACGGCATGCATGGCCTTTCCTCTGACAGTGTTCCAGGAGTCTTCAGCTGGCTGCCGCCAAGCATCATTTCTTTCATGTGCGTCACTGTCGGGTGGATAGGGGTCTCTGGTAAGTGGAAGAAGGATTCTCCAGATACTACTCCGATGGTCAATTGGGATACCACCCTCCCCTGAGAACGCTTGAGCTATAACATCTGCAATTTGTCCTCGCGTCCATTCCCAATCAGGATCTATTTCCCGACGTCTTGTCCGCCTTGCCGAAATGCTTTGAGGTTGCTCCACAACCCATTCACATAGCATCAAGACCGGCTTCCAATCAAATTGCCTGCCATGCCTCAAAGCGTTCTCCAGCCCGGAAAGAAGCGCCCTCACGTAGGTTGGTTCCAGACCTCGGAATTCATCAGCCGAGACTGCGAAGTCATTCGGACGTGCCGCTACCACCGCTGACATCATTCGCCCAAACCCTTCGGGGGAAGGGCCTATTGGACTGTCGACCGGCGGTTCCCAGGTTCGCAGGAAAGTCAAAATGCTTTCCACAGGCATCTCACTAAGTTCGTGCTGAGTGAGAGGGCTGTCGGGACCGGTTAGCCTCTCGTACCACGAGGCGAAATCTGGATGTGCGGGTTCCCCTCGTTGCTGAACGAGTCGGTTGTAATGATCTGCCCATTGTCCAGTCAGGTGATCTTTGATTGGCGTGAGACGATCCAGCCGCCATCCATCTACGATCTCGTCAACACCATCATCACATGGTTTCTGTCCGCCAGATTTGATCCATTTTTCGGCCGTCTCTCTTTCCAGCCCTCTGTCTATCCAACCTAAGAAGTTTTGCCTCCCCTCTTCCGATACAACTGAAAACCCTGCTCGGCACAAATGATAGTATTCGTGAAGCACAAAATGGTTGTCGAAGAGCTTTTCGTCGACAATTCGTTGCTCAACTAACGAGGGATCTGTCTGGGGTGAGCGACTTAGAAGGTATAAGGCAATCCTTTGAAATATCGGCCACTGCCTTTTCTCAAGCAGTGCAACCAATTTTGGAATCGATCCATGACCAATCCTGGACAGGCGTTCAACCGAATCCCTTAACGATGCGATCAGTGCGTCGGGTACGGTGTTGTCCAGATTCTGGTCGTGATTTTCTATAGCTGGACGCCAGATGTAAGAGAAATCGACGTGATCTTTCCCTTCTTCATGACGCTCCTTTATACCGACGGCCGCTTCAAGAAGATCACACAGCAAGGCAATGGCGTCAAATCCAGACTCCGTCGACCAGGTGGGGGACATCGTTTTTCAGAATGTGCTCGTAATTCCAGGTGTCAAAACGAGCAACTGGTTCTGGCGGAAAATCAAACGGGGAAGGCTCCGAAGCCTCTTTTCGCCTCCAATCTCTAGGGACTACCTGAAGCACACTCTCTGGCCAATTCTAGCGCCGCATCCGTTTTTTCGCCTTTGGAGAGATGCGAAACCAACTCTCCAAGCCGCATAGCTAGGAATTTGTCAAAAAATTGAGCGGTTATCCACTGCTTTGCAGCAAAGACAAAGCCCTCGGCGAGGTTTGGCGGTAATGCCAATACTGCTCTTGCGATATCCTCCCGGACCTCAATGTTATCCGTCACAACGATTCCTGAGAGAACTTTGGCAACGATATCAGGAGCAAATCCGGCCATACGAGCCAGGTACCTGCTTTCAGGCCATCGGGGAAATGTTATATGACCGGAATCCTCGTGTTCAGGGGCAGGAGGAGTCTTGCAAAACCCTTTCTTCCACAAAGGCTCTATCCAAAGTGGATTCTCCAACCTTTCAAAAAAATGATGGTAGTTTGCTGCTCGGCTCAAACAGGCTATGGTCTTAGACACTTCTTCAGGAGTTGGCGTTTTCAAGGATTTCATCTAGTTCCTCAGAGACGGTGCCGAAGCAGTCAGTAGTCATAGCTCTTAGCCCGGTTTCAAAAACGTCAAATTGGGCCGGGAGTCGTCCTTGCAGGATCTCTTCGTCTAATCTCTCTCTATCATGGGCAAGCCCCACGAACCACTGAACCACATCCAACCACTGCTTCAGCACAGGAATCAGCACCTCTATATGCCTGGGATTCTGAGGATCGCAAGCCTTGAATAGTTCCACGGCCTTGTCTTTGTTGCTTGTGCGGGACTGACTGTACCCTTTGATCAATTTCGATATCTTCTCGATGAATTTCTGAGGTACCTCGACAGATTTCTTGTCCCAAATGGTGTCCGTTTCTGCGTCATTCGGAAGGGGCAGACCTCCGCCAATTGAGAAACCAGATTTTTTCCATTCGATTACAATTTCATCCAGCAGATTAGTTGGATCGAATCTCTTGGGAAAGGATTGGCCCGTCATTTTTTCGGGTAACACGTTGCCTATCTCTCGTACAGCGTGAGCGATCAACCGGGCTCGCCCCGGAATGGAGCATTGGTAGAGCAACAAGACTGCTCCTTGGTATAATTCCGCCAAATAGGGGGCGATTTCGAACAGTGCTTTTCTAACCTCAACACGCGACCGCGTCCAAATACTTGAATCCGGCCAGCGAAGGCACTGGTCATGCTCCGAAGTGATAGGCATGAAGTCGCTCATGAGATTCGCCCTGTTTGTTAGCCAGGAATCGGCTACATTACTCGGGAATGTGCTACGATTAGACTAAATTGAGCGGTACGTGATGGCACCCCACGACTATTGGTGCTCAGTACCACCGAATTCGGCGTCTACGCGTAATCCGCTCCTCGGTGACGGTGAATTTCCCCTGTGATCATGTAGATTACGTCTTCCGCAATGTTTGTGGCGTGGTCTGCGATGCGCTCCAGGTGACGCGATACCAGGAAAAGGTTGATCATCGATTCAACGTGGCGCTGATCCTTGCGTATTTCCTCTGCAAACTGGGACTGCATGACGTACTTCATGAAATCGACGTCATCGTCTTCAGCGCACACCTCGTAAGCCAAGTGCAAATCCCTGTTCACCAGCGAGTCCAGGCTCTTCTTCAGCATCTCCCCAGTCTTCTGGCACATGGTGAAATAATCGAAGGGAACTTGCATCTCGGCTTCTCCTGCAACCCGTTCCACCGCGTTCTGCTATGTTGACTGCCAGGTCGCCGATGCGTTCAAGATCGTTGTTCATCTTCAACATAGCGACAATATAACGGAGATGGTCGGCCACTGGCTGATGCAGAGCGAGGATTTTAAGGCATTCTTCCTCCAGGTCAACTTCCATATGGTCTATTTCCATGTCGCCTTCAATCACTTTTCGAGCCAATTCCGCGTCCCGGCATTCAATAGACTTCACCGCCAGGCGAAAACGCTCTTCCACCAGAGTACCTAAGGACAAAAACACGCGTTTTCAATCTATCAATATCTCTCTGCAATCTGACTCTCATCAGTTACCCCTTTCCCGCATCGAACAATTTTACGCGACCTCAACGCTGGCCGGCAGGTAAATAGAAAAAGTGCTCCCCCGACCGACAAAGCTTTCTACTGTGATGCGGCCGCCGTGTGCGCTCACTATATGTTTTACGATGGCCAGCCCTAGGCCCGTTCCGCCCACCTTGCGGCTCCGTGCCTTGTCGACTCGATAAAAGCGCTCAAATATGCGCTCAAGATGGTCTCTAGGTATCCCGCAGCCCTCGTCCACAACCTTTATAACCACTTCTTCAACTGTCTTTTCGGCTCGAACGATGACCGTTTGACCTGGCTCACTGTATTTGACTGCGTTGTCCACGAGGTTGACGATAGCTTCTCGAGGAGTGTTGGATTGATTTTCGCTTTAATGGTGTCGTCAGTCTCGTACTCCAACTTTATATTCTTCAGTTGGGCTCTCTTCCTGCAGACTCTGCCGACTGCGTCAAGAACTTCCGCTATCGGTCGATCTTGGAGGTCAATTTCTGCCTTTTCCGCGTCTCGCTCTATTCTCGAAAGGCTCAGCAGGTCATCTACGATTGCGCTCAGTCGATCGGCATGTTTGATGATGATTTCCAGAAAGCGATCAGCATGGTCAGGATCCTGGAGAGCGCCGTCTCGTAGAGTTTCGAGGAAGCCTTTGATCGACGTGATAGGTGTCTTCGACTCATGGGAAACGTTTGCTACAAAATCTCGGCGAATGTTTTCCAGGGCCTTCAAACGGGTCACATCGTTCAAAACCACCAGGGCGCTGACAGTGCTGCCGTCAGTATCTCTCAGAATCGCGCTGTGTGCCTGAAGGAACTTTTCCGGGTCGCCTAATATTACTATGTCGCCCTCAAGAGGCTCTTCTCGTGCAAGTGTTTCTGCGACGAAACGGCGCAGGTCTGTATTTCGTATCGCTTCCTGGACTTTTCTGCCTTTAACTTTGCTCGAATTGATTTGAAAAAGCCTCTCCGCGGCTTCATTTACACTTCGGATGTTTTCGTGCTCATCAATGACAAGGACGGCTTCCACCATTCCGGAGAGAACGGCTTCCAATTCGTTTCGCTGATGAGTTATCGTTGTTATACCGCGCATGCAATTGAGATGCCATTGTGTTCATTGCTGCTGCAAGTGCTGCGAACTCTTCAGAATTAGGAACATCCAGCCTGTAGTGGAGGTCACCCTCGGCAAATCGGATGGCGCCTCTCTTCGCCTCCGTGATGGGCCGGCTCATCTTTTGAGAGGCATAAGCTTATGATAGCTGCCAACAGCACAATAACTATTCCTCCCGCAAAGATTTCCTCATACACGGTCAACAGATTTGAATTCGTTGCACTGATCGGCGTCCCCGTTCGGACTATTCCAGCCAGCCGTCCGTTTATCATTACAGGGACGGCAACAAAGACCATGTTCACGTTTAGAGGGTAGCTGTATCTGGAGGCAATCCCGACCTTGCCAGCCATAGCCTCTACGACCTCGGGTCGAACTGCAAAGTTGTCCATCCCCCGCGGGGTCTTCCTGCGAATCCCCCAATACCAGCCCTGAGGGCATCGCAACCGTAATCCTGGTTGATATCTTCCCGCCAAGGTCTTTCAAGAGAACATGGATTTCAGCCGAACGTTCAGGCGAGAGTCGGTGCGCTACAAGTTGCTCGACGAGATCCGCTTGGAGTTTGAGGCTCGCGACTACTGTCTCGTGGCTCGCGACCCTCAAGGTCCTGGAGGTGTACAATGCCATAGCCGTTAACGAGACAACGATGATAATCAGGTAGGAAGGGTAAAGTTGCCACAGCAACTTTCGCCTTTTCCGCATTGATCACTCCTTTAACCTGTAGCCCACCCCTCTGATTGTTTCTAAGCAGTGGCCCGCATTGCCCAACTTTTTCCGCAGTCCCGCGACCTGAACGTCTACCGAACGCTCCGTCACAGGGTAATTGTCTCCTTTCACAGTCTGATTATCTGATCGCGGCTGAAGACCCAACCCGAACGTCGGGCCAGGAAATAGAGAATCGCGAATTCCGTCGCGCTGAGAGCGGCCGGTTTGCCTTCGACCCACACTTCATGACGCCGCGAGATTAATGGTAAGATCGCCTACGTTGAGAACAGAGGTCTCATCGCTGCCTTCCTGCCCTTTTCGCCTAAGACAGGCCTTTAGACGGGCCAATCGCACCCGCGGGCTGAACGGCTTAGTGATATAATCCTCCGCGCCCAATTCAAGACCGGTCACAATGTCCGCGTCCTCACCTTTTGCGGTCAGCATAATTATCGGAATGGCGTTCGTCACAGGATCACCCTTCAACCGCCGACACACCTCCAATCCGTCTAAACCGGGGAGCATAAGGTCAAGTAAGATCAGGTCCGGAGAGCGTTCCTTGGCCTCTTTCAGAGCCTCTTCACCCGAAGTGACGCAAGCAATCCGGTAACCTTCCTTGGCCAGATTGTATCGGACCAGCTCCAGTATATCTTCTTCGTCGTCAACCACGAGAATTTTCTGTTTAAGCATTACTCAACTCTTGCTCAACTAGCGACAAAACTTTGTAGCGACTTTGTTGACCAAGGCTATAGAGCCGTGAGAGATGAGTGGCACGTCACAGCGAAAACTCTTTAGGCACCATGGGAATGATTTTACTGGCGTTTGTTAAAACGCAAATCGTGCCTTCTTCTCCAAGAAGCATCTCAGCAAATCCGAGGGCGCCTTACACAACGTGATAAGAGCACGAAAATCCCGGATCGGCAAATACTAAAAGTACACTGGCAACGTAAAATAGTCCTTGATAAGGGTCAAGGTCCGGACCCATGTCTTTGGCCCTGTTGAACCACAGCATGCCGCATCATGCGGTCTTGTCATCCGGCCGAGCTTGGAGTAGCTTTCGGTTTAGTAATGAGATCAATTCAGCCAAAACACAAAAAGTCATTTCGCAGGAAGCCGGCTTTTTTTCAGACACATAGACAGGGACTTAAGGGCCCGACTCAGGAATCTATAGCCCCCCGCGTTCATAGAGAAGCTGAACGTCTCCTTGCAGACATAGGAAGACCGGAACCGGCTCCCTTTATCCCCGATCCGTTCCAGAATGAAGCCGTGCAAAAGGTACATAAAGGAGATGTTCTGGTCAGCGCGCCTACAGGTTCGGGGAAGACCTGGATCGCCCTTGAAACGACGAAGGAATTTCTTTCACGAGGTTGCCGGATATGGTACGCGACTCCCCTGAAAGCCCTATCCAATGCCAAATATGAAGAGTTTGGGGAAGCGCTTGGCCGAGAGCGGGTCGGGATACTCACCGGCGATCGCAAGGAGAACGCCGACGCGCCCGTTATCGTCGGAACAACGGAGATTCTTCGCAACCAGCTCTACGATGCCATGCAGACCGGGACGGATATTGACGTCGATCTAGTAATCCTGGACGAGGCACACTACCTGGGAGATATCGACAGAGGGGTAGTCTGGGAAGAAGTACTGATCTACTTGCCCGCCAGGGTGAGACTTCTAATGCTCTCAGCTACCATATCCAATGCAGCGGCTATCGCACGGTGGCTGACTCACATTCGAAGCAAATCGTGCTCGGTGGTCTATTCAGGAACCCGTCCCGTCCCTTTGCACGTGCTTTTCAGGACGCCAGGCGGAGAACTTACTCCGTTTCTCAGGGGACAGCGTCTCTTTCCGAAGGTTACAGCATACGCACAAGCTGAAAAGGGCGGGAAGAGAGTTCGGGAGTCCAGAGTTCCCGAGATAAACGGGATAGTTGAGACGCTCAGGGAATTTCAACTTCTCCCCGCAATCATTTTCCTAAAATCCAGGTCGGACTGCGACAGCGCTCTGCAAGCCCTCCTTCCGACGCCATCCAGCCCTGAAGAGGGAGATTTCGCGGACACCGTCAAGGATCAACTTGCAGCTTATCCGGAGTTAATGCGACATAGACAACTCGGCCGCTTGCTGCATTGCAGGGCCGGCTCGCATCATGCCGGCCAGCTTCCGGGATGGCGTCTTCTGATTGAAAAAATGATGGTCTTGGGGCACCTGGAGGTGATCTTCTCTACGTCCACTGTGGCAGCGGGAGTCAATTTTCCCGCGCGGACGGTGGTGCTTGTGCAGAGCGACCGTTTCAACGGTCGAACCTTCGTGGACATGACCGCGACAGACCTCCACCAAATGACGGGTCGGGCCGGAAGACGAGGGATGGACAACGCCGGCTTCACTCTGGTGGTACCGGAAGATTTCTGAACATCGGCCTGGTAAAGGCGCTGATATTTTCTGAGCCGGAGCCATTAGAATCCAGGATCGCAATTAATTTTTCCATGACGCTCAACCTGTTGCTCTCTCATGACCCGGACGGCGTGAGAAAACTTCTCGGACTGTCTTTTGCTTCTTTTCGTGAGAATCCTCGTCACACGGCGAAAGTGCACTCAAGGTTGCTCAAGGTGTTTCAAAGGCACATAAAGTTACTTGAGGAATTGAATTACGTGGACGCAAACGGCGTTCCGACCTATGACGGCAGATGGGCTGCGCAACTGAGGTTGGATCATCCTCTCTTGATAGCGGAATTGATAAGGCAGGGCGAGTTTAGCGGACTTGGTCCGCAGGGGCTGGCCGCGCTCATTGCTCCGTTTGTATTGGATAAAGACAAGGAAATCCTCATAAGCAGGGAAATATGGGAGAGAACGCGGCCGCTCTGGAAGCGATTCCGCCACATGATGGAAAAGCTGCGACCCCTGGGGCAGTTCATGATTACCAGGGGTTTTGATGTCCCTACCATAATGTTTTGGCCGGCTGCTTCGGTATTCTTGTGGGCTGAAGAAGTGGATTGGGCCGAGCTGACAGCCAACATCGGGGCCGATGAGGGAGACCTGGCAATGCTGATCCTTCGCACCGCAGATCACCTTCGTCAATTGCTGTCACTAGAGGCTGAAGAGCCGGAACTTGCCGGTACAGCCCGCCGAGCCCTCGATCTTTTGATGAGAACGCCGTTGGTCTGAAATGCATCGTTGACCAGGCATTTCCTTATACGCGCTTGGCATCATTTTCCGCTCCAAACACGCACGCAGTAGATTGATCGGAATCGCTGGTCTTGACTTTTTGTAACATTGTCTATACAAAATAAGAGTGGCCGATGGGGATGGAGTCCCCCAAAATGCTCATAATGAGCTGATGACTCCTACCGCAGGTAATTTCGCGGTGGGAGATCAGCTTGACTGGCACCCACCGAAAGGTGGGTTTTTTGTTTTCAGAGGTTTTCCCGTTCAGTTTTGCCGGCAGCACAGTACGCCAGGAGGGTTTATCGTGAGTTCTGAAACCCTACAGGATTCCGGTTCAGCGACCTCAACCTGTTCACCCGAGCAAGACTCTCGATCTTCAATAGATTTCCAGCTACTTCTCGGTGAAGCGTTGAGAATTGTGGATTCTCTGGGCGACCAGTTCTCTGGCGACAACGAGAAATTACGTGCCCTCCGTACCCGGCTGGAAGAGGGACGGTTCCACCTTGCGGTGCTGGGGCAATTCAAGCGCGGCAAGAGCACTTTTCTCAACGCTTTCCTGGGAGAGGCGTTGTTGCCGACTTCGGTAGTACCGCTTACGGCCATACCGACATTCCTGCAATATGGCCCTGAGACCCGGATGCGTGTCTCCTATCAGGACGAAAGGCCCGCCAAAGAGTACACGGGCAAGGGCCTCGACGAATTAGTTGACATTCTGCACGGGATTGTCACGGAAGAAGGAAATCCCAAAAACCGGCTGGGTGTGCTGCAAGTAGAGATCTTGCATCCTGCGCCGATTCTCCAACATGGTGTGGTCCTGATCGATACTCCTGGCATCGGCTCCACGTTCACGCACAACACAGAGGCAACCCTCAATTTCCTTCCAAAGTGCGATGCAGCCCTGTTCGTGGTATCGGCAGATCCGCCATTGACGGAAGTGGAAGCGGAGTTCCTCAAAGAAGTGAAATCTAGAGTAGGGCGCTTGTTCTTCATTTTCAACAAGGTTGATTATCTAAAGGAGCAAGAGAAAAAAGAAGCGCTGACCTTCTTTAAAAAAGTCCTCACTGAAAAAATGGGGGTCAGCAATGATTATCCCATCTTCTGTGTATCCTCTCGTCGAGGACTGGACGCTAAGCTCTCGGAGGATTCTCGCCTTTGGACTGAAAGCGGCCTCCACGAGGTCGAAAATCACCTCATCTGCTTTCTTGTCTCGGAAAAAGCTAATGCTCTTCGGGAAGCTCTGGGTCACAAAGTCAGGGATGTGCTCGAAGATGTCGTGATGCGGTTAAGGCTGGGAATCCGTTCCTTGCAAATGCCTCTTGATGATTTGGAAGACCGATTGAAGGTCTTCGAGAAGAAGCTGAAAAACGCGGAGCGCCAGCGCATCTCCGCGCAAGATCTGCTGGCTGGTGACAGAAAACGCACGTTGGAATCGTTGGAGCAGCACGCTGAGGCGCTGCGGCAGCAATCTGCAGACCACCTGGAGAGCGTGGTGGAAGCATCTTTCTCAGCCATGAAAGACGGAGAAGTGAATGAAACGACTGTCATGGACGCCCTCGCGGAGGAAGTCACTGTGTTTTTCCAAAGCTCGGCTGAGGAGGTATCTCAGAGATTCGGTCGGCATGTGAGTGAGACGTTGCGGCCTCACCAGGAGAGGGCTGACGATCTCATTGAACTCATTCGACGTGCAGCGGCGGAACTCTTTGAAATCCCTTACCACACGCCGGAGAGTTCCGAAGCGTTTGAGATGAAGCGCCGGCCTTACTGGGTGCAACGTAAACGCGTTCCGAGTCTGCCAATCGTGGTTCCGGAAGAGGCCATCGACAAACTACTTCCGGCATCGCTTCGGATAAATCGACTAAAGAAGCGCATGACCAGACAGATAGAAGCGCTGGTTCGTCAAAACGTTGAGAACCTTCGATGGGCGACCCTACAGAACCTCAACAACGCCTTTCGTGGCTTTGCATTGTCACTGGACCAGCGTTTCCAGGAGACCATTGCGGCCACGCATGGGGCAATGCAGGCGGCCTACACGAAACGCAAGGAACACGCCGAAGCAATTGCTGAAGATGTTTCGAGATTTGAGGTGGTGGCAACGGATTTGGCCAAGATTATCGCAGAGTTACAGATGTGAGCATGAAGGCTTCTAGTGTGTTCAAATCATCTGCTCCCGAGCAGCTTGAACTATCCCCCGGTGAAATACACTTTCTCTGGTGGTTCATCCAGGGGAGCATCATGAACCCCGAAACCCGAGTTCGGCTACGAAAGGCATGGGGTATGTGCGAGCGCCATGCATGGGGCTGGATGGTTGTTGAAGCTGCTTTTCGCAGCACGTACATGCATGGTCCGGCTGTGCTTTATGAGGATGTGATGGGACTGGCTCTGGCTGCCTTTGAAATGCACGGTCCGGGCCAACATGGGAGATTGAGGAGAAGGCTTCGGCAAAAGGGACCATGCTTAATGTGCGAAGAGGGGTATGGCCATGAAAGCAAGGGATTTGTTAAAAAGAAGATCGTACAGCAAGGGCGAGATTTAACCGAACTGCTTGGATTGGCTCGAAGGACTGAACCATATTGGCGCAATGCTGTCTGTGGAACATGCGCCGGCACGGCCTCAACCCGGAGATGCAGGCAGCACTTGATTGAAGACGAATCTCCGGGATTGGCTGATGATATATCTGTTCACACGCTCTCTGGTGACTTACCTATCTACCCACCTCGTAAAGTATGCCCGTTCGTTCCAGTTCGAGTTCAAGGGCAGCCAGACTGAGGAAGACACAGCGGCTTTGATAAGTGCAGTTGGTTGGTGTAGTGGGTGGTCCACTTTTCTGTCGATAGTGGGTGACAGGAACATTGGTTAGGGAGTTATCGGTTTTGGGATCAATCCACTTTTGAAGAAAGGACATTGTTATGGATGGCAAGATCGTTTCAGTCAGGGCACTGGAGATTCTTGACTCTCGCGGAAATCCGACAATCCGGGTTTTTGTGGAGTTGGACAACGGCGTAACGGCTTCGGCTTCTGTCCCGTCAGGGGCTTCTACGGGGGAGAATGAAGCGCTTGAGTTGCGAGACGGCGACAAACGACGGTACGGCGGCAAGGGCGTCCTGACAGCCGTGGATAACGTGAACCGGTTAATTGGTCCAAAGGTAATCGGTATTCCTTCGACACGGCAATCCGAGATCGACCTATTAATGATCGAATTGGACGGAACCCCGACCAAAAGCAAGCTTGGAGCCAACGCCATTCTCGGAGTGTCTATGGCGGCTGCTCGTGCTGCGGCCATGATCTCGGGGCTCCCTTTGTATAGTTATCTTGGGGGACCTGGGGCAGTAAGAATTCCCGTGCCACAGATGAATATCCTCAATGGAGGTCAACATGCTGATAATAGTGTTGACTTGCAGGAATTCATGGTGATGCCGGTAGGCGCGCCGACCTTCGCAGAAGCCCTCCGTTACGGGGCTGAAACTTTCCACGCCCTGAAAAAAATTCTGAAGGGAAAAGGATATGCAACCAGCGTGGGTGATGAGGGCGGCTTTGCACCGAACTTGAAGAGCAATGACGAGGCCTGCGAGGTAATCCTCGAAGCCATTGAAGCCGCAGGTTTCAAGCCAGGTAAAGGTATAGCCATAGCGCTTGACCCGGCTGCGAGTTCGTTCTTTGAAGATGGAGTTTATCACCTCAGAAAATCGGGCCAGGGCAAAAAGACCAGCTCGGAAATGACTGATCTCTATAAAGCCTGGATTGAAAAGTACCCGATAGTTTCTATCGAAGACGGCCTGGCCGAAAACGATTGGGACGGCTTTCGAGAACATACCGCTGCCCTTGGAAAGACAACCCAGATTGTAGGTGACGATATCTATGTAACCAATACCCGTTTCATTGCCCGGGGGATCGAAGAGAATACTACCAATGCCGTGCTTATAAAGCTCAATCAGATCGGCACGGTCACCGAAACCATCGAAGCAATTCACCTTTGTAGAAAAGCCGGCTGGGGGTACGTGATTTCCCACCGTTCCGGAGAGACGGAGGACACTTTTCTGGCGGATTTCGCCGTGGCTATGAGTGGCGGCCAAATCAAGACAGGCTCAGCCAGCCGTAGTGAACGGATCGCCAAGTACAATCGGTTATTGGAGATAGAAGTGGAATTGGGGAAGGCCGCTGTTTTTGAGAACCCTCTCAAGGCATAAAGATACTGTCCCCATGGATGGGCAACGGCATCTCTGAGGAAGACGTGCACCCATGAGTGATAATCATATTCGTGGAATTTCTACCACACTGTCGCTCCTTGACGAAGACCTTTGCGAGTTCGAGCAATGGGCGAATGGCCACAGCGTCACGTCCGTGCTCTATGAGGTCCGAAACACCCTCTCGGCTGTTCAGCGACAACTAATAGCGGAACGGGTGGCAAAGATGCGCGTGATACTCAAAGAAGTCAAAGACGCATTAAATCTTGAGGGATCAGTCCATAGGGTCGACAAGATGATCGTGGGTTCCTGCGCTGTACTCTGGGTCTCTCTGGTGGAACTCGAGAGCGACCGTCTTCAACGGTACGGTCAATTGCCACCCGGGTTGGCTCAATATCTGGATCCGAAAGTGGCCGTACTGAACGAGGATTTAAACCAAATTTCCCAAATAGCTAAGCAAGCGGCATCCGGTTGAGTTAGTCTGAATACGGCTCGGGAGGAGTTTTATGGAACAGACTTGGTACATGGCAGCGGTTTGGATCGGGTTGGCGCTATTAGCCGGCGTCATCTCGATGCGAACCGCGATTTAGGTCGCGGTAGCAGAAATTTTCTAGGCATGGACCCCAAGACCGAATGGATAGTTTATATGTGGCTTTCAGGGGGATTTCTGCCAGACATGTTGAGTTAGTGAAACATCGTAGATGACGTCGCGCTGCTCTCAGTGCGCTTCACGAATGACGGTCACAGGACCGAATCGCAGAGGATTGTATATGATGAATGACTGGTTGTTGTCGGGCCTATGGATCGGAATGGCCTTGCTGGCATCGTTGATTTCCATAAGGGTCGCCGTCTCAGTTGCCCTCGTTGAGATAATTGTCGGGGCCTTGGCAGGAAACACGGTTGGTCTTCCTCTGACTCCCTGGGTGAATTACCTTGCCGGGTTCGGGGCTATATTGCTTACCTTCCTTGCTGGCGCAGAAATCGACCCTGCTGTAATCCGAAAGCATTTCTGGTCCAGCATGACCATTGGAATTGTAGGTTTTTTCGCACCGTTCTTTGGCGTGCTTGCTTATGCCCACTATGTGTCCAACTGGCCGTGGGACCAGGCCCAAATTGCTGGCATCGCACTTTCTACGACATCGGTTGCAGTAGTATACGCCGTGATGGTCGAGACTGGCCTCAACAATACTGAAATAGGAAAGATCGTCCTTGCCGCCTGTTTTATAAATGATTTGGGCACCGTCTTAGCTCTTGGAATTCTCTTTGCCAATTACAATATTTGGCTGGCTCTCTTCGGCGTAGTTACTGCGGTGACCATGTGCTTTCTGCCGTACTTTGTGCCTTGGTTCTTCGCTCGGGTGGGGAACAGGGTCAGTGAGCCGGGAAACCAAATTCATATTCTTCGTCCTTTTCGCGTTAGGGGGCCTGGCGGCTATGGCCAAGAGTGAAGCTGTATTGCCCGCATACCTGATAGGAATGGTTCTGGCCCCTTTCTTCCTCAGGGACAAGGTTTTGGCCACTCGAATGCGAGTGATGGCCTTCACGCTGTTGACCCCATTTTACTTTTTGAAGGCCGGTTCTCTCATTAAGTCTCAAACGTTGTGGACAGCAGCAGGATTAATAGCCATCTTTTTGGGCGTCAAAATGATTACAAAAACAGTGGGAATATGGCCACTCACCAAGGTTTTCCGATTCGAGAAACGCGAGGGAATCTATACGACCCTCATGATGTCCACTGGGCTGACTTTTGGCAGCATATCGGCACTGTTCGGACTCACTAATGGGATAATAAACCAGGACCAATATACGATTCTCGTATCAGCGGTCATCGGGAGCGCGGTTGTTCCCACTATGATCGCTCAACAGTGGTTTCAACCACCTGTGCAAATTGAAGACGAGGAGGTTGGCAATGACATCCAGAATACTTCACGGACTTGACGGTTCGGAAAGTGCTTTTCTTGCCCTGGAGAAAGCAATCGAATTGGCCAAGCTCACCGGGGCCGAACTCCATACGATCTCGGTGGAAGAAGTGCCGCGTTATCCAGGCACAGTGGGCGAGGTGATGGAGGAAAAAGAAACGGCCAACGCCACGTATAGGGGGGCGATCAAGAAAGCCCGTGAAATGGCTCAAGAAAAAGGCGTGGAATTGAAGCCGCACGTCATTGTGGGACATGAGGTCAAGACCATTATAGAGTTTATCAGGCAGAGAGGTGTCGATCTTCTAGTAATCGGCTTCATGGGGCATTCCGCAATTTATGAGCGAGTCATGGGCGGGACGTGCCAGAATCTCGTGCGCCTTGCCCCTTGCTCGGTGCTGGTGGTGAAGTAACGGCACGCCTCCTATGACCGGAACCTTACGTTCCGGAGGAACAAACGTGAAGTATAGAGCATTGGTCTCTTCGGACTGGAACGAATGTCTGGCCCCTTGTGGACCCTTCGATCCCATTACATTTGCGTACCCGCACCTGGCAGCCGAGCTGTCCGATGTTTTTGCGGAATATACAGGCAACGAGATCTCACTTGCCGAAGCAACGCAATGGATCTCGGCCCTGATGCCCGCCCGCCTCACTGTAGATCAGATGGATGCCTATCTTAACGCCAGCTTCAGTACGTACCCCGGTGTCCCTGATCTCATCGAGTGGTGCCTGAGTCATGGCCTCCTTTTCATGATCAATACTACCGGCATGCAAGGTTACTTTCAGCGGGTCTTTTCCGGGAATCTCATCCCCCGCGTGCCGCTTGTAGCAGCCAATCCCCTGATCCGTTTTCCGGGAGTTGCTGAAGACCCCCGTTACCTGTTTTGGGTGAGTGAAATTGAAGACAAGCCAAGGAATACCGAGTCCGTAATGAGGATTTTGGGCATTCCGCCAAGTCGAGTGGTGGTCATCGGCGACAGCGGGGGAGACGGGCCCCATTTCAAGTGGGGTGCTTCGGCAGGAGCGTTCTTGATTGGGAGCATGACCAAGCCTTCTTTGGACAATTATTGCAGGGATAACGGAGTTACCATCAACAAGCGGTTCGGTGTTTCTTATGCTTCGGGTGAAGTGAGAGACCGAACAGCAGAAATGCAAGCAAATTTTGTGGAACTTACCGTATGGCTCTCGGCTATGCTTGATTTGTAATACGAAACTCAGCCTGGTGATTCCCTGGCTGTCCGCGGCTCGCAGAATTCGGGGGTGGCTGTGTCTTAGCAGAAGAGTGAGGCATTTTTCTCATGATTTTCCACAGCATACTGTTTGAGAGAACTGAAGAGGGCATAAAAAGAGAAACACTTGAAGCGCCAGTCTTTTTTGTTGATTTGAATCTTGATCAGATCATAGACGCCATCACCGCTGGCAAGCAGGACTATAATCTCAAGCCATTTTTTTACGCTTCCTTGAACGATATCGCCGTGATCAGAGTACCGTCAAGAAATAATGCGTGATCTTGAAAATGTAACTCTGTTGGAGGGAATAAAATCATTTGCGCAAAAAATGAACGCAATGCGCCGATATCTCGCCTTGGTAGATAAGCTTCACTACAAGTACCATAAAGAAGGATGGTTCTTGGAGGCGACGGAGATTTATTGCGAAGCTATTAACGGCCTGGTGCATGATTTAAACCTTGCAAATTTAAAATCGCGCGGCTTTTTGGCACTTCCGCGAATATATAATGAACTATGCCAGTTCCGACGCGTTTTACTTCGTTTGTGGTGGAAACGAAAAAGCTAATAGCCGATTTGTCATCAGTAAAATATTGCCTGCTCATAAAGGGTAACGCTATCAAGGTTCGCAAATATGAATTTGAAATTGATTACAGCACAGACGTGGAAGAAATATTCGAGAAATTCAAACACGGCGCGGTGAAAGATTACAGGGTTAAGCTTCCCACCGGGACGGGCATGAATCATGTTGAAGCGAAAATATTGGATTTTGTAGCCAAATTGTATCCCGACATATTTCTAAATCTTGATAACTATTGCACGAAAAACGGCAATTTTCTGGATGAAACGATGAGTGTTTTTTACCGGGAAATACAATTTTACGTCGCCTATCTAGAGTATGTCGCAACATTCAAACAAGCCGGGACTGAAATTTTGTTATCCACAGATTTCCAATAAGAGCAAGGAAGTCTATGATTATGAAGGATTCGATTTAGCCCTGGCCTATAAACTCATAAGAGAAAATTCGTCCGTTGTTTGTAATGATTTTTACCTAAAAGACAAAGAGCGAATCATTGTAGTATCCGGACCGAACCAGGGCGGTAAAACAACCTTCGCCCGCACCTTTGGGCAGTTACATTATCTGGCCAGCTTAGGCTGTCCCGTCCCGGGCAGGGAAGCGCAACTTTTTCTGTTCGACAGGATCTTTACGCATTTTGAAAAGGAAGAAAACATCAATAATCTCCGTGGCAAATTGGCAGGACGACCTCGTCCGAATTTACTCTATTCTAAACCAGGCCACGCCGAACAGTATCATCATAATGAATGAAATTCTCACTTCCACAACATTAAAAGACGCTGATTTTTTTGGGCAAAAAGATAATGGAAGAAATAATACAACGGGATTTGCTGTCCGTCTGCGTAACATTCATGGTTGAATTAGCTTCTTTGAGCGAGAAAACCGTAAGCATGGTTAGTACGGTTGTTCCCGAAAATCCGGCATTGCGAACCTATAAAATTGTAAGAAGGCATGCTGACGGACTTTCGTACGCAATATCCATTGCCGAAAAGTATCGCCTGACATACGATTGTTTGAAGGAGCGCATAAAATCATGAAGGCTTTTCTCATGTATAAAGATCAGGATTTTGAATTGGATCGGCAATTGCCGTCCAATGAACAAGCACTGACACAAGACCTGGAACTGAACACGCTGTTCAACGCCATGGCGCTCGGTGATAACTTTTTATTTGAAGTGGCACAGAAGGCTGTTTTATCCGGTTTAAGCGATGCTGGACACAATTCGATATCGCCAAAATATTCTTAAGGATTGCCTGAAACATCCTTCCATTGTCAGCGATATCTACCAGATCGCGATAGAATCAATTGAAAACCAAAAAAGGCATTGGATGGGCATTTTCGATAGCATATCCAAGCTCGATACTGTATAGTTCGAGAGAAATGTTGCAGATGTTTATGGGCCTGCTAAAGAAACTAAAGAATATCGCCGATGAACATGCCGACAAATTTGAGTCAGACGGCTTTACAGCGTTCTTCACGATGATCAAAAAAGAACTTGATGACGAATATTTCGCCACCGTCCAAAATCATCTAAAAGAATTGAAATTCCGCGGCGGAGTTTTGATCAGCGCTGAACTGGGAAAGGGCAATGAAGGTGCCGATTACATGCTTCGTAAACCACAAGACAAAAAACACAGTTGGATGGGGCGGATCTTTGGCCCAAAACGGCCCGTTTACATCTTTTATATCGCCGACCGGGATGAAAGCGGTGCCAGGACACTGTCGGAATTGAAAAACAGAGGGGTCAACCTGGTTGCCAATGCACTTGCCCAGTCCGCTGACCATATTGACAGTTTTTTTAAAATGTTGCGGATCGAATTGGCTTTTTACATAGGTTGTTCGAATTTATATGAGCAACTTGCCCAAATGGGTGAGCCAGTATCTTATCCCGTGCCCGTGCCTGCCAGACGAG
The DNA here is from genome assembly GCA_963828085.1 of uncultured delta proteobacterium. Lineage (GTDB taxonomy): Bacteria > Desulfobacterota > Desulfomonilia > Desulfomonilales > Desulfomonilaceae > CAWBBA01. The sequence goes on from CAWHDO010000028.1 coordinate 51,268, forward strand.
CGCAGACATTCTTTTCACGGGTTATACGATGTTTGTCTGGCCTTAACCATGAAACAAAAAATTGTCGGCAACGATGTGGATGCGGACAACAAAGACCCTCGTGATCGTCACAGGCGCCAACCAGGGCGGCAAATCAACTTTTTTGCGAAGCATAGGTTTGGCTCAATTAATGATGCAATGCGGCATGTTTGTACCGGCTGAGTCTTTCTGCGCCAATATCTGTGACGGCCTTTTCACGCACTACAAACGGGAAGAAGACGCTACCATGAAAAGCGGGAAACTTGATGAAGAACTCAGCAGAATGAGTGACATCGTTGAAAAGATAACGTCAAATTCCTTGGTCCTTTTCAATGAATCATTTGCCGCGACCAATGAAAGAGAAGGCTCGGAGATTGCAAGGCAGATAGTTACCGCCTTATTGGAAAAACGCATCAAGGTCTTCTTCGTTACGCATTTATATGAATTTGCGCATGGTTATTATGATAAGAAAATGGAAAACGCTGGTTTCCTGCGGGCTGAGAGACAAACCGGCGGAGTGCGAACCTTTAAATTAATCGAAGGCGAACCATTGCAGACAAGTTATGGCGAAGATTTGTATGAGCGGATATTTGGGAGGCCCAGTTATGATCTGCTGCAACAATCAACACGCTTGAAGAGCCGGTTAAGTACATCTCTAGCCGTGCAAGAAAAAGTAACTTAAGTTACAAAATGATGTTGACAATGATCCTCTGTCATGTAACATCTATTACATAGACCGACTCGTCGGACAGGAGGATCACCATGGCCATCCTGACAATAGCAATGGTCCTTTCCGGCCTCTTTTTCGGTTGGACTATCGGGTCCCATTACACGGGGGCCACAATGGGAATGGCCTATGGATCGGGGATCATCAAGAGCCCAACCATAGCCACCATTTTGATCGCGATCTTTGCTCTACTCGGCGCCACCTTTGAGAGCCGTAGCGTGGTCACCACCGTGGGCACCGGGATCATCAGGGGGGAAGATATGACCCCGCTTGGGGCCATGACGATGATGTTCACCGCCGCACTTGTAACCGCGGCCAACACCTGGATGAGATGGCCTGTTTCCACTTCTCAGTTGGCCTGCTTCTCCGTTGTGGGATCGGCCCTCGCAATGGGCGCTCCTGTGTTCTGGAGCACCACCATCATCTTCTTGTGCGTGACGTGGGTAGCCACTCCGATCATGTCGGCCATTCTGGGATACATCTTCACACATCTCACAGATTGGATAATGAAGGGCAGATCTCAAAAAGTGGAGAAGATTTTGGGACATGCTCTCGTGGTCGGGTGCTGCTACGCAGCCTACACACTGGGAGCTAACAACACGGGTAATGCAGTCGGTGTCTTTTTCGGGCTCAAGCTGACCACTGAAATGCAGGCGGGCTTTATCGGCGGCATAGTGATAGCTATTGGCGCGCTGACATGGGGTCGCCCGATTCTCGAAAAGGTCGGCAAAGGGATCGTCCAGTTGGATTTAAACATGGGCGTAGGCGCTAAAATGGCCCAGAGCATAACAGCCCACACAGCGGCTTTCATGGGATATCCCACATCCATGAATCAGGCGTTGATCGGCGGTATAGGAGGGGCTGGTGGGGCACGAGGGATCAGGACCGTCGATCTCAAGGCGATGAAAGAAATCGTGATCTCATGGTTTCTCACGCCCATAGTTGCAGGCATTGTCTCATTCGTGCTTTACAAGATCTTCTCTTTCGTTTTCAAAATTCACTAAAGATTTTGGGGCAGAGTTTCTCAGCAGATCGTGAAATACAGCGAAAAGCCGGTCCTGGTGGTGAAATAAGCTCGTTGGTAGTCTATGTGACCTCGGTATCACAAATTGATATCAATAGAGATGCCACAAGCAAGGAGATCAGATGGCCATAAAAACCTCATTACATGCCCCCGCAGAACTGTGCGACATTTCGAGGCCCGCCGCGATCAAGTTCGTCGTCTTAATCGGGGTAGTGAGCCTGTTCTCAGATTTTACATACGAGGGGGCTCGGAGCATCACCGGCCCATTCATGGCGGTTCTCGGGGCAAGCGCGACAGTAGTGGGAATAGTTGCGGGATTTGGAGAATTAATCGGGTACGCTTTGCGGCTTGCATCCGGGTATTTGCGGACAAAACAAAGAAATACTGGACCATAGTCTTCCTCGGCTACTGCATGAACCTGTTGGCGGTGCCTCTTCTGGCATTGGCAGGCCATTGGCCTCTTGCAGCGGCGCTGATCGTTGCAGAACGAATGGGCAAAGCGATCAGGACCCCTGCCCGCGACGTGATGCTCTCCTGCGCTTCGGACCACATTGGCCGCGGGTGGGGTTTTGGTCTTCATCAGGCCCTGGACCAGACCGGCGCTGTCATCGGCCCATTATTTGTGGCTGCTGTCCTTCATTTTAAAGGCGGCTATGGAACAGGCTTCGCATTGCTGTTGATCCCGGCGCTCATCGCTTTGAGCCTGCTGACCCTGGCGGCAAATTTGTATCCGACCCCTCATAACCTTGGAAGCGCCTCAGTGAAGTTGGAGGGAAAAGGCCTTACCCGAAAGTTTTGGGTCTATGTCATTGCTGTCGGTTTTGTCGCGGCAGCGTATGCTGACTTCCCCCTCATCGCCTATCATTTTAAGAAAACGGCTATCATTCCGGATAGCTCGATCCCAATATTCTACGCAGTGGCAATGGGGGTTGATGCGGTCGCGGCCCTTTGGTTCGGCCGTATTTTTGACCGCATCGGCTTTGCCTCTTTAGTCATCGCGGTCCTTTTCTCGTCTTTTTTCGCTCCATTGGTCTTTCTGGGCGGGTATTATTCTTCGCTTGCCGGCATGGCCTTATGGGGAGTGGGCATGGGGGCTCAGTCATCGGTTATGAAGGCCGCCATTGCGGACCTGGTTCCAACGAACCGGCTGGGCTTTGCCTTTGGGATATTTAATACGGCCTTCGGCTTGTTTTGGTTCGCGGGGAGCGTGCTCATGGGAGTGTTGTACGACATCTCGCTTCCCACTCTTATAGTCTTTTCCGTAGTGGTCCAACTGATTTCTATTCCGATATTGTTGGCGGCAAGGAAGGACGTTAAAGCCTGATCTAAATTTCCACAGAAGAAAGTTCCGGTTGACTCCCATCTGTACCCCCGGTAACAATAGTTACATGAGGTGGTTGTTTTTTTCATATACGCTTCCGACACGGCCGTCACGGTCGCGTGTCTATATTTGGAGGCAGCTCAAAAAGCTTGGGGCGGTGAATCATCAATCGGTCTGGGTTTTGCCTCATGCGAGCGAGCGAGTCAATGAAGTCAGAAAGCTCATACAAAATATTGAAAGCTGGAAAGGTGAGGCTCTGCTCATTGACGGAAAAGTCTTAAACAGAGATCAGGAAGAGCGCATAAACAAGGCATTTGTGGAATCGAGAGACGAAGAATATCGAGAAATTATAGGTAAGTGTGAGGATTACGCAAAAGAGATTGAGTTCGAGATAGGAAGGCAGAATTTTATATTTGCCGAGGTTGAGGAAAATGAAGAGGAACTTGAAAAACTGAAGCAGTGGCTAAAGAAGGTTGAAAAAAGGGATATTGTGGAGGCACCTCTCCATAAAGAAGCCACAGAAAGAGTAAAAGGCTGCGAAGCGTTATTTCAAGACTTTGCTATGATGGTTTACCAATATAGCCAAAACAAGGATAAGAAAAGGAGGAAGAGCAGCAAGAAAGAACGGCAAGAACCGACGTAGCCGCAAAGATGGTTCGAGCCCGGCCGGGTCCCACACATGTCTTTCCAACAGAAAGGAGAAGCCATGATTATCCAAAAAGCCGACCTCTTTAAGGACCAGAGCCAGGAAACCATGAATGAAATTACCAAGATCATGGTGGAAGAATCACACGAAAAAGGCTCGCTTGTGTTTAAGGCAGGCGCTCCGGCTAATCATTTTTACATTCTTGTGGACGGGCGGGTAAGAGTCTCCATAGGAACAGAAGCGGAGATAGACTACACAGTCAACCTTCCGGGAGAGGCTTTCGGCTGGACAGGCATGGTTGATCGCCCTGCGTACGTGGCTAGCGCGGAATGTGTAGCTCCCAGCAAGGTGGTCAAAATTGAAAAGGAGAGCTTGAACAAGATATTTCAAAAACACCCTGAAATGGGGATGATGTTTTTTAAACGTCTGGCGGGAGCGGTGGTCCAAAGGTTAATTTATAACTATGAGACCTTTCTTTCCGAGGGGAGCCTCAAGGGTGTCACTTCTTTTGGCACTGGGCAGGTAACGGACACCAGCCCAGACTAAAACCTCACACCCGTCAAGTGTTAGTTTTCCATGAAAAGAGGCGCCGACGCATTTTCCATAAAGAGATCTCTTCGGCGCCTCATTCCGGGGATGGTGCGGCTAAATCCTGCGGCAAGCGCCAGATCGGGGCCGCACTGATCCAGTGAATCAGACGGTCACACGCTAAGAGGTTGAAGGTGAAGGCGGCAACCGCGCTCGTTGTTCTGTTGGCAGTCTTGAGCCCTGGGCTTGCCTGGAGCTTCCAGTCCCATCCGGCATCTGAAGGGCTTTATGTGCACCAGCTCGCCCATGTCTTCTTTATGGTAGCCATGGGCATACTCGCGGTACTGGCTCCAGGTGAACAAATTTGTCCAGCAGAGAGGATGGCGCCTCATCCAGATATCGTGCATCCTCTTTATTCTCTGGAATATCATGGCAATTGTGGGCCACTGGGTTGAGGAGCAAGTTGCGACAGGTGCAATGATCGGCGAGCCGGATTGGACGCAGCGGATAATCCTGGATTCTGCGATGATGCGTCTTTACTACGCGCTCGAAGCTGGATCACCTGGTTTGCGTTCCCGCTATGATTTTCCTCGTCGTCGGGATTCGATCTTTGTACAAGTGCGCGCTGAGGGAGGAGAGGAATGTCCGTTAATGACTCCTATCCCCTCGCTCCCATCTGGTTCACGGATGTGGTGGGATCAGCGTTGATGATCTTGTTTTCCTTCCTGTCTGTCTGGTATGCGATGCGTCTTGTAAAAACCCAGCCGGCCCATGTGCTCTGGACGTATCTTCTGTGGCTGTCAGCGGCTCTTGCAGGTTTTGCTGTATCCCGCGGAGTTGGCCACATAGCCAAGCGCGTCTTGTTGATCCTGGGAATGCCCGACGTTTGGTTGACCTTGCGGCCGTTCAGCGGAGGTATCAACACCCTGGCTTTCGTTGTAGTGGCGTCGATAACGCTGTACTTTCAGCGAGTGCACAAGATCAACAATGCGATCTTGAAGGACAAACAGGCTCTTGAAAAAGCCGGACAGGAGGTCATGCATCTCAATCGAAACCTTGAATCGCTGGTAGTTCAGCGCACGGAAGATCTGAGCCGATCGGAGAAAAAATACCGGCGCATTTTCGAAGGCTCCATGGACATGATCTTCATTCTCGACGATCAAGGGCGCTTTCTTGATATTAACGAGGCAGGGTTGACGGCTCTTGGGGACGGAAAACGGGACGAAGTGATAGGGAAGATGAGTCTGGCTGACTTGTTTGAATCTTCTGATGATTATCAGCAGCTCGTGAGAGATCTCCATTTCGGCGGATACGTCAAGGACCGGGAATGCCACTTGCGTGCAGTGGACGGGTCCGATCTTTTCATGCTCGTGAGCGCAACGGTTCGAAAACACGATAGTGGAACGGTGATTAGCTACGAAGGTACCGCCAAGGACATTACGGCCAGGCTGCACATGGAGCGGCAGTTGCAGCAGGCTGACAAACTGGCATCGCTCGGCCAGATATCCACCGGACTCGCTCATGAAATCAATAACCCGCTGGGAGTAATGCTGGGGTACACACAGTTGCTGTTGCGGGATAATACTTCGGGAACTCAGATTTATGACGACCTGAAGACCATCGAAAAGCACGCACGAAACTGCAAGACAGTGGTCGAGGATCTTCTCAAGTTTGCTCGAAGCACCCGGACCACGAAGTCATCCATTGACGTCAATGAATGCATTGAGGAAGTGGTCTCGCTCCTTGGGCACCAGTTCGAACTGGACAATATTGCTGTTAACACTCGACTGGGCCGTAATCTGCCGTTGCTGATTGCAGATGCGGAAAAGCTGAAACAGGTTTTAATGAACTTGCTAATGAATGCCAAACAGGCGATTTCCGGGGAGGGGATGATCCAGGTCATCTCTCGGCCGGATTCGTCGGGAAGATACTTGCTGGTCTCGATTTCCGACAACGGTTGCGGAATCCCGGCCCGCAACATCGACAAGATCTTCGACCCCTTTTTCACGACCAAGCCTGTGGGAGAGGGAACCGGTTTGGGCCTATCAGTGAGCTATGGTATCATCCAGGATCACGATGGTCGAATTGAGGTTGACAGCCGGCCGGGCAAAGGAAGTACCTTCACTCTTGTGCTTCCTGTAGCGGAACTAGCTGAACAGAGAGATCGCAGGCCAAGAATGGACTTGCTGTAAGCCTCCTTGCATGTCAACTCTTCGAGCCCACTGTGACGGGACCCCGAGACCTCTCTAAACTGTGAATTTCCGGAAGATTAGAGACATGGAACGCCACGGGAAAACGAGACTGCTAATCGTTGATGACGAAGAAGACATGTTGCGACTCCTGAAACGCAGCCTGTCAGCCGACTTGGATTGCGAGGTCCAGACTGCATCCAACGCGTACCAAGCCATATCGGTTCTGGAGGAGAGTCCTTTTGATGTGGTGCTGGCAGACATCCGCATGCCCGGCATGGACGGGATGGAGTTTCTGCGTCGTATCAAGGAGGAGTTTGCCGGGCTCAGCGTGGTCATGATGACGGCCTTTGGCACTATAGACATAGCTGTCCAGGCGATTAAAGAGGGGGCCTACGACTTCATCACCAAGCCGTTTGAGCACGACAAGCTGTTGCATTTGCTAGAAAAAGCTCTTGAGAGAACCAGGCTGGTGCGGGAAAATCTTCTGCTACATCGGAGGATCGAGCAGCAGGAGAACCTGGATGAAATCGTAGGGGTCAGCCCCAAGATGCAGAGGATCTTCGACACCATACGCATCGTCAGCACGGCAGACGTAACTATCCTACTCACGGGTGAATCGGGCACCGGCAAGGACGTGGCGGCCAAGGCTATCCATAAGCTGAGTGACAGAGGAAAAGGTCCTTTCGTGGCGGTGAACTGCCCCAATCTTCCCGAAAACATTCTGGAAAGCGAACTGTTCGGTTATCGAAAGGGAGCCTTTACCCACGCCATCCAGAATAAGAAGGGCCTCTTTTGGGAAGCCCGGGGAGGCACTATCTATCTCGATGAGATCGGTGATATATCGGTGACCCTTCAGACCAAACTCTTAAAAGTGCTGCAGGACAAGGAAATCAGACCTCTCGGTGACACGAGAAGCGTCAAAATCGATGTCCGAATTATTGCCTCCACTAATCAGGACCTTGGAGCAAAGATCAAGAACAACCTATTTCGAGAAGATCTCTTCTATCGTCTGAACGTCATGTCCGTTCACATGCCTCCGCTCAGAGAACGGGCCGAAGACATCCCGGTACTTGTAGACCACTTCCTGCGTCGCTTTAGTGCTGAGTTCAAGCGGCAACTCAAGACTGTCCCGCCTGACGTGATGAGACGTCTGATGAATCACCCGTGGCGGGGCAACGTGCGGGAACTGGAAAATGTGATCAGCAGAGCCTGTCCTTCTGTCACCGGACGCCGTGATCCGTGCAGAAGACCTGGGTATGGAACTTGCCGATTCCGAGGAATGCCTGGTCACGGATGAATTCAAGAGCCTTCCTTACAAGGACGCGAAGGGCCGCGTTTTGGAACGTTTTCACCGGGAGTATTTGACTTCCTTGCTCTCCCGCACCACCGGCAATGTCACAAAGGCGGCCAAAGAATGCGGCCTGGAACGTCAAGCGCTGCAACAAGTCATGCGACGCTACGGAGTCAAGTCGAAGTATTTCCACTCGGAGGAAGACCAGGAGATGAATTGACTCCGGGGCACGCGCAACGTATTACTGGCTACGAAAGCTATCCGAGTAGTGCAATAGAAAGCTTGCAGTGCAAGTTTTTCACCATTTGCGCATAAATGCCTAATATTCTGCTAACTAGCTGCCATCCATACAAGGGTCGTCTGCCTTTTCGTTGCACCTCCGCCTTGTGAAAGGGACCATCGGTCGATGTACACGGTCTCGTCGCTACATAAATTTATTCGTATTTTCAATATGAAGTAACTCCGATGCCCAATTCTTGTCTCGTGGCACGCATCTTGCCACTCCCCATGGCCGATACCAGTGCGCTTTCAAGCGGGCAGATCTTCTACGCTAAGAACGGCCCATCCTGACTGCGCCCGGGAAACTGGCTTGAAACTGTCATCGGCGCTGTCAATTATTTGATAGCGCATCGGTATGAGTTGGCAACAAAAGTTCGATTCTCGCTCAAGCAATGGAAAAGCGTGGCAACTATTCTCATCCTCGACGAAGAAGCTGATTCTTGCATGTTGCTCAAGCGGCTTCTGGAACGCAGCGCAGATCACGTGATCGCGTTTGTGGACACCGATGAGGCCTTGCAGTTCGCCGCTAGCAACGCAGTAGATATGGCAATCGTGAACGTGGCTTCAAGACATTGCCATAGCCTGGCGGTCCCAGCCGAGCTGAAAAGCGTCAGCTCCGGCATCAAGGTCATGGTAATTTCGAACTATTTGCTGCCTGAGCCCGGCGACGCCACCGCGGCAGACTGCTTTCTTCTCAAGCCGATGGATATCGACGCAGTGGAAAAGAAAGTCCGAGAGCTTCTGAAAGCCCGGTCCTCTGACTTGACCTTGGGTTCCAAGAGAAACTGCAACATAACAGGATCGTTCAATAAATAAGGAGGCTTTGTATGACGAAAAGGAGTTTGATCGTAATAGTTCTGATTGTTGCCGCGGCCATTGCTGCAACACTCATTGTGGCATTTCCCGCCGAAGCAGGCAAGCTCGAGGATGCCATCGCCCAGACCCCGAAAGGCCTGGAGAAGGGGATGATCGACCAAAGCGCTCCGCCTGGATTCATGGGCATTCCGGGAGCCCCGAGGACGTTCTGGCTCTACGGTATTCTCTGGGGAATCTGGGTGGGGTGGATATTCTCTTCAGTCGGTGCATTCGGTGGGATAATGGCCGGCGTCGGCCACATAACGGTTTTCGGGCTTGCTAACTACGGTACCTCGTTCAAGCAAACGAGTCCCACGCTGAACAAGTTGCTAACAGATTCGATTCGTGTCTGCAACCAGTATCTGGTGGGACTGTCCGCTTTCATTTCGTCTCTCACGTATTATCGCATGGGACGGTTGGTTTTGCCACTTGGCCTCTGCCTGGCGGGCGGTGGCATCTTGGGCGCTTACCTCATTCCCGTGCTCACCGCGGGCAAGATTAACCTCAGCATGTACATCGGCTATTTCGGTCTGGTTGTTTTTGCGGTCGCGGGGGTCCTTTTCTACGAGACGACTCCGCGAGGCCAGGCAAGCAAGAAGGCCGCCAAAGCGGCTGCCAAAGCTTTCGAGGACGCTCACATAAGGAAGACAACCGCAGGCTCGGAACAGGCGGCAGAATGGGCCAAGGGAGTTCATGTCACTCAGTGGGGGCTCAGTAAGATCGTTTTCACGTTCTATGGCGCCGAGTTCTCGTTCAATCCTATATGGCCCATTATCGGCGGCTTCGTTATCGCAGCCATCTCCGCGTTCATCGGTGTGGGCGGTGGTTTTCTTTACGTGCCGTTCCTCACCTCGGTTGCAGGATTGCCCATGTTCATCGTGGCGGGCACGTCCGCATTGGCCGTGCTTGTCAGCATGATAACATCCATTTTTTCGTATATGTTCATGAAAAGTGTGCCGGTAGACTTTGTGCTCATCGGCACCGAGCTGATCGGGATTTTCATCGGCTCCATACTCGGTCCGATGACTTCCAAGTACATACCGGATATCTGGTTGAAAAGACTGTTCGTTGTGTTGGCGCTCTATGTTGGCATTGGATACCTTACCAAGGGCTTCCTGGGGAAATCCATACTGCCCGGCATGTGACAGAAACCTCATTCTTGACCATACTGTGGTATAATGAAAAAGGGCCGGTTCAATCCGGCCCTTTGCCCGTTATCCCTATAAAGTCAAACGCGGAAATGCATCAGATTTTTCTCACCTTTGATTCTCACATGATACGGCTTTACCAGCTTACGGGATACACGCTCGTCGATTTTTTCCTAGGTACCTTTGTGTTGGCGCTTGCTGCGGAAATAATCGGGGAACTCACCAGCTCAGTCGCTTTTTTGGGCGTAAGAAAGTATATTGAAAGTAGCACGGATGAAATGATCCGCTTTCAGAATCTATCGATGGATGCTCTAGCCGTCGGAGACGGTGCAACCTATACGGCCTGCAACAAACTGGCAAACGACGCGTTCGGCAAAACCTTTTTTATGCAGGTTTCACTGTCAGCAGCCCTGCTCTGGCCGGTCCCCTTCGTTCTTGCCTGGATGCAAACCCGATTTTCCGACGTGGAATTCCAACTTCTTTTCGTAGATTATTCAGTAGGTTACCTGTGCGTTTTTATAACCCTTTACGCAGCCGCTTATCTTATCTTCAAGAGAATCAAATGCAGATTGCCATATTTCAGAGAAATATCAGACATTATGGCCAGTTATCGAAAACGCTCGAGGGAGATGAAGAGCCTGGCAGATCTTCTTCCGCCAAGAGATAGAATATAAGCAACTTAGGTCGAAATCCAAGGAGTTCTTTTGAATGGAAACTACCAGGTTCAGCCAGTGCGAAATGTGTTCGGCACGGTGTCCCATAGAAGTCACGCTAAGAGACGGCGCGGTTGACGGAATCTTCGGGAATCCGAACGTCGGTTCCATAGGAACGAGGCTCTGTGCCAAAGGGGCCGCGGCAAAGTGGTTTCTGAAGGACACTGAAAAGCCGACCCGGCCGCAGATTCGGGTGGGCCCGCGCGGCGGAGGAGAATGGCGTGACGCCACGTGGGATGAAGCTTATGCTTACGTAGCGGACAGGCTGGAAATCATTAAGGAGAAATACGGCCCCCAAAGCATCCTTGTCGGATGGAGAGGGAGTCTGAACAACGAGTTCGTTAAAGCATTTGCAAGAGGACTCGGCACACCGAATGATTTCACTCATAACAGTGTATGCCCTCTGTCACTGCATACGGCATGTCAGGCCACGCTCGGGGTGGGGAGGAAGGCTCTGGGCTTTGACATTGAAAATGCCGAGTATGTAGTCCTCTATGGTCGCAACATTTATGAATCTCTGACCGTTGCCGAAGTCAATCAGTTGATGACCGCCACCGACAACGGCGTCAAAATCGTGACACTCGATCCTAGGGCGTCCAAGACAGCAGTCCGATCGTACTACTGGGTGAGGATCAGGCCCGGCACCGATTGGGCTTTCAATTTGGGTTTAATGAACGAGATTATCAAGCATCGACTCTATGATGAGAACTTCGTGGAAAAGTGGGTAAAGGATTTTGACGCCCTGCGCCGATATGTGGAGCCGTACACCCCGGAATGGGCCGAGAAGGAGACGGATGTGGAGGCCGCGGCTATCCGGAGGCTCGCAAGAGAATTTGGCGAGGTAAGACCAAAGGTGATCTTTCATATCGGTTGGTTTGCCTCCCGATATGTCACCGAATTTCACATGAGGCGGTCTATTCTGTTCTTGAATGCTTTGATGGGAAATTATGAGGTGCCCGGTGGGTTGTTCTTCAAGAAAGGACTTGCCGATACCGGCCGCAAAGGGATGAAAGAGCTCCCTGCCACCATCGAAGCACCCAAGGGGGATCGTTTCGATTGCATCGGGCCGGGCAAGAAGTTCCCTATTGTTGACAAGTCTCAAGGCATAGCACACATGCTGGCCGAAGCAGCCGAGACGGAAAAGCCTTACCCGGTCAAGGCTCTGATTATTTATCGTTTCGATCCGCTCTATTCGATCCCTGACACCAACGCATTGATAAAGGCGCTGAACAAGTTCGAACTGGTGGTCGATATCGACGTCAACTGGAGTAACACCGCTTGGTACGCGGATGTTGTCCTTCCCGAAAGCCATTTTCTCGAGAGAGGAGATCCAATCCAAGAACGCAAGGGGCTAAAACCTATTTTGGCTTTGAGAAAGCAGGTTGTTGAGCCCCTATCGGAGACTCGACCGGCGTGGCGCATCTTCAAGGAATTGGCTGAAAGAGTGGGCTTCGGCGATAAGTTTTTTTACGAGGATATCGATGACTACAATCGCTGGAAACTTTCGGAAACAGGCATTGATCTCTCGGAATTCGATGAGAAAGGCGTGGTGAACCTCTCCAAAGAGAAGATCTACTATGACCGGGACACGGGGCTGAAATTCAAGACCCCTTCCAAAAAGATCGAGGTGATCTCTGCCAAAATGGAGGAGAACGGCCTGGCTTCCCTTCCCCCTTATGAGCCCGTCAAGGTTCCGGACGGGAAGCTTCGCCTTATAATAGGCCGAAATCCACTCTTTACGCAGGGTTCTATGAGCAACAACAAATACGTTAAGGAAGTCCTGACTAATCATCCTGTCTGGATAAACAAAGACACTGCCTCCAAGCTCGGAATCCAGGACGGGGATAGGGTCCTTGTCAAGAGCGAAACCGGTTCGGGGACCACAGTGGTATACACGACGGATGGAATTCACCCCGAAGCTGCGTTCATACCTCATGCCTTCGGCAAGCGAGCCGCGGCCCAGAAGTACGCTTACGGCGTCGGGCTCAGCGATTCGGAGCTCCAGGGTATGGCCACTGACTACGTGGGCGGTAGCGCTGCAATGCAGGAATGCTTTGTCACCATAGAAAAAATGTCCAAGTAACCGGGACCATGTCGGGTGAATGTACAAGAAGCAATCGCCCGCGTACCATCAAGAATCATGGAGGAAATCATGCTCAAAGCCGTTCAGCCCGACCTTCAGCGAATTGTCGGAGCGACGCCGGATCGGCTTTATTTGTTTCATGACCCGCAGCGGTGCATAGGTTGTTACAGTTGCGAATTGCATTGCAAAATGAACAACAATCTCCCTGTAGGCCCTAGGCTGTGCCGAATCATTGAAATTGGGCCTAGAGTTCGACACAACACTTTGAAAATGGACTTCCATTTTCTGCCGTGCTTTCACTGCGAAAACCCCTTTTGTTCTCATGTGTGTCCGACAGGAGCCATACAAAAAAGGCCCAAAGACGGCATTGTTTTTGTAGATTCCGATTTATGCATAGGGTGCAAGTGCTGCATAGCAGCCTGCCCGTGGGGTGTTCCGCAATGGAATCCGGAAACCGGAAAAGTGGTGAAATGCGATTATTGTATGGAGAGAGTAGACAGAGGCTTGAAACCTGCTTGCGTCACAGGATGCCTTACACAGTGCCTTCATTTCGGCCCGGTGGACCGGGCATCGGACTTGCTTCGCCAGCGTTATGCGGAGTCCCTGGAGATGACAGGAGGAGCTACGGGCAGAGTGACCCGGATCCTGTAGAGATCCGGCCTCGGCTCCTGAGGAGTAGGCGATGAGCGAGAATCTTTTGTTTCCTCCAGGCCCTGCAGCGGATAGAACTCGTAGTGTGTACGATTCGGACGGTCTGAAGAAAGAATCCTCCGCGCCGTGCCAACTGAATTGTCCCGCAGGGATAGACATCCCTTCTTATATTGCTTTGATAGGACAGGGTCGCTATGAAGAGGCTGTCGAGGTAATACGGGAAGACAATCCGTTTCCGTGGGTCTGCGGTCTGGTATGCCCGAATCCTTGCGAATCCTGGTGCCAGCGACGCTATCTTGATAAGGCACTGTGTATAAAGGATCTCAAGGCAGTCGCGGGGAAGATGGCAATGGCTGGGGCAGGATATAAGAATCCTGAACCAAAGAACAATTATGAAGACAAAATAGCCATCATAGGTTCCGGACCTGCGGGACTGACTTGCGCGTACTACCTTGCCTGGGAAGGCTACCGAGTCACGGTGTTTGAATCTTTGCCCGAGCCTGGCGGCATGTTGGTCACTGGAATCCCGGAGTATCGTCTCCCGCGGGACGTGGTCAGGAGAGAGATTGCCGCAATTCAGGAAATGGGCGTGGAAATCCGCACCAGCACCCGTGTCGGAACTCACCTGACCCTGAATCATCTGCGCCTCGAGGGCTACAAGGCATTCTTCCTCGGCATCGGAGCCTGGGCGTGCGGCAGGCTGGAGATCGAAGGGGAGGCAGATTTCCCACAAGTTTTCGGTGCGTTGAGCCTCCTGGCTCACGGAGCGTTGGCCAGAAAGGAGAAACCCGGAGACCGAGTCGCTATTGTTGGTGGGGGCAATGCCGCCATCGATGCTGCCCGGAGACTGCGTTAGACTGGGATGCAGTTCGGTGAGCGTTGTGTACCGACGGACACGGTCGGAAATGCCGGCCCATTTCGAGGAAATTATTCAAGCAGCGGAAGAAGGAGTCCACTTCCATCAACTCACCATTCCGGTGAGAATTCTCGGCTCTCAAGGAGATGTCGAGGCATTGGAGTGCGTGATGGCTACCCTTGGGGAACCTGATGAGACCGGAAGGCGGCGCCCGGTTCCAATTCCGGACTCGACGTACAGCATGCCTGTGGACACCGTGATCTCCGCCATCGGCCAGAGGCCACACATACTCGATCTGCCGGGTCTTGGAAATTTGGAACTCTCCAGGAAGGAGACGATAAAGGCATTGCCGTACAGCCAACAGACGAACATTCCTGACGTGTTTGCGGGCGGCGATGCGGTGACTGGTCCTGCGACGGTAGTCCAGGCGATAGGAGCTGGAAAAAGAGCCGCGAAAGGCATCCATGCTTATCTGAGAAATGAAATTGTCGAAAAACAAATCGTGCCGCGACCGCGACGCATGGTGGGACCTATGCGCATGACCTATCGGGACAAAGCCTTCATCCAACGTCAGGAGATACCGCTTGTCAGTCTGCAAAAGCGAATGACAACGTTCGATCAAGTGGAAATTGGTCTTGATCCCTCAGCGGCACTTGTGGAGGCCAAGCGATGCATGCGCTGTGACGTGTGCGAGCGTTGCGGAAAATGTGTGGAAGTTTGTTCTGACAAACTCGGAGTCTCGGCCATTCGGTTTTACCACGCAGGTGAAAGTTCGTTGATTCTGAAAGATTACGTGCATGGACTGCCTCACTGCATCGGCTGCGGCTCCTGCGTCAATATCTGCCCCACCGGGGCATTGCAGATGGAAGATTTCGGCGACGAGCGGCTTTTGCTCATGTGCGGTACCATCATCAACAGGATCAAGATGGAGCAATGCGAGGGGTGCGGCGCGCACTTTTTGCCTAAAATCTTCTTGCAACACGTGGGCAATCGCATTAACGTTCCGGGATATGAGTTCCAGCAAAAGTTGTGTCCCGAGTGCAGAAGGATCGCTCATGCGGCCGGAATGTCCGGACTCGAACCGGATTACAGCCGCTCCCGCCCCTTGGGCGTGTAGCTTTGCATGCGGTAACGGAGGAGAGCGCATTGAAGAGCTTGCAGCTAAAGAAATTTGCCCGTCAGTGCGGCGCAGATGTTACAGGTATTGCGGACTTGAGCTTACTGGAAGGGATCGAAACAGAGCCCAAGAATCTTCTGGAGGGCTACACGAGAGCCATAAGTGTCGCAGTGGTACTAGCGGACGGAATCATAGACCCTATCGTCGATGCGCCCACACCCCTTTACCAGCAGCATTATCTCAAAGTCAACGCTTTGCTTGACGACATCGCCGTGCGGGTCACGCAATACCTTCAGCACGCGGGAGCCAAAGCTCTCCCGATTCCAGCCTCTCAGCTTCTGGACAAGACTAATTGGCGTTCGTACATCTCTCACAAGGCCGTGGCTGTTGCGGCCGGAGTAGGCTGGCAAGGGAAAAGCCTGTTGGTTGTGAATCCCGAGCACGGGCCGCGGATAAGATTGGTCACGATCCTCACCGACGCTCCGCTGGATGCCGACGAGCCCATCAAGAACAAATGCGGCAAATGTCCTGCCTGCACAAAGGCGTGCCCTGCAGAGGCCATAAAGAACGTGAACACCGATTGGCACTACTCGGATCGCGACGAAGCGCTTCACTTCGAGCGCTGTGTGGACAAGGTGAGCCAGGAGCACACAAAGCTACCGTTTATTGAAAGCCCTATCTGCGGTGTCTGCATAAAAGTCTGCCCGTGGGGTCAGAAAAAAGAAACGCCGTAGGTCCAAGACCGCAACAGCTTGATGATTTCTTCCCCGCTTCTCACATCCACCGCTGGAGGTCCACATGGATGAGGCTCCGGAAGCCCGTTGTCTATCATGGGAATTGGTGGATAGCAGCGAAGACAGAAAATACGGGCTCTTTTCAGTTAATATCCACAAAAGCAGGTCCCCCAGAACCGGCCAAATTCACGAGTTCCAGGTTCTAGAATCGCCCGACTGGGTGGCAGTTATTGCTGTGACCCTTGATAATCAAGTCGTTATGGTCAGACAATTCCGCCACGGTACCGGCGAGCTTTCTCTCGAACCTCCCGGCGGATTGGTGAAGGAAGGTCAGGCACCTGAGCAGAGCGCACGAGAGGAACTTGAAGAAGAAACGGGATATCAGGTTGCAGCATTGGAGTTACTCGGTTGGATGCATCCCATGCCTGCGATTTTTACGAACCGCTTCCACGTCTATTTGGCCCGAAACGCCACACCCACAGGCCGTCTGAATCCTGACGAGACGGAAGAAATCGAAACTATTCTCGTGCCTCTCGATGAAATCAGGGATTATATAAAATCAGGCCGGATAAGCTGTTCGGTACAGATCGCAGCGCTGTACCTCTTCCTGGACCTGGAAAATATGTAAGGCCTTGGAAGATAATGCCCTGGAACCCTTCGGCAAATGAGAGCTTTAGCTTCTCGGAGGAGCGCCAAGGCATTTTGATTTATCTATATTATCAAGCGTAAGGGAGGAACGAAATGGATGTGAAGGTTTTTGGCGTGGTGGGGGCCGGTCAAATGGGGAACGGCATCGCGCACGTGGCCGCAGCGTCGGGTCTCACGGTGATTATGAATGATATCAAACAGGAGTTTGTAGATAGAGGGCTCCAGACCATCGAAAGAAACCTGGGTCGCGCGGTATCCAAGGGCAAAATGACGGAAGAAGAGAAAGCTCAGATCCTGGGGCGAATCAAAGGGAGCACAAACCTGGCTGACTTCAAAGATGCCGATTTCGTCGTGGAAGCGGTCCTCGAAGATTTTGGGTTGAAAGAGAAGGTGTTCCGCACCCTTGATGAGGTAGTCCCCGCTGGGCGAGTTCTGGCAAGCAACACCTCTTCTATTTCAATCACCAAGCTCGCAGCATTGACCCGGAGACCTGAAAAATTCATCGGCATGCACTTCATGAACCCGGTCCCGGTCATGAAACTGGTAGAGATCATCAACGGCCTGGCGACGGACAAGGAAACCACCGCTCTCACCGTGGAACTTGCCAAGAATTTCGGCAAGACTCCCGTGGAGGCCCAGGACTTTCCGGGATTTATCTCGAATCGTGTCCTTATGCCCATGATCAACGAGGCTGTCTGCGCGCTCTTCGAGGGCGTCGGTACGCCCGAGGCCATCGATGAAGTTATGAAACTGGGCATGAACCATCCTATGGGTCCCTTGACTCTAGCTGACTTCATCGGTCTGGACACGTGCCTGGCGATCATGAACGTTCTGCATGAGGGGTTCGGCGATCCGAAGTACCGGCCATGTCCACTCCTCAGAAAGTATGTTGAAGCAGGATATTTAGGCAGGAAAAGCGGCCGCGGCTTTTATGACTATTCCGAGAAATAGGAACCGGTCGTTGAACTCCAATGGAACCTTTGCCGGGGAGGCAGACTAGCTGTGAATCTCTGCCGCCCCGATAATCAAAAATCATGCGCAGCATGCTGTGGGCTGTACAACACACCCGACGCCACAAGGCCAGCGCTCTTGAAATACCTTGAGACTCGTACCATTCTTTTCCGGCAGACAGAGCGATCTGCTGAAGCGCTTCAGAAATTCGAAACAATCATTCGAGAATCAGGAGCTACGTCGCGCGTTGATGATGCAATACACGTCTGCGAATTTACGGGATTTTTGGATGACCGTTTCAAGACCGTGGGTTGCATGCTTCACCCATCTTCACCGGGAAACCAGGGTATAGATCTCAGAGGCCTGTGCCACTATGGAAGCATGGCCTGCAAAGCCTTTTTCTGCCCGGCCTGGGACGATTTGGATCAGTCGCGGCGCAGCATCCTCCTAGACACGATTGATGACTGGCATCTTTACGGATTGGTCATCACTGACGTGGACTTTGTCAGGTCGCTGTTTGGCCTTGTAGAAGAGAGGCTCGGGAAAGAGATAGAGCAGGAGACGTTGTTTTCAGACCCTGCGCTACGAATCTTTAAGCAGATGCTCTCATGGAAGACCTCATGGCCGTTCGGTAAATCATCATCACTGCGAAAGAGCAGGTATTATTTCAAGGGATCATGCCTGCCTGGCCGGAACTTCTTTGAGACACACTTGGCCCGTCTGTTGGACACGATCAGCTTCACCTTCGACGTAACAGGCGAGATGGAAGGCGCCGAACGGTTCGTGCAGCAAACGGTGGAAGGTTTTGCCCGGGCCTACACTGATGTCAGCGCGGGCCGGCCAGCGAATCAGAGTTGAGCAGACGTCTATAACAAGTGATTTTCAACTAATCAGATGCTGTGATATCAATATGTTATAGCTATAAACTCAACTGTTACTCAAGAAATTACAAGATCCGTACTAAAAATCCTTGACCCTCGTCTTGTCATCCTGTATCGTTACTCCACCGATATCTTCGGAACTGGATAACGTGGATTTTGATGGAGCCCCTTTTTCGGGCTTCTGTGGAGCGTATGGAATTGGGTCGAGGCTTCCCCATTTTCGTTTCCGCTTTTCTAGCGATTGCTGCTGTCGCGGTCTTGCCATTGTGCGTCGCCGCGTACATGCCTCCTCCCGGTCCTTGCGAACTTGCGCCGATGACATACGGGCCTCCTGAACCGCCCACTTGCGCGGCTCCTCCCCCTCCGGCTTATTGCGGTCCGTGCCCCCCTATTAGATGCTACCCACGGAAAGTGGTGGGACCGCCCCCATGCCCGGTGATTGTTTGCCAGTGTTCCGTTCCGACGCCCGCCGGGTACCGAATTTGTCCTCCTCCCGCCTGTCCGCCACCTCCCTGCGGCCCTCCCCCGTGTGCGCCGCCTGCCTGCGCCCCGCCCGTTTATAGTCTGCCTCGTTAACAGCCCCAAAAAGAGCGGCTGCTCGTTTGGAATGTACTGTAGTGTTGGGTAAGTTTTATCTTTCGGCCACCGGCCCCTACACCCAGCGCCCACGCTTGATCCTCACAATTTTCGGCCAATAAAATGGACATTATTCCGAATGTTATTGAAAATATATCAAGTAGTATGTTATTATTTACCGTAATGCTCCGCTGTCACAATTGTTTGTTTTTATCCTTTTAGTCTTGGGACAGGGTGCAATTAACTCAACAGAGAGGCATTCAAGGCGTTGCGGCCAAAGACCACACATAAGCAAGTCTCGGTAAAGAAGACCACTCAAGTTGGCGTACACGGCTCGCGTCCCCATGGAAGCGAATTCGCCGCGATTATCTTTTTTGCCCTGGCTGTGTTTCTTGTCTTGTGCCTTATCTCCTATGACCCCAGGGATCCGTCGCTGAATGTCGCCACCACAAGGTCCCATGTGTCAAATCTCTGCGGATTAGTAGGGTCCTACGTTGCCGACGCCATGGTGCAACTGTTGGGTGTTTCCGCGCTTCTCATGCCGCTTGGTCTGGTCGTGCTGTGCCTGCGAGTCTTCGTGCCTCCTCGCCTCCCCCTGAGAGGACCGGAAGCGTTAAGCGTCTTTCTGCTGATATCCGCTACGTCCACGCTCTTGGAACGTTTTGCCGTAGGCCCTGTTTTGAAATTCCCCACGGAGCATGCCGGCGGAACAGCCGGCGCGGCTCTTCACAGGGTTCTATTCACCTTCCTGGGCAGTGGTGGGGAGATTGTATTAAGCTTAACTCTAGTGCTGCTGTGCATATTGCATCTCTCCAAAATGTCTCCTAAGGTCGCTATCCGATTGGGGGCCGCGATTGCAGTGTTGCCTGCCAAAATAGTCTTATGGGGATGGCATTACCTCAGACGTCTTTGGATCGCTCACGACCGCGGCTGCGTGGAAGCTGCCGGGCCATGCTATTTTGGGCTGGAAGCGGGACCGGATGATCTGGATATCTTGCTGTTCAAAAACGCCCAAGCTGCGAAATCCCGATCTAAGGAACCCCCCGTTGAGCCACTACGTCCCTCGCCATGGGAGCGGATCTCTGTTCAGCCCGGAGAGAATGGGAAAATAAGCACATCAGTCACACATATGACGGCAGGTGAAGAAGTTCCCGGCGCTGACCGGCAGAAACCTGAACAGCGCCGAGATTTGGCGCCTCCGAAGTCTTCTCCGTGGAAAACTCTGGGAATAGTTGAAAGGCCCATCACTCCTCGGGCGATGCAACAGGCAATAGAAGATTACCTGCACGACCAAGTATCAGCGGCCGATCCCAGAGAAGTCCAGCCTTCGAGGAAGCAAGCCGGCGGACCGAATCCCAAGCCAGACGGGCTCATAAGGGTAACGAGAAGGGCAGATGAAGAGATTTCCCGATCCGTTACACAAGAAAAGAGCTGCTCGACCGGTGACGATTACATACTCCCACCTGTTGACCTCCTGGACGAGCCGGCGACTTCGGGACGCACAATCGACGAGAAGCTTCTGGAGCGGAACGCGGCCCTCTTGGAACAGAAGCTGTCTGATCTTGGCGTGCGGGGTAAAGTGGTGGAGATTCATCCAGGCCCGGTCATCACGATGTATGAATTGAGCCTGGCCTCCGGGATTCCACTCCGGAAGGTCCTCAGCACTTCAGACGACCTGGCTATGGCTTTGAAATGCGGTTCCACCCGCGTTGTAGCTCCCATTCCGGGGAAAGGTACTGTTGGTATCGAGGTTCCGAACCTGAACCGAGAGATCGTCTACTTCAGGGAAATCATCGAATCGCCGGCGTTCATCGAATCGAGCGCTCCCTTGAAAGTAGCGTTGGGCAAGGGCATTGACGGAGAGCCTTTTGCGACAAGCCTTACCCGGATGCCTCATCTTCTTATCGCTGGCGCGACAGGTACAGGAAAATCGGTCGGTCTAAACTGCCTGATCTGTTCATGGTTGATGTCCTGCCACCCCGATGATGTGAAATTTATCATGGTGGATCCCAAAAAACTGGAACTCTCCTACTATCAAGATATTCCGCATCTGATTCATCCGGTGGTGACAGAGCCGGACAAGGTTCCGAAAGTGCTGAGCTGGGCGATCCGGGAGATGGAACGACGCTATGATTTGCTTAGTAAGGCTGGCGCAAAAAACATCGAAGGATACAACCAGCTCGTGCTTTCGGGGGAAATAAGCCCCGATCCGGAAGGCCCGTCCAGCGAAAAAGCTGCCGTACCTAGTGATTATAGTGGATGAGCTCGCGGAACTAATGATGGTGGCGGCCAAGGACATTGAGATCTCTATAGCCCGCTTGGCTCAGATGGCGAGGGCTGCCGGTATACATCTCATTCTGGCAACTCAGCGGCCGTCTGTAGATGTGATAACAGGCATCATCAAGGCCAATTTCCCTGCCAGGCTCTCCTTTCAGGTGTCCGCTAAGCCTGATTCCCGAACCATCCTCGACACTGTAGGAGCGGAAAACCTTTTGGGCATGGGGGATATGCTATTCCTTCCACCTGGAACGGCCAAGATGAGACGCCTTCATGGCACGTTACGTATCAGAAAGAGAAATTCGTAAAATCGTCGATTTTATCAAGGCTCAGCGATCCCCCGTTTACCTTCAGGAGATCACGAAACACGTCTCCGAAGATGATTCGAAAGCCCTTGGCTCCGATCTCATCGAAGACGTGAAGTCCGATGAGGCGGTGGAACTGGTCTCGCGGCTGGGTCACGCGTCCATTTCCCTGATTCAGCGCCACATGCGTATCGGCTACAATCGGGCAGCCCGCATCATAGAGGCCATGGAAACCGAAGGGCTCATAGGTCCGTCAGACGGCACCAGCCGTCCGCGAGAAGTTATGGCTCGATCCCTCGAATCGATACCCGACGGACCAGGCGAATCATTTTTGTAAGAGTTTGCCGACGCGAGTCCCGAGGGCACTTTCTTTACAGAGAAAGCCCCACTGCCCTTACTGCTTTGAATCCGCACGGGGACAATCCGCGGTATCCATTCCCCTGCAGAGCGCAAGGGCATTCTCACCCAAAACCCCAACATTGTAGCCGCCTTCCAGGACTGCGAAGTATCGGCCGTCACTTCGTGACCGGGTGTGATCCCGAACACTTCTCCCGATAGTAAAGTAGTCTTCGGTGGTCAGCGTGCCGCCCCAATCCTCTCTGTGCCTGTCAAAACCAGCGCTTATGGCAACAATGTCGTACTCGTTGGAGGTTAAGGCCCTGTCAACATTTTCCAGAAACAGGCCCCGATGGTCGTCCTGGATGTTGGCTACGACCACCTCTTTTCTACGCGCGAAGAAGCTATCCGTTCCATCTCCGAAATGCAGGTCAATATCCAGGATAAGTGCCTGAGAGATTTTTCGGGTTTTGATAAGTTTTTCGATTGCGATGGCCACGTTGTTAAAGAAACAAAAGCCCCAGTGGCTATCGGGGCTCGCATGATGCCCCGGTGGACGAACCGCAGCGAAGGTCGGCTGTCCCTGGCAAGCAAGTTCCGCGGCCAACAGGGCTCCGCCGACAGCCATGGCGGCTGCCTGATACAACTCTTGATCAGCTTTCACGGAATTCAGAATGGATGAAGTATGTACCAGGAGTATGTCATCTTCGGAACCGGCAGCCGGCTGGACAACAGGATAAAACTGCTTGAGGACATGCGCTATGGAGGCCACTCTCGCCGGAGTCTCGCAGCTCGCCGTCGGATAATCTGTCAGGTAGATGTCGTGATAAATAACTTTCAAGGTGGCCGGTTTCATTGTTCTTCCCCCTTCGCGTTGCACGGTGCTCAATTTTTGGCACGCAGTGATCTCCGCCCGGCAATGCAGTTGATTTAAGGGCAATCCCGTCAGCCCGGGTCGTATCCCGGCGAACCCCGGATCGGGGTCCGGGGCAGGCGCCGGAGTCCAGACTATATCCAACGCTCTCACCCATTATACTCGCGATTCGCGCCAGGGAACTGAATAAACGCGTAACCATAAAGAAAGCGCCGTCCATCGCAAACTCTCAAATCTTGGCAGCCACGCGGGGGCATGGAGAGGAGGTCATCAAAGAATTCGCAAGGTTGGGTGCGTCAATCGCACAATTCTAACAGAACCCTTAGAGCATCTGCCCGATAGAGCCTCATTCACGCCAGTCCTAACCACCGTTTCACAAGCATCGCCGGCCATTTTGCGGCCATGGTCGAGGCTATCCTTTCAGCATCTCTTAGAATTTCCGGAGCTAGGAAAGGGAGCACGACCACGGGGATGTCCTCGACAAGGCGAGCCAAGTCACCCGCTGCAAACTCCTCCTCCCGTCCGGGGTCAGAGGCGGAGCATGAGAGGGCTATCCCCGCGACGCGCATTCCGCGTTCTTTGAGAACATTCACGCTCAGCAAGGTATGATTCAATGTCCCCAGCCTTGTTCGCCCCACCAGGAGTGTAGGATATCCAAGCCTTTCGGCCAAGTCGATCATCATAAGTCTATCCTGGATAGGAACCATGAGCCCGCCTGCTCCTTCTACTACAGTCAGATCCGCATCCTCTGCCAACGCTCGAACGTGCTCTACCACATCAGACATTTTGAGGTTGCGCCCCTCCATCGCGGCCGCTCTGGCAGGCGACGCGGGCAGCGAGAACCGAAACGGAACGCATTCATCCAAGGTAAGTTGTTTTTCGGCAGCGCCGACAAGGAAAGCCCCGTCTTCAGGGAACAAGACGCCGGAACGCACCTCACATCCTGTCTCAATCGGTTTGACAGCAATGGCACAACTGCCCGCTTTCCTGGCCAGTCTTACCAGACCCGCTGCAATAACAGTCTTTCCCACGCCGGTGTCAGTGCCCGTTACGAATATTCCCTTTTTCGTGGGTTTTTGGGAGAAAGCCATGTCTCAACAAATGTCCTTACTTGTTGCCGCAAATGTCGCAGATGGATCGGGCCGTGGCTGAAACCAGCAATTCTATTTCCTCGGAAGTGATCGACAGAGGCGGCATGAGCACTACCACATCACCAAGCGGCCTCAGAATGACACCGTATTTCCGAACATTCTGAGTCACTCGTGCGCCCATCCTCCGTTCAGGGGGATAATCAGCGCGGACAGAGCGACCTTCCGTCAATTCTATCCCGACCATAAACCCGCACTGCCTGATCTCGCCTACATGGGGCATGGGTTCAATGTCCGCTGCAAGGCGCTCAGCCAGGAGGCGTATTTTTGGTTGAATCGCTTCCAGCGTGTTTTCGGACTCGAAGACATCCAAACATGCGCAGGCTGCCGCACAGGCCAGCGCGTTTCCCGTGTAACTGTGGCCGTGGAAGAAGGTCTTGTGCTCCGTGTACGCCCCGAGAAATGCTCTGTGTATCTCATCGGTAACCAGCGTCGCGGCCAACGGCAGATAGCCCCCTGAAAGACCTTTGGCTAAAGTCACTATGTCCGGTCGAACTTTCTCGTGCTCACAGGCGAACATCTTTCCGGTTCGCCCGAACCCCGTTGCGACTTCGTCGCAGATCAAGAGAATCCCGTATTCACGGCAAATCTCTTCAAGCCCCTTGAGAAAGCCTGGTGGGTGCACTATCATGCCTGCCGCTCCTTGGACCAGAGGCTCCACCACAACTGCTGCTATCTCGTCAGCCCTGTCTTCGGCCATCGCGCGAAAATGGTGTAGAGATCGGTCGCAGCATTCCTCCGGCGTTGAGCCAGGGCTGCGATACGGGAAAGGCGCGGGAATCGTCAGTGTCTGGAAGAGTAGTGGATGAAAAATGGAGTGAAACAGGTCTATGCCTCCCAGGCTCACAGAGCCGATGGTGTCCCCGTGATACGCTTGGGACAGAGTCGCAAACAGCCTTTTTTTCTTGAACCCCAGATTTCGCCAGTCCTGGAATGCTATCTTGAGAGCGACCTCAACTGCAGTAGATCCCGAATCTGAATAAAAGACCCGGCTCAACCCCTCGGGTGTGATCTCAACAAGTCTCTTCGCCAGCTCTATGGAAGGCACAGCTGCCAAGCCCAGTAAGGTGGAATGGGCCATCTTACCGAGTTGCATGATGATAGCAAGGTCGATGGCTTCCTTGCGATGCCCGTGCACATTCACCCATAGCGAAGAGACACCATCCAGGTATTTGCTCCCTTCAGTGTCGATCAGGAAATTCCCTTCAGCTCGTTCTATTACCAGGGGACTGGACTGCAGCCATTCTTCCATTTGTGTGAAGGGGTGCCAGATGTATTTCTTGTCCAGTTCAGGCCAGTTCTTCACGGGATATTCCTCATCGTTCTAGATCGGGATGGAGTCCTGAGCCGCACGTTAAACCAGAATGCGATTTTAATTGGGATGTGCGACCGGAAGGACCAACGGGACACTGAAAGGAGCCGTTTAATCGGGAGTCACGGTGCCTTGAAGAGACTCCTTTTTGCAAAGTGCCGGTCGAGCAGAGGTTTCTTGGAGTCCATCTATTCCCGCGGACCGGCCCTCAAGAGAAGCCTCATCTGATTGGTTAGCAAACATTGCGTGGTCAAATCGAAATTCACTTGTCAGGTAGGAGATAAGCCCTAGAACCAGGCACAACACAAAACTGAACAGGTGATAGACCGTTGCAAAAGATACCGCCACCACAGCGTTTACCCCGAAAAGGGTCAACGCATAACGACCAGCCGCGTGAAAGGTGCCGATGAATCCTGGTGCGGACGGAAGAGCCACACCCAGACAGATGAATACCTGTATAGTGACCGCTACAAGAAACGGAGCCTGAATGGAGAAGGCCAGAAGGAAAAGATAAGTCAGGGCTGAAAACAGGATCCACAATAGGACGGAATAGCCGAAAAGTAACATGACCTGCTTAAAGCTGGCCATTATCCCAAAGCCGTCCAAAAGACGTCTAAAGATACCGTCCAGAAAGACCGCCGCCCTGGCAGGCAACCATGACAGAAGGTATGTCACGGCACTTTCAACTCTCTCCCTCTGCGCGAGAACCATAAGTACCAGCACGTATCCCGCAGCGAGCATGACGAGGAGGATCTGCCCCAAGAAAGAATAAATCCGTGGGATCTGAGGAGTGGTCCAGAGGACAAGCCCCATCAGCAGCAGGAGCCCCGAGAGATCGAAAAAACGTTCCACCATCACGGCGCCGACACCGGTGGAAAAGGAGGCTCCTCGCGTGCGAAGGAGATATGGTCGGACTAATTCTCCCAACCGCGCAGGCATAATCATGCTTGCCGCGGCCCAGATGTTGAGTAGGTCCCAGAGGTCTTTTACGGATAGCCGACAGATAGGACGAAGGATCAGCCCGAATCGGAGGGCTCTCACGAGTTGAGCAAGCACGATGAGAAGCGTGCATGGCAGGAGATAGACGGGGTGCATCTGTTTCAAGCCATCCACAAAGTCATGCCAAGATATATCGCGGAAGGCAAGATACAGAAAAAACATTCCCAGAGCAGTCCCGACCACTATCAACAGAAGGCGTTTGAGATTGCGGCCGTTTGTTCTAGGGTCGGTCATGAGCATGCCCCAGTTCTTCCCTGAAATAATCGACGGCTGCTTGGAGGCCCTCTGCAAGAGGCACCTTTGGCGCCCACCCCAGAATCTGCCGTGCAAGGGAGATGTCCGGCTTGCGTCTTGTCGGATCATCCTTCGGCAGTGGCTTGTATACGATGCCTGATCCCGTGCCGGGGATCATCTCCAGGACCATGCCTGCCAGGTCTTTAACTGTCACCTCGTGCGGATTGCCCAGGTTTATCGGGCCGGCCTCCGAACTGTCCATCAGGCGTATCAGACCGTCGACCAAATCAGACACATAGCAGAATGACCGCGTCTGCGTGCCCTCGCCATAAACCGTGAGGTCCTTGCCCTGGAGCACTTGGCAAATGAAATTGCTTACCACTCTGCCGTCATTGGGGAGCATACGGGGACCGTACGTATTAAAGATACGGGCAATCGTCACATTGACATGGTTGTAGTCGCGATATCCAACCATAAGGGTCTCTGCGGCACGCTTCCCTTCATCATAACAAGCTCTAGGGCCCACAGGGTTTACGTTTCCGTGATATGTTTCGGGTTGAGGATGTATCTCCGGGTCCCCGTACACCTCGGAAGTAGAGGCAAGCAGGATTCTGGCGTTGGTCCGCTTGGTGAGACCGAGCATGTTGAGGGTTCCGAGCACAGAGGTCTTTAGGGTTTTGATAGGATTTGCCTGGTAATGGACGGGGGAGGCCGGACAGGCTAAATGATAAACCTTGTCTGCCTCCAGAAGAATAGGAACGACGACATCATGGCGAATGAACTCAAAGTTCGGATTGCTCATGAATGGAAGGAGGTTCTTCTGGTACCTGTGAAAAAATTATCCAGGCATATCACGGCGTCTCCACGGGCAAGGAGCGCTTCAACCAGATGACTGCCGATGAACCCGGCGCCACCTGTAACAACGACATTTTTCATCAGGAACGGCTCCCACTATTTCAAAATGCAGTACAGTACGACAGACCGTAAATTATGTCAACCGCCGCAAGGGGCTACGACACACAGGCTCCTGCGCCGAGGGCAAACACAAGGCGTGATTTTCCGATGCGTTCCGGACAAGAATTTGTAACGGGAGTGCCGGGCGGTGAGCGGGAACAGAGAATGGTCGAATCCCAAGACTAAGACAATATCCGAAGCTTCCAAAGGAAAGCGGGGGACTACTCGAGAGTAGCGCCCCCGCCGATGTTTTCCGTGGTTTCTTCTGACAGAGTTTCGGCTATCTTGTCACCGTCCTCTGTCACTTTACTCTTGTGCCACCAGTCCTATAGTATTATTTCCCAAACCTTCCTCAAACAACCTGCAATCCCTATCGACCACACATGGGAGTCGCTTCCACCATGTAGGTCTGGGGCAACATAACTGGCCGGCAGACAGGCCGATATACCACATTGTACGATGGCACGCATGCCGGTTCGTAATAGACGTAAGGTACTTTCTGCTGAACCACTTGACAGAACGGTTGCGGGCAGCATTTCGTGCAAGGGTCTTGCCCGCAAGGAGAGCCGACCGGGATTCCCCTAAGCATGACGTTTTGCATCCTGAAGCCGATTTTCTTGACCGGGACCGAACGCATACAGGGTTGAACTTCCGCCACCATTTCAGTTCTCATGCAGGGGACCATTTTAGTTACCAGCGTTCGCGGCGGTGCGCACTGAGCTGGCCCGGGGTAGCAGTTCATGCACTCGCCGGGAGCTGTGAACCCTGCAAGAAGAAGCAACGCTCCAACAACCGCAACCATAGCCCTTTCCATCTTGGACCTCACTTACCTGTGATAATTAATCTGTGATACAGACAGCTTAATGTCTGAATTATAACATAATGATAAGTATTTCTCAATAAGTAAATTAATAAATATCGTATCGAGTTGATAATTCAATCAAAATCATGTTGGGAAAGGGCGTACAAACGAAAAGCCCGACGACAGGACATTAGAAGCCGCCAAGCTTCTCTCGGTACGCATACGCGATATGGTGATAAAATGTAGGCTTCTCATAACACATTGAACCTCTATGGCAAGAAAAAAATTCCCACATCGGCCGACATGTCTCAAAGCTACTGTTCGCGGCGTTCGAGTATCTCTTTGATACTCTGTCCCAAGAGATACGTGAATCCGATGAAAACAAGCGCGCGCAGAACGGTCAAGCTGTCCTCGATGGTTCCGGACTGTACCGAAGGGTAAAGGAAATACCCTATGACGACCATTCCCGTAATACAAATCGCTATTTTGAAAATGGGATTTAAGAATTTCTTGCCAGCCATTGCTTTCCCCTGAACCGAAAGGATTGGTGGATTGAGCTCAAGGCGCGTCCGGACTGCACTTCCTCACTCAAGGGCGGTGCTCATAATAACTTATGGGCAAAGGCCGTCAAGCACATTGCAGGCCGGTGTGCTGAACGCGACTACATACAGCAAGAGGAAAGGTGCAAGCCCTGGATGGTGCTGACACGGTGACGCCTCTCGATTTCTTAGGCCGGTGCGGAATTTATTGATTTCATGCTGGAATATTGCTATAGTACTCAAGCACAAACTTGACAGGGCATCTCTGTTGCAAACGCTCATGCCGGGAAAGGGGATTACGCAATTGAAATCCGCAGGGTTCACGGGCACAATAACAAACACGAGCCTTCCGGATATCATTCAACTTATCTGCATCGGTCGCAATACTTGCCGCATGCAAGTACGTAGTGGAACAAATAACGGACTCATATATTTTCGAAAGGGCGAGATCGTCCACGCTCAAACGGATGGGATGCAGGGTGAAGAAGCCTTTTACACGATTCTGTCCTGGGAACTTGGCGTGTTCGAGTGTGACGAGCGACGGGCTAAAGCTGATACGATTCAAGAGAGTTGGGACTTTCTGCTGATGGAGAGCGTGCGCCGCTTGGACTCCGTCAGCGCCTTCTCGTAGGCGATTCAATCCTACAAGTCAGGTGGGCCGGTTCTAAAGACTCTGCCTCCGGCTAGGTGGAGTTTTCCGGATCCGAAGTCGGCCCTTCGATTCGAGAGAGAGAATAGGGACTGGAAATGGCCACGATCAGGAGCGTTGATTGGACAACGTCGGATTCATTCTTCAGGAGGAAGCATAAGCGGGCTTGATGATCCGATTTAAGGCTGGTAGATGGGATTTTTTATCTTCTCGCCAGGGATTGGATTGACAAGTCGGTTGGATGACAGCAATGGCAGATCTCGTTTTGACGAAGCAATCCCTTGACCGTATAGACTCGATTTTGGCGACTCTTTTGGCACGCACTGGAGCACACACAGTCCTGTTGATAGATAAGGCTGGGCAGCTCATCAGCTTCCAAGGGTCAATGGATCAGGAAAAAGTTTCTTCTTTGGCAGCCTTGACCGCGGCCAACTACGGGGCAACCACCGCGATCGCTCGTCTGTTCGGAGAAGAGGAGTTCACTCTTCTCTTCCACAAGGGAAAGGAGGAAAACATCCATTTTTCCAATGTGGGAGAAGAGTACCTTATGATAACGATCTTCAATAACAATACCCACTTGGGCCTCGTACGTCTGGAGGTGCGTAAAAGCCTGGAACAGATTGAGGCCATGTTCGCTGAGAATCTTCGCCAGTGGTTCAACGCCTAATCTGGAATTCAGAAATCCGAACGGGATGATTTCATGGCCATAATAAGCTTCCGATCCGATGAAATTCATTGCAAGATTGTCTATTATGGTCCTGGAAGGGGTGGAAAGACGACGAACCTGATAGCGATCCACAAAGCTTTGGGGCATCAGGTTCGCGGCGAGCTGCTGTCCATCGATACATCGGGAGATCGTACCCTTTTCTTCGATTTCCTTCCCATGGACCTCGGAACCATTGGGAAGTTTCGCATCAAGATCTCCCTTTATACGGTGCCCGGTCAGGTGCGTTATAACGATACCCGAAAGTTGGTCTTGAAAGGCGTAGACGGAATCGTGTTCGTGGCTGATTCACTGGAGGCCCGCAGGAACAATAACATCGAAAGCTTCTTGAATCTCGACGACAATCTGCGAGAACAGGGTAAGAGCACCTCGTCGCTTCCCGTTGTACTCCAGTTCAACAAACGGGATCTTGCCGGCAGTCGAGTTGCTTTGCTCCCCATCGAGGACATGGAAAAAGATCTTAACCCGTCCTCGCGGTTTGCATCATTTCCTGCAAGCGCTTTGAAGGGGGACGGCGTCCGTGAAACGTTCAAGAAAATTTGCATGATGACTGTCGTTGATGTGAGCACCAGACTCTTAAAGGACAAAGGGATGAGCCTGGTCGGGTCGGGTTCCTGATCGAACCATTCCGGAGAATTCGTGTGGCAGAAAAATATAAGACACCTGAAGAACTCGGCAACGCCGTTGGATTGAAGATCGAGGAGCTATTCAGCACTATAGTCGCCGACCTTCCGCCGGAAGAGCCGGAACCTCAGGCGACTGCCCGAGAACAAATGAAAAGCGTACCGGAAGCACAGAAGATGCCGCCCGCCCACCCTCGGAGTGCGGCAGGAGACCAAAGGTCGCCCGCTCAGTACAAGCCTCAACAAGCAAAGCCGCCTGTAAAATCCAGGTACCGGCGCCACCTCCGAGTCTCCGTCGCCATCGATTGGGCAAAGGAAGATTGGGGCTTCTTGCGAAGAGCTTCTGGAGCGTATTGAAATTCTCGTACTAAACCTTGAGTGGGAGGTTAGTCCAGAATCTGTTCGAGAGATTTTTCAAAGATGTACGCAACTGGAGCCGTTCTTCTCGGAAGACCAGACCGCCCGAAACATATTAGCCATGAACCGCCGAGTGCTGCCACAATTCAAGGGGCCTGACTCGGTGCCACACCGGTCACTTCTCAGATTGCTTCAAAGCAGTGTGACGGCTTTAAGATCCATAAACTCGTCTCATGGCAGAAAGCGACCTCCAGAAGAAATAACCGCGGCCATCACCAAGAGTTATAAGGAAATCATCTCTTCGCGCCCCGACATTGGTGGGGCTGCTGCACCGGTCGATGGAGCGGCAAAGCCAAATAGCCGGCAGCGATATGCCTCGTTGGTTGAGAATTTGGGGGGGACCATCCGTTCCATCGACGAGGTGAATAGACGTTTGGGGAAGATCCTTGGGGTTCTACGCCAGGGTGGGGGCATGTCCGGTGAAGAGATCAGCCGACGGCTCGGAACGATCGAGCACCTCATTGCCGAACGTGTGGTACAGCTATCTTCTTTTCAGATGGAACTCGCTCACATTACCCCTCCCACAGAAGGTGGCCCGGATGGTCTAGCCTCCCTTTCTCAAGATCCTAACAGTGGTCCCGACGGTCTGTTCCTGATGATGTGGGGAGGAGCTTCTCTGGCTATACCGTCTTCGCTTGTGGTGGCTTTCCATCCTCTAACGAAAGCTCAAGCCCAACAATTCCAGGATAAACCTTCTATGGCTATAGGTGGTCATCCGGTTCAGCGCCTTCCGCTGCGGAAGCCCCAGATGGCTGGGGTTCAGGCGGCAGCGCTTCCCACTTGGCTGGTGCATCTCTCCTCGGATCAAAAGGAATACTTTCTCCTTGCGGACAGGTTGCTCGGCTATCGCAAGACTCCCAAAGGGGTCGATATTGCCGGCCAGACGAGGATCAAGATCGGACCCACCGGCTACACACTCATAAACCAGACGATTTTCCGTCAGACATCGACTGCCAGGGAATGATGGATTCACTAGCCAAAAGGCAATCACCTTCGACAATGAGACAATCGGTGTTTAAACCGATAATGTTTGGCCGCTACTGCCTTATCGACCAGATATCTAAAGGCGGCATGTCCGATATCTATCTAGCCAAGACAGTCGGTGTCGGTGGGTTCCAGAAGCCTTTAGTAATTAAAAAACTCATCCCTCAATACTCTACGAAGTCGCGCTATGTGAAAAGGTTCATCAATGAAGCTAATATGTTGGCCAGGCTGAACCACGCGAACATCGTCCAAGTCCTGGATA
Source organism: uncultured delta proteobacterium (assembly GCA_963828085.1). Lineage (GTDB taxonomy): Bacteria > Desulfobacterota > Desulfomonilia > Desulfomonilales > Desulfomonilaceae > CAWBBA01. Next base: position 83,946 of record CAWHDO010000028.1, read on the forward strand.
TGGGCGTAATTGGCGGCGAATACTACATTGCTATGGAGTATATCGAAGGGCGAAATGTGGCTCACATTCTCTCAAAGGCAGCACACAGCCAACGCCGGCCTCGCCTGGAATTTGTCGTGTATGTGATTTCAGAGACTCGCGAAAGCGTTGGCCTACGCACATCGGAAACAGGGAGCGAGCGGCGAGAATTTGATGCTGGTTCACCAGGATGTGAATTCATTTAACGTAATGGTTTCTTACGAGGCCGAGGTCAAGATTATTGACTTTGGGATCGCGAGGATTTTTCTCGACAAGTCGAACAAAGACAGGCTTCCTGTTGCGGGTAAACTCCTTTATTTTTCCCCTGAGCAGCTTCAGAAGAAACCTTTGGACCGTCGAGTCGATATTTACGGGACGGGAGTGCTCCTTTACGAACTTCTCACAGGCAAGCGACTGGTGGAGCACCGAGCAACTATCGAAGAAACCGTGAAAATGATCTTGAAGATCGACGTCCAGGAGAAGGTTCTAGGTGATGATAGCATTCCTCATGAATTGAAACCGGTTCTTATCAAGGCCATGGCCTTGGATCCGGAGGCGAGATACCCTTGGGTAGAGGAGATGGTCGATGATATCCGGTCTGTAATAAGAAAACTCTCCCTCGACCTTAACCCGGCGTCGTTCTCAACGTATATGAAAGAACAGTTTCAGCAGGAAATACTGCTAGATAGTCGCAGGATGCGGAAACTGTTGTCAGCGAAATCCCTTCCCGGGGAGGGAGCAGTCGGGGGCATTCCCAAGTCCAAGGATTTGACTTCCGGCGCGGGCGCGGATCTGATAGAGGCAATCCTCAACCCTATTTTCGGGTCCTTTGAGGATCACGGCAAGGACTGGCAGGAACAGACTCAATTTATCCCGAAAACCATGCGCTTTCGGGCCGGCAAGACAATCTTCAGGCAGGGGGATGCCGGAAGAGACATTTTTGTGATCCGAAAGGGGAAAGTAGATCTCTTCGTCAAGGTAGGCTCGGTGCGGCAGACCGTGGCCGTTGTCGGGGAAGGTGATTTCTTCGGCGAGAACGCCCTCTTGGAGGGGAATGGCCGGTCGGTGTCAGCGCGGGCCGAAGAAGATTGTCAGCTCATTCCAATTGGCAAGGAAGCTTTTTTAAGGCTTGTCGGGAATGACATGGCACGCGTCATAATTAAGCGCTTGGTGGAACGCAATAGAGACGCTAACACTTTCCTTGAAAGCGCCATGTTCCAGGACACCCTGTCAAGACTGATTTATGCGCTCCTGTTTTTTCTGCGCAGAGCTCCCCTTCAAAACGGAAAGGCCATAAATCTGAGGGAATTGACTGACTTGTTCCGTCTGGAAAACAAAGACGAGATCCAGAAGTATTTGGCGAAGTTGCAAGCCCTCAATGTTCTTCAGGCCGATGAAAAAGTAGTGGAGGTCAAAAATCCGACGAAATTGGAAAACATCCTCAACATTCTACTTGGACGTGGCAAATTCACATTGAAATTGTGATTCACATTAATCTGCTACTCCGGCTGTCAAGTTTGGCAATAGAATCCGGCAATCACGCATCCTAGGTAAGAGTACATGCGTATCATAGTCATAAACGCGGCCCCGCGCATGGAAGCAGGCAACACTCAGATGATACTTAACCCATTCCTGGTGGGGGCCCGGCACGAAGGCGCCAAGGTGGACGTAGCCCTTCTGGCCAGGAAGAAAATCAAACCGTGTATGGGGTGTTTTTCGTGTTATGCTCAGACTCCTGGGATATGTGTCCACAATGATGACATGCCGGGCCTCATCGAGAGGATTCGCACAGCCGAGATGATGGTACTCGCCACACCAATCTACCTGGACGGCATGACTTCGCTGGCAAAGACCTTCATCGACAGGCTGGTCGTCTTCCTGGATCCTCATTTCATCATGGACGGTAGAGGACTGCTCCATCCACTGAGGTGGAAGTTCCCGGAGAAAATGTTCCTGGTTTCCGTCTGCGGCTATTCGGGTCTACACAACTTTGATCCGCTGGTTCTCCATATGGAGCGATTGGCTCGAAACCTACATAGTGACTTCCGCGGGGCTCTCCTGCGACCGGCCGTCTTCTCCGTCTTGCTCACCAAAAAGTATCCCGATCGGGTCCGAAAGGTCCTCGATGCTATCAGAATGGCCGGTGAAGAATTGGTTAAGCTGGGAAGCGTGACCAATCAGACGGTCCAGAATGCGGCTGACGATGTCTGCACCCCGGAAGAATTGATGTCCACGGCCAACGCGTACTGGGATCGGGAGGTAGGCGGGCCTGCCGACGAACCCGCATGAAGCTTGCCGGAGCCTATTCGAGGAAGTAAAGGTGGGTCATAGAGAACAGTCTCGTAAACCGGAGTGGTTTCCCTCAGCGATTATCTGCTCCCCCATTTTAGCTTTGTTTCTCCTTGTGATCCCCGCGAAATGTCTGGGCGGTGGGATTTTTCACGTTTTTGCGCCGACCTTGAAAGATGAAACGTTTGCTGTGGCGCGACTCTCTGTCCTTCTTTCGAGGACCCTCACCACAGTTTCAGAATCCTACATCGAAAACAGAATCGACCAGACTTTCTTCAACGACAACGATTACCCTCTGGATGGCATTTTCCTGCTACCGATTGAACAAGATCGAGTTTCAATAAAACCCGACGTACGGGTCGATGGTTCACCGAGCCCGTTCACTCTGCTGACCGCTCAGGATTTCCGTACCATGTTGCGCAACCTGACCGTTTCTATGAAAGATCCCTCACTTCTGGGGTTGGCTGGCGCACCGGTGCTCGTCGTCCAGCCGATTCACATTGGAGTGCGTCAGCAAAAGTCGTTCCGGGTGCAGTATAGAAGACCTTTGGCTCTGGAGAACGATGCACTGGAAACTCTCCTGCGGCTGGACGGCGAGCGATACTCCCGAGGGCCTGTGGGCGCATTGGATATTCGCTGTCCGGTTTAAAATGTCGAGGCCGGTAAGAACCGTATTCTCGCCCTCGCATCACCTTACAATTACAAGAGAAGCCCCCTATAGATGTCTGGCAATTGCCAAGACCGAGGGGAAGAGGGTCCTACATGATTTTCGACTGCTGACAACATTCTCTGGTGAAGATCTGGACTTGAGGCTGTTCACCAACCGCCCTCCCGGCAAAAAAGGGACCTTCATGGCGGTTGTTTCGCCGCCACTTGTGCCTGCCAAGGGGAAGGAGCCTGACAAAGACGTTGTTTTCTTGATGGATGCTTCGGGCAGCATGAAGTCGGCAGACCTCGAATCTGCCAAAAAAGCAGTCGTTTTCGGCCTGGAAAAACTTCGACCTGCGGACAGGTTCAACGTACTGACTGTAGGAACCTGGACAGGTAGGATGGCCGACAGCCTTGTTACTGCAAATGCTGAAAATCTCTTGAAAGCGGCCCAATTCGTGAACTCGACTAAGGGAGGCGGCGGAACAGACATGTACAATAGTCTGATGAGTGCCTTGGAGCAGTTCACTTCCCGCAAGAGGCCGGGGATCATTGTCTTTGTCGGGGATGGCCACGCGACGGTTGGAATAACCAATCGCGAAGCGATCAATGAAGATGTCCGCCGGAACAACAAGACAAGAGTAAGGATTTTCGTGCTAACCATAGGGGATGCTGATGTAGAGATGCTGGATAAGGTGGCCGTATCCAACCGAGGCGCCTCATTCTCTTTGAGGGGCCAAGACGACTTTGCTGCCGCCATGGATCGATTTTTTGCCGGCGTTTCCCCTCCCCAGGCTTCCGAACTCTCCATAGCTTTCCAAGATGTTGCGGTCGAGGATGTGGAGCCGGAGTCGATCCCGGACCTCTTTGGACATTACAGTACCACTGGTGTTTGGGCGTTACGACAGCCCGGGTGCTCTATCATCTAGGGTTCGTCTCCAAGGCAGTGTCCAGGGAAGGGTGAAAACGGTTGCGAAGAGCTTTAGCTTCCCCAAAGTGGATCAGGGGCATCCATATATACCCCATCTGTGGGCGATGCGACGGGTGGCGCGACTCCTTGAAAAGGAATCGCTTAAAGGAGCCGCGCCCAACCTGCCGCGATCAGATCGTCATGCTGGCACGGGAATTCGGCTTCAGACTGCCTGCAACCTCCGCAACGCCTACTGGACATTTCTCCCAGCCTCACAAGGATGCAGGCGGGCTGTTGTGGAGTTACAAGATGTCTCCGGTGGTCGAGGATGTTGAATCCGACCAATACAGAACCATTGAGGGGAAAGTATTTCGATTAGATAAGGGGCTGTGGGTGGACACGGACTATCGCGATTCGATGCCGGCTCGAAAAGTCAGGTTCCTGAGTGACGGGTACTTCTCTCTTTTAGGAAACGATCCGCTCATGGGCCAATACCTGGCACTTGGTCCCGACCTCATCCTAGTCTCAGACAAGGGTCCTATACGAATTATCTCTGATCTCAGCGTGTCGCCGTAGCAGCAGGGACAGAGGCCAGTCATCTTCTTATTCGGGATGTAACACCGGTCCGTCAATGCACGATCTTAGGCCGCTCTTTGTGCCACAACTGCCGCAAAGGCCGATGCCACACCGCATTATGTCTTCACGCGCCATAAAAAGGCTCTCCTTGGGAGTCTGCTCCCTCATCAGCGTTGCCACAGCGTCCATCATCCGGTCGGGACCGCAAATGAATGCCTGACACTCTTTGTAAAGGTCCGGCTGCATGGCAAAGTCATCGGCCAGGAGTCTTACTATCTCACCAATTTGGCCCGGCGGATCAGTCGCTATGCAGGCCGAGGGAATTTTCGTAAGTATCTCATCCTGAAAGCTGTCGCTTACTTTGTCGGAAAAGCCGAAAAAGGCCCTCGATACTGCACTGGGCCAACGCGCCGCGGCCAGCAGGATCGGCGCTGCACCTGTGCCTCCTGCGACCAGAACCAGCGGTCTGCCTGGACTGGGGTCAGGAAAGCCTCTGCCGTAAGGACCTCTCATGTAGATCGAGTCCCCGGGTCTGAGCTCTTCCAATGCGCGTGTGAATGGACCGACGGTGCGGATCAGATAGGCCGGTTCGATATCCTGGGCCGGAGAAAACGGCTTTTCGCCGATCCCCGGCAACCGAAGGAAAAAAAAGCACCCGGGAGGGCACTCGGGTCCGGTGTCTAAGCGCAGCCTGAAGAGTCCCTGTCCGAAAGGCGTGTTCTCAGTGACTTGCGTCTTGAAATAAGTGGTGCGCGTTCGTGGCGAAAGGCAACGGACAGGGGAAGGCCGCGCCGGTTGCTGTTCCAGAGAGTCGACCAGGACTCGGAAGAAGTCCGCTATTTGCGAGGTGCCCATTCCAGCCAAGGCCGATCCTACCGAAAAAAGAGAGGCCCCCACCTCCCTGTATGCTCTCACGTCTTCCGGTGATGATATGCCGCCCGCGGCAATAATAGGAATGTTCACCGTCAACGCGGCCTCTCGCACCGCTTTCAGGCCGATGGGTAATATCCCACAGCCGGACACTCCGCCCGCAACATTGGTGAGCACAGGACTGCCTTCTATGTCGGTAGCTACGCCGGGACCCACTGTGTTGATAAGACACAAGGCGTCTGCTCCCTCCTCCTCGCACAGACGGGCCATGCCCGAGATGTCCCCAAGATTCGGAGAAAGCTTGGGGATAACAGGCTTTTTGACGTGCTGTTTTAGAAGCCTGACAATCGCACGCACTGTTTCCGGATCTGAGCCAATGCTCTGGCCGGCCCCCTTCACATGGGGACAAGAAAGGTTCAATTCGAAAGCGTCCGCGATTTGGTCCAAGATGAGAGCGCATTCCAGGAATTCTGCATTGTCTCGGCCCATTATGGAAACAATCAAGGGCTTGTTGTCGTAGAGAGGCAGCAGGGGCAGCATAGCTTCCTTGAACTGCCGACTCCTGGGTTAGCCAGTCCCACCGCATTAACAAAACAACCGGGGTAATATTCGTGGATCACCGGTTCTCTGTACCCTGCCCTGGCTTCCACGCTAAGGGTTTTTGTCGTCAGAAACCCGATCGCGGGAACTTCTCGGGGCGATGCGCGCGATGACAGAGGGAACTGTGGTGACAATGCCGGAGGGTATGGTGAATGGTGACTTCACTCCGAGGCCTGCCAGCCCCGTTTTGGATAAGCCTTCTATGATGGATTCCAATAGTGAACTCATAGCTGAATTATTTCGCTCGGTTGATGCCCTGAAAAGTGAATCAAGGCCGAGGGGTTGGTCACGCCTGGGGCACAACTGCCGGATCCTGACACAGGACTCGGCGCGCCGGGTCAGGAATTTTCGTCGAGCCCCACCGTCGGCCTACGTTCTCAGTGTTTTACGCTTTTCCACCGAGAAAAAACAGAGGGTTTCGAGGCTTGGAACGATAACGGACCTCAAAGTGCAGAGACGGCGTCTCAACTCTGCCTGAAGTCCCCACGGTTCCTATGATCTGGCCCCTCCTGACCTGCTGGCCATTGGTAACCCGGATCTCCTTCAGATGAGCATAAACAGTGACGAGCCGGTTGGCATGCTCTATCAAGACCACTTTGCCATATTTCCCAATGGTTCCCACGCGACCTACTTGTCCGTCAGCCGCGGCCGTGACCGGAGTCCCCTCCCTGGCCTGTATGCGTATGCCATTGTATTGGATGCCGCCTCTGAACCCGTATTCAGAAATGACTTTTCCTTCAACAGGCCATGCAAGACTTCCTATGAGGTCTTGCACGCGCAGTTCATCGGTCGGCGGCTTTTGAATTACGGCAGCAGGTCTTTGTTGGGACGCGCCGGGAACGAAAATCTTGGTGTCTGCCTTAATAGAATAAGGCGGTTTCAAATTGTTTACTTCCGCGAGGTGTTGGAGGTCAACGTTGTAGGCTTTGGCAATCTCGGGCAAGCCTTCGTTGCGTTCCACGGTATGATAGACGCCTGCAACGGGAATATTCGGCTTCAGTTGGGGGGCGGCCAGAGCCGTTGGAGCAGCGGAGTTGTAGTGGGGACAGCCCGACGCAAAAGTGACCAGACCAAGGATTGCCGTGAAGCCAATGCTGCGCGCTGCACATTCTCGATAGCCAAACACTGTGATCTTTCAGTCCCCATCTTAAAGTTTTCAAGATTCGTTCACCGCGGAGTTCGCCGAGAACGCGGAGGAATGTTTTCCTTCAATTTGTTTACAAGTAATCGTTTGCCGCGAGGTTGACGAGAAACTTAAATGGCCTCTCCAATTATGGTGCCCGTAGTTTTGTTCGAGTCTATTCCCACCTCTGCGATCTCTGCGCACTCTGCGGTTAATCTTAAAACCGGGGGCGTCGCTAGTAGCCGGTTTCTGTCCTCAGAATCTGGACCACCCGAACTTGCCCACTAGATCGACAAAACGGCAGCCTGTGTGACTCTGGACAATCGTGCCATCTTTTGTCCTAGTGACCAGCTTGAGCACCTGGGAAAAGCGGTCGCCGACCGGAATGACCAATCTGCCTCCTTCTACAAGCTGCTCCACCAGAGTATGTGGGATATTAGGCGCTCCTGCAGTGACGATGATTCCGTCATAAGGGGCATGATCCGGCCAGCCCTGAGTCCCGTCCCCTACTATAAAACTGATATTTGTATAACCGCAATTTTCGACAGCCTTTCGGGCCCGTTCCGATAATGCCTCAATCCTCTCGACGGTGTATACCCACTGACATAGCCTGGTGAGCACCGCGGCCTGGTATCCTGAACCTGTGCCGATCTCCAGTACTTTCTCGTCGCCTGCCAGTTTCAGAAGCTCAGTCATCACCGCTACCATATAAGGCTGACTGATGGTCTGCCCTTCCCCGATCGGCAAAGGGCTATCGTCATAGGCCTCATTCCATAGGGATCCCTCCAGGAAGAAATGTCGGGGGACCTCTTCCATTGCGGCCAGCACGCGGCGATCTCTGACTCCTCGGCCAACAAGTTGCCGCTGAACCATCGTTTTTCTGGCCGTGAGATAGTCTTTCATGAAACGTCCGAATCCATCCCCGCTCCATTGGGAAGCGGAACCCCTCCCTCTCTACTCCATTCAGCCCATGGCGCGCCTGTTTTCCGACTCACTCAGCGCGAACCCTCTTGGTAAACCGTTGCCGGAGGAAGCGGTTGCCCGGGGCCCCGGTCATCTTGAAAGGAAGGCCCTCTCTGTACTTGAGACTGAGTTGGACCACCGTGGGTTGCAGGAGCTTGCGGGAAAAAACTGCTGTCCATGAAATTAGCGACGCGGTCTATGAGGCTTGATGGGAGCCCAAAGAGCCAGTCGACGGTCCCGGAAAGAAACTCTCCTGCGGAAGCCCCATTATAATAGGGGTTGTGATAGGGAGGGTACGGATAGAGGGGCGGTGCATCACGGCCCGTTCCTGGATCCGGAACAATCGGCTGTGTCTGATACCGGCTTGAAGGTTGAGGCATGCTCCCGTAACCTTGCGGTGTTGCAGCGTAAGACTGGTCCCCGGGTGGAGCCCCTTGTGGTAGAGGCGCCATTCCCGGTCGGAAACCTTGAGGTTGATCTTGCCAACTCTGGCCCTGCGCGATTGAAATCGTAATCAGGACCACTATCGAGACACCCAGGACGCGCTTGATAGCCATGGTTTTTCTCCCCAATGGTTTTATGGCAGAAACACTTAATCCGAAGCGGTAAGGATTTCAATCTTTTTCTACGAAAAACGAGATTAGGAAGCAAAAAGTGTTGGCCATGCCTCAGGATGAAGATCCTTGCAGAAATTGCGGAAGTTTAATATGTAGAAATGAGGTGGTTATCCCGTTAACCTCAAACGTTTCCCCAGAAACCTTCACAATTATTTTGGTACATTGCCGCGGCCTCTGGCAAAGAAGGTTTGGTTCCGAGATTTCTCTCTCGCGGGCTTACCTAAATTAACCGCCTGATCCCCCGGGACAAATACTGCTTACCCACTATATCTTCCTGATACCGCGAAGTTTTTTGTCAAAAAAAGGTTGACAGCGGGTCGGAGAAGGTATATGTCTTCCCGTCCGCGCTAAGGCCCCTATCCGAAAGTCACAACGGCCAACGTGGGGACGAGGCAACAGGGTGCTGAGTTCAAGTATTCTTTGGCAATTACGGAATAACGCGGGGATGCTCTTGCCTATGTGCATTCCAGTGATTATTTAACATGGACGAAAGAAACTACCAAGGAGTCGCGATAATGTGGATGACCCGTGAAGAAATAGCGGCTGTGATGGGCATCGTCCCCAACAGTGTCAGGGGAAAGGTACAGAAGGGCCAAATTGAGAGAAAGGTGGAGGACGGGAAGAATTATTATCGACTTGCGGGTTCAGGCGCATCGGAACAGAAAGTGGCTCGAACCGCTCCTCCTGAGCCTCCTCCTACGACGAGACCCGTACCAGAGGTGAAGAAGTCCAGACCGGAGGCGCCGGGCTCGTTCAACCCCAAACAGGTCCTCCTGGATCAACTGGTATCTATTAAAGTGGGGCGAGGCATCGATGCCATAGAGAAAGGTGATGAAATAGATCTGGCTACGGGCGAGATCTCCAGGGAACTCGATGCCAAGATCTCAATGCGACAGCACAAACAGTTGAAAGAAATTGAGGAAGCGCTGGAGCGAATCAAGCTTGGTGAATACGGTGTCTGCGAGGAATGCGGCGAAACGATTCCCGAGCAGAGGCTTCGCCTATTTCCCTCCGCAAGGTTGTGCGTACGATGCCAGGAAGAAGCTGATTACTATGAAAAGATGAAGGATACTCAGGGTATCCGAGGTGGAACCTGGAGAGAAGAGAGTACTCGACTCGGGTTACGCAAAGACGTTTGAAGATTAAGGCCCCAGGTACGCGGGCCTGCCGCCCGAGAACGTTTGGATGAACACACTCCCCCAGACGGGGCGCTAGTGAATGTCCCTTCACTCATTGAAAAGACAAGTACATAACAAAAGGGCCTTGAAACAGGCCCTGAATGAATTCACGCTCGGGGCAAGGTTGTTGCCCTGCCTTCAAGAATCGTTTCTCAGCAAGGTGCCACCGGCGGTGCCGGAGGTTAGTCCGTGCCCGGACGTGTCCCGCGCATCGCGGGGCTCGTCCGGGGCACCCATGCTTCAAAGATTTTCACACTTCTTCGTCGCGCTCCAGGCCATGACAGAAGGCATAGTTCTCCAGGTAAGTGCCCAAATTCAGTGGCATATCCGGTAACCCTGCTCTTCCAGCTCATAAATAAGATCACGACCTTCTTTTTCCGTTTCAACCGGAATCCACAACCCGAAGCCGGTCACGTACAGTTTTCCGTCGTCGTTATGAATCCGGAGGGGGCCGCTGGATGCCCCGGCCGATTGGTCGGTCTTTTTGATTTTAGTATCCATTTGTTACACACTCTGAAGCAGGCACTGCTTCCAATGCGTTCGTTCTTCCACGCGCACTATAGCACTACCGGAATTCACGCATACAATAAAACCGACTTGAACTGAAAATCTTGACACAAGCAGGGCTTTCTTGGTACGTTTTCGCCCAAATTATGCCTGTATTTATCAGACAAGGGAGGAAGGTGAGACCTTGCCCAGGGGGTCTCTGTGATCCTGCCTTCGTTCCTGGAGGTTCTCATGTTCGGGAATCCGGTTTCAGGGACAATGTCTGCCTATGACCGCGGTGAACAAAACGTTGGGAAATTGTACTGACCAATTGGGACAAATCCAGGAGAGTCGTTTGAATAGCGTTATGTCGAAGCGTATTGAAAAAGGGATATTGGAATTGGCCTACGTTGTCACGTAGTCACATAGTGGAAAGGCGTGCCTTGGCCCCACTACTTGGCATCATGTTTGAGCTTTCGGTGCTTCGTTATCCTTGACGGACTGAGGTCCCCCTGCAATTGACAAGGAGTTACAGCAATGAAGAATACCTTTCAGGGCCGGCTGCTACTAATTTTTGCATCAATTCTGATTGTTCTGAGTGCGTCGACTTATGCTATTGCCGACAACCTGACTGTTCACGCGCAGCGTGAAGCCTTTTCACCCGGACAACCTGCCGGCAGGTGGAGCGTAACTCTGAGGTTCAACCACCCGGTCTTCCCCTCGAATCTGGCCGATTCAATAAAAGTGATGTCAGCCGAGGCAGAAGAGAAGATCGAAATTCAGAACCCTAAAGATCAGGAGAAGGCAACAGCTCCCGCGCGCGAGTTCAGGCTCGTGCCGACCCTGATTTCCGAACGCCCTACGTCGGTCACGATCTTAATCGACAAGGGACTCTCAGACGTCTCCGGCAGGCGGCTTCTACGTACGGATTTTACCTATCGGTTCGTAAATATTGAGACGATATCCGTGACCAATTTAGGCACTTTTTATCGGTCCAAGACCGATAAGGGGCTAAACTTGTCTTTATCGGGGAACGTGTCTGAAAGCGACCTTGTTCCCGCGTTGAAAATCACCCCCAGCGTAGCTGGATTGAGTGTTATGAAGACCGGTGGCTGGGGCTGCCGCATTACGGGGGACTTCGAATACGACCGTGACTATCTTCTGGAAATCGCTTCCACCAGAGTGAACAACGGCAGTGCGGAACTTAAAGCGGGAGAATTTAGGTTCAAGGGGCCAGGCATCAAGCCCGAGATTTCCCTGAAAACGGAGCGGTCTGTCGTGGAACTTCGCGGCAGGCAACTGTTCCCTGTAAACCTGTCCAATGTCGGCAAAGTTCGCTGTCTATTGGTCAAAGTGCCCCCGTACCTGGTGCCGGAAACCGCAGATAACCAGCAAAGCCTCACCCAACTGAACTTGAAGGATAAGATAGCAGCGCTCAAGAACCTCGTCCGCACCGCTAAGATCAGCAATGTGTTTTCAGGTGAATATACAGAGGATTCGGATGCGTTTTTTGCTCCAGAGGCGCTGGACCACGTGTACAGCTATTCTCTACCTCTTTCTTTTAGAAAAGACTCTGACAAGGGTGGGCTTTGGGTCGCAGTGTTTACCGATCCGGACGGGCGCTTCCAAGGAAGAGCAAAAAGACTGATTCAGATTACGGACCTCTCAGTCAGTTACAAGAGATCCTCAAAGAGTCTGCTGCTGTGGGTGACCTCCGTCCATACGGGACTGCCCCTTTCAGGCGTTGAGATCTATCTGTCCGACGCGGACAGTAACAAATTCATGGCGGGCAAGACGGATGACAACGGTCTGCTGTTCGTCAAGGACGGGCAGGAGTTCCCGTCGCTGTCCGGTGAGCAAGCAACGGGAACTACCAAGAAACCCTTGGCTCTTGCCAAATTGAAATGGGCTGTCGCGGCTACCCCGTCAGATGCTTGCGGAATAGAATTGGAAACTCTCGCTTTGAAGCCTTTTTCTGTGACGCAGACAAAAAATGATGAGGAAAAACCTGAATCCCGAACGGGATATATATTCACGGAACGAGGGGTATATCGTCCGGGGGACACAGTGAATTTCAAGTTCTTATCGAGAGATTACAAGGACAATCGCATTGTTTCACCTTCCGGTGAGTTAGCCAAAGTGGATATCGAGGGGCCTCGAGGGGATATTCTTTACACCAAGGAGCTAAAACTCGGCGAGTTTGGAAGCTGTTACGACAGTTTTCAGGTCAAGAGTTTCCTTCCTGTTGGCACTTACACCATAAAAGCTACTTTCGCGGGGGAAAGCAAACAGGGCATCTTCACGAAGACCTTCCTGGTCCAGGAGTACAAACGACCCCGCCACTATGCGTCCCTGTCGATCAAGAAGGGAGAGAAGGCCGGCACAGAGTATATCGGCCTCAAGCGTGAGGACGAGTTCCTAACGGTTGATGTAAAGGGACAGTATTATACCGGCGGGCCTGTCAAGAATGGGCGTACACGATGGAAGGCGACGCTGGTGCCCGTTGTCAACAAAGTTGAGGGCTTGGATGGCTATTTCTTTGGAAATGAAGACGACAAAACGCTATTCCTGGAGTCCGGTGAATCAACGTTGGATAAGAATGGCAATCTCCGGTTGACAATACCCTTGGACCCTCGTTTGCTCACCGGCATCTACGGCATAAATATTTCAGCCACGGTACTGGATATTGACGGCGAGCCGGCTACCGAGTTGGAGACTTTTAACCCGAAGCCCCGCGCACTTGTGGGGATTTCCAATCACCCACGCCGGGTCCAGTCCGGCTATGCAGCGCCTCTAAAGATCATAGTGGTGGATCAAAAAGGGAAGAAGATACCCTCGGGCAAAATCGAAGCCCAAATAATGCAGAAGAAATACTTCTACACGCAGAAACGGGACGAAGCGGGTAATCTCAATCCCAACTGGGAAGAAGGCTGGATGAAGACCCTGACTTCCCAGCAACCTATTGTGAACGGAGAAGCGGACTTTCGATTGGAGTTGAACGACTCCGGTGACTATTTGATAGGCTTTACCTATGAGGACAAGACCGGCCGATACACCAGCCAGACGCTCTTTAGCGTCGGTTGGGAGGATTACGATCAGTGGGCCAGGAAAGAGACCGAAAAGGATGTCCGTACGAGCAATGAGGTCCTTCTTTCCATGACCAAAAAAGAATACCGGACCGGCGAAATGGTCCGGGTTCAATTCCACGCCCCGCGGCCGGTCAAGAAATGCCTGATGACAATGGAGAAGGGAGGCGAGATTCTTGACTACCGCGTGATCGATGTGAAAGGGAATGACGGAAGTTACCAGTTTGAGGCTACGGATAAGTTTCAGCCCAACGTGTATGTCTCGGTAATGGCCGCAGCAGGAAGGGAAGGCTTCCCTATTTATTCGAGCCAGGTGGATACCGATATCCCCACCATCTATTACGGGTATGCCGACGTGGCAGTGAGAGGCGACATTCAAAAGCTTCGCCTCGACATTGCTCCCGAAACGCCCGAGCTGAAAGGACGGCCCGGCGAAAAGAAAGCTCTGACTTTCAAGGTTGCCGATCAAAATGGCAAGGGGGTTTTGTCCGAACTAGCGGTTTGCGTGGTCGATGAGGCGGTTATGGCTTTAACTCGTTTTCAGACGCCTGACTTGTCCTCCCTCACCAAATTCAACATCCCGCTGGCCGTATTTTCAGGGGATCTACGGCTGGCCCTTGTTAGTCAGGATTTATTTCGGCTGTTCGCCACAAAACCTCTTACCGGCGGAGCCGAGGGCGCAGGTGAAATTGCAGCGACTATCAAATTGCGCAAAGACTTTCGACCGGTTGCATACTTCAATCCCGCGGTCCTCACTGACGGGTCCGGCAAGGCTACGGTTGAATTTCAACTCCCCGATACGACCACCGCTTACCGCGTCTATGTTGTGGCTTCGGACAAGGGAGCAGGCTTCGTGTCCGGACAGCGAAACATGGTGGTAACCAAGGAGTTCTTCGTAGAGCCGTCGATTCCCCGTTTTCTCATCCCCGGCGACCGGGTAACATTTCCTGTGGCAGTCTACAACAAGACTCCCGACAAGGGTGACGTGCTTCTAAAGGCAGAGGGCTCCCCGGACTTGAATGTGCGGCTCTCCAAATCTTCTCTCTCACTGGAGCCTTTTGGCATGTCGCCTGTTAACACCTTGGTAGAAGTAACCGGAGGAGCGGAAAAGAGTCTCCTCCGTTTCCAAGGCGCCTTCACCGCGGCGTCGGGCAAATATAAAGATGCCATAGAGCAACCCTTGACCATCCACTCCAGGTACATGCCGGTAAATCGTACCGTAGTGGGAAGTTTTACGCAAAAGACCGAAATAAAGGCTGGGTTGCCGGACGGGTTGAAAGCCATGAAGCCGGAAGACATAAGCCTGGGAGATTTTAAGGCGAATCTAAGCTTCAGCGCCACCGATTGGACGAAGATTGCGCCTGGCCTAAAGTATCTGCTCCGATACCCGTACGGATGCATCGAACAGACCAGCTCCGGGGTCATTCCTCTTGCAGGCATACGCGATCTAACACGTTCGAAAGTCATCCCGGGAGTGTCCGTGGAAGAGGTGGACAAGTTCCTGAAACGCGGCGTCGAGCGGCTATTGTCAATGCAACTGGCCGGAGGCGGCTTCTCTTACTGGCCCGGCGAATTGAACCCTTCATGGTGGGGGACTATGTATGCTTCATTTGCCTTGATCACCGCTCACCAGGCGGGGTACGAGGTTCCCGAGGAGAGTTTGAAGCGTGCTCTAACCTATCTCCATGAGAACTTGTTCAAGAAAAAGGGGAGCGACCCATATCACGGGGCTGCCTGGACCAGAGAGTTGGCCCTTTACAACCTCGCTGTGGGAAAAATGCTCAGCGCGCAGGAACTAGAGCCTTTCTTTCAGGAATACGATTCATTGAAGGACCAGAGCAAAGCATTGCTCATTCTCTCTGCGAAAGAAGTCGGATATCTGTCGCCAGATAGGCTCCAAAAGCTGGTCACCCAGCTCAACCCTCGCTATGATCCCAGTCGGACCGATTACAATAATTCCAGTTACCGGGAATTGGCGATCTGCCTTATGGCGGCTCTGGAAACTGGAGGCGCATCCAAGGAGGCGGATTCCTGGGCGGGGTATCTATTGAGGGGCCTTAAACAGGATGGTCGCTGGTCCTCTACCGCGGACACCGGGTGGTGCTTGTTTGCACTCAGCAATGACTTCCGGGGCAAGAAAACGAGAAAAGTTAGGCCGGTTAGGCTCCGGATCTACTATGGCGGTGATAAACCTGAAGAGGTGACGGTGTCTGAGGCTGCCGCGTACCTGGAGTTGGATCCGCGAAAGCTGCTCGAAAAAGGAACCATTCGCGTGGAGTGCGATTCAAAAGACCTGATGAACTACTCCCTTTCTATGACCTATCCGGATGTGGTCACAGACCCCTCGCAACTCGACGCGGGATTCACACTTCGCAAGAAGATGGAGAACTTGAACGGCAAACAGGAAATTAGACTGGGGGATGTGGTAAGGGTCACCCTCGACGTCGGAATTACGCGTCCGGAAAGAGAGGGCCGATATGAGAGTTTGCAATATCTTGCTCTTGAGGGATCCGGTACCTGCGGGTCTGGTACCTATCAATTCAGAGTTGAAAACCGAAGGAGTTGAAAGACAAGGCTCGAAACGGGAACGAGATTCCTGGCGCGACGGATTTTACAATTTCACTCCTACGTACTTTGAATTTCGCGATGACGGAGTTAGAGTGTTCAAGAACCGCGCTTGGACAGGGGCTTACCGCTATTCCTACCTTGCCAGAGCTGTCGCGGAGGGGGAATTCTGGATGAGAGGCTCCCGCATTTCGCTCATGTATGACCCGGATCGCTTCGGGAAAACTTTGGGGAAGAAGGTCACAATACTCCCGGTAGAGAAATAAAGAGTGGGGAGAGGCCGATTTTGAAAAAGGGGAGTAATGCTTCGATTACGAGGGGAGATCAAGACGGATTACTGATACCTGGTATCTCTTCCGCACGTGGGACCGTGTCATTGCGAGGAGTGAAACGACGGCGCAATCTCATAGGTGGGACCGGTATTGCGCGGGTCATTCGTCACCCCGGACTCCGATCCGGGGTCCAGTCTGGATTCCGGGTGGGACAGGCATCCTGCCTGTCTATCGAGGACGGGCAAGATGAGATTGTCTCAAAACTCGCAGATATGCCGGAACCGTAGCACGATGCGTTGGTAGGGGCGGGTTTCATGCCCGCCCTTGGTCGGAAGAGCTTAAGATGGGCGGGCATGAAACCCGCCCCTACTTTGGCTATCGGCAATTACCTGGCAGAAGCCGGTACCGCAAATGTGGGGAGCGCTACGGGCCTCAAGCGAGATCGTGTCACGATTTCGCGAACCACATGGATTTTGAGACAGTTTCAGATGCCCATCCCCACCACGGAACGCCCATCCCGCCGGAGATTGCTTCGGGCTTGAGCCCTCGCAATGACAGTTATGTCAGAAGTCGTTTGCCTGCGCATAAACAAACAGTTGTGAGCGGACCGCCGTCACATTTGACTCAGGATCTTCTTGTGATTACAATAAAACCGATGAACTCAGCCCAACTAAAAAGATCCGCACAATTTGTGCGGTCTTAAGGAGCAAAAATGGGAATTCCCGCGCCAACCGAACTGATTTTGATCCTTCTAATCGTTGTCCTTGTCTTCGGGGGCAAGAAAATTCCGGAAATCATGGGGGGCGTAGCCGAAGGAATCAAGACTTTCAAGAAGGCCCTTGATTCGAACGACACTCCACCCGCACCGCCAGCGCAGCCCGCTGCGCCTATTGAGGCCAAGTCCGCAGAGACTGACAAGGCCAAGATTGAACCCAAGTGAAATAGGGTGCCGGCTCGATAGAAGGACCGGAGTATGCAAACATAGGAATTGCTGTATCTATACTAGTTGCCGAAATTTTTAGGTGTTTTGTGGGAATGACACCGCCACCCCCGATCCCGGATTCCTGTGTTCGCGAATGATGGAGAAAGGGCCAGTCACGGCTAGTTATGCGGATTCGCCGCCTCGAATTGCTAAATGGACATTAATTCCGGCAATCAGTGTGGCGCTCTGATAAGGAACACATGCCTCTTCCGCATGGATCTCGCCCAGGAAGCTGAGACCGATGCGGATGACGCTACGTGGGTCGGATGAACCAGGATCCCGCGCGGAACACCAAATCAATTAACCTCTATCAGCCCGAGCATTTTCTTCCAGTTCCTCCACGTACTTTTCATATTGTACTCCCAACATTCGTGCTTTTGTCCTGCACCGCTTCTTTTGAATCCGGAAAGTGATCACATATCCGAGAGCCCCGGAGATGACTGCAACGATTGCTGCGGCAATGACCCACCTGATAAGGATTTCACATCCTAGCCGGATGAATGCCGCGTGGACTTCCCAAAAAAATGCCTTGTCCAGGACCGGATTCATGATTCTCTGGAAGACCTCGAAGTCCATCGCGACCGGGCGGCCCAGGACAAGAGACCCTAACCGATAATATCCGTAATAAAGCGGTATGATATTAAACGGGTTGACTATGCTTGAGACAGCGAGAGCCAGTATGAAATTGAAGCGGAAGGCCAGTCTCAGCAGTCCGAGGCTGACGACGTGCCCACCCATTGGGACGCCGAATCCGACAGCAAATCCCAAGGATACGCCGGTTGCATCGAACCATGGGGGATGTCGAGAGAAAACAAGGGGGTCAATCACATTTTTGCGAATTGTTTCGCAGCCTCTGGTCCAGAGTGCCATCAAAGGTCCCCGCTGCCGAGCGTCGGCTTCTTTGGATTTTATCCACACTTCCCTCGGGGATGCTGGCGCCGGCGGACTAGGCTTGACTGAATTGTCCGTCTTTATATTGAGTGGGTTACTGTGCAGATCAACAACGCTGCAAATCATTACGTGCAGGCCCTCGAATTCCGGTGGACCGGTCCTCCACGACGAGTGAAAAAACCGCTCCCCCATACGCGAAGGAGCGGTTATATAAATCTTGTTCCCACTACTTCTTTAGGGCCGCCAGCCGATCCGCAAAGCTCCCCTGAGGTTCGGCCTTCGCTCCGGAGACAGCTTTTAGGGCCTCATCGATGTTCTTGTCTTCCGAAGATTTTTCTGGAGATAGGAGCGTGGCCTTCATGCTGGCGGCCTCGGCCTCGGCTTTCGCCTTTTCCGCCTGCCGGTTCATGGCCGACAAGGCCACTCCCAGGTTCGAGGTTTCTTCTCGAAGTCCGGCGAGCCGCTCGGATTGAGTCGCGCGTTCTTGGGCCCTCTGCTTTTCTAATTCAGCTCGCTGCATATCTCTTTTACCGGCCTCAAGCTGGGATCTGGCAGTTTTGAGTTTTTGAGCCGCCATTCCGGCAAATTCCTCAAGCTCCTCCATCACTGACTTAGCATCGTCCGCATCCTTGGCCTCGCGCTCCACCTCGGGTCTGAGAGTCTCCAACTCCTTGAGCAGCTTTCCCAGGCTTGCGCCCAGGCTTTGCACTTCGGCCTCGTTACCGCCGGTCTTGGCCGCTTCCAGTTTTTGGCTGAGAATTTCCGCGGCCTGGAGATGTCGATCATAGTTCCCCCTGGCCGCGTCCGCCTGCTGCTTATCCTTCTGAAATGTTTGCCGAGCATTAGCAGCTTCCCGGGTGATCTTGTCCAGATCGTCGATCATGGTCTCAATTTCTGCTTGAGAAGCAGCTTCCGGATCCCAGGACACTATAGCCTCTGTAAGGCTTCGACCCGCATCGCCCAATTTTTGCTTGCCTAGGTTTTTCATGAAACCGAATATTGTTCCCATCTCGTGGTCCTCCTTTAGGACGAATGAAACTCTTTTTCACTTCGAACTTAAAGACTGCTCGCTTTCTAAGCGAACCGAGCCAAAAATCCAGTCTAAGGCCTCATCGACCCGCCACGCGTCGGTCAGATGACCTCCAGGGAGCGGGGATTGAGCTCCAAGCCGATCAGCAAGTGAATGAAAGCTGTGTCCGCATATTCATCGAGACCGACCAGCAAGTATTCATCCACTTTGTCGTTGGCATGTCGTCCGTAGAGCATAGCCGAGTGCTTAACGATCTCCGTCTTCTCTCCATCGGTGCCTAAATAGAGAGTCTCCGAGAAGTCCACAGGGGGCACGCGCGTTATTCGTTCTCCGCCTTCTCCTTCTTCCACAGCTTTTTCAGCTCCCGGATTCTCCCATATCCGATAGTATCTGGTCTTGTCCGATGTGTCGAATACGCTGTAACCGACATAGCCGGTATTCTCATTCAGCCAGAAGTCCCAGTCATCGGGGTACACTGTGTCAGCGGACCAGAACAATTTGCATTCCTCAATATCCTGGTTTTCGCCCACGACTATCTGAAGCAGATAATCCTGATCATCCTGGAAATCCAAGTAGAACCTGTGAACCGTCGACCTGAAGATCTTGGCCACGCCGTAGGCTGCAACAGCGCCTCTCCCTGTGGGATGTTGAATTTTGATATCAGCATTCCCCAAAAGAAAGTCAACTTCCGATATTTCAACAAGGGCGTTCATCCTCAAGTTGAGCGGGAGATTTTTGCCGATTCCTTCTCCCTGTCTATCTCCCGAGAAAGCGTCTCTCAGCTCTCCAGCTTTTTTTGAGGCCATCTTTTTCAACAGTTGAAGAGTGCTTCCCATGCTTTACTCCTTAGTCAGCAGTGACTTATCGTCCCTCTAATCTCTTGCCCATGTCAACCTTTGCATCCATGACGCCGAGCGAGAGAGCATCCAGGGCTTCTTGGCCGTACTTCTTTGCCCAGTCTGTGCGAAGCACAAGCACGGCCTGGACTGCCAGGGTCTTTACGTCATGGCCCCAAAACCAGCCTTTTTGCAGAGCCGGATATGCGTTACTGGGAATGTCCACGAACTGATAGATGTTATTCCCGTTTTCGTCCTTTTTGCGGACCAAACTCCGGTCGTCCACCGCTGCCAGTTTGAGCTTTCCGGTCTTTTCCGCGACCTGCTCGGCCTGTTTCAAGATGTCACTATGAAGTCCGCCGACGAAGAGCATGGCAGCCTTTGGGTTTCGCTCCACCTCTTTCTCACCGACGTCGTAACCTGCCTGCTTTATCGGGATCTTCCTGTAGCGCTCTTGCTGCTGGCGTAGCCCATCCCAAGTCATGGACGTGCCGGAGCCTTCGGGGCCTATATAGACCACCGTTTTGCGCGGATCTACATCTTCTATGGATTTGATACTCCCATTAGCATTTACGATGAGTTGCACCACTTCCTCATATAGGGTCGATTGCTCCGAAATCAATTTCCGGCCGGGATATTTCGTGCCCAGCATGGCCAATACATCGCTCTGCACAATGGCCATGTCAATATCCCCCGACGAAATCAACCGCAGATTCTCCATAGAACCGGCCGTACCCCGAAGTTGTATGTCGACTTTGTCGGCCTTCTTTTTGAGGAGTTCACCGAGGTACTGGTAGTTCCCATCTTTGGGCCCAGTGGCAAACCTTATTACCGGCTTTTCCGCAGGTTTTTCAGCCAAAGCGCCGGCAGTCACGGCAATCTCAGGTGGCACCCCTTTGGGCAGGTAATTGGGATCAACTGGCGTGCCCTTCATGGCCGCGACCTGTTTGTCCAACGCGTCAAGCTTGCCCTTGAGCTCCGGATTGTCCTTCGCGAGATTATCCGCGTCCCGCCGCCATGCCTGATATCCCGGATCGTTGGCATGGTTGTAAGCCATCGCGGAATAATTTCGGTCTCTGAAATGGTCAAGTATCATGAACCAGAACAGCGTGTCCCAAATGCCATAGGAAGGCGCCATCCCATAAGCAAATCCGGGCGCTCTCCAGCCCATACCGTTATAAAATGAATCGCGGCGGCTATAATGGGCGCCATAATCGAAACCTCCGTAATTGTGGACTTTTTGGTAAATTGGACTAGATTTGTAAGACTCCCAGGGTGTACCGCCGGCAGATTTCTGGAATTTGCCCGTTTCCGTCCGATAGCTATCCAGGGAGGCCTTAGCCCTTTGCTGCTTCGCCTGCTGCACCATTTTCCGGTCAAACTGCGACCCCCCTGTGAAAGTTGATGAAGTGGCTGAACCGGGCGTACCTGAGCCAGGTTTGGTGTAGCCGCTGGTGGACTGCTTTGTGGTCGTGGAAGGCTTGGTGTACGACCCTGACGCGCCGTGTTCCAAAGAAGGTTTCGAGTAAGGCGTAGACGCTCCCTGTCCGAGGGAAGGCTTGCTATAGGTGTCAGACGATTTGACGGATGAAGGCTTGGTGTAAATTCCGCCCCCGCTGCGGCTACCCCACACGCTCCTGCTCGGGCCCGAAGACCAACTCGATGAACTCCTGAAGCTGGAGCCGCCCATCCTGAAACCACCGCCCCCGAACCTTAGCGCATCGACAGGTGGGGCAAATGACGCCGTGGCAGCCACGATGAACAACAGGGCGATCAACGAGGCTAGAAAAGGGGTTGGCAAAGATTTCATTGCTTGATCTCCTTCATGGGGACGCCCTTCTTTTTTTTACTCATTTTTTTGACAACCATATCACGTAAATTATCCAATGGGGACATCGGAAGGTATTTTCCCTGTTGTATCAGATTCCATTTCCGAAGGCGATTTGTGTTGAATTGATCCGCACCCTGAGTTACATTATGAAGCTTGTGTGAACCGCTTCCACGTTTCATCTAGGATAGGAGGTAGAGAGAAATGGCCGCTCGAATCCACAACTTTAATCCTGGTCCTGCAGCGCTGCCCCTTCCGGTTCTGGAAGAGGCCAAGGAAGAGTTCCTTGACTTCAAAGGTTCAGGAATGTCCGTGGCCGAGATCAGTCACAGATCGGCCCTATTCGAAGGAGTTCTTAATGACGCAGTGAAACGACTGAAGCGGCTGCTGAAGCTGCAAGACAACTTTAAAATCCTTTTTCTCCAAGGTGGGGCAAGCTCGCAATTCTTCATGATACCGTTGAACCTCATTCCGAACGGATCTTACGCAGATTATATAAATACCGGGTCGTGGGCGAAAAAAGCTATCAAGGAAGCTCAGATTCTGAAGAAGGGTTGCAAGGTGATCGCTTCCAGTGAGGACCGGAACTTCAGCTACATACCCAAGGGCTTTTCTGCCAATCATGACGCCGCGTACCTTCATTTTACCTCCAACAATACCATCGAAGGGACCCAGTGGTCGTCGTTTCCGCAGGCGGGGACTGTTCCACTCGTCGCGGACATGTCCTCCGACATCTTGTCTCGACAGTTCGATGCCGCTCCTTTCGGACTGATATATGCAGGCGCCCAGAAGAACCTCGGACCGGCCGGTGTTACCGTGGTAATAATCCGTGAAGACATGCTGGATCGGGAGGTCCCGGAAGTACCGACCATGCTGCGTTACAGCACTCATGCAGAAAAAAACTCGCTTTACAATACGCCGCCCTGTGTGTCCATTTATATGGTTCAGCTTGTTTTGAAGTGGATAGAGGAAACGATCGGTGGACTCGGAGTGATGGAACGGCTCAACAGGGAAAAAGCGGATCTGATTTACAATTTCATCGACCGTAGTGATTTCTATAGAGGCACTGCCGATGAGGACAGCCGCTCCACCATGAATGTGACTTTCCGGCTGCCGGATGAAGCCCTGGAAAAGAAATTCGTTGCTGATGCTTTGAGAGAGGGATTGGGCGGCTTGAAGGGGCACCGTTCAGTGGGAGGATGCCGAGCATCTATTTACAATGCTGTGGGTATTGACGCGGTCCGTAGCCTCGTGGATTTCATGAAGCTGTTCGCTCAAAAGAACGGCTGATATCAATCCCGGGACCAGGGAAATGGCTTACAATATCTTAGTGTCGGACAATTTGCATCAGCGAGGGATTGACGTTCTGCGAGAGCGCGAAGGCTTCAATGTGGACGTCAAGACCGGCCTGTCTCCAGAGGCATTGAAAGAAGTAATAGGGAATTACCATGCTCTCGTCATTCGCAGTGCCACTTCGGTGACGGCAGACCTTCTGCGGCATGCTTCAGTACTCAAAGTGATCGGCCGCGCCGGAACGGGACTGGACAACGTGGACGTTCCCACGGCTACGCGGCGGGGCGTAGTGGTCATGAATACGCCGGGAGGAAATGCCGAAGCCACCGCGGAGCATACCATAAGCCTCATTATGTCTGCCCATCGTCACATTCCTCAGGCCGTGGCGTCCATGAAAGAAGGGCAATGGGAAAAGAAGAAATTCCAGGGTCGAGAAATGGCAGGCAGGACCCTTGGGGTGATCGGCCTGGGAAAGGTCGGCAGCCTAGTGGGCAAACTGGCCTCCCGCGGGCTTAAGATGAACGTTCTCGGGTATGATCCGGTAACTACCGTGGAAGCCGCCTCACAGGCCGGGGTCAAACTCGTCTCGCTGAGTGATATCTTCACCCGATCCGATGTGATTACCGTGCACACTCCCCTTAATGAGGAGACCCGCGGATTGATCAATGCGGCTGCGTTCGAAAAGATGAGAGAGGGGGTCATCGTCGTTAATTGCGCCCGAGGTGGGATAATAGATGAAAATGCACTCTTGGATGCCTTGGATTCCGGCAAAGTGGCTTCAGCGGCGCTGGACGTTTATTCAATCAGTCCACCGGGGGAGCATCCGCTTGTAATGCATCCGCGGGTTGTCAGCACACCTCATCTTGGAGCCTCAACAAGAGAGGCTCAGATCAATGTCGCTGTCGCGGTGGTAAACCAGATAATCGACTATTTGGAGAAGGGGCATGTAAGAAATGCGGTGAATTTCCCGAGCATAGACGCTGCACAAACCGTCAAGATTACGCCGTACCTCGATCTTGCCGAGCGGCTGGCGCAGTTCCTTGGCAGGCTCGCAGCCGGTGGTATCGTGGAACTGGAAGTGGAATACCACGGCGAAATTGCGGCATGGGACTTGAGACCGTTGACTAATTCAGCGCTTGTCGGGCTGCTTTCCGGCTTTGAGGGAACGGAAGTCAACCAGGTCAATGCGTCAATGATTGCGCAGGCGAGGGGAATCCGAGTTTTGGAAACAACGCTTGGAGAAAGCGAATTACACGGGTCTTCCTTGGTGATGAGGACCAAAACTTCGGAAGGGACATCCCATACGGTACAAGGGGCCCTTATCCGGCGTATAGGCTACGAACCACGCATCATCGGAATCGACGGTTTCGTGACCGAAGCGGTACCGGCAGGTCCAATGCTCATAGTTACCAATATAGATATTCCCGGGATGATTGCAGGTATGTCCGGAGCCTTGGCCGGCAGGGGAATCAATATCGGGCAGATGAACCTATCGCGAGACCGCATCGGCGGCATGGCCATGTCAATAATCAACATTGACAACCCTGCCGACGAGTTCACTCTCGACAACATACGGAATATTGAGGGCATTATCAGCGTGAAGCAAGTGATTCTGGATTTGGGACCAATTGATGAGGTGGGAGCAGCTTCCACTTGTGATACCGTTTCCGCTGGAAAGCTCTCACAGACAAAATCGACAAAACTGGAAGAAGAAAGGCATGAGCGTTTGAGCACTTTAGCAATAGTGGGGACCCAGTGGGGTGACGAAGGCAAGGGCAAAATCGTGGATCTGCTTACCGGCCGTGCAGAGGTAGTGGTCCGCTTCCAAGGTGGTAACAATGCCGGGCACACTTTGAAGGTTGCCGGCGAACAGATCATCGTTCATCTAATACCGTCGGGCATACTCTACCCGGAAACCATCAACATCGTTGCCAACGGCCTGGTTGTGGACCCCGGGGTGCTTCTCGAAGAAAAGGAGGCGTTGCGGAAGAGGGGCCACTTCCTCAATGACCGGCAGTTGCTGATTTCCGACCGAGCGCACGTCATTATGCCGTATCACAAGATTATCGACCAGGGCCGGGAAGAGATCCTCGACAAGGCCAAGATTGGAACCACCGGCAGAGGAATCGGTCCCGCCTATGAAGATAAGGCGTCCAGAATGGGAATACGGATGAGTGACCTTTTAAGGCCGGACAGGCTGCGCCAACGGGTTGTGGCAGCCCTGGAAGAAAAGAATTTCATCATAGAGCATCTATTTAAGCGCCCGAAGCTGGATTCCAATCAGGTGGTGGAAGAGTACGTTGACTACGGCAAGAGACTCGCACCCCATATAACAGACACCGCGCATGTCCTTTACAACAAGATCCTGGATGGGAGTCGCATCCTATTTGAGGGTGCACAGGGGACGCTTCTCGATATTGATCACGGAACGTATCCGTTTGTTACCTCCTCAAACGTTGTCGCTGGCAACATTTGCTGTGGTGCAGGTGTCAGTCCTACTTCTGTGGACAGAATATGGGGGGTTGTGAAAGCCTACTCAACGTGGGTCGGGCAGGGCGGATTTCCTACTGAACTGAACGACGAACTGGGGGAGAAGATTCGCGAGATCGGTGCAGAATACGGGGCAACAACAGGTAGGCCCCGGCGGTGTGGCTGGTTGGATGTAGTTGTGGTGAATCACAGTGTGCGGCTCAACGGTTTGACGGGAATTGCACTGACGAAAATGGATGTGCTCACCGGTATATCTCCCCTGAAAATATGCACCGGTTACGAGCTGGACGGTCAAGTCATAGACAGAGTGCCCGCGGACATTAAGGACCTGGAACGGCTGGTGCCGGTTTATAGGGAAGTGCAGGGCTGGGACAAGCCACTTGACTTCTGCCGCTCCTTTGATGACCTTCCCAAGAAAGCAAGGGATTACGTTGAGACCATTGAACACCTGACAGGCGTTCCCGTTACACTGGTTTCGGTCGGCCCGGCAAGAGAGCAGAGCATACTGCGTAAGTCACCCTTCTGATGCCGAAGCTGTTAGCCTCCGAATGACGGGTGGATGAACTCCACCCTATCCCCTTCTTTTATCGTAAGGGTTTTGAAATCCTTACGATAGACGAAACGGCCGTTGATCTCAACTATCACCGCTGGATCGTCCTCTTTACTCTTGTCCAGCAGGTCTTGGACCGTCAGTTCGCAATCGACAAAGTCTTCGGGAAAACCGTTAAATATGAATCTCAATTCACGAGCCTCGGCGTGATAACACAATCGGAAATTATATTCGAGAATCGGTATACATGCGTACAGTTCGCCGGCACAGAGGCCGGCGGCTACCAATTTGCAAAGATCGGCCTTCCCAGTGGGACACTTTAGCCAATGACAATAGATCGGTTGGCCGGGCTAATCTCGAAACTGTCTCAAAATTCGGGATAAGGTCCCAATCGTGCCACGATCCGGACTCCCAAGTATATTGTTTCCCTCACCCCAGCCCTCTCCCAGCGGTAGAGGGAGCGGTTTGTAGCCGCTGCGCCATTCCCTCGCCCTTTGGGAGAGGGACGCAGGGTGAGGGTATTCGTGCCACGATGTCAACCAATCTAAAAGTTTTGAGACAGTCTCATCTTCTCCTATCTCTTCGCCTTTCCGCCCTATTCTTTCTCCTTCTGGGCCCTGATAGCCATGTAGAGCCGCTCCGAAGTACAGGGCAATTCGGTTACTCTCACGCCCGTGGCGTCATAGATGGCATTAAGTATAGCGGGGATTGTAGGCATTATTGCGCCTTCACCAACCTCTTTTGCACCGTACGGGCCGTTGGGTTCATCGGATTCCACAATGATGCTCTTCACAGGCGGCATATCCAGGGCTGTAGGGATACGGGTACTCGCCTAGAGACGCGTTCACGATTCGGCCATGAGAGTCGAACTTCACCTCCTCAAAGAGACACTCGCCCAATCCCATAGAAAGCGAGCCCTGCATCTGTCCTTCGACGGAGGTGCGATTTATAGCGAGGCCACAATCATGGGCATCAGTCATGTCATCAACCGTAACTTGCCCGGTCTCGAGATCAACCGAGACCTCCACAACCTGGGCTGAACAGCCATAGGCGGGCGAAGTGCCCACGGCAGCTCCTTTGTAGTCTCCGCCAAGTCTCGGAGGTTTGTACTTTCCAGTGCCAACCAGGGTCCCTCCCTTTAAATAGGCCAGCCGCGCGGCTTCCTTGAATGTGAGATATTCTCCGGAAGGCGGGTCTGTCCAGCCGCGGTGCTCTTTGATGTATAGCGTGCGTATCTTCTCGAAGTCCCCAGGACCCCCATTGAAACTCACTGTTCCGTTTCGGAAACTGATGGACGCTGGGTCGTACCCCATTGCTTCCGCCAGATAAGCAACAATCTGCGTTCGCACGTGCTCCGCGGCTCGTTTCGTCGCATGACCGGTCATAAGGGTTTGACGGCTGGAGTATGCCCCCAGGTCTACAGACAGGTCCGTGTCTCCCGAAACCACCCGAACGTTTTCCAGAGGAATTCCCAGAGTCTCAGCCGCTATCATTGCCATGGCCGTGTCCGACCCTTGACCTATCTCGGCGGACCCGGTCAGCACGTTCACGATCCCCCCGTCTTCGCTGACCTTGATCACGACGGTTGAATGGTACGTATCAGACCGATAGATAGGGTAACCTGCTCCGGAAACGAAGAAACCGCAAGCCATGCCGATCCCCTTGCCTTTTGGGAGCTTCCCCTTCTTGTTCTTCCAATCTGAATTGTCACGCACAGACTCAACACATTCTTTCATGCCGAGGCTCGACATATCGAGCTTGTTGACTGTCGTGTCCCCTGCCGTCATCATGTTCTTGATACGTATTTCCACGGGGTCGATGCCAAGTTTTTCCGCGGTCATGTCTAAGAGTTGCTCGAACGCGGCCCTGTGAGCCACGCCACCATGACCTCTCTGTGCCCCGCATGCCGGCTTGTTGGTATAAACCCTATATCCGTCATACTTCATTGCTTGCAGCTGGTAGGGCCCCCCGAGCAGCGATCCCGAATAATAGACCGTCGCGATGCCGAAACTAGTGTAAGCTCCTCCGTCCAGGACGGCCTTGTTCGTGAGCGCCACCATAGTGCCGTCTTTCTTCACTCCCAGGCTCATTTCCGCATAGAACTGGTGTCGGGCCCGGCTATGCAAGAAGACTTGCTCTCTTGAATAAGTCATCTTCACCGGCTTTCCTGTGAGTCGCGCAAGCAATGCGCAGCTCATCTCCAGTGGAGTTGCCTCGCACTTGGGACCGAAGCCGCCGCCTACATAAGGCTTGACCACTCTAACGTTCCCCACAGGGATTTGAAGGACCATAGCCACAGTCCTCATCACATAATGTGGGACCTGAGTAGACGAGTGCAGCGTGAGCTTGCCGTCCAGATCAAAGACCGCCAGACACGAGTGAGGCTCAATAAAGGCCGCATCCTGGCGCTTGTTGAGAAAGGTGTGATTCACCACGAGGTCGCATGCAGCAAGGGCCGCATCCGTGTCCCCGAACTCTTGATGGACTTCGGCAGTCAGATTGCCCGGGAATGCATCGTGTATTTGGGGCGCGCCGTCTTTCATAGCCTCGAACATGTCGAAGACAGCGGGAAGGTCTTCGTAGTCCACCTTGATAAGACTGATCGCCTCAGCCGCGGTGGCCTGATCAACCGCTGCTAAAGCAGCTATCTCATCCCCAACGTAACGGACTTTGTCATGAGCAAACAAGGTCTCGTCGTAACGGGCGGGCGAGACCCCGTATTTCACAAGCCCGGCTTCCTTGGCCGTAACCACGCGCTTGACTCCGGGCAGGTTGCGGGCCTTGGACGTGTCAATATGAAGAATCTTCGCATGTGGGACGGGGCTTTGGAGTATCGCCGCGTAAAGCATACCGGGCATGCTCAGGTCGTCAGCGTATTTTGCACGACCGGTTGCTTTGGCAGGTGCGTCCAGCCTTGGGGCCCTGGTATTGAGAACCTGGAACTCACTCATTTCAGGATACCTCCATTCCCTCAATCGTCTTTGCTGCTTCTTGCACGGCTTCGACAATCTTCTGATACCCGGTGCATCGGCAAAGGTTCCCCGAGATCGCCGTACGAATCTCATGATCCGTGGGCTTTGGGTTCGCGTCCAAGAGGGCCTTGGCTGACAAGATCATGCCCGGCGTGCAGAATCCGCATTGAATGGCTCCATTGTCAACGAACGCCTGCTGAATCGGGTGCAGTTTTCCGTTTTCAGCCAGCCCTTCGATGGTCAGAACTTCCCGCCCTGCTGCCTGAACCGCAAGCACCAGACACGAATTTACGGGCATGCCATCTAGGATTACCGTGCAGGCGCCGCAATCCCCAAGACCGCAGCCGTGCTTTGTACCTGTCAGTCCCAGATCATCCCGCAGGAGTTGTAAGAGGGTGCGGTTAGGCTCCACTGCGGCTTCAATCGGCTCACCGTTGACGCTCAATTGGATTATGGTCTTCATTGTGTTCATCTCCCCGGAATCAATGTTCCAAGCGCCTCACGGTCTAAGGCTTCCAGGAGCGCGCCTGCTCCAACGACGCTTGCAGTGACTTTCTTGTAAGGACTTCGATCATCATGCATCGGTATTCCATGGTGCCACGATGATCGGTTATAGGACTGCACATCCCAACGCCCACTTCGCCGGCTCTCCGGAACAACTCTTCGGACGGTTGCTGACCAATTATGAGCTCTTCGGCAGCGAATGCCCGGACCGGCGTCGGCGCAACCGCTCCAAGGGCGATACGGGCGTCCAGAATGGGACCATCGGGCGACTGGAGGGTGATCATGGTCGCCACATTCACCATTGAAATCTCAAGCGTCTTGCGGGCGCCGAGTTTTATGTAGTGGCCGCCGCTCCAGGGTTGGGGTGTCTCCATACTGACCGATACCATCAGCTCATTGGGCTCGATGAGTGTATCGCCCGGTCCGCGGAAAAAATCGCTGACAGGCACATCACGTTCCCCTGAGTTGCTCTTCAGCTTTACGTAAGCGTTCAGAACCATGCAAGCAGGGGGAAAATCCGCGGCTGGTCGTCCATTCACAAGGTTGCCACCTATAGTAGCCCTGTTCCGGATCATGGGGGCCCCGAGTTTTCCTGCAGCCAGAGCCAACGGCGTAAATCTTTCCCTTATCAACTCATGGCATGACAGTTGCGCCGCGGTCGCAGCCGCCCCCACCGTCACAGCATGGCCATTTCGAGGAATGATTGCATCCATGCCCGGCACGCGAGCAATGGAAATGACCTTGGTGGGTTTGTCAATCTTGAGCTTCATCTTGACCAGAAGGTCGGTTCCGCCCGCCAGCACTTTGGCGTTGCCACCGAACTCCGAGAGTAAGTGCAAGGCCTCTTCCAGGGTTGCAGGTTCGTGATAGTCAAATTTTGGCAGGAGCATATCTTTTTCCTCCTGTGAATGTGGAAAAAAAGGTTAAAAGTGCACAGGTCAGAGACCACAGGCATGATTAAGGGTGTTTATTGCCGACCGAAGACGCCACCGAACGCTGGCGGCTGCATTGTTTCACGCAGAGAAGCTGTCTTCAACGACGGCTTCTATACCGTAAGAGGCCAGCCATCGGATCAGTTTCTCACTCGTGCTGCGTATCTGCTCATTGCGAAGAATACTCTCGTCTCCACCCTCGTCCGGGTACGGCGGACACCTGAAGTAAAGCCAGCCGGCATAACCGCCGAAGGGCGTGCCATCCGTGGGCCTATTGCACGCCATTACACCGCGAGCTATTTGGACGTCAACAGGCACAACCACATGATAATTTTCTCCCCTGGGGGAAACCCCTATCCAGCCTTCGTTGCCGGACCGGAGGGGGAGAGTTGCCCGACCAATATCCTTGACCTGTATGCGCAGCATGTGGCGGTCTACGTCGATTTTCTGTATCAGGAACTTGATTTTAAGAATAGCTGCCAGCGAAAATAGTGTCAAGCGATAACATGGCCAGCGATGAAAACCATTTGACAATTATTCTCCAAACGGTTAAAAGTTATGTCAGTTCATCATCATGAACAATTCCGTGCAACAGGGAGAACGGGGTTACGCTCCAAAATAAAGCATAACCATGTTGCTTTACCGAAGCGAACTTGTGCATTGATGATTTCGCGGTCTCTTGTCCGTTAGGAACGGCGCAACTCCACTTAGCAGGAGGGCCCGCCGGTAACGAGAGTAAGGCACGCGGTGTTTGAGATGAACTTGGTATAAGGTGAACCACTGTGAGCAACGCACATAATTCAGGTTATACTAAATACTCGGCTCCGATCGTTTTTAAGGCCATGCGGGTCCTGAAAATGATTCTCACCGCATCGCGGAATCCTGGAATCAGTGAGATAGCGGCTAAACTATCGTTGGCCAAGTCCACTACTCACGGGATTCTTGCTGCCCTCGAAGAATCGGGATGGGTGCTTCGTGACCCGATTACCAGAAAATATACATGCGGCCATGCAGTGAAGGATCTCGCGAGGAACGCGACGGTGAGGATTCCGCTCGTGGACCAGACACGGCCCTACCTGGAGAGGCTGGAGGCGGAACTGGACGAAGATATATTTCTCGGAATCTGCATCGGTCATCAGTTACTGATTCTGGATCAGATCGAATCGTCCAAAGAACTCAAGATGAGAGCGCGACCAGGAACGCGTATTTCTGTTTTCGCCGGCGCTGCGGGTAAGATCTTCCTGGCCAACGACGATCCCCAAGCGGTATCGCGACGCATTCGCTCTCAGCCGCTACCGAAATTCACTCCGGATTCGATCACAGACGCGGATCGGTACATGGCGGATTTGGATAAGGTGCGGGCCGAAGGAGTGGCATGGGACATCGGAGAGTACCTACCCAATGTCTGGGCCGTGGCGGTACCGATTTTCTACGGCAAGAAGACGAGAAAGCGCATGGTAGCTGGCTTCTGGGTAGTAGGTCTCGATTCAAAATCGAGCGCGCAGAGGATACAGACAGCAACGATTCTTGGTCGTCGGACCGGTGAAGCTCTGTCTCGCGTCATAAGTAATCATGGTGAGACGCAAGGAGAATGAGTAGGCCCGTCACATTGCGATCCGCTTTTCTTTAGCCTTTCTTGGGATTTTGGAGAAACCGCTCTTCAATCAAGTCGCACAAAGGTTCAGGCTCATTGATATCGAAAACGGGAACGGCTGCTGGAGGATTTGAGGGGTCACCAGCGATGGCGATCAGGTTTTCGTCGGCCCTGCAGAGTAATTCCCGGTGAAGTTGGCTCCTGAAAACCTCTATCTTCGGGTGAACTTCACGTTTGTACCCTTCCGTGATTATAAGGTCCACTCCACGCATGAACTTGTCCCTGATTTCGACCAGGGTGTGATCATGGTCCGTGTCCACCACAAGCGCCAGTTTGGCAGGGGAAGAGATGATAGTTACACTCGCCCCTGCCTGCTTGTGCCTCCAGGAATCCTTCCCCGGATGGTCAATCTCAAAGCTGTGAGCATCGTGTTTGATGGTACCGATTCGGTATCCACGTGACGTTAATTCCTTGACGAGCTTTTCCAGCAGCGTGGTTTTCCCGGAGTCGGATTTTCCTACGATGGAAACGATGGGGATCATGCAAAGCCTCTTTAGAGCAAGTTGTCGTGGCCAAGTGCTGAAAGATGGGGGTTGCCAACAGTTTTGATTCTGTAAAACAGACTGCATCCCAAGAAATCTGTAGGGCCCGGCGCCCCTGCCGGGCCACGACTACGGCGTGGTAGATTTATTGGCACATAACCCACCGGCTCGGAGGCCCGCGGCTACCAATTTCGTGGAGACGCTCATCCTGATCGAGCATTTCTATAAGCGATGACCTGAAATCCCTTCGGCGCTCACTTTCCAAACCTTGTAGCACTTTTCCCACCCGGCTGGAACATCCCTAACCGGCCCGCGCTGATTTCGCCGGGTTGTCAGTTAAGGGTGCTGGCCCAAGGCTCGTGGAGGCTGGAGCATTGACGATAGGAACGGTCAATGGTAGGTTTTGAAGTGAATTCAAGGTTGAGCACTGTGTGAGCAGAGATCTCCGGGGAACCTTCTTTGCCGAAAGATCTTCTCCCCGGTTCACTCGCGAATAGTCCTTAAACCTCAATCGCCTTTGTGGAGAGCCTTATGTCATTGCAGGAGCAAATTCTTCAAGTTGTGACCCAGACTCATGAAGCAGCCAGGGAAGCAGCCATCCTTTCTATGACCGTCAAGGAAAAGATCCTGATTGAGGTGGCGCGGAAGCTCAGAGACAATCGGCCGTATCTTCAAGAAGAGAACAATAAAGACCTGGAGGCGGCTCGATCCAAAGGCCTTTCCACGGCTATGCTGGACAGGTTGACCCTTTCGGACAAAGTTATAGAGCAGACTGCATCCGGTCTTGAAGAAATTGCCGCGTTTCCCGATCCGGTTGGTGAGATTGTTCGCATGTGGGCTAGGCCGAATGGAATAAGGGTCGGTCGCATGCGCATACCACTCGGTGTGATCGGCATCATTTACGAATCCCGGCCTAACGTGACAGCCGATGCGGCTGCCTTGTGTCTCAAGGCGGGCAATGCAGTAATCCTCCGGGGAGGCTCGGAGGCATTTAATTCCAGCAAAGCCATAGTGGGCCTATTCAAGGATGTGTTGAAAGAAAACCGCGTCAACGAACAAGTCGTCAACCTTCTTCCTACTACAGAACGAGAAGCCATACTCCATATGCTGAAACTCGAAGAGTTGATCGACCTGGTCATTCCGCGCGGCGGCGAGGAACTTATACGTTTTGTGGCTGAAAACTCAAGAATCCCCGTTATCAAGCATTATAAGGGGGTTTGCCACCTCTATGTGGACGCCGCCGCAGACCTGGACATGGCGATTAAGCTCACCTTCAATTCCAAAGTCCAGCGGCCCGGTGTCTGCAATGCCCTGGAAACTCTACTAGTCCACGAGGCAGTCGCGGAACGGTTCCTCCCCCGAGTGGCCGAGAAACTCACAGAAGCTGGAGTGGAACTGAGGGGTTGCGAAAGATCGCGAGTGTTGGTCCCTTCTATGGCACCCGCAACCGAGGACGACTGGTACGTGGATACCTCGATCTGATTCTAGCGATCAAAGTGGTGGACGACATTAATGAGGCGATTAGACACATTGCCAAATACGGCTCGCTTCATACCGAATCGATTGTGACCAAAGACTATTCGGCCTCACAGAAATTCCTCAAAGAAGTGAATTCTTCTTCTGTAATTGTGAATGCTTCCACACGCATGAGTGACGGGTATGTGTTCGGACTGGGGGCCGAGGTGGGGATCAGCACAACCAAAATACATTCTTACGGCCCTATGGGAGTGGAGGACCTCACCACCACGAAGTTCATAGTCCTGGGTGACGGACAGGTCAGGGAGTAGCCCCCTAAAGCTGGGGTGCGCCCAGGCGAACGATACCACACAAAGGAAACAACCATTGGGTGAAATACGCAGCACCTTGGACTTGATTATGGACAAAACCCGGGGGCTGTCGCTTTCTCAGGAGGAGAAGGAAAGCCTCCGCATGGAGGAACTCCGCAAACGGGCCAACGGGTTCAAGATGAGGCTTCTGGATGACCCATCCAGAATGGACGAGGTACTTGCTACGCTCCGCAGCGAATCGGAAAGCGATCAGCGTGTCCTTCAATCTCTCATCTGGAGAGCGCTGTTGAAAACCCTGCCGGCAGACGACGAGATACTCAAATACTTGCACATAATGGAGATGCTTCCGGTCGGCAGGGCCAATGCCTCCACATTGCACGAACTCCGCGCCTCGTTCAAGTCCTGGTTAAAGTCCAGGGGCGCCGACCGAAAGAAGGTTCTTGCCCGAGAGAAGAAAAGACTCGCTTCGGTCGGAATTTCCGGGAGCGCTGTTGAGCCCAAGATCCCGAAGGGATCAGGTGGGGAGCAGGGTTTTGAGCAAGAGTTGGCAAAGTTTAAGGAACTCTTGCCCTCGGATTTATAAGGCTGAAAATAGTCCCCAGAGAACGCGAGATGGGGTTGACTTCGTTAGCCATATCCTACC
Source organism: uncultured delta proteobacterium (assembly GCA_963828085.1). Lineage (GTDB taxonomy): Bacteria > Desulfobacterota > Desulfomonilia > Desulfomonilales > Desulfomonilaceae > CAWBBA01. Next base: position 119,021 of record CAWHDO010000028.1, read on the forward strand.
GCGTTGCTTCACAAATAAGATGCTTCCCCCGCTATCCGGGGGAAGCATGTGGTGGGCTCTCAGGCTGGGGTGGTGGCGAAGCTTATGAGGCGGGGGGCGGCCGCTTGATAATTATGGGAGTTACGAAGACCAGGAGTTCCTCCAGATGCTTGTCCCTAAATTTGTTGGTGAATAAGAGGTTTACGACGGGAATGTTCATGAGGCCCGGCCACCCGTCTCGAGCGTCGTTACCGGAATTCCTTATGATTCCACCTATGACCGCAGTCTCCCCGTCCTTCACGATCATATTGGTTTCGGCTTCTTGGGTGAGGATGTTCGGATTCGTTCCTGTCGACGACGCAGGCGAGTCATCCGTCATTTTTATCTTCATGCTGATACGGCCATCGGCAAATATCCTCGGTGTTACTTCCAGGAGAAGATCCGCATTCACCAACTGGGTTTGCGTCCCGTTCGCGGACACTGTAGTAAAGGGGATCGTTTGTCCCTTCTTGATGGAGGCCTTCTGATTGTCGAGGACCTGGACTTTGGGCCGAGCAATTACTCTGAGCTGATCTGCGTGCTCGCCGAGATTGATGCGCATATCCAACTCGGTAATGTACCTGAGTCCCCAGGAGGCCAAATTGCATTCCCAGGCCCATCAGGTTCGATATGCCGGTCACTGTCGCAGGAATGTTTACCGCGAAACTTGAGGGGATATCATTGCCAGACGTAGTTTGGCCGGTCGCTGTATTGGCCGTCGGGCCGGCCTGGTTTCCGGTGATGCCCCAATAGGTGGTTTTGCCGTCAACAATCGGGCCGTTCTGGTTGTTCCTGCCACCCCAGAGAACACCCAAGCCACGGCTCCAGTTCCTTGTAGCCTCCACGATGCGACCCTCTATGAGAACCTGTGGGGTCGGCACGTCCAGTGTGGCGATGACCTTCTTCATCTGGGCTATTCTCTCGGAAGTGTCCTTTATAAAGATCATCCGATTTGGGACGTCCGGGGCCAGCATGTTGTTCATTACAATTGTCAGAAGCATCGGATCCGAGCCAGGAGGCAGGGTTACCTTCCCGGTCGGTACGACCGCGTGATATGGCATCTATGTATCGTTCCTGGGCCCGCCCCTGTCTTTCCAGCGCATTTACGGTTTGCTGCTGCTGGCGTTCCTGGGTGAGAACTGTTTGGGGAAGTCCCGGTGTTGATGATGGCAGGGTTGTCCCGGTCGAGCCAGCGACCCCCCCCCTGGGGGCGTGGTAATCGACGGCCCACCGAATTCTTCTTGGCCGCGCTGCCGCGCGCCCGCGCACTGCAAGTTGAACATACAATCCAGCGTATTCACGATATCAACAGGGTTGGCATAGACCAATTTCACGGTCGCGTAGTAGAAACAGACCTCTCTTTGCTCTCCCCTGTCCTTGTAGGAGACGCACCCTGCCTCTCCGTATTCCTCTGTCCTTGTGTCCTCGACGCGTTCGTCCAGGCCGGCCTCTTTCTTTTCCAGTTCTTTCAATGCTTTTTCACTGGTGTCCTGTTCCTTCTGAACCTCTTTTGCGATATTGGCCAGACGTGTATCGACCTCTTTGATACGTCTTTCGTACTCCTTGAGTCTTTCTGCCTTGTACTTCTGCATTTCAGCTTTTTTGCCGATCCGCATCACGTTACCCATCATCTCTCGATCAAGGTCGTGGGTGTTGAGAATTGTGTCGATAACCTGCCCCAGAGGCACTTGAAATAGTCGTACCGTCGTAGTTCCCGTCACTTCGTTCCCGACAATGATGTTGATGCCGGCCTGCTCCGCAAGAAGTCTGAACGCGTTCCTAAGAGAGATTCCTTGAAAATCCATAGTCACGGGCTTGTTGAATATCTCGGGGTCGGTCGTCACCTGATATCGTTTGAGAATCTCCGTTCGTTGTTTTTGAAGCTCTTCCTGTTGTTTCTGCAGGGACTCTATGTTTCGCCTGCGCGTTTCATTTTCCTTGTGTACTTCTTCCTCTCTCATGATACGGAAGGCTTGCATCCGAGTCTCACGGCTCTGTTCGGCGGATTGGCGGCCCGTCTGATCGCCGGTGCCCGGAGCTTCGGCTATAACTTTGCGGTCAGGTGAAGCTGAGAAACGTGGAGGGGGGAAATCGATCATCAGCACCCCCTTCTGTTTCTCCACCTGGTAGGGGACCGCATCTTTCAATTGGATGAAAATAGTCTGCGAACCTGGCACGATTATTTCCACTGACGTAGAAAAGAGATCTGTTTTCAAAGGCTTTTGATATGCCTTGGGTATTTCGGCATTAACCAGGTCCAGCCGGGCCTTGGTCGGGGAAACCTTATTCAGCCGATAATCCAGATTATCGCCTCCCCTGAGGACCAGCCTGGCATTATGGCCGACCTGTATGAACTTGAGTTCCGTTATCTCTTGAACCACCAGCCTCGGGTCAGGCGTAGGAGGAGTGACAGGCGGTCTCACCTCCCTGACCATCTGAGGACCCCCCTGGCCCGGACGCGCCGGGCCGGGTAGCCCCCCCGAGCCGGAGGCGGACTTGCTTGGGGAGTGCTCGCGGACGGCTTCCCAAGGGGGCCAGAAGACTGCGGCTTGTTCAGATCCATGCTCTGAGCTAGCTTGACTTCTTTGAGGGCCGGATGTTTAGCTTTAGATTCGCCCGCGCTCCGGTTCCATGGCCCCTGCGCTTTTTCGGCGCCCGCCGCGGAGCGCTTGTCTCCGGCCATGCCGACGGTCTTCTGCGAAGGCAATGCCTGAGCTTTCTTCTGATTTGCCGGAACCTTAGCCGCAGGTGTGACGAAATCCGGGGCAAGGGGAGCGGAAAGTGAAGCCCTGTCTGAGTCGGCGCTTCCGGCCGCGGCCCGGGCCACGGGCAAAGATGCCGCTAATGAATTGCCGAAAATGACAGAATACCTCGTTGTCCCCCTGTCTGACCTGGAACGGGGGAACGGGGAGGTTCCTGAAAATCCACGACTACACGGGCACGGGATTTGTGGTTACTCACACGGATTTCGTGAATCTCTGTCTTGTCGCCAGTTATCTTGGGCGGAACTTTGCCTACCGTCATGTTCTCAAAGTCCATGACAAGCCTGTTAGGTTGGCCGATGACACGCGCCAGATGCTTGCCCACCGTGCCCTTGGATGCGATGACAATGCGTCTGTCCTGCGGTTCGAGTTTGACCTGGGTAATTTCCCCAGAACCTGCGGCCAAAGCCGGGCAGCACGCCATTGTAATAAGTAGGCAGCCAAGCCAGAGAGATTTATTTTTTCTTACGTGTGACCTCATTGTTATCCTCTCCCGAAGACCGTGTAGAGGCGATCCAGACAATGCTGAACCCACGGTGCCCTGGGTGATCGACGTGAAGAACGCCTGGTCTATTCATTTCATGAGGGTTCAAGTCCTCTGCCGGGTTTAAGGCTGAGAGGGATGATAGCAAACGTGGGGCAGGTATGTCAATAAAAAAATTCCTAAAAACAGAGTGATAGAAATAATTATTAAAGTACTAGATTAGAAAATTGGCAGCTTTCAGATTAGCTTTATCATATAATATATTGAGATTAAATATTTTTTATTCCATACTAGCGTTCAACCATCTTTGGGCCAGTTTCCAAATCCATCTCGGCCAGACGTAATGCAACACAAACAGCCGGCAGCTCAATAGATAGTGCCGTTGTCTCCCGTTCCCGGGCTGCGGCATCAGATCCGAGAGCGCACAGTTTTTTCCGCTTCGAAAACCTGCCGGCCTCGGGTATGATCCGATCATGGAAACAGATGTCATCGTCAAGATCGTAGTCCTGGGGTCGGTAATTGTTGCGGCCGGCCTTTATTTTTATCTGTACCGTTGAGATCTCCGCGGGCTCACGGGGAGTCGGCTCCCATGGAACAGAACCTACTGGACGATCTGTCGCTCCGCTTGCGACCGATCTTCAAAAGGCATGACTGTACTGAGTGTCATTGTATTCGGTTCAGTGGCGCGCGGGGAAGCCTCACGGAGGAGCGACCTGGATCTGATAATTGTTCGACATACCGAAAAGCGGTTTCTTGACAGGTACGATGATCTCTTTTCCGAGATTGTACGGGCAGTGCCGGGAATGGATGTTGACGCGCTTATCTACACACCGCAGGAACTGGGACGAATTTCTGGTAAGCCGTTGATCAGGACCGCGCTGACAGAGGGAAAGGTGATCTATGAGTCGGACAAAGAACCGCAGCGAAGCTGAACGCCGGCTTCTCACCGCGGGAGAAGACCTGACGGCAGCAGAGGTACTCTTCAGAGGCGCAATGTATGCCCAGGCATGTTTCTACTCACAGCTGGCCGGTGAAAAGGCAGTGAAAGCCCTCTGGTATATGTTGGACGCGGACCCGTGGGGGCACTCTGTCCAGCGCCTTATCCTCGACTTCCCGCATCGGTCGGATATTTCAGACGTCGACGTCTGGATCGAATGGGGGGCGGCACTGGACAAATTTTATATTCCAACACGCTATCCTAACGGTCTACCGGACCTTACCCCCGGGCAAACATACCGCAAGGAAGACGCTCAGCGAGGAATAGACGCGGCCCGGAAGTTGGTTGAGGCTTCCAAGAAGTGGATGAAAGAAGCTTGATTCACGATCACAACCGTTGAAAAGGCTGTTGCTTATGAGATTCATATTTGCCAATCACGATCGATCGACTCAAATTGCGAAGATTCGCGACGAACTTGGAAATTATCGCGCGGTAGGGGCCTCTGACCCCGGACATTTCCAGATGCATCAGATATATGACGAGCTGTTGAGGCAACTGGCAGATCATTTTCTGGGTCACTGGAAGAGCGAAATTGCGCTGTTGGGCCTTGGCGGCTACGGCCGTAAGGAGATGAGCCCGTACTCGGACATCGATATCCTCTTTCTGCGTCCTGAAAATGCGCCAGAGGGTATCTATCGAGGCATTCGAAGCCTGCTGTACCTGCTGTGGGACGCCCGAGTGGAGTTGGGGCACTCGGTACGGACCGTAGAGGAATGCAAGCTCGAGGCGGACAAAGACCTAGCCGTGCTGACATCACTCATGGATACTCGCCACGTGTGGGGAGATGAGGGCATCTACCGACAACTTGTGATAACGCGGGACCGGCTCATCCTGGACACCGACCCGCTTGACCAGTACCTCAAGATTGAAGGAGAGATCCACAAATCCTCCGAGAAATTCGGGCATACGATCTATCTTCTGGAACCTCATCTGAAAGAGGGACCGGGTTCGTTACGATATATCCAGTTGATAGCGTGGCTGGTTCGCATGGTATTCGGCTGCAAGGGCCTGGACGATTTACCTATAGCAGGCATATGTGGGCGCAGAGCGCTGGAGGATGCGAAAACAGGCGTAAGTTTTTTGGCCGAAGTTCGGACCAGACTCCATTTTATTGCGGGCAGGCGTGATGATCGTCTCAAATTCGACGCCCAGGACGCCGTGGCCGGACAAATGGGATTCACGGATACTGCTGAGCGCCGCGGTGTTGAAAGTTTTATGCGCGAGGTACTATCGGCATGCGGCCACGCTGGATTTTTTCGGCCGGCGAGTTCTTGCCCGAGCGCGTTTGTTCCTGAGACCGAAAATCGCAACCGGTCGGAAACGCCTGAAGCTGGACGATTCGTTTTATATAGGGGCAGGCGGAATAAATCATTTCCACCCCAAGAATTTCAGTGCGCTCCCCAAAGAAATGATCCATGCTTTTCAGAAGATCGCTGAAACGGGGTGCGACCTGGATATCAGGCTCGTGGACCTGATCCGCAAACGGCTTCGATCGTTACAGGACGACGTGGCGGCCGATCCCGAGGTAAACCTTCTTTTCCTCGACACGTTTCGGAAGAGCGGCTCGGTTGCTCGAGCCTTGAGCGCGATGATGAAAATAGGTTTCCTGGAGCGCTTCATCCCTGAGTTTGCATGGGTGCGTTTTCTACCCCAGCATGACGTCTATCACCAATATACGGTGGACCTCCATACCATCGCGGTTCTGGAGAATATCGACTCATTCGCGACTCCGAACGACCCGGACGATACGCTGCTTCACACGATTTTCTCCAAACTGGAGTCCAAAGAAGTGCTTTATCTGGCCGGCCTTTTTCATGACATCGCCAAAGGGAGAGGACCGGGTCACGAAGTGCGTGGGGAAGAGACAGCCCGGTCCGTCCTCGAACGCCTCGGCCTGCCTGGAGACCATTTAGATGAGGTCTGTTTTATTATACGCAATCATCTCGCTATGACGCATCTGGCGTTCAAGAAAGATCTCCACGATGAAGCGCTTGTGAGCCGTTTTGCTGAAACTGTTATGCATAAACGGCGACTGGACTTGCTGATGCTGCTTACACATGCGGACTTGAGAGCGGTGGGTCCGACAGCGTTAAGCTCCTGGAGGAAAATGCTCCTGGAAGAATTGTATTACAGAAACCCTCGACATCATCGAAGGCGAAGGTCTGGGCGGAGAAGATCTTGGGGAATGGATCAAACAAATCAAAACAGTTGTGCGCGATCTAGTCCCTCCGGAATACAGCGGGCCTGAATTGGAAACTTTTCTGGATTCAGCCGGATCCCGCTACTTCTTGGATTTTTATCCCGGACTTATAGCAGAACATTACGTGGACCTCAGAAACTATCTTGCCAGCCGCGGACTGAATAGTCTTGGGCCTGGTGATATGATAGCCAGAAAGGTGGATCACTACAAGCCGGCTTACAGCTCTATCACTCTGATCACACGTGACAGGCGCGGCCTTTTCTTCAGAATTGCAGGAAGTCTTTCGGTGAACCGGATCAACATCCTCGGTGCCTGGAGTCACAGCATAGGAGACATCGCGGTGGGAACCTTTCACGTCAACGACATCCCGGAAGGCCCGCTGGACGACCCCGACCGCTGGGAGAGGTTTTGTGGAGACTTTGCCCGAGTTATCGGGGGCGAGGCAGATGTGGATGAGTTGATGACTGCCCGCAGGCCCATAAGGCGGTTCTTTCCCTCGACGTCCAGACCCCGATTCCCATTGAAGGTGGAGATCGACAATGCCGCGTCGGATCGGGCCTCCATAATAGAGGTCTATGCGCATGATCGGCCTGGTCTTCTTTACGACATCACCCGGCGGCTCACGGCCCTGGGGCTAGACATAGTTCTGACAAAAATCACGACCGAAGTGGATCAGGCCGCGGACATCTTCTATGTTCAGGATGAGAGCGGAAATAAAATCATCGACTTCGAACGTTTGGAGGAGATCAGGACAAGCCTTCACGATCACTTGGTGGCAATGGAGGAGTCACAGTTCGCGGAACAAAAAGAGGCCGCAGGCTAGGGAGAGCCGCGCAACCCTATGAATGGCATGAAGCTTTCTGAGTTGGACCTTGCTGTATCAGGATACCTCGATCACCTGATTGTGGACAGGGGGCTCGCTCGTTTGACTGTAGACTCGTACGGCTCTGACATGAAGGATTTTTCCCGGTTCCTGGCGAGTCGGGGTGCTCGAGACGCTGCTGTGATAAGCCGTGAAGATCTCTTAATGTACCTTGCGGTGCTGGATCGGCGAGGATTCAGTGCCAGGACAAGGGCTCGGAAACTCTCGTGCCTTAAATCCTTTTTCCGGTTCCTCATGGAAAGAGGGCAAATCGCGGAAAATCCTTCGGACCTGATTGATGCGCCACGCCTGCCGAAACGGATTCCTCAGTACCTTGAACCTGAAGAGGTCGAGCGTCTACTTGTGGCCACGGATCCCACAACACTGGAAGGCCGGCGGGACGCGACCATGCTCGAACTGTTGTATGCCACCGGCCTGAGAGTCTCCGAGTTGGTAGGGTTGGACCTCTACCGCGTGGATCTGGAGATGGGATGCGTCACTGTGATGGGGAAGGGTTCGAGAGAGCGGGTAGTACCAATCGGTATCCCCGCTTCACGGTCGATCATGAGCTACTTGGAAATCGTGCGGCCCAGGCTCCTGGGCGTCATGCGGAGCGAAGCTTTGTTCGTAACTCGTCGCGGACGCCCCATGACACGCCAAAGTTTCTGGAAAATAGTGAAAAAGGCAGCGAATTACGCAGGAATCCGGAAAGAGATCTCGCCGCACACGCTGCGCCACTCCTTTGCCACACATCTCGTTCAGAATGACGCGGATTTGAGGTGGGTCCAGATAATGCTCGGCCACGCGGACATTTCCACCACTGAAATTTACACCCATGTGGTGCAACATCGTCTCAAACAGCTTCACGCCTCCTGCCATCCCAGGGGATAGACGAGGCAGAGTCTGGACACAGGCTATAAGCCGCTGCCTTTTCTACTCCGTGGCCGACTCTGCTTCCCCGGGGGCTACGCCGGGAGGCGCAGGCGGAGGCGGTGCAGGCACAGGTCGTTGCGTCGGAGGACCTTCAGTTCCGGGAGCAGTTGGCGTACCCGCCTCCTCTGTCCCTACCGTCACCTCCGACTCCTCTCCGGCGGCCGGAAGCGGGGGACGTGGGGGCCTCCTGGCAGCTTCAGTGGCCAAGATCTGGCGTCTGCTCGGTCTTTTTATCACTGTTCCCGGCGGTGCTGCATAAGAAGGATGGGCAAGGTCCATACCCGAGCATTTCCAGATGTACACGAACGTATTGAGAATATTATTGATCATGCTGTTATAGACATGGTTCATGTCCACGTCCGTTATTATCATGTTTCTGTTAAACTTGCCCGGGGCTCGGAAGATCGAGAAGGTCTCTTCCTTCATCTGCGCCGCGTAAGTGTCGTTCTTAATATGCAAAAAGCTTGGCATGTCTTCGGGCTTCAGCCGCTCCATGAGTTCGCCGAGCGAATGAAAATCTGCATACCCGTCGTAAAAGAGCCAGACGGGAACGACATTCTCAACCAACGCCTCATCCAGGATCATGGAGAACTTTTTCAGGTATTCGAGATCTGGAAACGCGGGCATCTTCTGAAGTATGATGGAGTAAGCAATCATGCCCAGCCTGCCGGCCACATTGGAATCGGCAGTGTCGAGCTTTATCTCTCCCCCTTTCAAAGCCTCCACGCAATAGGGAATGTCGCGGCTCAGGCGTTCGTAAGCTTCTCTACGAAGTTCTTCCAGATCCTTGCATTTACCAAGATTAACCTGAATTTCCCGAGTCATAAAGGTCATGCCGCGCATGAAGTCGTAACGGTTTCTGATAAATGTACGAGCCCATCGCCCGAGGCAGCAATCTCAGCATATCTTTTGTCGCCATGTCCAAAAACATGACGTGGGTATCGTAGGGAATGTACGCCTGCGCAGGCACGGCCGCGATCATGACGAGCAGAGCCGTTACCGCTATTCTGGAAAGCATTCGGGTTGACATCCAGGTCCTCCTTGAGAAAAGAGATCCGCCATTTGCTCGGTGAATCTCCTACTGCGCGGAGGATACCACACGCCGCATATAAAAGCAACCTAATTTCAATATGCTAATGAAGGAGTCTAATGTAATATCTAATATCACGGCCTCATGAATATCGTTTTTTCCATTTCGCGAGCAAGTTGAGCGCTTCCAATGGGGTTAGCCGTTCGGGATCAATCTGCTCCAACTCTTTCACCAATTCATCACCCGGATATCCGAAAAGGTCGCCCTGCAATGCACCTCTGATGGCTTCCTTCTTGTTGTTGCGCTTGCGCGATATCCTGGGACGACCTCCAGGATCGATCTCTTCCTTTTCGAGATTCGAGAGTATCTCTCTGGCCCTGGAGATGACCGCGTCGGGGATTCCCGCCAGCCGGGCAACCTGAATGCCGTATGACCGGCTGGAGCCGCCGGGGACTATTTTCCGCAGGAAAACGATCCGATCCTCCCATTCCCTCACTTCCACGTTATAATTACGCACCCGCTCCTTGATCAAGGCGATGTCCACGAGTTCATGATAATGGGTAGCAAAGAGAGTTCTCGGGCCGCCGTCCCGCCTGTCGTGAAGGTATTCAGTTACCGCCCATGCTATTGAGAGCCCATCAAAAGTGCTGGTTCCCCGGCCGATCTCATCGAGGAGGACGAGCGAACGCTCGGATGCGCTATGAAGGATCTCAGCCGTTTCGTTCATTTCCACCATGAATGTTGACTGGCCGAAGGCCAAGTAATCGGCAGCGCCGATTCGGGTAAATATACGGTCCACCACGCCCACAGAAGCCTCCCGGGCCGGAACGAAGCTCCCCATTTGCGCCATAAGGACGATCAGGGCAGTCTGGCGCATATACGTGGACTTCCCTGCCATGTTGGGCCCTGTAATAAGCAGAATCTGTTGTGACGAGTGATTTAACAGGGTGTCGTTGGGCACGTAAGGCTCCCGCTGCTCGAATCTTTCCACCACGGGGTGGCGCCCTTCTACAATGCGGATTTCATCGCTTTCATGAACTTCAGGTCGTGCGTATCCCCCGGCTACGGCTAACTCGGCCAGTGATAGCAACACATCCAGTTTCGCTATGGCAGCCGCGGTAGCTTGAATTCTGGGAATGACCTCCAGAAGCCGGCTTCGGAGAAGGCTGAAGATCTCTTCCTCAAGCTTCAGCATGGTTTCCTGGGCATTCAATACCTTAAGTTCGTAGTCCTTCAGGTCCTCTGTTATGTACCGCTCAGCGTTTACCAGGGTCTGTTTGCGCGTATAGTGGGGAGGGATCTTTTCCTGATGGGTCCTGGTGACCTCTATGTAGTAACCGAAGACTTTATTGTAGCCAACCTTCAGTTTCGGTATTCCTGTTAACTGCCGTTCCCGAGCTTCTATCCCCGCAATCCACTCTTTGCCGTGATAACTAATCGAGCGGAGTTCATCCAGTTCCTCATGGTAGCCTTCGCGGACAACACCTCCATCCTTGAGAGTCGCAGGCGGGGAATCAACTAGCACCGAGGCGATAGCATGGGCCACGTAGGAGAGGTCGTCCATGTTCCGCATCTCTAACGCTACCGAAGTATCCAGACGCTGCAACAGATTGATCAGAGCCGGTATTTGTTCCGCGGATGTGCGTAATTGAATCAGATCGCGAGGAGTGGCGCTTTTCAGAGAGATTTTTCCGGCTATCCGCTCCACATCCCCAATATCCTTCAAGATGGAGCGAAGCTCCGATCTTAATATGGTGTTCTCCACCATGCCTTGAACGGTTTCGCTGCGCTTCCGGATTTCCGTCACGTCCAGCAACGGGTAAGAGATCCACTGGCGCATCAAGCGAGCCCCCATAGCCGTAGTCGTCTTGTCCATGAGGCGCAAGAGCGTCCCCTCTGCGGTTCCATCTTTGATATTCTTGAAGATTTCAAGATTCCGCACAGTGGAACGGTCCAGCACCATGTAATCACCCAGGTGATAGACTCGCGGAGGCTTGATGTGCGTCGGCGCGTCCGGCCTGGTCTGCCGTACATAGCTGATAATGGTTCCGGCAGCGATCGTGAGCGGTGAATTCTCCGACAGTCCGAAGCCTTCAAGATTCTGCACCTGGTACTGGTCCAGAAGCGTTTCCGAACATGTTCTCGGATCGCACATCCAGTCTTCCACGGTATGAACGTAGAATGACCCGTCAATTATTCGGCTCAGACTGTCTGTTGAGGTCGCATGATCAGGTATGAGGACTTCCTTGGGATCCAAGCGGCGCAACTCTTGAGAGGCCAGCGTAATTTCCGGAGTCTGGGTTACCGTGAAATCGCCGGTTGACAGGTCGAACGCGGCTAGACCTATAAAATTCGCCCGCGATGCAAGGGCCACCACAAAATGATTTTCGTCCGGCTTGAGGGTACCTGGCTCTTCCGTCAGGCCCGGGGTCAGGACCCTCGTCACTTCGCGGCGCACGATTCCTTTGGCTTGCTGGGGATCTTCCATCTGGTCGCAAACCGCAACTCTTTCCCCCGCGGCCAAAAGACGAGAGATGTAGACAGACGCGGCGTGGTGCGGGAAGCCGCACATGGGGACCGGTTCTTCTTTGTTCTTGTCCCTGGTGGTGAGAGCGATGTCCAGTATCCTGGATGCCTTCTTGGCATCCTCAAAGAACATCTCGTAGAAGTCCCCCATTCGGAAAAGCAGGATCGCGTCCGAATGGCGCGCCTTATGTTCTTTATATTGGCGCATCATCGGTGTGAGGCTATCGAAATCCTTTAGCTTGTCTGACATGGACTTCGCACTCGTGTGGCTGATGGAACTACTTTCTCTTGTCTGTGGGATGCACAAGTCCGCGGCGGCTGGGTGGGCCAAAGTATGTCATTTGGCGCGGTCCGCGGCAGTCGAGGGCTATTGTAAATGCCCCATCATAAGATCCATAAACTCCTGTGCCTCTTGTCGCGTGAAAACTGACGCTGACGCGGAGAGGACAAGATTAAGCCTATTTCGGTAAGCATAGACTATCAGCAGAAGGTGGGTGTTGGACAGCAACTTGTAACCTAGCCCGTGGATTTCTCTGATCGCGAGGTCCGCGGCACGGGTCAGACAGGAGTCTGCGGTCGGTTTCCCATTCTTGACCGTGGGCCAAATCACCCCTAGCACTGTGACCGCAATAGAAAGCTGGTGCTTGTTCGCCAGGTGATTGACAACCCTGCGCCTGATGCGGAAGGGAAAAGCTCTAAGTGCGGATGTCATACGAGAGATATTTTGAACGAATCTAAAGTCCATCTGGTTGCGGAACTGCTTGATCCGAGCCAGGGCAATAGATCGAACATACGCGGAAGTATCCTCTCTGTCCCGCGGCCGCGACCTGAAGAATAGAAGCGCACTGCTGTTACCGTCGTCGAGGTTACGGTACCGGCTTTTCATGTTCACTGACATAGACGTGGTCAAGACTCCGGGTGGAATGTCTCGATCCTCATTCCATTCGTCAACCGCTCTATTGGCGCAGGCTACGAGCATGTCCACAAGGGAGGCGCCGTTTCTGAGAAGCCGCCTTGTTGATTCTTTCGGTCTCCTCCGGAGAAAAGACCCTCTTTACATGATGCTGTCTATGATCGTTCGGGAGGCCGCTCCCTTCCGGAAGTGTGGGTCTTTCGAAGATGCGGGTCACTGCCTCGCGAGCGTTCAACAGGTGATCTCTGAACTTGGGCTTTTTGAGACGTACCAACCTCTTCCGGGTGGTGGACATGGCAAGCGGCTGACAAACCGACTCCGGCCTTTGCCCGGTCAAGATTTCATGATAATTCACAAGAAACTCTCTGCCGAACTCGGATGCAACGCCCGCGTCGGAGGCCACGTGATGGATTACAGGAGCCAGAAACATAATGGTCTTTCGCCAGCCGGACTATGTGGAACTCGCCAGCAGGCTCGTTGAATAGGTCCCAGTCCCTGTCAAGACGAGGAGCCATGTGTCGCAAGAAGCGATCCAGAGAGTTAGATGACCCGTTGGCAGGTTGAAGCTCGGAAATCTTCACAGGCAATTCCAGGTCCGGATGCTGGTTCCAGACCAGACGGTAGCGCCCTCGCTCCCTCACTTCTTTTACACAACTGACAAGGCGCGGGAAATTCTTTGCTGCTACCTGTGCGGCTCGAGTCATCGCTTCTTCGTCGACGGGGCCTTTAGTCTCAACTCCGGTAACCAGGATATTTTTTGTATTGCCGTAACTGGACAATGCCATCATTTCCGATAGCGCGTCCAGTCTAGCGGGAGCTTGCTCCATCATCACCTCTATGATCCCACATCCGTATTGCTGTGAACCCCGATCAGCCGGTCGAGGGCTTTGACGACCACTCTCATGGTTACAGGGGCGAGATTGAAGCTTTCCAAGTCTTCACGACGCACCCACCTGGCTTCCGTCGCATCCGATCCAGCCGATAACGCGCCCTCGATCACTCGGCAGGAATAATCCGCCAGCACATAATGGTAGCGAACCCGGCCCTGTTCGTCGGGAAATATGCGCTCCAGCAATTCCACCAGGAACTTCGGGCCGCACGTGGAGTCCTGTCTCCTCAAAGGCTTCCCGTGTCACTGCTTCGTCAATCGTTTCACCGAGCCGAACCAGTCCGCCAGGGATACTCCACTCACCTTCTGCCGGGGGCTTTCCTCTTCGGATCAACACTATGCTCCCCCCATGAATGATGAGAGCCCCAACCCCAACCAGAGGCGCAGCGGGATATTCCCTACTTATTTCGTGGTCTTGCGGGCTCAAACTTCCGAGAAGAAATATTGTTTCAAGCAGTTCGTGCGTTCAACGTAGGTGGCTGAATCCAGAAACCACATCGCAGCGCTGAAGGAACTCAACAGAGAATTTCCGTCCTGTGGAGTAAAACAGAATCCGATTACCTCATGTCCCTTGCGCACCTCTAAGCAAGGTTCCACAATAACCGTTTGATTCAAAATCCTCCCGAAGTACCCGTGGTCCCTACCAAACGGAAACACCTCGCAAGCCGCTTGTTTCTTGGTAAGGCTGATCCGGTCGTCGGCTTTGAACCGAGCGATGATTTCGTCTCGGGTGGCGGCTCTTTTGAGTTCGAGTTGGAAGTAAATACAGTGCATATACTGCGTGTTCAATTTCAGCGCGGAAGACCAGAGATTAAGATCGAGACCCTTGGTCCGGAAGAGGTGATATGCGTCTCTGGCATGATGAGTCCCGAAGACCGGGTCCCCATGCTTACCGACATCCGGGGAGGGAACGAATCCTTTGACCTGGCTGATATCGTTTGCCCGCCGAATGCACAGGAAGCGCGCTTCTTCCAGATTGTCATCCCCATCAACCAGAGCCACGGTATTGATCAAGGCGCAAAGGTTATGGGTGTTGCACTCACCACCTGCACAAAGCGATCTTTGCCGATCTCGAGTGCGTCATCATTTATGCCTCTGGCATACATCTTACCGAATCCGAACTCGCTCCCCTGCGCGATGAACCCTTTTGTGTTGGCCAGATAATTCTCGTAAAACTCGTTCTTGTTGGAGATGCCCACGCCCGAAGGAGTACAATCCACCACTACATCGGCTTTCTCAAGCGCCTCCTCGTGGGTCATGTGAGGCGTAAGACCGAGGGCTTCAAAATCACTTATTTTGTCCTCGTCAGTGATCAATTTTGCTCCTCGGGCAACCAGCGCCCTTATCTTGGGCATGTCTCTAACTACGGGAGAGCGTTTATGAAAGGTTACTTCGGAAAATCCCGCTTGGTCTTTAAAAGAACAGAGCAATCCGATAAGGGGCTCTCCGATGGTTCCGGTTCCGACCACGTGGACTACGCCTTTGTCCTTACCCATTCCTCTCTTCTCCTTTCCGGGAATAATGTGTATTGAGGATAATAATGTAGATTAACAGTTTTTCCTTGCTAGCGCAACTCGACTGAAGTCTGGACGCGGGGGCTCCGTAAGGATAGAATTCCGAACCTTTACAGCCATGTTCGGAGAAGGCGGCTGAGATACTAATTTCAAGTTTACAAACAGAAAATGCGATTTATTGCTGCTGAGGTTTCGCGAACCGACCGCGTAGCCCGCCACTGGGTCAGGAAAACGGGAGAAAGTCCTGCAACCAGGATTTTCGCCGTGGTTTGGCCTCTTTCTTGGCGTCCTCCGAGGTTGCGGATTCCTCTGCTGCAACCTCCTGTTTAGGTGTGGCTTCCGGCTCCGCAGCCTCGACTTGTTCGTCAGCAATAACTTGTAGCTGGGGCTCAATGGTCTCCATGGGCGCTAGCGGCGCCTCTGCTGGCCTTGCTTCCTCCACAATCGCACGCAAACTCTCGGCCGGGATGGCTGCTATCGCAGGTGTGGCCTCAGTGGGGGCTACCTCCGGAGATCGCTCTTCCTCCTCCTCGGCAGCGAGGATCGACTCTTCGGAGCTGGAGGGAGCCTTCTTCCTGGGACGGCGTCGGCGTCGGCCGGGCTTTCTTAGTCTCTGCGCTTCTTCTTCTCCAGCCGCCTCTTCCACCACAACTTCAGCGACTTCCAAAGTAGGGGACGGCGTGGGCAGCACTTCTTGGGCCGGCTGTTCAAGCGCTTCTTCTTTGACGGCCTCTACTAAAATGTCCTTATCAGGCAGGTTCTGCTTCCCAAGGATTGAGACACGGGACCTGTGCTGATTCTCCATCTCAACGAGCTGGGCCCGCATGTTGTTGAGGAGGTACTCGGCCACTTTTGCAGGAACTGTGGCTCTGACCTCCGACACTTCGCTCCTGATCATCAAAGATTTGATTCTCCTGTACACGGAGAGGGCGGAAGTCTCAGGAGACCGGATCTTTCCCTGACCGTCACAAAGAGGGCATTCAAGATATTCGCCTGTGCCGAGTACCGATTTGAGTCTCTGCCACGTCAGCTCCAGCAAGCCAAGACCGGAAATGCGAAGCATTTTGGTCTTGGCCCTGTCGTCTCTGGTACCGGCCTTCATCTCCTTTTCAACCTCTTGCTTATGGTTTTTCTGGGACATGTCGATGAAGTCGATGACTATGATGCCCCCTAGGTCCCGAAGGCGCAATTGCCTGGCAATCTCCGGCACTGCCTCCATGTTCACCCTGAAGGCCGTGTCTTCGATTCCTTTTTCTTTGGTAGCGCTCCCTGAATTTACGTCCACGGTCACAAGCGCTTCAGTGGGTTCTATGAGGATGTGGCCGCCGGACTTGAGTCTGATCTTTCTGCGGTAAACCTGTTCCACCTGCTCTTCAAGCTGATACTTGTTAAACAGGGGCCGCTTTTCCTGATACACCTTCACCAAGTTCTCGTATCTCGGCATGACCTGATGAAAAAAATCTCTGACTTTCTTGTGAACTTCCTTGTCATCCACAAGTATTTCGCTGATATCAGGTGAGAAGTGCTCTCGTATGGCACGGATGACAATGTCGTGCTCTTTGTAGAGGAGAGCCGGGGCCTGTTGCTCGGACACATTTTTTTCGATTGATTGCCATAATTTCAGAAGGTAATCGAGATCGCGGGACAGTTCTGCCTTTGTGCGGCCCATACCTGCCGTGCGAATGATAAACCCCATGTTTTCAGGGAGCTTGAACTGTGTAACAATCTCTTTAAGCTTCTGGCGCTCCTTCTCGTCCTCAATTTTCCGCGAAACACCGTAAAGGTCGGTTCCCGGCATAAGCACCAGATACCGTCCGGCTAAAGAGATGTTGGTGGTCAGGCTGGCGCCCTTTGTGTCACGCTCTTCCTTGTTCACCTGTACCCAGTACATGATCGTCCTTCTTGAACACATCTTGAATGCGTGGACGCCGCCGCGTCCCCTCGAAGGATTCCGGGAAATACGAGGGATGCACATCATTAATCGATAGGAAACCATTTCTGGTGCTTCCGTAATCGACAAATACCGCTTGAAGGGAAGGCTCGATCCTGCTTATAACCCCCTTGTAAATATTGCCCAGCGTCGCCTCTCTTGCTTTGACCTGAACATCAAGTTCCTCCAGCACCCCGTCACAGACTACTGCTACCCTGCATTCCTCAAGGTGGCTGGCATTTATCAGCATTTTTCTTACCATGTGGCTCTTCTTTTCTTTGTATAACTTTTCGTCACGAAACTGTTTTCACCGCTTATCTTCAGTAGGGTTGAACCTCTCCGGTGAAACGTCCTCACTCTATAAGACTTTTGATCTGTTTCCACAATTCATTTTTACCCATCCCGGTGTGAGCCGAGAAGGCAACAACGGGAACATGATCGCCGAGTTGGCCCTTGACGGCCCGTTGCTGGACTAGCATAGCGCCGCGGGCAAGCTTGTCCGCCTTGGTGGCCGCGACCACAACCGGTATACCCCGCGACTGCAGGTAAGTGATCAATTGAATGTCGGTATCCGTGGCCGGACGTCGGGCATCGACAATGACCACAACGCCAACCAACTCTTTCCGCTCTTCGAGATAGCGCTCTACCATTGGGGCCCATGCTCCCCTGACTTCCAGAGGCACCCGCGCAAATCCGTATCCCGGGAAATCCACGAAAATAAAGCTGTCGTTTATCAGAAAAAAGTTGAGTTTTCTGGTGTGGCCCGGAGTTTTGGATGTCCGCACCAAATTATGTCGCCCCAGAAGTGTGTTGATCGCGGACGATTTACCCACGTTGGAACGGCCTGCGAAAGCTATTTCCCGTAATCCGCCTGTCGGGTAATCCTTTTTTTCCTCCGCGGCCCGCAGGAAATTTGCGCCAAAAATTTTCATTTCATATCGCCCGTTCACCCTGCCCCTCGGGAATTCCTCGGGGCCTGATGGGGATCGTCATTGATCCGGCGACGGGCCTGTAACCTTTCGGTCCCAATTTCCGACTTCGATGATTAATTGGTTCGGTATTGCAGTCGCTTACGATGATGCAAACCGGGCCTTCCCATTCGTGGGCAGGCATTTCATTTCTTATTCTACAGCTTTTGAGCTTCAAAAAGAAGCCTTAATAATATGGACAAGTGATCTTTCAATCCGTTATGCGCGAAAATTCGGGATGTCCTGGTAATAATCATTGTGAGAGTCGCGGCTCTTCCTCTTGGGCTTCAGGTGGCATTAAGTCCACCGCGTGCACACGATTCGAGGATGCTCTGCGGGCTGAGACAAATAAATTATGTTCCAGCCGCTTTCCTTAATTGCCAACTGGACTGATTCAAATAGGTCCGCTTTGCTTAGACGGGGCATTTGATCTTCGCTCCACGGGAAACAAATCGTTAACTGACTGAAATCGTAGAATACTGCCCTCAACAAACGCCGGCTCAATTTCCATAGAAATCCAGCTTCGATGGAGCCGCTCTGCCACGAAGCCTGTCGTGTTAGATCCAGCAAATGGATCTAATACTTTATCTTCTTCATCGGTAAGAAAATGGATGAAGAAGTCGGCTAATCCGGCCGGGAACCTGGCCGGATGGGGTTTGATGCCAGCTTCACCGCATCGGCGCAAATAGGAACTGTTAGATTCTGTGTTGGCAAGCTGAAGTAAATTAGGGGGTATCGCCCCATTATTGTTTTTCTGAAATTTGTCTGAAATGTCATGGCCACTTGGTCTACGCTTTGCTTTGTATCCACTCTTGAGTAATTGGTTCATGCTATCGCTATAAGGCTTCAATACTCGCCTGTTATCAGCTTTTGGGTATGGCGATTTAGCGAGCCACCATACAGTGTTGACAGCATCTTTTACCCGGATTCTTCTTACAGTAACCCACTCGGCGGGTGTTGGAAGACGAGCCGGATTATAGTGATAAAAGTCTTGGGCGAGAACAAAGCCGTAATCTTTACAAAGGCTTATCAACAGTTCGAACTGGTAAATGCTGCGTACAGGATGGCCCGGCAGGTAAGCCCCGCCCAGATCTATTACGAGAGACCCATCATCAGTGAGTATTCTTTTGAAATGGGAGGCAAATTGCAGGAACCAACTAACGTACTTGTCTGCATCCTCATTACCATACTCTTTCTTACGCGTAAGGGCAAAGGGGGGCGATGTCAAGATGAGATTCATGCTTTCATCAGACAATTCTTCAAGCAGGACAAGACTGTCCCCAAGGCACGCCTGACCGCGTTTGGTCCAGTAATAGGCGGACTTCATAAGCGTTGTTTCGACCCGATTTTCTCGAGAGGTTGAGGCATCGTCGGACATTGAAAGTTTCACGGGGTTATGCCTTCCAAGGTGAGTCTTCTTGCCTCGTGTCTATAAATAAAGTGCCATTAGTTGTCAACGATTCCCGGGAGTGACCAACAGGTAATTTCAACGCGTTCCGTTACAATTCTGCAATCTTGTGATGGGGGTCATGCCAATCAGAACCGTCTCGCTTGCCACCGGTTGTCACATCAGGGGTTCCGCCGTGAAGTTTGAATCGGTCAAAAGCTGGAGGGGTTGGCGGAGGTGCATGGGAATCGAACCCACCCAGGACGGTACTAGCGCCCTGCTTACGGTTTTGAAGACCGCGGAGCCCACCAGGACTCTACCACCTCCCAAGCTTGGAGAATTTTTCCGGCGATAACGAGCGGTATCATATACTTTTCTCATTTCTGATGGAAGTGCCTTTGACAGAAGACATAAGGAACTTACGTTGTCACGTTCCATTGCTGGTAGAATTGATGCAAATTATGTAAGCAAATATCTTTTTTCTCCAAGGAGGTTTACTGTTGAATCAACACGAACGAATGCACCATTATCACTCCAAAGCTGTCGGGTGGCTTGAACTGCGAGTTGGTGACGCAGGATTGCGGTCGCTCTCGTTCATATCGAAGCCATCGATTCAGCAATCTTCGGAAAAAGACCCGCTCACAGCACGTGTAATCAAGGAACTCGATGACTATTTTGCCGGCAAGTCTAAACGATTCACAATTCCGTTAGATCCTCATGAGGGGACCCCTTTCCAGCGCAAGGTCTGGGAACAACTGCAACAGATTCCGTACGGCCAGACACGCTCGTATGGTGACGTGGCGAGGGCTGTGGGCATTACGCCAGGCGCTCGTGCAGTGGGCTTGGCTAACAAAAGGAATTGCATCGCTATCGTAATCCCGTGTCACCGTGTCATCAGAAGCAATGGAGATCTTGGTGGTTACGATTCCGGCCTTCACATCAAGAGAGCCCTACTGGAATTGGAAGGTGTGAAGCTTTCCCGAGTTATTCGCAAGGCCCGCACGAGCAAAGAAACGCTGTTGCGGAAAGTAATCGGTGGCCGGGCCCTTTCCCGCGGATCGCTTTTTCGCCCGATTAAATGGTCGGTCACGGTTGGAGCGAAGACTTCTCGAAAATCCTGAGCGACAGTAGCACCGGCATCTTGCCGGTTTAAGAAAACTACCGGCAAGATGCCGGTGCTACTGACGTAAGACATCAGCTTTGATTTTCGCCCCGTACATGCCACTTTTGCTCACGTGTTCGCTTTTGGGTTGACTTAACCGGTCAACGGCTGCTAGGTTGATGGACGAAAAGTTGGAGCAGTTTGAATTGGATGGGTAGTCCCTTCGGGGACTAGAGGGAAAACGGTGCAAATCCGTTGCGGACCCGCCGCTGTGACCGGGGACGAAAGCCGTATGACCACTGTCAGAATTGATGGGAAGGGCGGCAAGTAGGACGAACCGGAAGCCAGAAGACCTGCCCGTCTACAAATAAGGGTGTCACGCTCTTCGCGGATCGGGAGCCTGGCAACAGGGATGAAAAACGGCATCCCCGGGTAATTCTTTTGCCCGGGGATTTCTTTTGGCCCTTTGCTATCGTTTATCCTCCCGGACAGGTTAAGTCCTGCCAAGCTTGTCGGAACGCGATTCCTTACACCCTTTGCAATCTTCTTTGCCGAGTATGGTTTGCTCCCCCAGGACCTGTGAGCAAGGACGAGTAGTTGTGGCCAAAATAATCCTCATAACGGGCGGCACGCGAAGCGGAAAAAGCGAGTATGCCAGAAAGACCGCGGAGGCTTTGTCCGGTCCCCGGGCCTTCGTGGCAACCTGCCTTCCCACTGATGAAGAGATGCGTCGACGAATCAATCAGCACCAACAGGAGAGATTAAAGACTGACTGGCACACAATCGAGGAACCGCTGGAGCTTGCCCGCACTTTGCGAAAAACGCAGGGCTTCGAGGTGTTTCTCGTGGATTGCCTCACCCTGTGGATCAGCAACCTTATGTTCCAGGCGCGCGACCGGGACAGTGGTCTGTCTGAGGGAGATATAAGCGGCAAAGCCAATGAGCTTCTTGATGCCTGTTCAGCGATTGCAGGCGCAGTCATATTTGTGACCAACGAGGTCGGATCGGGAATTGTTCCGGAGAATAATCTGGCCAGGCTCTATCGCGATCTCGTGGGGAGGTGCAACCAGGTTATCGCGGAGGGAGCCGATGAAGTTGTCATGGTAGCCTGCGGGCTCCCACTAAACCTGAAGAGAGGAAGACAAGAATGACGCTGCTGGATAAAACCCTTAAACAGATTGTTCCCCAGGATCAAGCCGCCAGGGAAAAGGCCCGGCAACGGCTCGACCAACTCACCATGCCGCATTGGGCTCTCGGACGACTGATGGACCTCGCGATGGACCTGGCCGGCATGACACGGTCAACGACCCCGTCCGTCGGCGAGAGGGTAATAGTGACAATGGCCGCGGACCACGGTGTTGTCGCTGAGGGAGTGAGCAAATACCCTCAGGAAGTCACCGTCCAGATGGTTTACAACTTCCTGCACGGTGGCGCCGGCATCAACGCGATGGCGCGGGTAGCCAATGCTCGAGTGGTAGTGGTAGACATGGGGGTCGTGGGAGAGATAGCCGGGGCTCCCCAGGACGGCAGCTTCTTGTCCAAGCGCATTGGAGCCGGAACCCGCAATATCGGTGAAGGCCCGGCCATGAGCCACGATGATGCAGTGCGCTCGATTGAAGCGGGGATAGAGATCGCCTTGGAACTCGGCGCTTCTTTTGACCTATTCGGCACTGGCGACATGGGAATAGGGAATACCACGCCGAGCAGCGCAATTGTTGCGGCGGCTACAGGGGCCTTGCCCGCGACTGTCACTGGTCGTGGAACCGGGATCGATGAGGACCAGTTCAGGCACAAGGTCTCGGTGGTAGAAAAGATCCTCCGGGTCAACAACCCTGACCCAAAAGACGCTTTAGATCTCCTGGCCAAAGTGGGTGGATTCGAGATCGGCGGGATAGCAGGTTTGATTCTGGGCGCCGCATCCATTCAGAAGCCGGTATTGATAGACGGCTTTATTTCCTCGGCTGGCGCCCTGATCGCCTACGGCCTGGCTCCCGACGCGGCGGATTATATGATCGCCGCGCATAGAAGTGTGGAACAGGGGCACAGGGTGGCGTTGGACCACCTGAAAAAACAGCCCCTGCTAGACCTTGACCTGAGACTGGGTGAAGGCACCGGAGCCGCAGTAGCGATGACTCTGGTGGAGGCAGCAGTTCGGATACTGACGGAAGTAGCGACCTTTGCAGAGGCATCAGTCTCCGAAGCGGACAAATGATATCGATTTGCATACTCCGTCGTGGCGCTTTACACCAGGGCAGTTGGCATGAGAAGAGTGCTCTATGGAAATTGAACACGGTGGCAATCTGACTTATCTGGCAAGGGTCTCGGGTTTGCCGGCGGAGAATATCCTTGATTTCTCCGCCAACATCAATCCTCTTGGTCTGCCGGAGTGGTTCCGTTCCGTGGTGAGCGCTGCCCTGGGTTCTGTGGTTCATTATCCCGATCCCGCATGCACTAAGCTCGTGGATGCCATTGCAGAACGCTACGCGGCTCAACCGGATGAGGTGATTGTCGGAAACGGTTCCACCGAGATCCTTCATCTCATTCCGAGGGCGTTAGGTTTAGACCGGGCGGTTATTGCGATTCCCTGCTATTCGGATTATCTCTCAAGCGCGGACCACTCTGGGATGCAGACAGAAACTATAGTCCTGGAGGAGAGCACCGGGTTTGCCCTGGATCTTCAACAGATTGAAGCTAAACTGCACGGGAATGAACTGGTTTATATCTGCAATCCAAACAACCCTACCGGCGTGCTGTACGACGCCAAGGCATTGAGAAGTGCGGCAGCACGGAAGCCTTCCACACTATTCATCGTAGATGAGGCTTTTGGCGATTTTGTTGATGGGATGGACAGCTTGACCGTGAGCCGCCCTGAAAACGTGGTCGTTCTTCTCTCGTTGACCAAAATTTACGCAATTCCCGGTCTGCGCCTCGGTTGTGCAATCGCTGCTCCCCCCATTGTCCGGAAGGTGCGGCGAGAACAGCCGCCTTGGTCTGTCAACACCATCGCCCAGGCCGTAGGAGAGGCCGCGCTTCGGGATACTGATTATGTTGAACGCAGCCGCAGGCTCGTAACCGAACAGAGGCTAAGCCTTGAGGCAGAGCTAAAGACCATCCCAGGATTGACCGTTTATCCGGGGACGGCAAATTTCCTGTTGGCTAAATCGATCATCAAGGGGTACGACGCGAGGCTGCTGGCTCAACGCCTGCTCCGGGACGGCATAGCAATTCGGGTTTGCGATAATTTTCATGGCCTTGACGAACGTTTTTTTCGGGTGGCTGTTCGGACGGCCGAAAGAAAATCTTCGCTTGTGCGGTGCTCTGAAGAAAGCTCTCGGCCTCTCGCAGAAGGTAAAGCGGAGGCATAAGACACCTGGAATAATGTTCCAAGGGACCTCTTCCAATGCCGGCAAAAGCGTCTTGACCGCGGCCCTCGGGCGCATCCTCCTGCAGGATGGGTACAGAGTGGCTCCATTCAAATCCCAGAACATGTCGCTGAACTCTTTCGTGACTCGGACAGGTGGAGAAATGGGGCGCGCCCAGGTCGTGCAGGCCCAAGCTTGCAGGCTGGATCCTGATGTGCGTATGAATCCGATTCTCCTAAAGCCTAACAGCGATACGGGCAGCCAGGTAATCGTCATGGGCGCGCCGGTAGGAAACATGGACGTAATGGAATACGTCCGGTTTAAGCCTAATGCATTCGAGGCCGCCAAAGAGGCTTATGACTCGTTGGCTTCGGAATACGACGTGATCGTCCTTGAGGGCGCGGGAAGTCCGGCAGAGGTAAATCTGAAGCACCATGACATTGTAAACATGGAAATGGCCAGGTATGCGGATGCACCGGTCCTCCTTGTCGGTGACATTGACCGGGGGGGAGTCTTTGCATCCTTCGTCGGCACCATGGAAGTTCTTGCCGAGTGGGAGAGGGCAATGGTTGCCGGTTTTGTGGTGAATCGGTTCCGAGGAAAGGAAGAACTCCTCCGCGATGCCATCCAATATACAAAACGTCATACAGGACGGCCTGTTTTCGGTGTTGTGCCTTATTTTCAGAATCTGGGTTTGCCGGAAGAGGACTCCGTAAGTTTCAAATGCGGCATTTTCGACAATCTTGTTCGAGATGAGGATTGTGTGGAAATAGCTGTGATCGATTTTCCTCACATCTCTAATTTCACGGACTTCGATGCGTTTCGGGTTGAGCCTGATGTGCAACTGAAAATAGTGAGGACCGCCTCTGACCTGAATCGGCCTGATGCGGTGATTTTGCCGGGAAGCAAAAACGTCATAGGCGATCTGGAGTACCTGAAACACAACGGCCTGGAAGCTAAGATAAGGGAATTGACGGAAAACCACCACACGGAGCTGGTCGGTTTGTGCGGCGGCTTTCAGATGCTCGGCGCGAACATAGCCGATCCTCACGGGCTGGAATCGGACCGTAAGACCATACCAGGTCTAGGTTTTTTAAATGTGACCACCGTCCTGGCCTTGGAAAAAACCCTGACTCGTGTTACCGCGAAGCACCTGGAATCCGGCTTCACCGTCCAGGGATATGAGATTCATCACGGTCAGAGCCGATCATCGTATACCGACCCGCTGATCGAACAGGACGATGGAACAAAGGATGGCACGCGATCTCCGGACGGAAGTTCGTGGGGAACATATCTTCATGGGATCTTCGACTCCGATGAGTTTCGCAGATGGTTCATTGATCGGCTGCGGATGCGTCGCGGCCTTTCAGCCAAACAGCAGGTTTGTGCCCGCTATGACATCGAGCCAGCACTCGACCGACTGGCCGAGTCGGTACGGCGCAATCTGCCAATAGAAGAAATCTATCGGCTCATGGGGCTGGCATGAGGCTCGAGTACCAGATTCTTCTGGCAGTGGCCCTGGATCTGTTTGCTGGCGATCCAAGATGGCTGCCGCATCCTGTACGGCTGATCGGAAGTTTTGCCGTGGCTGTGGAAACGCCGTTCCGGAACATGATCAAGAGTCCCCGCATTGCAGGTACAGCCACAGCTTTCGTAGTAGTGGGCATTGCCGTTGTTGTCTCGTGGACTTTTGTCTACGGCGCTCGGTCCGTGCACCCCTACACGGGGGATCTGGTCTCCATCCTGTTGCTTTGGACCGGCATAGCCGCAAAAGACATGGTCATGCACAGTTCGGAAGTTGTTGGCGCCCTGAATTCAGGCTCCCTCTCCGAGGCAAGACAAAGGGTCGGCATGATTTGCGGCCGTGACACGGATTCACTGGACGAATCGGCGATCGCTCGAGCAACAGTAGAAAGCGTGGCGGAAAACATGGTTGACGGGGTCATTGCTCCTATCTTCTTCGCCGCAATTGGCGGCCCTGTCGGCATAATGGCATACAAGGCAGTCAATACCCTCGATTCGACATTCGGTTACAAGAATGAGAAGTATCTGGAATTCGGGTGGGCCTCCGCGAAACTTGACGACATGGCCAACTTCATTCCTGCCCGGCTGACTGCCCTGTTGGTGCCGGTGGCCGCGATGTTCTTGCTGCACAGCCCGGGCCGCTCGTTTAGAGTGTTTCTGCGTGACCGGCTGAAGCATCCCAGTCCCAACGCGGGGCAAGCTGAAGCGGCAGTGGCCGGAGCACTTGGGATTCAACTTGGGGGCTTAAGCCACTATTCTGGTGTGCCCTCGGATAAGCCCTTGCTTGGCGATGCGTTGACGTCGGTGGGACCCGAGCACGTTGTTCGCGCCAACGCTCTGTTGCTGATAACCTCGACACTGGCTCTGGTGTTTTTGCTGGGTGCCAGGCTTGTGCTGATACGTTGTGATTGGATTTAGTTGAATAGGCTATTTAAGATACCTTATTGGAGACGAATGTGAACGTTCCGTGCCCCAGATTAGTAATAGCCGGAACCAATAGCGGAGTGGGCAAGACTACCCTGACTCTCGCCCTGGTCAGTGCGCTCAGAAAGCGCGGCCTGCGTGTGCAGACGTTCAAAGTCGGCCCTGATTATCTTGATCCGACTCATCTGACACTGGCTAGCGGTAGCCCTTGCTACAACCTGGATGGGTGGATGACGAGCAAGGAGTACGCGAGCAATCTCTTTTTCGAGAAGGCCGCAAATGCTGATATCGCTGTGATTGAAGGAGTTATGGGGCTTTTCGACGGGAGCGACCCGGTCGATTCCGCAGGCAGTACCGCAGAAATTGCCACATGGCTGGCCGCTCCGGTGTTGCTGGTTGTAAACGCGCATGGCGTTGCACGCAGTCTTGCAGCCCTGGTAAAGGGGTATTCAGAATTTGACCCGGCTTTGACCATCGGGGGGATTGTGGCCAACCATTGCGGCTCAGAGCGCCACGCGGATTGGCTGAAGGAATCGCTTGACGCCTTCGGACTACCTCAGATCGTGGCGGCCGTTCCTCGCAATGCATTTCCCGAGCTTCCTAGCCGCCATCTTGGGCTGGTGACCGCGGATGCCGGCAACATGCCGGACCACTTACTGGAGGCCCTTGCAGAAGCTTTGGAACGCCACGGCAAGGTGGACGAAATCCTCAGAATCGCCCGATCCACGCCTGCCATTGCCAACACTTCCGCGGCCCTTCAGAAGCCGCGGCAGCCAAAACGGCTGCGGCTGGGATTGGCCTACGACGCTGCTTTTCACTTTTATTATCGTGACAATCTCGAGACCCTTGAAGCGCACGGGTTCGAATTAGTCCCTTTTTCCCCCCTTCGGGACAAATGTTTGCCTGAAGGACTGGACGGCCTTTATATAGGAGGCGGATACCCTGAGGAGCATGCCGAAGCGCTTGCCAATAACATCACCATGCTCGAATCGGTCAGGCGGTTCGCCGGGGAGGGCAGACCGGTTTACGCAGAGTGCGGAGGATTGATGTATCTTGCTCAGGGAATTGAATGCCGTGACGCTGCGCGCCACACTCTGGTTGGTCTGCTCCCACAGTGGACCAGGATGTTGGACCGACGCAAAGCGCTCGCGTACGTCGAGGTTACGTTGACCCGGGACTCGCTTTTTGGAAGACAGGGCGAGGGACTTCGAGGGCATGAGTTCCACTACTCCGAACTAATTGGCGATCCCATAGACGACGGAGCTTGGAATCCGCCCTATTCTGTGAAGCGCCGGCGCTCGGACGCCGCCATACTTGAAGGATTTCAGAGAGGCAAGACCGTGGCAAGCTACGTTCACGCGCATTTCGCCTCTCGAAACGGGGCTGTGGAGCATTTTGTGTCTACTTGCGCAGCAAAGTGTTGACATGCCGCGGATGATCTTGAGCAGGTAAAAGCCCATGGAAATTACAGCTTCCCGAAGGCCGCTGGTGTACGCTCTTTACGAGCAACCTATGAGTGCGGAAGCCATTGAGGCCCGTTCATTCGAGATTGTCGACCAGGAGATTGGGACTCATTCTTTTTCTCCGGGCCAGTGGGAAGTTGTCAGGCGCATGTTGCACACCACTGCGGACTTTGCATTAGCGGATGATGTGAAATTCTCGGAAGATGCAATTGAATCCGCTGTTTCTGCGCTGCGTTCGGGTAGCCGGATCTTTGTGGATTCGAACATGATTCGATCCGGGCTATCTATGACAAGGCTCAGGCAGGTCTGCCCGAGCTACGGGCCCGATGACCTCGTGTGCCACGTGGCGGACGAAGATGTGGCGAAAAAGGCCATTGAGAGGGGCCTTCCGCGCTCGCTCTTTGCCGTCCGCAAAGCTGAAGGCGTCTTAAACGACGGCATAGCAGTTTTCGGCAATGCTCCCGTGGCATTGATGGAACTGAATCGGCTGATCATGGAGGAAGGCGTCAGGCCTAGCGTAGTCATAGCCATGCCCGTGGGCTTTGTCCACGTGGTCGAGAGCAAGGAGGAGCTGATGTCTCTGGGAGTGCCGCACATCACAATCAGGGGTCGCCGAGGGGGCAGTCCCCTGGCTGTCAGTGCGGTGCATGCTCTCTGCTCTCTGGCTGAGCGGCATGCGTAAGATTGCGAGGAGAGGTACGGAATGTTGAAGGGTTTCAGTGGCAAGAGCGCCATCATACTTCTAGGCCACGGCAGCCGGGTGCCTGACGCCGGCAAACACATGGAAAAAGTGGCCGCCGGACTGAAGGAAAAGTACGGATATGACATGGTCGAGGTCTGTTATATGTCACGGCTCGGTCCCCATCTTCCCGAAACCTTCAGGAAGTGCATGGAACAAGGCGCAACGCACGTAATGGTCATCCCGTACCTCTTGCACGACGGCTTGCATCTGGTCCTGGACATTCCGGAAATGATGCAAGAACTGGCCTGCGCCTACCCCCACGTGAAGGTCGTGTTGGGCAAAAACCTCGGTTTTGACGAGATTCTCGTAGATCTGGTGGAGAGGCGCATAGTGGACTCGAAGGAGTGCAGCGACGTCAGAGATCTGGTTCTGCCGCCACGTAAAGAGTACCTGTGCCTCCCGGTCAATATGAGTTCGTGCAGATGGAGCCCGCCGAGGCGGCCAAATTTCTTGAAAAGGATCGTAACCACCATAATTGAGAAGGGAATGAACGTGAAAAAGTTTCCTCAGATTGCAATGCTTTTATTGGTTGTCTCTGTCCTGATGTTGGCCGCAGCCCCTGTTCACGCCATGCACATCTCAGAGGGCATCTTGCCTATGCACTGGGCTGCTTTGTGGTTTGCGCTGGCCATTCCCTTCGTAGCCTGGGGACTCCGCAATCTCCGGATTCGGAGCAAGGAAGAGCCACACTTGAAAGCTATGGTCGGGCTGGTGGGCGCCGCGGTCTTTGTGATTTCCTGCATGCCTATTCCGGTTCCTACCGCCGGGACGTGCTCCCATCCCTGCGGTACCGGCATGGCGGCTATTCTCATCGGGCCCTCGCTTACCGTAGTTGTAGCAAGTATTGCTCTCGTGCTCCAAGCGCTGTTTCTTGCCCATGGCGGGCTCACGACACTGGGTGCGAACATCTTCTCGATGGGGGTGATGGGAGCATTTACAGGATACGGCGTCTTTGTTTTGGCCAGGCGATTGGGCGCTCCGTGGGCGGTGGCCGCTTTCATGGCCGGCTTGCTGTCGGATTGGGTAGTGTACGCGGGAACATCTTTTTCCCTGGCTACGGCTCTGCACGGAGACGGTTCAGTGGCCAGCATGTTTCTGACCATACTCCTGGCGTTTGTCCCTACACAGGTTCCTTTGGGAATACTGGAAGGGTTCATTACTGCCGGCGCGTATCGCTTGGTCCACAATCGGCGCCCCGAATTTCTTGGAATGCTTGCCAAGGGAGGTGCACTATGAAGAAAGCCTTTATCATCTGGGGGCTCCTGTTTGCCCTGGCCCTAACGGTAGGCGTCGGGCTGGCCGACACAGACAACAAATGGCCCGGTGTTGATGAAGCTGTGGTGGAGAAGTTTGCTGAAAATGCGGGCCGGCCTCCTAGTAAGCCCTTTTTGGACTTTGGTGAGGGAGACATCCAGCTATTCTTCTTCCTCCTCGCGGGTACTGTGGGAGGATTTGTAGCCGGCTA
Source organism: uncultured delta proteobacterium (assembly GCA_963828085.1). Taxonomy (GTDB): domain Bacteria; phylum Desulfobacterota; class Desulfomonilia; order Desulfomonilales; family Desulfomonilaceae; genus CAWBBA01. The sequence continues at coordinate 149,016 of CAWHDO010000028.1, forward strand.
CTACTATCGGGACCTCTTCACGCCCCGGCCGAGCAGGGTAAAGAATCCGTCAAATGTTTGAGTCGTTCTCAGACATTTTTGCTTGCCGGGAAAACGCTCTGACGCGAATGGACCCTCGTGTAAAGATGGTGATCGCCCTAACACTGATTGCCACGGTTATCTTTTCAAAGCAGGCTTTTTTCCCGCTTCTTGTGTTCGTATCATGCACGGCCGGGATGTTGTGGCTGAGGATGCCGGTCAAACTAGTCCTGATAAGACTTGTTGCCCCGATGGGAATCGTTCACGTCCTAGTGATCTTACAAACATTTCTTACGGGCGCCACTCCCCTCGCGTCATTCTCTCTCTTAGGATGGAGGTTCGTCGCGACAGAAGAGGGTCTGATGCGGGGGGTGCTCCTGGGCTCGCGTGTCCTTGGAGCGGTCAGTGTGATGTTGCTGCTAAGTTCCGTGACGCCGGCATATAAAATCTTCGGTGCGCTGCGATGGTTCCACGTCCCTGAAGCATGGGTCGAGATTTCTCTGCTCGTCTACCGTTACACTTTTGTGCTGTTGGATCAGACTGCTGATATAGCTGCAGCCCAGAGGGTGCGCCTTGGGTATTCGACTCTGGGACGCTCGTTGTCATCAGCAGGGGTGCTGGCCGGGACCGTTGTCGCTCGTTCCATGGACCAGGCAATGAGGACATATGAGGCAATGATCCTAAGGGGTTATCAAGGGCGTTTACCGTTGGGGCCCTTGCCAAAAATAAAGGCCCCAGACTATTGGCGCATGTTGGGTGTTCCTCCGCTGATAGTGGCTGTTTGCCTCATTGTGGAATGGTGGCCGAAGTGACTAGACCGCTGGCTGTTCAGACATCAGGTGTCAGCTTTACGTACCAGGAGGGGACTCGTGCGCTGGAAGATGTGGACTTCTGGGCCGATACCGGCGAGTTCGTTGCTATGCTCGCTTCTAACGGTTCGGGAAAGACAACCCTCATCAAGGTCTTGGTCGGCCTTCTTAAACCCGAAAAAGGGTTTGTTCGGATCGAAGGCCACGATATGGGCAAGCTTTCCTGGAAGGATTTGTACCAACGGGTGGGGCTGGTGTTGCAGAACCCCACGGATCAGCTCTTCGCTGCCACCGTTGAGGAAGACGTCGCGTACGGTCCACGGAATCTCGGACTCACCGAACCGGAGGTCCAGCAAAGAGTTACTGAGGCGTTGGAATGTGTCGCAGCGGCAGAGCTTCGCTGCCGAGCGATCCATCACTTGAGCTTTGGCGAGCAGAAACGGGTTTCCATGGCGGGTGTATTGGCCATGCGCCCTTCCATCCTGATTCTCGATGAACCTACCGCGGGCCTGGACCCAGCCGGTGAAACTCTCATGATGCGGCTTTTGAATAGAATGAATCGTGAGCAGGGTATCACAGTGATTCTTGCCACTCATTCTGTGGATTTGTTACCCCTTTTTGCCGACAGGATCTACGTACTGGGCAGGGGTCGAGTGCTCAAACAAGGCCCGGCAGACGAAATCTTCTGCGATCACGAGATGATCGACCGGGCGTGCCTCAGGCTCCCCTACATCGCGACCCTGCTCCACAGGATGAAGGAGTACGACGGCGTTCCGATAAACGGGTTGCCTCTGACCATCGGAGAGGCCCGCATGCGGTTGCTCGAACTTATCCCTGAAGATATGATCGTGAAGCCTCCTGAGGTAGTCAGGCAATGAGTTTCGGCCGCACCGGCTTTACAACCGGAACATGCGCCGCAGCCGCGGCCAAAGCTGCCACAATGGTCTTGTGCGGCCGTTGGGAACCGCCCGAAGTGGAGGTGGGCCTCCCTGACGGAACGCGAGTGACACTGATCGCGGCTTGGACCACAGGAGACAGAACTGCTGCTGAGGCGGCAGTGCGCAAGGATGCTGGCGACGATCCGGATGTGACTGACGGCTGTACGGTGATAGCATCGGTCGCCTGGACAACAGGCGGGGATTTGACCATTGCCGCAGGGCCAGGGGTAGGAACGATAACGAAGCCCGGACTCACGCTCCCACCGGGCGAGCCTGCTATCAACCCTGTTCCGAGACGCATGCTTAGGGAAGCGGTGCGTGAAGTTACAGCCCGCCCGGTACGAATTACCATTTCCATCCCAGGCGGGGAAGAGCTTGCTGCAAAAACCTTCAACCCACGGCTTGGGGTGGAAGGCGGCCTTTCGATTCTGGGGACTTCCGGCATCGTCCGCCCCTTCAGCGGAACAGCCTTGCGGGACGCTCTAAAGTGCGCCCTTAATGTGGCCGAGGCATGCGGAGTCAAGGCTCCGGTCCTTGTCCCGGGCCGCATCGGCGAAAAGGCGGCTCGGCGGCATTTTCGCCTCTCGCCAGAGCAACTGATAGAAGTGAGCAACGAGTGGGGATTCATGCTGGATGAGTCGGCAAGACACGGCTTCGACCGATTGCTTGTGCTGGGCCATCCGGGTAAGCTGGCCAAGCTCCCCGAAGGCCAATGGGACACCCATTCGTCACGATCCACAAGCGCTGTGCCCGCGGTTGCCGAACTGGCACGCGGCCTTCTTGGTCGGACGGTGCCTGAGTCTCTGACAGTGGAAGGACTTTTCGCTGCCCTGCCGGAGGACGACCGCGGCCGACTTGCCACCGAATTAGCGGCCAGGATTCGTAAGGCTGTTGATAATAGAATTGAAAAGCGATGCCCGACGGCCGTTGTATTAGTCAACATACGGAGCGAATTACTGGGTTCGTACGGAGATCTTTCTCCATGGCAATAGAAGATCAATCTATCTCTATCGTCGGCTGCGGTCCGGGGTCACTGGACTACCTGACCCCTGCGGCACTTAGGGCCATTGAAGAAGCGGAGGTGCTCGTCGGAGCCATTAGACTGCTGGACCTTTTCCCGGCCAGCCTCCGCGGAGCACGTTGTCGTGAGTGCGGAAATCAGCGACGTGCTGGATCAAATTGCCGCGAGGGCAGATCGTAAGCGGATCGCAGTGCTGGTCACCGGCGACCCCGGGCTCTTCAGCCTGGCAAAGCCGATAATGGAGCGTTTCGGCCGCACACGGTGCCGGCTGTATACCAGGGATTAGCTCGGTTCAGACGGCATTTGCCCGGATAGGAGTCGACTGGGCCGACGCTCGTATCATAAGTATCCACAAGCAGTATCCGGTCAACTATGCCCACATCGCGGATGCGGACAAAGTCGCTATCCTTTGCGGCCGCGAAGGCTCAACCAAGTGGATTGCGGATCATCTCTTGACGAATCAGCCAGCGGACCGCCGCATTTTCTTGCTCCAAAACCTCACAATGGACGACGAGCAGGTCCGAGAAGTTGGCCCGAACGATCTCGCCACGTTGGATGCAGCGCCGAGCACCATTGTCCTCATCATTAAAGGAAAAGTGCTTCCATGAACCGAGGGACGCTCTATGGAATAGGGGTCGGACCTGGTGATCCGGACCTCATCACGGTCAAGGGAGCGGTTATTCTGGCGGGCTGCGCTCATGTGTTTGTGCCCAAGGCCCGCAAAGGCGCGGAGAGCGTTGCACTGGCCATTGCACAAAAACATGTTAATCCACAAGCGGAAATTCACGAAATTCTCTTCCCTATGACGACAGATCGGTCGGAACTCGAGAAACGATGGGAAGAATCGGCCAAAACTATTGCAGATGTCCTGGAAACCGGCGCGGATGCCTGTTTTCTCACCCTGGGTGACGCTTTGCTATATTCCACCTATATTTACATGCTCCGAGCGCTTCGCCGAAAGATTCCCGACGTGAAGGTAGTCACGGTGCCAGGGATTACAGCGTTCAGTGCGGCGGCCTCCCTGGCTGAGTTCCCGGTGGGCGAAGCCAAGGAGCCGGTTACCATCGTGCCCACTGCAGACGACTTGGAGGATGTGCGTCGGGCAATGTCCCTGGGCGGGACTGTGGTGCTGATGAAGATAGGCAAACGTTTGAATCAGATACTTGATCTGCTCGAAGATGTCGGCGCGATGGAGAACGGGGTGTTTATTTCCCATGCGGGCATGGAAACTCAGCGCATTGAAACAGACCTCCGCAACCTGAGAGGTGAGAACTCTGAAGCCGGCTACTTGTCGATTATTCTTGTTCGCGGGAAAGGCGGCAAAACGTGATGAAAGTCCACTTCGTAGGCGCAGGACCGGGCGATCCGGAGCTTATGACAGTTAAGGCCGAGCGCCTGCTGCGGAATTGCCGTATCTGTGTTTACGCCGGCTCCTTGATAAGCCCTGAAGTTCTGGCTTTGCTCCCTGAAAGTGCGGAGAAGCACGACTCTGCCGGCCTCGATCTGGAAGAGATCGGCCGACTTTTCCAGGATGCCCACCGGAGGGACACGGATTTGATAAGGCTCCATTCAGGAGATCCAGCCATATACGGGGCAATACGAGAACAGATGAACCTGTTGGATCAGTGGGGCATCGATTATGAGGTTGTGCCCGGAGTAAGTTCCTTTCAGGCTGCCGCAGCGGCTTTGCGGGTGGAATTAACCGCTCCTGAAGTGGCTCAGACCATCATCCTGACGCGGACTTCCGGACGCACCCCCTTGCCGCCGGAGCAGGAACTTGACGTCCTGGCCCAATCCCACACCACACTCTGCATATTTTTGTCCGCTCACAAGCTTGCGGAAGTGGCGGAAAAACTTGCCGAGCACTATGAGCCGCAGTGCCCAATAGCCGTCGTGCATCGTGCGAGTTGGCCAGACCAGCGGATCTTCCGAGGCACTCTGGCTGACATCGCTGACCAGACCCGAGACGCCGAGATCAACAAGACCGCGATGATTATCGTAGGGCCCGCACTTTCGCGCGACATTCCCGTTTCCAAGCTGTACGATCCTGCATTCTCGCATGAATACCGGATCGGAAAAAAAGCATGACGATCGGTCTGGTGACTCTTTCCGATGTAGGGGCCTTGGTTGCGGATCGCGTTCGCCGCGCCTTTCCTCATTCAAATATGTACGTTCATGAAAATGTGGAGGGGAACTGGGACGCAGAGCGCTTCGGAAGCATCATCGAACTCACCGGCCGCATTTTCGACAAGCATGAGGGGCTTGTCTTTGTTGCTCCATGCGGAGTGGTCGTACGGGCTTTGGCCCCCAATTTGAGAAGCAAACTCCAGGATCCCGGCGGTGGTAGTTGTAGATGTCGGTGCTAGATGGGCAATCAGCCTGCTAAGCGGTCATGAAGGCGGGGCCAACGAACTGGCGGTCGCGGTCGGGAACATTCTTGCCGCAGAACCGGTGATATCTACCACAACCGAAGCGCTGAAAAGAGTGATCGTGGGAGTCGGTTGTCGTCGAGGTGCTAAATCCGAAAACATTTTGGCGGCGATCGAAGCCGCGCTTAAAGAAGCGGATTCGGACTTTTCGCAAGTGAGATTGCTGAGTTCCGCGAGCATAAAAGCCAACGAAGGGGGACTACTCTCTGCGGCTCGCGAGCTTGGAATCCCTTTGAGATTCATAACCGCGGATGAGATCAGAGAATCTGCCCGAGAATTCGACCACTCTGCTTTTGTGGAAGAAAAAGTCAATTTGCCGGCAGTGGCAGAGCCTTGCGCTCTCCTCGCGGGAAGGAGGACAAGATTAGTACTGCCAAAGAGAAGCTACGACGGCGTCACGATAGCTCTGGCCCGGGAAAGCTGATAGTTGTGGGTATCGGACCCGGAGGTCCTCTGGACAGGACTCGCCGGGCCGAGCAGGCAATAGCTGAGAGTCATGTGGTGGTTGGTTACAAGCGCTATCTGGACCTCATCGCTGATTTGACCGACGGCAAGGATCTCATTTCATCGGGCATGACCAAGGAACGGGAACGATGCCTCGCGGCCATCCAGTTGGCAGAACAGGGTGCGACCGTGGCGCTCATTTCGTCCGGTGATGCTGGGATCTACGGCATGGCAGGTCTGGCGCTGGAACTGGCGGATCGTGAAGGTGAGGCCATTCCTATTGAAATAGTGCCCGGCGTCACAGCAGCCGGCGCCGCCGCGGCCAGGCTCGGCGCTCCTTTGATGCTTGATTTTGCATGCATCAGCCTCAGTGACCTTCTTGTTCCATGGGAAATGATACGTAAGAGATTGGAAGCTGTTGCTTCGGCAGATCTGGTAGCAGCGCTGTACAATCCGCGCAGCAAGAAGCGCTCTGACCAACTGGAAGAAGCTGCATTCATATTCAGAAAGTATCGCGAGGGGAAGACGCCGGTAGGGATCGGCACCGCAGTCGGCACAGAAGATGAGGAGATCGGACTTTCCGATCTCGACCATTTTCTCGATCTGAATATCAACATGAGAAGCGTGGTTATAGTAGGCAATCGGTCGTCCAAAGTGGTTGATGGGTGGTTCATCACCCCGCGCGGTTATAAAATATGATTCTTCTCATAGGTGGCACAAGCGAAACAGCGCCACTGGCCGAGGCATTGGCCGCGGCAGGCTTTAGAGTCCTTGTCTCCACCGCGACAGAAGTGCCGCTCGATGTAGGAAAGCATCCAAACATCTCCAGTCGCCGCGGCATGCTCGATATGCAAGGGATGACGCAACTCGCTACCGAGCGAGGTGTGCAAGCTATTGTAGACGCGTCCCATCCTTATTCCGTGGCTGCCCACGCTAACGCAAAAAAAGTGGCGCTCGACTTGAGCATTCCTTGCTTCAGGTGGGCGCGCCCGCCTGCTGCAAAAGATGGAGACCCCGTATTCTTTGCTCGGACTCATGAGTTTGCCGCAAGGACTGCGTGCTCATTGGGCCGGCCTGTGTTCCTTACCACCGGCTCCAGGAACATTGTTCCCTACGCACTGGAGGCCGACCGTGACATGCTTGCCTCTAGTGGTTCGGGTGCTTCCTCATCCGGAATCGATAGCGGCTTGCCGAAGAGCCGGGGTGCCGGAAAAGCACATTGTGCTGGGCCGCGGCCCGTTTTCCGTAGAAGCTAACCGCGGAGTAATAAGGGAATTTGGCATCGGTACTCTGGTAACAAAGGACAGCGGCGTGGAAGGTGGCTTCCCGGCCAAAATAGATGCCGCGCGAATGGAAGGATGCCGCGTGATCGTTGTCCAGCGTTCGGAAGAAGTAATGGAGCAAACATTCAGTAATATCTCTGAACTGGTCGGTGCCGTATCCGACCGCCTCGGCTGCTAGAATTTGAGATGATCGAGGTGGAAACGCAATCCTCGGCACGTAGCATCTTCGAGAATTCACTATGGAATTGTTAAAACTCATCTTACGGAATGTCTTTCGCCATAAGCTCCGATCTGGCTTGACTATAGTTGGTATCGCGGTAGCAATGTTAGCCTTCGGAATCCTCAGGACTTTAGTGGGCGCATGGTATGTCAGGGTAGAAAATTCGCAAGCAGACCGGTTGGTAACGCGAAACAAAATCTCTCTGATCTATACGCTCCCCGTGGCATACAAAACGAAGATTCTTCAGGTCGCCGGCGTACGCGGCATAGCTTACGGGATGTGGTACGGTGGAGTCTACAAGGAGAGGAAGAATTTCTTCGCCCAACTTGCCGTTAGCGGCACCGATTACCTGGATCTCTACCCGGAGTTTGTGGTGCCTGATTCGGCAAAAGTGGCTTTTGAACGGGAACGAAATTCCGCCATCGCTGGTCAGAGGCTCGTTGATAGATTTGGATGGAAAATCGGGGATGTCATCCCTCTGCAAGGGACGATTTTCCCTGGAAACATCGAACTGGTTCTTCGGGGGATCTACAAGGGCGCCAGACCGAGTGTGGATGAAACTGTGTTCTTCTTCAGATGGGACTACCTGAATGAAATACTCAAGAAAACCTTGCCGGATAGAGCGGACAAGGCGGGATGGTACGTGGTCCGAGTCAAGGATGCGGATCGCGCGGCAGAAATAAGCCAGGAAATTGATACACTTTTCGAGAGTTCACTCGCCGAGACACTCACCGAGACCGAGAAGGCATTTCAGCAAGGGTTCGTGGCCATGACCGGCGCTATCGTGGGGGCTGTACGGATCATCTCCATGGTGGTTGTAGGCATTATTCTGATCGTCCTGGCAAATACCATGGCAATGACCGCACGTGAGCGATCCTCGGAGTAACGCAGTGCTCAAGACCCTGGGATTCCGACCCCGGTTTCTTTTCTTGCTGATTTCAGCAGAATCGGTGGCAATCGCTATGCTGGGTGGAATTGCAGGGGCTGCGTTGACATTCCCTGGAGGCCGAATCTTCCAAGCTCAGCTCGAATCATTCATCCGCGTATTCGAGATCACAACTTCCACCATCGCCCTGATCGTTGGTGTTTCATTTGTTGTAGGACTGCTGGCCGCATTGCCCCCGGCAATAAAGGTGAGCCGGATGCGAATTGTCGACGGCCTCAAACACATAGGTTAACGGCCGGCCTGGATTTCATGCCAAGTTTCTTGCTCGCCGGATCGCCCTCCTACTTTCGCTATAATTTCACTTGACTTTCGGTTTATATTCGGTATCATGTCTGCGCGGCGGTACCGCTCGGGTTTACCCCCACGAACGGAAGAAATGGAGTTGATTGGTCCGTGCAATCGTTGACAAAGAAGCAAAGGATGGTTCTCGACTGTATACGCCTTTTTCTCGCGGAGCACGGTCATGCGCCGAGTTACGAGGAGATAGCAAGCGGCTTGGGACTTTCGTCACCCTCGACGATTCACGCGGACGTCGAAAACCTCAAGTCGAAAGGCTATCTCACGAAACGGTGGAACGCCAATCGCTCCATAGACCTGCCCGAAGCGCTGGATATTCCGTCCACCGTGGAGGAGCTTCCTTTGGTCGGACGCATAGCCGCTGGTCTGCCAATAGAGGCGATAGAAGACCGGGACAAGATTGCCGTCCCGGCCCACCTTGTGGGCAGGCAGGACACTTACGTGTTGCTGGTGAAAGGTGATTCCATGAGTGAGGATCACGTGCTGGACGGCGATTATGTGATAGTGGAAAAACAGGAGACAGCATCGGACGGAGACATGGTGGTGGCTCTCATCCGCAATAGCGAGGCCACGCTCAAGAGGTTCCGCCGGGCAGGGAATCGGATAAGGTTGGAGCCCGCCAACCCCGCCTATGAGGCCATGGTATTCCATGAAAGCGACGTCATTGTCCAGGGGGTGGTAGTCGGACTCCTGCGAAAGTACGACAGAAAGTCCTAATCCATGTCCAACGATCGATTGATCCTCCATGTTGATGCGGACGCGTTCTTTGCTTCCGTGGAACAAGCTCTACGACCCGGACTCAAAGGCCGCGCGGTAATCGTAGGGGGAAGCGACCGAGGCGTCGTCTCCGCGGCCTCTTATGAAGCCAGGCGTTTCGGCGTGCATTCAGCTATGCCCATAGTTCAGGCCCGTAAGCTGTGCCCGCACGCGATATTCCTTGATCCGAATTTCCAAGCCTACTCGGAGTTTTCCCGCCGGATGTTCGAGGTCATGAGAAAATATTCACCGGTTGTGGAAGCTACCAGCGTAGACGAAGGTTACGCAGATCTCACCGGCACATTACGGCTTCACATGGCGTCGCCGTGGGAAGTGGCCCACCGTCTGCTGTGCGAAATCCGTTCAACCCTGGACATAAACGTTTCCGGTGGCCTGGCAGAGACTCGGACCTGGGCCAAAATGGCCACCGGTCTGGCAAAACCCAACGGACTCCTCTACTTGGAATCTGGGGGAGCAGCGGTCGTCCTCGGGGGTCTCCCTGTGGGTGCTGTACCCTGGCGTGGGGAAAAAGGGGCAAGAAATACTGGAACGGGCAGGGATCGTGACCGTCGCGGACTTGGCTCGTGCACAGCCCAAGTCCATGTCCCGTCTGCTGGGGCGCTGGGGGGAGCGACTCATCGAGATCGCGTTGGGGAACGATTGCCGGCCGGTTGTGGCGGAGCGGCAGGACTCTCAGAAATCGTACTCCAAAGAGCGAACGCTGGAACGGGACACCGCTGATTACATGTTCGTTCGATCCGTAGCCAGGGAACTAGGTGAAAAGCTTGCCGCCAAAGTGCGAGCCGACGGCAAAGGAGTGCCACCGTGACCCTAAAAATCCGATATGCGGATTTCACTGACTGCGGACGGTCCATTTCCCTGAAGGAGCCGACGAACCTCACCCGTGAAATTCTAAGGCTGATTGACCTGCTCTTGCGAAAGACGATTACACGGAACGCAAAGGTGCGGCAAGTAGGAGTCAAACTGTCCGGGATCGGACATCCGGTGCTACAGATGGACCTTTTCGATCCCAATGGCTCTCTACACAGCCGGAAGGACCTGGCAGTGGACACGATCCGTCACCGATTCGGATTTGGGTCAATCCTGGTTCCCGGGCAGGCTTGAGCAGGCCGGAAAGGAATAGCGGCAGAAGCGTTTCGGGGAGGGCGGCTGCCTGATCCCACATCAATGCAACTTCATGTCATAACCCGATGCTGGAAGCATGACGAGCAGGGGTGCGCGTCGATGCCTACCGAGTGGTAGGGACCAGGGTCCTGCCGGACCTCGTAGCCGAAGCGCTCGCAACGGATTCTAGGACACGTTGTAGCTTCTTGGTTATGGGCGTTTGTCTCCGCTTTCCGTCTTTTCAGGTGTTGCTGCGGCTTCAGCTTCTTCAGCCGTAGCAGCCTTTTCTTCCTCTTTCTTCGAGAGCTGCCACCGTCGCCACAGCCACTCCCTTGTCCTGGAGCGCGGAAACACCTTCCGGGAGCGTGATGTCACCTACGTGAACAGAGTGGCCCACGTCCAATCCGGAAACGTCCACGGTGATGACATTCGGAATGTTATCGGGAAGACAAGAAACGCGAAGCTCTCTTGCGCTGGCCTGAAATATGCCTCCCTTGTCGATGCCAACTGGCTTCCCTTCGAATTCAATCGGGACCGTCACTTCGATGGATTCATCCATGAAGACCTCGAGGAAGTCCAACTGAACGAGACTTCCATCGAGCGGACGGATCTGTCTTTCCTTGAGGAGGGCTCGCCGGGTGGTTGTGCCCCCATCCTCGCGAATCTGAAGATCGAATAGAGGATTACTTCCAGCTTGCTCAATAGCTTTCCTGAAATCGTGAACATCAATGGCGATCTTGATGGGCTCTGTTTTCTTCCCATAGAAGACGGCAGGGGCTTTGCCGGCGGCTCTCAGTCGTCTGGCAGGCCCTTTTCCACTCTCAATGCGTTGATCAACAGACAAAGTTACTTTATTCACGCGTGCCTCCTGCAGGAGCGCCACGGGTTTCCTGATTGTCGGCCCGGATGACCGTCTCCTGTTAGAAATTTTCATACAAATAGCTCGGAAACCGAGATCTCTCTGTGTATCCTGCTGATAGCCTCCCCCAGCAGGGGTGCCACGGATTCGACGTGCAATTTAGAACACTTGGCAGACTTTTCCTCGGATGGAATGGTATCCGTGATGTACAGTTTCTTGATTGGCGATTCGGTGATTCGCTCAACCGCCTGACCGGACAGAACCGGATGGGTACAACTCGCGTAGATACTGCGGGCCCCTGCTTGTTCGAGAGCGGCGGCACCCTTGACCAAGGTCCCGGCAGTATCGACCATGTCATCCAGGATGATCGCATCACGGCCGGCGACGTCTCCAATCACATGCATTACATCTGATTCATTCGGCTTTGAGCGCCGTTTGTCGATTATGGCAAGATTGGCTCCCAGCCGCTTGGCAAAGGCTCTGGCCCTTTCGACCCCTCCTGCATCAGGAGAAACAATCGTGCATTCAGAGATCGAGAGATCGGCCTTTATGGCTTCGGCCATTATGGGACTCGCATAAAGGTGATCCACCGGGATATCAAAGAAACCCTGAATTTGGCCCGCATGAAGATCGAGGGTCAGGACCCGATCGGCGCCTGCGGCTGTGATGATGTCCGCGATGAGTTTGGCGGTAATCGGCGCACGACTGGCCACTTTCCTATCTTGACGAGCGTATCCGTAATACGGCAGGACAGCAGTTACCCGGCTTGCAGAGGCCCTTTTGAGCGCATCAATCATCACGAGAAGTTCGATGATGTTGTCGTTGACAGGCTGACAGGTGGATTGGATGACGAATACGTCCATTCCTCTCACATTTTCCCTGAATTCCACCTGAATCTCTCCGTCGCTGAAGGAACCGACAACGGCTGTGCCGAGCGGTATGCCCATGTATCTGGTGATTGCCGCCGCCAGATTCAGGTTTGAGTTTCCGGCGAAAATTTTGAGTCCTACCCTCATTAAACTTTCCTCTGTCGGATTGACGAGCATGCCGCGAAATTTGATATACTAGCTCCGTGCTCATCCGATGTCAACGGGAATTCCGGCAAGCGGAGTCCCACGTAGCGATTCGTTGAAGGAGCGAGAGGGCAAGGATGCCACAATGCATTTACATAACAGGCACAGAACCCCAGAGCGGCAAGTCCGTTGTGGTGCTCGGCCTGATCGAATGGCTCTGGAATCAAGGACGGGCGGTCGGGTTCTTCAGGCCGGTAATCGCGTCTGAAAATCAGCCAGATAGACTTATTCACCTAATACTTGCCCGGTATGGTTCACGGTTTCCTTATGTGGCCATGTACGGGTGCACGCACGAACAAGCTTCGGACTTAGTTGGTGATGACCGTCAGGATGCGCTGTTCAAGCTGATCCTCGAAAAGTACAAAGCCCTGGAGCAGCAATGCGATGTGGTGGTCTCCGTGGGCACTGATTCCGCAGGGGTCCCGCTGCCATTCGAACTCGGCTTCAATGCGGAGATAGCGTACAATCTTGGTTGCCCAATTATTCCTATCGTATCGGGCCGCGATAAGACGACACATCAGACTGTCGACGCCATGAGAGTTGTAATCGAGTCTCTTGAGCAGCGGCGATGCGACGTCCTGGCTGTGATTGCTAACCGTGTGCCTTCTGGGTGTGTTGCGGAACTTGTTGCAGATCTGCGTGGTGCGATACCAAAGCGTGTCCTGTGCTATGTGATTCCTGAACACTCAATATTGGCAAAGCCCACGGTCGCCGAGATTGCTCAAGCTCTGCAGGCGCAATGCCTGCGGGGAGAGGCTGAAAGCTTAAATCGAATGGTGACCCAATTCAAGGTCGCGGCCATGGAACTCCCTCAGTTCCTTGACCGTATTGAAGAGGGAAACCTCATTATCACACCGGGAGATCGATCGGATATCATTGTCGGAAGCTTGGCTGCCGAGGCTTCTACCTCGTACCCTCATATTGCGGGTCTACTCCTGACCGGAGGATTCAAGCCTGCTCCTCAGGTACAGCGACTCATCGAGGGGCTCAGCGCATCCTCGGTTCCGATATTGTCGGTGGAAACGGATACGTACACCACTGCCACCGACGCGAGTTCCGTGACAGGTGCTCTTGTCCCCGAAGATACGAGAAAGATGGCCGCGCGCTCTGGGAATCGTCGAGGCCGGCGTGAGGTTCGATCGAGCTGCAGGCACGCCTTGCGATAACTCGATCCCGCCGAGTGACGCCGCTAATGTTCGAATACGAACTCATTCAGCGTGCCAGGGCGAACCGCAAGCACATCGTGTTGCCTGAAGGAACCGAAGAGCGCACCCTAAGGGCGGCTGAGATCCTGCTCTTACGCGATGTGGTCAACCTTACCCTATTGGGAAATCCGGAAGAGGTCCGGCAGAAGATAAGTTCACTGGGAATGGAAATCGAGGGGATCAACATAATTGATCCCTTGAGTTCACGGCTTCGCGAGCTTTACGCCCATACCTATCATGAGATGCGAAAGCACAAGGGTGTATCACGGGAACTGGCATTGGACGCCGTTGCGGATAGCACTTACTTTGCGACGTTGATGGTCTACCACGGGCATGCGGACGGAATGGTATCCGGCGCGGCTCACACGACCTCCCACACCATCCGGCCGGCCTTCGAGATCATTCGGAGCAGTCCGGGACATTCCATCGTTTCCAGTGTGTTCTTCATGTGTCTGCCGGATCGGGTGCTAGTCTTCGGGGACTGTGCAGTGAACCCAGATCCGAGCCCGGAGCAACTGGCCGACATCGCCGCGAGTTCGGTGGAGACTGCGAAAATGTTCGGCATTGAACCATACGTAGCTATGCTGTCATATTCGACCGGTGAATCCGGCAAAGGTGAAGAAGTCGACAAGGTAAGGAAAGCCACGTCGCTTGTGAAAGACCTTCACCCCGATATTAAGATCGACGGACCGATCCAGTACGACGCGGCCATAGACGTCGGGGTAGCTCGAATAAAGCTGCCGGGGAGCGAAGTGGCCGGTCATGCTACCGTCTTTGTCTTCCCGGACCTTAACACGGGAAACACGACCTACAAGGCTGTCCAACGATCGGCCAACGCCGTAGCCATAGGTCCTGTGCTCCAGGGGCTGAACAAGCCCGTGAATGACCTGAGCCGGGCTGTACCGTGACGGACATTGTCAACACTGTCGCAATTACTGCCATTCAGGCTCAGGCAATTCGGGAAGCTCACATGAAAGTGCTGGTTATAAATTCAGGAAGCTCTTCGATCAAGTATCAGCTTTTCGACATGGTCGAACAGTCGGTGCTCGTTGCGGGCATTTTGGAAGAAATCGGTGGAACCGAGAGCCGGCTAAGGCATCGCAAGCGCGATAAGAACGGAGAGTTCTCGGAGCACATTCATGTTGAGCATGTTGCCAACCATCATGAAGGATTTCAGGTCATCATGGACTGCTTTTCCGGCCCCGACGAGGGATGGGACCTCACCAATCTATTCGGCATCGGGCACCGGGTCGTGCATGGTGGAGAAGCTTTCCGTGAAACCGACCCTGATCGACGATGGAGTGATCTCAAACATCGGAGCAATGATCCCGCTGGCTCCGCTTCATAACCCGGCCAATTTGACGGGTATTGAAGTGGCCCGGAAACATTTCCCCGAGGTGCCTCAGATCGCGGTCTTTGACACCGCCTTCCACCAGACTATGCCGGCCCACGCGTTCCACTACGCGCTTCCCTATACGTTTTACAAGAGCCACCACGTGCGCAGGTACGGATTCCACGGGACTTCGCATAGGTATGTGGCCAAACAGGCTGCCGCGTACTTAAAAAAGCCTCTTGAGACATTGAACCTGATCACCTTGCACCTGGGAAACGGGGCCAGCGCCACGGCGATACAGGGGGGCAAAAGCATCGATACTTCAATGGGCATGACTCCTCTTGAAGGTCTCATCATGGGTACCCGGTGCGGAGATCTAGACCCTGCCATCCAGGGGTATCTGGCCCGGATACGGCAAAGACCTGCGACGAGATCGGATCGATCTTCGAAAATGAAAGCGGGCTTCGAGGTATCTGCGGCGCCAGCGACATGCGCGAGGTGGTCCGAATGGCCCGAGTCGGGTGATCCGCCCGCTGTCCTCGCGCTGGGAATGTTTTGCTATCGGATCAAGAAATATATCGGAGCGTATTTGGCTGTGCTGGGAAGATGTAGACGCTCTGGTGTTCACTGGAGGGATAGGAGAGAATTCCCCGGCAGTCCGTCGAGATTGCTGCGAAGGGCTGGCTTCCCTGGGAATCGCAATCGATGTGGAACGCAACCAAGCCTCTGTGAAGGCAACCTCTGAAATCCAATCGGGCCGATCACGCGTAAAGGTGCTCGTGATCCCGACCAACGAGGCGAAATAGCCGTCCAGACCGTTGAATGCATTCAGGCGAATGTGCGCGGTCATGGGTGTTAGCGCTCTGCTCGACGTCTTTCAATCAGAAGCAGCAAAGCAGGCAAAGTGACCAGGGTCAACGGCACAGATGCTAACATGCCTATGACCATAGTTCGTCCGAGGAAAGTCAGGGAGTAGTGTTGAGAAGTAAGCATTGACACAAATCCCATCATGATCGTCAGAGAAGTGACCATTGAGCGCGGGGTCTAACTTTGCGACCGTTCGTGCCACTGAGCCTCCTTTTTCATGAAGGCTCCCCATCACCACATGTATGCCGTTATGAATCCCGAAGCCAAAGATCAGGGGGGCGACGCATACGATGGAAAACGGCAGACCCATCTTGGTCAAGCCGATTGCCCTAAAGTGATGCTGAAGCCGCCTATCATGGGAATCAGGCAAAGGGCGACTCCCAGAGGATGAGGGAATATCACGAAAAAGACTGCCAGCACTAACACAAATGCGTAAAGGCCCAATTTGACGAGTTTCCTTATACCAGGGTGGCCAACATGGCTTCCATAGCCTGTCGGGGCCCGGAGATGTTGACAGGGTACGGGAAGATGGCTGACAGCATCGAGTATGTCTTGATCGGTTCCGCAAGTGCGTCAGGGTCACGAATCTTGTCGGAGAAAGTCTTATGCGGGTCAGAAAGCGGTATTTGCTACCCACGCGGGCGATATACCATGACTTTTCTAACTCCGGTACCTCATCAGAGGAACCGGATTCAGTCGGTTTGAGTTTCTGAAGATTCGTTCCAATTCCATCAAAAGATCGTATCAGAGTTTCAACGGCGGTCTCGGAAAAATCGGACAGCTTCAGTCTCTCTTCAAAGCTCTCACGCAGCACCGGCGACATTGGACCATATCTGCCAGGGCCTGGGTGTTGGTCTTGCTGACCGAGTCGGGAGACAGGAGATAGGAGATTGAATCAAAGGAGGAGATCTCACGATCCCGGTCAATCAACTTCTCCAGAATATCATCAAGGGCTCTTTGGATTACTAGACCTTCCTGAACGTTCTCCACGTCGAAAGACAATAAGGTCGGCTGAGAAAAATTAGAATGAAACTTCCGCGAAATCCTCTCCGACACTGCCATAGATTCCATGTCTTTGGCGAGGAACACTTTGAAGAGGTCCTTCTCGTATGTCACGCGAGAGGCAAGAACCATGCTGAGGAGAATCAGCAATGCTGAAACTGCTACAATCGCTCTCGGTCTCTTCTGAAATAGGCTGGAAATCACAGTAAAAGGCACCTTAACGCCAGGGAAATAGTCTCTCTCACGGGATGCCACTATGGTGAATATTGCAGGAATCAGGAGCAAAGTTGACCCGAGGGTCAATGCCAGTCCCGTAGCCCCGAAGTATCCGAATTGCTTCAATGCCGGCTGATTGGAAAGGCACAAACAGAGGAACGCCAGCATTCCCGTTAACCCGCCCAGTACCACCGGCGGTCCGGTTCTGGGCATAGGACCTCTCGAGCGCTTCGAGTTCTGGAGGAACCCCGGTCTATCTCCTCCCGGATGCGCCCCCACAAATGCTCCCCATACTCCGCCCCCAAACCGAGCAAAATGCCTGTGGCCCCCATGACCACGGGGTTGACTTCATTGTAGCTGAGATAAATAACTCCGTAGCTGGTACCCATTCCCGCGACCAGAGGGGTCATCAAGATGGCCGCGGACCAGAAACTGCGGTAAACGAACAGTAGCAAACTCAGTACCAAAGCGAAAGAACAAAGGATAATGGTCGTTGTTTCACGATCGAAAATCATGTCTGATTCGTAATGAAAGACAGCTTTCCCGGTCAAATACCATTTAATGTCTCCCGAGCCTGCCGGGATGCCGGGAACGGTTCTTGTCAACTGTGAAATCTTATCTGGAACCAAGTTATGTAACAAATCTATTAATTCTTTACCTCGCCCGACCTCCGTACTTGCGAACTCCGGAGTGATCTGGATCAAATACAGGGTACTGTCCGGGCTCGCTATCAGTAGATAGGGATCTCCCAGGTTGAGGGAACCCACCCTTTTTTCCATGGAGCGTGCCACAAACTGACCGACCTCCAGCGGATCTTCCAGGAGTCGTTCCTGAAGATAGGCGTTTTCAGTGAGAAAGAGTCTGTTTCTGGTTCGTCTCAGGGCGTCTGTTATCCCCTGCACGCTGAAAATCCGATGGATTTCCTGTCGCTCGACCGAGTTCATGCCGAGGAGAAATCGTTGGAGGAGCTGAGCGGCTTGTTCGTGATCTTCCGGATCCATGAAGCGGTAGCGCACTCTGTGGACGCCGGGGAGTCGAGCTATATATTCGCCAAGGTCACGTATGAAGGGGAGGCGACTCTCGCCCGGAGGCTCCGGGAATTCCAACACCAGGATTAGCGCATCCTGCTCCCCAAAAATCGAGGTGTTTTCCAACGTAAGGCGTATGCTCGGATTGTCGCGTCCTACACCGGACATGATGTCGCTGCTTATCGTAATGAATGGCAAGGCGCAAAAACCGGCGATTGAAAGTGCCACAAAAGCGGCTATCATAGCGCGTGGATGAGTTACTGAAAGTTTGCAGATTCGAAGCAGACCCAGGACCAGATATCGCATGGAGTTTCGCTAGCTATCCTGCAGCAGTGATTGCGCAGCCGCGGTTATGAGCACACTTGCCGGCATCAAAGCTTTCGTCTTACTATTCTGATATAGACCCCAAAAAAGCTTCTATAGCATTAATCGCCTCTGGTGGCAACGCGTGGAGGCCCCTTCAAGCGAGGAATTGATAGGCGAGCAGACCAGGTGTGCCCGACCGCAAGAACTCTCTGAAGAACTCTTCACAAGGAGCTTCTTTTTCGCTGCGCATGAAGACGCGTTTTGCGGTATAGATAGGAATACACGGTCTGGTGCACCGCGGGAGGCCCGTGAATAACCGGCATCAAACCAAGGAAAGGTTAAGAGGTGGACAATGCCCAAGAAAAAAATGATCCACGATTTCTATAAGATGAAGCAGACGGGGGAGAAGATCACTTTCCTTACCGCCTACGATTATCCCACGGCTACTTTCGCTGAAGAAGCCGGACTAGACATGCTCTTGGTGGGTGACTCCCTGGGGATGTGCGTTTACGGATACTCCAGTACCGTCCCGGTCACCATGGATCAGATGATTTACCACTCTGACGCAGTGCGCAGAGGCGCACCGAGTTGTTTTCTGATTGGGGATATGCCTTTCATGAGTTACCAAGGTTTCTTGCGAAAAGGCTGTCGAAAACGCGGGCCGGTTTCTCAAGGAAGCTGGTTGCGACGCGATCAAGCTTGAGGGCGGTGTCCGGGTTACCCCACAGATTAGAGCAATCGTCGATGCCGGAATCGTGGTCATGGGCCACATTGGGCTCACTCCTCAAAGTACCGGCCAGTTAGGCGGACATAAGGCGCAGGGCCGGACTGCCGAGACCGCGAAGCTGGTGGTAGAAGACGCGTTGGCGGTCGAGAAAGCCGGTGCTCACATGTTGCTTCTTGAAGCTATTCCTCCGGAAGTGGGGGCCTGCATAACGAAGCAACTAGCGATGCCGGTTCTATCCATTGGAGCAGGGCCCGACTGCGACGGCCAATTGCTTATCGTTTCGGACATGATAGGTCAATTCCAGGCATTCACGCCCAAATTCGTCAAGAAGTACGGCGATGTGGCCGGAGTTGTCATCAAGGCTATGCACGATTACTGCGACGAAATAAGACAGGGCAAATTTCCGACAGGTGAGCATGTCTACAAGATGATTGAAGGGGAGGAGGAGAAGTTTCTGGAACTCATGAAATAGCTTCTGGAAAGGGAACTCCTTGGCAGCGGCCTGAGGTGGGGCCTCACATCTCCTCGACTTTGATGGCCTGCTCGGGGCATACTACCACGCATGCTTCGCATTTCGTGCAATCACCGGGCCTGGTCACTCGGATGCCTTTATCGTCGAAATCAAACACGTCCTCAGGACATATTTTGAAACATTCACCGTGATTCTTGCACTTGTTCATATCTATTCGCGGAAGGTACATGCCCCAACCTCTTGTTGGTCCGAGATGCCAGGCTCCTCTTCGGGTTCAACGAAGAGGGCCTCGCTTCCGCAGTCCATTAGACTCACCAGCCAGCCCTCGGGTTCAGGCGAATCGAAACCGAATGAGTCAGAATCATCCTTATCATTGCACACGAGTTGACGCCAAAACTCCTTGAAAAACCTCATAGAAGATGTGAGCACTAACAGCAGTCTACCAACGATCGCGATGCACACACTCTTGCCTGAATCGTGACGGAGGCGCCTTTTTTTCTCCAGGATAGCCAACAGAGGCCATGGACAATGGAACAACGTGGTCGGGTATGCCAAGAAGGCTCCTCATGCCCTTGATGCGTTCTTCCACGGGGTAAATCCCAACCCATACTGCGCCCAATCCCAAAGCATTGGCCGCGATCAGAATGTTCTCGGTGGCCGCAGCGCAATCCAGCACCCAGCGACCTGGCAATTTCTCAATGTTCGGATTACCGCAGACCAAAATGGCCACCGCGGCGGTCTTGAGCATTTCTGCATGTGGATGGAATTTGGAAACACCTTCGAGGATTCCTCGATCTCGCACCACAACGAAGTCCCAGATTTCGCCAGCTGCTGTCGGCGCGCTCATTGCAGCTCTAAGGAGTTCGCCTACTGTGTCGTCTGAAACAGGTTCCGGCGTGTATCTTCGAATGCTTCGCCTCGTCAAAATGGCATCCATCGCGTCCATTCTTGTCTCCTCATGAAGTCAGCTTCCGCTACTGGAGCATGGGCAAGGATTTAGGGATTTGTTCTAGAATCATTGAAGATTTCCAGTTTGGCCACCCGTGGTTGAATGATTAGCCTAACTATCTTGCTACCGCAAGCGAGCATCCAGTAATTTCGAATTGACTTTGCCCGCCCTTATGGTACCGTTCATTCAGCGCTGTTTTACCTTTAATGTCAACTCCAACGCATATTGATTGCAGAACCTCAGAACCTCGCGAAAACAGGCTGGGTATTCCCACTCCGCAAAAAAAAGTTTGCACCCGCCCAGCGCCCATTCAAAACCTCCTAAACCGTGGAGCCGCTCGTAGCTCAACTCAACCCTCCGGAGGCGAGACAATGACACAGACTTACGACAAGGAGAAATTCTTGGAAGCGGCACAAGCGGCTGAAGCGCAGAGGCTGGCCAAACAAGAGGAATGGAACCAGGCGAACCTAGCCTGGATAAAAGAGCACGGACCCATTCCCTTCCAGGTGCCGAAACTAATTTTTAACGGTAAGTAAGGCGCTGCAATTCGCGCCTCATGGAGAGCCACGGAGACCTCATTGTTAGTCTTGGCGATTGTGTCAAGACAGGGGGGTCTTTTGTGGCCAGTTGTCCTGTACAAATCTCCGAGCACGCGATGACGATCAGACACTGCTGGGCAAGCCGGCGGTGTCACTCAGGCAACATTTTTCCCGCTTGGGAAAGCCAATCGGTGTTATGGCATCGAAAGCTCGACAAGTCGCAATTCGTGCTGGGTCAGAGCCATATTTTTGCCGGTCGAGGTGAGAAACCAGGAGTCTATCTGACGCCCAAGCCACACTACGTGAGCAAGAGGGTCCACACGAAAACGCCGCGGATCGACCTGGATTGCCTCCCGTGAGAATCTCCAGAGCTTGTCGGAGTCCTTCACCAACGCATCATTATGCGAAACAGCCTCCTGTCTTGAATCGTGCCCGACGATGATTTCGGCTATCTGCTCCACTAGAGCAGGATCGTACCGCACCTGTCGGAGCAAATCCCTGGCAATTTTGGCACCTTCCACTTCGTGAAGCCTGTTGATTTTAAGATCATTGCGGCCCGGGCCGAATGCTTTGAGTTGAAGCTCCTCCGGGACGACCTTCCAACCGACATCGTGGAGCAATACGGCAGGGATCACGATCTCCTCGTCTCCTCCTTCGACTTCCAGCAGTTTCAATGCAAAGGAGTAAGCTATGCGGGTGTGCAGCTCATTAGATCTCGTATCCAAATAGGGCGCCGCCAGCTCGTAGATCTTCCCGTATATCCCTTCCATGACGACCCGGGCTCTCAGGACGAAGCCTCCATTATCTTGTATCCTTGATCTTCCAAGGCTTTAGACACTGATGCTGGATCGTCAGCCTCCAAACGGAGGACGACCCTGACCTTTCCAGACCCGGCCTCAGGGACGGTGAAGATGGAGCGGGCCTTTGCGCCAGTTCCTTCCACTGTCCCCAGAATCTTTGTTAGTGTGCCTCTTTCCAGAGTTACGTTGGCCAAGGTGATTCGTGAACGATCTTCCCCCGCCTCCAGGATTTTGAAGAGCGTTACGAATATCTCGCGGTCCGAAACGACGCCCACAACCTTGTCCCCGTCCATGACTGGAAAACTGCTCATTCTCAGTTCTTTCCCCTTGATAAGGATTTTCTCCACGGTGTCATCTATAGAGACGGTGACGGGCATCCGGACCATTAGGTCTTTGACTTTAAGCTTGTTGCAGAAATACTTCATCTCGCAGAGATCTCCGCTGCCGCTCACGCACAAGGCAGCCTCGCTGAGATCCCTGCGGTGGAGGACTCCACGCAACCGACCGTTGTCCACCACAGGCAAGATCTTCAGATTGTGCTGCCGGATCAGTAAGAGAGCATCGGTGGCAAGTGCGTCACTGGATATAGATACTTGAGCCCGCAACATCCAATTTCTTACGTACATGAGAGCCTCCCTTCGTCGGGGATGGATGATCCGAAGAACTCACACCAGGTTTCAATGCCTTTTGGAAAAATTCCGGTCACCGGTTTCTCGAGCGGCCGGGGAAAGATTTCCATGCAAGCATCTATTACAGCCTCGGCAAAGGCTTCATCTTCGAGGTTCGCATCGACCTCACGGGTCACCACATGGGGGCTCACATTCGCCCGCAACACTTTGAGGAACACCTGGTCTTCCATTTCCTCAAACATGTCGCTCGACGGCAGGTCTATTGCAGACCAACCCCTCTTTGGAAAAAGGAAGATCGTCGGGCCTCGGGACATGTTGAGCTTTTCTGCGAAAACTGTCGCAACCTGCTCCAGTTCGTCGACCGACAAACGGAGGAATGTCCGCAACCCGTCCAAGTCATATTTTTTCCGTTGGTAATACTCAGGTTTGTATCGTGATTTCCTCGGGCTCATAAGATTCACGCCGCCAGGAGCCACCACTTGCGGAATCCCAACCCTGCCTGCCGCGGTCAGGCGCTGGGCGCCCGACGCACGCATGCCGCCGAGCAGATCCTCCCCTACTCCGCCTGGGGCCAGATCTACAACAGCGTCAAAGAAATTACGGCCGATCATCTCTTCCATAGCCCGATCACAAACCCCCGCGGCTGAGAAGCCGATGACCTGGAAGCCCTCCATTTCGAGCCGCTGCCGAACGTGATGGGCACACTTCTCCGTGGGGCCGAACATGGACATTGCCACCAGGGGTTTGCCGTCTTTGCGCGATGATTCCACTGTGAGCGGATCGACTCCGGCCATGCCGACTATGGCGGCAGCTCGCCCTTTCCAGCACGTTTTTAAGGGGACTGGTCAAGCCGGAAATCTCGATTACCGTGTGAAATATGGCTATATCCCCCGTGCCTATATATCGTGTGGAGAGACCGGGAAGAGCCGCGGAGGACGACACCATCACTTTGGGCATTCCAAAGGGGAGGGACCGCATCACATCGGTGGCCATGAGACTCCCGGTAGACCCACCCAGCCCTGTAACCCCTGCGAGACTGCCCTGCTCCAACAGATCACCGGCAATACGTGTAGCGCCGGCCGTCATTCGATTTGTGATCTCCCTCCGGTCGCGCGATGCTCGAATATCCTCTATATTTAATCCGACGGCCCGGGCCACCTCCGCTGCGGGAATATCTGCATCCGAGGAGATTCGTGACATTCCCAGGTCCAGAATGAGGGGATTACCGTGATTCTCCCGGATGCGGTCCCGCAGATACAGCGTCTCCGGGCCCTTGGTGTCCAGCGTGGAAAGCAACAGAATGACGCGTTCCATCAGGATTTACCCCTTGGCTGCCATCTTGTCCTCGATATCTTTCTTCAAGATTTTCTTGTCGATCTTTCCTGAGTCCCCCACCGTCGGCATAGAGCCGATGATTTCGAGACGCTCGGGCAGCTTGTACATGGCCAGTTTCTTCGATTTCAAGAACGAGACTATCTCATCAAGGGTGAAGGTCTCTCCGGCCTTTGGAACAACGTAAGCGCATGCCCTCTCCACATATTCCGGGTCGGGCATGGCTACAACGGCTATCGACGCGATCTTGGGATGCTCGTTCAGGAGGCCTTCCACCTCCGCGGGGTAGATGTTCTGGCCGCCACGAATGATCATGTCCTTTTGCCTGCCCATTATCCAGATGCGGCCGGCTTCCAGAGTCACTATGTCACCGGTGGTCGTCCAGTTGTTGTCGTCGAACACCTCGAGTGTGGTCTCCGGGTCTCTCCAATAGCCAGCCGGAGAGTGTGGTCCCCTGAGGTACAGAATACCGGGCTCACCGTCGGGAACCTCTTTACCGGTCTCGTCCAAGAGCTTGATTCTGTTGCCTCGCAGAGGCTTGCCCACCTGTACGCCTGCGCACATCTCCGGGGTCGTCTATGGAACAGCCCGAGACAGACCCCACATCCTGAGTGCCCAGGTCTGAGGTAATACGGCCTCCCAGGCGCTCTTCAGCCTCCATGGCCACTTTGGGAGGCAAATAGCCGCCCGCGGAACGGATGAACCGCAGCGATGATAGATCATACTTTGAAAGATCCTGCTCCAGCATGCGGATAACGTGTGTGGGGACGACCCCTATTGCCGTGGCCTTCTCCTTCTGGATCATCTCCAGTGCACCCTCAGGGGTAAATTCTTCGAGGAGCACAATCTTCGCTCCAACCAGCGGCGCTGCGAAATATGTCAGTGTTCCGGCCGCTCCCCCTGCGAAAGGAGCGATAGCAAGGGTCACGTCATCCCCGGTGAGTTTCCAGATTTCGACCCGGCACTTGGATGTCATCAGTCTCGGTGCAAGCGGCCATTCGACAATCTTGGGCACACCTGTTGTCCCGCTCGTGCTGGTAAGAATCCCCACATCTCCAACGGGGTGGAACCGCCTCTTCTCCAGGACGTTGCGGTCTGTCTTGTTTTCCCATGGTTCCTTTGCGATCTGCATCAAGGAGTAAGTGTTTTCCGGATAAGGGCCTGGAATGGTCTCATCGAGAAGAAACGTGTATTTTAAGCTGGCAAATTCCTGTTTGAGTTCCTCTATCATTTCCAGATAGTTGAACTTCCTATACATTCCTGGAATGATGATCGCCCTAGGTTCGATCTTCTGAATTATATGCGTGAGTTCTTTGTGGCGCAGGTAGGGCATGACCGTGATATTGATCAGACCTGCCCTTTCACAGGCAATGCGAGACAGGAACCCATAAGCACAGTTTGGAGACTGTAGGATCACTCGGTCGTCCCGTTCGAGACCTATCGCCGCCCAAGCCAGGGCGAAACGGTCCATCAGTCTGGCCGCCTCAGCCCAAGTCACCCTTATGGTGGAATCAACAAGGGCTTCTTTGTTCGGACGTTCCCGGGCATTTTTGAGCCAAAAATCACTGAATGTCTCGTTCGTCCACAATCCCTGGGACGTGAATTCCTCGATCATCGCATCGGTATATCGAATCGGTCTCATGAGCCAACATGCCTCTCGCGGCAACGCGTCGTAGACTGCGAAGGCCGTGCGAGAACGGTGCAAGGGCTGAGCCCCGGAGCCTTTGCAGTGTTATTCAGCAGCTATTCTCCTGCGACACCCCTGTTTCAGGGCTTGCAGATCGCTGAACTCCAATCCTCAAAACCGTATTCTTTCCACCTGGAGAGGACCTTCTTCTTCATGCCTTCGTCGAGGAAGATCTCTATCGGCTTACGCTCCCACTCGTACGGAGTGCAGGCATCCATAATGATTCTCGAAGTTATATGCCGTGCGGTGATAGGAAGAGCCGGGTCAAGAGGTGTGGAACGGCCGCGATCGATGATCTGGGCATCACGCTTCGGATCGAACCGTACCGCAAGGGACCACATGACCCTTTCCCAATCGTCCGCGGCTACATCGTGATCGACGACGATTACTCCCTTCACTCCGTAATGACCGGTGGTCGTTGCGATAACAGCGTTGCCGACCTGATTTGAATGACCTGGGTATTTCTGCTCTACCGAAACAACGCACCAGTAGCGGCCTGTAGATTCCGGAAGAAAGTAAACGGATTTAATTCCGGGTATCTTCATGTTCTCCAGATCCGTCCACAGAGTGGCGGTTCGGTTGAGAGACTGGATCATATGGGTGTCGGTGATTGGCTTTCCGACCGTCGTCGCCCAGAAGATTGGCTTCTTGCGCCTGAGTATCCGCTCGATATGGAGTACCTGCTTCGGCCATTCTTCTCCCTTTGCACCGGAGTAGTAGCCGGTATACTCGCCGAACGGTCCCTCTTCCCTCATGTCTGCAGGGTCGATCCAACCCTCCAGTATGATCTCCGCGTTGGCCGGAAGTTTTAACCCCGTGAGGTCGCTCTTGAATATCTCGCAAGGTTCTTGCCGGAGTGTGCTGATAATGTCGTATTCATCCACCTGGGCTGATACGAGGGTCGATGAAACGAGAAAATGGACTGCGTCAGCGCCGATAACTGCCGCCGCAGGCATTTTTGTGCCGTCTTTTTTATGCTGGTTGAAATGGAAGTCGGCGTGCTTGCCCTTGATGATCTGGACACCGCAGTGATTGCGGTCGTGGATCTGCATGCGGTACGTTCCGCAATTGGTCCATCCGGTCTCCTTATCCTGAGTTACCATGTAGACAGCTGTACCGATAAATCGGCCACCATCCAGTGGGTTGAAGAAAGGCACCGGTAATGCCTCGATATCAACGTCCTTCCCCTCTATGACCATCTCAAAGACAGGGCCGGAGTCCACAACCTTAGCCTTGACAGGCTTCTTTGTGGTGAGTGCATCCATGCGCGGGCCATGTCGCAAATCGAAGAATCAAGCGGCATGCCAAGGGCGATGGCGAATCGTCTGGTAGTCGTAAATGCACTTGTCAAAACAGGAATGTCATAGCCTTTGACATTTTCGAACAGAAGAGCGGGGCCCTTTCGCTCCTCACTGATTTTGGCTACGTGGCCTAGTTCAAGGTTCCAGTCCACCTCGGTTTTGATGCGAAGGAGTTCTCCTTCTTGTTCACATCTGTTTATAAAATCCGTTAATTCTTTCATTTTGCTACTCTCCATGCATTGGTTTCATTCCATTTTTGGTCGTGCAAGCCGGAACTTCTGGCCCTCTTTCGTCCGCGCATACTTCAACACTCGGTCCGGGTATCAATAGTCCACCCATTCCGGACCCTTATCCAGAGACATCGATGATGGTCTGCTAACTCGTCAATAGCGAACTATCTGATCTTCTTTCCGGCAATGAGCCCGGCCACGATGTGTTCGATGGCGCTTTTCTTGGGCTCCATCACGGGCTTCACTTCTTTCTGGCTCCATACCGTCTCCGGCCGGCTCTGGAGAATAAATACTTCTCCTTTGTACGGAAGCGATTTTTCTGTGGCCCATTCAATATCCATGGGCTTGCCGTAATGTCTCTCTATCAACTTGGCCATCTTGGTCGAGCTCAATGATCTCGGCCTCCAAGAGACTCTGAGATTTTCTCCGCTCGGAGTCGACCTCGAGCTTCTTGACCTCATCTGTCTCAGGATCGGTAGTGTAGTAAATTGCCTTGTCGGAGACTGTCTTCTTTACCACCTCCATTGTGATCTTGTTGACCTGGAACTGATCCGGCGTCACTTCGCCCGAAACCACGCTTTCTCCGTAACCCCAATTGGAGTCGATGACCACCGTCGCGAGATCGCCAGTAGAAGGGTTAAGAGTGAACATGACTCCTGCGGTGAAGGACCGGACCATTTTCTGGACTGCTACGCTGATTAGGACCTTGGAATGGTCAAAACCCATCTTAGTCCTGTACGAGATGGCGCGAGACGTGAACAAGCTCGACCAGCACTTGCGTATCTTGTCAAACAGGTCATCCACTCCTCGCACCCAAAGGTAGGTGTCCTGCTGCCCTGCAAAGCTGGCATCAGGGAGGTCTTCGGCGGTGGCGGAGGATCGAACCGCGACGGGGGTCGCGGGAGTTCTGGCTCGTTTTGCCAGGGAGCGATACTGGTCAGCGATGATGTCTTCCAGGGGTTCGCTAATGGTCCCAGCTTCTATGCTGGCTCTGATCTCCGAAGATGCCCGATCGACTTCATCGACCCTGCTTTCGTCCAGGTTCTTGAGTCTGGCAATCACCCCTTGAGTCAGACCGTTTTCATCGAGGAAAAGCTCATACGCGTCGGTGGTAATGGCAAAGCCTGGAGGAACAGGAATCCTCGCCTTCATGAGTTCACCGAGGCTAGCGCACTTTCCCCCTACCTTATGAACCATACTGAGGTCGCATTCCTCGAAGAGAAGCACGTATTTGGAGATGTCCATCGCTAGATCCTCCGCCACAACGTCTCATCAGAGGATTTCGATTTCCCCTGTCGATCCGTCCACCTTGATCCTCTGTCCGGTTTTGAGCATGGATGTGGCCGAACCTGTTCCAACGACTGCCGGGAGTCCGTACTCGCGGCATACGATAGCCGCATGACACATAACTCCGCCCACATCTGTAATTGCTGCTTTGATCTTCTGGAACGCGGGTGCCCAGCTTGGCGAGGTGGTCGGGGCAACAAGGATCTCCCCTTCCTGAAGATCTCCGATCTCTTTGGCGGTTCGGCAGACACGCACCGTCCCTTCGGCGATTCCAGGCGATCCTGGAAATCCGATCATTTTGGTCAAGTCGCCCGCCGCTATGCTCTTGAGCCTGGCCCACTGGGCCATTGATGCAGAAGTGATGCCCCAGAGAACAATAGTAAACGGTTCGCTTATCGTTTCCGGAACCGTTCCCATAGCGTCTGGAGGCGTCCATTTCCTGAACTTTTCCATGGCACTCTTACGCCAGGCAATTTCAGCCGGCCATACGAGGGGTCCGCGGGAGTTGCTGCCGGTTGCCCATCCCGTGACGAGATCCCACAGGCCGTCTTTGATTTCAGCGCGTTTCATGTACCAAACGTCTTCCACATCGTTGATAAACTTGTGTTGAACCATGATCCGAGCGACTTCGCGCATCTTGTTCCAGAAGAGGCTGTGGAACCAGTGCTCGACGTAAAAGAGATGATTCTCAACATAAGGGAAGACCGTCTTTGCGGTCCCGAGCAATTGATCATAAGTCTGGCGGTCTTCATCGGTCTTCAGCAGCGCTCGGGTACTCACGGATCAGCCTGTCTCGCTCCTCACGAACTTCCGCGGTGGGCCGCTCAATATTTTCGCCTTTTCTCAGCTTCTCGATGTAAATACGCATAGCGGACAAGGGAACGTCCAGGTCATCATTCCAGCATGAGTCGTGATGATACCAGCCGGTGCCGGTGGACACATAGAACCAGGGATCCCTGGCCGCGTTGAACGCTTCGAGCCATTTCTTGCCTTTGTCCGAACCCTCCATCACTTTGAAGACGCTGTCCGCAGAAACTCCTGTCATTACAGTTTCATCCACGCCCACTCTATCGCTAGTTTCGCCAGTTTTTTCAACTCCGCATCGGGTTGATAAATGATGACGTCTATGCCGCCGACCATCTGAGTGATCTTTTGAAGCGGGATGTCAGGAAACGCCTTGGTGCAGAAATCTACAAAGATCACGTACGCCGCGTACCCGAGGTTTAGAAACTCAAAATGGTATTGCCAGGCCAGGATACCAAGGTCGATGAGTTCATCGTAGGCCTTTAGGAGCTTGTAACCTGTAGACACGCCAATTCCCTCGGTGACGACCGACTCGTCTTCCATCTCAGGAGGGACGGGTATCTCGAGGTCGGCGAGTTTCTTGATAATGCCGCGCATCTTTTCTTCCCATTGATCGTGGAGCCGGTCCCAGTTCTGGTAGTAGTAGCCGGCACGCTTCATGAAAAGTTCAGCACGCTTGGGAATGTCCTCGGGGTTGGCCACAGGAAGCGGGGTTATGTATATGTAACCATTGTGAATGCGGTGATCGATGCCCAACGCAGGAGGTACGATGAAGATCCGTGTATTGTACCTGGGACAGCGCCAGGAACCATGCCTCATCCCAGATCATGTCAAAGGGGTACATGGGTTCTGGATAGTGCAAGCCGTCATAAAACCAGAACATGCCTTCTTCGTACTTCTTGCGCTCCGGATCATCAGTGGTGAACCGATAATGGTACGGATACATCCTTTCCCATCCCTCGGTTCCCGAGATCTTTTCCGCCTCATGAGGACTGGGGAACTTTAGATCGGCCATCTCTACACCTCCTGTTTGTTGTTGAGTTGACGGTCGGTTAAGGAAGGTCCAGAAAAGCGCCAATACGTTGGAAGTTTTTGAAGGTGCCTATGGAGAATTCCTTCAAAAAAAGCATTCCCCAACCAGGCTGGAAGCCCTCCCTTCCTCCACTTCCAATTTCCATCTTGTTCCAAACCCAGCCTCGTTATCGAGGTAAAGGATCGTATCCGGCCGGAAGAAGTAGAGTTCCACTTTGGACATTTTTTTGGCTACTTGCGCACTTATAGATAGCGGGTCAGACAGGAATTCACTTACGAACGGATGCCGATTCAGATACGTGGAAATGGCACGAGCCTTGCCTTTCGCGGTGGTCACGGCGTGTATGTGTCCTTCCATCTGCAACCCTTTGATTTCTTTCCAGCTTCTGTAGTCCCCATGTATGGCGGCAGCGGCCCGCGTATTCTGAGAAAAGATTACGGAGTGGCGTGAAGCGGGAGAGGAGAAGAAAATCAGATCCAAACCTTGCCGGGCATGGTACACGGTTGCTGCCCAGGGCTTATCGTCGACACTGCACGCCAGCGTCATGGCGGTGCACGAGTCCATATAACGGGTCACAACGCCTTCCAACTCTTCCCGCGTCATCCTCCACCCCAACGATTGAAGAGGTGGTTTGTTATGCCAAATTGGTCCAGCACCTTGCCCACGGTCTGATCTACCAGGTCCTGAATGGTGCTGGGACGGTGGTAAAACGAGGGGCAAGGGGGGAGGATTATTCCACCCATCTCTGTAACCGCTGTCATGGCCCTCAGATGGCCTAGATGTAGAGGGGTCTCACGGGGAACGAGGACCAGCTTTCTGCGCTCCTTGAGCGTTACATCCGCGGCCCTTATGAGAAGATTATCATTAAGGGAAAAGGCGATCATAGAGAGGCTCTTCATGGAGCACGGAGCGACCACCATTCCCTCTGTGCGATAAGATCCACTGGAAAGCGGGGCAGCCAGATCATCCGGGGAATACGATCGATCGGCTAAAGCCCGCACTTGATCCGGGATCCAAGGACGTTTCCAATTTCATTGTGACGCAGGCCCCATGACTCAAGATCAAGTGAGTCTCAATCCCATCAACCAGTTTAAGAACCTCAAGTAGCCGGACACCGTAAATGATCCCGCTCGCGCCGCTGATGGCAACAACAATCCTCTTCAATTGACCCCCTTTGCTTCTGTCTGGCAAGCGGTTTGGATTTTATCGCAAGTCATGGATATACCTTCCGGGAAGCTGAAGCTGTGAAAACAATCCGTGCGATTGTGAAGCTTGAAGTTGTCAGGGAAGAGTCTTCGTTCAAGAAGAGTCCCCATAACTACGAATTGTCAAGGATTTATGCAGGTCAGTCAAGTCATAAAATGTTATGCTTGTATAAGGCTACCTTATAATATAATATATAAGGAACCGTTTTATCCAGGCCAGGATGAACCTCAAGCATCTGGAAACATTTCACTATTTCTGCAAGTTCATGAGTATGAGCCGGGCCGCGGATCATCTGAATGTGACCCAACCCGCGGTCTCTCAGCAAATCAGAAGTTTTCAGACTGAATGCGGCGTTCAACTTTTCTACCGTGAAGCACATGAATACAAGTTGACCGAAACGGGAGAAGCCCTCTTTCTTTTGAGCAAGAGTATCTTCTCGCGTGTCGAGCAGGCAGAAGGCTTGCTGGACAAGGCCAGACAAACTACCTCTGAAATATTGAGGATAGGGATTACCAAGGCATACGCGCGCCTTGTCATGCCCGATTTAATCGCGCGGTTTCAAGAAAAATACCCTCGAATTCATGTTCATCTCAGTGAGGGAAATTCCGCGGATCTCATTAACAGAGTTCGCACCAGAAAAGAGGACCTCGTGGTGGTGGCCCGTTCGGAGTATGGCTCCGAGTTGAAGGCCATTCCGTTTGCACGGGCGGAGTTTGTCTTGGTTGCCCGACCGGATCACCCTCTCGTGTCGACACGCCCTGTCTCCATAAAATCCCTTGACGGAGAAGCCATGATCCTCAGGGAGCAAGGGTCCGGGTCCCGAAATGCGATCCTTCAGTTGCTGCGCCGGTTCGAAGTGACCCCTTCGCTGCTGGTCGAATCTGAAAGCCTTAGTTTTATACTTGCTTACATAGAAAGAAAGATGGGGGTTTCGTTTATACTGTCCCACGAGATTGAGGATGAACTTTCCCGTGGAGTCCTCAAGCCGATTCACCTTTCTCGAGGGAAATATCGGCTTTCAGGCCGACATCGTGATCCGGCGGAACGAGTCGATGTCGGTTGCCATGAGTTATTTCCTGGAGATCTTGAAAAAATATGGAGAAGGCACTCTCCTTCAACAGACATTGGCTGTTACTGACCGCAACCCAGAATAAGAGGTGCTTATGTCGCCAACGGTAGTCATTGCCGGAACACTCGACACCAAGGGCCAAGAGATCGGGTACGTGCAACAGACTCATCCAAGACGCAGGCTGTTCCACATTGGTCCTGGACGTGGGCATTCTCCACCATCCGGAGATCCCGTCGGACATTTCGCGAGAGCAGGTTGCATCAGCGGGCGGGGTTCATTTGGGAGAGTTGCTGAAACGCGGTGATCGAAGATTAGCCGTTCAAACCATGACCCAGGGTGCAGCGAAGATAGTCAGGGACTTGCACCGGCAGGGACTTATGTCAGGCATTCTCGCCCTGGGAGGAGGGACGGGGACCCACATTGGAACCGGAATCATGCGCTCGTTGCCGTTGGGGTTGCCAAAGGTAATGCTCTCAACGGTTGCAAGTCGCGACATGAGAGACTTGATAGGAACCAAAGACATCACCATGATGCACTCGGTCATGGACATCCTCGGCCTGAACCCTCTGAGCAGAAAAATACTCGCAAACGCAGCGGCTGCTGTGGCAGGGATGGTCGGAAGCCCTGTTCGAATAAACCGGGAAAGGCCTGTCATCGGTTTAACGTCCTTCGGGTTCATAACCGAGGGGGCCATGCTGGTGAAGAAAATGCTGGAAGATCAAGGATATGACGTCGCACCATTTCATGCCAACGGCACAGGTGGGATGGCAATGGAGGACCTCATAGAGCAGGGGCTTATCCAGGGGGTCCTGGACTTCGCTCTTCATGAATTTGCGGATGAGTTGTACAACGGATATTGCAGTGGAATAGGGCCGGACAGGATGGAGACCGCGGGACGTCACGGAATACCCCAGGTAATCGTACCCGGGGGTTTGGATTGCGTTGTGCTCGAATTTGACTCGCCCGACACGATGCCGGAGCGGTTCCAAGGTAGGAAAGTCTTCTGGTACGATTTTAGATCGGGTGTGCGCACCACAGCTGAAGATCTTGTCAGGTTGGGACAGACAGTCGCGGGTAAATTGAACCGTGCCACGGGTCCAGCTACAGTTGTGATTCCCATGAAAGGTTGGTCTGAAGCGGACGCGGTAGGTGAGCCGCTTTATGAGCCGGAAACTAATCGCGTTTTTGTATCGGAACTCAGAGCGCTTCTGGGTTCCCACATCAAGGTAGTGCAAACTGACTTCCACATTAACGACAAGGAATTTGCACGTATTGTCGTATCCGAACTGCACGAGGCCATGATGTTAATTGATTCTGCGAATCGCCATTCATAGAATATTCGATTGCTCTCCTTGAAATAGATCCTGAAAAAAGATGTTGTCAAAATCGTACACGCGGTGCATGATGACCAGGTGGTCATTACGCTGATAATTGAGGAATGAAGATTGCCGGAAACTCACTGCGCTACCGACTGGCATCAGGCGGGCATCAACCCGACTGACGTACTTAAACGTATCACCGACGAGACCTTGATCGAGGTCGGTCGAAGGTTCTTTGCGGGTTCTCGGCTCGGTTTGGCCGATGGGTTGGCCTGTCTGAAGACCCCCGACCTGGTCGGCCTTGGGTCTTTGGCTTCCGCGGCCAGACGGGCCAGATTCGGTGATCGAGTATTCTACGTGGCTAACCATCACATCAACTACACCAATATCTGCGTTAATGGGTGTAAATTCTGTGCTTTTCATCGCTCCCAGGGATCACCGGAAGGTTACTTGCTTAAGCCCGAAGAAGTTGCTGCCCAGATACACGGATGCGGGATTTCTGGGATAAGGGAAGTCCACTTGGTGGGAGCCATCAACCCAGAACCTGATTTCACCTATTATATCGATCTTCTTAGGGCGATAAAGGCAGTCGGTCCCGATGTCCGAGTGAAAGCGTTCACCGCTGTTGAGATCGACCACATCTCAAAGCGATCCTCGCTCTCGTGGAGCGACTGTTTAACCGCTCTGCGCGAGGCGGGCCTGGACGCGCTACCTGGGGGTGGGGCCGAAGTCTTTTCCGAAAGAGTGAGACGGGAGCTATTCCCCGCCAAAATCGACGCGGACACATGGCTTGCCGTTCATGCAGCGGCCCATCGTCTGGGGATCGGAACGAACGCCACTCTCCTTTTCGGCCACATCGAGACACCAGCGGAGCGAATCGAGCACTTGTTGCGCATCCGAGCCCAGCAAGATGAGACTGGAGGCTTCAGAGCCTTTATCCCACTGGTGTTTCACCCCGGGAACACCCCCTTGTCCCATTTGCCCGGACCGACCGGAGTTGAGAGCCTTAAGACGATTGCGGCCGCTCGGCTTATCTTGAACAACATCCCGCATATTAAAGCCTACTGGGTCATGCTTGGGCTGAAGCTGGCCCAGACTGCATTGCATTTCGGCGCGGACGACCTGGAAGGAACCATTGTCGCGGAAAAGATCGCCCACCAGGCAGGAGCCGAAACATCTGTGGGCCTCTCCAGGCAAGACCTAGAACAATTGATCCTATCCGCGGGCCTTACGCCGGTGGAACGAGACACATTTCATCAAACGATCAAGGCCGCATGACCCTCGCCGAATCTATTCACATTGCAGAGTCCGGCAAACGTCTTTCCTTCAAAGCGGCGCAAATCCTGTACACCGAGACCGATCTATTGACTCTGGCACAGTTGGCTCAAGCAGACTCGCTTCCGCCATAACCCGGAACGGGTGGCAACATATGCGGTGGATCGAAACATAAATTACACGAATATCTGCACTTCGGGATGCCGTTTCTGTGCGTTTTGGAGAGCGAAAAGTCATTCCGAGGCATACGTGCTCGACGATGCGACTCTGGCAAAGAAATTGGAGGAAACCAAGGCGCTGGGCGGTACTCACATCCTTTTCCAGGGGGGTCTCAATCCGGACCTTGACTTGGAATGGCATGAAGACCGCATTCGGCTGATCCGGTCTTTCGGGTTGAGTCTTCACGGTTATTCTCCACCTGAAATCACCTATCTGGCGAAACGCTTCGGCCTCAAAGTGGATCGCGTGCTCGAACGGTTTGTAGCCGCCGGCCTAAGCTCTATTCCCGGAGGCGGCGCGGAGATTCTCGTTGACCGGGTGAGGCGGTTAGTTTCCCCGGCAAGGCTACCAGCAGAGAATGGCTCGACGTTATGTCCACTGCTCATCGAATGGGCCTTCGCACCACAGCAACCATGATGTTTGGTCACGTGGAAACTCCTGACGAAAGACTGGTTCATCTGTTTCGGCTTCGACGCCTACAAGATGAGACCGGCGGTTTTACTGCTTTTATCCCGTGGCCTTACCAGCCCGGTCGAGAGACCGTCCAGGTCAAATCCATGGGAGGAACTGACTATTTGCGGATGTTGGCCCTGTCGAGGCTGGTTTTGGATAACTTCGCGCACGTGCAATCATCCTGGGTTACACAAGGAGCAGCGATCGGGCAGGTTGCGCTGGCGTTTGGCGCGGATGACCTCGGTTCCACAATGATCGAAGAGAATGTGGTCGCAGCAGCCGGCGTAAGCCACCAGCTAACCCGAAGCGAAATGATTCGACTCATTGAAAAGAGCAGTTTCCAAGCCAGACAAAGAGATGCCGTCTACGGAGCCGTGGGGAGGACGTAAATGGAGCCGAGCCTTCACAAGGCTAAATGGGTGATGGTGGAGCCGGAAGTATGGATCGAAAACGGCATGGTGGAGGTGACATCAGATCGCATTTCCGCTGTGGGAAAAGCTCGTACAGGCGCAGATGTCCATGATCACGGTTCAGGCGTCATACTTCCCGCGCTGACCAACGCCCATACCCACCTGAGCCTGTCGTGCCTCTCAGGTCGGATGAGACCGGATAGCGGATTTGTCAACTGGGTGAAGGAATTGATTGAGGCCGGAAACTTCTTTCTCTGCCCAACAGATACTTACCGCGGCCATCCAAGCGGCGGAACTGATCCGACAGACTGGAACGGGACTCGTTGCCGAGGTTGGCCCCTGGGAACCTGGGGCAGATTCCATGACCCGCGCCGGCCTGGAGGGCTTTGTTTTCCTTGAGATGCTGGGCAACTGCCCGACCCTGCCGGACTTGCCGGACAGCCGCAACGGCTTGTCCTTCTCATTCGCGGGCCATGCGCTTCACACTACCGCCCCGGAGACGTTGAGAGGTGTTCAGGCCGCAGCAGCAAAACAGGAATCGGCATGCACGTTTCATCTGGCGGAATCCGCTGCCGAGACTGAGTTTCTTACAACGGGTTCGGGTTCCTGGGCCGACCTGCTTGGAAGTCGTGGAATCGACTTCACCGATTGGGACCTAAGAAGCGAAAGACCGGTGGCGAGGGCTGAGAGGCTCGGGCTACTGGGTCCCGACACGTTGGCGGTCCATGTACTGGACGTTGTTCAGACAGAGGTGAATGTCTTGGCACGCAGCGGAGCTTCCATTTGCGTGTGTCCCAGATCAAATCTGGCTCTTCATAGCCAATTACCCTTGATCGAGGCTTTTTTGAAGGTCGGGATAAACGTTGCGCTGGGAACGGATTCTCTCGCAAGCTCGCCGTCATTAAGCCTGTTTGACGAGATGGCTTTTGTGGCAGACAATTATCCGGGCTTGCGACCCGAGATCATCCTCGCCACCGCGTCACGAAATGGAGCGAAGGCACTAGGAAGGTGGGATCTCGGCAGTATCAAGGCGGGTCAAAGAGCACGACTTATCTTCGTAGGGCTTGAGGCGGATTCGGCCGAAGAGGCCGCGCAGCAATTGGTTTCAAGCAGACCTAACCGAGTGGAGTGGATATGATTATAGGCCGATTGGGCCGAATGGCCTACATTAATACCCTGCCCGTGGACTGGGGTCTGGTACACAGTCCTCTGGCAAAGTTAGCAAAAGTATTTCGGGGAACACCCACCACGTTGAATCGGCTTTTGGCTGAAGGAAAGCTGGATGTCAGCCCCGTCTCTTCCGTAGCCGCTATTGAGCACGCTGAAGAATGGATGGTTCTCGATCATTTGTGCATTGGATGCCGAGGCGAGGTGGGTAGCGTCATATTGCAGTCAGATAGGCCGGTGGAGGAGTTAAACGGGAGATCGATAGCCGTTACTGCAGCCTCGGCCACGGCTGCACGGCTTCTGGGAATCTTATTGGCGCAGCACTGGAAGGTGGAGGTTGATCTGGTCGGTCAGGATCGAGCGGCTCCAGCGCGTCTCCTCATTGGCGACACTGCTCTCAGGACGGCCCAGTGCGGATCGGCAGGATTTGTTTACGACCTGGGATTAGCGTGGAGGGATTTCACGGGCCAAGATTTTGTCTTCGGTTTATGGTGTGTGAGGCGCGAGTTTGTTCGAGAGTATCCTCAAGAAACACGGGCCCTGTATCACCTGCTTCAAACATCGTATGCCATGGGACGCGCACATCGGGATGGCGTGATCGCGGAGGCTTCCCATATCACAGGGTTAAACGGCCCGACCCTCCACACATACTTTGAAAAGCTTGTCTATGAGCTTGATCATGGACTGTGGGAAGGTTTAATCCGATTCATGAATTTGCTCGGCTGTGGACGAGATCGACTCCAAATCTACGGCATGCCGAAGGCTCGACTTTCAGACTTCGAGGAAATGACAGCCCGCCTATGAACAACTCTTCCTGGAGACTAAATGGCTTTTGACAGTTTGCAAAATCTGGTCGAGTTTTTTGGAGGAACCGACCAATTGGCTTGTATTACCGAGGGATTGAGTCCTCATTTGGAAATAGCGGAGTTGACCGACCGGATTGTCAAGAAAGGTGGTCCTGCTCTCCTCTTCGAGCATCCAACCGGGTGCAATTACCCCGTTCTGACCAACATATACGGGACTTTAGACCGCATAAAGGCTATATTCGACGTTGGCAGCCTGAATGACTTGGGCGCAAGATTTGAGGAGTTTCTCAATCTGGAGCCGCCAAAGGGGTTCATCGACAAGCTGAAACTCCTTCCCAAACTCAAGGATATCGCTGGTGTTTTTCCTAAACGAGTCAAAGACGGCCCGTGCCGAGAAGTGGTTCAGACTCAGGGCTTGGACCTCAGGGATCTTCCAGGTACCTGACTTCCTGGCCGGGAGATGGCGGCCCGTTCATTACTCTGCCGGTGGTCATCACTCGAAATCCTCGAAACGGCCGTCGAAATGTCGGCATGTACCGCATGCAGATTTACGACGCGGAAACGTGTGGCATGCATTGGCACATTCACAAAGGCGGGGCAGAACATTTTAGGCAAACACAGGAACCCATGCCGGTGGCCGTGGCCCTCGGTCCGGACCCTATCACTACGGTACACGGCCACCGCACCGTTGCCCGACGATGTGGACGAGCTTATTCTCTCCGGATTTCTCCGCAAGAAGTCCGTGGAGGTCGTCAAATGTGTCACGTGCGACCTTGAAGTCCCGGCGCAGTCTCAATTTGTCCTGGAGGGATATGTGGTTCCCGGTGAGACGCGAGTGGAGGGGCCATTTGGAGATCACACCGGATTCTACTCGCCGGCCGATCTGTATCCGGTTTTTCATCTCACAGCGATAACCAGGCGGAAGAATCCCATATACCCGGCCACCGTTGTCGGTAGACCGCCTATGGAAGACGCGTTCTTGGGCAAGGTGACTGAGAGGCTCTTTTTGCCCCTTATCAAGAAACAACTTCCGGAGATCGTGGACATAAACTTGCCGGTTGAGGGGGTGTTTCACAATCTCTGTTTTGTGGCCATTCGTAAGAGTTACCCCGGCCAGGCTCACAAGGTGATGCACGCATTGTGGGGCCTCGGCCAAATGATGTTTACGAAGATGATCATGATCTTCGATCATAATGTGGATGTTCAGGATATCGGTCAGGTGCTCTTTTTCTTGGGAGCCAATTTGGATGCGGGTCGCGATCTGTGCCTGGTCAAGGGACCCGTTGATGCGCTCGACCATTCCTCAGCTCTGCCTCATTTGAGTACCAAAATAGGCTTTGATTGCACCCGTAAAGGGCACGATGAAGGCCATTCCCGACCTTGGCCTGAACTGATAGAGATGGACCAGGACGTTAAATCCAAAATCGACGCGATATGGACTAAACTCGGGTTGGGATGATTGGATGCCTTAGGGTCATGCTGAAAGCCGAATGTCTTCGAAGGATCCGGGGATAGGATCTTTGATCAATTGCGAAGGTGGCAAGAACTGTATGGTTCAGCGCATTTTAAATGAGGCCCGAGTTGGCACCGGCTCACAGCGACCCTCACGCACTGAAGCGCTTCCAGTTACGGCTCATCGAGAGGGTTCAACCGTAATGTTACGGCGCTTGCTTTCTTTGGTAAAAATCGAACACACATTGTTTGCGCTGCCTCTGGCGTTTACCGGTTCAATATTAGCAGCCAGGGGCGTGCCGAATCTAAAGGTTCTGGGGCTGGTTGCCCTCGCATTTGCAGGGGCCAGAAACCTCGGCCATGGCGTTCAATCGTTTGGCGGATCGCCACTTGGACGCTCTGAATCCGCGAACCGCGGATAGGGAAATCCCTTCCGGCCAAATCAACCTGTTCCAAGCCTGGGCCCTGGTCGTAATAGCGGTGGGGGTCTACTTCCTTGCCTCGTTGGCCTTGAACCGGGTTTGCTTCTATTTATCCCCTGTGGCGTTGACGATTCTGCTTGCTTATTCTTATTCCAAGCGCTTCACATGGTTGTGCCACTTGTTCTTGGGACTATGTCTTGGTTTGGCTCCAGTGGCAGGTTGGTTGGCGGTCGCGGGTGGCGTGGACTGGACTCCCGTGGTCTTGGGGATAGGGGTCCTCTTTTGGGTTGCCGGCTTTGACGTCATTTATGCCTGCCAGGACGTGGAATTTGATCGAAGGGTTAAATTGTATTCCTTACCAGCCTGGCTCGGAACCCGCGCAGCTCTGCGCTTGGCCGGACTCGCGCACGTTGCGGCCATCTGCCTGTTTATGCTGGCCGGCAAATTGGCGGGCCTAAACTGGCCGTTCTATCTTTTGAGCCTGGTGACCTGCGGATTATTGTACTGGGAACACAGGCTGCTCCATCCCGATGATCTAAGCCGTTTGGACCTCGCGTTTTTTAACGTGAATTCAATGGTGTCCTTCAGCT
The DNA here is from genome assembly GCA_963828085.1 of uncultured delta proteobacterium. Taxonomy (GTDB): domain Bacteria; phylum Desulfobacterota; class Desulfomonilia; order Desulfomonilales; family Desulfomonilaceae; genus CAWBBA01. Next base: position 189,369 of record CAWHDO010000028.1, read on the forward strand.
TGCTCGCGGCTGTCTGGTTTGGGCTGCCCTAGGCAATAAGAATGCACAAACATCAGGACCCGTGGGCCATCAATGGAAGCGGCGACCCGGGAAGCAGGCCCGCTTCTTCAGCCCTGGCGAAGAGTGTTGTCACAGCTTCCTCCCCCTCAGATCCGATACTAAAAGTGAAAGAATTCACGTATAGTTGGATATGTTGCTCCGCGACGCTCGGATCCATCTCCTGAGCGTATTCCAACACATACTTCATGGCTTCAGCCGGATTTGCCCTGGCCATCATCAGGGGAGTGTAAATGGCCTGATCAACCATCCGGGCCACCTCGGACCCCAAGTCCCGCCTAATGGCTATTCCGCCCAGGGGAATAGGACCGCCTGTTTCCTTCTCCCACCATTGCCCGAGGTCTAAGAGCGCATCCAGTCCGTACTCAGGGAAAGTGAACCGGCCCTCATGAATCACAAGGCCGAAGTCAGCCTCGCCGTGGGCCACGGCGTGCATGATCTCCGAGAACAACATCTGTTTGAACCTGGGTGGCTTTCCGAGATAGAGACTCAACAACAGCCGAGCAGTGGTAAGTTCTCCAGGCGCCGCCACCAGGCCGCGGTCGAGACCAGCCAGAGTGGCCCCAGTCCGAGCCACGACCAGTGGTCCACACCCGCGGCCCAGTGCCGCGCCTGCATGCAGCAAACCGTACGAGTTCCTGACCATGCCCAAAGCCATGAAGCTAAGCTTTGTCACCTCGAGTTTTTTCGTCAATGCCGATTGGTTAAGGGTCTCGACATCGGCCATAATCGGATTGAAAATCAAGGGCGTGTCAACCTTATCCTGAGCCAGAGCCGCCATGATGTACGTGTCGTTCGGGCAAGGTGAATAACCGATGGTTAGATGAATCAAAGCCACCTCCTCAGATAACTCAGTACAGCGGCCTGGGCCCGCTGGTTAGCTAAATCAAGGTCCCACGTCGTTTTATCACGAATCCCGGCAAGATTGCTCACGCCTCGAACTTGCCCGACTTTTATCCGGAACCTCTCGCCGGCAAGCGCCAGCGCAAAGCCTTCCATGCTTTCCACAAGCGCCGAAAACCTGTTTGCTCGGGATTCAGCCACTCGAAGGTCAGCAGAAACTCCGACCACCGTCAGGAACCGCCCCACGCGCACGGGCGCGGCCGAGAGGGCTGCTTCTGCCAAATAACCGGCGATTTCCTCGTCAAGGGAAACCTCCTGACTCAGCCCCAGGATGCCTAGGGCCTCCACGCTGCCGACTCCTGCCTCGAAACACAAGCCAAATTCCGACAGCACCTCCGATGAAGCTACCACCAAATGGCCCGCCTGAAGCCCCGAACTCGGCAAAGAACCGGCCGAACCGACCATGATTATCTCAGATGGAGAGATTGTCGCTGCAAGCGCGCCGAGCGCCAACGACGCTGAAGCCAATCCCACTCCGATCTCGCTCAAGCAAACATCCGTACGCCCGACGTAACCAACGTCGTAAGGATGGGCGCCTGTTTCTGCCGATGGGCGGGCATCCAATTGAGTTTTGAGGAGCTGGAGTTCGTTCTCCACCGCGGCCACTATGAGTAAAGCCATACTCCGTCCAATCAAAAGAAAGTTAACTTAGTGCTCTATGGCGCAAATACGGTGACGTATGATTTTGCTTGACCGCGAAATGAAAGTGCAATACAGCGTTGCTTCCAAAAGGAGGAACGCGAAATGCCGCGCAGTAGTCCCTTCATTATCGCGCTTTCTTGCGCCGAGGAGCAGATTCTCGTTGAAAGATCCAGGCAATACACAGCCTCTTATTGCAAGGTGGTTCGCGCCAAAATCGTACTCTTGGCAGCTTCCGGCATGGAAAACGAGCAGATCTCGCAGCTCCTTGACGTGCCGCGCCAGATCGTCACGAAGTGGCGGAAACGGTTCTATTACGAACGGGTTGATGGCCTGGATGACCAGCCAGGGCGCGGGCGACCGCGCTCCTTTTCCCCCTGAGAGCATTGTGGAAATCAAGGCTCTCGCCTGCGAACTTCCCATCAGATTGGGGCTCCCCTTTTCTCGTCTCAGTCACGCGGATATCGCCTGTGAGGCAGTGCTTCGGTGTATTGTGGTTTCCATAAGCGTCAAGACCGTTTGGCGTTATCTCCACAGTGATGCCATCAAGCCGTGGATGCATCGGAGCCGGCTTTTCCCGCGGGACCCCTTCTTCGGAGAAAAGGCGGCTCAGGTCTTGGACCTGTATTTCCGATTGTTCGGCGGACTCCCTTTGGGACCGGATGACTACGTTATCAGCGCCGACGAAAAGACCAGCATCCAAGCCCGTCACAGAAAGGCCATCGGCACCGGCCCCATGTCGCATCAACCAAGACGTGTTGAGTTCGAATACGACAGAATGGGCTCCTGGGCCTATCTTACCGCCTGGGATGTCCACAGAGCCAAGCTCTTCGGGATCTGCGAGAAAACAACGGGAATAGAACCCTACCATAAGTTGGTGGACTTGGTTATGCAACAAGAGCCTTATCGGTCGGCACGGCGAGTCTTCTGGATTACGGATAATGGTTCCTCTCATCGAGGCGAATCCTCGGTTCAACGGCTTTCCGAATGGTATCCGAACGCCATACAGATCCATACCCCAGTACACGCCAGTTGGCTCAACCAGGTTGAGATATTCTTCTCCGTGCTGCAACGCAAGGTCCTGACGCCAAACGACTTCCCAGACCTTGAAAGCCTTGAAACGACCATATTTCAGTTTCAAGCCCTCTACAACCAAATCGCCAAGCCGTTCAAATGGAAATACACCAAAGATGATCTCGAGAAAACTCTCGAGAAAATCCAGGCCCAGAAGGACTCCATCAGCCAAGTCCGCCTGGCCGCCTGAGTCAATGCAGAAAGGCACCGGAATACGCTACTGTATTTGCGCCATCGAGCACTAAGTGCTCCAGTTCATAAATTAGGTAACGTATTTCGGGAGAAGTGGTGGCACAGGCATCTTGCCTGTCGATTAAGAAATAACAGGCGAGATGCCTGTCCCACCAACATAGCGGACGCGAATTCTCCCTTCATCCATCGGAGAATGAGTCACCCAAGTTGCGATTTGGACGATTCAGCGATTTTCACTTCTTCGAAACTCCCACGGTGGAATTGGATTGCGCCACGACCACAACCCAATTTTGTTCTGTCTGGCTTCCGCCTCTAACTTTTCCAATTCGTGCTCGTTTTCCGCGTAATACCTATACCACCACGCCAATCCGGCTCGCAGAAGCTCCTTGTTGAGCGATTTTCCATCCACGGTAACCCAAGCTACCGACCGGCCGTACACGTCCTTATCCACTTGTTCGACCTCAACAACTTTTCCAAAGGCCATCTTGGCTGTGAAACGGCGAGCCTTATCGCCAAATGCCTGATAACGTTCGGGACAGTCGATGCCGAATAACCTAACCTTGGTCTCCCGTCCTGAGTGCATGACTCGAATGGTGTCGCCGTCACTGATTCCCACTACTTTGCCGGACCACGGGAAGCAGAGACCTGGTAATAGAAGGGAAAAAATCAGTGACAACCAGAACAGTTTTCTCACAGGAGCCCCCCTAAAGAAAGCTGCACAACCTGCAACCCCTTATCTAAGGGCATGAATGGCAAGTAACGACGTACGGGACGACCTCATTATGTCAATAATAGAGTCACGGTAGCCAACGAATGTCAACGGGCGATAATCGCCTTGCGGGAAAATTCGGGGTAATGCTCCTTCAAACCTCAGTATGAGACCTCGCACAAAAATTCGTGAAACGCTGGCCACAAGATCACGGCCCGGAAGATTCTCTTTCCTTAATTCCGTATTGCCTTGCCTCTTTCTTAGCTTTGTGAGCCTTTTTCCGCTTCCACCTTCGGTATCTTCTGACCGATTCCTTGATGAGAAACAGGAACACGACCAGTGCAACCGCGGCCACACAGATCCGATAAAAACGCTCATCTTCTATCCGGCGAATTTCCAGGTCAGCCAGGCGCTTGTCCCTACCCGCGGGCCCTTGCGCAAATACTTGCTTGGGTGAAGCTAGCTGCAGCCCAGCGGCTGCAATATCTGATACCCATTCAGTCAGCGCCGTGGCCTCACTCACGTTTGATTCAAGAAAGTTGAAAGCGGGTCGGTGGTAAAAGACCTTCTCTACGGGACTTGGGAGCGCCGTTCCGCACAAGAGGCAAACCACAGCCAGCAAGATTTTGGGGTGCCATTTGCGCATTGAATGTTTGAGGCGGCTTGCAGTTTTACCCCCCGAGGTCATGCTCAATTTCTCCAGCTTCTCATGAAGATTTGAAACCCAGCAGGGGAAATAGCCCGTTATGGGTTCAGCAGTCCAAGTTACCACACAGATTCATTCAAGGTGGATATGTCATATTGTTTTGTGATTGCCAAGATTAATCTTCTGAGATTTCTTAACTTCAGCCCGTCTAGGATCCTGACACCATTCCTAAAGGAGCTTATCGTAACCTATCTTTTTAAGCGCTTCGTGAACATCCCTGACGTCCTGCGCCCTATCCTTGCGGCATACCAAAAGGGCATCCGGAGTGTCCACCACTACTAGATCGTCCACGCCTATGAGGGTGGTGAGCTTGTGTGGCGAAGATACCACGCAGCCAGCCGCATCAAGCGCGAGAAAAGCACCTCGCACCGCGTTACCATTGTGATCCCGGTCCCAGACGTCATGCAAGGACGCCCAGCTACCGACATCGTTCCATTCCACATCTATGGGGAGCACCAACACGTTAGCCGCTTTTTCCATTATTGCGTAATCAATCGAGATGCTCTCCACGCACTCGTAAGCTTCTCGAATGGCGTCCGGTTCACGCGGGGTGTTCAAATCTTGTCCAATGGCCCCTATGGTCCGTGCGATGGACGGACAATACTTCTCGAAAGCTCGGATAATTGCAGACACTTTCCAAATGAACATCCCGCTGTTCCACATGTAGTTGCCGGAGGCTAAATACGTTTCCGCTCTGGACTTATCGGGTTTTTCCACGAAGGCTTTCACCTCGAACACACTCGTGCCACCCTCCTTCAGGACTTCCGGTCCAAGTTCAATGTACCCGTATCCTGTCTCGGGACGGTCGGGGACGATTCCAAAGGTAATCAGGTAATCTGACGTCGAGGCAACCTGAGCAGCAGCTCGCAGGGCCGTCAGGAATTCATTTTCTCTGCCTATCAGGTGGTCGGCCGGCAGAACGACCATAACGGCATCCGGGTCTTCATTAGCAATTCTGTACGCTGCCAGGGCGATGCAGGGGGCCGTGTTGCGCCCCTGAGGCTCGGCCACTACCATTCTTTCGGCCAATTCCGGAATTTGAGATCTAATCTCCTCAACGTGGGCCACCCCGGTGACTACCATGATTCGTTCACACGGGATCTCCGGTAGGATCCTTTCGATAGTCGACCTTATCATAGTCCGATCACCGGCTATTTTTAGTAATTGCTTCGGCCTGTTTTCCCTGCTCTGCGGCCAGAAGCGTGTACCGCTTCCGCCCGCCATGATCACCCCATAAAGCATGTCTCTATCCTTTCAGCACGGACCCTTTGTTTTCAAAATAGACGATCATAAATTGCCGGACGAGTCCTCTAAGGGGAAGTGACGTGGCAAACATTGGTTCTCCCACTGGCTTTTCAGTTCATTCCGGCCTGTCATGTGTGCAGTGTTACTCTCCTTGTCACTTCCTGAGAGCGCAATCACGTGCGGTTTGTCTTGAACAAAATCAAGATCAGCAGGCTGATCGCGGATTGGTAACGCAGAGGTTTACCAGGTCTTCTATGCGGGCTGTGCCCACACACATTACCGTGTCAGCCCCGCCCCAATAGATTTTTACTGTGCCGTCGTCTTCCGGGATTGCTCCGCAGGTAAACACGACGTTATGGACGTAGCCGGTGACCTCCCAGGGATCTTCGGGTTGAAGAATCCACTCATCCGCGACTCCCAATATCTTCGAGGGGTCTTCTAGATCGTGTAAAGCCGTTCCCAACCTATAGATCGCCCCGTCCATGGTTTGAAAAACGCCATGGTAAATCTGGAGCCAACCCTTGTCAGTCCGGAACGGAGTGGCTCCTGGACCGATCTTCATTTGGTCCCAGTGATAAGGTGCAGGTTTCATGATCACGCTGGAATCACCCCAGTGGATGAGGTCAGGGGAGTATGAAATCCAGATCGACCACGGACTTATTTCCGAATGGGGACGGTCGAGACGAACAAAGCGGCCATGAAATTTTTGAGGAAAAATGACGACGTTCCTGCAATCAGCCTGAGTAATCAGCGCAATCCGTTTTACTGATTTGAAATCCACGGTCTTGGCGAGGCCGATTCTGACGCCGTGTCTGGAGTACGCGCTATAGGTGATAAGGTATTCTCCGTCTATTACACAAATTCTAGGATCCTCAATTCCAAACTCTTCATATTCCCTGAAAACTCCTTCCGTGCTCGGAACCATGAAAGGCTGGGAATCAACCTCGAAGTGATACCCGTCCTTGCTTTTCGCCAGGCCCAATATGGAGCGGCCGTTTCGAAGGTGCGACCGGAAAACCATGATATATTCGCCGTTGGCTTTGGTCATCCCCGCGTTGTGGACGGTTTCCACAGCATAGGGAACCTGAGCCTTAGTGAGAATGGGATTGCCTTCGAAGCGAACGACAACAGATTTTTTAGCCGAGATCCGCATGGGAGATTGTTAACCCCTTCCGAAGTCGTCTTCAAGGCGCTCTATGTCGTCCTCACCAAAGTAATCCCCCATCTGGACTTCTATGAAAACCAGCGATTCCGAGCCAGGGTTGAATACTCTGTGAATGGCTCCCAGGGGGATGTCCACTGATTCTCCCGCCTTCAGAAACATCTCCTCTGAGTCGCGGGTGACCAGAGCTGCGCCGTTCACAATAGTCCAGTGCTCACATCGGCGCCGATGCCTCTGGAGACTCAGCCTCTTTCCCGGATATACCACGATGCGCTTAACTTTGTGTTCCGGCAAGTCAGAGAGCACCTGATAGAACCCCCACGGGCGATGATCCTCCCTTTGGGTTTCGTCAAGCACCTGAGCGTACACTTTCAAGTACTCCTCAACCATGCGAGTTTTGGAAAACCGCTCTTCGACCACATCTCTACACATCTTGCGCGATAGAGTCGATATTTTGCCGACTGCTTCCCCGGCCTGCGAGACGTCGGAAACGAGGAACCCGTTGACACCGTCTTGAACGATCTCCTGCATGGATCCGCGTTGGAAGGCGATCACCGGCGTCCCGCAGGCATTGCTTTCGATTACGGACAAACCGAAAGGCTCTTCAAACTGTATAGGATGCAGCAGAGCGTAGGCTTCTCCTAGCAGGCTGTTTCGCAAGCTCGGACCAACGCTTCCTATGTATTTCACCCGGTTCCCATCCAGCCGGGGAGCGATCTCAGTCTCAAAGTATTTTTCATCCTGGATGATGCCGGCGATTATCAGGTTCTTCTCTGCCATCTTGGCGATCTCGATGGCCTCCCTGGTGCCTTTGTCGGGGTGTATGCGGCCGAAAAACAAGAGGTATTCTCCGGCGGCCTCGCTTAGCGTAAAGTTTTCAAGATCGATGCCATGGTACACATTTGCAATGTAATCAAGCTCGGGCGACCGGTCTGCGTTGCTGATCGACACATAATATGCTCTTTTGTTGTATTTCTTGTAAACGGGCAGGATTTTTGTTGAAGAAAAGCCGTGAATTGTCGTGACTACAGGAGTTTCGACGAGTGCGGAGTAAGTAAGGGGCAAGAAGTCATAGTGATTGTGAATCAGATCAAACTCGGCCGCATTCTCGAAAACTTCGCTCACATGGAGAGACTCCCACACCTTAGGGTCAAGGAACTTGTCCTCCTCATAAGGCCTGGGTACTATAGAATGGAGCTTGCCTTCCGTTTCTGAATCGGCCGTTGCAAACAGAGTAACATCCACCCCTCGGGCAACAAGCCCCTCGGTCAAGAGTGAAACCACTCTTTCCCAGGGGCCGTAGTGCCGGGGAGGGGTCCGCCAGGCGACGGGGGACAACATGGCTAGACGCATTCCCTGGCCTCCGTACTCAATTAGTCATACCCACTTCCTTCTGGACAACTTTTCACAAATTCCAACAAATCGCTCAAATTACCAGTAGCTAGGGCCACACATGTATCAGCCCCACCATAGTATAGCTTGATTTTATCCCCCTGGGCAATCCATCCGCAAGGAAATACCACACCGTCAACGTCCCCTTCCTGCTCATACGAGGCCTCCGGCCCGAAAACCCATCGGTCCGATCGCCTGAGCACGCGGGTTGGGTCGTCAAGATCCAACAGGGCCAGTCCAAGTCGATAAATGCTTCCTGTCACGGTCTGACGCACCCCATGGTATAGGATCAGCCATCCCTCGGGAGTTTGAAGCGGAGGGGGCGCGAGCCCGATCTTATTGGCGTCCCACCAGCCACCTCGTCTTGCCGGTATCACCACCTGATGCTCTCCCCAGTGTTTTAAGTCCGGGGAAAAAGAGATCCAGATGTGCGCTCCGGCTCCGAGGAACGTCGAAACAGGCCGGTGGAGCATCGCGTATCGGCCTTTGAATTTCACGGGAAAAACGGCGGCGTCTTTGTCCTCTGGAGGCATTATGGCTCCAAGCCTCTCAAAGTTGACAAAATCCCAGGTTGTGGCAAGAGACACCAGAGGCCCCGCGGTCGAATAAGCGGTGTAGGCTACTGTCCAGAGCCCGAGCTCGTCAATCCATGTCACTCGAGGATCTTCTATTCCCCAAATCTCTTCAGGGTATTTTTCGGGCCACGGCTCAAGTGTAGGATTCCGATCAATGATCCAGTCGGAGATTCCGTCATTGCTGCGTGCCGCACACAAATGGGAAAATCCTCGTCGATCTTCGACCCGTCACCAACAGCAGGTACTGGCCATTGACCATCGTCGCGCCAGGATTGAACACTGAATTCACAGGATACGGCCAGTCGCGGCGTGTCAGTATTGGGTTTGCCGCATGCCTTGTGAACAGTTCCCGAAAGCAATTGTCTGCCGAATGGGCTCATAATTCAAGATCCTCAAAGACGCAGTTCAGAATTCAAGTGGCAGCTCAACCGGTTGTCCAGTGGCCACTGATTGTCGAGCCAACTCGTAGGCCTCGTTGGTACTGCTCGGCCACCAGTTCCCATGAAACCACCTCATCAAGATATTTCTTGAGGTTTTCGCCCAGGCGCAGTCGGAGTTGTTCGTCGCAGGCCATCGCGATTACCTCGTCCTTCAACATTCCCTTGTTGGTGAACAGCAGACCGCCTCCACTTTCCAACGTTTGAGCCGTTAGTCCTTCCATTGGGGCTGTCGTTATGTATGGCTTGTTAAGCGCAATAATTCGCGCAAGCGTTCCGGATTGAGTCTCGTCGGTGGAGGGCAAAACTATAAAGTCACAAATGGCCATAACCTTGTAATATATTTCTCCACGCGGCACGAACTCAAAATAATGAGCAAGCCCCTTCCCTTCCAGGACCTTCAATTGCTCGCGATAGTGATTGAAGTCTGATAGATGGTTAGGATCTCTCATGGATCCTGCGGCCAAAAGGTCCCAGTTGTGTCCGGACCGATCCAGGATTTCCGCATGAATGTCTTCCCACATGGAGGTGAGGATATCCCATCGCTTGTTCGACTGTATCCAACCGACCATGCCCACGAGGTGTAGGCCGAGGAATGGGACCTTGTCCAATCCCAACTCTTTCTTGAGTGCCGGGACATCTTCAATTCCCCAGCGCTTATCAGGTCGAGCGCCATGAGGCACAACCATGACGTTCCTCGGCGTTTGCCATCCTCGCCCGACGAAATTCCACTCCAGCCGCCATTTCTGATAATGGCATTTAAACAGGACAACCCGTGCTCGTTCGCACATTTTGTAGACGAAATTGGCTTCAAAATCGGTCAGCCTGCCATGGACCGTATGCGGCTCCACAATAGTCGGGAATTCATTGATCGCGTCGAGTAAATCCAGGAATCCGTCGTTTCCATCTCCTTGTCCCCTCGAGTCATAGTGCTCGTAAAGACCATATTCGTGTTCCAGATGAACAGCGAACGGGTGCAGTTCGTACACTTTTGCGGCCACAGTCTTCCACCAGTCTCTTCTCGAGATGTCAATAACAGGAAATACTCCTTCTCCTTGGCCGTCCGTATGACTTATTACCAATACTTGCCTGTCCGGGTTGGCCTTCTGGATGAATTCCCTGGCTTCCTCGGCAAAAGTTCCGATTCCGCACAATCGTGGCGGATAACTTGAAATTATGACTATGGGACCGGATTCGTTCATCGAAAGTCCTTTTCTTTGCATACCAGATTCCAGCAAATCTGATCTCGCTGTACGGCGCTTTTACATCAACGAGCCCTTCTTTCAACTGGCAAAAATCGTGGAGAGTTTCGTCAGTCGACGAAGAAGATGGGTTAAATGGCGAAGGTGTTGGCGTCGCAGATGCCGTTCGAATACGACGTTCACTACCAAAAAATAAGACAATGTATAACTAGGTAGGATTCTCATTTGGAAGCCTGAATTCTTTGAGCCTTGAGCTCGGAAAGAGCCAAGACTGCAAGAAGATAGCACACTACGGATTCCGCTCCCTGATTGGCACTGATTCCGTTGGAATCAATCCCGTCGGCCACCGAGCCGTCGGCAAAATCGTAAAGCGCAGTATTCAGTCTGTTTCGGCCCAGGAACCATTCAAAAGCAAGCCGAGCGAGTTCCAGGTACTTGTACTGTGTTCGTTACCTCTGAAGCTGCAACGTATGCTTCCACCAGATAGCCTGCGTCCATGGGTTGTTGTCCAAAGAAGGCTTTTTCTCCACCTTTCGGGTACCAACCTTCATTGCCGATAAGCTCAAAATATACTCCATTCCACTGTTCTTTGGTAAGGAAATCCAGCGATTCCAGGCAACGTTCAGGTATTCTTCGGTTTGGGTTACCTGGTAGGCACGCAGCAATGCCTCAGGGATTTTAGCGTTTCCGTAGGTTATTACGTCCTCGAACCAGTGCCAGTCCTTGCTCCTGTTCTCTTTGTACAGGCTGACCAAGATCGTCAGCCAACTGGATCAGGAGTCGTTTGAATTGGCTTGCTCCCTCGAATTTTTGCAAAAGATGGTACTATGCCTATAATGGCATAGGCCTTGGCTCTCGGTGACTTCAAGTTCGAGTATTCCCGGGTGTGGCCTTGTCCATCATGTTTTGAGCCAGGGCCCGTATTTGTTCTTTCGGACCCCATCTCACGACGGTCCCGAGGCCCCAAAGGACTCTGCCCAAGCGTATCGTCGGCTTCCCTGGTCATCCTGAAATCTTCGATCATAGGACATGAAATTGTGAAAATGGCCTGTTTCCGTCTGCGAATGATTCAGAAAGCTGACGTAAGTTCGGATCAAAGGAAGAACCTGCTCGTCTTTTTGTTGATTATAAAGAGTCATGATTGCGGCAAGTCCTCGACCAACATCATCAGCGCTATACCCATGATCACGATCCGGAATACCGAAGCACGCATGCTGCAACAAACCAACATCGTCCGACAAAGAGATCAAATGATCGAGCTTCATCTCCGGGAGAGTAGTCAGAGGAAGCATCTTTTGCTTCCAAGACGGATCTCACTTCGAGATTCTCCCGCTCGCGGAGCATATCCAGAAACATTTCTACGTACTGACGCCCCACCTCTCGCCAAACCATTGTGCGGCCGTACTCATAGGCCGCCTTCCGCATCCTGTTCCGCCGCACCGAATCGCCTATCAAGTCGTTCAGAGCCTTGGCCATGCCTTTCACGTCACGGAAATCCACAAGCACTCCCCGTGAATCCGCGAGCAATTCTTCTGCATGCCAATACGGGGTAGACACCACGGCCTTTCCCATTCCCACGGCGTAGGCAAGTGTGCCCGAAGTTATCTGCTCTTTGGCTAAATACGGCGTCAAATAAATATCACAACATGAAATATATTCGGTTAATTCCTGCAGATCAACAAATCTATTGTGAAATACCACATTGTCCGCAATTTTCAGGTCCCTGGCTTTTCGTTCCAAAGACAACCGATACGCTTCGCCATGAATCTTTCTTGACTTCAGGATGGGTTGCTCCAAGAATGATGTAAACAGTATCCGGGTATTTCTCCACAACATAGGGTAGTGCTTCCAGGGCAGTTTCTATGCCCTTATTGGGGCTGAGCAATCCGAATGTGAGAAGCACCGTCAGACCTTCCACATTAAACTTTTCCTTATAGAAGTTGGAATCAACAAAAGGAACGTCATGAACGCCATGATGTATTACCGAAATCTTGCTTTCGGGAACGCCATATATCTCCCGGAGCATCCGGCCCCTTTTTGGCTCATGGTGACAAGTCGCTGAGAGCAATTTATGACGTCCTCAAATGCTTCCCGGTAATCTTTGGGGGGATTTTCCAAGATCGTGTGCAAGGTTGTTATTACGGGCTTTTTCAAATGGCACAGCAGCACTGAGAGGTACTTGCCCGCGTCGCCTCCGTAGATTCCAAATTCGTGCTGCAGGCTGACTATCTGAGCCGATGACCCGTTAAGATATTCGGCCGCCGGGCGTAATCACGAATTACATTCTTTCGGATCTCAAACGTAACCTCAGAGGGGTAATCGTATCCTCCTGCTCGATCAGTGATGGCAACAACGCGATATGGTTTGCCTCCCATTTCTCCAGAGACTGAAGTACCCAAATCACCAGCGAATGTGGCAATTCCACACCTTTTAGGCACAGACGTCCCCACATACACTATGTCAAGATCTGATACTAATATAGGGTTTTCGAGTCGGCCCCTTGCCACGCTTGCTCCCATATGTTTGGCCAGCTTGATAACAAAGCCCTCCATCCAAGAATCAGTTCATTAATCCAGTGATTATTTCAGATGGCAACCAATGGAATATACGTACATATTTTGCGATTGGTCGATTTTTGTCAAGTCCCGCAGTCTGGAAGCAATGGATTAGTTGAGGGCTGAGCGGGTGTTTCAAGCGGTACATTGTGCCATGCACAAAACTTGGTTCAGGCCTCATTCGGATTGATAAAAAAAAGGGGGGAAGGTTTGAGCCTTCCCCCGAGGACTAAAAGTACGTATAGAGCTTAGTGGTCATAGACTTTTGCAATACCGATACCGGTGTTCTGGCGAACATAAAGTTCGTCGAACGCGTCTTCTTCTTCCTTCCTTCGGAAGAGCAGCGAAAATATGATCGCGGCCAGGAATCCAGCCGGAATGGAGACGATTCCAGGGTTCTTCAGCCCGAAAAGAGGCTTATCCAGGCCGAAAATGAACGAAGTTCCGTCCTTGTTTTTATCATACGAAGCCTTGGCCCTGGCCATCTCCGTCTTTTCTTTGTCAGTAAGGGTCGCTCCGCCGGCCTGTTTCTGCTCCAGCCCGGTGTATATCTTCTGGTCTCCGGCAGCCATCATTTTAGGATACTGCATGTTGGGAGAGACCATGACCAGAAATATTGACAATACCGTGCCTACCAGCAAACCCGCTACGATTCCCGCGGTGTTCATCTTCCTCCAGAACAGTGAGAGCACGACCGTTGGCAGATTGCCCGCGGATGCCACGGCAAAGGCCAGTGCCACGAGGTGCGCGACGTTTTGCCCTTCAGCCAGGATCGCGATAATCACCGCGATTGCGCCGACGCAGATGGAAGCGACCCTCGCGGCCACAACCTGCTGATGCTGGTCAGCCTTGCCGCCTTTGATCAGGCTCACGTAAATGTCATGGGAGATGGCAGCGGCAGATGCTAGTACCAAGCCGGACACAACTGCGAGAATGGTTGCAAAGGCCACCGCGCATAGAAACGCCAGGAATACATCACCCAGAAGAGGAAAGATGGCGTTGCCCATCATTTGGGCCAGCAGCAGGTTGGACATGTTGCCGCCACTGTCCACAGCAAACGAGATCTGTGGGGTGACATGGATGGCGGAGCCGAAGCCCAAGAGGGTCGTGAGGATATAGAAAGTGCCGATCAGAAACATGGCTACGATAACAGACTTGCGTGCAGCCTGCGCTGTGGGTACAGTGAAGAAACGCATAAGTATGTGAGGCATACCTGCGGTTCCCAGAACAAGGGCCATACCAAGAGAGATCTGGTCCCACACATCTTTCAGCAACAACCCCGGTTCAAGGAATCGCTGTCCATAATCAAAGCCCGGTTTGGCCACGGCTTCATGGAGAAGGTGCACTCTGGTCCAGTCCGCAATCTGCGGATTGGTTGCGACCTCATTGAAAAATCGAACCGGATTGAAACCCGCATGTGCAGCTACCAGTAAGGACAATGCTATCGCTCCGAACATCAGCAAGCCTGCTTTGATTATCTGGACCCAGGTGGTGGCTATCATCCCGCCCAAGGCCACGTACACGATCATGAGAGCGCCGACGCCTGCGAGGGCATACTTGAACGGGATACCTAGCAAAAGCTTCATGAGCATGCCCGCTCCAACCATCTGAGCGGTCAGGTAAAAGATCGAGACGAGCACCGTGGAGAACGCTCAGCGGCGCGAACAGGCTTGGGAGAAGACCGGAAAGCGAGGATATCCCCCATCGTGTACTTGCCCGCATTTCGGCAGGGTTCGGCAACTATCAAGAGCACGGTCACATAAGCGACCAACCACCCCACCGAATACATGAACCCGTCGTATCCATAGAGGCAAATCAGCCCCGCGATCCCGAGGAACGAAGCAGCGGACATGTAGTCTCCGGCGATCGCCCATCCGTTTTGCCATCCGGTGATGGCTCCACGAGCCGCGTAAAAGTCGGCCGTGGTCTTGGTCCGTTTAGCAGCCCAGTACACGATGTACATGGTTATCAAAACGATAATGATGAACATCGTGATGGTGATCCCTCTATGGGCTTCAACTTTGGTCGGGGCCGCGGCCTTTGCGGGCGCGGCCTGGCCGACTATTGCTGCTGAAATCACACTGTCAGAACCTGCGAACACGACCCCGGGGGCTGCCAGGTAAGCTGTAACCAAACCCAGCGTCAAGGCAAGGGCCAGCGCTATATACATTTTTTTCATTCGTTCATTCCTCCTCACTGCAGTTTCAGTTCGTCAATTAGTTCGCTGGTGAGCCTGTCGGAAACCTTGTTCGCCCAGCCCCAGTAATATAGGGCTATGGCCCAGGACACAAAGAACTGGGAGAGGGCAAACAGGTACCCGATATTGACGGCCCCTATCACCTTGATGCTGAAAAAGCCCGGAGCAGCACCCGCTCCGATGGGGAGGAGGAAATAGTAGACAGTCGAGAATATCCACCAGCCGAAGAGAAAATAGGCTTTTCTCCTGTGGAGTTCTCTGAACTTAGGGTTCCGGGCTATTGCAGCCCAATCTTCCTTTTTTTCCGCCACTGCTCTTACTCCTTCCTGTTTGCACTGCCCACGGCCGTTTGCACAGTTTTTTGGGGTAATCGCACACGCTCAGACAACAACCAAGCCGTTTGGTCCGAGCAGACACAACTACCCGAAGCGGAACGCCGCAGGCATCAGGCACTTGTTTTTATTGGGAAAATGGAGTTTTTTTCGGTAACTTTGTTGCCGTGGACGGCCTCAATCGAGGCTTCCCCTCACCGCAGTGGCAAAGCTAGGGGGCGAACGACCCACGGCAACAATGAAGAAAATGATTCGTCCTAGGATTTCGGGTGACTCGGATCTGGAATGCCGACGCCTGGCCCTCTGAACCAGGGCAACAATAACGAAGCCGCCAGTCATGGCACCAACGCGTCGAGCTAAAGAGCAGCGCTTTGCATCGTCGGCTATGGAATCTGATAAGGTTGGGAAGGGAACTATGAGAAGAGCTATGAGCGTGAAACAAGTGTGCCGATATCTTGGTGAGAGTGTTCGAGGATTCAGATTCCTAATATTCTTGATCAAGCTTTTTACGCAACTCGGGTAAACCATAATAGGAGTCGACGGAGATTTTGTGAATGACTTTTCGAGTTTCCAGAAGTCTAGAGGAAAGGGCTCTACGAAGAAGCCGGTAAGCGCCGGCCCCGCACGTCCGGGTCCCCCCGCGGAACTCTCACGTGTCTGCTTTCGGTACAACCGAACCAGCCATTGACAGGAGTTTTTCGGTGATTTCCGAGACAATCGGTGTTTCCCCATTGCCGGAGCCTTTTACTTAGGCTTTCAGTGCAGTTGGCGGTGAAGTCTCAGACTGAAATTTCGTACATGTTTTATGGGACAAAGTTCCAGGCGCAAACCCGCTTTTCTTGCCCCGTCACAAGCTCCTCCAAATTGCTGAAATCTAATCCGTGCTAAGTGAGATTCGATGATACATCTGGGCAAATAGATTAAGGTGATTGCAGGGGCCGTGTCAACTCCTATTTTTTTGGATTTTTTTGTGTAATGGGGACGAGGCAGTCTGTACCTGAACAGCTATTCTCGCATGGCTGGTCTGTCAGCTTGAACTGTAGCAGAATGCGTGGGGATCGAGTTGTTTCTGGGTGGTGTTGTAGTTCGGTATAATGAACCTAACCTTTTGCTCATTCTATGATCCTCGGACAACCGCGTGCTTGACCACTGGGAAAAACCAGAGTGTGAACGCGCATTCCCTCCTACAAGATCCTGTCGAACTCACGGGTAGACAAGACTTGCGATCATGGGCGAAAAGTGTCATGATCCACTCCTACCTCGATTAGGTCACTGTGATGTCAACCATATTCTCAGGCAAACGGTGAGATTTCCCGAATCAACCCACAGAGCGTTCCGTATTATACAAGGACGCTTCAACCACTAAGAAGCTGAACACACAAACCCTTTTGGACACCGAAAGGGACCCGTATAGCGCGCCAGTTGGGCAGCACGCTCGATGACTGTCACCTCGGCAATCAGCCGACGGACATGGTGCCGGTTTCAATGTGCTTCAGTACCAAAGCTTGCTTTTGAAATATCGCTCCTCCAGGCAGGAGGTGCCTCATGAAAAGAATCAGAGGTCTATTCAGCGAGCATGAGTTTCACATACTGGTCTTTTGCCTGAGTCTGGTTCTCTTCAGTTGGCCGTTGGTCTCAACTTCCGATTTTGATCGTATAGACTCGATGTTTGTCTATCTTTTTGTTTGTTGGGCCGTTGTCATTTTCCTTCAATTCCTCATAAGCAGGGTCCTGATCCCCCCTTCTTCTTCTCAACCGACTGATGACAGCGAGTGACAGAGGTTCTCCGTGCTCGACTCCTTCTCAGTTTTGATTGTCTTCTGTCTCTACATGGGGGGACTCTTTCTAACCGCCTTGTGGGTGGAGCAGAGGTCTTCGGAAGCCAAAAGCCCTGTTGACAATTCCATCGTTTACTCGCTTTCCCTTGGGGTTTACTGCACCGCCTGGACGTACTACGGCAGTGTCGGAAAAGCGGCCACGTCAGGACTTCTCTTTCTCCCCATATACCTCGGCCCCACTATAGCCATAACACTTTGGTGGATTGTTCTCAGAAAGCTGGTGAGGATAAAAACGATCCACCATATAACGAGTATCGCAGATTTCATTTCAGCCAGGTACGATAAGTCCATTGCAGTCGGTGCGCTTGCGACGCTGATCGCTCTGATCGGGATTATGCCTTACATAGCACTCCAATTCAAAGCCATCCTCACTACGTTTGCAATAATTACGTCAGAAAAGGGAGCCCCTCCCTCTTGGATCTCCCTTCATCTAGGGCCTGTAGTCGTCGGCCTGATGGTGGTCTTCACGCTGGTACTGGGTGTAAGACGGCTTGACCCTACGGAGCGACATCCCGGACTGATAATGGCCGTGGCCGTGGAGTGCCTTGTGAAGCTGGTGGCTTTTCTGGCCGCGGGAATCTTTGTCACCTACTTCATGTTTGACGGGTTCGCTGACATATTGAAGCAGGTTTCAACCAACCTCCCTGCACAGATCGTGACCATGTGGAAGGGAGATCAGGTCTGGTCGGTAACATGGATGACTTATCTCATTTTGTCCATGTCCGCGATAATGTTTTTGCCGCGGCAGTTCCATGTAAGTGTGGTCGAAAATTTTAACGAGAAGCACATACCAACCGCTCTTTGGCTGTTCCCGGTTTACATGCTGCTCATCAATATCTTTGTCTTTCCCATCGCTATGGGAGGAATACTTAAGGGCTACAGCCCGTCGGAAGCCGATACGTTTGTCCTTGGACTTCCGCTTCGCGCAGGTCACGAGTGGCTGTCTCTGCTGGTTTTCATCGGGGGGGCTTCCGCAGCCACCGGCATGATAATGATAAGTTCCATCACCGTTTCCACCATGATTACCAACCATTTCCTGTTGCCCATGGTGGGATGGATCCCTTGGCTCGCGTTTCTTCGGAGACGACTCCTCCACTGCCGATGGGCCGCGGTGGCTCTTGTAATTCTCATAGGTTATTGGTTCGAACGGGAGGTGGGCGAGTCGTATATGCTGGTGAACATCGGAATGATATCCTTTGCCGCAGCATTCCAGTTCGCGCCGGCGATACTCGGAGGAATTTTTTGGCGTCGGGGCAACAAAATAGGGGCTCTTATGGGATTGAGCGCCGGATTCGCAATCTGGTTCTACACATCCCTGTTGCCTGCTTTTGTCCGAAGCGGATGGATAGCTTCGAACTTCCTGGATGAAGGGCTGTTTAGCCTATCTTTTCTTCGACCTGAACAGCTTTTTGGTGTTTTGGCTATAGGTTCGCTGTCGCAGACCGTCTTCTGGTCGCTGATTTTCAATACCGGGCTCTACGTTCTGGGATCTCTTCTGTTTAAGCAAAGCGCCTCGGAAGAGAGTCTCGCGGAAGACTTTGTCGGGGCCTTAACCACAGGCCCGGCGTTGAGCAGACATTTACAGCGGGAATCTTATATAGACCTGGCTGCGAAGACCAAGATGATACTCGAGCTTTTCGGTCAGTTTTTTTCGGAGGAGGAAGCCCGCTTCATGACTCAGAAGTGCCTGCGCGAGGCCCGTCTGGAAGTCAAGGATAGAATTTCGATAGTGGAATTGGCCCAACTGCATAGTGAAGTGGAAAGGCTTCTCGCCGGCTCGGTTGGAGCAGCGACTGCCCATCGCATGCTTGCGCAATCAAATCTGTTCGCCGAGCAGGAAGCCAGAGATCTTTCAGAGGTGTACGCCGAGATACTCGCCGGCCTGAAAGTCACGCCGGACGATCTCAAGAGGCGGATCGACTATCACCAGGAACGTGAAGCCCTGCTTTCCCAGCACGCCTCGGAACTTGAAGTGAAGGTTCGCGAGCGAACTCGAGATCTGGAAGTTGCTCAGGAAGAGCTGATTAAGAGGGAGCGGCTCTCGGTCCTCGGCCAGCTTACAGCGGTTGTCAGCCATGAGCTTCGAAATCCGCTTGGGGTGATCAGTTTTTCAGCTTACTACCTCACTCGGAATGTCAAAGAGCAAGATGAAAAAGTGAGGAAGCACCTCAATCGAATCGGAGAACAAGTGGGGCATTGCGACCTGATTATTGATGAACTCCTGGAGTACACGCGAGGAACGCAGTCTTCGCTCATAAGAGGCGAGATCAACTCATGGTTGGAGACAGTTCTCGACCAGATTACTACCCCCAAGGGATCATCGTTAAGCGCAAGCTGGCTGCCGAGCTTCCTCCGGTCAGATTCGACGGCGAAAAACTCCGCCGCGTGGTTATCAACCTCATTGAAAATGCGTTTCAGGCGGTGCAGGCACGTCGCTCGAGAGAGAAGCGGGTCTTATCGGCCCGTGATCAAGGTCTCTACTTCGTTGGAAGATAGTGCGATCCATATCGAGCTTGAGGACAATGGAATCGGAATGGCTCCTGAACATGCTTCGAGGGCCTTTGAGCCACTATTCACCACTAAACCACGTGGCACAGGCCTAGGTCTCGCTGTGGTTAAAAAGATCATGGAGGCACATCACGGCCAAGTGTCCCTGTTCAGCCGTTCCAACCACGGGACCACGGTAACAGTGTCGTTGACGGTGGAACGATAAACCGACTTAAGAGCAGACTTCGAGGAAGGGCAAGATAGGAGGAGATCACCGTGAAAAGGCGCATCCTTCTTGTGGACGATAACGAGCTATTCCTTGACAGCGCCCGCGACGTATTGGAAAGTGAAGGCTATATAGTGATTGCGGCCGAGAGTGGCGAGGAAGCTTTAGCCCGTGTCCGGTCTGAATACTTTCCGGTCGTTGTCATGGATATCAAAATGGCAGGGCTGAACGGTGTCGCGACCTTTATAGAAATGAAAAAGTACAGGCCGGGAATACGGGTTATAATGTGTACGGCCCATTTAATGGAGGATCTGATCCACAGGGCCGAGGTAGAAGGAGCATTTGCGGTTCTCAAGAAACCCTTCAGGACCGGTGTGCTGCTGGAGGCTATGGAACGCGCCTTCCAGGCCGAGTAACATGAGACCGACCGAGACCTCTCGTATTTCAGGATTCGGTTGGACAAAAGTTTGTCAAATGCCACAGGTAAATCAAGTACTTGTGGGTCTGTTGACAGACCCTCGGGGCAGGGTCTTGCCGATTCGGGAAACCACCGGCGCCATCGCAGACGACTCCAACAGAAGGTGAATTACCATGACGATGACGAGTTTCTTGAGGAAGATTTTTCCCAACAAACGGCCGCCTGTTGAAGACGCTCGAAGAATTCTCATAGTCGATGATGACGAAAGCTTAAGTGACAGCCTCAAAGATATTCTCGAGGGAGAAGGCTACGAGATTCTTCTGGCTTCCACCAGGGCTGGGGCGACCGAACTGGCTCAAGAGGCGTTGCCCAGCCTTGCCATAGTGGACCTTAAACTCCCTGACGGATCCGGCACCGCTCTCCTATCCGAACTGAACAGGGTGGACCCAGGAATTACCTGCATCCTCATGACGGCATACGCCGACGTGGACTCCGCCGTGCTTGCCATTGAGAAAGGGGCCTTCTATTACCTTCGCAAACCAGTTGACCCGCCGGAACTTGTCGAACTGGTGGATCTGGCCTTTGAGACGATTCGTCTCAAAGATGAAAAGCAGAAGGCTGAAGAGGCACTCAAGTCTAGAAACAGGGAACTCGAGGAAACTGTGGAGCGACTCCAGAAGCTGGCAGACCCTGGTGGGGACCAAAAACCATCTTGAGGACGCCGAGACGTTCAAAAAAGTCCCGGGGTGATCCTGCTAACCGTGTGGAGGTCTCTAAGAGTTCGGCACCCGAGGTTTTGCATTCTTTTTACTACAAAGACAAACAAACACGCGGTTTGGAACGCATCTCCAAGGGCATCGTGCTGCTCGAATCGTGGCAGATGATATTTTTCCGAAAGCGTCTTCAGGTTGTACCCCGCGGCCACTTCAACTCGGTCGTAATGTCCTCCCCGCTGTCGCTCTTCATAAACTTGGGCGAGCTTCATAGTATCCAGGCAAGGGCTGCGCAAAGGCCCTCCGATGAGCCTTCGCGAAGCTCTGTTTAAGAAGGCCATATCGAGCCCGATGAAATGTCCCACCAATAAAGCGTTGCCTACGAAATCCACGAAATCCGGCATTACCTGTCTCAGTTCGGGCGCACCTTCAATCTGATCGGGGGTAATCCGGTGAATAAGTGTGCTCACCTTGGGCATAGACCGCTTGGGTCTCACGTACGAAAAGAAATTGTTCCCTGTGATAATTTGCAAACCTTCGATGCGTACTGCCCCGATTGACACGATAGCATCGCGCCTCAAGTCGAGTCCGGTCAATTCTGTATCCAAGGAAACAAATTGATATGTTTCGATAGGTTTGGTCTGGTCAAACCGCTCGAAGCGCCTGTGGTTTGCAATGATTGAGGGATGCTTCCCTCTGCGAGTCCATGGCCACTTCAGCTTCACGCGAATTCTCCCTCACGTGGCGACCAGACTGTTTTGTGAATGGAAGCAGGTGGAATCAAAGCGCGGCAGAGGCCACACTTTTCCAACAAAAGTATTGATAACCATTCGCTTTCCACAAGAAGAAGCATCTTCGCAGTCACAGTAGATGAGGCCGGGGCGCAACTACCGCACCACCTTACCAAAACCGCCTCAGAATAGGGAGTTGGCAGCTTAAGGTTTCAAAGCGGACACTGACCAAAAGCTATTCTACGATTCTGATCTCTTCCTTTAGGAAGCCCTGTATGCGGTTAATAACGCCGAATGCTTCCTTTAGAGTCTGCCTCTCAGTGTCCGTCAGGTCTACTGGATCTATGTAGTTGTCCGGCTTCAGACCAGCCAGAAGCCTTCTCAACTGATGAACAAGGCGGACCTGCATCTGGAATTCGTATGCTTCACGCACTTCCGCGTGAAATCCTCGCGGAATATGTTCGCCGTCAGCCAGGGCTTTCAATCTGGCAAGGGTATTGGTCTCCTTCACGCCGTATTTCAAGGACATGACACGGGCGAAATCCACGAAGGGGACCAGCCCTCGGGTCTTGAGGTCCAAGCGATTCTTATGCTGGCCATCCTTCTCCACGACAAATTCTCGGAAAAAGGTGAGAGGCGCCTTGCCTGCAAGGCAATCTTTAGCCAGGTGCATCAAGAAAATTCCCTTTCTCGGTGCTACTTCGGACACATAGTCTCTAAGATGCTCTCCGAGAGAAACGCTACCGTAACCTGCGCGGAAGTCGAAAAAGATGGTGGCATGGAGAACAGCCTGAGGCTCAGGAGAGGTCATCCAACGGTCAAAATAGCCTTGCCAGACTTTGGAAGGCTTACGCCAATTCGGGGTCGAGGCCATCATCTTTCCTTTGCAGAGAGCGTAGCCGCATGCTTCGAGATGCTTTACGGCCTCGTTTCCCAATCTGCGAAAGTATAGTTTAGCGGTCTTGATCCGTTCCCAGTCTTCCGGCGGGGTCTCGTATAGCAAGGCGTTGTCTTGATCGGTAGCGAATGTTTGCTCCCGACGGCCTTCGCTGCCAAGCATGAGCCAGCACCATCGGTAAGGCGCGGGCCCGATATCTTCTTCCAGTAGCGCCAACACGCGGGTCACTATGTGGTCGTTGAGAACGGCCACCATTCGGGTGATATCCTGGGCTTTTCCCCCTTCCTGGACAAGAGTTGCAACAACAAGAGGTACTTTTTCCCCGAGGGAATAGAGTCCCTCGATTGTCCGCTGGGACACTATCTCTCTGAAGAGAGAAATGGGCGAGGTCCCCTGCTGAATCATTATGTCATGGGCGGTGATCATACCGACAAGATCCCCGTCTCGTTCCACTGCCAGATGGTGGACCTGTTGATTCATCATCTGCAGCAATGCGTCGAAAGCTGGCGCAGCCTCAGAGACTGATTTAACCGGAGAGGACGCTATGGATGCCACTGAACTGCTATAATCCAGACCCTGCGCCACAACCTTAGTTCTCAAGGTCGTTATCGGTGACGATTCCGACCACTTTTTCCGATGCATCTATGACCAGCAGAGAGCCTAACGACAGGTCGGTCATCTTGCGCGCGGCCGACATAACAGACTCATCCCCGTTGATCACTTCAACCGGCCTCTTGACGACATCTTTTACCCTTGCACTGAACAGGAACAATCCGGGCCGATTGGACTGAATCCTCTTCTGGTCCCGCATGTCGGCGTATGCCGCGCCAACGACGTTAGCGGAAAACCTGTCCAAATAATATTGTGCGAAAGCAGGATAGCTGTGGACCAGTCTGAGAAATACTTCGCTTTCCAGGAGATAGCAGAAAGTATCCTCTTCTGCTTGAACCGTGTGATTAGCTCTGGACTGTTTGATGATTCCCAGTGCTCCGAAATAGCCTCGCTCTCCGACGAAGTCCACGAGTTTGACCGAGCCGTCCGGTTCAACATGTTGGACCTTCACTCCACCCCGCGTTATGAGGTGAAAATGAGTTACTTCGCTGACGCCTTGCTCAAGGATGATCGTGCCCCTCGGATAGAAATCCTGGGTAAATTTTTCAAGGATCTCTTTCAGAACAGTGGGTTCCAGGTCTTTGAAAGGTCGCGTCCGGCCAAGAAATTCCAGGACCGTTGTGGGATCTGCCGCCGGAATCTCGCTTTGTTGCACCATTTAATACCTCTACAACCGGTTAAGCTTCAAAGTGCTCGCGCCTGGCCCGCCCGGCACGAGAAGATTGCCACGCGCGGCATTCCTTCAACCTGTGTGCGCACCCCGCGGCCTTAAGAACCTTTGAAATCACCCTAGGAGCCTGTCGCGTAACTTCGAACATTGGTGAAATCGTACTACCGTGGAGGCTATGCCCACTGCTTCGATGATCCACCCCGGCTCCTAGGAAGTCTGACATACCAAGTTTCTTCCTTGGTAGCCCCCGAGATATGCCGAGTCAACAGGCACCATCGTGCCACGAATTTGGGAAAGTCCCACGGAACGCGGGATTGCGCAACAGCCTCCTAGCCTGAACGTTTTTGCCATGCCGCGCCAGGGTGGAGGGATGTTAATTGAAACTCACGTCTTACGTGCGCCATCAGCCGTTCTATGACCGAAAAAGAGAACTGCAAGGTCTTTCGCTCCAACTCGGAGAGTTCCGCCGCTAATACAAAGTTGTCCGCCTTTCGACCGGATTCAACCATTCTGAGGTGATGTACCAGAGCGAGATGGACATCGAATTCGTAAGCTTGACTGGCATCAGCGTACAAGTCCAGCGGAATGTGTCCTTCGTCGGCCAAGATTTGGAGTCTCGCCAACGTGTTGGTTTCCCTAATCGCGTTCCGCAGGGACATGATGCGAGCAAATTCTACAAAGGGGGTTAGCGTTCTGGTCTTTAGATCCAGCATTTCGACCTTTGCGTCGTCTTTTTCCACTACCGAATCGGCATAGAAGGTTACCGGCGGCTCGTTCAATAAAAAGTATTTTATAAAGTACTTCAGGAACTGGGGATATCTCCCAGCTCGGCTAAGAACATTTGTCCTGAGATCGTCCGCGAGAGCAGCGCTACCCGCCACCGGACGAAAATCGAAAAATATTGTCGACAGGAAGATGTCCGGCGGCATGGGGGTGACTATCCACTCGTCAAAACACTTGATCCATGACCCGAAGTCCTTGCACCACCGCGGATTGGACGACATGAAGTTGTTCTTGCATCGCGGATTACCTGATTTTTCAAGATGTTCCACAGCTTGCATCGTAAAAGCCAAAAAGTAATCTTGAGCGGCCTCACGACTCTTTGGATTAGGCGGCGAATCGTAGACGAGAGCATTATCTTGATCCGTCCGGAATGTTTGTTCCTTGCGACCTTCACTGCCCAAACCCATCCAACAGAACGAGCATGGAGGATCACCAAGATCTTCCATTATGAAAGTAAGAACACGCTTTAGCAGATTGTCGCTGAAGACGGTGAGCATCTGGGTGACGCTAGCCGCCCTTGCCCCTGACTCTAGCAAGCTGCGGACAAGGATCGGGACTTTCTGAGACAAGTCGTAGAGGCCCTGAACAGTGCGCTGCGCGGAGATCTCTCGGAAAAGATAGAGAGGCGAAGACCCCAAGTGCACCATCATATCCGGCGCGTTGATGACCCCCACGATTTCCCGGCGATGCTCTACAGCGAGATAGTCCACCTGTTCCTGAATCATCGTGACGAGCGCTTCAAAGCAATAGGCCAGGGCCGGGACAGTCTTGACCGGTGATGACATAATGCGGTCCACCGAAGTCTGATAGTCCAGCCCCTGGGCAACCACTTTGGCCCTGAGATCCAGGTTGGTCACCATGCCGACTAATTTTCCCGACGGATCTGGTACCAACACCGAGCCGGACCCCTGTTTTGCCATCAGAGCGCCCACCTGTCGCACCGTTGCCGAGGCTTCTACCGCTTCCGGCTGATGCTTGACTATGTCAATGACCCTTGTAGTGAACAGGTGCAGAGACCCTTCTGTCCGCAGACGCACCTTCTCTGTCCTTAATTCGGAATAAACTACCCCCATCATGTCTTCAGAAATGTGTTCATCATAATAGACAGCCAAGCGGGGGTGCTCATCCACCAGGAACAGGAACATATCTCTGGGGATCAGAATGCAGAAAGTGTCTTCCACGGCTTCGACGTCAAATTCGGCCCTTTTCCGCGCCGCAATTGAAGAAGCACCGAATGACGCCCCTTCCCCGCCGTATTCTTTCAACGTAACAACTTTCTCGTCAGTAGTCATACTGACCCTGACGCCACCCGTTTGAATGAGGTGAACATGAGTAATGTCGGTGACGTCCTGCTTAAAGATCAGCGTCCCCTTCGGGAAATGCTCGAGGATGCACTCCCTGCACAGATTTTCGAGGGTCGTGCGGTCGAGTTCGCTGAAGGGCATGGTCCGACCCAGGAATTCGCAGACTGCACCGGGGACCACGGCATAGCTACTTGCTAAAGGCTCCATGCACACTCTCGCGGGTGGGCGGACCAATACCTCATTGTCGCTGTTAGGGTCGGACTGCGGACCATCCCAGCGGTCATCACCGCATCATCAGAAGGCTAGAAAAGCACGGGGTTATGCCATGACATCGCAACCAGATAGGAGGAATTTGCGAGCATTTTATAATCCCTTGGTTTAAATAGGGTTTTATAACTTGATCGAAAGCCCGAAACTTTTTGTGGCGATCTTGCTTGACATTTGATCCCCATACCGATTAAGTTCGTCTGACAATACATCATAGTGAACTCTCGCGCAACGTCCTCCAGACAAGGGGAACTCCACAATGCGGATGTGCGAACCTGCATGCTTCCGTAACGAAGGTGGGGATGACGTCTTTCCTTCCTAAAGGGCAGTCTAACAGGTGTACAGCGGGTGACCGCCTGGCCACCAGCTTTCCGGAATCATACTCTGCGGAAATCTCGATAAATCTTTTGAGCGGTACTTGGAGTCCATTCAACGCGATCGACCTCTGCGTCGATCGGGCCTTTCGGCGAACCACCACGCGGTGGCGAGGCCGTTAGGATCTGAACAGCCCTGTTATTGGCATCCTGATCTTTGACCGTAGCCGGCAAGCGGCCGCTGGGTTTGTTCCCTAGCCCCTCGTCGGAAGTTCGCTGGAAAGGGAGACTCGGTGAAGATCTGCGCCTGAGGCCATGACCTGATCTGGGAGAGCAGTCAGTTTTGCTCCAAGGGATTCTACGTCGGGACTGGCGGCACATTGGCTTGGGCCGGCTCTCCGACGAAAAAATAAAAGCAGGAGGGTCATTAAATGGACAATGCTCCAAAATGGTACGACGCCCATCTGGAAGAATATCGAAAGATAGCGTACATCAAGAGCATGGAGGAGTACGAGGAACTCTACAGGCGCTCGCTTGAAGATGTGGACAATTTCTGGGGAGAGGCGGCCAAAGAGTATATATCCTGGTACAAGAAATGGGATTTTGTGCTGCGTTACGATTTTGAGAAGGCCAATATAGAGTGGTTCGGGGGCGGCGTCCTTAACGTTACCTACAACTGCCTGGACCGACACATGGACCAGCTCAAGAACAAAGTGGCCTATTACTGGGAAGGAGATAATCCAGCCGAGTCAAGGGTCGTAACCTATCTGGAGCTTTACAATGAAGTCAACAAATTTGCCGCTGTACTCAAGTCCCAGGGCGTAAAGAAGGGAGATCGGGTGATCATCTACCTCCCGATGATCGTGGAACTCCCGGTCGCCATGTTGGCTTGTGCTCGGATAGGGGCCATCCATTGCGTCATCTTCGGTGGATTCAGCGCTGAATCCATTGCAAGCAGGATCGAGGATTGCAAAGCCAAGATGGTCATTACAGTCGATGGCGGCTATAGGGCCGGCAAGGTGCTGAATCTGAAAGGCAATGTGGATGAGGCATTGAAACGTTGTCCAGGTGTAATCGAAAAGATCATAGTATTTCAAGCGTACCGGCTCGGATATCCACCTAGACCCGAAAAGAGAATTTTGGTGGCATGAATTGATGTCCGATCCCTCGCTGCCGGCTTATGTGGAGCCGGAGCGGATGGATTCCGAAGACCCCTTGTTCATCCTTTACACGAGCGGCAGCACCGGGAAACCCAAGGGCGTGTTGCACACCCAGGCCGGATACTTGCTCAATGTTGCCATGACGACCAAGTTGGTCTTCGATTTGAAACCGGAAGAGACGTTCTGGTGCACCGCTGACATCGGGTGGGTAACTGGTCACAGTTACATAGTCTACGGGCCGCTGTGCTGCGGATTCACCAGCGTTATGTTTGAAGGCGTCCCAAGCTATCCGGATTTTGATCGATTCTGGGACATCGTTGAAAAACGGCGCGTTGACAAATTCTATACCGCGCCCACTGCGATCCGGGCCTTGGCAAAGGAAGGGAGCGGCCACGTAGAGAAACACGATGTCTCAAGCCTCAAGCTTCTCGGAACAGTCGGAGAACCCATCAACCCGGAGGCATGGAGATGGTACCATCACTATGTGGGGCGTGATTGGTGTCCCATCGTGGACACCTGGTGGCAGACGGAAACCGGCGCACAGTTGATGACCCCATTGCCCGGAGTGGCCCCGATCAAACCGGGCTCCTGCTCTTTCCCCTTCTTCGGAGTCGATCCGGTGATTCTGGATCCCGAAACCGGGGAGGAAGTCAAACATCCCGGCGACGAGGGGGCCCTTTTCATAAGAAAGCCGTGGCCCGGAATGATGAGAACAGTCTTCGGCGATCACGAGCGATTTAGAGAGACCTACTTCTCACGAATCCCGGGTATGTACTTCACCGGCGACGGCGCGAAGAAGGATGAAGACGGCTACTATTGGATCATAGGCCGGATAGACGATGTCATTAATGTTTCAGGGCATCGTATGGGAACCGCAGAAGTGGAATCTGCGCTTGTTCTGCACAAGGACGTGGCCGAGGCGGCCGTGGTCGGTTTTCCGCATCCGATAAAGGGGCAGGGCATATACGCCTTTGTTACCCTTAATACGGGAGTGACGAAGTCGGACGATCTGAAGAAGGAGCTGGTCAAGCTGGTGCGAACTCAAATCGGTCCTATCGCGTCCGCCGGACGCAATTCAGTGGGCGGACGGCTTGCCCAAAACGCGCAGCGGAAAGATTATGCGACGCATCTTAAAGAAGATAGCCGCGGGCCAGGTTGAAGACTTGGGGGATACCACCACCCTGGCGGATCCCACTGTTATGGACAGTCTCGTGAGCGCTCGCGTTGTAATCGAATAGAAATCTACTATCTGAAGACAAGCGCCCCGAACGTGCCGGGAACAGTATTTCCAGGCGGGGGCGTTTCTGTCTTCACCCACCTCTCTAAGTGTTGTACCAATGCGCTGTCGGATAACTGAGGGGACCAACGCCGCGGTGGACCACAACTTGCTCGATAGGACATTGGTATTATAGCGATTCTCGAAAATAATCACGGATTGGGAAGAGCGGTTCCTGTAAACCGGTAGCACCGGTCTCCGTGCCGGTGGACAATTCACCCCAAAATAAACCAGTTACATTCGGCAGGGACGCCGGCTCTGATTCTTCTCAATGCTGGTATTGAATTACTTCAAGACTTTCGAGAACCGCTCTAGTCCACAAACCACGGTGCAAACAACTACTCGCATATGACTTCCCTAGAATATTCAACCAACCATAGAGTTCTGGTACTGGAACCGCCCAAGCAATCTTGTTTGCCTCTTGTGAGGGCGGGTTTGACCCTTCAGAACTGTTAGTGATATAGTGGCAGCGCAAATCAGTTGGGAATGTCTATCAAGTGTGATCCATGATCGGTTTTATCATGACAAGACTTCTCCAGAGAAGCCGGTGAACCCCGAGCGCAGTACGACCATCAGGGTCTCTGCCGCGGTGGACATTAACCCCATCGAGTCTGGAAAAGCCAAATGACTACGCATAATCGGGTCCGCAGAATTGACAAGGTTGGCTGCGAGTTTGAGGTGGGGAAATGCGACCTTGAATCGTCCTCTCAGATCAAGGCGATGTACGATGGGTTCGCTAGGCTGGCAATCAGCCAAGGACTTCCACCCGCCCAAAAAGAAATCAGAGATCGGTGGATTGAGAAGCTTCTGGAGTTCGGTCGCAACTTCCTGGCCTGGAGTGACGGGAATGCAGTGGGCCATGCCGCGGTCATTCCGGATTTCGACAGAGGTGACGGAGAATACGTAATATTCGTGACTGAATCTTTTCGTAATCGTGGTCTCGGAACATCCCTGACTGAGATAGCTATCGAGGATTCGAGATTGATCGGATTGAAAAGGCTGTGGCTCACCGTAGAAGCTTTCAATTTCAGAGCCATAAGGCTCTATAGAAACGCAGGATTCATCGCAGTGGATCATGGCGAAAAAGAAATAACCATGATCCTTAGGCTTTGATAAGAGTTGTCCCCAGCTTGTTAGGAATCGTGTTCGAAAGAAGTCTCGTCCTGCAAGCTTAGTAGATCTCCCTCGGGTAGTCCCAGTTCCCGCGCTCTCAAAACTCTCCGCAGGAGCTTGCCGGATCTGGTTTTAGGAAGCTCGCTGATAAACTCCACCTCGGTTAGCTGCACCGCGGAGGACAGATTAGGCTTTAGGAAGGCCCTGATTTCATGCCTTAACCGCATCGAGGGCTTGAACCCTTCCGATACCGTAAGGAAGGCTTTCAACGAAGATCTTCCGAGAGAAGCTTCTTTTGAGATCACCGCGGCTTCATGCACCGCAGGATGCCTACAGAGTACCTGTTCGATTTCGTACGGCCCGATAATCTTTTCGCCAATCTTGATGAGGTCGTCCATACGTCCTTGATGAAAAAAGTATCCATCTTCATCCACGATGGCCATGTCCCCTGTCAGGAACCAACCCGGGAGCCTGAAATATGCCTGGTACCTCAGTGTGTCTTGCCATATTTCTCGCATCATAGCGGGCCATCCGGGCCTAAGAGCCAACTGACCCAGAGTGAGCATGGGCAGCTTCTCTCCGTCTTCTGAAACTATAGCAGCTTCTACTCCGGGTACCGGCTTGCCCATTGACCCAGGCTTGATATCCATCGAGGGGAAGTTCGCCAGACATATCATGCCGGTTTCGGTCATCCACCACGTGTCGTGCGGTGCAAAGCCGAGATTGCTTCGGACCCAGTGAAACAGTTCCGGCCCTAGCGCCTCGCCGACACTACAAATGTGGCGAAGGTTTGAGAAGTCATATCTTGGCGGCAGGTCTTCTCCGGCATCCATAAGTCTTCTGATTCTGCTGGGAGTCGTGTACCACATCTCGACCTTATGCTTCTCCAGGGTGCGATACCAACTCGATGCCGAGAACGGGTCGGCCATGACTATTGAGGTAGCCCCGCACAGCCAGGGCGCAAATGTTCCATACACCGTACCCAGCACCCATGCAGGATGCCCATCGGTCCACAGAACAGAGCCCTCAGTGAGGTCAAGCACGTATCTAGCCGTCAGTTTCAGTCCCAGCATATCCTGGTGAGCATGCACCACCCCTTTGGGGGGCCCGGTAGAGCCTGAAGTGTAGAGAAGGTAAAGCCGCGCATCCCGTTCAACCCAGACGGTTTCAAATTCTTCCGGCATCTGCCGCCAGAGGTCTTCAATCACGGACTCACCTCCAAAGAGCCCTGGCGCAGGACCTTCGGTCAGGAGAACATGTTCGACGTCGGCCATTGCTTCAGGGGGAAGGTTCTCCGCTAGATCCGGGTGTGTCAATATAGCTTTGGGTGTGGCGTTATGAATGCGGTCTTCGAGTTCATCAAAAACCAAAGTGGGATAAAGCGGACAGAAGACAACCCCCATGCGCGGCGCATGCTATCATTGCAAAATAGAGTTCAGGACACGGGTCAAGGTAAATGAAAAATCGATCGCCCTTTGTCAGACCATACCGTGACAGCAAATTGGCCCACTGGCAAGAAATCCTCTTTAAGTCGAGATAGGTGAAGCTCTGGGTCTTGCCGGCTTTCTCCAAGACCAAGGCTTTGAGGTGTCCCTTGTCCGCCGCATGACGATCGATGGCTTCAAAGGCTATGTTCGTAAGATTTGAGTCTTTCCACTCGAACTCCCCTTCTACATCCGACCAGGAGAACGAGCGGTAGGTTTGGCCATAAGATGCTCAGCTTAGCGTCATCCCGCTCGGCTTTGATTCTAGATTTGATCATGAGCCGACTCCCTGCGGTCGCATCAATCCGTCCATACGCCGTATTTTGAGTGACAACTGCGGGCGGTTGTCAACAATTGCTCCCCAGTTGGAGTGCTTTCATGAGGAAGTTTGACCGCAGAGTCTGAGTCTGTCAAGACTTTAAGCACCTCTCGGACCGACTTGACCAGTGCCGGGATTCGGTATCCCCCTTCGAGAGCAAGAAGTAAAGGCGGGTCGCCTACTTCTCGCTTCCGATCCAGAACCAGTCGGGTCAGCATCCCGAAAACCGCCTCGGTTATCTTTGCCCTGCTGAAAATATCCTGTCCATGGAGGTCAAAGCCTGCGGCAACAAGAATCAAGTCGGGTTGGTATCGTCGTATGGCTTCACCCACGACTTCACGGTAAAGATGTAGTAGGTCAAGGTCCTCAATGGCTTTTGTTAATACCATATTCACGTTGTACCCTTCACCCTCACCGGCGCCTGTCTCCTCCCACTCTCCGGCATATGGGAAGATGTTTGTGTAGTGAGACGATATGTAGAGCACCTCCTTCTCATGGTAGAAGAGGTCCTGTAACGCATTACCGTGATGCAGGTCCCAGTCCACTATCAGGATGCGCTTGTAGCCGTATCTGCGTAAGGCGTAACGTGCCGTTATGCCCAGGTTGTTGAAGATGCAAAACCCGCCCGCCCTATCGGGTTGGGCATGGTGACCTGGCGGGCGCACCAGAGAGAAGCAGACGTCAGACTCCCCGGAACGAAGCCTCTCCAAGGCGGTGGTACAACCTCCCACTGCCAACCAGGCCGCCATGTACGAGCGAGGACTCGTAGGCGTGTCCTGGGCCAGGTGAGTGAAGTCCCGATTCGCTGTGTGGAGAACTCTCTTAACGTACGCCGGCGTGTGAACAACCTCCAAGTCCTCCAGAGTGACAGGCTGAGGCTTGACAAAGACCACTTCGCGAGAGAACTCCGCATCTATCATGCTGTAAATATACTTCAGACGGTTCGGATGCTCGGGATGTATAATGCCCGTCCTGTGCTCAAGATATCTGTCATCCCTAATTACGCCGACCTTCAACGTCATCGCTCCCCTCAGATCCTGAGTGCCATTTTTCTCTCGGAAAGGCCCGCATCACAGAACGTGAAGCCCATTTTCTTGTACAGCTTTATTGCCTTAAAGTTGTCCGACTCGACCGTTAGCCAAACTGATCGCAAGCCAAGCGCTTTGGCCCGTTGAATTGCCATTTCGGTCAGAACTGTTGCGAGCCCGCGTTTCCTGTGAGGACCACCGACAAAAATCACGTACTCGCCGTCGCTTGTCTTTCTGTTCGGCATAAGAGCCGCATGGCCGACGACCTTCCCCTCTATGACCGCAGCATAGTTTTCGCCCGTCTCAAGGAGAGTTCGAATCCAAATGAGTCGCGTCGCTTTGTCTGTGGGGGGGAGACCCTGGGCCACCGCCTCAGGCATGTATGAATCGTACATGTCCAGAACGCGAAGGAAATCGTCGGCGCCGCAACCTACCACTGTAAACGGCGTACCAAGTCTGTCATGGTAGGTGTGTTGCTCCGTCTCGTCCATCGCTTTCTTTCATTGGCGCACCAGCCTGACAAGATGGTCCGGCAGCCCACTGAAGTCAAGAGTATGTCCGACTGCGTCGAGCCGCCATGCCGTGGGGGATTTTTATGCGCCGAGTTCCAAACGACCCCTCACAAGACTTTCGACGACTGACGGGTCGGCAATGGAGGAAAAGTCTCTCAGGGTTGCAACATCGCCTGCCGCGATTTTTTGTAAGATGACTCTGAGTATCTTGCCACTGGGGGTTCTCGGCAAAGTGTCGACCCATTGAATAATATCTATTTCCGCGAAGTCGGCGAGTGTGCTGCGCACTAGATCGACAAGTTCGTCCTTGAGTTTCTCGGATCTCTCCGTACCTGTCCCGAAGGTGCACAAAGGCATACACACCGCTACCTTTTATGGGATGAGGATAGCCGACCACCGCTGTCTCAGCGACCTTGTCATGCCGAATGAGGATGGCTTCCAACTCCGGAATTCCCAGACGATGCCCCGCTGTGTTGATCACATCGTCGATTCGGCCGATTATCCAGTATTGGCCGTCTTCATCTTGCCTGGCCCCATCTCCTGTAAAAAATAGCCCGGGGACACGGCTGAAATGGCCTTCCACGAATCGGTCGTGGTCTCCGAAGATCGTCCTTGCCATACCGGGCCAGGCTCGCTCGATGCACAGCACACCTTCTTGATTGGGATACTTGACTGCCTCGCCCGTGCCGGGATCCAATATTACGGGCTTCACTCCGAAAAACGGGAGCGAGCAAGAGCCGGCTTTCAACGGGGCAACAGCAGGAAAGGAAGTTATAAGAATTCCACCTGCTTCTGCTTGAGAGTACGCATCTATTATGGGACACCGCCCTTTTCCGACCTGGTCATAGTACCACTTCCACTCCTTTGAATTAACGGTTTCCCTCATCAGGCCAAGTAATTTGAGTGACGTGATATCGTGCCCGTCTGCGCAGTCCGGGGCTTGCTCAGCCATTAATCGAATAGTGCTCGGCAGTGTGCAGAATTTGTCTACCCGGTGCTTGGCCACGATCGACCACACTCTGCCGTGGTCTGCACAATCTGCGATCCCCTCGAAGATTACAGAGGTGAGGCCGTTTAAAAGTGGTCCGTAAACTCCATAACTGTGCCCCGATATGCAACCTATGTCCTCGGTGATCCAAAAAGTTTC
Organism: uncultured delta proteobacterium; assembly: GCA_963828085.1. GTDB lineage: Bacteria > Desulfobacterota > Desulfomonilia > Desulfomonilales > Desulfomonilaceae > CAWBBA01. The sequence continues at coordinate 224,046 of CAWHDO010000028.1, forward strand.
CTCGTCTTTCAAATCAAAGACGAGGCGCGTAGTCATCGAAGCGTAGAGCAAGTACCCGCCATGTGTATGGACAATGCCCTTAGGCTTGCCCGCGGGGCCGCTGGCATACAAGATGAAAAGCGGGTCCTCGGCGTCCATAGGTTCCGGCTCGACGTACGAAGGTAATTTGGCGTCTGCAATCGCATCGTGCCACCAGACTTCCTTTGGACCGTTTAGGCGGACTGCCTCGCCGGTATGCTTGAGGACTATTACCAATTCCACCGATGGAGAGGTTTCAAGCGCAGCATCAACTTTTGACTTCAGGGAAACCGGTTTGCCGGCGCGAAAGGCTCCGTCTGCCGTGATGACAACTTTGGCAAGGCAATTTTGAATTCGATAAGCAAGCGCTTCAAGTCCGAAGCCTGAGTGAACCACGCAGTGAATGGCGCCTATTCTTGCACAGGCCAGCATGGCAATGGGGAGTTCGAGCACCATCGGCAAGTATATGACCACCCTATCACCGCGTTTGACGCCTCTGGCTTTTAACGCCGCGGCAAACTTATTTACTCTATCGTAAAGCTCCTGATATGTTGCCGTGTAAGACTGGTTAGTACCATCCCCCTCGCAGTGATAGGCGGGCTTGTCCTTGATCTTCTCCACATGTCTGTCCAGGCAATTGTAGGCCGCGTTCAGTATTCCGCCGCTGAACCATTTGATCTTTGCTTCCTCGAAGTCGGACTGGACCACAACATCCCACTTCTTGACCCACGACAAATATCGTTCCGCCTGCTCAGCCCAGAACTCCTCCGGAGAACTCAATGACTTTTCGTATAGCTCTTTGTACATCTGTGGGCTGCTTATGTAAGCTGTTCTACGATACGCATCCAGGTGGGCGTCATACCGTTCCGAAGCTTCAGACATCCGATCACTCCATTTCTAAGTCTGCAACGGCAGAAGAATCTGGGCGAACAGCACGCATACTAATGCCTTGGCGGGGTCTAAAACCACGATCAGTTTTACACGATGCCCCGATAGATGGCAACATAGTTTCGGGCCACACCGATTCGGCAGGGCCAAGGCCGACCCTAACAGACGCCCTGAGAAAAGTTGAGATCAAACGGATGCAAGCGCCTTAACTAATTTCAGGTCCTCTCTCGTTGCCAGGTCGGTCGCACAAGCCTTGTGCTGTTGGAATGCTCCTCCCTCGCTCTCCCCTTGGTTCTTGAATGTTCGGCTCAAGGATTCAAACCTTCTTGATGTCCTTTCCTTTGTTGTGTTAAAAGTCGTTCTCAGGGTAAATACTCTTGAAGGACCATATTCTTTGGAGAGGGACCCAAAGGGCCATGAAAAGAATCCTCGCCGTGGACGACGAACCGGACGTTTTGGAAACAGTTGAGGAAGTTCTCTCTTCTTACAACGTTCAGACAGCCGGAAGCTTTGAAGCGGCCAGGAGACTGCTCGTCACCGAAACGTACGACATGGTAATTCTTGACATAATGGGCGTCAGGGGTCTCGATCTTCTGGACATTGCAGTTGAGCGGAACTTCCCCGCCGTGATGCTTACAGCCCATGCTCTTGACCCCGGAAACGTCATGGAGTCCATGTTGCGTGGAGCAGTTTCTTTTATCACAAAGGAAAATATTGACAGGCTTGACAGTCTCTTGGAAGAGCTATTCGACCTTCTCGAAAAAGGCGAATCAACGTGGGTCCACACCATGAAACGCTTGGCGCCTATGCTCGATGCGTGCTTTTCTGAAGAATGGCGCGACACGTATAAGGAAATGGGACTCCTTGAATTTTGATGCGTGTGGGCCATCCAGTAAGGAAAGTCCCTTGTTGTTCTATCCCGAAATCACGTCGAAACATATAAGCCTCAGATCATCCCGCTCGATCATCTTGGCCGGCGCGACGCCGGATGTGCGCAGCTCCTTATCGGAGGTGAGAGCCGCGCGGGTGAAATTCGAGGAACCCACGATAGCCACAACCGGACGAAACCGATCATAGAGATTATGCTTTCCGGGACGATCTGCATAGAATATCCAGCACTTTGCGTGAAGGAAGCCCTTCCTTTATCAGTTCGAAGCCCCCGACATTGAAATAGGCTGTGGCTATGTCCAGACATCGCCCCTCGTGCTCTCTGAGCAGCCCGGCTAGCACTTCCTTCATTGAGTATGTCTGATTGTCTATGACTTGGGGGATGAGCATCAGGCTTCCTCGCCGAGAAGCGCTTTGGTCTGCCGTTCGAGATCGGGCAAACCCTCTTCGATTGCTGACCAAACAGTTTCCAATTTTATCGTGAAATATCCGTGAGCCAGTATATTGCGAAATCCAACGATTTCGGCCAATTCTATATCGTGATAGAGAGATTTGATTTCGTCCGGCAAGTGATTGACCGATTCGCCGATTATCTCGAAATTTCTCATGACTGCATCTTGCATCATGATGTTTTGTTGGAATTCCTGGAAAGACACTCCCTCCGTGAACTGTCGGATCTTTCGGCAGGATTCAAGAATATCATCCATATAGAGCCTATAGTCCCTCGGCATAGACTGTTTCCTCCAGAATCGTTTTGCGAATTCGCGGCTTAATAGTGTCGTGGAATGCCAAGTCCACTTTGCACTCAAAGAGTTTTTCCAAAAAGAATTTGAGACCAAAATAGTTTTTGAAGGTGGGACGCTCAAACTCCACAAGAAAATCTATGTCGCTTGTTTCAGTTTGTTCACCTCGGACGTACGAACCAAATATGCCAAGGCGGCGAACGCCGAAGCCACGGATGGTTTGTTGATTTTCTGCCAGTTTCCTAAGAATTTCGTCGCTGGTCATCGTTGCCCCTCACCTATCGACTAAAGTCGGGATTCTCGGGATCATTCGCCCATTGCCGGGGATTTTCCACAATATAATTTCGGATGGCGTTGAGAGCCCTGTCATGACGGATGACATGTTCATAATAGTTGCGTTGCCAGAGCCTGCCCGAAAACGGCGCCCATTCCAGAATCTTCACCCCTTGGATGTATTCGTCCGTAGTAATTGATTTGAAGGCCCCTACGACGTCCCCCAATGTAGGGGCGACCCTCGTGGTTGACCCAATGTCATAATCTAGGGCACCCACAAGGGGCGCCCCTACCGGCCAAATGATGCCGTGGATGTGATTGGGCATGACGGCGTGGACATCTATTTTGACCTCAGGGAATCTTTGATTCAACCGTTCCAATGCGTTTACAATCATTGTTCCCGGCGCATTCAGCAGCATTTCCCCTTCGTGTATTTCACCGAAAAGACATCGTCGCTCCTGCGTACAAATTGTGACAAAATATGCACCTGCTTGTGAATAATCATAATCCTTCAGCCTGATCGAACGCCTGTAGTGTCGGTCCCGATCATATTTCATTTTTTGTATCCATCGCAGAGCTTGTTCGGCCGCCCCTACAGCATCTCTTTGAGACGCTGCTTAATGTACTCGGCGTCATCATCCGACAACCCGCAAGACTTGAACAATACCGCGTCAATGGCATCTTGTATGGGCTGGCTGTCTGGCGAGAGATTGGACCGTTCCGATCGGTTTTTGAGCACTCGTTTGGCTTCAATATCTTGAATTTTACGGGCCATCTCGATCACGGCTCCTGCCACTGCCGATGGCAATACGCCGGATTCGCTTAACTGCTCTCGCAAATACCGTACAAGACCAGTCCAATTTCGATGTTTAAAAAAATGTTCGATATCTAAGGTTTTCTCATATATCCCGACCGTTGATCGGTACATCAAAATTCATAAGAATATCCATGAAATTCTCGTGGAATTCTTCTAGGGGCCGACTCGGCGCGCAGCACAGGACCTCTGCTGTTTCCCGCATCACACGGGGCCATTTGGCCGACTAGGCCCGGTTATTCCCAGAAACGCATAGCACGTTTCCTTTCTTCGAACCAGGAGTTCCCGGCAGTCTTTAGCTTTGGGGCGGGAGAAGATTTAGTATGAAGTAGGAGGCTCAAAGCGGTTCCCGAAAGATCTGCCGTCGCAACTTGCAATCGCACACGTTCCAACACGCCCTCATTTGAGAATACTTCGCGGATGAATTGACGAGTCCGGAAGGGATCAACGCAACTTACAATTGTTGGGGCATCTCTACAAGTGATTGATCTTACTGGCGCGACCGGTTATGTTACACTGGTCGTTGATTTGAAAGCAAAACACCGAGGTTGTGAGTGTGATCATTCACCTATCCGAGGGCATGTAGACCCGCAAGTCATTGCGAGGAGTGAAACGACGAAGCAATCTAGCCTTCTCCCTCGTTTCGGGGAACTGGAGATTGCTTCGCTGCGCTCGCAATGACATATTCGGAGAGAACCCATCTCTGTGAGAAACTGAATGTATACGTCTGAGCTTGCGCCTCAAAATCGACAAGCTCTAGAATCGCTATCGAAGGAATTGGAGGTAACAAGGTGAATTTGACTGATACTCGATTCGAAGTCTCCGATGGGATTGCCACTGTAACGCTTTATCGACCTGAACAGTTGAACGCCTTTTCGCCGACCATGGCTCTGGAGTTGATAGAGGTCTTTGCGGAGGCTGATCGAGACGATGCTGTCCGGGCGGTAGTAGTCACCGGCGCGGGCAAGGCTTTTTGCGCCGGAGCTGACCTTTCTTATGGCGCCTCCACCTTTGATATATCCAAGAGGGAAGGCAAGGAGATTCCAATTAGCCAACATAGAGACCGGGGTGGAAGAGTCTCCTTGGCAATCTACAATTGCCGGAAGCCGGTCATCGGGGCAATCAACGGTCATGCAGTCGGAGTCGGGATTACCATGACGCTTCCCATGGATATCCGAGTCGCGGCGGCGGACGCCAAAATCGGTTTCGTCTTCACGCGACGAGGCGTAGTGCCGGAAGCTTGCTCGTCCTGGTTTCTGCCTCGCATAGTGGGTATCTCCCGGGCCGCGGAACTCGTGTACACGGGCCGAGTCTTTCGAGCCGAGGAAGAAGCGACCTCAGGGCTGTTCAATTACGTGCTTCCCCGTGACGAGGTACTGCCCAGAGCGTTGGCCATCGCCGCGGAGATTGCCAAAAACGCCGCACCGGTTTCGGTTGCGCTAAGCAAGGCTCTGCTGTGGCATGGGCTCAGCGAGGAAAATCCTCAATCTGCGCACCTTGTCGACTCGAAATGCTTCTACTGGTGCGGTCGCCGGAAGGACGCTCTCGAAGGGGTTCAGAGCTTTCTGGAAAAACGGTCTCCTCAGTTCACCATGAGTCCCACCGCGGACATGCCCGATTTTTATCCGTGGTGGAAAGAGCCCAAAGTGTAGGTAGGTTGGCGGGCTGGGAAAAGAAGATTCGCACGACACAAAATGTCGCAGGTTTCTGTCCATTGCCAAAACTTATGCCCGATTTGCTTATCCTGTCATTGCGAGGGCGCAAGCCCGAAGCAATTTCCAATACCGTGAAAGAAAAATTGCTTCGTCGTTTTACTCCTCGCAATGACAGTGATGAGACGTTGAAAGGCCAATATCCTTGGGCGAATCAGACAAGTTTTTGGCAATGGCTATCAAAGCGCAATGCGTGAATCAGGACGCTATAAATTGACCGATTCCTATCAGTCCCAGCATACATATCCCTTCTCCGCCGTGGTCGGACAAGATTCAATGAAGCTGGCGTTGATACTTAACGCTATCAACCCAAGTGTCGGTGGAGTCTTGATCAGGGGAGAAAGAGGAACTGCCAAATCGACGGCGGTTAGAGCGCTGGCAAGCGTTTCCTGAAATTGAGGTTGTGTCCAAATGTCCGTACTCGTGCGATCCCAAGGATGAGAAGGCATTGTGCCAGTCTTGTCAGAACGGCCGCGTTGCCACCGGGAGACGAAGGGTGCGTGTCGTGGAACTACCTCTGAACGCCACGGAAGAAATGGTAGTTGGCGGACTCGACTTCTCCGCGTCAATCAGCGAAGGTGTCCGGGTATTCCAACCTGGCCTCACGGCGCGTGCCAATCGAGGAATTCTGTACATAGATGAGGTGAATCTGCTCTCGGACCATTTGATGGATCTAATCTTGGATGTGTCCGCTTCGGGAGAGAATGTAGTTGAGAGGGAAGGAATAGCCCATCGTCACCCGGCCTGCTTCATTCTCATCGGTACCATGAATCCGGAGGAAGGCGAGCTGAGACCCCAATTGTTGGATCGTTTCGGATTGTGCGTCGATGTGAACGGCGCGCGAGACGTGGCATCGAGAGTCGAAGTCATCCAGCGAAGAGACGCATTCGACCGAGCTCCGCAGGCTTTCTGTAAGCGATTCGAGAACGAGGATATCCTCCTGACGGAAAGGATCTCCCGGGCGCGAGACGTGCTGCCGCGCATTGGCTTTCCAAGGAATCTCGACACATTAATCGCAGAGATCTGCGTTCGTCATAACGTAGCCGGGCACAGGGCGGATATCGTAATCGCACATGCTTCTAGAGCTTTGGCCGCGTTTGAAGGTCGTCACGAGGCGACCTTGGACGATGTTCGCCAGGCTGCTGTCTTAGCCGTTTCGCATAGATCTCGTGACCTTGCTCCTCCCAAGGAACTCTCGCCCATCACTCGTGTGGCCAATCCCCCTCGCCGAATTACGCGGCGGCATGGTTACCCTGCGGACTATCCCGAAGGAGAGCCGGTCCGTGCTCCGATGCAGGACACAGGCTCGGAAAAGATTGACTTCGGGCCCACACAAAAGCCCATCCAGCGCTCTGACAGCCTCGAAGCGATCTTTGACGTTGGACCGACGTTTAAAGTCAAAGAAATTGGCCACTGTCGTGACAAGCTGTTTCGGCAAGGATCCGGCAAGCGGTCTCGAACACGAACCAGACACAAGAGGGGAAGATACGTAAGAAGCACATTGCAGAGGCTTAGCGATGATGTTGCTTTGGATGCGACAATTCGCGCGGCGGCTCCCTATCAGTTGAGAAGAGAGAGTGAAAACGGTCTTTTCGTGGCGATTCGTGATGAGGATATCCGGGAAAAGGTTCGAGAGACCCGAACCGGGAATTTCCTCCTTTTCGTAGTGGACGCCAGCGGGTCCATGGCCGCGAGGGGACGCATGGTGGCGTCCAAGGGCGCTATTATGTCGCTGTTGAAGGATGCCTATCAGAGGCGGGATCGTGTAGCTATGGTATCCTTTCGCAAACAGGAGGCCGTTGTGAACCTGCCCCCGACATCGTCCATTTACCGAGCCGGACAGCTTTTGAAAGAGCTTCCGGTAGGCGGCAAGACGCCGCTGGCCGCGGGCCTTCGCAAGGGGCAAGGAGTGCTGCGGAACGTCCTGCTGAAAGATCCCACGTGCCGGCCCATCTTAATCGTCATCACCGACGGCAAGGCCAATGAGAGTATCGGAACAGGCGACCCGTTTTGGGAGGCTCTTTCCGCGGCAAAAGGATTTGCCTCGAATACTCGGATCAAATCCATCGTGGTTGATGCGGAAGAAGATGGTGGTTTTCGATACGGGTTTTCTGCGAGACTCGCGGAGGTTTTGCACGCGGATTACTTCAGAATTAAGGACTTGAGATCCGATATCTTGCTGGAGATTGTGAGGAGTGGTGCCTGATGTCGATCCTGCCTTTGTACCCTTTCGTGGCCATCGTGGGCCAGGAGCAATTGAAACTGGCTCTCATACTGAATATCATCGATCCCACAATAGGGGGAGTGCTCATCAGGGGGGAAAAAGGGACAGCAAAATCCACCGCGGTACGCGGTCTTGCAGATATCCTTCCGATTATTGAAGTCGTCGAAGATTGTCCCTTTCATGTACCGGCGCTTGACACTCACTTGATTTGTGGACACTGCATGGATCATCCGTGCAAAAACGGCAACGACGCGGGGGAGCCACCGCCCAGAAAAGAGCGAAAAATAAAGGTGGTCGAATTGCCGCTCGGAGCGACCGAAGACAGGCTTGTCGGGACCTTAAATCTGGAGCATGCTTTAAAGACGGGTGAAAAAAAGTTTGAGCCCGGAATCCTAGCTGAGGCTCACCGGGGCATTCTTTACGTGGATGAAGTAAACCTCCTCGACGATCATCTGGTAGACGTGCTGTTGGATTCGGCAGCTATGGGCATGAATACCGTGGAACGGGAAGGAGTCTCATTTTCGCATCCCGCTCGTTTCACGTTGGTTGGCACTATGAACCCTGAAGAGGGCGAACTGAGGCCGCAGTTGCTCGACCGATTCGGCCTATGCGTGAATATCGAGGGAATCCGTGACGCGGAGGCCCGCGTGCAAATCATGCAGCGGAGACTCGAATTTGACAATGATCCGCCGCGGTTCTCCAATGATTGGTCGTCTGAATCCGCAATGCTATCGGAGCGCATTGAGGCCGCGCAAATACAATGCGCTAAAGTTACTGCGGAGAAGCAAATACTCGAACAAATCGCATCCGCGTGTTTTAAAGCTCGGCGTTGACGGGCACCGTGCGGACATAGTGACCCTTAAGACGGCAAGGGCGTTGGCCGCTTACGAAGGCCGAAACCAAAGTAACCTCGGAAGATGTCGCGGCCGCGGCAGAAATGGCATTGCCGCATCGAGTGCGGCGCACACCTTTCGACCGCGTGGAGACCGAGGTGGCCGCGGAGATAAGACGGGCAATGACGTAATATCAATGCCTTCGAACTGCTGCGAGAATTTCATGCTCGTTGAAAGCACATTAGTATAAGGGGTGGAATGGAGGAGAGGAGTCATGGGAAAAACATACTTCACGAAGACGATTTTCTTGTCAGCCCTGGCGATCATGAGTTCGCTCGTTTTTACGGCGCAAGCTCAGAATGCCGGGCCAGCCGATCAGGAAGTCCAGGACATGGCCCGCGGTATGGGAATGGATCCCCGGCAGTGTGAGAATCTTCAGAATCGAATAAATCATATTGTGGGCATCTATGAGTCGCCGCTCAGCGACAATGAGAAGGTGGCAAGCCTGTCAGAGGCCGTGGCTCAATCTATGGCGGAAATGCAGCAAGCGGCCGCGCAGGACCCTGAGGTTGAGAAGGCCGTCAATCAGTATCTTGGTTTAATGAAAGAACTCATGGCGGCCGCGCGGTCCTCTGCCTCGGGAGACGACAAAAAGATCCCGGATTCCGCCAAGGATGACTTACAAAAACTCAAAATTATGACAAACACCTATGTGCAAATGATGAAAGCCTTGTGTCCCAAGTTAACTCTACCGGATGTGATGACCAAATAGCCTCGCGGTCTACCAGGAAAAGTGTCTCAGATCTGCGGGCAATTGGAATTCACCGCAGAGCGCGCTTAGAACGCAGAGCAAAAAGTGGCTCCTACAAGCCCACATAAACCAATTGCCAACATTTTTGTCCGATTTGCCCCGCGTTTCGCGGGTTCACCCCGGACTCCGATCCGGGGTCCAGTCTTGATTTCCACCTGCCCGGGAATGACGGCGAAACGCCCATCACGGAGCGCCTTCAGGGTCCTCTGCATCGTCCTGCCAAACGGATATTATTCTTGGCAAACACAATAAGCAGCTGGGGTATGCAATCGGGCCGGTACCGTCTTCTGTGTTACTGACCGGAATGTCTTGCGCCTGTAGTCCCCCAGTTACGTGGGGCTAAAGACTGTCATTGCGAGTCCCGCGTCGCGTGGGACGAAGCAATCTTCGGCATGGCCAGACCCTAGATTGCTGGTGGGACCGGCATCCTGCCGGTCATCCGTAATAGACAGGCTGGAAGCCTGTCCCACCAGTCGCTCCTCGCAATGACGCAGGTTCAGCGATTGTCGCGAATAATTGAGGGCATTTACTTGCGCTTCACCTAAGAAAAAGGCGCAGAAACAGACCTCTCTGCGACCTCCGCGCACTCTGCGGTAAAGAATTCCTAAAAAAAAGAGCCCGGTCTTAACTCTCGAGCTGGAGGGAGATGTTAAGGACCGGGCTTAAAAAACTTGTGAATCAATCTTGGAGTGGCTGTCGTCTGTTAACGACCCTGTGTTATTGTTACATCTTCCTTTTCGGAAACGTCGGTAATTGACAACTTCTCACGCCCTTTGGCTCGGCGACACCGACATTGATCAGAAGATGAAGCCAAATTCCATGTAACCGCCTTCAAGCGCATCCTTGAGCAGAAAGTCGTTCTGAGACTTTTTCAACTCGACAAGCCTGTACCCGGCCTTCACGTATCCTGAGCGGCCGGCATTCAGAGGAATTGCGTACTGCGCTCCTGCCTGAGCGTCCCATCCTTCCACATCGTCGAGGAAAATAACCCCGGCTCTGCAATCGCAAGAAAGGGTGCCTCCATTGGAAGAAGCTTTCATGAATCTGTGATATTCGAGGCCGGTCATAGCAGCGTCTGTGCCCTTGCTGAAGACGGCATTTTGCCCGATGGATACGGAGGAAATTACCTCTATCCTGTCCTCTGCATGGACCCAATCGGCAAACACTCCTATGGATGCTCTGTAGCTCTTCACTGCATCGTAGAGAAGGCCCACCCGGTGGTAGCTATGCTGATACTTGCTCTGGACGTTCTGGCCCACTCCGAAGAATTGCTGCCAAGGACCGAATGTAATCGTATTGGATGACTGGCCGCCACCATTTGCCTCGAACCCCAGACCCGAGTGACCGTGCGGCCCAATTGGGGCGGAATGCGGTACTTGATACCCCAGGTCGGCACGGCAAGGTGAGCCGGAAGTTGGAGACCGTCCGTGAAATCGGTCGCATTGGTCTGGCCCGCTATAAAAGCGCCGTTCGAGGGGTATCGCGGCCACGCAATCTTACCGCGGAGCCTTGCAAAGAGGACGCCTGCACTCACCTCCCACCGGCCGACGTTAGGAGCCAAAATGCCTCCGGTATACCGAGCTTCAGATGAGTACTGACGCATGTAACCGGGCTTGACTTTGGTTATCTCCGGCCGAAAACATGGATAATCGCAGCAGGGCGGAAACGCGGCCGGGCGTTTCACCTTGGTTATGGCTTTGGTTTTCGGATTCCCGGTCACGTCCTGTGGCGCGGCCTGAGATTGCGCAAGAACTTTGTCTGCGGAGTCCTCAACCGGAGACGCCCAGGCGGGCACCAAAAAAGCTGTTGACATTAGGAAAACAAGACAGACCAGTAGCGTATAAGGTATTCTTCTCATCATACCCTCCCTCCAGGGTTCAACTATTTGCAGGTGGACTATTGGTTACGACAAATCAGATGTCAAGAAAAAAATGATAAGTTTTCGGATAATTGTGATCTTTTCCTAGAATATTATTTCCAGGCATCTCTAACATGATGATATATCAGCCTGTTTAGCTCCAAAGATATCTCACGACGGCTCAGTCATTCTAAACGGCTATCAGAGCCATATTCATAAGAATACCCAATAATCGACATCACTAAGCGATTATAACATCTGGATATAATAGCATGTAATTGCCATGACTATGAATTCAGGCCGCTGCCACTAGGCTCTGTTTTTCGATTCAATCGGCCAATGGTCGATGACTGGGAGGGCGATGAAGGATAAGCACTCGGTTCCATGCGGCAATTGTCATGGCACCTGTGGGAAAGGCTTGCCAGCCAGCCTCACATCATTGGATGCATGCTGGCTATCTCCTGGATTTTGCTTGACCAGGAGGGCGATGGAGGCGTATTTTTCGTGGTTGGGGGAGTATTCCTTCAACTCTGGCTTTCATTACCGAATAGGGGCTTCAATCAGAGGGACGTTTGGTGATTTTCGTCTGCGGTGGGCAGAATTCCGAGAAACGTTGGATCTAAAAGATGAAGAAGCGGCTCCGCAAGAAGAAGCATCGTGGTGAATTCACCGAGTGGGGTAGTCAACTCGTCATTACGCGAAATCGGAAGGACGGATTTGAGGAGTTTCTTGACGCCTTTATCGAGGAAGCCATCGAAGCAAACGGATGCTACTGTGGCGGCGGCGGCAAAGAAGACAAGCTGGACGTGGTAGTGGAACTGGGCCGCCGCTCGGACGATCCTGCTGCGAGGCTGAATAAGATCACGGCATGGCTCGATGCCAGACCTGATGTGCAGACTTGGAGGACGGGCGACGAGTTCGACTTATGGCACGGGGACTATCTAGATATCGAGGACGAAATCGGACAAACCGCTGCAAGAGAGCCGGACAAGCCAAGGTAGGATGCGGTGAACGAAGCGAACCGCATCTATCGCGAAAAATGATAGAGTCGCGGTTTTCGGGAATTCCAACAGGATTTCTCGGACGCACACTGACTATGGCTAATTGACCACGACTCAAGGGGTTGATACTATTTTATGAAGGCATTGATCCATGAAATCCGTGCGAAGGTCGAAAGGCGCCAATATGAATATTCCAAAAATGCTGTGGATCAAAGCATCATCCGGGACATAAGTGTGGCGGAGGTGGAGGATGCCATCGCCGGTCGAAGTGAGGTGATTGAAGACTATCCGCAAGACAAATACGGCCCGACTGCCTCATCCTTGGCTACACGCAAGCTGGCCGGCCATTGCATGTTCAGTGCAGCTACCCGCGAAGGCCGCTCATCAAGATCATCACTCTATACCAGCCTGACCCAGGTCTGTGGATCGATTTTCGGATCAGAAAGTGAGATGAAGGGAAATCCAGGATGAAAGAGAGAATGGTAGATACCAGGGTAACCTACACACTGGAATATAGCGGTAAAGTCTTCATTGTTGAAAACGTACCGGCCCGCGTGTGCAGGGAGACCGGCGAGCAGTACTTCGCGCCTGAGACAGTGGAGCATATCCAGGCCATTATCAAGAGCAGGAAAAGGCCCGACAGAGTGATCGAAACTCCCGTGTATGAGTATGCATGAGAGGGCCGCGCAATGTTGCCAATAGTATGCAGGACGGCAAATAACAGTCGGCTCGCAATGGACGCTTGCATGGCTCCCGCCTGTCAGCCGGATCGGCACGATGGTGATTGAACTGAGCATTCCGTGGAAATGTCATAGCTGTGGAAGAGAGTTTGATACATTGGGGGGAGGCATCTGCAAGAAGTGCGGACGGCCGACATGCAGTATTTGCTTTGGTATCGGAACATTTCGGCGAATTTTACAGTCAAAACTGCCGGAGTCACGGGTTTGTCGAGCCTGTGCAAAGGCAGAAGAACACAAGAGTTCCTCGTCAAAATAGTTTTTCTCGTGACCGAAGGGTAAGATGAAAACGGTTTACAGTGCCCCCAATATCGCTCTTGTGAGCCTGTTCAAGAATATCTTGGAAGGTCACGGGATCGAGTGCTGGCTAAAAAACCAATTCCTCGGCGCCGCGGTCGGTGATCTCCCGCCAATTGAATGCTGGCCCCAACTATGCGTTGACGATGATAAGTTTGAGGAAGCGAGTCGCGTTGTAGAAGAGGCTCTTTCATCAGAAAACGATGCAACCGACGATTGGAAATGCGAGTCTTGCGGCGAGGAAATTGAGGGGCAGTTCACGGACTGCTGGAATTGTGGGAAAGGTCGGCCCGACTAAGACATCTAAGCTAGGCGCCAAGCGGGCAAGTAACGTCGGCTTCGGCGCAGCAATCGTCATTCCGGCGTACACCAATACGCGTTAAGTTAAGGGGGTTCTTGGTCATGGGTTTTCCACGAGTAACTGAAAGATTTGTCCATAGTTTGCCCTTTTGTTCCGTTTTTCGTATGTGCAATGTTTGAGTATCTGTTGAAGAATGAGCGGATAGTCACTTCCCGTCAACAATGCGGGCAGGATGCGTTGGCTAAAGAAGTCGGCCGCTTTAAGCAGGCTGAGGTGTTGTCCTGTCGTTTCATAGACGAAGGCGGCAAGCCGGGTGAAAAAGCTAGTCTGAAAGAGCGTGATATAAATAAGTCTCGCGTAGATGAGCAGTTGCACCTCCGTTGGGGTGGGATGATCAAATGCATGAATCTTAAAGTGGCTTTTCCAGGATTTGAAGATGATTTCGATGCGCCAACGCACCCCGTAGATCCGGGACACTGTCCTGGCATCCCAGGTCTTTTGGGGGACGTTGGTGAGAAAGATCTCCCATCCGAGAAGGGCCAAATGGGTTGGATCGGGATTGAGCCGTTTGTCTCCACTGTGGAGCAGTCTTCTCCTTCTTTGGGCGGCAATAGGCTCAGGGACCCCAATGGCCACTACCCTCACGGGGAGTCTTTCCTCGCTGCCGGCAAGGAGCCCTTCGTCAAGGGTTCCGTGTTTTTTCAGGTTTCCGAGCAGATCGAAGCGTTTGCCGGTGGGGTGGAAGAGAGCTATTTTATGGGAATAGCGACTCAGGTAGAAAGCTTTCTTCTCATCAATGGACCTGAAGACACCAAGGGAAGAGTAGCCCAGGTCGCGGATCACCAGATCTCCCTCCTGGATAATATCCAAGATGGAAGGAGAGGCGCATTGGTCGTTGCACCGGTAAGCAGTGAGCTGAAATGAGACAAATGTCTCGGTGAGGGCATTGTAGGTGGTCTGAAGTTTGATTGACGCGCTGGTTTTACCCGACTGATTTTTGGCGCCCGGAAAAAACTTTGCAAGCTTTTGAGGAAGAGAAAGGTTTGTGCTGTCCTGCAACAAGACCCGACGGAAAGAAGCAAAGACCCCGTGACCGATCTCTTCTTTGAGCCGGGACATGGCCGAAACTGAGTTGAAAAGCGCTTCTCTTACAAAGTCAATGACATTGGGCTTCATCCGGAGGAAGACGGCCACCTTGCTGACAACGTTGTGGCTCAGGAGGCCCAAGATGATTGCAAACGCCCTCATGGAAAAACCTGGGCTGAGGGTCATAGCGACAAGAGCTTGGAGGAAGGTCCTGGGCTCGATCTTTCGGGGTCGTCGTTTCATAAAGCCTGATCTAAGGGCAATCTTCCCGATTTCCTCCGGATCCAATCCCAACCGGAAGGTCGACGGGAGGACAAAGGTTTTGTCTTTAGCCTGAAAATCCCTACCGAGGATTTTCATGTGCGGTTCCGACCGCTGTCGATGATGGTTGTTCATGAGATCTTCTCTCCTTTCCGAACTTTCTCTGAACTCTCCTCTTAATTTAAGAGAATTGGAAAGGTAGAGAAGCTCTCTTACTCGCGCCGCGTAAAAAATCTGCCAAGTTTTCCGGCTTAGGATCGCGAACAATACGCGTAGAGCCGACTAATCAGCAAGTTTTATTACGCGGCGCGCTTAACTTAACGCGGATTGGCGTACGCCGGAATCCAGTCTGGACCCCGGATCAAGTCCGGGGTGACGGTGTCATTGCTTGACAAAAGCTGAGATTGCTTCGTCGTTTCACTCCTTGCAATGACATAGGATCAGCGATTGGCCGCGTAACTGAGGGACTGGCGCAGAGACGGAAAATAGCTTACACACAGCAGTGTAAGTGACGGAGGTGCGCATTATGGCCGGCATTGTTTTTGCCGTCCCGGACCCGAAAAGCGCTATGCCTCATCTGCCAGAAAATTAGAAGAGGCTGATTTCTCTGCGTACTCTGCGATCTCCGCGGTGAACGATTGCCTTTAGATATTACAATAAGCGAAGGAAACCAATCATGGGAACTGTTCAACTCAAGTTTACCTATATCGGCGGGCCGACAGCGCTACTTGAACTGGGCGGACTGAGGCTGCTTACCGATCCGACCCTCGATCCTGCGGGCACGGAGTATCCAACCAGCCTGTATACGTTGCGAAAAACAGCGGGTCCCGCGCTAAGCCCTGAGTCTGTCGGTCGCATAGATGCTGTCCTGCTCAGCCACGACCATCACTTTGACAATCTTGATCATGCGGGGCGGACTCTACTCAAGAGCGCAGGGACGGTTCTCACCACGCAAGAAGGCGCGGAACGATTAGGTGGAAATGCAATCGGTCTTGCCCACTGGCAGACTGTGGACCTGCCGACCCGAGATGGTCGTGTTCTGAGGGTGACCGGGACTCCCGCGCGGCATGGACCGGTTGACGGGGATCGTGGCCCGGTAACCGGGTTCGTGCTGACTTTGAAGGGGTCTCCGCAAAGCGCGGTCTACATTTCCGGTGATACGGTCTGGTACGAAGGTGCCGCGGAAGTCGGCCAACGCTTCTCAGTTCAGGTTGCCATCCTGTTCATGGGAGCCGCGCGGGTTGCGGCAGCAGGACCGGCGCATCTAACCTTCACCGCGAACGAAGGAGTTGAAGCTGCGCGCGCCTTTGCAGATGCTATTATCATCCCGTTGCATTACGAAGGATGGGAGCACTTCTCAGAATCGCGCGAGCAAATCGAAGATGCTTTCAAGGCTGCCGGGCTGGAACATCGCATCCGATGGATGGAGCCCGGCAGCGCGGCTGAAGTAACAAGTTAGAAGGCATCTGACGGGCATGGCATCTATCTTAAAAATAGAAGGGGTACTATTTGATCGAGATCTACGTTGATGCAGACGGCTGCCCGGTAAAGAATGAGGTTTATCGGGTGGCTCAGCGCTACGGATTAAAGGTATACGTGGTTTCCAATTCCAGGATAACAATTCCGCAAGAGGAACTATTCGAGCTGGTTATTGTGAGTGGACATTTTGACGCGGCCGATGACTGGATTGTGGAGCATATTCATGAAAACGATATTGCCGTATCGGCTGATATTCCGCTTGCTGCACGATGTATTGAAAAGGGCGCTCGAATGCTGGACCCGAAAGGCCGAATTTTCACCCCGGAATCCATCGGCAATGCACTTGCGAATCGAGACTTGATGGCTCATCTCCGCGATTTGGGTAATTTTACGGGAGGGCCGGCTCCTTTTGAAAAGCGAGACCGTTCTCGCTTCCTACAGAATCTCGACAATGTAATCCAAGCGGCTCTTAAGGCAACGCGATCAGGATAAGAAAAACCATAGCCATACCCCTGACAACGAGCAGGGGACTGCCTTTTTGCAAAAGGGAGCACCGCGACAAACGCTTGCCCTCTATCTTTTCTTTGGCACGCCCGACAGGATTCGAACCTGTGACCTACGGATTAGAAGTCCGTTGCTCTATCCAACTGAGCTACGGGCGCACACGGAACGTCGGCTCAATCTGCGGGCCGGTCTTCCCAACTCTGCCAAATATTCATTACACTTGCAGCGGGCATGTGTCAACAGGGCAATGGGGAAGTGAAGCCCATTGCTACAGCCGTTGACACCCCCCCAAGCTGTTGTTATACAAGCTTAGGGGACAGTCAAAACGGAATGCTGAATAGGTTGATCGTTCAGCCTCAAAGTGTCAGGATTGTGAGAAAAGCGTAAAGCGTTTGCGAAGATAGATGTCCGATTGTGAAGGACAATCTTTGGAATTGGTAGCCGCCGGCCTCCGTGGGGGCGAACCAAGCGAAACGCGGGGTACACATAAATCAACTATCTCGGACCGGCAGGGACGCCGGGCCCTACCGATCTTTCAGAAAGCGGCTTTTGCACAAGGTCAAGACTATTGGTCACGACGTTAGAGTTTCTGCATAAGCAGCGAGAAAACGTGTCACTGCCGATTCATAGGGATTGAACCATGAGCGCCTCTGTTCTCCTCAGGGATTACCGGCGGAATAGCAGCGTACAAGACGCCTCTGCTGGTTCGTCTTCTGATGCAGGCAAGCTTTAATGTTCACGTCGTCATGACACAGTCCGCTACGCGATTCATCACGCCGCTCACTCTTGCCACGCTTAGCGGAAATCCTGTTTTCGACGACATGTGGGGAGACCGGTACCGCCCCTCAATCGAACATATCTCCCTGGCCGACACTGCGGACATAGCAGTCATAGCTCCGGCCACCGCGAATACCATCGGGAAAATCGCATCCGGCATAGCCGACGACATGCTCACCACGGTATTTATGGCTGTAAAATGCCCTGTGCTCATCTGTCCGGCCATGAACGTGAACATGTATTACAATCCGATTGTGCAAGGTAATATAGATAAACTGATTAACTTGGGCTATCACGTGATGAGGCCGGCATCGGGGTTCCTAGCTTGCGGTTGGGAAGGCGAAGGGAGGATGCCGGAACCCGAAACGATTGCCGATAACATTCAGCGACTCCTGGGTCCAAAAGACCTTGAAGGCGAACGGATACTCGTTACGGCAGGTCCCACAGAAGAGCCTCTGGACTCCGTTCGATTTCTCACCAACAAATCATCGGGGAAAATGGGGGCCGCTGTAGCAGCAAGGGCCGCTGCTCGCGGGGCTTCCGTGACTCTGGTCGCGGGTCCGTTAAAGGTTCCTGCACCTACTGGAGTCAAACATGTTAGCGTGCGAACCGCTGTTGAAATGCACGATCAAGTCCTGGAAGTTTTCCCTGAAATGGATGTCGTGATAAAGGCCGCGGCGGTGGCTGATTTCCGGCCTGCTGTGACAGAGACGGGGAAGGTAAAAAAAGAGAAAATGCAAGCCTCGATCCAGCTGATCAAGAATCCCGATATCCTGCGTGAACTCGGTGGGATCAAACGCAAAGATCAGATTTTGGTGGGCTTTGCAGCCGAAACCAACGACGTCCTGGAGAACGGCAGGGCAAAGCTCGAGAAAAAAAAATTGGATATGCTGGTGCTGAACGATGTGAGCAGACCCGGTGCGGGGTTCGATTACGATACCAATATCGTGAGATTCCTTCACCGATCGGGAGAGGAAGAGCAGATGGATATGATGTCCAAGGATCGCGTAGCCGATCTGATACTGGACCGAGTAAAGAAACTTCGGCAAGCGGTAAGATCATCCGGGTAGGGCGTGCCATGCCCACTGAAAGTTAAACTCATAAGGCGGCCCTGGGCCGACCCGCTCCGCGTGCCGCGGTGGCAAAGACATTGCGGAATCACCATACTAGAATCAAGGCCAATAGGCTCAGACAACTATGATTGACGAATCCCAAGACTGGATGGAGCAGGCCAGGAATTACCTGGAATACCAGGTGAATCTTGGATTCCGAGAGGTGCTGCTCCCGCGCATGCAGGAGAACAGGATCGAACTGTCTCCTCTGGAATTGGTGCGAGCGGAGCTTGGGGACTGCACCCGATGTCCGCTTCACAAGACCAGGCGCAACATCGTGTTCGGAGAAGGAAATCCAAACGCTAGACTGATGTTCATCGGCGAAG
Organism: uncultured delta proteobacterium; assembly: GCA_963828085.1. GTDB lineage: Bacteria > Desulfobacterota > Desulfomonilia > Desulfomonilales > Desulfomonilaceae > CAWBBA01. The sequence continues at coordinate 242,989 of CAWHDO010000028.1, forward strand.
GACCCGGCGCGGATGAAGATCGCCAGGGGAGGCCATTCGTCGGCCGGGCCGGACAGTTGTTGACTCGGATGATTCAGGCCATGCGCCTGGAGCGAGAGGATGTCTATATCGCCAATATTGTGAAGTGTCGGCCTCCGGAAAATCGGGACCCCGAACCCGTGGAAATCCATACCTGCTTTCCCTTCCTCGAAAATCAGATTGCCGTGGTGGCGCCGGAAGTTATTGTGACGCTGGGAAGAGTGGCGGCCGGGAGGCTACTGGACATAAAGGACTCGATCTCAAATCTCAGAGGAGAATTTCGGTACAGGAACGGAATACCTGTTATGCCAACCTACCACCCCTCCTTTCTTCTGAGAACAGAGCCGGACAAGCGCCATAAAGCCGAAGCCTGGGCCGACCTCCAGAAGGTCATGGCCCTCCTGGACCGCCCGCGATCGGGATCTGGAGACAACCTATGAACACAAAGAGACTCGCTGTATTTTCCTTCATGTTCGTATGCGGGCTACTGTTGCTGTCTTACGGCTCGCCAACGCTTTTCGGGGCTGAAAAACCAGACAGCCGGCCCGTTGTATACCTGCTTGACGTGGACGGGACCATAAATCCTGCTCTTGCCGATTACATAATAAAGGGAATTGAAAAAGCCAAAGAGAATAACGCGGCCTGCGTGATTATTCGTTTGGACACGCCGGGAGGGGTCGTCACCACGACCAAAACGATTATCAAAGACATGATGAATGCCAAACTGCCGATAGTCGTATATGTAGCGCCCGGCGGCTCTTCTGCGACTTCGGCCGGCGCATTGATCACTATGGGCGCGGATGTGGCCGCGATGGCCCCCGGCACGAATATCGGAGCGGCACATCCTGTGAGCGGAGGCGGCCAGCAGGTTGACGCGGTCATGTCGGAAAAAGTCGTGAATGACCTGACCGCTTATATGCGCGGGATAGTTGCCAAGAAAGGGCGCAATGCGGAATGGGCGGAGAAAGCCATCCGGGAAAGCGTTTCAATAACCGACAAAGAAGCCCTGGAGAACCATGTAATAGACCTGATTGCCGACTCCGTACCCGATCTCCTGGAAAAGTTGGACGGTCGGAAGATTGAAAAAGAAGGCGGTACCTCTAACTTTCACGACAAAGGGCGCGCGTGTGGAAAGAGTAGTTCCCGGCCTCCGTTTCAAGATTCTCGACGTGATTGCCAATCCCAATATCGCTTATATCCTGGGGCTGGTAGGAATGATCGGGATCCTGGCCGAATTGTACAGTCCCGGCATGATCTTTCCGGGTGTAGCAGGAGGCATTTGTCTGTTGCTTGCCTTTTATGCCGGGCAAGTCCTTCCGGTGAACTACGTGGGGATACTGCTCATAATCCTATCGGTTATTCTATTTATCCTGGAGCTGAAAATAGTCTCACACGGACTCCTGGCCGTGGGAGCCATTATCAGTCTTACGCTTGGTTCCGTGATGCTCTTCGAGACGGAAGAGTCGGCCATGCGGGTATCGTGGACGGTGATTGTGCCTACCGTGACCACGGTGTCAGCCTTTTTCATCTTCGCGCTCGGACTTGTAGTCAGGGCGTGGCGCCGGAAACCTAGAACCGGCGAACAGGGCATCATCGGAGAAGTTGGCGTTGCGCTGACCGACTTGAACGACAGCGGCAGGGTGGCTGTGCATGGCGAATACTGGAATGCCCGCGCGGACAGACACATCCCAAAGGGAGAAAGGGTCCGAGTAATCCGAGTCGAGCATCTTTCATTAGTCGTCACCAGGGACGCAGGGGGATGAGAGACAGATAGCCTGGTATTTAAAATTGGCGCAAGCAACATTTCTGTAGGCAATTTCTACAAGAGCTATGCTCTTGGTTGAAACGCGGAGAAACATTGACGTGAACGGGCTCTTAGTCCATGATGAATAGGTGAGGTTTAGCTGTGCTGATGCCACGCCGACCCGGCTGGGCCAGGCATCCCGAAGTGTAGTTTCAACAACAATTTGGCTCTGTTTCATGAAGGAGGATGTCTATGTACGGTCTCGGAATTATAATTCTGTTAATTGTGATGTTTCTCTTCATGGCCATCAAGATACTCAATGAGTACGAGCGGGGAGTCATCTTTCGCCTCGGGAGAATCATCGATCACAAAGGACCCGGCATAATACTTTTGATCCCCATTATCGACCGCATGGTACGGGTGAGTCTGCGCACCGTAGCCTTTGACGTGCCGCCACAGGACGTTATCACCCGGGACAACGTCTCCGTAAAGGTCAGCGCGGTCATCTATTTCAGAGTCATGGACCCGACCAGAGCGGTCATAGAAGTTGAAAACTACTTGTATGCAACTTCTCAGCTCGCACAAACGACGTTGAGAAGCGTCTGCGGCCAATCCGAACTTGACGAATTGCTGGCTGCGCGGGATAAAATAAACTTACAAATCCAAGAAATACTGGACAGCCACACGGAGCCTTGGGGCGTCAAAGTCAGCATGGTGGAAGTCAAGCAGATAGACCTGCCTGCCGAGATGCAGAGGGCAATCGCGCGCCAGGCGGAGGCTGAAAGAGAACGCCGAGCCAAAGTCATCAATGCGGAAGGTGAATTTCAGGCCGCTGCACGTCTGGCAGAAGCCGCGGTAATTATCGCCAAAGAGCCTACGGCGTTGCAACTGAAGTACCTCCAAACTTTGGTGGAGGTAGCGGCTGAGAAAAATTCGACCACCATCTTCCCGATTCCTATTGATTTGCTGTCGCCGTTTCTCAAGAAAGAGAAGTAGACGGCGCGGAAGCGGAGGCGTCTGTAACCTGCGGGCGCCGGAAAAGGGTCCCGCGATCAGGGGAAGGATAGTGGCCAGGGGGAACGGGTGCGATGGCTGGTATACTGATACGTTGGCTGATCACAACTGCGGCCATTCTGATAGTGCCGCAACTGATATCCGGGGTGCGGGTGGACAGCCTGGGAACCGCTCTGTGGGCGGCCGTTATCCTGGGCATTTTGAATGCCCTGATCAGGCCCATCCTGTTTCTTCTGACCCTTCCACTGACAATCCTGACGCTCGGGCTGTTCATTCTGGTCATCAATGCGCTGATGTTTCAATTGGCAGGGGCGCTGGTTTCGGGCCTTCACGTGGCTTCCTTCTGGTCCGCCTTCTTCGCTTCGATCATAGTCAGCCTCGTTTCATGGCTCATGAGTTCCATGGTGGCTGGGGGCGGGGGTGAAACCACTGTTTTTGTCAGGCGGTGGGACAACACCATAGATATGCGAAGAGACAAGGGCGGAAAATGGGAATAACATGATCGGGCGCTGCCCATGGTAATTACAGGGCTGGAAAGAGTCTTGAAGGAGCCCGTGCTGCTCGCGGGAACGGGACGTCTTGGCCTCCTTTACAATCATGCTTCCGTTGATTCGCAGTTTAGAGCGACTCCCGACCTAATAGACGAGGCTTTTCCGCTCAAGTTGGCCGCTCTTTTCGGGCCTCAGCACGGAGTTGCGGGGACCGAGCAGGACAACATGCGAGAGACCGGCCACGGAACCCATTCTAGACTAGGAATTCCCATCTACAGTCTCTATTCGCAAACACGAAGGCCGTTGGCCGAAATGCTTGCCGACTTGGACACGATTCTCTTTGACCTTCAGGACGTGGGGACCCGGGTTTACACCTTTGCAACCACAGCCCTTTTCATGATGCAGGCGTGCGCGGAGGCCGGCAAAAAAGTGCTGATTCTGGATCGTCCTAATCCGATCAACGGTTTGTTGGTCGAGGGGAATATCCTGGACCCGGCATATTCCAGTTTTGTGGGCCCCTTCCCAATTCCGATGCGGCATGGTCTGACCTTGGGCGAACTCATGACTCTGTACAACGAGGAATACGACATCCGATCCGATATGAAGGTCGTGCCCATGTCCGGTTGGAATCGCAGGGACTATTTTGAGGAGACCGGTCTCCCGTGGGTGCTCCCTTCGCCTAACATGCCGCTTGTGGAGACGGCGGTGGTATATCCGGGTCAAGTAATACTCGAGGGAACCAACCTTTCAGAGGGGCGAGGCACCACCAGGCCCTTCGAGTTCTTTGGATCTCCGTATTTAGAACCGGATCGTGTCCGCGAAGTCCTGGAATCTGAGGCCCTGAATGGAGCAATACTTCGGGAGTCCGATTTCAGACCCACTTTCAACAAATGGGCAGGAGAAACTTTGCCGCGGCTTCCAGATTCACGTTAAAGACCGTAACGCGTTTCGCCCGTACAGAGCAACTCTGGCTATACTCTCCACGCTCCTCAAGCTTTATCCGGAAGATTTCAGATGGTCCGATCCCCCATACGAATACGTCCACGACAAACTACCTGTAGACGTGATTCTGGGCGATGATGGGGTTCGTCGCGATCTCGAACAAGGCCGTTCTGTGCTGGACATGGAAAAGGAATGGCAGGGTGAAGTTTCGGAGTTTGTCAGGAAGCGATCACGCTTTCTTCTCTACCCCTCCTGAAGCAAGACACCATGAAAGCTATTTGATCCTCGTTTCCGCTAGACCTGACAAGTCGAGCCCCGCTTGTATTGACCTTCCCTAAGCCGTCTCGTTGTCGTAGGCAAATGCTTTAACCTCGCCCCCCGTCGTTTCTCGCTTGACACCTATCTAACAGTTCCCGTAACATAACAGATTCGCGAAGTATCTCCTCTGCACAGAGTTTGCTCTCTTTCGCCTGGAGGAAAAGTGGGATTTCCGGACGCTGCCCGTAGACTTGATGAACTGAGGGACGAAAGTGTCGAGTTCCTGGCCCGGATCTGCTCGATTCCTGCGTTGGGGCCGGAAAATCAAGGCGCGGGTGAGATGGAGAAGTATCTGGTCGTTCGTGATGCGGTCCTGGCACTAGGCCCCGACCGGGTTGAAGAGGTGCATGCTCCGGACGGGCGCGTTCCGGCCGGCGTCAGACCCAACCTGTTGGTAGTTTTCAATGGGAGAGATCCGTCTCGAACGCTATGGATACTTACACACATTGATGTGGTGCCACCGGGAGGGCTGAAGCTTTGGGATCATGACCCGTTTCAGCCTCGCGTGGAGAATGGTTTTCTCTACGGCCGCGGGGTAGAAGACAACGGCCAGGCTCTAGCAGCCAGTATTTTCGCCGCTAGAGCCGTCAAGGAAACCTGTGGATTCGGCTTGAACGTAGGTTTGGCGCTCGTCTCTGACGAAGAGACCGGCAGCCTCTACGGTCTGGACTATGTCCTCCGGCAGCGGCCAGACCTGTTTAAACCTGAGGATCTCATTGTCGTCCCTGATGCAGGCAATAAGGACGGTGACAACATCGAGGTGGCCGAAAAGCACCTGCTTCACGTCCGCTTCGCAGTGAAGGGAAGACAGGCGCACGGCAGTCGTCCGGATCTGGGCCGCAATACTCTGAGGGCTGCTGCGCACTTCATAGTAGATCTGGATCAGGCACTCAACGGCCGCTTCAACGAACAGAACCAATTCTTCAATCCGCCGGTGAGTACCCTTCGAGCCTACTAAAAAAGATGCAAACGTGCAGAATATAAACACAATCCCTGGAGAGGACGTCTTCTACTTCGATTGCAGAGTCCTGCCCGAAACCGAATTGGACCTTGTCCTTCAAGAAATGAAGAAGGTTGCCAAAAGGATATCGGATCAATTCGGCGTCGAGACGCTGGTGGATGAATTCTTGAGGACCGAGTCGCCAAATCCTACCCCACCCGATGCTCCGGTCGTGATGGCCCTTGCTCAGGCAATTCAAGAAGTCTATGGGGTGCAGGCTCGCCCCCAAGGGATCGGCGGACAGACGGTTGCAACCTTCTTCCGCAAGAGGGGACTCCCCGCTGCCGTGTGGGAGAAACTTCTCCATTTGGCGCATGCCCCCAACGAGAAGATTTCCATAGATAACCTAGTGGGAGACGCCAAGGTATTCGCGAGGATGATGGTCTGATATCAGCCCGTCACTTCGTTTTTTTGTCGTCCCGGTTGCATGCCGGGCTGAGGTTTTCGTTTAAGGAGGATAAGGGGGTATGGATTGTTATAAGCCCTCGATAGGCCCGTTCTTTGTCGTGATCATAGCTATAGCCCTGGCGACGGTACCTCCGCAGGCGAATGTAACCGAGGCAGCAGGCGCAAACCACGCGGCCCGCTACGGCGACTCCCGGCTGTCCTTGTCCCAGGCTGTTTCAATAGCTGTCAACAGAAACTTGCGTATGGCCGACTCTCGACTCGCGGTCCGCGAAAAGGAACATCAGCGCCGCGAGGCTTTCTCGGATTTTTTCCCTTCCATCAACATTCAATATATCGCCGTAGCGGACAAGTATCGGCAGCAGACCTTCGTCAGGAGCTATCAGGGGTTCAAGACGCCCGATGGTCGGTTAGAGGGAACCGGGATCCCGCCTGGAGGGATGGCACCGAACTATCCCTACAGGATCGACCCGTACCGGAATTTTACGCTGACAGCGACCATGAGCCAGCCACTTTTCACTGGCGGGAAGCTGTTGAACGATTACAAATTCGCCCAATTAGGCGTGGATTTTTCTTCGATTCAGTTTGAAGTGGATCGCCAGGACCTGATTCTTGACGTTACCCAAGCATATTACCAGTTGATACAGGGGGAAAAACTCCTCGAGGTGGCCGAATCGGCAATCCGTGCGCTGGTAGCTCTGAGAAATCAGACCGTCGAGTTTTTTAAGGCTGGGGTGGTGGCCAAGGTGGATGTTCTCTCGACAGAAGGGCAGTTGGCTCAAGCCCGCATTCAGCGAACTCAGTCCCTTGCGGATATTGAACAATCCAAGGCCACACTCAGTTTCCTCCTCCGTTACCCGCAAGAGGCCCCTATTAGAATAGTCCAAGATTTCGACTATCGTCCGAACCCCTACCGCATCCCGGGAATTTATGCGACTGCCGCAGGAAACAGGCTTGAGATTCGCCAGGCCAACATATCCGTTGACCAGGCTCTTGCATTGATAAAATCCGCCAAAGCCGACTTGCTGCCTCAGGTCTCAGTCCAAGCTCAAGGGACTCGGATCAACGACGATTGGAACCCTTTCGATCCTGAAGCGGTGAACGACTGGCAAGTGCAAGGAACGCTTACCTGGGCCTTCGACATGTTCCGCACACGTGAAACCGTCAAGGAACGCCGGGCATCCGAGGCTCGAGCCTTTGTCGCCAGAGAGCAACTCGTCGAACAGGTGATGGAAGAGGTTAAGTTAGCCTACGTGGACATGAAACATCGGAAAGCGACATTGCAAACAACAAAGCGGCCGTTGAGTACAGGCGGGAGAATTTTCGAATCAACCAGGAGAGATATAAAGAGCAGGTGGCCACTTACATAGAAGTATTGGACGCCCAAAGGCAGTTGTCGCTGGCTGAGGGGGATTACTATACGTCTCTTATCGGCTACAGGATCAACAAAGCGATACTCGAGAGGAGAATGGGCACCCTACGACAGTAAAACGCTCGCTCCTTTTCATTGCGCGTCGGCCGGCTTGGGTTCTGTTGGAGATGAGCGAACCCGCGCGGCGTAGTTACCGCCAAGGGGTGTTCTCGAAAGAAGAGAGATGAAGCCTTTCCTAAAAACATCCTGCATTATGTGGGTGTTCTGCATGTGTCTGGCTTTGCCTATAGACGCTCAGCAGCAACAAACGCCGCGCGGAGTCGCTGCCACGCCGGTGGTTCCATCGACGGGAAGGCCGAGCACCATCCAGATCAGGCAGAACATTCTCAACCAGAAACGTCGAGCTCTGAACAGCCAAGTTCAGGTTGCCCAAAGGTGCATCACGAACGCCAGCCGACCAGAGGTCTTGCGCGATCCCGAAGGCAATGTCAATATAGTCCCGTCTACTGATATCGTGAACTGTACGCGAACTCTGGAAGCGTTGCTCAGACAGTTAGACGGCCTGACCAGGGAAACCCAGCAGTTGGCCCAGGATGCGCAGGTGGAGGCAGCAACTCTCCAGAGACAACAGCAGCAGTTACAGGCCCAAAAGAATACCACCCAGCAGCAGCAGCGGCGACGCCTGGTCAGGGGGAGAGCGTTGTAATGCCAATGCGGCTTCAAGACATTGATACCTCATCACAGCAGTTCGTACTGTTTCGGGCAAGCCTCCTACGCTAGAGAGGAAGTTGTCACTCCATTTGTGCGCCCCATCCTTGGGAGACGATGAAGTCCACAAAGGTTTTCACGTCTGTGCTCGCCCTGGTATCCGTGCAGAGATAAAACGGTCGCCTTACAGAATAGGTTTCATCAGCTATTGTGTGCCTTGAGGGCATGATCGCGGGGCTATCGGAATCTTTCTTAATTTTCACGATCTTTGCCCTAACCGAGTTTTCCTTTCCCTCCACGTCCCGCATTCGGCAGTATCCCAGAGCACCCTTCGTTTCAGCTACTTTCTTGATGATAACTCCATAAGACAGGACACGTTCTACCTTGGAGCCGATGGTCGGCACATGGAGAAAATCATGTAATATGAACTGACTTATATCATTGGCTTCCGTTTCCAGACTGAAAACCACCACCGGAACATCAGGGCCTCCAACCTGGTTCCAGGAAGCGTAGTCTCCATTCAAGACCTTCTGGAGTTGATCTACGGTCAGCTCGTCACGAGGGTTCTCAGGATAGGTCAAGATTACAAGACCTCCGTACCCGACCAATCGCTCAACGAGTCTGAATACCCTTCCCTCGGGCTGTTTGCTTCTCCTCGTCAGAGAGATCATGACCCGACATGACCACTTCGCAGTTGCCTTCGACCAGATCGGATAATCCTGAACCTCTCGCCCCGCCGCTCACTGTTACCGAGATAGTTGGATGGTCCTTCATGAACAGTTTAGACTGCGCATGAACGCGGCCCGCCATCTCGTCGCTCCCTTTTACCCGGATGACGGTATCGGCGGAGGATGGTTGTATACCCACGACGATGGGCAGCCCGGCAACAAACAAACTCACTACCAGCAGTTTCATCAATGATGATCTCATAGATACCATTCTCCCTTATGATTTTTGTCAGATGCTCCTCGCAGCATCGATATTGGTCTCCAATATTATTTTTCTCCTCTCGCAGGGGTAGCTTTCCATCATATTAAGAAGTTAGGTCAGAACTTCATCGCCATGCCGAGTGACAATACCGTACGAGCTGGACAGTCCCATGCCGGTCCCTTGAAAGCCCTTGGTGGTCCAGAACGGTTGAAAAACTTTCCCGAGATTAGCATCGTCGATACCAAGACCGTTATATTGAACCTTAAAGGCCATGTGATTTTTATCAGCAAACAGGGGAGTTTCCGACAACCTTCGTTGAGATTGCCTTGTATGCAATTTAGGTGCCACAATGAAATATCGTGTGCCGATGCGGAAAGTTGCGGACTTTGACCACGACCATGTGTCAAGTATTTTTTCAGGTTGTAAAGAACGTTAATCCGGAAGGGTGACGTCGGGCCAACAAAGCCGCAGCAAAATACGGTGTGTGCCCCTTTTCGAGACACAAACGCGCCGCAACCAGCTCAAGGCCGTTCATGTTCCAGGATTGCGATGATCGAGAGGGACAGGACGGACTGCAAGGGCATGCTGTGAACAGGGCGTACCACTCCGTTGGGGGACAGATAGTCGAACCATCTTCCACGATTCCAGGCGATTGACCCGTGAATCGTCCCCTGTAAGGACTGTCCGGTAGAAATGATGCGCACCCCCAGGAGGAGACGGCTAAACGCTGTCTGGAGACCGCACGATCAGTCCGCGCACTCCTGGGGGATGCAATTCGAGGGTTAAACGCAGCCGGTGGGCTTGGGAAGCCCCGCCACCTTACAGGCCCCTTTGGCGGGTCCTGACGGGAACAGCTCGTAGATCTTCTTCAGTTTGAAGCCGGTATCTTTGCAAACCTTGCGGATCATGGGAGCGATGTTGAATTCCAAGTAATAATTTCTGAGGTAATGGACCACTTTCCAATGCTCATCCGTCATTTCCTGGATTCCCTCGGTCTTGGCGAAAAGGCCCGCAACTTCTTCGTTCCACAGGTCCGGGTCTTGCAAGAACCCGTCCTCGTCCACGTCAAAGGTTTTACCTTCGATCTCCAGCGTAGGCATACGAAAGACCTCCTTTATCTCAAGTTTGCCGGGGTGTAACCGGGCAAATCGTATAATCTTAACAATGTTATCACTAGTCAGAACCAAAAACAACAAACAAAAGTTTCTATTCTTTCGAAAAACACGCGTGCCCCTCCCGGAAACAAAACTCCCTCACCGCTGCCTCTCGACCTGCTCAAAGCCCATGCACACTGGAGCCTTTGCTTTTGGCCGCTGGGTGCCTGCCGAATCGGCTTTATGGGTCCGTCCTCAGGCGCAGGTCATTTCTTCTTCACTTTGGCCTCCATATCCTGAACAAACTTTCGGAGGGTCTTTTGCGCAGCCGGTCTCTTTTCACGAGACAAAGCTTCTTGGTAGACTTGCAAGGCAGCAGCGTAGTCCTTCTTGATTTCGTAAACGAGTCCCATGAGACCGTACGCATCCGGATAGTCGGGATTTAACTGAACTGCTTTCTTAAGATCTTCGATACTCTTGTCGTATTCTCCCTTCTTGGAATACGCTATGGCCCGGTTATGGTAAGCCACGAAAAACTTGGGGTTATCCTGAATAGATTTTGTGAAAAGCTCTATGGCCCGATCCCATTTTTGAACGCGCAGGGCGAATTCTCCCTGTTCGTAGTAGTCCAGGTAGTCTTCAGCCGCCACTGTTCCCTGGAAGACAGCTAACACTAACAAAACGGTGAGAGAAACCAACTGCTGCACTGTTTGCTTCGTCATGTTCGTTATCCCGTGCACCCCGGAAGTCATCTATACACCACAAAACGATTCCATGAAAACCTTTCTTTTGCAAGCAACCCTTTTTCATTAAGGCACTGACAAAAAAACCGGGTTGCCCTTGGCCGGACGGATCTGATAGCTTGACATCTATTCGGTGAAGGGTTCCTGAGAGCGCTGCATTCATAAAGAATGCCGGTGAGTTCTGAGTCATGTGATACCCTGATTGCCGGAGAAACGGGGTGCGTGAAGCTTGGCAAACCCATTCCCGCGCGCAGCGTCAACCGCAGATAAAAGGAGGTCATGCTATTCGCCATGAGCCACGTCATCCCCCCGCACCTTCGCAACGGCCGCTTTCACCACGTTGCCGGTGTCCTTGATGAGGAGCCCCCGTGGCTACAAAGGAAGCTCATACCTCTTCTTTCGGCAAACGTCCAGATTGACGAGCAAGTCGTGCAGGCACTTAGAGACCTCTCCCAAAGCGGGCCGCTGGTCTACGCGATGAAATATCGCAGCGTTTACGATCTGCAATTCCTCAGAATGCGCTTTGCAGACCTTGAACTGCCGTTACCCTCTTTTGTATTCGGAATGTCCGCTGGAGATATCGGCTCTTTTTCCAAACGTATTAAAGTTTGGAAATCCAAACTGGACCTGGTTATACACGAACACAAACACCCGAGCGCGGTTGACGAAAACGCCATCAAGGAAATTCTCGAGGGAGGAGGCGCGGGTGTGATGTTCCTGGTGGACGAGAAGACTTCGCGCAGCAGGGACGTTCACCCGGACAGCGACCCTCTTCGGATACCTGCGCGACCTCCAGGGTCGTATGGCAGCCTCCATCGCGGTGGTGCCGATGTCGATCCTCTATGACAGGACGCCCAGACGCGCTATTCGGCCTTTCTGGGAGAGCTTCCTTGGAGACCCGGACAGGCCGGGTCCACTCAAGAGGCTCCTAATAGCCATTCGGAAGTGGACCGTGCCCGAACTCCTGGTAGGTGAACCGGTCCATCTTGTGGGAGAATTCGAAGAGTTCGGCTCTGATAGATCATGGGACGATCTCCCTTTCGATGTTCGCCAAAAGCTCATAGAAAGCATCAATGCCAGGATCAGGGTCAGCAGGGGACCCGAACGGCTGTCCCGAACAGAGATTAAAGAACTTGTGCTGCAGGACGCTCGGCTCCACAGGATCGTCACGGAAAAGGCAATCGGGGAGAGCACTTCAGAACAGAAGGTCAGGAAAAAAGCAGAATCTTACATTGAAGAAATTGCCGCGGACCAGCGCATCCAGGCCCTGCACTTCCTTTTCTACGTCTTGAAATGGCTGTTTTCAAAAGTCTTTGACGGAATCGATCTTAAGGAATCGGCGTTTGCAGCCCTAAAGAAGGCGAATGCTGAAGGATCTCTTATTTTTGTCTCCTCCCACAAGAGCCACTTTGATTACCTACTCATCGGATTCCTATCCTTCATAAATCAAATGGCCGTGCCTTACATGGCCGCCGGCAAGAACCTCTCTTTCTGGCCCGTCGGACCGATACTGCGGCACGGCGGGGCCTTTTTCCTGAGGCGCTCTTTCAAGGGATTAGGACTCTATACCCACGTGTTCGCAGCGTATGTGAAGGCTCTGGCCAGAGAAAAAGTTAACATCAACTTCTATATTGAAGGTGGAAGGAGCCGAACAGGGAAACTCATGCCGCCGCGGGTGGGAATGCTTGCCTTTCTTCTGCAAGCCGTTGAAGAGGGCGCGGTAGAGGACCTGAGCTTCATTCCCACCTTTATAGGCTACGACCAGATACCCGAGGAAAAATCTTACTTGCGCGAATTGGCAGGGCGGGACAAACAGACGGAAAGTTTTTTGTCCGTGATCAGGGCTCGCGAGATTCTCAATCGGAGTTTTGGAAAGGTTTATGTTCGGTTTCATGAGCCGATCTCGTTCAGGACCTTTTGCCAAAACCCTTCAGTGGGGGTTGACCCCACTAACGTGTCCTTAAAAGAAAACCGCAAGTTGCTCCACGATTTTGCCTATTATCTCATGCACGGAATCGTCCGCGCAGGGGTTGTTACCCCGATTGATATCGCCGCTGCGGGGTTGGTCTGTATGGGGAAGCATCGGGTCAGTCGCGAACTCTTCTTCAGTTCGGTGGGGTATTTCTCCACAATACTCGGGAGGGGAGGGTATGAGTTTGCGGAAAGCCTTACCAATCTTGAGGTTGGCCTGGAGCAAGCGCTGGGACTGTTCAGGTATAGGGGATTCGTGACGCTGGAGCCGTCTTCGACGCCCGGGGATGAGATCGTGTACGTCATCGATGAACAAAAAAGGGCAAACCTGGAATTCTACAGGAATTCCCTGGTCAATTATCTCTGGTCCGCGTCCTTGCTTTCATTACTTCTTACACAGGACAGCGCCGGTCCTCACGGCATTTCCTTCGGCATGCGAGAAGAATTCCAGCTGCTGAGCCAAATATGCTCAAAAGAACTCATCGTTGATCCGTTGGCAGACGACGATGAAATTCGAGAAAAGACTCTGGGCTGGTTCCACGACGAAGGATGGATAAGGCTGGAGGATGAAGACCGAATTTCCGTAGTGAACGGCGAACCGTTGGAACATTTGAGAGGAATCGTCTCGGATATACTCGGATATATTATCTGGCGCTGATAGCCTCCGAAACCGCAGAGCAGAGCGGAGTAGGGCTAAGAGAGTTTATGAAGAGAATCATGAAAATCGCCCAGGATCTTCGCGGTTCTGATGAAAGCCGTCCCCTTCCGTCTGTCTCTTCCGTCACAGTCGCCAACGCGTCAGGTCGCTTTGCTGAGATGGGGATTGTCGGGTACAGAGCTTCGAGAAAGTATCTGGGATCTGTGACCGATGCGAGTCAGAGCGCAAAGCTGAAGGAATTTCTGGGCCGGGTGCTGAGGAGGCAGATCAGCGGCCCCGATGATGCCGTCTGAACCTGGCGCCTTCCGCCGTAAAGACATCCTCTCCGTGCCCCAGGACGCCGTAACTGCCGTATAGTTCCAGCCATCTGCGCGACTCAGCAGCGTATTTTGAAAGTTTGAGCCATCCGGGCCTTCGATGCCGCTCAACCATCTCCGGATCCCGAAAGTCAGCTCATAAATATCCTCCTGACGGAGATCTCTCTTGGGAGATTTGTATGGCGCGGGCCTTAGTAACGGCCAGTCAACGCTCTCCGGCATGACTTTGACGCCGATCGGCGGGGCTGCCCACGCGCATACGGATGCAATCGAAAACACCACGCAGAGAATCGGAATTAAGCAGCTTTTTCTCATAGTTTTTACCTGGAACAGCTTTGAGTCGGGCAAAGTACTTCACCGCTTTATTTAATAATATCACATACGGCATTGATTCGGCAAGTATAATTTAGGCATAGACCCTTAGCTATTGACACAAAACCGGCATTTATATAATGTTATTTACTGTGTCGGGGCGTAGCGCAGTCTGGTAGCGTACCTGAATGGGGTTCAGGTGGTCGCTGGTTCAAATCCAGTCGCCCCGACCAGACAAGAATAAACAAACCGTCGAATCGGCATTGCCAACTCGACGGTTTTGCTTCTTCAGATGTGGCGCCTTGATCGCTTCCAGAGCTTTTCCTTGACTCCTCCAATTCGTTGCAGTAATCAAGTGTCATAACCGTAATTTGGTAGAATCAATGACCTAGGCGGTTTTGCTGCAATACAGGCGTCAAAGGCATGCTCGGCTCATGTCAAACTATCGCCCGACATCACGAGGCGCACGTATGAGCCAATACGAAACTTGACCCCTCTCTTCGCATTACCTGAGGGTCTAGACGACCTGTATCATCCAGTTCCGCCTGAGGAAAGTCCCATACGTCCGGCTTTGGCTGCTCCTCGGGCACAAACACGCTAAAATGGTGGCCGTAAGCATGGCGCTTTGTGGCCAACCAGTTTCGTCTGTCATCAGGATCGCTGGGAATGGTCATCTGTCTACCTCAGCGTGACACCGGGAGTTTACCACGGTAAGCGATGGGAGGTACGAACCTTTCCTCACTCTGCATGAGAAATCGCGAAACTCGTGTCTAAAATGAATTCTGGGGGTTTTTCAGATTTTAGACAGACGACTCTCTTTCAGAAGTGTATCCGTTACTGCACCTCGTTCTGTCCGCGCGAGAAGGGACATAAGCTGAGATTTGTTTCATATGGTATCGGATTGCCTCGAAGACAAAGTCAGCAAGCATCATCCGCCGACGCCTCATCGCATCCTCGCCAACCGGGGCTAGCTCGACGCCAACCCCTGTCGGCGAGGATTTCGCACTCCAAAACACTGGATCTGTCGCGTGCCGTTAGCTCTTCTTCTGATGCGGCGTGCCAATGTACGGGAACTCCTTGAGAATGTCGGTGTGCGGCTTGAGGCCGGTCGGGGGAATATCGCCCTTGGAGAGGAAGGCGAGGCGATGATCGATGACGTCGTCAGTAAAGACGCGGCCGTTTGGATACTTCGCGGGCTTCGAAGGATCGAAGCACAGCATGTCGGGCAGAATGCGGTCAGCATCGATCGCGGCGATTGCTTCTTCGCGGGTGTAATTGCCCGTATGCCCCATCAAGTGAACAAACTGATCCGTCCAACGCTTGCGATCGTTGACCGGCTCGCTGGCGTTGTATTCCAATTTGGTGTCGTCGGTATTGAAGAAGCTGCTGACGCTCGGGTGGCCAGCGCGATCGACATGAAGCAGCTTGCCGTCCTTGCGCACGCTGCACCGCCCCCAGATCCGGATCTCCGGGTTCGCGCCGAGCTCGCTTGTCGGCAGCTCAATCACTGTCGAGAACACATTGGCTTCCGTATTTGAATCCACGCCGGTCCACGGAGACTTGCCGCCCAGGTGGGGTGCGGTGAAATTTCTGCCGCCCGAGGTATCGAACAGATTCTTGATTCCGTCGTAGTCGAAAAAGAAAGCGTCGCTGCGAGTACCGGCGAAGAACGTGTAGGCGCTGGACTTGACGATGTTGGGGTTGGCGCCGAAGGAGACCTCGGCATCGGCGATGATCTTCGTCCCAACAGCTTCGACCGAGCGGGATTCCGCGCCTTTTGCCACGAAGACGTTCACGGTCTGCATACCGTTTTGCGGTGGCGAGAACACGTAACTGATCGCGATGTCCGTCAGGCAGTCTTCGTCGTTGTCAATGTTGAGGCGGTAGATGGCGTCGGGATGGAGCGCGTCGGCAGTCGGATTTGCATTGAGGATGATCACAGTCCTCGACGGGTCAGTGGGCGACTGGAACGCATAGAGGTCGCAGAGGTCGAGTCTTTGGTCCCCGAGAGGTGGACCGAGACTGAGTCCAGTAAAATGGTTCGACATTTTTTCTCCCTCCTTAAGATAAGCATTTGCTTTTGGGTCAACGGTGCGGAAGGTTGGATTGTCAAGGACCGGTAGATGAGAAGTGGGTGGGCCTGCGAAAGCCGCGCCTTCAAGAATAGTTCGATGCTGTGATAGATGTTCAAGATGGCGTGCTTGATCGCCGTCGGCATTTCGCCGTGGGCGAGGTAGTGCTCCACGCCGTTCTGGAGAGAATCTGTGGCATTATGGATTAGTTCAGCGGTGGCCGGATGAGCCATGTGTCTGCCCATAACTAATACACCTGCCGTGAGAGATGTAACTGTTCTGCCGTCATCGGGCACGTAAAATCCGTTATCGAAGAGGAAAGAAAACTCTCCCTCAACATCTTCATTGAATTCCGATGATTCTAAAGTGGATCAGCCATCAGTTCTAACTCCCGGACTCTCGCAAAGCGAAAACACATCCAGCCGCGGGCTGAAAAGGAGCGACCTTAAGTGGCTCTCCGACACCACATTCCCCAACGCTGGAGAGCCTTTGCAACGGGCCGTGTATGAGCCGGCATCACCGCGCATCAATTTAAGTGAACACCGCCCCCCGCCCGATCAATACGTCCAATTTCATGGCCGAAAGCCCCTCCCATTGCTCGGATTGACACTTTTCAGCCATGACCCTGCATCATCTTCCCAATTCTTTGTGCTGCCTTCCCATCTCCATTTGTCATGAAGAGAGGCCCAACGATGAATTCGCTCCCCCACCGGTAAAACGTGTGTTCCAGAATTCGCCCCCCTTTTCAGCCACCTCTTGAGAAGGGCCGGTCTTGGGTATGGCTACACCCTCCTCCGATCCGAGTGACAATTCCGCTTATCTCGTCAAACAAGCAAGTCTCATTCCAATTTGCGAAAAATCAGGACAACATTATTTGTTAGCTTGTAAAATAAGGAAGTTATTCGCTGAGTCGGAGACGTTCACACTGTGAACCAAGCAAATCGACCAAGACACAAGAACGGGTATTAAGCACCCACCAAAACCGGCTATGATTGTATTATCGGCCCGTTATCAAATAGGGATAAGTAATTTGCGCCCGCAAAGGAGGGGTCGTGTAATAATTCCACGACATGTCTCCAGAAGTCCCGAGCCCCAAAGAAGATGCCTCAACGCGCACAGAGCCCTTGGCCGGAATTAAAAGAGGGGTCGAGTCTGCTCTTGGCCCACATGTGAACCGTGACGAAAAATTATGCGGTTTTCCGTGCGGGATTTTTGCGGGAATGGGTTATGGCCCGTTATGGATTGTAGCGGATCTTTGCAACGGGTTACCGACAAACTTTGCTGAAATTATTGGTTATTTACTCTTCCCTTCTGCATGGGGTTCAGGTGGTCGCCGGTTCAAATCCAGTCGCGCGTGACCAAAAAGCCTACTTATTTTTTAAGTACCTTAACGGCCGTTAGCCGACGGCTGTTTGCTTTTGGAGATCACGATCAATGATCGTTACTCGGCGACACGGGCACAGACAAAGTGAAATGACTGACCACTTCGGGGAGGCACTTTACGTCTAGAAGACGGACAGTGCGAGAGCATGAAAGAAGTCAAACAAGGCCAAAAAGATAGACCTGACCCAGCGCTCTTTACAACCAACTGATCACGTACGTGCAGGACTCATTTCCTTTTCTTCGACACGGTTGGGAGTCGTCATGTCTGACTATGACATCGCGGAAGTGGGGCACTTTGAATCTCCTGGCGAATCCCTCAATGACCCCTCGATCAAACGCACAGGGATACGGATTGGGACAGGTCATTGTTGCTTTCTCCAACCCGCCGTGTGTACCATGAAACTTGTACTCATATCTGCCTATTTGGCCGCCTCTGTGGTTCATGTGATAGGCCACGTCTATGGATGCCAAGCACGTCTGCAGATCGTCTATTCCGGGAGGTGGTACCGCATGAAGGGCAATCTGTTGCCCGATGCGATAAAGCATTTGCGCGGAGAAGGTATCTGACATTTCCTTCATAGCATCGAGAAAACGTTGAAGCGGGTAGAAATTCTTGGGTTTCGGGTCCGACAGTCCATGCTTATCCAAGATAAGGAGACCGGACGATCTAAATTCCTGAGGAAAACCGGCGAGAAAAGCCATCAACACCTCTCCCGTCACCTCCACGCCGGACGAAAACGATTTGAATTCAGCCATTACCTCTGGCCTCCTACACTCCCATTCCTAGACTAATCATCTAAAGGTACCTATACATTAAATCAGTCTCACGAGTTTTGTGTTACGAGATGGTTAGAATTGTGCTGTACCCGTACATATGAGGTCAGGTGTAAACAGTCAAGCAAAAAGGGACCAGGCACTGCAAGATAGGTGTGGTGTCCTCAGAATTTGAAGGAATATCCCCGGTAATCTTGGCTTCCCACGAGATCTGACGCTCTATTCCCGGAGAATGAGTACAATTAAATAAAGAATCCCGAAAGGTGAATGCCATGACATCTGAGATTTCAACGAAACGGATTGTAATTCAGTCTGTAGTCGGGATCGGGATCACCGTTGCTTTGCTTTTCGGGGGAGCGGGGACTATTGCTTGGCCTGAAGCATGGATTTTCCTCCTCATACAGATCTCTTCTTCGATAGTCATGGTGTTGTGGCTTAAGAAACGCAACCCAGAACTGCTTCAGGAGCGCATGGATCTCTGGAAACGACTGGTAAAGCCCTGGGACAAAGCCATCCTGGTTCTTTTGATGGCTGCTTTGGTGCCTTTGTTCGTTCTTCCCGGACTCGACGCCGTCAGATACCAGTGGTCCAATGTGCCTCTATTCCTCAAGGTAATAGGATTTGTCGGGATAATCCTTTCATACTGTTTAATTTTTTGGGTAGTGAAAACGAACCCCTTTTCTTCAGCGGTAGTCGAAATTCAAGAAGATCGGGAGCATAAGACTATCACTACAGGCCCCTATCAATATGTCCGCCATCCGATGTATGTAGGAGCCATATTGTTGTTCTTGTCCGTTCCTTTGGCTCTTGGTTCTCTCATCACCTTTGTTCCCGGTATCATTCTGACAGCGCTGATCGTGATGCGGACCTATCTGGAAGACAAGACCTTGCACGAGGAATTAGAGGGATACACGCGTTATGCGGAAACAGTGAAGTGCCGACTCATTCCCGGAATTTGGTAGGATTCTTCTTGGGTGACATTTGAGACCAATCCTTTGAAACTTCTGAAGTTGGTCGGCATCAGTGTCTTCTAAGAGGAGAAATCAAAATGGACGAGAAATCTACATACCGGAGAAAATCAACGAGACCGTTCAAATCAAGTAATTTAACCTGCCCTCTAAACTGTTACCGGTGTGAAAAATGCCCCAAGGATGACGTTTTTGGCTGTTGCCCAATCGGATCGAGCTGCATGTGCCGTGACGGATACCTGGATATGTGCGAGACGATCTGATCAGGGAAGTCGAATGTCAACTCAGGTTGACAAGTGGGGGCCGCATTGAGCATGCTCACCTGGAGCGTCGAGGTTTGACATACTGATGCACAGTCGATACGCTTCGTTGTATGAGAACAACCGTAAGAATAAACGATGAGCTTCTAAAGCGGGCGAAAAAGCGTGCCGCAAGTGAAGGGCGTACCTTGACCTCTCTTGTGGAAGACGGCTTGGAAATCGTTCTGGCAGAAGCCAAGGGGAGCCGGTCGGAGCACGTGCAATTGCCGGTGTCCAAGTCCTCCGGCGGAGTGCTACCGGGAGTTGACCTTAACCGATCCTGCGAGCTGGAGGAGGTCATGAACAGGTCATGATCCTTCCGGACGTCAACGTTCTTGTCCACGCCTTCCGGTCCGATTCACCGGACCATGAGGTATGCCGCACTTGGCTCGATCGCGATTATGCTCGATTCTCCCAGCTTCGTTGGAATGTGCCGGGAGAATTCCAATAGCGTTGTTGGTGCTGCCCATTTCAGAGCAAACCGGTCTATCTCGCGGAGATACGCGTGCAAAAAAGAGCAATGACGGGCTGCGTCACACATCTACTTCAACCTTTTCAGTTGAGGACTATGGAGGAGGTCACGATGAGCAATCCACTCGATCCGGTACGAATCGCTTTCGACAAGGCCGTGGGGCCTTACCGCAAGAGGCACAAGTTGATGGCAGATTTGAAAGAAGCGGATGTCGGTAAGGAACGCCGGGCACAGATGGTGAAGGAATCGGCCCAACTTGATGCGGAATGGGTCGAAGCTCTGGTTGGGCTTTGGAAGGTTATGGAGGAATGTTCGGTTCTCCGAGCAAAGAAGGACGCTTGAGAGGGCAACTTCGACTGCTGGTCCACGGGCTGCCCTGATGTCATCACCTGAGAGGCAATCGGATGCAGCAGACCTTCTTCTGCTTGACACCGGCCAGTTTTTTGGCTTTCTTGACAAAACGCTCGACGGGATGCTCGGAAGAGTAAGGTGGGGACCTGAGAAGAAGGCAGAGGGGTGCTTTCGAGCACGGCGTGTTCGAAACTGCCGATGGTTCGCCGGTAAGAGGTAATGAAATGGACCTTACTACTGTGTTGAGAGAAAAGAGAGAAGAGATTCTCAGAATAGCGACACGTCATGGTGCTCGAAACGTCCGCGTCTTTGGATCAATAGTCCGTGGAGAAGCCGATGAGGGCAGCGATATAGACCTGCTTGTCAGCTTCGATCCTGAAACCAGCCTGCTCCAGCACGCTGCCCTGATTCGAGAGCTTCGGGAGTTCCTCGGTTGCCCGGTGGATGTTGTTGATGACGAGGGGCTCCGTCCTCGCATGCGAGATCGAGTGTTGAATGAGGCGACGCCCTTATGAGAAGCCAGCGTGAGAGATTGCTCGATTTCTTGGGAGCCATAGAAGAGATCGAGGAATACGCTGGCCTCGCGCACGATGCGTACGTTCAGAACAAGCTGATCCAAGGTTGGATGATCCTCCATCTGCAGAGAATCGGAGAAGCAGCCGCTGAATTGGGAAGAAAACACCTACTTGACAACGTGTCCGTCAATGACGTATTATCCATAATAGGTAACTATGATCTTTGTCGAAACCAAAGCATTTAGTCGGCAAGTCATAACTCTGCTCTCAGATGACGACTACCGAGGTTTGCAAGAGCACCTGACCGCAAACCCGGATGCCGGA
Organism: uncultured delta proteobacterium; assembly: GCA_963828085.1. Classification (GTDB taxonomy): domain Bacteria; phylum Desulfobacterota; class Desulfomonilia; order Desulfomonilales; family Desulfomonilaceae; genus CAWBBA01. The sequence goes on from CAWHDO010000028.1 coordinate 264,184, forward strand.
GCAATGATCAAGGGCGCTGGCGGCATAAGAAAACTGAGATGGGCAGCAGAAGGGCAAGGTAAGAGCGGCGGAGTAAGAGTTATCTATTATTGGGCAATGGCGAAAGATCGGATTCTTTTGCTGTTTATGTACCCAAAAAGTGAACGAGACGACTTATCTCCCAAGGAACGTAAAATCCTTCGAAGAATAGTGGAGCAAGAAGAACAATGAGAAAAGAACTTTTCGATGAATTGGTGGAAAGTGTCAAAGAAGGAATGGCGATACTACGGGGGGAAATGGAGCCTTCACGGATATTCGTGGTTGAGGAAAAGCCGGACGTAAAGACCATCAGAACCAAGTTCGGAATTTCTCAGAGTGAGTTTGCTTCTTTACTTGGGATCAGCGTGCGTATCTTGAAAACTGGGAACAAGGACACCGAGCACCGAAAGGACCTGCCAGGGTTCTTTTGAAGGTAGCTGAAGCACATCCGGAAGTGGTATGGGAAGTCGTGAAACCGAAACGAGAAATCCGGAGTCGTCAACAATCATGAACATGTCACTGATGGAGTTCCGGCCACACCATACTTAATTATTGACGAGAAATGCCTTCAGGCGCCAGGGTGTGATATTGGACGGGTTGCACGGGTGGTTGCTCCACGCTACCCACATCACATCATCCGAGAGTCAATCGTAGGTTTGGAGTTTCTTCAGCTTGCCGCCGGCAAGTCCATCGCTCACCCGGCGAAAACTCTCGGCCGGACGCTCCGACGAAAGAGGCGGGGCCTAAGAAGCAGGAAAGTGGTGGCAATTAAGTATGGTGTCCCCTGAATTCAGTCAAGGAAGGAGGCAAAGAATCGATGGATGCAACAACGCTCTATGCCGGACTGATTCTTGGTTCCATCGGCTTGGGGTACATAGTATATGGGAGAAAACAAAAGAACCCCATAGCTCTTATTTCTGGAGTGGCGTTGTGCGGTATACCCTATTTTATATCAAATATAATGCTTCTCGCCGCGGCGGGCATTGCGCTCATGGCATTGCCATTTCTCATAAGATATTGACCGAAATTCCACATCTCATCAAGGGAGAGGCAATCCACGGCCACAGAGCTTCTTCTGCTTGGTGCCTACGAGTTCATGGGCAACGCTTGATAAAGCGCTCGGTCGGTTGTTCCGAAGAAAAAACAGGGGCCAAGGAAGAACGAAGGAGGGCGCAATCGAGTATGGTGTGCCCGGTATCCCCGAATTTATTGCCATATCTAATAGTTGCGGGACCTTATGCTTGTGTCGTAATGATTTCAATACATTTCAATCCCTCATGATCCCTTTCTATCCCCAACGGTCCCAAAAAATGTGGCCATTTTGCGACCACCCTAAGGTCTCGCAGACAGTGGTTGGCATCCTTCATACTGACTCTTCCGCCTAGGGGATCTGATACCCAGCACTTGACACCAAAGCTTTACGCTCTTCAATCAGTGTGCCTTTCCAGTGGTCATGCTGCTTCCTCGGGATACACAATCAATATCTTCCCTTCTTGCGCCAAGCGACCCGACTCTTTGAGCGCTTTCAGCGCCCTGGTGATACTAACCCTGTGTGCCCCTACAAGAAAACTCAGTTCCTCATGTGTTAGGGGAAACTGGATTCTGAACCCATTACGACTCCTCACACCATGCTCTTTGGCAACAGTAACGAGCACATTGTACAGTCGGGTTTCCAGGCGAGTCAGCGACATATTACTAACACGGCTTGTCAGCGAATCAATCCTGAGGCTCAAATTTTTGATTACCTGTAGCCCTATGGACGGATGCTCTAGAACAAGTCTTTCGAAAGCCGTCTTGGTGAAACCGCAGGTGAGAGTGTCTTCAATGCATACGGCTGTCAACGAATAATCGGCATCTTCGTTCAGGACACTTTCTCCTATAATGTCGCCGCCTTTACGAATATCTAGGGTAAATTCGGAGCCGTCCTCCATCAATTTCGTCAATTTCACTCGCCCACCCTTTATCAGGAACATCTCGACAGCTCTGTCGCCCTGATAGAACAGGATTGCCCCAGACCGGAGTTTTTTGCGTAAGGCAGCTTGTGCAAGGGCTGTCATGTCCTCGGCTGCAAGGTTTTGGAAAATCCATAAGCTGCCGATACACGTCGGATTTAGCTCTATACCTAAGCCCGCCAGTTGCTCACAAAGACATTCCATTTGATAACACTTTCATGCTGAGGAATCCTATCAACTATATTGTGGCGCCTGCCTGGATGAAGTTAGGACAATTTAATGCACGAGCGCTATTTGATTCAATCCGCTTCTTCAACCAAAAGGTTGTGTTGGATGTCAATACACCCAATGACGCTTTGAGCGGCAGGGCATCGCGTTATGTTACATGGAAAAGGCTTCCTGAGCCTCGGGCGATTTTCCTTTGGGAATTTTCAGATGATAGTCCACCATGATTCTGGTAATCTTCAGCACTCCATTCACGTTCTCTATATCGCCCCTTGCATCTGCCCAATAGGCATCTTCACGGGTGTCGATCTTCTTACTTGCCAGGACCCCGGCAAATGTCCCCATCATTCAAGCCGCAATTGCGCTAACCATGTGATCCAGGGTTGCAGGGTGCTCTTCCCGAGGTTCAACTTTATAGAAATTCTTGATGCCTCCATGAACCCCATACCTGACTTCGCCAGGAAATCCCTCTATGATGGCCCTTCTAGTGGGGCCATGTTCGCGATAAATACGGCTGACGGAACTGTGAACAATCTCGCTCATTGGCTACTCCCTTGACGGACAAAATTCAGGCGCTGAACTACTTCAGCGCCCGATCTTAAAGGACATGCAAAAATAGGATCTCACTTCTTCTTTTCTTCTGATTTCGGTTCATCGGCCAATTTAACCTTTTTACCGCAGAGATCACACTTACCTTCCTCTGTGATACACGGCTGTTTGGGGGCCTCTCCTCCGCAGATTCCGCATTTAGGCATTCACGATCACCTCCTTTCATTATGAAGACTCCCGGTCCCACACACAAGGGGATTTCTTCGAATAGGCGTTTCACATTGCAAGTCTTTCTTGCGGCGTTAAGTGTATTTCATTGATATAATGAGATGTTATTCCAATAACTGCATCAACACACGGTGAAAGTGATCCAGGCTCAAGGGTTCAACCTCTACGGGAACCTGTACCAGGTCGAAGAATTCCAATATTTCCTCGTCCGTAAGGGGTACAAGGCCAGGGTCGAGAACAAGAATCCGCTCATATCTCCCCAGGTTTATGCGGAAATCAACTTCGGTCCAACCGAGTAGTCTCTTCATAGATTCAGGCCAGAGTCTCACCCATGAAGGCGTCATTACCATTGTGTGATTTTGTTCTAATTCTTTCACCTTATCTCCGACAAATGCTCCCAGGCAGTTATTTGAGGAAGAGGATCGACACCCCCTTTTGCTGGGCCAGTAAATCAATTCCTGGTAGACAACCCCGACCATACAACACTCGAACGTGGTTTTCTGCCATGCCCTTCGCCTCGTCGATGGCCGATGTCAATTTTTCTTCAAGGAGCGCAAGGTTTGAATGAAGCCCCACGTCCACCCAGATCATTTCAACGTCTAAGGATTCCCGTTCCTTTTGCAGGATGTAGTTGATTTCCTCTTCGAATATTTTGCACGCAACCAAGTTTCTCTTTTTCTTCATCGGCCCCTTTCCATGTTGCAACACGGCTCCACGTGGAGTCGGTTTAGGAAATGGCGCGCTCGCCAAGACTCGCTGGCGTTGGAAACAGCATCTGTTCTACAATTTTACAATCATAGCCCGGCCCGCCTTAGAATTGTCTCGGCCACCTGTTCCACGCTGGTAAAGGGAAAATCGTCTGATTTGAGCAGTTTTCCCGCTTCGCCCGCTGTCATTTCGATTTCCCCCGACTTACATTTGGTGTCCGCACCTTGCGGGAAGGCCGCAAGAAGGGCCTCTGCGTGTCGATTGGAAAATTGGAGCGGGCAAGAGCACCAATAATTTGATTTCGGATATCCTCTTTGATAGACATGACAGAACCTCCCGAATTTGTTGAGTGACGGGGCTGGGTTCGCTCCTGCCCCTATTTTCTCAGTGGTTCCGATAAGGACTTAAGCGCATCCCAATCTTGTGCCGGAACCCAATCTTTCTCACCTCCGTTTCTTTAAGGATTTGGGATGCCGGCAAGTTTAATTAATACATTATCAAAGCCAAAGGGTGGATTCAGTAGCCGTCGCTACAATCTAAGGCAATTTCTGTATTTTTTTCCGGCTCCTCTCCAGATGCAACCTCATCTTGGCCGGGATTATGGGGCGGTCTTGCCATTTCGGGGGTGTTTGGGCCGATGACCGGTCACTCGACGATTCCTCCAACCGCAAAATTATGAAGCGTCGTCTCTCTCCTGAGTCTCAGAGTAACCCAATTGGCGCTCTCTCGCTTGGAATAGGGGTTTTTTGCCCGTTTCTGACGTAACTCAGCCCAGATGACTACGTCAACGATCTTTTCCGTCCGTCTTCGTAATCCAAACACAGAGCAATAATATCCGAGCAACGGAGACTCCGACACCACACGAACATGCCGCTTCCGGCCAAAATGCCTGAATTTTGGCTCATCAAGCCTCTGATCAAGGTCGGAACTAACCACTGTCGGATCAAAAAATAGTACAAAAAATTCTTGACGGGTTTTTCCAAGATGGTATACCAAATAATATACCACAAAATGAAAGGGGGAAACGAACATGAAGCTCAGCAGGAGAGATTTCATCGAACTGACCGGCGCAGGTGTTCTGGCCCTCGGGATCGCCGCCCCAGGTCCTTTGGCTGCCGCGGAAAAAACCGGTGCGTCCACGCCGAGCACCGAGGCATTGGCTGCGCCCGCCAGCAAACTGATCGGCGATGCTCGTTCGGTTGACACCAAGTACCCCGGCCCGTTCAACGTGAATCTTGAGAAGTGGTATTCGGAACATCCAATCGAAGCGGGGCAAATGATGAGGATGGAACCGATATTTCAAACGCCCCGGGTCTTGGTCCTGGGGGCGATTAATAAAGGAGCACTGATCGATCTCCATTACCATACCGCTGCAGATGAAATTGTCGTGGCGGTAAAAGGCCAATGTGAACAGTATGTTGACGGCAAATGGGTAGTGATGAAGCCCGGCGATGTACACTACAATCCCCGGGGAGTTATCCACGCGACTCGGCTAGTGGGCAAAGAGCCATTCTATGCCATGTCAATCTTCACCGCGCCTCCGCCTGGCGGCAATGACCGGGTCTTCTTGAATAGCGACATAACTACCGCCAAAGAAGGTGCTGTTGTCGGCAACTGGTCGTTACTGGATACGCAGTATAAGAAGGGGTTCGTCTATAACATGGATGAATGGTACGCCGCTCACCCGGTCGAGTCAGGCAAAACCATGCGGAGTGACCCGGTCATGGGAACTCTGCGCAGTCAGTTGATGTTCGCTCAGATGCCCGCGCTGCCGGTTCACTATCATGGCTCTGCAGACGAGATCATTTACACCTATAAAGGTGCAGGCGAACTGTATATCAACGGGGAATGGGGAAAAATTAATCCTGGAGACATTCACTTCTGTGCGAGGGGAGCCGTACACGGCATTCGCCCGGCGGATAACGAGCACAAAATATTTGCTGTGTTCGCTCCGCCGCAAGCGAACGGCAGTGACAGGATTTTTGTTGATTTAAAGTAAAGGGCTCGATCCTTCAGACGGCGGGTGGTCGCGTGCCCGCCGCCGGCCAATGGAAATGACAGGGTGTATGTGGAGTTTGCGAAATAGACGAGCTATCAAAAACGCCTTTGGATATTAGTCTCCAACGGAGGAAAAATTGGTAAACACGAACACAATTAATGCGGACCGTCCTTCGCCGAGTGTGAGTTCAGGGCTGGTGCTGCAACAATTGGAAAATGCGATTCTCTCAGGCTATTTCAAGCCGCGGGAACGCCTTGTCGAAAGGGACTTGCTCACACACTTTGATGTCAGCCGCACTGTGATTAGAGAGGTTCTGAAAATACTGGAAGGAAAGGGCCTGGTTAAGATCACTCCTTATCGGGGAGCCATAGTTGTGGATCTGACCGCCGAGGACGTGGAGGAAATTTTTTTCCTGCGCTTGAAGCTCGAAGCAATTGCCGCGGGCCTAGTTGTCAAGAATATTGCCCGTATAGAGGTCCAACATCTGAAAAAGCTCTGCAGAGAATTGGAAAAGCATCTGCAAGAGAGAACCGATCAGATGATTGAGAAGGACAATGAGTTTCACCGGGTCCTGTTCCAGGCCTCCAGGAACAGCTACCTCAACGACATGATCGATTACCTCGGCACGAAGGCCCACATGGTGAAGTTTAACGCATGGTCGTTGCCGAATCGAATAGAGCAGTCAATGCTCGAGCACAAGGCCATGATTGAGGCCCTTGAACAGCGAGACGATGAAGCCTTCGAAAAGCTTGTAACCGATCATCTCCTTTTCTCCAAAAACAGCTACCTGGCTCAATTGAGGGGTCCGGCCCTGAAAGGAAGATCGAAGGCGGCTAAGAAACCGGTCCTAAGGCAAGTATAGATGTGGAGAAGACCGTCGAGAGGCAAATATCATGAGTAACCTCCGAATTTATCAGGAGTTGTGCAAGGGTGTCGAGGGGTGTGGTATATGCCTCACCGTCTGCCGGAATGAGGTTTTCAAGCCGGCACCGATGCTGAATCGGAAGGGCTACCGTCCTCCTGAAATAGCTGAACCGGAATCGTGTACCTCCTGTGAGAATTGCATGATCTTCTGCCCGGACTTGGCCATCGCTGTGGCAGGAAAAAGGCCGAAAAGAAGTGTGAAAAGATGACCGCGGAAAGAGTTCAAACAGGCCGGTACTTTATGATGGGGAATGAAGCCTGTGCGGAAGGCGCTCTGGCCGCGGGCTGCGAATTCGCAGCCGGATATCCTATAACGCCTGCCACCGAGATCGCCAATCGACTGGCCGGAAGACTCCCTCAGGTTGGCGGCGTTTTCCTTCAGATGGAAGACGAGATAAGCTCGATTGCGGCTGTTATCGGGGCATCCTGGACAGGCAAGAAAGCGATGACGGTCACTTCGGGGCCCGGTATCAGCCTTATGTCGGAGAATATCGGCTTTGCCGTCGGCGTGGAGACACCGTGCGTGATCGTAAATGTTCAGCGCGGGGCTCCTACTACCGGCATGCCCACAGTAGGGGTGCAGGGGGACATGGTGCAGGCAAAGCACGGCTCCCATGGTGACTATGAGATCATCGCCCTTTGTCCTTCTTCTCCTCAGGAGATGTTTGATTACACGGTCACTGCCTTCAATTATGCCGAAAAATACCGGACCCCGGTTTTCATCCTTTCCGACGCCTTTGTGGGACATATGCGGGAAGAAGTGGTCATACCGGAGGCCGGCAACGATTGAAAGGGTGTACCGGAAGATTCCGGCCGAAGGGCTAGACCCACAGACCATCAAAGGTTTTCTTGATGAGGATGTTGCGCCCGATGCCCATCTTCGGAAGAGGTTTCAAGGCGCACGTGACCAGTTCCTGTCATGACGAGGCAGGAAAACGAAACCTCATAGATCTCTCTTCCCTCGACCTGTTCGTGAGGAGGCTGAGCAACAAGATCCTCAAACACAAGGAAGAGATTACGATTGTGGAGGGCAATTACGAAGAAGGAGATGTCGTCCTCGTTTCCTACGGCCCGGTGGCTCGGGCTGCAGCGGCGGCGGCTCGCCTCGCACGGCAAGCCGGCATTCCTGCCGGGACACTTGCGTCTGGTTACCGTATGGCCTTTCCCGGATCATGAGATCGAGAGAATGGCCAAAATGGCAAAGCATGTGATAGTGCTGGAAAACAATCTTGGCCAAATGTATCCGTACATCAAAGCCGCTGCAGCTCGTTTCGCGGATGTGTCTTTTCTTGCCTCCAAGGCTGGTCGGGCAAATCCAGGACCCGGAAGACATAGTGAGCAAGATCAAGGAGGTCGTTCGATGACGGAGATCATCCATCCCCTTCACCGATTTATCCGGCCTTCAGTCACCTCCAGTACCAATTGCCCGGGATGCGGCAACGGCATCGTGGTTCAGAGTATCTTGCGGGCTATTGACGAACTCGGCATGGACCTGGACGACTTCGTTTTTGTTTCGGGAATAGGCTGCGCTGCTTGGATACCCAGCCCCTTTTTCAACGCAGATGTTCTTCACTCCATCCACGGACGGCCCATAGCTTATGCCTTGGGCATAAAAATGGGCCTCCCTGAAAAGAAAGTGATGGTGGTTAGCGGAGACGGCGACCTCGCCGCCATCGGAGGGAATCATCTGATCCATAATGCAAGGCGTAACGTGGACATGACCGTTATCTGCGTCAACAACAAGATATACGGCATGACCGGAGGCCAGGCCGGCCCCACAACGCCGGCAGGGGTGAAGACGACCACAACGCCTTATGGGAGTTTCGAAAACTCTTTTGATATCTCACGTCTGGTCATCGGCGCAGGAGCTTCCTTTGTGGCCCGCTGGACCACAGTTCATGCCAGACAGATGACCAAGTCGATCAAGAAAGCCATCCACAAGAAAGGGTTCGCTTTTATTGAGGTCTATTCCCAGTGTCCGGTGCAGTTCGGCCGCAAATCCGGCATGAACGGATCTGTTCAAATGATGGACGATTACCGGCAGAGGTCTATCCAGGTCGAAAAAGCAGCCGGACTGACTGAAGAGGAGTTGCAAGAGCGAATTGTTGTCGGGGAGCTTGTGGATATTGAAAAGCCCGAGATGGTGGAAGAAGATACAGGGGATCAAGGCAAGAGCCATGGGGAGGCCTCAGTGAGTCGCAGGGAGATCATGGTCGGCGGGGTCGGTGGCCAGGGCGTGGTTCTGTCCGGGATCCTTCTCGGGACTGCGGCTACACTCTTTGATAACAAGAAGGCTGTCCAGACCCAATCGTACAGTTCTGAATTGAGGGGCGGTTCGGCAAGAGCCGAGGTGATTATTTCAGAGGAGCCGATTTCTGATCCTCAGGTCAGAAGGCCCGAAATTTTCATCGCCTTGGCCGAAGAGGCGCTGTCCGCGCCATGTCAGTCGCGTGAAGCCGGGAGCGCTTGTGATCATTGATTCGGACATGGTGAAAGACCCTGAACCGGGTGATTACGAGATCCTCCGGGTTCCCGCAACGAGTATTGCCGAGAATGGAAATGGGTGACCGATTGTGGCCAATCTCATCCTCCTGGGCGCCCTTATACGAAAAAAACCGGTAGTTTCAGTACAGTCCATGGAGAAGGCGATTGAAGCGATCGTTCCCCCCAAAGCTAAGACGCTTAAACATCGCGGCTTTTCGAAGAGGGCTTGAGATTGGACGTCTAAGGCGTTGTCAGAAAAATGGGCATCGCAATCGTCCTCGGTGTTCAGGCTTCTTGTAGGGGCACTGCTTGCGGTGCCCTGGGCGCAGCGAGCAGCGCCCCTACAGCCACGGAATCAGCTAGATTTAGACCTTTACTTGGAAACAGATCCTAAGACCGGAGGAGGCATGTAGTTGAAGACCTTTGAACAATATATGGAAAGCCTGGCTAAGCTGAAGCCGACAGCCTACATGTTCGGGGAACAGATAGAAGACCCGATAGACAACCCTCGGATACGGGCAGGTATCTACGCGACAGGCGCTACTTATGAATTGGCCAATGATGAAAAATATCAGGAAATCTTCACGACTATCTCCCCTCTCACGGGAGAACGGATAAACAGGTTTACCCTGCCGCCTCACTCCATCGAAGACCTTGTGATAAGAGTGAAGATCAACCGGATTCTGGGAGGATATGTAGGAACGTGTCACCAGAGGTGCACGGGCCTAGATTGCCTCTGTACAGCTTTCCATCGTCACTTATGACATCGACAAGAAATATGGGACTCATTATTACGATCGCTTTACCGAATTCTTGAAATATATGCAGGTCAACGATTTTACAGGGAATGCAAGCGTTACGGACGTGAAGGGGGACCGTAGCCTGAGTCCTCATGAGCAGGACGACAAGGACATGTACCTTCGACTGGTCGATCAAACCAAAGAAGGGATCATCGTAAGGGGGGCCAAGGTCCATCAGACAGGGTCATTGAGTGCCCATGAGATTATTGTGCTTCCCACCAGGGCGTTGCAGAAAGGGGATGAGGATTACGCCCTGGCTTTTGCTATTCCCTCGGATACGAAAGGCCTCATTCATGTCGTGGGAAGAAACTCTATGGATACCCGTGAAATCGAAGGGGTGGATTGCGGAAATGTCCGGTACAGCAGAGTACTGTCCCACCCTGATCTTTGATGAGGTGTTTGTGCCCTGGGAACGGGTGTTCATGTTCAGGGAGCTGGAATTTGCAGCGGAAATGGTGAGTCGGTTCTCAGCCTTTCATCGTCAATCCCATGGCGGCTGTAAATCAGGCAAAATCGATGCCATGACCGGAGCTGCCCTCCTCATGATGGAATACAACGGAACCGCGAGGGCCGGACATCATAAGGAGAAGGTCATCGACATGATCCACACCGCGGAAACCCTCTATGGCTGTAGCCTGGCGGCTTCATACGAAGGCAAGCGAGAGCCGTCGGGGACATTCTTTATAGACCCGATCCTGGCTAACGCGTCGAAAATCCACGAAGGAAAAGAAATGAGCGAGATGATCCGCATCCTCATCGACATAAGCGGAGGGTTTGTTGCTGATTTACCTTCCGAACGAGATTTTGAGCACCCGCAGATCGGGCAGTTACTTAAGAAGTACCTAAAAGGAGCCGCAGGAGTTCCGGTGGAAAACAGGGTCAAGATGCTGCGGCTGGTAGAAAAGATGGCGATGGAAAGTGCGGACACGATCTCCGATATTCACGGGGGAGGTTCGCCCGCGGCCCACCGCCTAACTCTCTTCAGGGAATCGGACATTGAATACAAAAAGAGTTGTGCAAAACGGCTGGCTGGAATCGAATAACTTTGGGATAAATCCATTTAGAATAGGGGGTTACCATGGGATCCAAGAAACTGAAGTATTTATCCAACGCTTGCCTTACGGTTGGTTTTCTCATTCCTTTTGTAGCCTCAAATTTCGTTGGAATGTCCCTAAGCGCGATGCCGATAGTGAGTGCGGCCAATATCTTGTTGTGGGTCGTCGGCTTATTGGTGGGTTATTTTGCCTATCTTGAACTGAAAAAACCCTCTCCAACGCTTTCTCTCCAGGCTAAGATAGGCAATTATATCTCTTCAGAACCCCAGCTTTTTCTCACTCTCGGAATTCTCTTCGGTTATCTGTTCTATCCTTCCGTTGAGAAAAGCATGGTACCTCCTGCCGGCCCCTATCTCCTCATGATCATCATGTTTTCTATGGGGCTGGCGATTAATATTCAGGATTGGAAACGCATAGTTCAGCGGCCTAAGGTGGTGGGGATCGGTGTCTTGCTGAGGTGGGCGTGTATGCCCCTGGTTGCATTTGCCCTTTCTTTGGTGCTTATACAGCTTTTTCCCGGTGCTACCGGCAAGGCTTTAGCGGTCGGCATGATCGTCTTGGGAACGACCCCGACCGGAGGAGGATCAAACGCACTTACTCTGATCAGTAATGGCGATCTGGCGCTATCGGTCTCGGTAACATCGATCAACACCATGCTTGCACCTTTCATACAACCGCTCCTGATCTTGTGGCTGGCGGGCAGCATGGCCACTCTCGACGCGAATAAGATCTTTATGGATCTCGTGTGGTGGGTGGTTGTGCCTGTCGTCGCGGGCACAATTCTGGGCTCTATCTTCCCGAAACCGGTAAGTAGGATCAAGCCTGTTTTCGGCCCACTCGCGATACTATGCTTGGCTTTCATAATTATGGGCACCATGTCCAAGGGCACGAGCACGTTGATCAAGCAGTTCTCCATACTCTTTTATCTAGTGGCTGTCTGCCTGGTGCAGGCGTTTGCCGGGCTTCTGTTAGGATATTTTGCGCCGAAACTCTTCGGGTTTAATTATGCCCAGCGAAAAGCCGCCTGTTTCGAGGTGGGTGTAGAAAATGCGGCGATGGCCATGCTGCTCGCTTTGAAGCACTTCAATCCGCTCACAGCCCTCCCCTCTATTGTCTACGGCAAGATACAGTACATCATAACCTCGACCATATTTGTTCCCAGATTCCAGAACATCGAGGACAAAGAAGAAATTCCGGAAGTGGTACCGGAAAAGAAGGTGGCCGCGGGAGGGGCATCACAGTCGTAGTGAAAAAGATTTACCATTGCGAAGTGGTAATTCCTCAGTCATACGTGGCAATTGCGGGTCGCGTGTCATTGCGAGGAGTGATCGGTGGGACGGGCTTCCAGCCTGTCTATTAGGGATGACCGGCAAGATGCCGGTCCCACCAGTAATCTCAGCTTTGGCGATGTAGTAGATTGCTTCGATACGCTCGCAATGACAAACTTTCGCTTCTTGTGACTTAGGAGTGACGCTAACTGATCCGAAGGAGGACGGCCATGATTGCAGATTTTCATATTCACTATTCACCGGAAGAATTGGTGCGGGAGAAATTGGGGCCAGGCGGCACGCCGCGAACGATATTTGTAAATGGGGTGCCTACTCAAATGCCGCAACGCCAACTCTTCGCTTTAGAAGACCATATCGCCGCTATGGATCATGCCGGCGTCGATGCAGCGATTCTGTCTTCGCCGTCCGGCCTCGTGAATGACCTGAATCAGTGCCGCATGGTCAATGACAAGTTGAAGTGGGTTGAAGAACGTTTTTCCGGCAGACTGCAAGGCATGGCTCATGTTCCACCCCTGGGTGGAGAAGCCTCCCTTCGTGAACTTGAAAGAACAGTCTGTGAACTCGGCTATAAAGGGGTTGCCATGCCCTCGCTTATGGGACAGACAGAGCTTGATGCACCGGAATTGAAGCCTTTTTACCGTAAAGCTGAGGAGTTGGGTCTGTTCGTCTTCGTTCATCCATCCCTGAGTTCGCCCGGGAATTATATGGATTATGACCTGGGGCGGAGCGTGGGCAGAGAGTTTCAGTTGGTGCTCGCGGTCATACGTCTGATCAACGGCGGTGTTTTGGATGAATTTCCCGGCTTAGACTTCATCATCTCCCATCTGGGAGGCGGGATTTCGGCGCTCATGGGTCGAATCGAGCCCTATCAGGATAAGGTCTTCTGGATGACAGCAGACCATGACAGGCATGGAAAATTACCAAGAGAGCCCTTCAGGAATTATCTGAACAGGCTGTATTTTGACCTCGGCGGATGTTTTGGCAACATCAACCCGGTCAAGTGCGCCCTGGTAGAGATTAAGCCGGAAAACCTTCTTCTGGGTACTGATTATCCTCAGGAGATGCGAGGCGGGCAGCCCATCAGGGAATTTGTCGAGGAGATCAAAAAGCTGCCCCTCTCTCAGAAACAGATTGAAGGGATCTTAGGTGAGAACGGGAGAAGATTTTTAAGGAATGTTTAGGAGATTTTGACCAAGGAGGAATATTATGGAGGCGGAGACGAGTCCGCGAATCTTGTTCGCCGACCTTAAGGCATTCTGCTGCCAAGCATACAGGAAAGCAGGGGTTCCCGCTGCCGAGGCAGAGATTGTTGCCGGCCTCCTGGCAAGGTCGGACCTGAGGGGCGTCGAAACCCATGGCGTCACCCGCCTGCCTATTTATATCAAGAGACTGCAGAAACGGTATGTGCGCAAGGAATGCCAACTCGCAACCGTCAAGGATAAAGGTCCGACCGCATTGCTGGAAGCTTACGGGTCGATGGGACACATCGTAGCTTATAGGGCCATGGAAATGGCTATTGCTAAGGCGGAAGAGTATGGCCTCAGTTGGGTCTCAGTCAAAGACAGCGGCCATTTCGGCGTAGCCGGCCTCTTCCCGATGATGGCCGTGGAGAAGGATTTCATCGGGTACGTTGTCTCCAACTCCGCCCCCATGATGTTCCCCTGGGGCGGCCGGGAGCGAATCCTCGGCAATAATCCGCTAGCTTATGCCATTCCCGCGGATCGGCACCCTCCTGTTGTCCTGGACTTTTCCCTGGGTGTTGTGTCCTCTGGGAAACTCATCCTGGCTCGCAAAAAAGGGGAGAAAATTCCCCTGGGGTGGGCTGTTGACAAAGAGGGCCTGCCCACCGACGACCCCTACGAAGGGTATGAAGGCGGAGGATCCCTGATGCCGGTGGGAGGCCATAAAGGCTATGGCATGGCGCTGGTTCTTGAAATGCTCACCGCCGTGCTCACCGGCGGTAAACAGACAAGGCGGATAAAAAGCCTCTATGAAGAGGATGAAACGGGTATTCAAGGCACTTGTCATTCCTTCATGGCGATCGACCCGGATTGCTTTATCGGAAGAGACAAATTCAAAAGAGAGATGGACCTTTACATCAAGGGCATTAAAGATAGTGCAAAAGCCAAGAATTGTTCAGAAATTCTGATGCCCGGTGAACCGGAATTGAGAACCGAGACCGAACGCCTAAAAGAAGGCATTCCCCTGGCAAAGGCCACTATGAAAGAGTTGGCGGTCCTTGGTGAATCATTAGGCATCTCATTTCCATTATTGGAACGCGTTTCGTGAAAACCGGCATGTCAATCCTCAACCCACCACGAAAGGAAGGATCATGATTCAGCACGAGAAAGTTTCAGAAACTCGCCATCAAAGGAAAGGAGGGGGCTATGATCTCTCTTAATGTGAACGGTAAGGTGCATAGTCTGGACGTTCCAGGTGACACACCCTTGCTTTGGGCACTCAGGGACCACTTGGATCTCAAGGGGACAAAGTACGGTTGCGGTATCGGCGAATGCGGGACTTGCACAGTCCACGTTGACGGCGAGGCAGTGCGATCGTGCACGGTTAGCGTCGATGAGGTCCAAAAAAAGAAGATCACAACCATTGAAGGACTTCCCGAAAATCATCCCGTGAAACAGGCTTGGATCAAGGAGCAAGTTCCCCAATGCGGTTACTGCCAACCCGGGGTGATCATGCAGGTCGCCGCGCATCTGTCCACGAAACCCGCTCCTGATGCAGATCAAGTCATTAGCAAAATGGATGATGTCATCTGCCGGTGTGGGACCTATCCGCACATAAAAAAGGGCATCAAAACGGCCATTCAAATCATGAAAAAGGAGGGCAAGATCTGATGAAGACCTCCATTTCGAGACGTACCTTTTTAAAGGGTTCTCTGGCTGTCACCGGCCTGACCATAGCAGTCTCCGTCAGCCCGTTCGGGTACAAGCTTCTCAACGCCTCAGAAGGTGAGTCCCCGGGGTTCCGCCCCAATGCCTGGTTCACGATTACCCCGGACAACAAGGTCACCATCTTCGTCGGCAATGCCGAGATGGGACAAGGCGTCCTGACCGCCCATCCCATGATCGTTGCGGATGAGCTTGAAGCAGACTGGAAAAAGGTTCAGGTGCGTCAGGCCACCGCCAAAGATGACTACAAAAGCCCCATTCTGGGAGCCCAGATTACGGTTGGGAGCGCCAGCGTGAGGGGCTTCTATGAACCGTTGCGAAAAGCGGGCGCAGCCGGTCGAGCCATGCTGATCCAAGCCGCAGCCACTAACTGGAAAGTCCCCGAATCGGAATGCCAAGCATCAGAGAGTACGGTGAAGCACACGAAGAGCGGCCGTACTGTCTCCTACGGCGATATCTGTCTGCAAGCGGCCAAACTCCAAGTTCCTCAAGATCCGCCGCTCAAGAATGAAAGTGAGTTCAGATACATCGGCAAAACCATGCCCCGTGTGGATGTGCCGGAAAAGGTGAGCGGCAAGGCCGTTTATGGTCTTGATGTGACACTAAAGGATTTACATTACGCGGTCATCGCGCGACCTCCGGCTTATGGAGCAAAGCCCGTTACCTACGATGGGAAAGGGGCAGAGCAGATCCAAGGGGTACTAAAAGTTTTTCCGGTCCCCATGGGCGTTGCTGTCTGCGCGAAATCGCTCGGTGCGGCCTTAAAAGGACGGGATGCTCTCAATGTGCAATGGGACAAAGGCGTCCTTCCCGAGATGGATAACGGATATGTCGAAAAATCCCTTTTGGAGGACCTGAACAAACCAGGCTGTCTCCGTTGTGAAGACCGGTGACGCCAAGAAGGTTATCAGCGAGGCTAACAAGAAGATCGAGGCGACTTATTACGTCCCGTGTGTTGCCCATGCGACCATGGAGCCGATGAACTGTACGGCCTCTGTGAGCGATGACCGGTGCGAGATATGGGCGCCTATCCAAGCCCAAGTAGGCGCATTGGCTGTAGGCTCCAAGATCACGGGACTTCCCAAGGAGAAGATCCATGTGAATACCACCTTCTTGGGATGCGGTTTGGGCCGGCGGGCCAGGCCGGATTTCGTGGCTGAAGCGGTCATGCTTTCAAAGGCTGTCGGGAAACCGGTCAAGGTCGTGTGGACAAGAGAAGAGGACATCAAGTACGATGCCTTCCGGGCGCCGGCATCACATCGCATTGAGGCCGGCCTTGACGCTCAGGGCCAGTTGGTTGGGTGGTCTCATAAGGTTGTCAGCCCCTCCATTTTGAAAGACATCAGACCTGAGCTAATAAAAGACGGGATCGATTTCTATTGTTTGTGGGGTTTGGCGGACGCTCCGAACTCTCCCATGTGGAACAACAGGATCCAGTATGAAATACCGAACCTGAACATAGAGTTCCTTATCTCACCTCTGCCCATGCCCGTTGCTCCTTGGCGTTCGGTCCAGAATGGTCCCAATGCCTTTGTCATTGAGTCCTTCATCGACGAACTGGCCCACGCGGCAGGGAAGGATCCCCTGGAGTTTCGCCTGCAGAACTTGAAGAACAATATGCGGGCTAGCCGGGTGCTGGAGGTTGTGGCTGAAAAGGCGGGGTGGGGTAAACCTATTCCAAAAGGTGAGGCCAGGGGCATTGCCCAGCATGCCTGTTTTGGAACCTACGTCGCCCAGGTGGCTGACATATCAGTGGACAAAAATGACGGCAAGATCAAGGTGCATCGGATAGTTGCGGCTGTGGATTGCGGCCCGACAGTTAATCCGGGTCCCATCGTTGAGCAGATCGAAGGAGGCATTATTATTTCACTGGGCACAGCCCTGAAAGAAGAAGTCAGGTTTGCAAATGGCGGTGTGGAATCGGCCAACTTCGATGACTACGACGTCATGAGGATGAGCGAAGTGCCCGAGATAGAAGTCCATGTGGTCAAGAGCACAGAGAAAATCGGAGGTATCGGGGAACTGGGCGTGCCTGCGGCGGCGCCTGCCGTGGCAAATGCGTTCTTCAAGGCTACGGGTGTGCGCATAAGGCGTCTTCCACTTAGCCCCGCGACCGTTCTAGCGGCCATAAAGAAAGCTTAAAAACCTGGCGTAACGGTTCACTTGAGCACTTCACCCAAGACCCCTTTGAAGGCTTTTGACACGCGATAGGGGACAAGAATGGAAAGGGCGGGAGGGTCATTCGGCCCTCCCACGGGTGGGCAGTTGCGTTTGTTTATATTGTCATAGAGACATGACCCCAAATATAGGCTCGCAGACCGTCAGAGATCGGTTAAAAGTAGACCTAAAGGCTTCAGTTCTGTTGCGCATAATGGCAGGGGAGTCATGTTTACGGCACGAGGAACATCTCTTCGGTCACTTCTTCACCCGAGGGGATTATAAAGAAGTTATCTTTATCGTAGGGGCCGTAAATGAGTCTGCTAAAATAGTCGAGAGAGCCTTTGATCTCCGCATATCCTTTCTTGAGGACCAAGCAGTTTTCCCTGGTCCTCTCCCGTAAAGCTCCAAGGTTTCCGACACCAGTGTTGATAAGCGCAATGTGAGTATAATGCTTGAGTTCTTCCTCCATCACCCAGAAAGCAGTTTCGACGCCGTGCTTCGGAGCGTAATCATCATAGATTATGCCTAAAGGGTCTTTCTTTGCGGCCACCCACCCGGGTGTCAGGTAGTAGGTGCCCGGCCTCGATGCAAAGACTTCCCGATAGGCTTTCAGCGATCCAAAGAATAAAGCGATGCAATCGTGACATCGCGGGACCACCAGGCCGGGTGTGCTTCCCCTGATGCCCTTGATTCCCCCGGAACAGAGGCCGTAGGCAATTATCACCCGCTCCGCAGATTCCCCCACGAGATCTATCTTCTCCTGAATCAACGCGGCCATTTTGTTCGGGGTTCGATGAAGCCCCTGATCCAGAAAGTGAAATTGCACAGCAACTGAACCCGTTGCGACCATTTCGAGTTCCGCTCTCATGACCTCACAAGCGATTACCGCAACGGGCTTGGCCGCCAGGGCGTCATTTTCCATCCTCTTAGCCATGAACTTATCTTCGAGCTTCATCGATGCCATCAAAGATTTAAGTCCTCTATTGGCTTATTTCCTCGAGTACTCGGCCTTTTGTCTCGGGACCCCAAATCAGCACATTGACCGCGGCAATAACGAAAGATAGGGCACCTAATGTAAAGACCGCTTCCACGCTGTACGCGCTGATGATTGCGGGAACAATGGCAGGTCCCAGGAGAGCGCCAAACCGTCCCAACGTGGAAGCTGTCCCGCACGCCGTTGCCCGAGCTCGTGTCGGGAACAATTCAGGAGTATACGCGTATATGACTGACCACATACCGAAGAAAAAGAACTGCATGAAAGCTCCGGCCACAATGAGTTCGTTCTGTGTACCGGCTTTCCCGTAAAAATAGGCGGCAACGGCGCTCAGGAGCACGTAACCAGCGACGGCAGGTCTGCGTCCCAGCTTTTCCACAAGGTATGCTGCGGAAAAGAAACCCGGCACACCCCAGAGCGTCATCATCAAAACCCATTCAATGGACTTGGTGATCGTAAAGCCCTTGTCTACCAACAGCTTCCCCATCCAAGTGGTGATGCCGTAGTAGCCCAGAAGCGCAAAAAACCACAAAGTCCAGATCATAATTGTACGCAGTCGGGTACTGTTTGGTAAAGAGTTCCCACAAGGAGAACCCTCCTTTGTCGACCTCGTCTGCGATTCCGTTCTGAATCGGTTCGGGCAGGGGCTTTCCATAAGCCTTCTCAACGCGCCCTTCTATGTACTCCATCGTTGCCTCGGCCTCGGCCATATGTCCTCGGGACTCGTACCACCGAGGCGATTCCGGGACCCTGCGGCGGATTATCAAAACGTAGATCGCTGGTAGGCCGGTGGCCAGAAAGACCACCCGCCATCCACCAACGGGAACCAGTACGAGCGCAACGAGGCCTGCCAGTATGAAGCCGAGAGGCCAGAAGCCCTCCAGGAAAGCAATATACTTGCCTCGCTGTTGAGCGGGAATTAATTCCGACACCATTGATTGCGCAATAGGGAACTCGGCTCCCATGCCGAAGCCCAAAATGAAACGAGCAACGAGGAGGGAATTATAACTCCAACTCATCGCACATAAGATAGCTGCGGCTCCCCAAACGATCATGCTCACCTGGAATACAGCTTTACGGCCAACGCGGTCTGCCAACATTCCCGCGAGAGCAGCCCCCAGGGCCATTCCAGCCAGACTGGCACTACCCAGGAAACCGGTCTGCGCCGGCGTCAAGTTAAAGGTGCTGCTGATCGGAGCGAGGAGAAAAGTCATCATTGCCAAATCCATCGAATCGAAAAGCCAAGCCGTGGCGATGATGAGAAAGGTGACACGTTGGTAGTTCGTGAGAGGAAGGCGTTCCATCCTCTGCGGCAAGTTAAGAGCCTTCCGTGTTACGTCAAGTGTACCGACTCCAGTGGCGGATGTCTTTTGCATTTCATCTCCTCCGAATGGACGCTGTTGACTGACTTGTTGCGAGCTTCTTAAGGTCTTGCTTTGGAATGACCCTGTATTTCGTTTGGGACCGTTTGGATCACCTGAACTCGTTTGCATCCTCCTATACTTGCGAGTCCCTCACTCCGGTAGGAGCACAATGCAACTCCGCGTGATGCGCCCCTGGGCGGGCGAAGAATGATGGTCCTTCGCCGTTGTTCTCCGAGCATGTTCGCACTTGGGGCAAGCAATCAAATTGCTAGGGAATTGGGGTCTCGGGGCTCAGCTCAAGGAGATTTTTCTCCACTTGAACCGCAACACCACTCATCCGACGGTGTTCCGGATTCTTTGGGCTATTCTAGGGGTAACTTTCCATGTTTCTCTATCAACTCCACGACCCTGCCCACGCGATTGATGTCTGATGCAACAGTTAAGTTGTCGGCCATTCCCACGATGAGGCGGTATCCGGGCTTCATCTCCTTGAAGAATCCTTTTACATAATCATCAAATTCCTCATCGCTGACAGACGGCTCAAACAATATCGAAGGTATTCCTCCCCATAGAGTGACGTGATCGCCCATGGTTCGGAACTCCGTCATAGTGCACTTGGTCTGGGGCACAGGGGTGACCGCTTCCGCCACATCAATCAACGTCTCACCAAAAAGCGGGATGAGTCTTCTCATCTCGCCGTCGGCATGAGCCATGGAAAACTTGCCGGCTGCGTGAATCTTTTCACTCGCCTTTCTGAACCAGGGAGTAAAGTATTGGCGGAAAACGGGGGTGTGAATGTCGTCGCTCCAGTTTGCGCACAAGTTGATGATTTCAATGTCCGATTTGATGCAGATGTCGAGCTTTTTTTGCTCCAAATTCATCATTGCTTCCATGAGTTCATCTACTTTTTCGGGCCGATCCATATATTCGTTGTAGAACAGCTCGTACCCCATGATCTCTCGCATCACGCGTTGAGCTGGACCCCACAATCCTGTACCGGTCATGACGATTCCACGCTCTCCCATGTCTTCCCGCTCCTGCGTGTATCGTTCGTCGAAGACAGGAACCGTATGATCTAGAATGTATTTTATGGTGGGATAGTCTTTTTCGCTTTTGAACAGCTTTTCATGCTCGTAAGCCAGCCACGGCCCTTCGGCAACAGACCACAGCAACGAGATGGAGCAGGTCCCTATAGGGGTTCTAAATTCAGTTATCTCGTAAGGAGGCTCCTCTCTCTTAACGACCTCCATGTCGTGATACTCTTCTTTGCAAATAGAAAAAAAACGTTTTTGAGCGGCGGCTCCCTGATCGGCGATGATGTCAGTCTGAGACCATCCCTTGTATTTGGCGGGAAGTGAATCGTGCGCAAGATGATAATTGTACCACACGTCAATTCGAGCACCGAATGGGAGCTTGTCCACCTGTTTACCCGCGACGACATCCAATATTCGTTGCTTTTGCGTCAGCGCCATCTTTTCTAGCCCTCCTGGATTGTGTGTCTAGAGTTGCACGAGTTGTTTGCAAATCTTGACGGCTTGGCCGCCATCGGCCCCGTAAGCGTCGGCGCCCATTCTCTTGGCGAAATTCTCGGTCACCGGTGCTCCGCCCGCCACAACTTTGACACTGGACCGCAATCCTTTGTCTTCGAGCGTTTTAATCACAACTCCAATTTCGTGCATGGTAGTCGTCAGCAATGACGATAACGCCACAATATTTGGTTGATGAGTGATCACCGCTTCTGCAAAAGCGTCCGCCGAAACGTCCGTGCCCAGATCGATGACCTCGAATCCAACGCCCTTTAAGAAGCCGGTGACAATGTTTTTACCTATGTCGTGCATATCGGCCTTTACTGTCCCGATCACAATTTTGCCAAGGCTTCCGATTGAAGCACCCGCCATCACTGGTTTCAGGACTTCGAAGGCCACGTTCATGCATCTTGCCGATTTCATCATGTCCGGGAGAAAGTATTCGCCGCTTGAATACTTTTCACCGACCACTTCCATTCCGGATTGAAGCTCGCGGATAATAGTTTCGCCTTTCACCCCGGAATCGAGGCATTCCTGGGTCAATTTGGCAATCTCGTTCCAATCGCCCTCTATTACCTTTTGGACCAGGGTTGAACACTCTGCCATCATGTGTCTCCTGTGTAATGTCGTCGGACAAGAGATGCCCGAGGGTGTTACAAAATGCCGTTCATTAAATGATTTGGCTGTACAGCGTGGACCGATCAAATCAGCAGGTCGGGTGCACAACGGCTTCGGCAACTGGGCTGGCTTGGCCCGGCTCCGCTGCACTCCAGAGATCGATAAGCAATATATGTGCCAGAAATTGATCCCGCCTGTTTTCCCGCTTCTGGTTGGAGGCGCCGAGTCAATGAGTAATCGCGAACTGATGAAGATTTGGTGGCTAGGCGAATGAACACATGTATCAGCGACCCGTTAGGTGGCGAAGTTCATATGATTACTTAGTGAATCACTCTGGTCCGGCTGACACAATATGGAACTCAACATTCGTAGCTCACTGCATGTTTACAGGAACGTCAACAGTGCTTTTTGATATTGATTCCATACTTTTTCATTTTTTTTACCACCGAGGATTGGCTGATTCCCAATATCTCAGCCGCTTTGCGGGTACTCCCGGTGCCGCGATAGGCATCGGAGATAATTTGTTTTTCTTCGAGGTCACGGCTCTGTTTCAAAGACGAGATGCTGGTTTGGCCACCATTTGACGAAATACACTGAGGAAAACCTGAAAGAAACGTCCGCAGTTATGCAGTCGTCCCGACATGTAACTACTAATCGTTCAATGCTGTTTTCAAGTTCTCGGACATTACCCGGCCAATCGTAATTCATGAAAGATTTGATAATATCGGGATGGATCCATTTTTGGTAGCCGTAGCGGCTATTAAATTTCAAGAGAAACTCAGTTGTGAGGGGAATGATGTCTTCCTTGCGCTCTCTCAACGGCGGCAACATCAACGGTACGACATTCAGTCGATAAAACAAATCTTGCCGAAATGTATTTTCCTTGACCATTTTATCCAAATCTCTGTTTGTTGCCGCAATAATCCGTACATCCAGGGATATGGTCTTTGTTCCTCCTATCCTCGTAATCTGTTTCTTTTGTACAGCCCGAAGCACCTTTGCCTGCAGATCCAAGGGTAGTTCTCCAACCTCATCCAAAAAAAGAGTTCCGCCTTGAGCCAATTCGAATAGTCCACGTTTGCCTTCTTTCAAGGCTCCTGTGAAAGCACCCGGTTCATACCCGAAAAATTCCGACTCCAACAAATTTCCAGGGACGGCCCCACAGTTGATTTCCACGAAAGTTCTTAAAGCACGCTTGCTTGCCCGGTGAATCAATCGAGCAAAGAGATCTTTGCCGACCCCCGACTCACCGAGTATCAAAACATTCGAATCCACTTGCGCAACATGCAGTGCTAACTCTATTTTTTGTTTCACAGTCGGGCAATTAGTAATAATTCTCTTAAACGGCAATTGAGCCCGTAGTTGCTTGAGTTCTTCATAGTAAGAATTGCGCGCGGCTTCACTTTGGGCAAGTTTATCTTTGATTGCACTGAGTTCCGTGATGTCTCTCGTCACGGTCACCACCCGCATGACATTACCGTCTTCGTCAAATACCGGATTGCCTGTCAGGAGGAGTTCTTTACCGTTTCTTATATCAATAATTGAATACCTGGCCTTTCTTTCTATGACAATGTCGCTCACGGATCGTCCGATATACCCTTCCTTAATGAGGTCATGCACGTGTTTTCCCCGATATTCTTCATTCGAAATCCCTGCCAACGTCTGGTACACCTTATTCACCCTAAGCACCACGCCCTGTTCATCCACGAGGACGAGTCCGTCGTCTACAGACTCGAACACAGCATCGAGTTCTTTGTTAATGGCCCTGACACTCTCCAGCTCCTGAGATAAATTTTCGACCTCCGAAATGTCCTGAAACATTCCGACCGCACCGATTATCCCACCTCCTCGCTTTATCACCGCCCTGTTAGCAAATACGACGTGACCATTCACGACCATCTTCTGATTCGCTTCATTACGTCCTGTTTTAATTACTTCCAATAGTCCGGTACTGGGGATCAATTCATTGATCTTTCTACCGAGTGCCTCTTTTGCACTAATACCAATAATTCTGGCAGCAGTTTTATTAAGAAACACAACGCTGCCTTCCAGGTTCACAGCAACCAAACCATTTCGTGAAATATCAAATATATTCAACCACTCAGGTGTCTCAAGGTGTAATTCCACTTCGAAGTCCTCGTTCATTGGTTCGGATAAAGCGGCTGATTGTGATTTCTTGGCAACAGGTTTGGTTTCGGAAGATCCGCCCGAGAACGGCTCCACCCATTTTCCGAATCCGCAAAAGCGTCCAAACAAGGTCACCTTCATAAATATTTATAAACTGTTGGGCGCATAAGGTCAACAGAGCTTTCAAAGGACGAATAGAATCTCAACGGATTCGCCCAAGCCGATTTTCGAGGAATTACCACTGCCGGCAGGAAAAGCATGGATCGCCTGTTTGCAATTGGCACAATTATTGCTAGAGCCAAAATAGCCACATAGCTCGGCCTTATGCAGGAACGACAAGTAGGCAATGAACTCCATGCCAGAACAGCCTGAGCAACGCGAGAGAGTAATCCTCATTAGTCAGGCTACTGAATAAATAGAAGAGAGGGTGGAATGCTGATCATCGGTGAAAAAATAAACAGCAGCATAAAAAAGACAGCAGAAGCGATTAGGATAAGAGACGCCGATTACATTCAAAAACTTGCTATGGATCAGGCAAATGCCGGCGCGGATATGATCGACGTCAACGCCGGGATTTTTCTGGATACCGAGGTCCAACTTCTTAAATGGTTGGTCAGGACTGTTCAAGAAGTAACTGATGTCCCCCTTTGCATTGATAGTCCGAATCCCGAGGCATTGAAGGCTGCGCTTGGCCTGCACCGCGGAAAGGCATTGGTCAATTCTATATCTTTGGAAACTGATCGCTACCAAAATGTGCTGCCCGTTGTGAAAGAATTCGGAGCCTCGGTGGTGGCTTTGTGTATGGACGATCACGGCATTCCGTCGAATGCCAAGGACCGCGTTGAAATTGCCCGCCGATTGGGAGAGAAACTCAACTCGGACGGGGTGGCGACGGATGACATCTATTTTGATGTCCTGGTCCAACCGATCAGCGTGGATGACACTTTTGGAATGACCGCTCTGGATACGGTCAGGGGCATACGGGAGCATATTGCCGGTGCTCACACCACGTGCGGCTTGAGTAACGTTTCATTCGGTCTTCCGGAACGGAAGCT
Organism: uncultured delta proteobacterium; assembly: GCA_963828085.1. GTDB lineage: Bacteria > Desulfobacterota > Desulfomonilia > Desulfomonilales > Desulfomonilaceae > CAWBBA01. The sequence goes on from CAWHDO010000028.1 coordinate 289,165, forward strand.
GCTTAACAGCGCATTCGTAGCAACGCTTATCGCCTTTGGCATGGATACTCTCATCATTGATCCTCTGGACACAAGGATGATGGCCATGATTACTGCAACTGAAGCGCTTACCGGGCATGATGAGTTCTGTGGAGAGTATCTCAAAGCCTATCGGAGCGGCAAACTTAAACCTAATCCCGACGCATAACACCTGTTCGCACTTGGCCCAACGGACTACAGGCCCGTTATGAGGTTCGGCACAGTTGCCAGATAGCTTGGATGTCCTCATCGATGTTCTATGCCGAACCGTGTAAGACACCGTTATAAGAATAGAATATCGGCGCAAAAGGCTGATATCTCACCGGTTGTTACCGATGCGATAGTTGTTTCACAGTTGTCTTATCCCGCACCAGCAATGATGTTTGGGGTGTTATACGGATCAACATAAACGTTGTTGGGCGGCTCTCACGCTCACCGGTTCAGATCTTATGGACATCGCCGCTGAATTTGGCATATAGTTATCAATGGTGGAGAGCGGCACAGGCCGCGGTTCACTTATAAAATGCTTTGTTACAATAATAAAGGCCGCCCAAAATCCGCGTGAAGCCGGCTCGGGTGGTATGCCCTTTCATGGGCGAGCTATCGGAGTTGGCGGGGCTCCTCTCTCAGGAGCGGTAGTCCAGAGAAAGATCACCCAGGTTTCGCACTCCTTCCCAGGCTCCGCCCGGAACCAGGGTGGCCGCGCCTCGTCGGGTCCTGCGGAGCTACGATAACAATCCACCGTGTGAAAAAGCGGTTCCCTGGCCGTCCCCAAAAGAGCGAAGTAACGGGCATTGATAGGCAAATGCCATTTTTGTAACCGGATCAGCACATTTAGCCTCAATCGCATCAAGAGCCTCGCTGTGCTGGATGAATCCTTTGATCCGCCGGAGGATTTTTCCCTGGAGAATTGTCTCCATTATATTGACCGGGTCAGAGCACCTATCCCATGAAGGAGATTTTGAATGAATACTGATTCTCGTGTTCAAAACACTTTTAACCTGAAGATATTGCTGGTGTTGTCATTTGGACATTTTGCAACGGACGTATGTCAGAGTGCGCTGCCGGCCATTTTGCCATTCTTGAAAGCGAAATTGCTTCTGACCTATACAATGACCACGGCCATTCTGCTGGCTTCCAATTTAACATCGTCCGTGATTCAGCCCCTTTTCGGCTACATGTCAGATCAAAAAGAAAAAGGGGTTTTTGCTCCCTCTCGGATGTTTGTGTGCCGGTTTGGGGCTGGCGTTCCTGTCAATGCCCAACCACTATGTGTTGGTTCTGCTGCTGGTAACGGTGAGCGGGCTTGGAATCGCGTCCTACCATCCGGAGGGGTTCAAAACGGCCCGTTTTTTTACGGGAGACAAGATGGCAACGGGATTGGCCGTATTCACAGTCGGCGGGAATGCGGGATTGGCGGCCGGCCCTATAGCGGTGCTAGCCATAGTCACATACTTCGGTCTCGATTACCTGCCGTTGATAATGGTGTTTTCAGCCATATTCCTGTTGTTGTTGCTATGGACAAGGCACTCGATGGTTCAGGCCAGGCCCGCGTCTGTCTCGAAGGGTGGCATCACCGCAGCCGCCAACCCCAAGGGGGCGTACCCTCTCGGTTGGGTTAACAGTTGCCACAGTTATCATGAGATCGTGGACTCATTTTGGTCTCCTGACCTTCATTCCTCTCTATTATATCGACTACTTAAAAATGGACCCGCTCTATCCGGGCTCATTGGTTTCGGTGTTTCTCTTAGGAGGTGCGGTCGGAACCTTGGCAGGCGCGCCCTTGGCCGATCGGTGGGGGCATAAGCGATACTTAATCCTGTCCTTGGCCCTGACCAGCGCCTTGTTTCCACTGATCTTCGTGACAGATGGCGTCATGCTGTTTGTCAGTATGGGAGCCATCGGCATGGCACTGATTTCCAGCTTTACCGTCACGATGGTCATGGCGCAGGAAAGCCTGCCAAGAAACCTCGGCATTGCTTCGGGTCTCATGGCCGGTTTTGCTATTGGGACCGGCGGGATAGGCGTGACCCTTCTCGGGGTGATCGCTGACCACTTCGGCCTACCCGTGGCTTTGAAATCCATAATGTTTCTCCCGTTGATCGGCCTTCTTATCAGTTTCTTCATCAGATATCCGCTTAGCCCAAGCCAGTTGCTCCGGACCGATCAGAATCGCGCTTGAAGGGCTTAGAGCGTTGTGATAAAGGCAGGATGTTTGCTTTGAACATTCACACAATGAAATGCCGGGAAGAGGTAATGTATGGCTATCATAACGATTTCCAGGGGTTCTTATAGCAAGGGGAAGAATGTCGCTGAGAAGGTAGCTCAGAGACTGGGTTATGGCTGTGTTTCCCGTGAGGTGCTCGTCGAGGCTTCCGAACATTTCAACATCCCCGAAATTAAGCTTGTCCGGGCTCTTCATGATGCGCCATCGGTTTTGGAACGCTTCACCTATGGCAAAGAGCGGTACCTGACTTTTTTCGAATCAGCCTTTCTCCAGCGCGTACAAAAGGATAACGTGGTTTACCATGGTTTGGCCGGCCATTTCTATCTGAAGGGTGTTAAGCACGTTCTCAAAGTGAGAATACTTGCCGATCTGGAGGATCGTATCCGGCTGGAAATGGAGCGGGAGAAAATCTCTCGGGACGAGGCGCTCTACGTGCTGAAAAAGGATGATCATGAGCGCCGGCAGTGGAGCCTGAAGCTGTTCGGGATGGATAGCTGGGATCCTCAGTCTTTACGATCTGGTAATCCACATCGACCAAATAAGGGTCGATGACGCTGTGGATATAATTTGCCACACAGTTGGCCTTGAACATTTCAAAACCACCGCGGAATCCCAGAAAACTCTGGATGATTTGGTTCTTGCGGCCAGGGTGAAAGCCAGACTGATTGACACATGTCCGAGCGTGAAAGCGGAGGCCAAAGAAGGGGTTGTCTACGTGCATACCCAGGCCGGTCAGGCAACGGCTCAGCAGTTGGCTGATGAACTCAAGGTGTTGGCAGAACAGGTTCCCGGCGTGAAAGAGGTGAGAATAGACGTGAGCCCCACTACTGCGTTTTTTAGTGACTGACCTCGGCAGGTTTTGGGGCTCGTTCGCGAACCTCACTTATTCGAAAGCGCATTTCTATGATTCGATTTCAGGGTGTGCAAAAGTGGTTCGGAAAGCTCCATGTCCTGAATAATATTAATCTGCACGTCGAGCGGGGTGAAGTAGTAGTAATTTGCGGGCCGTCCGGCTCGGGCAAGTCAACTCTTATACGTCCTATAAACCGGCTTGAACCGATTGATGAGGGGAAACTGATCGTCGACAATATGGACCTTTCAGACCCGAAGACTAACATCAACCGGTTGCGTGCCGAAATCGGCTTCGTGTTCCAGCAATTCAACCTGTATCCACACCTGAATGTCTTGAGCAATGTCACTCTTGCCCCGATAAAGATTCGCAAAATTGGTAAGGAAGAAGCGCAGGACGAGGCAATGGCGCTCCTCGAAAGAGTCGGACTGGTGGAGAAAAGGGATGCTTACCCCTCGAAACTGTCCGGCGGTCAGCAGCAAAGGGTGGCCATTGCCCGCAGCCTGGCTATGAAGCCGAAGATCATGCTGTTCGATGAGCCAACGTCCGCGCTCGACCCGGAAATGATCGGTGAAGTTCTGGCAGTTATGAAAGATCTCGCATCAACAGGTATGACGATGTGTGTAGTCACCCATGAAATGGGATTTGCAAGTGAGGTTGCCGACCGCGTTATCTTTATAGATCAGGGCCAAATACTCGAGGAGGGAAAGCCATCGGAGTTCTTCAAATCTACCAAACACCCAAGGGCCCAACAGTTCCTCAAGCAGGTGCTGTCACCTATGCATTGATTCACCTCAGAGAACGCGGAGGTCGCGGAGATATGTCTAGGTTATACCCATTGCCAAAACTTTTGTCCGATTTGCGGAATTACACCGTCACCCCGGACTCCGATCCAGGGTCCAGTCTGGATTCCCGCGTGCGAGGGAATGACGGCTAAACGCCCATCACCGTGCGCCTTCAGGGTTCTCTGCATCGTACGGCCAAATGGGCATTAATTTTGACAAATGCTAGTGCGCCAGGCCAAGCTTGGCATCTCTTTCAGGGTGAGAGTCCCTGTCGGGTAAGGCCTAACCAGCCACCCGTATCGAGTGTTGCGGATATTAGGAGGATGCAATTTAGGGCAAACGAACGAAATATCCGAAGCGTACACAGAGAATCCTGTGGGCCGCAGGGGAGACCGCACTCCCTTAAGCGATTCAGCCTCGTTACGTCATTAGAGCAGGTGGCGACGGTGTTAGCAAACCGGAAGCCAACACAAGAGGATCGTTACTGGTGAGATCCTGGAGGGCCTGCCGGGGTCAGAGAGCGTGGCACGCAGGAAGAGAGATGCCAGGAACCTGGGAGGCCCCATGGTCTCCCTCATAAGAGGGTAGGGTGTTCCGACGCAAGAAACGAAGGGCGCCTGGCGGATCATGGGGAGTCAGATCGCTCCATAGTACTCCGAGGCGGGAGAACCGACCACATGGGGAAGGGAGCGACAGGGCTGCGTAGCCCGCAAAGGAAACATGAGCCGGTCTGCTGAACCGGGGTTTCTCATGCCAACCTCACTGCGGGGAATAGCATCACAATGCGGAAGCGAGCAGCCCTGAAGAGCCCGGTGCGAGAATACCGCACGCCGGGATCCGTGAGGGGGCCGTCGGGTAACCGGCGGTCCTACCTCGATTAATCTCTGCGTTCTCTGCGACCTCTGCGGTAAATGATGTTCTGTGACCGATGTCGCAGATTTCGACATAACGGATTACAGCTTCGCATGGGAGAGAAACAGATGCGCAAGGTGACTATCATCAGTTTGATAATGCCAATTATCATTGGATTTTCCAGCCCGGCGTCAGCCATACAGGATACTCTGGCCAAAGTGAAGCAGAAAGGGGTCCTTGTCGCGGGCGTCAAAGATTCGCTTCCCCCTTTTGGGTACGTTGATGAACAAACCCGCCAAATAGTTGGCTACGACGTTGACTTTGTAAAAGCAATTGCCGACAAACTCGGGGTGAAGCTAGAAACTCAAGGCTGTCACATCAGCAAGCCGCATGCCGCAATTAACCGAGGGAAACATAGATATTATCGCGGCCACCATGACCAAAACCCCTGAACGGGCTCAGCAAATTGATTTCAGCAACACCTATTTCCTTACCGGACAGAAGTTTTTGGCGAAAAAGGGGACTGTAAAGAGTCTCGCGGACTTGGGCGGGAAGAAGATCGGCACTGCAAAGGGTTCTACATCAGAGCAGAATGCAGCTAAGGCATTGCCTTCAGCAACCATACTGTCATTTGATGATTATCCCCAGGCTTTTCTGGCCTTGCAGCAACGCAAGGTCTTTGCCGTAACCACGGATGAGTCGATCCTGGCGGGGATTCGCGGCAAAGCCCCGAACAAGGAAGAGTTCGAGATACCTGAACTGCGAATCTCCGACGAACCATACGGTCTTGGCATGCGCAAAGGTGACAGGGCCTTTGTTGACTTTGTTAACAACACCCTCCTCGGAATGGAAAAGAGCGGCAAGGCAAAGGAGATTTTTGACAAATGGTTTGGCCCGAATACAGCCACGCCTCTGGAGAGGAACTTCACGATCACAGCGGACAAGTAGAGGAAGATCGGGAAATGGCTGTTTGTTTAGACGTAGTTTCGCCGGTTTTGGCCACTTCGGACCATCAACGTTCAAGGTGGATTTTAGATCGGATGTAGGGGCGACCCTTGTGGTTGCCCTTCAGGGCGGGCACGAGACCCGCCCCTACAGAAAATCTTTGCTGACCCCCTGGCAAAAGGGAGGAACTCCGTAGACCGGAGAATTGAAATCCCTGGATTCCGGCTTTCGCCCGGACTCTCGTCCGGGGCTCGCCGGAATGACGAGCATATCTCGTTGCCTCTGTGATATGCTGCGGAAATGTCTCGGTTGAAAGAATGTAAGCACACCAAAGCGTAAATCAGTCCGGTACCAGGGAGGGGATTCATGTCCATAAAGCGGTCCCGCATTCTCAGAATCATCACAAGAATGCTAGCGATTGGGCTGGTCTATGTGCTGATAGCCTCTCCAGGCATTGCCCAGGCCAACGATAAGAATCAGAGTTTAATTCAGGCTGTCCAGGAAGGTCGTCTGGAGGAAGTCACACGCCTCTTGAATAGCGGGGCTGATGCCAATGCCAAGGATAATGGAGGCCGTACCGGTTCTGAAAGCTGCAACGCAGGCAGGCCGCCAGAAAATCGTAGAACTCCTGAAAGCCCACGGAGCGAAGGAATAGCCCCAATCCCCGTGGCCCATTAAGAGAGACAGGCACTACAGGGCCTTTTCTCTTTCGGACGGCCATATTTCCGACAGCAATGAGGACCGATTAGCCAGTGTTCCATTATCAGTTCGACTGGGGGATCATCACCTCCGGCAAGTATTTCGGGTGGCTGCTGTCGGGATTTTATACCACGGTGCAACTCTCCGCGGTGTCTATCACTCTGGCCTTTTTGCTGGGTCTTGTCATCGCAATGATGCGGATGAGCCATGTTTGGCCGATTCGCTGGTTTGCCCACGGGTACCTGGAATTCTTCCGCAACACCCCGCTTCTTGTGCAAATGTTCTTCTGGTATTTCGGTTCTTACAAGGTGCTTCCGCAAGCAATCAACGACTGGTTGGCCACCACCAACTTCGAGTTCGCGGCCGCGGTTATAGCGCTGACGATCTATACATCAGCATTTATTGCCGAAGACATTCGATCGGGCATCCGTTCAGTCCCCAAGGAGCAGATGGAGGCCGCTCGCAGTTCCGGGTTTTCCTATTTCCGGTCAATGCAGTACATCATCTTGCCGCAAGCCATTAGAATCACCGTTCCGCCGCTCATTAATCAATTCCTCAATCTGGTCAAGAACTCTTCCCTTGCGATGACCATCGGTGTCGCGGAACTGACCTATCAAGCGAGACAGGTGGAGAGCTATACGTTCAAGGGATATGAAGCATTCACCGCGGCAACTCTGGTTTATCTGGCGCTATCGCTGGCAATCACCGCCGCGGTGAACCTTTACAACAAGAGGGTGCTGACACCGATGAAGGGCGCGTGACATGGACTCATGGGTTGATTTTACAGTCATACAAAACAACCTGACCTACTTTCTTATCGGCAGCTATCCTCAGGGCTCCCTTGGCGGAGTTGCGCTCACTCTTTACCTGGCTGTGACCTCGTGCGTGCTCTCGTTTATCGGGGGCCTCATACTGGGACTTTTGAGCATTTCCCGTAACCGGGTGGTCAGGTATGCCACCCTGGCGGTGATCAATGCCGTGCGCGGCATACCGCTGCTGATGGTCATTTTCTGGATGTATTTCCTCGTGCCGTCGCTTCTGGGGCATCCTGTTCCGGAAAGCCGGACGGTGATAACAGCCCTGACACTTTTTACGTCCGCGTACATGGCCGAGATTGTTCGGGCAGGCATCGAGGGGATTCCCAGGGGGCAGATGGAAGCGGCATTGTCCACCGGCCTGCATCACTGGCAAGCAATGATTTATGTTGTGCTTCCGCAGGGCCTTCGGAACATGGTGCCATCATTCGTGAACCAGTTCGTCTCGCTTATCAAAGACACGTCGCTGGCGTACATCGTAGGCGTGTCAGAGCTGACCCACGTGGCCACCCAGGTAAATAATCGCAGCATGATCTATCCTACAGAAATCTTTCTATTTGTCGCTGCCGTCTATTTCGTCATCTGCTTCGTTTTTACCAGCCTTTCTCGTTGGCTGGAAAGACACGTCTAAGTCAGCCAATGGACTCAGATTCGAGAGAAAGATATTACTGAATGAATAAAAGTAATAGTTCACCGCGGAGAACGCAGAGAACGCAGAGAACGCAGAGACATTTTGCCGGTTTTTTCCCAGATGCGGCATATGGGATTGCCAAAAATAATGTCTCATTGCCCATCCGAGACGGAGAATCCGGAAGGCACACCGTGACTCGCGTTTTCTCCGTCATTCCTGCGAACGCAGAAATCCAGAGCCTGGACCCCGGATCAAGTCCGGGGTGACGGTCTCGTCAGCGTAAATCGGACAACAATTTTGGCAATTCCTATAACGCCTTCCGATCCTTGGGCCTTCCTAGAAGGACATTGTTTTTCTCTGCGTTCTCCGTGAACTCTGCGGTGCATTCTTTCTTCCTGGCAAACGGTTACGAAAAAAATTGACAAACGAGGAGTCGTTATTTAAGGTCAGTGATATTGATCCACATCACTGATCGTCGGTCCATTGTATGGACCAATACTGAATGCCTCTGTAAGAGGCAAAGAAGATACAACTCCATTCCTTGCACAATAACAATAGCATTGACTTTCTCAGTATCACGCGGCACAGGACTTGACTGTTTCGACTATTTTCGCGAATTAACGCTCGCCGCGACCCCGAGCGGAATTGACATGGGTCTTGCGCCTGCGGGCGTCCCCCACAACAAGGGTGGTGTGACGACCGCCCTCGAATATCCGGTGGGGAAGTGAGGATGTCGGGAGGCGATAGGGAACAATGAATTCAACGCCAAACTCGAAGACAATGTTCCGGGAGATCGAGGACATGGTCGAGGGGGAAGTCCTGTACGACGACCTCAGCCGGACCCTTTACAGTAGTGGGGCTTGTCTCTATCGGGTGAAGCCGCTGGCCATCGTGCAACCCAGGAACAGGAGCGATGTCGTCAAGATGGTGCGCTACGCGAGCCGGCGGAAGATTCCTCTCACTGCCAGGGGCGGCGCAACGAGCAGGGTCGGTAACGAACTGGGCGAGGGGATCATCCTTGACTTTTCCCGCTACATGTCGAGCTTGCTGGAAGTAAATCCCCAGGAGAGATGGGCCCGCGTGGAGCCCGGTATAGTGCAGGCGGCACTGAACAAGGCGATCAAATCCCATTCGCTCTTTTTTCCCGTTGACCCGTCCACCAAGGACCGCTGCACGATTGGCGGGATGATCGCCAACAATTCCAGCGGTCCCCACGCCGTGAAATATGGGGCGACTCGCGACAACGTCCTTTCCCTAGAGGTGGTCCTGGCGAACGGGGAGGTGCTCACTACCGGCCCGGTTCCCGGAGGTAGGCTCTCGGGCCAACCAGCGGGGATTTATCAGGGAATTTCCGATGTCCTTAGCCGTTACCAGAAGCCTCTCGAAGACGAGAAGCCATTTACGGTGAAGAACTCCTCGGGCTACGACCTGTGGCGGATCCAAACAGATAACGGGCTGGACTTGACCTCGCTGTTTGTCGGCTCCGAGGGGACCCTCGGCCTTATCACCGAGGCGAAGCTCAAGCTCTGGCCGCTGCGGGAGAAGACGCTCGGCGGATTGGTTTATTTCGACAACCTGGAGAAGGTCGGGCCGGCCACCCTTAAGATACTGGAGTATTCCCCAACCATGCTGGAGATCATCGAGCGCCGGATTCTGGACCTGGCCCGGCAGCAGAAGCCCGAACTGCGGCCATATCTCCCCGAAGGCATTGAGGCCGTGCTCTTTATCGAATTCGAAGCATCAGGGGAGGAGGAACTTCGCGACCGGTTCACCCAGGTGGAGAAGGCTCTGTCCGACAACAAGCTGGCCAGGGACATCAAGGTCGCCAAGGATCGCAAGGACATGGCAATGCTGGAGAAAGTCCGGGCCATCTCGGGGCCGATCCTGAATAAGACCAAGGGGTCCAAGAAGCCGGTGGCTTTCATCGAAGACGCCGCGGTCCATCCGAGCCGCCTGCCCCAGTACATTCAAGGGCTCAGGGAAATCTTCAGGCGGCACGAAGTGGACGCGGGAATTTACGGTCATGCCGGGGACGGGAATATGCACTTGATGGTCTTCCTGGATCTGCGGCAGGAAGACGAAGTCAGGAAGATGATCTTCCTCGCCGACGCCACCTACGACCTCGTACTTTCACTACAGGGGACTATCAGCGGCGAGCACGGAGACGGCCGGCTGCGGACCTATTACACGAGGCGGCAGTATCCCAAGCTTTACCCGGCTTTTGTTGAGATCAAAGAGATTCTTGACCCTGAGAATATTCTCAACCCGGGCTCCATCGTGGGTGGAGAGCAGAACCCGCTGGGCCTTGATCTGAAGTTCAAGAAGGGGAAAGATTCCCGCGCTGCGGTGCCAGCTAAAGACGCGGTCGAAGAAGCGATTGAGGCTTGCTCGGGCTGCGGCAAATGCAGGTCTTACTGCCCGGTGGCGAAGGAGGTGATGGAGGAGTGGGTCATGGGGAGGGCCAAGGCCACTCTGTTGCGGGAATATCTCGCCGGCACACTGGATGAGGCCATTGTTAACTCGCCGCGGTTCAGGGAAATATTGGATGCCTGCTTGAATTGCAAGCGCTGTCTGACGGAATGCCCGTCGGGCTCGGACATCCCGTGGGTTGCCGTCATCGGCCGGGCCTTGGCCGTACAGAGCACGGGTGAGGCCTTTTCCCAAAAGATTCTGACCAACACCCGATTCCTCTGCGAGACAGGCAGCGCCCTGGCTCCGTTCGTGAACCTGGCCGGCCAGAACAGTCCCTTACGCTGGGGGTTGGAGGCGGTGACGGGCCTTGATCGAAGACGACACCTCCCAAAATTCCACAGGAAGACCTTGCGGAAGTGGATGAAAGGCCGCCCCGGGTCGGCGGGAGGGAAGCGAGTCGCGTACTTCCTGAGCTGTTACTCCAATTTCAACGACCCGGAAGGGGACGGACTCGCCACGATGGAGGTCCTGGAACGAAACGGCTTTGAAGTATTGTTACCTGATTTTCGCTGCTGCGGCATCGCCCGCCTCAGCTCCGGAGCCATAGACCGTATCGAGGCAGACATACGTTTCAACATCCGTATCATTTCGGAACTGGTTGAAGAGAAGGTTCCGGTTATCTTCAGCGAGCCGAGCTGCGCCCTGGCAGTAAAGATGGAGTACGCCAAGGTATTAAATTCGGAAGAGACGCTACGATCTGCCGGAAACTGTTACGATATCCACGAGTACCTCGCGAAGCTCCTTAAGCGGGGAGATCTGAACCTGGATCTCGGGAGGATCGACATGAAGGTGGGATACCATAACCCATGTCACTTGAAGGCTCTTGGCGTTACCAGGGAGCCGGTGGATCTACTCCGTCTGATTCCAGGGGTCCAGGTCCAAGTTTTCTCCGACCAGTGCTGCGGCATTGCCGGGACCTTCGGCCTGAAAAAGAAAAATTACGATCTTTCCATGGCGATCGGGAAAAAGCTCTTTGATGAGATCGAGAGGTCAGACGTGCAGGAAATAGCGACAAGCTGCGGCGCGTGCAAGATGCAGATTTTTCAGGGGACGGCAAGGGGAGCGATCACTCCGGTCTCTCTGCTCGCCCGTGCTTACAAGGCCAAAATCCAGCTTGCGCAAGGCGCGGCTACGTGACTTTTCTCCTTGGCAGGGGGATTACCGCGGAAGTTAACACCAAAGAGTCCCTGTGACTCTGAAGATGCTAAGCGGGCCGTACAATCCCGGATAAGAGTCGGACTTCATCCTAACTTTCATTGGAGGACCCATGCTTTATCACAATTCACACCCGTCGGGACGACACTTTCTGCAAATTCCCGGACCTACCAACGTGACCTGATCGCGTTCTCAGGGCCATGGATTTTCCTACTATTGATCATCGCGGCCCTGAATTCCAGGTGATGAGCAAAAAGGTGCTTACTGACCTCAAGAAAATATTTCAAACTCAATCGCACGTCATCATCTATCCTGCCTCGGGCACGGGAGGCTGGGAAGCCTCTTTAGTCAACACACTTTCACCGGGAGACCATATCCTCATGTATGAGACAGGCCATTTCGCGACCTTGTGGAAGAAGTTGGCCGACAGATTGTCTCTGAAAGCCGAGTTTATGGGAGGCGATTGGCATCGGGGAGTCGATGCCGCCAAGATCGAGGCACGATTAACTGAAGATTCTGCTCACGAAATCAAAGCGGTCTGTATCGTACACAATGAAACGTCGACCGGCGTAACGTCCAATATTCCTGCGGTGCGTCGCGCCATTGATAACGCGAATCACCCTGCCTTACTGTTTGTGGACACTATCTCATCATTGGCTTGCATTGATTATCGCCACGACGAATGGGGTGTCGACGTCACCGTCGGCTGCTCTCAAAAAGGCCTTATGCTTCCCCCCGGTATGGCGTTTAACGCGATCTCTGGAAAGGCCATTGCCGCGTCCCAACATGCAAAGCTGCCACGATCTTTCTGGTCCTGGAATGAAATTCTGGAGGCCAACAAGAATGGATTCTGGCCGTACACGCCCCCGACGAATTTAATCTACGGCTTATCGGAAGCCTGCGACATGCTGCTTGAGGAAGGACTTGAAAATGTGTTCAAACGCCATGAGCGTCTCGCGGAAGCGACTCGCCAGGCAGTGCGTGCTTGGGGCATGGAACTCATGTGCCGGAACCCGGCTGAGTACAGCCACTCACTGACCGCGGTCGTGATGCCGAAAGATGAAACCGGTCAGTTCTACAACGCCGATGAACTACGCAAAATCGTTCTGCGTAATTTCAACATGTCGCTGGGCACGGGTCTTAGCAAGGTGGCCGGCTGGGTATTCCGCATCGGACATCTGGGCGACTTTAATGACCTTGCACTCATAGGCAGTCTTGCAGGTGTTGAAATGGGTTTTGAACTGGCCGGTGTCCCGTATCTCAAGGGAGGCGTGCAGGCAGCTATGTCTTACCTTTGTGCCACGGCTCCCAACAAACTTACGGGAAAAGGATGAAGCAGCCAAGCTACTGCTAGAAGCGCGATAAAACAAAACCTGCCCCTGCCCGATTCACACGGTTCAGGGGCAGCTTCCTACAGTCATCCACCTCGGACCCGATACATTCGTCAAGCCAGAAAAGGATAGAAGACATCGTAGATGATAAGGTCTTCCTCGACATCGTGAGGTTGGTGTAACACACCCTTGGGAATTCTTACGAAAGTGCCCGGGACCGCAGGCACCTCTCCGATTCCTTCAACCCAGATTTTGGCTTTGCCTTTCACGACATATACGATGTCGTCGCACTCATGGGTATGCTTCGGCGCGTCCACGCCGGGTGGAATATGGACTAACATACATGTGAGGTCCATATTTTCGTCCCGGTGAGACACCAAGTAACATACCTCGACGTTGGCAAGCTGGGGATGAGGCTCCCATTTCAAGCTATCTTTCTGAACGATCTTTGGTTTCTCCATGTTTCTTTCTCCTTGGAACGATTAACCTGCTGTGACACAAGCTTTCTATTGCATTGCCGTCCTGAAAGCCAGAACGAATCCACATACTCCGGATCGGAGAGATCTTAGCATTGCACCCGGAACAGGAACAAACTCTCCTACAGTTGCTTGCGGAGTGAACTTTCAAGGGAACGCCATATTCAAATGTGCAACGATCCTTTCTGAAAGAATTCCCGATACACCGGTAACTCTTATCTTTGTCCGATAGTTGAAAGCGGTGGCGCTTTGATGTCTAGTGAACCTCCACTGGGCTGATTGTGGGAAGAACCCCGGGCACAATGAAGGCTTGCAGCAGGTACCTACAGCCATGGTGATCCCCAGGAGGATCAAAGAGTACTTGAGGGTTTTTCTAAAGATGTCCGTCTCCCTGCCCACAAGCCCTGTAGCTGCGCACGCGACTGCAATTGACTGGGGGGAGATCAGCTTGCCCATGACACCCCCGAAAAGGTTGGCAGATGTAGTCAAAATGGGGTTCATGCCAAGGTGCCCGGCGGTGACTTGCTGGAGCTTTCCGAACAAGGCCGCGGAAGAGGTAACAGACCCGGTCAAGAATACCCCGAGCCATCCAATCACAGGGGAGAAGACAGGAAAAACCATGCCGGTAGATACGGCAAAGGCCAAGCCGAGCGTAAACGACATGCCCGAATAATTCGCCAGGAATCCGAGGCCTATGACAGAAGCTAGCATGACGAGAGAGAAGGCCAGCTGCTTCAGCGTTGCAAGAAAAACCCGCACCCCGTTGGACGGGCTAATCTTTAATACCACCATTGAGATAAGGGCCGAAATGAACATGGCCGTCCCCGGTGCTGCAAAGAAATCCCAGCGGTAACTTGCAGGATAGACAGTGGGCGTTGCCACAATCGGTGCAGATCTATACACAATGCCGTCCAATCCAGGCCAATGAGGGATCGGAACAAACCACTGGAGGTCTTTGAGAACCCAGTTCTTGAATATCGGAGTGCCCCAGATGCCCATAACAATCATTAAAATCAGGAAAGGGGACCATGCTTTGAAGATTTGACCACCCGTATACTTTTGCTCCGTTGTTAGCAGAGCAATGTCCGAATCTTCTGGAAATCGCCAAATATTCTTTGGTTTCCAAAAGGCCAGGAAGGCAACAAGACAGACCAGGGAAACAAATGAAGAAACAATAGCAGGCAGTTCAGGGCCCATGTACTCGGATATTACGTAGGATGTAATCGCGTAACTGATGCCACATACCAAGGCCGCAGGTAACACATCCTTCGCTTTCTTAAATCCTGCCATTACGATCACCGTGAAAAAGGGGATTATGAGCGCCATAAGGGCCATATCAATGCCAATGGCCTTGGCCATTGTTGTTTCCTCGATGCCGGTTACCGTTGACATCATGATGGTTGGGACTCCCACCGGCCCAAACGGAACGGGAGGTGTGTTGGCGACCAAACAGATGACCGCAGCAGGCAAGGCCGGAAACCCTAGACCAATCAGCATAGCAGCGGCAACGGCCACCGGTGCTCCTTGTCCGGACACTCCTTCCATAAAGGCTGAAAACGAAAAGGCAATCAGGAGTGCCTGCAGCCGCCTGTCCGCGGAAAGAGAAGAAATGGAACTCTTGATGACTTCGAACTGTCCGGCTTCAACAGTCAGGTTGTAGAGGAAGACCGCCGTTAGTATAATCCAGCCGATCGGAAAGAGACCGGTCAGCACTCCCAGTGCCGATGCAGATAGTGCAGCACTGACCGGCATCCGATAAACAACTACAGCGATCGCAATAGCGATGAGTAGGGTTAGAACTCCTGCCAGGTAGCCTCTCATGCGCTTGATGGCAAGGGCCCAGAATAGGAAAAAGATGGGAATTGCGACGACCAATGCCGTAAGGAGAAGGCTCCCGCCTACCGCAGAATAGCTTTGATGCCATTGCATGGCTATGATCTCCTCTCTTTAGTGTATTCTATGAACATCCAAGTCACCAAAGAAGGAGCAATTGGTGTGCCACAGTTATGGTGGATCTGAATCTACAGCAAAATCAAAAGCTAACTCGGGATCGTGGAGGAATGCGGTCCGCTACAATGGCGATTTGTGGACTTCGCTGTCAAAATTTCCGACGTTGTGTAAAGGCGCAAAGGTCACGCAACAATTTGTTGTGTCCTAAGGGAAGCGCCGCTCAAGTAACTTGCCTCAAATGTTGCTCTATAAAGTGTCCACCGGGCCAGACATCATTGGTTTCAAAGAGATAGCTTGCGAGCTGGATAGCGAACCTCACCTCGGCCGTGCAGCGAGAACTGTAAGCCAGTCCTCAACAGTGATCCCTGGGGTTTCCGCTCGATATTCACAATAGAATTCTTCGAGCACGGACTGCAATTTTTCGATACTCGCGCCTGGAATCTTCAATTCCAGAGCCTGGACTGCCTCTCTTGGATAACAGAACCAATCTCCCGACAGGCAAACTTCCTGGTAGGCGCCATCCCTGATCTCGAAATCAGCGCGGATCAAACCTCCTGGAGCCTTGTGAATATTGTGAAATAGGTTTACGCCTGAACGGATCCTCATGTGACGACCATTCACCGGTCTGCCGCGTCTGCAGAGCCACGATTCTGTAGTCATTACCGTACCCAGCTCCTGCATTTTTGCCATAAGCGTATCATCCAAGTCTCGCGGCTGAAAAGGCCCCAGCATTTTGTCGAATTCTTCCACCAGGAGTGCATTCAAGGCGGATTCGCTCCACCGGCCAGCCTTTTCTTGGCCAAGTTCCCTCCGGATGGTAGTCAAGTTGGCTTTGATGGTGTTCTCCACCCTGTCACGGAACTTCTCGTCAGGGACTCTCAAAACTCGAGACATTGTCGTGAAATCGAAATCTACTATAAGATTTCCTACAAAGACAATGCAGTCGCCAATCTCACCGGCTCCAGTCCCCGATATTTTCTTTGTGCCGGCCAAAATGTCGTTTATGGATCTGTACTGAGCCGGTATGCCGATTCGGCGATACACGTCGATAACTGGTTGAAGAAACTTTCTATAAAAGGCTTCTTTCTTCAACGGGACCAGGGGGGAATCTCTTCGAAGAACGACCTGAAAGAAAAGCTGATTGCCGTCCAGATAAACTGCCCCCCCGCCAACCTCCCTCCTGAAAACGGGAATATCGTGAGCCCGGCAAAAGTCCATGTCCACCTCTTGCCGGGCGTCCTGATGATAGCCCACACTCACGTAATGAGTGGCGGGAGAGACCAGTACCAATGCTTCACGTCCCAAATGGGCGAGAGCGTGATAACATAGTTGCGAGTTTTGCCAGGGGACCTTGCCCAGGCAATACAAATTCACTGTCATTTCCACCTTGTCGGACCACGGTAGCCGAAGGCTTTATTGGTAGGACCGGCCTCCGTGCCGGTCATTCGTCCGCGGCCGGCAGGGACGCCGGCCGCTACTGATCCGATAGAGGTGACGGCGCGTGACCGAACTTGCGAAACAATACCTAAAGTCCACCCTGCGCAAGCTTTGGCCGCCACCGAACAGGGTCTCATTCGCAACTGCCCGGACCGCAGCACCAAACAGTCAGGACCGGACGGCGGGCCATCCTTACAACGTGCTCGGCAGTGCTCCCCACGAGCAAATGGCTCAATCCGGTCCAGCCGTGAGTTCCCGTAACGATGAGATCTACCGATTCTTGATTGGCGAAATTGACGATTTCATCTGCGGGAATTCCTGTGTGGCAATAAGTTTTTACCTCGCTCAAGTCTCGGCGGCAGAGTTGAGCTATGTTCTCCAAAGATTTGTTGGCACTTTTTTCGATATCTTGGAGAGAAAGGTCCGCTAGAGGCAAATCCTCGAGGGACGGGTATTTGAGAAGCTGCGGATTGATGACGTGGAGCACGAGAAGTTGGGCTCCGAAGGTCTTGGCGTACTCCACTGCCAATTGACAGGCAGGCTCTGAATTCTGTGAAAAGTCTGCGCAAAAAAGAATCTTTTTGGGAATCATCGCACGACCCTCCTTTTTAAGCTTTCAGAAATCGGCCCTTTGACGTTTTCCGCAATGTCACAGGTTGGCGCTTCAGGGAAGCCCGTGAAAAAAAGGCTTCCCCAAAGCGCCTTCCACGTTGCCTCAGTTCGCAATCGGTGCACCCGCAGGTTTCATCGAATCACCAGCCAAGTAAACGGCGGCACGAATGCCTGCAACGTGACTAGGATTCCTACCAGACAAGCCAAGGCCAGACTGTGGAAGAACACGTAACGCAGAATATCTCCCTCGTGGCCGTACCATTGGGTCGCGGTACTGGCCACCACGATACTCTGCGCGTCGATCATCTTGCCCATAACTCCTCCAGCGCTGTTGGCGGAGCACATCAGGGTGGAGCTAAGGCCCAGTTGTTCGGCTGAAATCTTCTGCAAGCTGCCGAAGAGCACGTTGGACGAGGTGTCCGATCCGGTAAGAGCCACGCCCAGCCAGCCAAGCAACGTCCCAAAAAATGGGTATAAGTGGCCGGTCATGGCAAAAGTCAGTCCCATGGTAGCATCGAGTCCTGAATAACGTGTGGTGAACCCGATGGCCAACATGCAGGCTATGGTCAACAACGAAAATCTGACCATTTTCAGGGTTTCCCAATAGACCTTCGCGGCCTCTTTCAAAGTGAACCCCATGGCCAGTGCTGATAACACAGCCGCCACCAGAATCCCCGAACCTGTTGCCGACAGCCAGTTAAGCGTGTAGACCGCCGCTTCCTTGGTAGGCTTTGCTACGACCGGCGGCATCCTCTCGATTAGTAGGTGTAGGTCCGGAACTTGATACGTAGGCATGGAAATTTTGTTGAGAATGTCTTTCACGTCGGGAAGGCCCCATATAAAAACGAGGACACTGAGGATAATCCATGGAGTCCATGCACGAATCAGTTCCTCTCTTGAGTGACCATGTACGGCCCGGGCCTCGCCACCTTCTACTTTTTTCTTGTTTACATCCCATATATGTGATGGATGCCACTTCATCAAGAAGATGGTCAGGGCCGCCATGCTAACAACTGCAGCCACGATGTCCACAATCGTTGGTCCGTGAAAATTGGAAACCAAGAATTGAGGAACGGCAAAAAATACACCGGCAATTAGACATGCCGGCCACACTTGAACCATGCCTCGAAATCCTGCAAAAGCCCACACCAGCCAGAATGGAACCAAGACCGAGAAGAATGGGAGTTGCCGTCCCACCATCGCGCTCAAGTCGTAAAGATCCAGCCCGGTGACGGCTTGTAAAGCCAAAATAGGCGTGCCCAGTGCACCGTACGCCACCGGCGCGGTATTGGCTATGAGGGACAAGCCTGAAGCCGCCAGAGGCGAAAAACCTAATCCTATCAAAATCGCCGCGGTCACTGCCACCGGAGTTCCAAATCCCGATGCTCCCTCGAAAAAAGCGCCAAATGAGAAAGCGATCAGCAGCAACTGCAAACGACTGTCCGAAGTAATGCCGGTGAGGCTGTCTTGAACGACTTCAAACAATCCTTTGTGTTTGGTCAGCCGATACAGAAAGATGACGTTAAGAATGATCCAGCCGATTGGCATGAGCCCAAAACATGCTCCGTACACTGCTGTAGCCCCCGCCATCTTGACGGGCATGCCAAAGATACCTACGGCAATGACCAGGGAGGTGACCAGGCCAAGGATAGCAGACCAGTGAGCCTTCATCCTCAGGAATGCCAGCGTACCCAAAAGGACCACTATCGGCAGGGCCGCGACAATCGTCGATAACGCCACGCTGTTCAAAGGGTTGTAAACCTGCTCCCACACCATCTGAATACCTCCTCTCGCATAGTACAAAAAAGTTGGAAATCCGTTGATCCGCTCCTGCGGACCACCCTCCTCCAAAAAACACTGCTGCCGCGAACCAGGGTACGCCGGCATCTATCTCAAGGACTTGGCGCTTATTCCCGGAAATCTCTTGTTAGCGGTCCGGTTTCGCCATTGCCGAAACAAACGGGGCCAGCGAAAGAACGCGTCCTATTCTCGCTGCTGTTGCCTCCAAGAGTTCCTCACCACTTGCCATGGCCTCTTCAAGAGTCATGGGACCTGCAACGATGGGCAGAATAGCCTTGAGGCCCGCCTCGTAAAGCTGTTCCTCGCCTTCTCCCAGGGAACCCACAAGAGCGATAGTCGGCACACCATATTCAAGGGCACGCTTAGCTATACCGATGGGGCCCTTGCCGCCCAGAGTCTGTAAGTCCATCCTACCCTCGGCGGTAATGATCAGATCAACCCCTGCGAGCCGTCCGGGCAGATCCAGGTATTCCAACACCACGTCAATCCCGCTTTTCAGTTGCCCATTCAGGAAGGCCATCAACCCAGCGCCTAATCCGCCGGCTGCGCCAGCCCCGGGCCGTTCTCGCACGTCAATGGCTAAGGTATCGGATACTAGAGCGTAGAAATGGGCCAAGTTGGCTTCAAGCTCTTGGATATCTTCCGGGGATGCGCCCTTTTGAGGGCCAAACACCGTCGAAGCACCGCGTGGACCCAGGAGCGGATTGTCTACATCGCAGGCAACCAAAACTTCTACTTGGCCTAGTTCGGGCATCATCTCGCTCGTGTCGATGCGGCGCACATGCCCTAATGCAGCGCCTTGACCGGGAACGGCCCGGCCGGATTCGTCCTCGATTCGCAATCCTAGGGCCAGTGCGCACCCCACGCCACCATCATTTGTGGCGCTGCCGCCGATGCCAATTATTACGCGTCTGGCTCCAGCCTTGATTGCAGCAGCGATAAGCTGGCCGGTTCCGTAAGTCGTCGTTATGAGAGCATTCCGTTCAGCGGACTTTAAGAGCTTCAGCCCTGAAGCCCGTGCCATCTCGACTATGGCTGTGCGACCGTCTCCGAGGAGACCGAATTGCGAAACGATCGGCCTACCCAAGGGATCGAGCACCTCAACCTCGCGAACTTCGCCGCCGGCCGCGACCAAAACGTCCATGGTGTCATCACCGCCGTCGGCTATTGGCATCACGTCCACCACAGCATGCAATCCTGATCTGTTTAGACCCAGGCTGATCCTTTTCCCCGCCTCCATCGCGGAGACCGATCCTTTCAACGCATTCGGCGCCACCAGAATTTTCATGTCGCGGTCCTTTGGCCAGTGACCTCGTTCAGCCATAAGCTCATTTTTCGAGCGCCTTGCTGACCAACCTGGTTATATCCAGGACTTCCAGTGGAAGTTCGTTGCGCCGGGTCCATGTGGTAATGGTCCGGACGCACTGCTGGCAAGAGGTGACCACAGTCTGGGCCCCCGTGGCCATGATTTCTTTGATCTTCTGCTCGGTGATCCTGCTGGAAAGTTCCCCGTCTATCATCTCAAGGTTTCCGCCTCCGCCGCAGCAACGGCAGTTCTCGCGGTTACGTTCCATCTCCACAAGCTCCACCCCGGGGATAGCTCGGATTACAGATCTGGGAGCCTCAAATTCCCGTGCTCCTCGTCCCAAATCACACGGATCGTGATACGTTACTCTGAGAGGGAACCCTTTGAACTTTAGTCGTTTCTCGCGTATCAACTGAAGCAAGAACTGGGTGGAATGAAAGATCTCCAGGTCGCGGGGCAGAGGGTAATACTCCTGCCACATCTGATAGCACGAGGGGCAGGCAAAGACCACCTTGCTCGCCCCTTTGTCAGCCACCGCCGCCAGATTATGCGTGATGAGATCCTGAGCCTGGTCCGGCAGACCGGAACCTAACAACGGAAAACCGCAGCACCATTCTTCGTCGCCCAGAATGGTGAAATCCACATCCGCTGCCTGAAAAATAGCGGCCAGGGCCACCGGAACTTGTTGAGCCACCGGATAAAACGCAGCCACACAGCCGGTGAAATACACAATGTCGGCCGTCTCTGTGCAAAATCCCTCATCAGGGGAATCATCGCAGTCCTCAACCCAATCCGCCCTCTCTTCGTTTTCCTCTGCAAAAACATTGTGGCTTTCCACCAAATTCTTACGGATTATGTCTATCTTTTCCGGGTAATAACTGCAATGGTTCAGGTCTTGCCGCATGTGCAGCCATAGGTCCTTGAGGTGAATCCCCGCGGGGCAGACTTCCTGACAGTTCCCGCACAGAGTGCATCGAAAAACGGTTTGACTGAAATCCTCCCATTCAGACGCCGGGGGTTCCTTTCGGCCAAAAAAGCGGCGCCACAATCCGGTTCGTGCTCTGAGGATCTTCTTCAACTCGGCCAGACGATACACTCCGGAAAGCTTGCCATCTCCTGAAGCTTCTACCGCAGGACAAACTTCCGCACAAATCCGGCAGTTGGTGCATGCCTCGATTTCAAGAATTCTCCGAACGCTGTAATCCAAATTGGACACGCGGTTACCCCTTGTGTTTCTCGATTTCCGCCAACATCCATGCAGTCACGGCTTCTTGCCCGTGCATAAGCTTCTCGATATCTGCCCCGTTATCAGGTTTGATCTTGTACATCCAGCCGGCCGAGTAGCAGTCCTGATTGATGAGGCCGGGATTGGTTTCCAGAGCCTGGTTAGAAGCAGCCAATACTCCGCTCACTGGAGCAAATACCTTTCCTACCCACTTCCCTGATTCGATTTTGGCGAATTTCTTCCCTGCGGAGAGAGACTTGCCCGGATCCGGCAATTGGACGAATACTATCTTTCCGGCCATCTGTTGAGCAAAGTCTGTCATGCCCATCACCAGAGTATCGTCTTCAGGTCGGATCCAGAAGTGATTCTCTTCGTAATACAGTTCATCGGGTAAGTTATAGCCTTTTATTTCCATTCACAATCCTCCACGCCTCGGTGTCATTTACAGGCACATCGCATATTACATCCGGATCTTGCTTTTTCAAAAGTCCGGGCAAATCCCTTCATTCGACTGTTCCTGCTCCGCACCTTAATGTGGCCGGTCAGGAGGATGATTCCGGCGGTGGTGAGAGGAGTCACCAGCATTTAAGGCAATCACCACAGGCGCCATGATCAGGTGAAACATCTTGCTGAACGGCAGATATACGAGAAAAGCTGCTGTCAAGAATGCATGCAAGTACCAGATGTAACCATATATTTCGCTCAATCCGTGAATTCCGCGCCAGAGGAGACTGAGGGCCCACCCCACAAAGGCGAAGTTTGCTCCGCCGGCTGCACCGGTCAACGCGATACGTGCGCCCTCAAGGATGAATCCGACAATGACAATGGCACCCAAAAGCCCCACGGCCCACCAATCGCGGTCAGGGAGCCCATTAATGGCCGCTTCACCGGTTAGCCGCCTGCGAAGGACGGCCAGGACCACACCGGCGATAATCATCAATCCGGTAAGGTCGAACACGAAAGCAGTCAGAGGATTATTTTTATCCAGCATGGTCCAGACCCATTCCTGGGTAGGCAAGGCCAAAGACCCCACCAGAGCCACCAGACCCCAACTGAACCGCACCATAAACGACCAAAAGATGAGGCTGTGGACAAACCAACGGGTTCGCGATCTGACAAACAGCCTCCGTTGAAGCAATCCGTCCAAAAATAAAGCCTTCAGCACAGAGACCAGACGTGAGAATGATATCGATTTGAACCCTTGGGCAAAGCCGGTTGATTGACCGCCCCACTGCGAAGCTGCGCCTGAAAGCCAAACGGATGCCACCGCACAAAGTCCCAGAGCAAGGCCCAACAGTGCCAGCACGCTGCCCGCGTCCTTTGCCGAAAAGGTCGAGGCATGGCACGGCATGCAAATGACGCTTTTGGCCGGAAGGATCATAGCCGCCGCTGCCACCGTATTCCCTGTGTAATGGCACCGTTGGCAGGACTTCGTGCCCGCCTTGGGTCGAACAATATTTAGCTGAGTCGGTCTTACTGTTCCCGCAGGTTTCTCCCAGACCACCTTTCCGGTATCAGCATCCCGCTTCGGTTTGATCCCCGCTCAAATGACAGGATTGGCAGGAAAACGCAGCGTGCGCATCATGAATTGTTGCCTCGTGGTGAGGAGTGTGGCACTGGCGGCAGGTCACGAGGCCCTGACGGTCATGTTCAAAACGCGCCGCCTTTGAATGGCATGCCATGCAATCCAACCGGTTGTGACCCTTGGACACGTGTTTGGCCATGTCAATAAGAGGACGCCGGCTGCGGTCCCGGCCAACATCACTTTAGTCCCGTGACACCCGAGGCAAAATAGGACTGTCTTTCGGACCTTTTCGCTGTCTCGGGGATCAACAGCTTTATGGCATTCGAGGCACTTGGCATCCTCACTTGAGGGCCGCGGGAGCGCCTCCTTTTTCTCATGGCACTCGCCGCAAACTTCGGGACTTTGCGGGCAGTCTTCTTAGTCCGGATGCGCCCTTGTTACTCAGACGAGGCTGGGAGTGGGGATCGTGGCAAGCGATGCAATTGGAATAATCCTGGGACTTCTTCACCGGCTTCCCACCGTGCAATCCCTTTTCGAGATTTACTTTGAAGCTGTCGCCATCGTGGCAGTTGAAACAGGTTCCCGAATTGAAAAAATCTCTCAGGCTCCGGGTGACTTCGGCGGGATTAGGATGGGTAAGTCGTCGGATTATGTCAGGGTGACAATCCTGGCAGGATACTTGACCATGTGCCGAGACATGGTATTTGAACTCGTCCACAAACCACGACCCGGGCCTCGAAGAACCCCCAAGACAGAGTGTCGGCGCGATCAGGAAGGCGAGAATAATGCCGACCGCGATGGCCCGATCAGCACGTAGTCTTAACTCTCGATGAGCAAGGGGGGCCGCAGAGCGAAGGGAGTCCAGGGCCAAGAACAGCCAGTCTCGACGACTGCCAGAAATGAACGGGCCATTTGGTTGGAACGGTCCACTGCGTCTCTGCCATGAAAAAACGTTTGCAGCTCACCGGAACCCGGTGAGGCATTCATCTCAATGAATCATTTGTTATGTCGCGCCTGAAAACGCAGAGTTCTT
This sequence comes from uncultured delta proteobacterium, assembly GCA_963828085.1. GTDB lineage: Bacteria > Desulfobacterota > Desulfomonilia > Desulfomonilales > Desulfomonilaceae > CAWBBA01. Next base: position 313,309 of record CAWHDO010000028.1, read on the forward strand.
TCTTATCCCGGAACCAGGGAACTCTGTTTCTATCCCTTCTGGAAAAGGGGAACCACATACGGACCTTCAGGGATGACAGCCACAGCGCGATCCGCAGACCGTTCGACACTCTTGCGAATGGCCTGGTGAAATCGATTCAGGTCAGTCAAAGTCTCAACGCCTGTCAGGTGCAAATCTTCTTGCTTGAGACCCTGTGTGTAACAGCGAATAGTCCCTACCCGCATGGGTTTGAGCTGCATTTCGGTTTGCCATTCGTCAACAGCCGCATTTCCCTTGGGCCACAATTCCTCGAGGAATTTGTCCGGTCCTATCGCAACAAGTTTTCTTTGCGCTTCCACGTAATCGGGCGAACCCATACCCTCGGAGCATTCGGAAACGATGAAAAGGTCTCCGCCCTGCTCAAGCACATCCATGGGTCCCACCATGCCTTTGACTGTTTGGTAGTAGGTTTTGTCGAGAGGGTATCCGGCCGAGCTTGTAACGACCGTCTGAAAGCGTCGAGGCACGGCTATCTCTGCATACTTCTTCATGAAACCTACCGCAGCTTGATGGCTCTCGATGATTTCGCCGAAGTTCACAAAACATGTTTGTCGGAATTCGTCTATGACCGCGTTGACAGCTAAGGCGCCTCCGATGAGCTTAACGATCTCGAGTTGCTCCTCGTGCAGTGGATTGCCATCCAGTATGCAGTTGGCAGCCAGCGGGGATTCCAGGAAGGTGGCCGTGTGAAGGCGAGTGATAGTGTTCTCCATGAGCAACGCCAGGGACTATCAGCTTGCGGCCGCCAGAGTAACCAGCCATGAAATGGGGTTCCACAAGGCCGGTGACGATGCGCAAATCAGCCTCGACGAATCGCCGGTCGAGCTTGATGGGCGTCCCTCTGGAAGTCAACCCCAGGTACACGTGGTCCGAGTCGTTGCGAGCAAAGTGATTGACCACTCTGACTGTTTCGAGGACCCAGTCGTCTCCCACCACATCCCGCAAATTCAGCTCCCTCGTTGGGACGGTGCAAACCAGTGGCCACCATCACTGTAATCTGCTGAGCGTCGAGCCCCGCCTGCAACAACTCTCTGATCATCGCGGGAAGGATTAATCCGTTCGGAACCGGCCGTGTAACATCACAAATAAGGATGCAGGCACTGGAGCGTCCTGTGGCTTCTTCAGCGAGCGTTTTTGAGCCTACCGGTCGTTTCAGAGCTTCGACGATGGCAGCCGCGGGGTCAGGCAGGACCGGCATCGGTGTCTTGCCGATAAAAGTGACGTCCCAGTGGTCGGGCAAATCCAAATCCAGTCCAGCCCTCCCGTAATTCATGAAATATTTCATGTTGGGCTCCTACTACCGATCTTCGTATGCTGCCATGCCGAACTCACATCTCAACTCACGGCCGCCTTCTTGGAGGCCATGGTAGCTTCTTTGTCCCGGCGGTCATCCACTTTGAGGTCGATGACGATCCGCTTGGCCCCCTCGGCCACGTGAGCGGCATGCACCTTTTTTACTAAGTCAAAGAGAGCGTCGAGGTCGGGCACTTCCACGGACGTGGACATGGCTCCAACCTCATACGGGTATCCTGACGTCTTGACAATGGCCACGCCTTTCTTCACGAAACGGCTGAGGCTAGTGCCTTCACCAACGGGATATACGGAAAAACTGGCTATCATGCCGGATGCACCTCCGATTTTATTCTTGCATTAGAGACTTCATGACCAGTTGGGTGAGATCCAGAACGTTGAGGTTAATATTTTCCCGCCGGGCGCGCGTAGCTATGGTCCGGAGACACTGTTGGCAAGAAGATATCACTGTGTCCGCGCCTGTGGCGAGAATTTCGTCGATTTTCCTCTGGGCCACCGCAGCCGAAAGGTCCGGGTCCACCATCTCCACGTTGCCGCCACCACCGCAGCAAACACTCAAGTTGCGGTTGTTGGGGAGTTCCACGAATTCTATCCCTGGAATAGACTTTATGACCTCTCGTGGTTCCTCGAAGATGCCGGTATTTCGTCCCAAATCGCAGGGGTCGTGATACGTTACCTTTAGCTTGAGCGGCTTAAGCTCCAGTTTCCCTTGCTTAACCAAATCTGACAAGCAGTTGACTCGCATGCACAAGCTCGGTCTCGGCGCCGTACAGATGTTTCCAGGTGTGCAGGCATGAAGGGCACGAAAATACCGCTTGTCGGGCGCCGACGTTTTTGATTTTCTCAAGGTTGTGATTCTTGAGTTCGGTTACTTTGTCCGGCATGCCCGCCCCCAACAGCGGAAAGCCGCAACACCACTCTTCTCCGCCCAGGATCGTGAAGTCCAGGCCTGCGCGATACATGATAGTAGCGAAGTCCGCAGGGATCTTTTGCGCGAGTGGAAAGAACGAGGCCGCGCAGCCCACAAAATAGACGATTTCGGCCCGGTCTTTTTCCAGCACCTCATCCGGGACATTTTTCAAGTATTCTCGCCACTCGTCCCGCTCCTCATTGTCGTCTTCGGAAATGTTGTGGTATTCATTAAGCGTATCCGCGAGTTTTTCGAAAATTTTCGGATGGGCCTGAACCTCGGTCAGACAAGCCCTATCGGAAAGGACTGCGTCCCTTGTTTTGATTCCGGGGAAGCATGCGTTTGTGCAGGCGCCGCAACCCAGGCAGGTGAATATGGCCTGGGCCAGATCCGGAGTAAGTTCCAAACGTCCCTCAATGACCGCTCGCGTGATGGCATTGCGCCCCCGGGGTGTGAAAGCTTCGGTCCTGCGCACGGCGTAAGTCGGGCAATTGGGGAGACAAAACCCGCACCGGGTACACTTGGCCACCTCTTCGTACTGCAGCTTCTTGAGTTGGACGATGTTCATGCCTATATCCCTCCCAGAAATCGACCTGGATTGAGCACACCCAGAGGATCGACATTGTCTTTAATCCTTTTCATCAGGAGGAAATCCTCTCTGGGGCTACCCCACGGATCGAGCTTTTGCTTAAGAGGTGCCGGAGCGCATTCCATGACCATACTGCCCTCATATTTCTCGGCCGTCGCGCGAAAAGCTGCGCCCGACCGCCGCAAGCTTTCCGGGTCCTCATCAGGCTCGGCAAAAAATGTAGCCGTAGGCCAAGCCCGAACCTGCTGATACCGTCAAAGCGGCGCTGGTCGGATGCGGCATCGCTCCATGCCTCCATGACTTCGGCATAGCGCGAAATTAGGAAACTGCCCTTGAACTTGACCACCGTTTTTCCCTGCGGAGCTAACGCCGCAATTGGCCAAGCTTCCGCCAAAAGGCTGATGTTTTGTCCCGATCCAGCTCAGTCACTTCCGAAGCGCTTTCTCGCTGGGCCATGTCCTTGAGGTCCGCAATTTCTCTGTTTCACTTCTTCCTCGAATCCTTCCACACCTACGGCCACGCACCAGCCTGCGGGCGGGAGATTCAGGTCTTCCGACGCGGTGAGGTCGTAGCCCGGCCCGTTCAGGATTTCCAGGGAGGTCGGTAGAAGCTTTGAGCTCAGAACACGGTCCGCAAAGGCCTGGCGCCGTGCCGAAAGCTCCCGAAAGCCGCCAGTACTGTCGCAACTTGCTCCGGCAGCGGCAGGAGCTGAAAAGTTATCTCTCCGAGAATCCCCAGCGTACCCTGGGAGCCGATCATGATTTTGGAACGTCGTAGCCACTTACATTCTTGACCGTTTTTCCGCCCATGCCGATGATCTCGCCTGTGGGGCTCACGTATTTCACGCCCAGGATCAGATCGCGTGGGAGTCCGTAAGCGCAGTCGTTTCGGTCCGGTGGAGTTGGCAGCGACAATCCCGCCCAGCGTGACCCGATCGGGAAATGGCGGGTCCAGCGGCAAGAAACCCCTTTGTAATCACCTCCGGAGCACATGTAATCGGCTTGCTTTTTGAGATTATCGTCAGGCGGGAAGAAACATCTATTTTCCGCGCCTGCGAGAAGGTCCTGAAGGTCCGCCAGCTTGACGCCGGCTTGCGCAGTAACCGTCAGATTAGCCACATCAAGGTCGACAATCTTGTTCAGCCGGCTTGTGCTCAAGACCAGATTAAACCGCAAAGGCGGCTTGCCGAGGGCCATCTTGGTGCCGCCGCCCCAGGGAATGACGCCCCAATTTTGCGTGTTGGCCAACTTCATTACTTCAGCAGCCTGATCCAGATTTTCCGGGTAAACCAAGGCCTCCGGCACAATGCCATCCACGGAAAATCCGGCGAGGGTCGAGGAATCCGTCACCACCGTTTCAGGGCTCAAAATCGTGATGCAGCAGGTTTATGTTCATCTTTTCAGTCCCCTTTCCTGTATTCACGAGGATAGTCGGGGGCAGGACTTTGCCCGGATTGAGTTGACCTGCCGGATCGAAGGCATTCTTCAGCTTCCACATCGCGGCGATATCGTCTTGAGAAAAAATGAACGACATCTCCCCGAGTTTCTCGAAACCGATCCCGTGTTCGCCGCTAATCGTGCCACCCGCGTCCACACACGAACGCAGGATTTCCGTGCCGGCCTTCTTCACCCGAGGGGTTTCCTCCTCGTCACGAATGTCGAACAGAATTATTGGATGAAGATTTCCGTCGCCTGCGTGGAATACATTGGCAATGGGCAGATTATATTTTCGGCTGATTTCTCTGACTTCGCCGAGCACCTGTGGAAGCTTGGTCCGCGGAACGGTCCCGTCGCATACCATGTAGCTCGGTTTTAGTCTGGAAACTGCGCCGAAGGCTCCACGGCGGCCGGTCCAGAGAGTATCTCGTTCCGCTGCGTCCTTGGCGACTTTCACCTCACGGACTCGATTGGCCCGGCATATTTTAATGATCCGGTCCGCAAGCCGTTCCATTCCGTCCTTGAGGCCGTCCAGTTCGATTATGAGGACAGCTTCGGCATCTTGTGGATAGCCGGCATGGATCGATTCTTCGACGACTTGATAACCAGTTTGTCCATCATTTCCAATGTGGCCGGCAAAATGCCGTCGGCGATTATTGCCGATACCGTATTGCCCGCGTCTTCGACGGAATCAAAGATGGCCAGCATTGTTTTGATTGCTTCCGGTTGTTCGATCAATCGCGCGGTGATTTCCGTGATTATGCCTAACGTTCCCTCGGAACCTACCATCACTCCGGTCAAATCATATCCGGGCCTGTCGGGCGCTTTTCCGCCGAGTTCCATCACGGTACCGTCGTAAAGCACCACTTTGAGTCCCAAGACATGGTTGGTGGTCACGCCGTATTTGAGGCAGTGAGGTCCTCCGGAGTTTTCTCCAACGTTCCCTCCCATGGTGGAAGTTTTTTGACTGGCCGGGTCGGGCGAGTATTGCAGCCCTTTTTTTGCCGCAGCGGTTTGCAAATCCAATGTTATTACGCCGGGCTCGACTCTGGCTCTCTTGTTGGGCACATCAATCTCCAGTATGCGGTTCATCCTGGAAAGGTGAATCACGATCCCGCCTTTGAGAGGCACAGGACCTCCACTCAGACAAGTGCCCGCCCCGCGAGCCGTTACGGGAACCCCGGCCTCGTAAGCTAAACTCACAATCCGGCTCACTTCCTGGGTGTTTTCGGGAATAACGACCACGTCCGGCCTCTTTGTCTCCAGGTACGCGTCGTATCCGTAAAGCATCAAGTCCACATCGGAAGTCAAAACGTACTGATCTCCTACGATTTCCTTCAGTCGCTGTCGGTAAGTGGGAATATTCATCTTTAAACCTCCGTGGGTTCCGGGCGATCCGTTGCCGCTTTCAATGCGGCCGGTTTCAATCTGCACGCAACCGCTGCATCAACCAAAGTAAGGTCTGGGTACAGTTTCGAGCGCTCCACCCGGCTCCAAAGCCCCTTCCCCAGTCGGGCCATTTCCCTGCTCAAAACTACATTGCGCCGTCCCACAAGCACAACATGCAACTTCCTGAACCTTTTCGCCAAACCGCATGGGTCCGGTCCCGCCGTCCGTTCTCCGTCGGTTATCAAGCACCGCATTGAGCCGACCGGTTTTGCGAGCCGGCCAGGAGGCATGATCCCCGATCCAGAGCAGCGGAGATGTTGGTTGTCCCTCCTACCGGGACTCCCTAAAACACGATAAGCTGCGTCCAGGGCTTCACTCGTTCACCGAAGCGTATGATCACTTTCGGTTCCGCGTGAAAGGCCACGAGCGCCAATCCACCGCTCGGGTCTGTCTGGCCAGGACCGCTCCTATAACGGCGGCCAGTGCCCTGTGCGGGCCGCTCATGGATAGGCTGGTGTCCAGCATGACCAGCAGTCTCAGGGCCGGCTCAGGCCTCTACCGGACCAGGATGTCCTCCCACCGAAGCCACCGCCCCGGTTGCATGGACCCGCGGGATTAAGCGCTGGGCATAATCCGTTCCAGCGTGGCCTCCAAGGCCAATTCCGCCGAGCCGGCTCTCCGAGGTTCCATAAGGAACCGTCCGAATGCGTGTCCTGGTCGAACGGCCCCCTGAAATACTTCCCGGCCGGTTCAGCAGCCTGGGGCAGGGCGATGCGTCTGAAACGCCGACACTGCCGGCTCCATCTTGGGCCTGATAGACGTGTTGCCTTCCAGTCAGGGCAGAGGAACATTGCGCCTGAGGGGAACATCCCTTCTTGTTCAGGCGTTGGAAACGCCGGCCGCTGCTCTTCATCCTCCGGTCGCGGAATCGCAATCCTCAGCCCTGAGCTGCGCTCCAACCTCAGCGCTTTTTTTTTGACCACGTCCTCCAAGAATTGAGACAGGCTCGCCCGCTGATCTCCCTCCAGATCTTCTTTGAACTCAATACGAGTGGGCAAAGCCAACTCAGCGGCCCGGTTCAGGAAATCCTTTCCGCCCAAATTCGCCGCTATCAGGGCTAAACTGGCCGCAGCCCGACGCTCGCACCTCTGCGGACAAGCGGATGAGACCGGGTGCTCCGGGTAATGAACACGGCCTCGCTGAATCAAGAGAGTATCCTTGAGCCCCGTCAATTGGGCGACAATGGATTCTTCCTCCTCAAAGGTCTGATAGTCCAGCGTAAGCAGCTCGAAACGGTCTCTGAGCGCCTCACTGATTAGCGAAGTGCCGACAAATTCTTTGGGATTCTGGGTGGCTACCACTTGAAAACCCTCTGCCGCTTCCAAGTTTCCAACTTCGGTACTGCCAGAAATTCTCATCCAAGACAGGCAAGAGGATATTCTGAACCCCGTCGGGCATCCGGTTGAGTTCGTTTATAAACAGCAGCGCTCCTTGACTCATGGCTAAATACAGGGGCCCGGGCGGAACGCCTCCGGGACATATCCTCGGGAAACACCGCGGGCGGATCAAACCAGCCGGCAAGCTTTTCTTCGGAGTAGCGTTCATCGCCATCCACGCGGATTGTGGGTCGGTTCATCGCCCGTGCGGCTTCTTGAGCCAGGCGTGTCTTTCCCACACCCACAGGTCCTTCGATGAGCAGGTTCGAGCCCGCCTTCAGACAGGCGGGCAGAAGCTTCGAACTCCTGTTCCCTGCCAACAAGCGGTGGAAGCCCATTATCGGTCATGGTCCTAGCCAAGACTCTTGATCAATTCGAAGCGGCCTTCCCATGCGGCCTGAAGGATCGGCCCCATATAGTCGTCCACTTGGCTTGCCTTCAGAGGCACAGGCATGTTCAGGAGCTTCATTTCCAGTTGACGGATCCTTCGCTGCCGTCAGGCAGCGGGTCACATGAGCCTCGGTGATGCCTGACACGTCCGTCAGCTTCGTGGGGAAGCCTATGGCCTTGCTCAGGTTGACCATACCTTCGGCTACAGCCACACCGAGGTCACGTCCTTTGAGCTTATCCAGATCGGCTTCGATATAACCATGTTTCTTGTAGACCTCCCCTACAACCCTGAGTTTGTCTTCAATCGCCGGTGCAAAAAAAACCGTATAGTACGGATTCATCAGGGCACAAGCACGGCCGTGGGAGAGCACATCCACCAGGGAAAAGCTATTAAGGTGCGCTCCGCTGGTACCGCCGATCATGATGGCATATCCGCCAAGGTCGGTGCCCAACCCGAGCTTCATCCGGGCGTCAAGGCTTTGGGGGTTCTTTTTCAGTTCGTCCAAACCGGATACCAGGAGATCCAGCCCAACCTCCGCCACCTCGCGGGCCTTGGCCTCGGCATCGCCCTGAGCCCCATAGTAAATCTCCAGGCAATGGGCGCATCCATCAAGGGCCCCATCCTGGGTCAGTGATGCAGGCTGGGTAATGGTGGTCGTGTAATCGAAAATAGCCCTGGGAGGAATGATGGCGTCGTCTACAATGAGCTTTTTCTGGCCCTTCACAGGGTCGGTAATGTTGGAATATTTGGTCAAATGGGCCCCGGAACTGGCTGCGGTCATGATCGCCAGCACAGGCATGATTTTTCGTCCGCTCTGTTGACAGATCTCGGTGACTTTGCCCGACTCCGAAGAACGGGTCGATTTCGGAGTGATGTCACCTAGTGTGGCCAGAACGGCAGCCGCTTTCACTGAATCGATGCTGGAGCCGCTGTCCATGACCACCAGCACATCCGGCCGTTTATGCATGATGTGAGAGTGAATTCGGTAAACATCCACAAACGGAGCGTTCGGGCTGGCGCCTGGACCACATCCACAATCTCCAGACCTGCTCCGGTCAGGTAACTGATGCGCGGTCCTTGTATGGTGTAAACCAGTCGAACTGCAGCGGTCCTATGAACATTGCCTTCTTGCCCGAGCCGGGACGGTTCGTCAGGGCTGTGGCAAAAGGGCCGATCTGATCCAATACATCGAAGCCAAAGGCATAATTGTCTCCCTTGAAATTTCTCAGTATGGTCTTGGCCCGAGAAATTGAGTCAGCCATATTCTCACCTCCGTTTCAGTAAGGATGGCTCATTAACGTTAAAAGATACGAAACGAATTCTCTGACAGCGTCGATGGATGCGCCCATGGAGCAGTCCGTTTCACGTTCCAGAATAATGTCGATAATATACGGGGTCTTGGCAGCGACTCCCCGTCTCAGCGCTTCCTTTATCCGGTCCGGCTTTTCGACTCGTCTCCCCGGTCGCGCCGCAAGCCTCCGCAAACTTGACGAAGTCAAAACCCCTACCGTCGTTTATGCCGTCATACCAGATCTGCACTTCGTAATTCATGTCGTACATGTACTTCTCTGCCTGGCGGATAAGCCCGAGATAGCCGTTGTTGAGTACCACAATTACAAAGGGCAGGCCATACATCACCGCCACAGGAAGTTCCTCCATGCAGAATTGAAAACCAAAATCGCCCACGACCTGAACAATCTGCTTGTCAGGGTCGGGCAACCTTTGCCCCGATCGCTGCAGGAAGATCCCAACCCAATGGACCCGCGCCGCCGCAATCCAGGTAGTGCCTGGGTTTGGAAATCTGTTGCAGTTGACCTGACCAGATCTGGTTCAGACCGATGCAGGTCACGAAAACGGTCTCCTCGTCGAAAAACTCATTGAGTTCTTTGAAAACTCTTTGAGCTTTGATTGGCACGTCATCATAATCCACTTTTCGAGCCATTGCTGCACACAGATCCGGAACTTTCTTGGCCCACGGGCCGGCTGGCGAGCAGGACCGCGACTGCGGACTTCTTCGAGAATGGCCACCAGGGCTTCTTTTGCGTCCGCACATATTCCCAATTCGGGCATGAGGTTCTTGCCGATTTGCCCGGGGTCCACATCAATGTGTATGAACTTGCGGTTTCCGGTGTAAACCTTAATGTCTCCAGTATGGCGGTCGTTGAACCGTGCACCCACGGCTAAGACCACATCCGATTCCAGAAATGTGCTGATTTCCCGACGGTGTGTTGCACTGGATGCCTACTTGGCCGGCCATCAAGGGGTGACAGTAAGAAATTCCGGATTTACCCATGTATGAAGCTCACCACAGGAATCTGCAGATATTCTGCGATGGCCACGAATTCCTCGCAGGCATCGGCAAGAATCACGCCGCCCCCCAACAGCATCACGGGCCGCTCAGCGGCCATCAGCATGTCTACCGCTTTCTTGACCTGTTTGGGGTTAGGTTTGAGTTTTGATATTGACAGCGGAGCCGTCTGATTCAGGGTCGTATTCTATCTCTCCCTTCTGCACGTCTAACGGAAGGTCGATCAAGACAGGTCCGGGCCTTCCCTCACGCATGATCTTAAAAGCTTCCCGAAAGACCCAGGGGACCATCGCCGGTTCTTTGATGCAGTATGATTTCTTGGTAACGGGCTTTGCGATCTCTGCGATGTCTACCGCCTGAAACGCCTCGCGACCCAACTGTGCACGCACATTCTGGCCGGTCAATGCAAGCATCGGGATCGAGTCCACCTGGGCAGTATAGAGACCTGTAATGAAATTGGAGGCCCCCGGCCCGGAGGTGGCTGCGCATACACCCACCGTCCCTATGGCGCGTGCGTATCCGTCGGCCATGTGAATAGCGCCTTCCTCATGACGGCATACCATGTGCTTAATCTTTCCAGGATTTTTTAATGATTGATAAAAAGGCAGAATCCCGGCACCAGGGATCCCGAAAATGTGGCGGACTCCCTCATCATAGAGAATGGAAACCGCCGCGTCCATAGCAGTCATTTTGGGCATGGTAAAGTCCTCCTTGATTTTCGCCAATTTTGGATAAGCTGTCATGAACTCCAAAATGCCTCTACAAGCTCAACGCTCCAGATTCAGGCGCGGCGTCTGCCGGTTGCTAGATTTCGGGTTCACTCACGGCTGATTTCTTCTCCCGGGTAGCCGAGGTCAAGAGAAATCCGGCCGGCAGCTTGTCGAACCAACTCCCCAACGAATGCTATCCTCTCGGCGGTCAGCCGTGAACTGGGCCCGGAGATGCTCACCGCAGCAACAATTCGACCTCGGTCCTGACGGATTGGAGCAGCCACGCAGCGTACCCCAATCTCCATTTCTTCATTGTCCACTGCATAGCCGAGCAGATGTATGGCCTCCAAATCTTTTCTCAAATGGAGTTCATCTGTGATCGTGTTCTCCGTGTAACTTTCCTTTTTTGCGACACTCCAATATTCAGTTACAGCTTCACTGGGCAAGCCGGCCAGACATGCTTTGCCTACACCGGTACAATGGAGCGGCACCCTGGTCCCTACACGAGTGAACATGCGCAGAAAGGAATTGGAGTTTGCCACCTGGTCCACATAAATAATTCCCGCACCGTCGAAAAGAGCCAAGATTCACCGTTTCTGAAGTGGCTTCCATTAAGAGCTGTCATGTGGGGCGAGCCACAGTAATGAGATCCAAGGTCATCCCGAACCGCAGCGCCAAGTTCCAGAAATTTCAAAGACAGTCGATATTTCTTGGTTTTAGGATCTTGGGTCAGATAATGGCAGGCCGTGAGAAGACTAAGAGACGGTGCACCGTGGAAGGCGGGAAATCCCAATTCCGCCGCAAGTTCGCGCAAGCCTATGCTCCTGGCCTTAGCCACAGCATCGAGAACGCACAGAGCTTTCTCCAGGGACGTGAGCTTGCTCATGTCTTCTCCCTACGAGGGCCTTCCCTGCCCCGGTGATCCACAATATGGAACCATAGTCAGCATAGTGGCACAAAATATGTTAATCGGCAATAGCTCGTTTGTCCATTTTTTTTGTTCAATTCGCTCAAATTTCGTAAGCCCTCAGATACTAGGGGCAATCGCAGATACTGTGTCATTGCGAGGAGTGATCGGTGGGACAGGCATCCTGCCTGTCTATTAGGGATGACCGGCAAGATGCCGGTCCCACCAGCAATCAAGGGTCTGGCTATGCAGAAGATTGCTTCGTCCCGCGCGACGCGGGACTCGCAATGTCAGTCTTTAGCCCCGCGTTACTGAGGAACTAGAAATTTTCCTCTGGCCAAAAAAATTCCCTTTGACCTGCAGGTACCGTTATCATAGGGGACAACGTACGATATATGGCCGCCAAAGATTACCTTGAAATCGGTCAAATCGGGGAAAGGACTTAATCATGTCTCTCACCGAACAGCTTGAGATCCGTCGAAGAGTCTCAAGAAAATTTATACCGCCTGAAAAGCTCGCGATTATGGACGGCTTTACGGAAAAACTGGCGCGGTCGGGAGTGGCGGCGGCGTGCCTTAAGAAAGGAGACACGGCCCCGGATTTCGTTCTCTCCAACACTGCAGGGAAGTTGGTATCCCTGAAAGAAATTTTGAAACAAGGACCGGTAATACTATCCTTCTATCGGGGAGGCTGGTGATCGTACTGCAATATTGAGCTGCGGTCGTTGCAGTCTCGCATTAGATCGTATCAAAGCTCTCGATGCGTCTGTCATGGCCATCTCTCCGGAAAGCCCTGAGAACTCGTTATCTGTCAAAGAAAAGAACGAGGTCATGTTTGAGGTGCTGAGCGATGTTGGGAATGGAGTCGCGCGGGAGTTCGGCATAGTATTCCAGGTTCCCGCGGAGTTGCGATCGATTTACGCGGGATTTGGAATTGACGTTCCTAAGGCTAACGAGAACAACACATTTGAATTGCCCATCCCCGCTACATACATCATAGGGTCGGACGGAAAGATTCTAGAAGCTTTTGTAGAAGCAGACTACACGAAGCGATTTGATCCGGAAGAGATTATTGAGAAGCTAAGGCGCCTGAAGCGGAGTTGATGCCGGCAATCTACGGACCAGTGTGGCTCTGATAGTGCCTGTGTCGAGAAAGCCTCGCGACAGCAGGTGGCCAATCTCGTGCGCTCGCTGAATCGCGTCAGTCATCCATACTAACCAACGTTTAACACACAAAGAAGGGAAATAAAGATGGAACGCCTGGGATTTATCGGTTTGGGAATCATGGGCAAACCCATGGCTCTGCATTTGTTGAAGGCAGGCTATCCCCTGGTCGTTTTGAACCGCGGACCGGGACCGCAGAACGAATTGGTCGCAGCAGGGGCGACAGCCGGGAAATCACCCGCGCATGTAGCCGAGCAGAGCGATGCGGTGATCACCATGCTGCCGGATTCACCCGATGTCGAGAAAGTGATTCTAGGCTCGGATGGAGTTTTGGAAGGGCTGCAGTCGGGAGGACTGGTGATCGACATGAGCACGGTCTTGCCGTCGCTGGCGCGGAATATCGCCGCCGCGGCTGAACAGAAAGGCTGCGCGGCGCTGGATGCGCCGGTGTCAGGCGGCCAGGTCGGCGCAGAGAATGCGACTCTGTCCATTATGATTGGGGGGCCTGTTGAGGCCTTTGAGCGTGCGAAACCCATTCTCGATAAGATGGGCAAAAATATCGTCTATGTGGGAGAGGCCGGCGCGGGGCAGGTGACGAAAGCAGCGAATCAAATTGTTGTCGCGGGGACAATTGCAGCGGTGTGTGAGGCTCTGGTATTCGCTGCAAAAGCCGGTATCGATCCGGCAAGAGTGCGCGAGGCGCTACTGGGCGGCTTTGCGCAAAGTCGGATTCTTGATTTTCACGGAAATCGAATGTTGCAGCGCAACTTTCAGCCCGGCTTCAAAACGAAATTACATCGCAAGGACATGGCGATCGTACTGAATACCGCACGCGAGGTCGGTTTGGCGTTGCCGGTCTCCGCGACTGTGACTGAGTTGATGAATGCTCTGATCGGCAATGGGGGCGCAGAGTTGGATCACTCAGCGCTAGTGACCGTGTTTGAAAAGCTGGGCAACGTGGACACAAAGGTGCCTTAGTATACTGATGCCTAAATTCAGTCTCGTATTCTGGTACCACTGCCGTCATTCCCGAGTACGCGGGAATCTACAGTAGGACCGGCCTCCCCGCGGGACGCGGGGTCGTTAATTCGTCGCCGGCAGGGACGCCGGCGCTACCCCCCGGATCAGAGTCCGGGGTGACGGCGTTCAACACATGACATTGCCAGGAATAGGGCACCGTATTTAGGAAATCGAATATTCAGACCTGACCGTGTGCATCGAGCAGTGAGGCATCAAGTCCCGAAGAGGGGATCTGTTGCTGCGCTCGATTTCCTCGTCATGTGACCTGTAATTCTGAATTCCGAGAATTCCGGCGCGATCATACTTTATTCTCTGCCGTGACGTCACATTGCTTCAGCCGAGTTTCGAAACACGAGCGTTAATCACTGCCGTGCGGGAATGACTCGGGGAAGACAACACGGCCTCGTTGAAACCAGGAATGGGCTTAGCGCACTGCACATGGTCACGGATTTCTTCTCAGGGATTCGTTTGCCATTCGCCAGATTCACTGAGCAACAAGAACTTGATGAAATTTCGTAGGATCTGACTATCGCTCTGTGACAGATCCCTTATCTCGAATCCAGCCACAAAGTATTCCTTGCTCCCACGCCTCATTTCCACCCATTTGCACTCGGCGATAACCAATAGCGGGTCGGCCTGCATGAACATATCGATGGGAATCTGAAATGTCCTGGCTTGACCGACGCTCGACTCAATCCCCGCCACACGGAACCCGCTTTCCGAGATGTCCCTCAATACGCCGGCGGCTCCGGACCCGATGTCGTATACGGGCACATGAACGGCCAAGTCGGCTCTCGGATACGCTCGTCGTCTGATGCGATCGATTCTATCTTTGTAAAATGAAGAGAGTGCGTAGAGTTCAGAGTGGCTGATAGCCTTGCACGCCACAAGCTGTCTGAAAATGGTCAGAAGGGCTTTCGTTGAGAGCTTGTACTTTACTTGAAGTTCCGAGTCCCCCATCCCTGATCGGAGATCGCTAAGAATTTCCCTCCCGCTGATTTGTCGCTTATCCCCCATCCTTCACCCATTGCCTGAAAAATTCGCCGGAATCTCCAGTGAAAAAGCCATGCTCAGTGATTAGCCCAAGGACACTTTTGAGGCATCCAGATGTTCATAAGCCCTCTGCAGCTAGGACAGCGTATGCCTTCATCACTGCAACATGCCCTGACGAGCCAAATGTCACCAGAAACAAGCCTTGCAGGAATTTCTCTTTTTGTAAAGAACCCTCTCCGACTTCTCTATTTTGGGGCATTCAAGATGGCACTCCCTGTGGGGGTGCTTATGAACAAATGCTATTATACTGCTGCGCGTTGAAAATGGTCCTTAGACGAATGGTGCAATCAGGGATCGCAGGGATGCGGGATTGCCCTGGAATCGGTTGAATCGTCTGAACAGTCTTTCCTTGAGCATAGCCTCCTTGGGGAAGAACCTGTTATGGGTGGCCCATCTACGTGTTTCCTTCCATACCCATTCGGCGGCGTTGAGGTCCGGTGAGTATTTCGGAAGAAAGTGGAGTTCGATTTTGTCCTGATTGGCCTGCACCCACTTAAGAACTTGCGGAGACTTATGCCACTTTGCGTTGTCTGCGATGAGGTGTATTCGGCGTCCTTTGTACTGGCGAACGAGCTGTTTGAGGAATTCCAGGTACGTTACTGAGTTGAAGACCTCCACGAATCGGAAATGGAACTTCGGCCGTTTGCCGATGGAAACTGCGCCAATCACCTTGATGCTTGTCCTGCCGGGAAAGTTCTTCACCTGAGACCCGACTCCTCTGCGTGCCCAGTGACGATAAATGGAACCAGATTGTCTGAACAGAACCTCATCTTCATACAGCCGCACGCCGTGCTCCCTCTGAACTTTTTTTTATTGCCGGCAGATCTTTCCTGAGCCACAAGCCTTGGAGTGCTTTGTCGGCCAGGGACAACCGTTGTTTCGGATACTGAACGGAGAACCCCAGCTTGTGCAGAATCCTCCGAATCTGCGAAGGATGATACTTGATTCCAAACCGACGTCTCACCAGGTCCGCTATGATTGGGGACGTCCACACACCGGTATCAAGGCCGCTTGCCTCGGGACCAGCCTCAATGATGTCTTGCATCTCCTTCATCTGCTCGTCAGACAGCCTCGGCTTCTTACCTTGGTACGGTCCTTGGAGATCAGCGCCCACGTCCCCTCGACCCGATACGTGTGAAGCCAGCGCTTCACTGTAGTTGTTCCCACCTCGCACATTCCGGCGGTTCGCTCGATCGAAGCCCCTCCCGAGAGGGAGCTGGACAGATCTCAATCTCAAATCAAGGCGGTGTTCCCCCGCCTTCTTGAGAACCACTCGAAGCTTTCTGACATCCTCCCATTCGTCGGGGCAAAGTCTCAGTGCGATTCGGGGCATCTCCATACCTCCCAAAAAAAATCTTGGGAGGCTCTTATCAAATCCCCTCCAAAAAGTCGCGTTCTTTCGGACCAATCTCTCTACGCGGCAGTATAGCTGAAATCGGACTTTTCTCCACTCAATGTTTTCATCCGCGTACCGCACCGGGGACATTTCTCTACTTTCGAGAATTGTACAGTCTCCGCACGATCGACACTCAAAGACGGGCATGTAAACCGTTTTGGCCAAAGACCTGCGCTCGGCAAGCTCGGACGGTGACAGAAGGCCCTCCCAGATGAGTCTGTTCAGGGCTTTAAGAATTCCTCTGGTGGACAAGCCGGTACTTTTCCATCAGGCTGGCATCGTCCCACCCTGCCCTAATATCGGCAAGTAGTTCTTTTGCTTTTATGGTCTTTTTGGCCATAGGAAGTCGCCCCCTGCGAAGGAGTCATGTCTGCAACATATCACAAGAGCTTATCAAATAAGGACAACGCCAAGCATCTCTTGGCAGAACCGATCAGGAATCGCTCCGAACTTGAGTGGAAAGCTATCAATGTCCGCGAGTCAAAGGTTAGGTAATAACAGAGAGTAATGCCCACGATTGCCGAAAGGAGCAACCCGAACCTTGTTCCAGGTAGCCACTGCCAATCCGGGGTCGGAGTGGGATTTGGTGCGAAGTCAAGGGAGATAGGCTGCGAAAGAACACTGAATCGCTAGGAGGCTGTTGCGTAATCCCGCGGTCCGCGGGACTTTCCCGAATTCGTGGCACGGTGGCGCCTGTTGTGTCGCTATATCTCAGAGGCTGCCAAGGAAAAAACTTAGTATGTCAGATTCCTAGGAGCCTGGGTGGCGCACCGAAGCGGTGGGCGTAGCCTCCGAGGTAGCACGATTCCGCCAATGTTTGAAGATACGCGACAGGCTCCTAGACGAAGACAGCAGAGAAGAAAAAGTTCGAGTCGGTCGGACGAGGTACCAGGGGGGTGGCGTCTTTCGGACTTTTTCAACAATGTCAGTGTTACCTGCCGCCTTTATGGTATTATCGTGGCGTTAGGCGTCCCTTAAACCGTCGGGCGTCGGAAGGGGATCATGAAGGACCAGCACAAGACCAAAGCAGAACTCATCGACGAATTGGCAGCAATGAGGCAAAGAATTGCCGAATTGGAGGGCTCACCCCTCGCTCTCAAGCAGCAGCAGGCAACCCCTGCTCTCGGCATGACTACCTACATCACCGACCGAAAAGCGGCAGAGGCGGCGCTAGCGGAGAGCGAAGAGAGATTGCAGCTCGCACTCAGTGGTGCCAAGTTGGGCTTATGGGACTACAATCTGCAGACTGGAGAAGCCTTCATCAGTCAACGACACGCCGAGATGGTCGGATATTCTGTCGATGAGATTAAACCACATCTAAGTTCCTGGGGGACCATGGTTCATCCCGACGACCTAAAGCGGGTTGTCGAGGCGTTTAACGACCATGCGAAAGGGGAAACCTCCTTTTACGAGTGCGAACACCGTCTACGCTGTAAGTCTGGCGAATATATATGGGTGCTGGCTCGTGCCAAAATAGTGGAACGCGATGCCACGGGGAGTCCAGTACAGATTGGTAGGCACCAGCCTTGACATCACCGACCGCAAGCGGGCCGAGGATTCTCTGAGGAAAGCCAAAGATGAGCTTGAACTCAGGGTGCAAGAGCGAACGGCACAATTAACCAGTGTCAATGAAAAACTACTTCTGGAGATAAATGAGCGTAGGTGGGCGGAGGACGCTCTCAGGCTTGAGAGGGAGCAACTCATTTCGATCTTTGAGAGCATAAACGAAGTCATTCTTGTGATTGACCCACGGACCTATGAAATCTTATACACGAACAAGTTTACCCAGGATTTGTACAGGAAGAAAGCTGATAGGGGGAAAGTGCCACAAGGAATTGAACGGCTTTAACGAACCCTGTACGCATTGCGCCTACAACAGGCTCGCGAATTTGCAAGGCAAGGCATATCAGTGGGAATACCGGAGTCCTGTACTCAACAGGGATTTCCTTGCAACGGACAGGATAATAAAATGGCCTAACGGTCGCGATGTGAAGTTTGAACTTGCCATAGACATTACAGAGCGCAAGCAGGCAGAGCGAGCATTAAGGGACAGCGAGGAACAATACCGGGCCGTTTTTGATAATGCTGGGATTGGGCTCAATGTGATTGATGGAAATAGCAGGAAGTTTACAGAGGTCAATCCCGTATTACTCGATATGTTGGGCTATTCTGAGGATGAACTCCGGCAACTCACCCCGCTCGACATAACCTATCCTGAGGACAGAGAAATCACCGAAAAATACGTGGACAGCCTTTTGGAAGGAACATTGGATTCGTTCGAACTTGACAAACGCTACATCAAAAAGGACGGGAGCATAACTTGGGGGCATCTTTCGGTGTCCGCCATTCGCGGCTCTGAAGGAAATCCCAGAGCTTTGGTGGGCATGATAGCGGACATAACCGAACAGAGGAAATCTCAAATTGCTTTAAAGGAGTCAGAGGAAACGCTACGTCGTATAATTGATTCCTCGCCTATAGGGATCAGAATCCTACAGGACGGCAAGTACGTGTATGTAAATCCCAAATTTGTGGAAATAGTTGGTTACGATACTGAAGATGAGATATTAGGGCGTCCCGTGGAAGCATTATACGAACCGGGGAGCGGGGAACGCATCCTCCAAAGAATTGCGGACAGGGAGGCAGGCAATAAGATACCAGTGCATTATGAGGCTACCGCTCTTACCAAGAATGGAAACCCTATTTCAGTCGAGGTGTGGGGGGCTGAGATCGACTACCTGGAAAAGCGCTCTTCGCTAGCATTTGTAACGGATGTTAGCGAGGCGAAAAGACTTAGATCGCAACTACTCCAGGCTCAAAAAATGGAGGCAATCGGCCTTCTCGCTGGCGGCATTGCTCACGACTTCAACAACTTGCTCACCGTAGTCCTGGGATTCTCCGATTTACTGCTTGTTGGCAAGGATGAAAGAGATCCGTCTTATGCGAAGCTTCAGAAAATAAACCAGGCGGCGGAGGAACGGAGCCGATCTCGTTCAAAGAGATACTCGCCTTCAGTAGAAAGGCTGAGATCAACCGTCGCCAGCTGAACCTTAACCATGAAATGGAACAAGTCCAGAAGCTGCTGAGTCGAACGATTCCGAAAATGATCGAGATCAAACTGGTCTTGTCCGATGATCTAGCTTCGGTCAATGCGGACCCCGTGCAGGTAGAGCAGGTTCTGATGAACCTTGCGGTCAATGCTAAAGATGCCATGCAAGACGGGGGTAAACTAACCATCGAGACCCGAAACGTGAGGCTGGACGAGGATTATTGCAGGATGCACCTCGGAGCAAAGCCCGGTGATTATGTCATGCTTTCCGTCTCGGATACAGGTCACGGCATGGACAAAGAAACATTGAACCACATATTCGAGCCTTTTTATACAACCAAAGAGACAGGACTCGGAACAGGTTTAGGGCTTGCTATGGTCTATGGGATCGTCAAGCAACACGAAGGTTACATTATGTGTTACAGCGAACCGGGGGCAGGTAACGCCTTCAGCATCTATCTGCCGATAATGGGAACTGAACCTGAACCGAAGCCGCTGACTGATAAGCCGGTGCTTCGAAAAGGCACAGAGACAGTTCTGCTGGTGGATGATGAAGAGATGATAAGGGACCTGGGAAAAGAGATTTTGGAACTATCCGGCTACACGGTGCTTACGGCAGCCACTGGAAACGAGGCTATGGATCTATACGAGAAAGAAAGGGAAGAGATTTCGTTGGTAATCTTAGACCTCATTATGCCAGGAATGGACGGCAAACAGTGCCTTGAGGAGCTTTTAAGATCGACACACAAGTACGGGTTCAATATCAGCGGTTTTTCCGCCGACGCACACGCCAAAAAGACCGTTGCATTGGGAGCCAAGGGCTTTGTTACAAACCGTATAATGCGAAACAACTCCTTAAAACTGTCCGGGAAATTTTGGATCAAGGTTGATCGGGATGCAGATTGTCCAGCCTGTCGATCTGAGACTGTGTTTATCAGAGTTGACAGGTGGAAGAAGGCTAGGGAGTGGATGGAGAGCCGCTCGGTCAGACGGCAACCATTTTCACGTTGTCTTCGCCATGAGCCATGAGTCCGCATGTCGAATGCTCGCGCCGCAACACGTGCCGA
>CAWHDO010000029.1:0-38271 GCA_963828085.1 uncultured delta proteobacterium
TTAGCACCAAGAGGTCTCGGTCACCGCTCACAATACAGGTGGCATCGCCGGCCACTGCCAGTTCAAGGAACTTGTCATCCTTGGGATCACGGCACGCCGTCAGGTTCTCGGTGACTTCCACCACGATGGCGTCACGAACATACGCCGTGACAAACAGTAGCCGTTCTTTCTCTCCCACCCCGGTAACGGTCAAACCTGGGACGACGAAGCACTTCGTTCAATTCATCTATGGTAGCTTCAGATACGAGAACGATCCCACGGGCAAATGCGAGATCGACTGCCTGCCTCGGAACCGAGAGCGGTAACAACAGTGCGCTCACGAGGACACCAGTATCCAAGACGAAACGACAATCACTCCTCACTTAGGAGATCCTCCAAGATCTCAGGAGTCATGCCGCGTGCCCGAGTCTTGGCTCCAATGTCATCCATGATTTCAATAAGTGAATTTGTGGGCAATTCAGCCAATTCTCGCAACCGCAGCCGAAGCAGGAGCTGAATCTTCTTTCGGTCTTCCGGTGATGCCGTGTGATACGCGCGAGCAGTCTCAGCATCGATGGGAAGAGTGATTGTAGTCTCCGACATCGTTCGTTCCTTCCGGAGGGCGTTGAATCCCTTGTCCGTTGTCTATCATAGCCCATTTCGTGAACACATTATGAATAGGGAAAAGGGGTGCAAAGAGGCCATTCTTCTATTCTCATGAACATGCGGCATGGCCCCTCCCGCGAGGTCGACGGCGGGCGAGAGGGAATTGCACCGCAATCGCGAGGGCCTGTTCAAAAGCGTGAGCGAACTTCACCCTTGGAAGGGGCCGAGTCTGCTCTTAACTCATGTTGTACCTGACGCGGCTCAGAAATGAGCCATGAGCAGATTTGACCCCTTTTTAGGAGCCCAAGAATCTCAATGTGAAGCTTCAAACTCTTCTGGCACGGCCCTATTGTTTTACCCGTCTCCAGGTGTACCGAATATGGCCCGTTCCTTCTTTGGTGGTGAACTCTTTGAGAGTCGTTGCGCCCGCCGGGTCGAAAGCGAACTTAAACAGATCATCCCCTTCAAATTCGTAAATCCCAATAATTGTCTTGCCTGCATTGGGGCCATTCTTACGAACAAAATGGTATTCTTTCGGGTTTTTGGATGGGTCTAGTTTTACAATCTCCAAGAGGATAGTTTCCTTGGTTTGATCGGGAACAACGACCACTGCCTTGTCGTTCTCAATTATTACTAAACTCTTGCACAATACGATTGCGCGCACTGGGAGTATGCCGCGTGATACATAAGTGAAAGAGTTGAGGGCTAATGAAAAAAGCGCTTGCATAGCGCGAAATGGCGCGGTTATAGAATGCCTCCTTAGTGGAGGCAGAGCGCAATGCCCGTGGTGGCCGACATCCCCAAGGAATTTGAGAAGGCTCTCGAAGCGTTTCGCCCCCATTTCGGAGCGCCCGCTTTTGAGCATTTCAAGCGCTACGTCTTGGGTCTGATCGTCTCGGAGAACCTGACCGTAGAGGGGATCAATCGGATTTTCATTCAAGCCAAGCACCCCAGTTCTCTCAACCGATTTCTCACCACGGGGATCTGGAAGCAGCAAGAGGTCAATGATACCAGAATCGATATACTCAAGATCCAGGGGGCTCTCGGGGGCAAGGGATGGTTGGCGATTGACGACACCCTCACCCATAAGACCGGCAAGAAGATCGAAGGTGTCGGCATCTATTGGGATCACAGCGAGAAGAGATACGTCCTGGCTCACAACATCGTGACTGCGGAGTTCGTCAACCCGAAAGGGGAAAGCCATCCTCTCGACTTCCGGCTGTACCTCAAAGAAGAGCAGAGCCGGGAGAAAAGGGTCCCCTTTAAGACCAAAATCGACTTGGCCCAAGAACTGGTGGAAGATGCTCTGCAACTTGGCCTTGAAATCCAGGGGGCACTTTTCGACAACTGGTTTGCCTCCAAAGATTTCATCAAATTCCTCCAGAGCAAGGGCCTGCATTGGGTAACCAGACTCAAGTCCGACCGCAACATCAAGATCAAAGGAAGATATGTGGCAATCAGCCAGTTCGCCGGTACTCTGCCCAGAGAATCGTTTAGGAGGGTGCAAATCGGTGATCGGATCTATCAGGTCTTCTCCAAAGCGGTGGATCTCAAAGGGGTCGGTCTGGTCAGAATCTTGATCAGCTATGATAATGAAGAGTTTTCCGGTTCCCCTGCCTACTTCGCTACCGACCAGATCCGGTGGGAAGGAACCAGAATCCTCAAGACATACTCCAAGCGGTGGAACATAGAGACGTTTTTCAGAGATTCCAAGCAGAATCTCGGCCTTGAGGACTACCAGCTCAGAGATCTTTGGGGTATCGAACGTCATTGGTATCTGATCTTACTGGCCTATAGTCTCCAAGTGTCCGGCCTGTTCGGAATTGCCCAAAAACCTCGTCGTGAGTCTCCTACGTTGGGAGATCTCATCACCAGAACCACCAGAAACGTTTTCAGCGGGCTTGTCGGATGGATCACTCTCCAATTGAATTGTGGCCGATCCCAAGAAGAGATTTGCCGCATCGCCTACGGATTCTGACGACGGAGAGGCCGATCCTATGCTCCCAAGCTCACAGGATTACTGTTTCTTGTTCACCCTATTGTGCAAGACTTCAGTTATTAGTTTGCTATGATTCACGTTCTCATCGGCAGCTTTCTTGCCGTCCTTCTCTCCGGATACCAGCACCCACGTTCCTTGGAACTTCTGCAATTCTTTCTGAGCGTCGGCCCCTTGAATTTCAGCGGCAAACGATAACCCTGCCGCGCCCAGAACCAGAAGAGTAGCCACGATTAAAGTAGTTTTCTTGCGCATCATTTTCTCCCCCTTTTGGAATTCAATTGAGGACGTGTGATGTTCCGGCCAAACATCCAAGCACGTTCCTTTGGGCTATTTGTATCAGTGTGTACCAAGCACCAAGCCAAGTCAATCGTTTCATATCTTACCCCAAACCGCACTTGAATCTTGCAAACACAGTGCATCATGGGTAGGCCAGGACTGCTCTTGACTCATGCGAAGGCTCGCTCAATATTCTCCATGCGAATTCTGGGGACAGCTTACTCAACCGGGAGCCCGTGCAGACCTTTATTACCCCGTAATACGGTCCACCTCCCGATGGTGACCTTCGTAGGGCCTGGATTCCGGCGGCAACAAAAAAAGGGGGGGGGAGGATTCCAACTCCCCCGATATTTCAGGCTAATATGTGGCGGGAGCGACGAGACTCGAACTCGCGACCTCCGGCATTGTTGCAAGACCAACACGATGAGAAGGGGTCTGCATCCTCTTATAACCGACGCGGTTGTAGGGCACGGAGACCGGAAGAAGGATGTAAAGAGCGTTTACCTGACGATCAGTGATGCGGTTCTTGTGCGAGAAATTGACCGGCTGACCTTCGATCATGGGAAGACAGAGATTTGGGGACAGAGATGATCTGACGGTCCCTTAAGCGAGAATGTCCATCACCTTTATAGCCCCAATACCATCCGGAGAAATCGATCCACTTCTGCCTGTAGTAGAGGTCCTAGACGTCCTAAACGGCGGACAATAACTGAACCTTCCACTACGGCCAATTTGTGTGTCCGGATTACGGACGTCATGCGCAGACCTGTCAGCGAGAATTCCGGATGAGTCGTTTCGACAATACAGTCCGTGGGAGCAAGCGTTCCTCGAACCACGCTGGAAATCGCCACTAAAACAAGATCTTCGCCAATTTGTCCCTGAGACACGATGACGGCAGGACGCAGTGAAGCCCCTCTCAAGTCCGTGAACGGAAATCGCGTCAGCACCACTTCACCACGGGCCAACGTTGATAATGTCAAACTGCGTCACCGTCTTCGGCAGAATATATGTCCTCTCCAGACTCTCTCCAGAAATCGAAGGCGCCTGCCTGCTCCACTAAACGCATTATACCCGGAGTTGGAACGTCATCTTCGTGAAGTTGCAACACGATCTCCTCACACTGTCTTGCAATATCGATGAGTCGTTCGAATTCTCTTTGTGAGAGTACAGCCTTATCACCGATATGTTGTACGTGAATCGTTGTCATACTCTTTCGGATGAGCCTCCTTGGTGTTGATGTGGACCGAGACGCTTTGAGGTTAAGATCTCCCGGAGCAGGATTATATATTATATGGTCGCTCATGAGCCTGTCGGTGTCAAGCGGCAAAGCGCCAATCAGATCTGCGATCTCCGGCACTGCTGGAAGACCAACGCGATGCGAAGCGGTCTGCATCCTCTGATAGCCGAAGCGATTGTAGGCCATGGAGACCGAAAAAAGGACGTGAAGAGCGTGTATCTCTCGATCAATGATGCGGATCTCGTGCGGGAGATTGATCGGCTGGCCTTTGACCACGGGAAACCAGAGATTTGGAGCCAAAAGCTACGTATCTAATTTTCCATTTATTATTAGACGGCTTTCCGGCCGTCTCCGGTGACTTCTTGTCGTGCCCCCATGGCGGATCAGGCAAGAACAGTATCTATCGAGCTAGCTGATGCGACGATATCAACATGGTCAATTTCGATGTATTCTTTCAAGATGCAGCACTTCTTAAACTTCTTGCCACTGCCGCAATAACACCGTTCATTTCTACCAAGTTTGACGTAATTCGGATTTAATTTAAGCTTTTTCGAGAATCGCAGCTCTCCAAACTCGAAAATATGGAGTCTTTCCGAATTCATCAAATCAGCAAGATAGCGAACCAGGTTGAACTGTTCTCCTGTATCCTCATATTGTGGAACGCACCGTTTATCCTTTGGATTGGAAACGAGGGCGGCATGGCTCACCTCTCTTATATCCGTGGCCACAGCTTGTGCCATTTTGCCGCCGTAAAGTTCCCCACAGAAATGCGGACATTCGGTGGAGTCAATGTCCAATCCACAAATACTACATTCAAACTTTTCGACTGTAAATCCCATGCTAATAAAAACAGCATATGGATAAAGTTTTTCTAGTTCCAAAAGCTGATTTTCAAAAAAGTCTATGTTAATGGAGGAAAATTTCTTAACAAGGCGCAGGAGATCAAGAGCATCCTGCAAAGAGTGCCATGAAGAGGAAAACTTATAATCTATCAATCGCCCCCAAAGCTGGGAATAGGAATGCAGAAAATCTACGAATCTTAGTATTACGAAGAAATCATTAAGAATCGCATCTTCTTGGTCTGCATCTCCTTGCTCGTTCAGGACCCTATTTTTAATGCAATCAACTTTGTGCCCGCACTCATCAAACGACATGTTGTTCAGAGAAGTCAGCGCGTCTCTGGCATCGTTCACAAGGATATTAAAAAGATCACAAGCTTTCTCTGTTTGCAGAACCTTAGTCATTCAGAAATTCATTTATGTTGAATTTGTTTATTATTTTTCTAAGAGAATCTACATCTCCCTCGAACTCAACTTTCTTCGTAATGCCTTCGGAAGCGTCTTGGTACAGTGCACTGAAATGTACCCTCGGTTTTTCGCCTTTTAAGGCGCCTTTCATTTTTTCATACAAGTAGCTAGCGACAATATGTAAATAGATTGGAAGCGTGACGTCACTTGCAAGGAAGACAAGCGGAAGCCAATAATCACTCGATTGTAAAACCAGCTTTCTGTCACACTTTTCTACTTCAACATTGATCTCAGGTTTGTTTTTCCTAATCCATTTCTCGAAATCTCCTGTTTCGGAGTATAGAAGGCGGTCACTACAGCCGGGGTATCGGAAGAAACTATTTTGAAACCGCTTGGATTGGAATCGAGATAATCCCTAAAATCCGAATTCTCATTAACTAAACTCTTGCACAATACGATTGCGCGCACTGGGAGTATGCCGCGTGATACATAAGTGAAAGAGTTGAGGGCTAATGAAAAAAGCGCTTGCATAGCGCGAAATGGCGCGGTTATAGAATGCCTCCTTAGTGGAGGCAGAGCGCAATGCCCGTGGTGGCCGACATCCCCAAGGAATTTGAGAAGGCTCTCGAAGCGTTTCGCCCCCATTTCGGAGCGCCCGCTTTTGAGCATTTCAAGCGCTACGTCTTGGGTCTGATCGTCTCGGAGAACCTGACCGTAGAGGGGATCAATCGGATTTTCATTCAAGCCAAGCACCCCAGTTCTCTCAACCGATTTCTCACCACGGGGATCTGGAAGCAGCAAGAGGTCAATGATACCAGAATCGATATACTCAAGATCCAGGGGGCTCTCGGGGGCAAGGGATGGTTGGCGATTGACGACACCCTCACCCATAAGACCGGCAAGAAGATCGAAGGTGTCGGCATCTATTGGGATCACAGCGAGAAGAGATACGTCCTGGCTCACAACATCGTGACTGCGGAGTTCGTCAACCCGAAAGGGGAAAGCCATCCTCTCGACTTCCGGCTGTACCTCAAAGAAGAGCAGAGCCGGGAGAAAAGGGTCCCCTTTAAGACCAAAATCGACTTGGCCCAAGAACTGGTGGAAGATGCTCTGCAACTTGGCCTTGAAATCCAGGGGGCACTTTTCGACAACTGGTTTGCCTCCAAAGATTTCATCAAATTCCTCCAGAGCAAGGGCCTGCATTGGGTAACCAGACTCAAGTCCGACCGCAACATCAAGATCAAAGGAAGATATGTGGCAATCAGCCAGTTCGCCGGTACTCTGCCCAGAGAATCGTTTAGGAGGGTGCAAATCGGTGATCGGATCTATCAGGTCTTCTCCAAAGCGGTGGATCTCAAAGGGGTCGGTCTGGTCAGAATCTTGATCAGCTATGATAATGAAGAGTTTTCCGGTTCCCCTGCCTACTTCGCTACCGACCAGATCCGGTGGGAAGGAACCAGAATCCTCAAGACATACTCCAAGCGGTGGAACATAGAGACGTTTTTCAGAGATTCCAAGCAGAATCTCGGCCTTGAGGACTACCAGCTCAGAGATCTTTGGGGTATCGAACGTCATTGGTATCTGATCTTACTGGCCTATAGTCTCCAAGTGTCCGGCCTGTTCGGAATTGCCCAAAAACCTCGTCGTGAGTCTCCTACGTTGGGAGATCTCATCACCAGAACCACCAGAAACGTTTTCAGCGGGCTTGTCGGATGGATCACTCTCCAATTGAATTGTGGCCGATCCCAAGAAGAGATTTGCCGCATCGCCTACGGATTCTGACGACGGAGAGGCCGATCCTATGCTCCCAAGCTCACAGGATTACTGTTTCTTGTTCACCCTATTGTGCAAGACTTCAGTCATTAATAGGGCCAATCTCAAAAATGTCTTTAGGTTCTATTACAGACACGTAGGTTTCTCCTTCCCAATGTTGTTCCGAGCCACCAGTGAGTGGAATGCCTGGGGTAAACCGGCAACTACAACCTGGGCCGCATGACCAATTGCCTTGATTGCTCTCGATCATGCCCCCGCCAGCCACTTCATTGAACAATTCGCACCGACATCAATAATGCAAGTACACTTGCGCTATCGGTTGGCCGTCCAACTGGCCATACCCCCTTGGCGGTCCCCAAAAATGTACCAAGCAGAATTGAAACCGGTACCTCGGTGATATTGCAGAACATGTGGTGCACGGACTCGAAGGTAGAGCCGTTTGGGTTCTCTCGGTCATCATTGTGTTCGATATGGAAGCGGTTCGCCTCATCCGGCCCAACGAGAGCGTCCATGACTAGCTGAGACATGAGTTGGAACAGCTGAGTTATGAGCTTTGCAC
This sequence comes from uncultured delta proteobacterium, assembly GCA_963828085.1. Classification (GTDB taxonomy): domain Bacteria; phylum Desulfobacterota; class Desulfomonilia; order Desulfomonilales; family Desulfomonilaceae; genus CAWBBA01. The sequence continues at coordinate 7,677 of CAWHDO010000029.1, forward strand.
GTTCCGCATCGCGTCCGGGCCCTCGATTCTCGACTCCCAAGAAACGGGTCCCCCCAGCATCGCCGACTCCATTGTAGAGACGTATATCAGAGATTGCATATCGGTGCTGGACAATAAGTTCATTCAGGCGGGCTTCAAAAGCCGCTTGATATGTGTCCTCCACTTCGAAACGGAACCTCAAACTCCTATGGACTGGCTGATCAGGATTTCCTTCCGGTAAAGCTTGTTTGAAATCGTCCGGAATTACGTCGAAATTGCAATCTCCGCGATCATCTCCCGGCATCCCGATCGGACAGCCATAACGCGAAAACCAAAACCAGCGTAGTGATTCGGAAAATTCTGCTACGAGGGGTCGAAATACGCGTCCGATGAGCGTCTCGGCCCAGTCGATCCCTTCTGTGTGGTTGACGAATATTCGAATCTGTCTGATCGCCACTGGCCCTCCTTATCCTCACGATGCTTGTCCAAGCAATTCCCTGTGGGAGCCCTTTGGGAGCCCTGGATCATTCGCTTAAACAGAAACAGGGAAGCCGGTTTATCCCAGTTTCCCTGTAATATCAGGCCGTTATGTGGCGGGAGCGACGAGACTCGAACTCGCGACCTCCGGCGTGACAGGCCGGCGTTCTAACCAACTGAACTACGCCCCCGCAGGCGTAAGCAGGATCCCCTTAGTTGGTAGGCGGAACAGGATTTGAACCTGTGACCCTCGGCTTGTAAGGCCGATGCTCTCCCGCTGAGCTACCCGCCCTTAACCTGTGATGACGGTTCGCCAGGATCCTTTGCAGCACTATCGTTACAAAATAACGAGTGAGAGCCATACTGTCAAGCTAAAACAAGAAACCGCTGAGGGAGCCGGAAAAAAGCATTTCACCGCAGAGAACGCAGAGTTCAGGAAGAGAGTTCACTTAATACGAATTCGCAATCAGAGCAGTGAAATCGGGGGAACCTTTTTTGTAAAAAAGGTTCCCCAAATCTTACTGCCCTGACAACACATTGGCATATTGAGTCTCCGCGGCCTCTGCGGTGAGATAACTCTTGGGGCCTAATCGTCACTCTCATGTTCAGCAATCTCGGACAGCCGGTGAATAGCCTCGTTGACGAGGATGAACAACACTGCCTCACCCTTCCCTCTTACACCCGGCATGTCCAAATATCCTCCCTTGAGGATATCCCCGACAATTACGTCGATCCCCTCCCGATCAATGCCCGGGAGATCGAGCGTGGTTACGGGCTCCACAAGGGTAATGTGGTCCACTGTAAGCCCGTGAATCAATTCATCCGATCCTGAGACAAGCGCTGTCACTCCAAAATCCGTTTCGGCCCACGACACAGCAAGTTCGGCCCCGGTTTCTGCGCGAAGGGTCCCTTGGTAGAAAGTCACGATCATTTGTCGAGGATTATATGAGAGCGAGACTGGATTGTCCCGCGGGGAATAATGAAAGGATTCACAAGGTAACTGAACAGAATCATGAGACGTTGCCCGCCGATGAATGCCTTGTATCCAAAATCGGCCGGGCACGGATGAGTCCCTCGAAGCGCGGGACACATCCGTGGCACCAAGGAGTGAGATCCTTTTGTGACACCAAGAAATAAGACGCCGCCGTGAAACCAATATCGGCGAAGGGGCGAGGAATCGAAGCGTGACCGATCCGGTTCATAGCTGCGCGATATTTTCTAGCCCGTGCTTCTTTATCTTGCTATAAAGAGTGCTCCTGCTTATTCCCATTATTTGAGCGGCCTTGAACTTGTTCCAGTCACATCTTTCGAGCACAGCCTGCACATGATCCTTTTCCAACCTGCCCAGGTTCGCGATCTGGTCGCCCGATTCACAAGCCAAATCGCCGACACACAACTCCGGAGGCAGATCCTCGGGTCCGATGACGTCCCCCTTTGCCAAAACCATGGAACGCTCAACGGCATTCTCCAGCTCTCGCACATTACCCGGCCAGTGATGGCTGAACATGAGATCCAGGGCCTCCGAGGAAAATGACCGAACAGTCTTGCCAAGGCGCTGATTATACATGTCGATGAAGTTCCCCACCAGTTGAGGGATATCTTCTTTCCTGTCCCTCAGGGGCGGAACGTAGACGGAGATCACGTTGAGCCGCCAGTAAAGATCTTCCCGAAAGATCCCCTGTGTCATCGCCTTTTTCAATTCCCTATTCGTTGCCGCTATGATTCTTGCGTCGGTGGAAAGAGTCTCCTCGCCACCCACTCTCTCGAACTTCTTTTCCTGGATTACCCGAAGCAAAATGACCTGAGTCGGAAGGCTTATCTCACCGATTTCATCAAGAAATATGGTTCCACCATCTGCCTGCTCGAAACGGCCGGGTTTTCTCCGGATAGCTCCTGTGAATGCCCCTTTTTCGTGGCCGAAGAGTTCGGAATGCAGGAGGGTCTCGGCATACGCGGCACAGTTTATCACCACAAACGGCCCGCCATTTCTCCGGCTTTCCTCGTGGATCGTTCTCGCAACAACTTCCTTTCCTGTGCCGGATTCTCCTTGAATCAGAACGTGCGAATCACTAGTCGATATGTCCTGGATCAGCTCGCAAATCCGTCTCATCTGCGGAGATCTTCCAAGTAAGTTGCGGAGTTTCTCCATCCGATCGAGAGTCCTGGTGAGCTTGCGATTAATCTGCCGTTCGTGGCTTAAACTTCGGTAGAGCCCACGTATCCGGAGCATCGCGTTGACCCGAGCGATCAACTCGTCGTCCTTGTACGGTTTGGTGATATAGTCGTCTCCGCCGCAATTGAGGCCCTGGATCTTGTCTTCCAGCGAATCGTGAACGGTGAAGATGATGACCGGTATGTACTGGTATTCCGGATGGGCCTTCAACTTGCTCACCAATTCCAACCCGTCCATACCGGGCAGATTGATGTCGAGCAAGATCATGTCAGGGGAGTCATTGTCATTTTGCTGTAAAATGGCGAGACCCTCTTCAGAGGACACCGCCAAGTCCGCGCGGAACCCTGCTTGTTGCAAGAGTTGCTGCGTATAAGGCCCATTGAAACGGTCATCCTCGATGACGAGGACGTGGCCGATGTGATGTGCGCGATCCATCGTGCAAGCCTGTATTCGACTGTATGGTGGGCAGAGCGTGCCCGGGGCCGCGGAGGCTGAGTCCAAGTCTCAGCGGCCAGAATTTTGAGGGCCTACCGGCTCGCTTTCTCTGCCGATAGTGCGCCGTTTCTCGCTGTCAATCGACTTCCGCACAAGCTCGTTATGAGTCCGGGCAATACGTAGAAAATTCTTCAGCAACAGCCCTCCGTCCGGCCGCGACTTGAAGAAGTATTCAGTATGAGCCTGTATCCCGTAGGCGGGCTTTGTCGGATGCCTAATGATCTGGTACCCGCATAGTTCGTTCTGGGCCAGACGAATAAAGCCCGGCGGCAGTGTCTTGACCTCGTCGTAATGATTCTCGACCAGATTCACGGTCTTTCCCATTCCCTGAAAAATAGGATCATCCGCCACCACGTACACGTTATGACGACCCCGTTCAGTAGGGTTCTTCCCGTACGGAAAACAGTCATCTTCGCCGCCGCGGATCGGGCCGACCTTCCCTCCGAACGCAAGCGCAAGAGCCTGATGTCCTCCACAGATGCCGACGACGGGGATGTTCATCTGTTCCACTATGATCCTCAAGGAACGCAAGAAGTTGTCTAGATCGACTCCATTGCTACCCTTGTACCGACACCAGGGCACGCCATTGGGACTCAGAGCTAGAAAAGCAGGTCGTAGCTTTGCCATGCTTTCCGCTGTGACCTCGCGGAAAGGCAGCACAATCCCTTGCCCTTCGGCGCCCAAGCGGGCGAGTGTATCCCTTACCTTGACCGCCTGTTTGGACGAGCGGCCTGTGAATAGATTTACCACTACCCATACTGAGCCGGAATCCAGTGATGCCTCTGTCACTGGTTTTGCTCTGACCGGGCTTCTGTCGTTACTCCTTTTCTTGGCCATAGCCTGGCCCATCATGCACAGCGACAGGGCTAGAACCAAACAGGTACAAAACCATCTGCGCAAACTCATTCCCGATACCCTTTCGTAATTGAACCAAGCCCACTCACTCACCCTTGGTAGTTGACTACAAAATCGTTCAAAAGTAAAGTACCAAAATATCCATGCATTATCACAATTATTCATACATTAGGTAATGATAAGTAGTTATGACGCTGTAATATAAATGTTATGACATTACTCCTCCTGGATGACCGCTGACAGATCTGCAAAACCATATAGTTAATCTTCATACCTCTTTTTCAGCAACCGTGGAGCATAACTCTCGTAACAAAGCGGGAAGTTTGAAAAACACCTACTCATCTTTCCAGGTGTGGAACACTTTGACGGGGCGAATAGCGACATCAACTCCTTTTGGTTCCGGACGAACCAGGATCAAGATGCCGCCATTTCCCGAGACGATTTTGAAAAGACGCGCTGGTTTATCCGCCGATGCGCCCGCCAAAGATAGGCGGCTCCTGGGAACTGCCACAGGGGAACCTTGCATGAGCTTCCTCACTTCGGTCGGCAATACGGGCAAATCCGGAATATGGACCAGTGCATCCGGAAGGCTGATAAGACGTTGGGATATCGCCTCAGCCCCACCGGTGGTCGTCTCGTCAAGCGTCATCGCGTCCGCAACATTGAAAGGACCACTAGCAGTCCTTCGGAGTCTCTCCAACCTCCCTCCAACACCAAGGTCGTTGCCGATATCACGAGCCAGGGCACGGGCATACGTCCCCTTGGAGCAGACCAGGTCCAGTTCCAAAAAAGGCGAGTCCCAGCCGGTCACGACGAGTGAAAAAACTTCCACGACACGAGGGGCAAGATCCGGGAATATTCCCTTTCGGGCGAGTTTGTAAAGGGGTACCCCTTCCTTCTTGATGGCCGAATAGTGTGGCGGAACCTGGTCCAGCACTCCCCGATAGCTTATGAGCACTTCTTCGATCCCGGCCAGACCTATTCCGGAAGGATCTTCCTTTCGGACGACCGTTCCATCCCTGTCGCCCGTGTCGGACTCTTCCCCCAGTAGGACCGTCAGTTGGTACCTCTTCCGGCTTTCGTCCAGATAATCCAGGGCTCGAGTCCCTGCCCCGATCAGAAGAAACCATCAGCCCTGTGGCAGCAGGGTCCAGTGTTCCCGTGTGCCCTACTTTGGAGGGTCTGATTCGGCTCCTGACAATCCGGACGACCTCATTGGAGGTAATCCCTTCAGGTTTGTCCAGTAGTAGTATTCCGTGCATTGAGCCGGCACATTCTCAGAGGGATGGGAGACTAGGCCAGTACCTTGTGATGAATGGCCAATACGTCTTTCAACCTGGCCTTGAACGTTTGACTCAGATTATCCACGGAAGGCTGCCCCGGCATGGATTCCTCACGTGGATCGTAGGACGACAAAGCAGCTAAGATCAGGTGGACTGAATTGCGAAGAGCGGTAAGATCGTAGCCTCCTTCCAGGGTGAGGACCACGCGCTCCGACGAGTATTCTTTCGCGAGGTGCATGAGTATCTTTACCATCCTTTGGTATCCTTCCTCTGTCACGTTCATACCGCCCAGCGGATCGCTCTGGTGAGCATCGAAACCTGCGGACACAAGAATCATCTCAGGGTGGTAAGCCGCTAGTATCGGTGCCACTACCATATGGAATACCGTCAAGTACTCTGCATCACTGGCCCCAGCGGCCATGGGCACGTTCACCGTATATCCTTCCCCCTGGCCGTGCCCAACTTCTCTCATACCTCCTGTTCCCGGATAGTGGGGGAACTGATGGGTTGATATGAACAACACCTTGGATTCTTCGTAGAATGTGTTCTGCGTCCCGTTTCCGTGATGAAGGTCCCAATCCACTATGGCGACCCTCTCCATCCCGTGTTTGCTGATGGCGTAGCGAGCTGCGAGTGCAATATTGTTAAAAAGACGGAAACCCCATGGCCCGGCGCCTCTCCGCGTGATGGCCCGGAGGTCTCACGAGAGCAAAGCCATTGCGAACTTGCCCGGTTACGACGGCATCGACCAGATTGAAAAGCCCGCCTACGGCCCGTGACGCGGCGTCCCAGGAATAGGCGCACACGGAAGTATCCGGGTCGAGGAAAGTATTGTCTCGACCGGCCGTAGCAGCGATGTTGTCAACATAGCGCGGATCGTGTGTTGTAGCGATTTCGTCCGGGGCTGCCGTTTCTGATGGGAACTTCGAGCAGATTGAGCGCCGGCCCCAATTCGTCGATCATTTGATAAATGACCTCAAGCCGTTCCGGGCTCTCAGGGTGGTACGTCCCCATATCATGCAGCAAGTAAGCTGGATCTCTGACTATTCCGGTGGGTCTCATGTTCTGTGCCGTCTTCTGGATGGAGTACAGTCAAACGCAAAACTTGCAGTCGTGTTTTGCCAAGTTTAACATTGCGAAAATTAGCATTCCGACGCCGCCCAGTCAATGCCTTTCAACCGCTTGGGCATGCCGTCTGACTTATCGGAAAGCAGGGCGCATGGGTATGCCGATCAAAATGCCTCACGATCAGGGCCAACGATTCAGTTGCAGGCGTGAATTTGCCATCCCATCGAGGAATCATTGATGATTTCTCCCTCCGGGAATCGCTTCTTGACTTTGTGTTCGCGCTTCAATGATATTCCCCTTATTTCTCTGGACAAAGGCCCTGATGAACAATCTCTACCAGTCGGTTCAAGACGCTGCCGGCTTCATTCGTCGGACGATCAGTTCCCAACCGGAAGCGGCCATTATTCTCGGGACGGGTCTTGGGGGCATCACTGAGCATGTCAGTGTGATTGACCGGATTCCATACAGTCAACTTCCCCACTTCCCTGAATCAACGGTGCAGGGTCACAAAGGAGACCTTGTCTTTGGGACAATGGCCGGACGAAACGTAGTCGTTATGCAGGGGCGATTCCACTACTACGAAGGATATACGCTTCAGGAGGCAACCATTGCCGTACGCGTAATGCGAGAATTGGGAGCGCGATTCCTGATCGTCAACGACGCGGCTGGAGGGCTCAACCCGCACTTCAAACCCGGAGACCTGATGATCGTTACTGACCACATAAACCTGCTGGGAGACAATCCCTTGCGGGGAGTTACGGACGAGCGCCTGGGAGATCGTTTCCGGACATGAGCCGGCCATACGATGAAGAGTTGATTAAGAAAGCAGAGGAAGCGGCTCTGGAGCTTAAAGAACCTGTTAAGTCAGGGATTTACGCTGCGGTTGCCGGGCCTAACCTCGAAACACGGGCGGAAACCAGGATGCTGCGCATGCTCGGGGCCGATGCTGTCGGCATGAGCACGGTTCCCGAAGTGATCGTGGCGGCCCAAGTGGGATTCAAGACGCTGGCTCTTGCTGCGATAACGAACGTCAATCTTCCCGATGCAATGGAACCGGTGTCGATACAAAAAGTGATCGCCACTGCGGCGGCGGCTCAACCGCGGTTGGCCGCCATACTCACCGGGACACTGTAGAGGCTGAGGTGAAATGAAGAAAGGAATGTTTATTTCGCTCCGCTCGAGGAGCCCCATAGGGACGATTGACAGTTACGACGGTGATTCAGAAACTGTCTCAAAATTCGGAGCATGGGACATCTTAACACGAATTCCCTCACCCTGAGTCTCTCTCCCAACGGGTGAGGGAATGCTGTAATTTCGACAAGTGCCGCGCTCTCCAAGGGGCATAGGCGCTAACTTGAGGGCGTGCTGCGATGCTGCAAGGCCCCTCACCCTGCCCTCTCCCGCCAGGGGAGAGGGTTTTCAGGGATCCCCTCCCTCGACGGGAGGGGGAAGGGAGAGGGTGATGTTGGCGCAAATCGACACGCGTTTCACTGAAAAGTTGACCCAAAGAGATTTCCTTGGTGAATACTGAAACAACACTCGTGAACGGTCTCATTCTGGCCGATCCCGCTATCCCGGAGGTCTTAGCGCATGGCAAGACAATAATCAGCGGGAATCGCCTCCTTCAGGTGAATGTCCCCAACGATTCGAGTCTTCCGCGGGACAACGTGGTCGACTGTTCCAACTGCTTGATCATGCCGGGTCTTGTCAATGCTCACACCCACGCCGCCATGAGTCTTCTCAGAGGAGTTGCAGACGATCTACCGCTTGACCAATGGCTCAATAGGTATATTTTCCCTTCTGAAGCAAAACATGCGGGGCCCGAATTCGTTTACGTGGGGACATGTCTTTCAGCCGTAGAAATGGCGCTAAACGGTGTCACCACTTTTGCGGACGGATATTTCTATATGGAGAACGCTGCGCAAGCAGCTATGGATGTGGGACTCAGGGCAGTGGTGGCCCAGGGGATTCTCGACGTCCCGACACCTGACACTCCTGTGCCCGGCTCCTGGAGGCAACGGGTGGCAGCGTTTCTTTCCGGGGCCCCTGCTGATTCACTGATCACCCGCGCGTTGTTCTGTCATTCGCCGTACCTGTGCAGTGCCGAGACTTTGAAGGCAGCCCGAACTCTCACCCGGGAGCACGGCATACTTCTCTTTTGTCACGTTTCCGAAACTGCGCAAGAGGTGGCGGAAAGCCGCAGGCAGCATGGCGTACGGCCTGTCGAGCATCTCCACAGATTGGGCGCCCTGGGCCGGGACTTTGTTGCGGTCCATGCGGTTCACGTATCTGATGCAGAACGAGAGATGTTGGCCAAGTCCGCCACAGGGGTAGGTACACTGTCCTGAGAGCAACATGAAGCTGGCGTCAGGGGCGGCTCCTGTACAAGATCTTCTTGACAAGGGGATAACAGTGGCGATCGGAACTGACGGCCCGGCCAGCAACAACAATCTGGACCTTCTGGAGGAAATGCGTTCCGCGTCCCTGATGGCCAAGCTCATAACAGGCAATCCCCAGGCACTGGGGGCTCGCACTGTACTGCGAATGGCCACAACAGACGGCGCCACAGTCCTGGGAATGGAAGATCGGATCGGCTCGTTGGAACCTGGAAAACTGGCCGACTTGATAGTAATCGACCTTAACCGCCCGCACCTTACGCCGCTGTATGATCCCATATCTCATCTAGTTTATGCGGCGCGCGGGACTGATGTGCGGCATGTGATGGTGAACGGCAGGTGGGTGGTCCATGATCGAAGAATCACCACCGTTGACGAGGCCAACCTGATGGCCCGGGCTCGCGCAATGGCCGCGAACATCGGCAAGGATCTCGGAATAATGGCCTATGGAGATCTCGTGACAAATGAATGAAAAAATCACTTACAAAGACGCGGGAGTGGATGTGGAACTGGCCGATCTGGTAATTGGTTCGCTCGCGGATCGCATAAAATCCACTTTCCGACCGGAGGTCATCGGGAACATCGGCGGCTTCGCAGCGATGTTCCGCCCCCAGTGGCAGGGATTCCACGATCCCGTCTTGGTTTCGGCCACCGATGGCGTCGGCACAAAGTTGAAAATAGCGTTTCTTACCGGAATACATGACACCGTGGGCATAGATCTGGTAGCAATGAACGTTAACGATCTTCTCGTGATGGGAGCGGAGCCGCTCTTCTTTCTGGATTATTTCGCGACGGGGTCCATCGAGGCCCAAACGGTTGAGGCGGTCATTTCAGGCATTGTCCGTGGCTGCGAATTGGCCGGTTGCTCTCTCATAGGTGGAGAGACCGCAGAAATGCCGGACTTTTACGCTCAGGGGGAATACGACCTGGCCGGTTTTTGCGTCGGCATGGTGGACCGTCCGGACGTAGTGGATGGCTCAAAGATCAAATCCGGAGACTCAATTCTTGGTATAGCGTCGTCCGGCCTTCATAGCAATGGATTCAGCCTGGTAAGAAAAGTTCTTCTGGAACGAAGGAGATATAGTCTGGAGGCTAATGTTGCCGAGTTGGGAAAGCCTCTCGGAGAGGAGACTGCTCACGCCGACGGCCATTTACGTCAAACCCGTACTTCAGTTGTGTAGATCTGTTTCAGTCTCGGGAATGGCCCACATCACTGGTGGGGGATTCGATGGCAATATTCCACGAATCCTGCCCCGGCAGTCTACCGTTTCAATAACCAAAGGCTCCTGGCCGATTCCCCCGATTTTCGGTCTGATTCAAAGAGACGCGGGTCTGGACGATTTCGAGATGTATCGAACTTTCAACATGGGTGTGGGGCTTGTGGTGATTGTCAGCCCAGACTTGACTGAAGCAGCGCTGGATAACTTGAGGAATAGTGGAATGCTGGCATGGGTGATCGGTGAGGTAATTCCTCGCCCTGACACCGGTGAGGCCATAGTCTTTCGTTGACGGTGGAGCACGGCGATAGCGGTTGCGGAACTTATGTGGCTTATGCCGAGGGTCTTGAAGTATTCCGACGTTTGGATCACGCACTGATCCAGGCATAGGTTGGTAGGACAGCCCCGCGGGGAACGCAGGGTTGCCTTACGTTGAAGGACGGGCTGGATGCCAGGTCTCACTGAGTCACCATCAGTTTCGGACATTACTCTTGGCAATTTATACAACTTTCATAGGGTGCCAATGTGTCGAACAGAATAGTCTTAAGTGCCTGCCTGGCAGGACTGCATACCCGCTACGATGGAAGTTCACGTCCACACCCTATGCTGGAAACACTAATCGCCAAGTGCGTTCTTGTGCCCGTCTGTCCCGAGATCCTTGGCGGGTTGGGAATACCGCGTCCACGCTGCCGATTCTCGGGCGGTGACGGCGTGGCTGTTTTACGGGGAGAGGCCAGCATAATCGACACGAACGGAGTAGATCGTACCTCCTCGTTTCTTCGGGGCGCCGAGGAGACCGGCCGCGTGGTGGAACTGATTGCTCCGGATCTGATCATATTCAAGGAGGGGAGTCCTTCTTGCGGCCTCCGAAGAGTGGATATCGAGGGTAAGAAGCAACGGGGCTGTGGATTGGTCACAGCGTTGTTGGCTGGAAGCGGTATTCCCATGATATCTGAAGAGGATCCTTTACCGGGACCCTGTCAGGTCTGATCCACACAAAATTCGGCCGAGTCCGAAGATTGCCGTTTATAGCGGCACGACAAAGCATGGAAATCGCGTGGTCCTTGCACATAAAAAGTAATTGCCCGAAGCTGTGGGATTTTTTATCCGAACTCCCCCCCCCTACACGAGATCAACTCATCGCGGAGATCCTCGACACTTCCAATTTCAGGGCAGCGGCCGGACGAATCGAGGATTTATTGATAGGCGAGACCTCTGCCGCGGTGAGCAATATCTTGGTGGACCAGTCTGCGAGGCACCCTTTTCTTGCGGCGGTCGCCGGTTCCAGATTTCTCTTTTCAATTCTTTACAGGAATACCGCTCTTCTGAACTCGCTTTTCCAGCAGCGGGGGTACCTGAACCGCAAAACACGGTTCCTGATGGAGAAAGAACTGCGCGCCCGAACAAGAGGTATTTCCCGCACAGCGGATCTGGATCGGGCGTTACGCTGGTACAAGGAAGAAGAGTATCTGCGTGTTGGAACGAGGGACCTGGCAGGACTCGCCGCGGCGCCGGAAACTATGGCGGAGCTTTCGGATTTGGCTGGGGCCTGCATCCAGACGGCTCTGGAATTTCACTGGCAGAGCTTGGTTTCTAAACATGGTAGGCCTCACGGCGTGGATGATCGGATGGGACTGGTCGTTATCGGGATGGGAAAAATTTCGGGTCATGAGACTGAATTTCTCCTCCGACGTTGATCTAATTTTCCTGAGAGGCCCGGAAGAAGGCAGGACTGATGGTTCGGCGTCGAGATCCATCAGGCGCTTTTACGAAACACTGGTGCAATCGGTTACTCGCTCGCTTTCCGACCTTACTGAAGACGGCTTTGTATTCCGACTCGATCTCAAACTTAGGCCGGAAGGAGATAAAGGAGAACTGGTACCGTCCGTAAGCAATGCGCTGGATTACTACCTGGGATGGGGTAGGACCTGGGAACGAGCCGCTCTCATGAAGGCTGTGCCTCTGGCGGGGGATCTGGGTCTTGGAAGAGAGTTCGTTGAAGAACTGGAGCCATTCATCTACCGAAAGCATTTAGACTATTCCACGCTGGAAGACATGAGGCTGATGAAGCTGCGCATTGAAACGCAGTTGAAAAAAAAGCCGGGTATCAACATAAAGTTGGGGCAAGGAGGCATCCGGGAGATCGAATTCTTTGTTCAAACGCTTCAGCTTATTAATGGAGGGAAAACACCGCGAGTGCGATCTGCCGGCACTCTAGAAGCCATGAGGCTTCTCCGTGAGGCACGACTCCTCGATGAAGAGACGACGGAAAAACTGCGCGAGGCATACTTGTTTTTCCGTCGCACCGAGCATTGCATTCAGATCAATCATCAGGTCCAAACCCATGAACTGCCCAGAACCGCTGAAGAACAAGAAGAACTGGCAAGGAGAATGGGTTACAGAAAAGACGCTCTCAGGGCATTTCTCTCGGATCTGGAAAGGATGCGCCGGGCAGTCGAGGAACTTTTCTCAAGTTTGTTCCGTTCCGAAGATGATGTCGGTAGGCAGGTTTCTCCCGCGGTTAAGAGACTCTTGGAAACTATTGACGACAAAAATGCCGCTCTGGCTATTCTCGCGGAGTTAGGCTTCGAGGATCCCGGAGCCTCATATCCGGTTTTGAGGAATCTCGTGATGCCTTCTGACAGCAGAATTAAGTCTGAGAAGGGGCGTCATCTCCTGGAGCGTCTGGCTCCACTCTTTCTCGAAGAACTTCTGAAAGCGCCCGAACCCGGTAAAACCCTCATTGCCCTCGACAGTTTCCTTGACTCGCTGCATTCCCACACGGCTTACTTTGCTACTTTGCTTGAGAATCCCCCGACTATCGACTTCATTATGAAGATCGTGGGAGAAAGCAGGTTCTTTACCGACCTTATGATTCGTCACCCGCAATCCATCGATTCGCTCATAGCCCGGGGAGCGAAGTACTATCCAAAAGATAAGGGAGCACTGGAAGCAGAATTGGCCGAACGGCTCGCGTACTGTTCGGACCTGGAGTCTGAACTTGATGTGTTGAGAATATTCAAGAATGACGAAATGCTCGTGACAGGAGTGAGACACCTTTACGGCGACATCGAACCGTCTGTAGCTCGAAAGCTCGTCACCAACTTGGCCGAGGTCTGCCTGCAGGCAGCGGTGGAAATCGCATTAAAGGAGATGGGTCGAAAGTTCGGCAGGTTTGATTTCTTTGAAACCCTGCCGTTCGTGATACTGGGTATGGGAAAGCTTGGTGGGATGGAGATGACGTACCTTTCAGATCTGGACGTTATCTTCATCTACGACCCGCCTTCAGAGTACATAGGCCGGTTTTCGAGCCACGAGTGGTTTACGAGGCTGGCAAGCCGAATAATATCTATTCTCAGTGTTCCAACATCTGAAGGGACTGTCTTCGCCATCGACGCCAGGTTGAGACCATCGGGGAACAAAGGCCCGCTGGTAACCGCTCTATCTGCCTTTAGGGACTACCACAGGAGCACTTCTTGGCTTTGGGAAAAGCAGGCTCTGATCAAAGCCCGCCCCGTAACGGGCCCCCCATGCCTTGTTGAAGAGGTTACGCAGATCGTTAGAGATTGTATATGCAGGACCGAGCTTTCGGTCGAAGGTCTGCGGGAAATAGCCAAATTGAGACGAAGAATGGAAAGCGAACTGGCCTTGGAAGACGACTTGCACGTGGATTTGAAGACTGGCCACGGAGGATTGGTCGACGTGGAGTTTTTTGTCCAGGCAAATATTCTCAGGCATGCGGCACGCCGGCCCGACGTAATACGCAACAACACTCTCGAGGCCCTCGCGGCTCTGCACGACGCCGAATTCCTTGATGAGGGATCGTTCCGTACGCTTGACTCGGGCTATCGATTCCTGGTCAGTCTGGAAGACCGCCTTCGCATAATGGAACATCGCAGCATCGATCGAATGCCACTGGTAGGGGACAAATTGAAAGGCTTGGCATGGAGGCTGGGATACGGAGGTCGGGGTGAGGACCGCCTTCTCAACGATTATTTCAGGATCACCGGATCCATCAGGAAGATATACAACTCTTTTTTCAATGCGGCTGATGATTCGGTGAATTCACCAGGGGTTCCCTGATTGCACTTAGCGCTTATTTGGATCCGGGATGACGCCCACTCCTCGGGACACGGTCTCGAATAGCGTTGAATTGATCCTCCACTTCAAGGAAGGCCTCGACGAGTTCCGGGTCGAATTGCTTGCCCTTCTCCTGAACGATGAGGTCTCGGGCCTCTTGGTGGGAGTAGGACCTTTTGTAGCGGCGCTCGGTGGTTAAGGCGTCATAAACGTCTGCGACCGCGACGATGCGCAGACAGAGGTATCTCATCTCTCTTCAGGCCATACGGATATCCGTTCCCATCCCATCTTTCGTGGTGGTAGTAGGCCACGTCCTTAGCGAGAAACAGATAGCTCTCCTTATCTCCCGCCTCGTGGGCGGCCTCTTCAAGAGCGGCCCCACCGTAAACGGAGTGTCGCTTCATGACCTCGAACTCGTCGATCCCGAACTTATTGGAGTTGAACAGAATGGAATCAGGTATCCCCACTTTGCCTATGTCATGCAGTACAGAGCATTGTACGAGGTCTTCGGTGAACTCTTGAGTCATGAATTCTTTATAGACCGAGCTCGCCGCAAGTTGATTGCACAAAATCCTGGAATAGGCTTGAAGCCGCGAAAGATGGAAAGCTGTTTCTCCGTCCCGAGATTCGGCGAGTTTGGCGAGAGCAAAGATCGAAGCACCCTGAATCCTTCGGATGCGCTGATATGACTTCACCAACTCCTCGTGCAAGCGAACCTCTTCGGTCACATCCTGGCCAAGCCCAAGAACGCCGCGGATGTTTCCGGAACCATCCAGCATTGGAGAAACGGCCATAGAAATGGTTAGCGCTTCCCCATCCTTGGAAATGTGCTTGATTTTGCCCTGTACAGGTCCCTGCGTTGACTTGCATGATGCGTCGCAGGCTTTCCATCGCTTCCATCCCCGCGTTATCTTCCCCATAGAGCTTTAAAATAGACGCCCCGACCATCTCCTCGGCCGTATAGCCAAAAATGTTTCTGAGCGCCCACGTTCCAGAAGAGCACATTCTGATCGAAATCAGTCAAAACGATGGAAACCCCGGTAGAACTATCTAGAATTCCTTTCAAGAATTCGTTGGTTCTGCCCAGTTCCGTGGTCCTCTTCTCCACTTCCTCTTCCAGTAACTGTCTGTAATCCCTCTCAAAGCGCCTAAGCTTGCAATGTTCGATTCCCTTTCGGACCGTATTCAGGAGTATCTCCGCATTGACCGGCTTCAGCAGAAAATCATGGGCCCCGCGTCTTAGGGCGCGAACGGCATTGTCGAGATCGCCGTGGCCGGTCACGACTACAACAGGCACTGTCCCGTCGATTTCTCTGATCGTGCGAAGGACTTCCAGACCGTCGATTTGAGGCATGTTGATATCCGTGACTACTATGTCAGGGGATAATTTCTTGAAGACAGCTACGCCTTCATCCCCCTCCCTGGCTGTAAACACGGAGAAACCGTCGATCGTCAACAGGTCTTTGAGAATCCCGAGAGTGATGTCATCATCGTCGACAACCAGGACAGATCCTTTGGTGGTGAGGACCGAGTCATCATCGACGATATTGTAATGCTTATACGGCAAAGGGCTGCGCTCCGTTCCTCCCGACGTCGAAGATAGAACGAAAGGCTTACCCCGCTGGGGGCTCCCGCTCTAAGGGAATCCTGACCTAGCCCTTGGGCGCACATTCAGGGGACAGGCCGACGGGATGAGCTTTCGGGCACGAGACGCAGACCTGAGCCTGTGTTTGGATGCCCTTCTTAACAGTCTCGTCCACATCAAGTCCTAGAATGCTATTGGTAAATTATCTTAAGCGCTGAGGGGCGCCGGTGTCAATGATCTACAAGAAAACGCCGGCTGATCCGAGTCTCTGAGGCCGGGACGATTGACACGGCCACCAACATGATTTACCTGACTCGTAGTGAAGCATTGTCGTTCAGCCGGCTTATGCCCTGCGTACGGATGGGGCGTGTACCGGACCTCGCCAAATCCGCACTCAGTTAGGTTCGGGGGGGCTTCTTCCTGCTGGACGATCGTCTTAGAGTTCGAGAGGCTAGGAGTCTCACATGCGCGGAAAAATTCACACTTAAATCACAGGAAGCGCTGGAACTGGCGCAGAATACCGCAGCCAATCGCGGCAATCCTCAGGTGGAAAGCGAGCACCTGCTGCTGGCACTACTTTCTGACGAAGAAGGCATCTGCGTTGAAATACTCAAGAAGCTGGGAGCGGACTCGGACCGTATCCGTAATGAAGCCCTTCACGCGGTGGAAAGGTTACCGCAACAAAGTGGCGCTACAGCGGAGAGGTACTATTCCAACAGACTCAGAGCCGTCCTTGAAGCGGCGTTCAAGGAAATGGAGCAACTCAAGGATGAGTATGTCTCCGTGGAGCATCTTCTGATAGCCCTATCCGAAGTTTCTGGAACCGCGTCCTCAAGAATTCTCAGTGGCCGCGGAGTGACCAAAGATAAGATCTATAAGGTGTTAACTGAAATCAGAGGCACCCAGAGAGTCACAGACCAATCTCCCGAGGAAAAATATCAAGCGCTTAAGCGCTTCACCCGCGATCTCACGGAGTTGGCACGCAAAGGGAAGCTCGACCCTGTCATCGGCCGTGACGACGAGATTAGGCGAATCATCCAGGTTCTCTCCCGGAGGACCAAGAACAACCCAGTCCTCATAGGGGATCCCGGAGTCGGTAAAACTGCCATTGTGGAAGGCCTGGCCGGAAGAATTGTCTCGGGTGACATTCCCGAATCACTTAAAGGTAAGCGGGTGTTGGCCCTGGACATTGGCCAGTTAGTGGCAGGCGCCAAGTATCGCGGAGAGTTCGAGGATCGCCTTAAAGCTGTCCTTAAAGAAGTTACCGGGTCCGCGGGCGAAATCATTCTCTTTATCGACGAAATGCACACGTTAGTCGGAGCCGGAGCGGCCGAAGGAGCAATTGACGCGTCCAACATGCTCAAACCCGCGCTTGCTCGCGGTGAACTACGGTGCGTGGGCGCTACAACGATCAACGAGTACAGAAAACACATTGAGAAGGATGCTGCGTTCGAAAGACGATTTCAACCGATCTACGTGGCCGAGCCTTCTGTGGAGGATTCCATTTCGATCCTGAGAGGTCTCAAAGAGAGATATGAAATCCATCACGGTGTCAGGATTCAGGATGCAGCAATTATAGCCGCGGCCACTTTATCTCACCGCTACATTACTGACCGCTTCTTGCCGGACAAGGCCATCGACCTCATAGATGAGGCTTCTTCCAAGCTCAGAATTGAAATTGACTCTATGCCTACCGAGATCGACGAGATAGACCGACGTATCATTCAGCTTCAAATTGAGCAGCAGGCCCTCAACAAGGAGGCCGACCCGGCCAGCAAGGAACGACTCCAGAAAGTACGCGCTGAAATAGAGCGCTTGACCTCCCAATCTGAGCTGCTCAAGAAGCAGTGGCACAAGGAAAAAGAGGTCATAACCGCGATCAGAGAACTTAAGGAACGGCACGAACGCGCGAAGACCGAAGCGGCCCAAGCAGAACGAGAAGGCGACCTGAGCAGAGCTGCTGAACTCAAATACGGCATGCTGATATCTTTAGAAAAGGACATTAAAGAGAAAAATGAAGAACTCGCCCGTATCCAGCAGGAGGGGGGCCTACTAAAAGAGGAAGTGGGGCCGGAAGATATAGCCGAGGTGGTGGCAAAGTGGACCGGGATCCCTGTGTCCAGAATGCTGGAAGGCGAAGTCGATAAATTACTCAAGATTGAAGAAAGAATCGGAGAGCGTGTAATCGGCCAGCGTGAAGCCATCGTTGCTGTTGCCAATGCTGTGCGCCGAGCGAGATCCGGTTTGCAGGACCCCAATCGACCGATCGGCTCGTTCATCTTCATGGGCCCCACCGGCGTTGGCAAAACCGAACTTGCACGAGCCCTTGCGCAATTTCTCTTCGATGATGAACAAGCAATGGTCAGGATCGACATGTCCGAGTACATGGAAAGGCATTCCGTTGCCGCGACTTATCGGGGCTCCTCCGGGTTATGTCGGCTACGAAGAAGGGGGGTACCTGACCGAGGCAGTGCGAAGGCGCCCCTATTCGGTGATCCTGTTCGACGAAATTGAAAAAGCCCATCCCGAAGTCTTCAACGCTCTGCTGCAGATACTCGATGATGGCAGGCTTACCGATGGCAAGGGACGCACCGTCGATTTCAAGAACTGCATAATTATCATGACCTCAAACATCGGCTCCTCGGAGATCCGGGACTACTTGGGAAAAGATGAAGAAAAGATGCGAAAGAAGGTCATGGAAGTGCTCAGGATGCACTTCAAACCTGAGTTCTTGAACCGGCTGGACGACGTGATCATCTTCCACGCCCTCGACAGAGAACAGATCAAGCAGATCGTAGATATACAAATGCGGCGGCTCAACAAACGGCTGGCCGATAGTAAGCTCACGCTTGTCCTTGACCCGCGAGCCAGAGATATGCTCGCAGCCGAAGGGTACGATCCCGCGTACGGAGCGCGACCCCTAAAGCGCGCTATTCAGAGGCTCATCGAGAATCCTCTGGCCCTGGATATTCTCGCTGGCAAATTCCACCCGGGGGCCACCATCGAAGCAGAAGCTGACGCCGATCACCTTCGATTTGCCGAAAAACGCTGAGGTCACGTTACACGGGAAAACGTGAAGAGGAGTCTCCCAGCCAGGTACAGGTCGATGAAGGTCTGCCCACTGCAGCCCGAAATCTACCTGCATTGACCACAATCTTGCACAACCCAGCCCTTGGCATGTTCGCATGCCGGTCGCGTCATCGTGGTGCACGTCCCCTTAATGCAGCACCTGACCATAAATTCTTCCTTGGCAAATGCCAGCCATCCAGGTGTCATCAAAGCCGCAAGCACAACTAGCACCAATAAGATCTTCTTCATAATAATCCTCCTCGTTTGATTAATGCCCGGTAAATACAAGTGCTTATATTTGAGGCGTGTTCCCGTGTCAACACAAAAAGTGGCCGACTGGTGGTCCCTCGGTTACGCGGGCCAATCGCTGATCCGTTGTCATTGCAAGGAGTGATCGGTGGGACGCTTGCAGCCTGTCTATTAGGGATGACCGGCAATCCCGCGTTCAGCGCGGGACGGTCCCACCATCAATCTCAGCTTTGGCCATGCAGAGAGTTGCTTTGTTGCGTTCGCAATGACAGTCCCAAGATTACTCTCCGATAATTTTTACCAGTACACGCTTTTTCCTCCGACCGTCGAACTCCCCATAAAAGATCTGTTCCCATGGCCCAAAGTCGAGTTTCCCACCGGATATGGCTACGACAACCTCGCGGCCCATGATCTGTCTTTTCAGGTGAGCGTCCCCGTTATCCTCGCCGGTTCGATTGTGGCGATACCGACTGATCGGATCGTGCGGGGCCAACTGCTCCAGCCACTTCTCGTAATCCTCGTGGAGTCCTGATTCATCATCATTGATGAAGACGGACGCAGTGATGTGCATCGCGTTGACGAGCAGAAGCCCTTCGGTAACACCGCTCTCCGAAAGGGCTCTTTCCACTTCACTCGTTATGTTCACGAACCCTCTCCGATTGGGCACATTGAACCACAACTCCTTCCGATAACTTTTCATGGTATCCTCCCAGAAATGAGGAACTCCCCCTCTCCGGATTCAACCATTATCCCATGTAATCCGGGTTATACAACAGCAAGACGAGCTTTCCCTATCCCGGCGATGTCGCTAAGTCGTCTGGGATGACCAGGAGGAAAAGATGCCGAAGGTAGCAGACGTAATGACCCGTGACGTAATTACCGTCACCCCCGACACCCCGCTGCGCGAGCTCGCCAGCATACTCTCCGAGAAACATATAAATGGTTTACCGGTGGTTGATGTGAATGGAAATCTTCTTGGCGTAGTGTGCGAATCGGATCTGGTAAACCAGAACAAGCCCTTGCACATACCTACCGTGTTTGTAATACTGGACTCGGTGATCCCCCTCGAGAATCCGTGGCGCCTTCAGAAAGAGTTCAAACGCCTTGCTGCGACCACGGTCGGCGACATCTATTCCCGGCCTGCCGTCTCTGTTGATCCGGAGACGGACCTATCCGAAGTCGCGCAAATCATGAGCAAGCGGAAGGTGTATACCCTGCCGGTAATTGAAGGGGGGAAGTTGGTGGGCGTTGTGGGGAAAGCAGACGTCATCCGATCGCTGCTGTAATGCAACATTAACTCTTTTAATTACAGGGAATTAAGCTGCAACGTTTATAATCGAGTTTTATAAAATGGGGCTTTTTATAGAAATAACTTTAAATATTCTTGACAACTATTCAGAATCATGGTTTAAGGCTTGGAAACCAGCGGGTGGCGTAGCCCGCTGCTCAACATACCTTTTCCCCATGCGAAGCCCCGGTTCTCATCCTCCTTTCCGGGGCTTTCCTTTCTCTACTGTCCCATTGTTTTCGTCATCAACCTGCCCCCGACAAGATGGCATCAGACTGCCTCTGTGGTGCGGATTCGGTGTGGTGCCGGTTTGGAGTTAGGGGCAGGTTTTCCGCTGCTGTGGAGAGAAAGAATTTGGATCGACCACGACTGATCAAAATACTTGAAGAGGTCAAAGCGGGCCGCTTGCTCCCCGAGGAGGCAAGCTGCATGTTTCAGGATCTTCAGACCGAGGATCTCGGGTTTGCCTGCGTGGATCATCACCGCGCTGTTAGGCTCGGGTTCCCCGAAGTCATCTTCGGCCAGGGCAAAACGGTAGAGCAGATAGTCGGAATTTTCAAAAGCCTTCAGGCCCGGCAAGACACCGTGTTGATTACCCGTGTAGATGGTGAAAAGGCCCGTGAAATTCTCAGAGAGACTTCCGGACTCCAGCATAATCCCGAAGCGAAGACCCTGTTGTACACGCGCAAAAAGATAAAAATCGCAGGAGTAGGAACAGTGCTCGTGGTCTGCGCGGGGAGTTCCGACATTCCCGTGGCTGAGGAAGCCAAGATCACCGCGTACGCGCTCGGGAACAAAGTGGACACCATGTACGACGTAGGGGTCGCAGGCATTCACAGACTGCTTTCGAACAACCGGAAGTTGCGCTCAGCCTCGGTCATTATCGCGGTGGCGGGAATGGAGGGCGCGTTGCCGAGCGTTATCGGGGGCCTCGTGGACAGACCCGTTATCGCCGTGCCTACTTCAATAGGATACGGTGCGTCGTTCGGAGGAATCGCGGCACTCCTGGGAATGCTGAACTCCTGTGCGCCCGGTGTCGTGGTGGTAAACATCGACAACGGATTCGGGGCCGCATACGCGGCTACTATGATCAACCGCTTGGGACCGGAGAAATCACGGGGGAAGAAGGTTGATTCATAATAGTTTCCCCCTGATCTGTTCTGACCGCTTTTCCGCGATCTTCTTGATCGCGTTGACCGCGATCTCTACCTCTTCTGGGGTGTTGAAGTAGCCGAGGCTGAAGCGGACCGTCCCGTCCGGGAATGTTCCCAGCGCCTTGTGAGCCAACGGAGCACAGTGCAGCCCAACCCGCACCGATATCTCGTGCTCGTCCTGTAGTATGGTCCCGGCTTCCTCGGGGTGTATTGTCTCAAAGGTCGCTGGGATTGATCTCCCACCGCATCCTCCGAAGGAGACGTGAAGCCCGTCGGGCAGCGCTTGATCGAAGGTGACGGAGAGAATGGGCATCTGTGCTTGAGGATTGAGCGGGCCGTACAGCGTAATGCCTGGCACGTCGTCAAGCCCTTCGATAAAGATTTCCAAAAGCTTCATTTCGTGGCGACGAATAGTTTCCACTCCTGTCTCCAGGACGAAATCCAGACCGGCTCCCAGGCCCGCAATGCCGACATTGTTCTGGGTCCCGCTTTCAAGGGCATCGGGGAAAAAATCGGGCTGTTGCTCCTGATCCGAGGCGCTGCCGGTCCCGCCGCGTTTCAGCGGCCGGATCGAAAGACCCTCCCTGACATAGAGCCCGCCCGTTCCCTGGGGCCCATACAATCCTTTGTGTCCCGTGAACGCGAGGAAATCGACCCCCATCTCCTGCACGTCGATGGGGATGGCTCCAGCGGTCTGCGCCGCATCCAGAAGCAGTGGCAAGTCGCCTACGGCCTTTCTGACCTTGATAACGTCCTGGATGGTCCCACACACGTTCGAAGCGTGATTGAGGGCTATCAGAGCCGTATTCGCCCGAATCAGTTCTCTCAGGGCCCCCACGTCCAATGCGCCCATCTTGTCGCTCGGAGCAACAGAAACGCTGACAATACCATTTTGTTCGAGATGTCGCACAGGTCGGATCACCGAGTTATGCTCCATCTGCGTAATGATCACGTGGTCCCCCGGATTCAGGACCCCGTAGATAACTGTGTTCAGGGATTCCGTTGCATTGAGCGAAAATGCGATGCGTTTAGGATCGGGTATGTTGAAGAGATGCGCCAGCTTTTTGCGCGTCGCCTCAACAATTAACGAAGCTTCCATGGAGAGGTCGTGTTTCGATCTGCCGGGGTTGGCTCCCACATTTTGTATGAAATGGGCCATCGCCTCAATCACCCCTGGGGGTTTGGGAAACGTTGTGGCCGCATTGTCCATGTACACGCGGTGTTTCACGCCTTTGACCTCATGAAATCGTCCGGGAATCGGCTGGGGAAACCCGGTGTGACAAAGCTTGCACCGCCGAACCCGGCTCAGGCTGTGCTCCTATATTACACCAACACCAAACTCAAAATCTAATCTTGACGAGGAGTTGCCGTTCCGATATTCATAGTGTGTACTATTAATCCACGCGGGGGTGGCAAGGTGCAAGATATCGAAGGGCCCTACCGAATCCTGCTCGTGGCAATTCTTTGCATTGTCGGCGTGCTGATATTGTGGGATCCGGTCTATACTAAATTCTACGATTGGCAACTGAAAAGGGCTTTTAGGCGTAGAGAAAAGGCCGACAAGAAAAGAGCAAGAAATGTGTGAAATCGGGGCCCCTCTTGCCGCACTGGCAAGGACGTAGGGTCAACGCTCTGACCGTTTCGAAATTCAAAGTCCCCTGCCCTTAAGAAAAAGTATCGCACCCACTAACACTGAAATCACCAAGATTATCGGGGCAATCGCCACAATCTTGTTCTCCACGCTGTGCCCGACAAAGTGCTTCCAGGCTTTCACGTACGTGAACCACAGGCCGGTGTACGGGACAAAAGACGGCCCCTCCAGCTCCTGGGGCCGCTCTTGAGACAATCGCCAAAGCTCCCTGGCAGTCACGATCTTGAACCGATTGTCCGATGTCACCAATTTCAAGACGTTGTCCAGCTTACTGATGTTTTCTTGATTAGGCCCTGTCACTCTGTGCGGTTCGTAAGGGTCGGTCGCTCGAATATGATAGTAAAAGGAAGTGAAATTGATAAAGTAAGTGGCGACCGGAAGGCCGTGGTCGGCAATTTGCTTGAGGGCTGATTCCTGCTCCTCCCAAATGGTTTTGTCAATGTCCAGAGCAGCCATTCCAGCGAATCCGATGAACGGAGCCCTTCTTATCATAGTAATCGGCAGTCTCATACACCCCTTCTATCGGCACGAACCTGTTTACCAGGGTCTCCGGCAACTGCACATCGCCCCTTGAATCTCCGGGAAATATCGACGAATCCATATTTATACGGAATTCGGACAGCAAGCCGAGCATCTTCCGATCTATCGAGTAGTCCGCCGCTCTATAAGCGATGGGCCGCGGGGCTCCGGCTCGCTTGATATTGTCAATTCCTGTTTCCAGGATTCTTTTTTGCTCTTCCAACGAGTACACTGGTGAGGCGCGGCCGAGACGGATCGACTACGTCCGGGTGCGGGTGAAGTTCGAGATCATGCCCGCGGGAGGCCAAGAAACTCATGTTGGACACCCCCGTCTCATTAAGCGAGGGCGGGCATAAAGAACTGACAAAAAAGGTGCCCTTAAGGCCGTATTGTTCCAGTTTTTGTGCCAGAAAAGGGGCCCCATAGTCCTTGCCCTTCCAGGTAGCTTGAAAGTCCGCCTGACAGGTCTGGCACACTTCCATGGTGAAAACTAGGTAAGTGGAGCGGGCCTCTTTGGGAATGCAAACCGAAGCGAGTAAAACCAAGAAAGTTGCGAGAGCAAGTCTCAGCGGCCTCACCAATGGGTGCAGCGATCCGCTTTTGAATGGAACTAAACCTCCACCTCTGTGTGACAAGATTTTCGCAGTCACGACTTCCTCTCTTTTAATTTGTGAGCTAAAGCGGCATCGAGCTTTGTCACACTATTATAACGCATTGCGCTCTCGTCAAGGCAGGAATCCGGAGTGCAGAAATTCGCGAGAAAAGAATTGACATGAGGAATGATTCAGGAGTAAGAAAATAGACCAACCAGTCAGTCTAGGAAAATACGATTATGGCCACCAAAGGACAAGCAACAAAAGATCGAATCGTTAAGAGTGCTCTCAGATTGTTTCACCGGCAGGGATACAAGCAGACGACCATTGAGGACATATGCAATGCGTCGGAAGTCAAACGAGGGAATCTATTCTATTATTTCGACAACAAGGAAGAGATTGCTCACGCGGCCATCGCACATGCCGTTGACAGAGAAAGGGCATACTTCGACAGCATCAAAGCTCAAGACACGGACCCCTTGGATAAAGTTGAACTGATGATCGATGGAATGGTCGAATATGCGGTGCAACGGGGCTGCAAGGCGTGTTGATTCTTCGGCAATTTCGCCCAGGAGCTGGGCGATTCCAACAGGAGCCTTTCTGACGCGGTCAATGGTTTCTTTGTGCTGTGGAATGATTTCTTAGTAGAACTTTTCGAGCAGGCCAATCAGGCAGGCGAATCATCATGTATCATCGATTCCGATTCGTTGAGTCGCCTAGTCATCAGTTCCATTGAAGGAGCACTGCTCCTGTGTAAGGCGTCCAAGGAAGCAGACTCGTTAAGAAAAACAGGAGACGCCCTCAAGGCTGTAGTTCGGAGTTGCAGATAGAGCCCTGGACTATAGAGGCGGAGCCATGATTTCGAGTAATGACGTCGATCTGAGCATAAGCATGTAGTCAGGGAGGCCGACATGAAGAAACGGCAGGAAGAGGTTCTCAAGAGGTTTGGTGACAGAGTGGGGTATAGCGCGGCGGATCTCCAGCACTTCCGTGAGGACGATCCCAGAGTCAGGTTGATGGAAAGGCTCGCCGAAGACGCAGCCAAGTATTCCATACAGGCTGAGGTGGTGGCTTCGCTGCATTGCAATTCCGGTTATAAGATTGGCGACAAGTTTGTCCTGGATGTGGACGGCAATTTCATCGGTAAACTCTGTCCTAAGAGGATGTGCGTTCACCTCATATCTCAACTCGTCGTGCCCGTGGCGCTGATAAATGAACGCTTGAGCGAAGGGTTGGAACCTAACGGTTTCACCTTCATGCGCCAGGTAGGATGCCCTGATGTTGGGGTAGAATGTTCCGGATACGGAGGGGTGATGCTTCAGGTGAGCGTCGTCCCGCGACAGAAGCCGGCCGACAAGTGATGGCTCATGCGAGTCCGCTGTCAAACAGTGAAAATCGGTGGGCGGCAAAACTAGCACTGACCTGGCGTCTAGAATGCCGCTCAGGTCAGTGGCACCCTGCACCGATTCAACATCAGCTCCCGGGTGCCACGGATTTGAGCTTTGTCAGATCCGTGCTGGTTTAGATCGCAAACTGTTTGATCGGAAACTTGTATCAGACCTCAAAACCTGGAGGACAAAGAAGTGTTCCCAAAAGAGAGAGTGCTCAGGCCAAAGCGATTGCTTTTCGACTGAGGAGGGAACCATGAGGCGAGAAGACTTGCTTGCTCCATGCGGGTTATATTGCGGTGTTTGTGGTGTTATGATGGCGCACCGCGATAATAATCAGAAACTCAAGGAAAAATTGGCCGCTGTTTACGGTCTGTCGCCGGAGGACATAGTGTGCAACGGCTGTCTTTCGGATCAGCGAATGCAGGACCGTGAGGTCTGTCCCGTCCGATCGTGTGCTCAGGGAAAAAGTTACGAGGGCTGTCACCAATGTGATTCCTGGCCGTGCAGCTTGATTGATGATTTTCCTATGCCCGTTGGGAAGAAAGTGATTTTACGCGCTTATTCCGGCCTGGAAAGAGTTGGGAACTGAAAAATGGGTGGAGCAAGAGATAGATCGGTACCATTGTCCGCACTGCGGCAATGAACTCTTTCGAGGCGCCAAGCGATGCCGAAGTTGCAAAGAGCAGGTGGACCGGGATTGAGACCAATTCTTTGAACAAAAAAGGTATCGCTGCTGCGAAATCCTAGTTGCACTTTGCATGTCAGTTGGTATACTAAGAAGTTCAACAATAGGGAGGGCCGGATTCTCCCCCCACCCCTTAAATTACAACCGGAGGACAGAAAAATGCAGTGCATAACCCTGAAAGCGGGAGTCGAGTGCGCATTCATGACCAGTAAAGGATGCAATTTCAACGGCGGCCGTTGCCACTCGGTCGTCGAGACCTGTGAGGGATGCTCCCGGACAGTCACCTTTGATCAAGGCACCTTCTGCGCCGTCGCTCCCAATCCTGCCTCAAAATGGGCTCGCGGTTCCTGCAACTTCGCTACCCACCTCGAACGCAAGGCAGTCGAGACTAATCTGAAAATCAACCCGCTCAAAGCTTCAAAACGCGTGGCGGCATCCAAAAAATAATAGGGTCCTGTCCGGAAGGGAATCATCTCCCCTTCCGGTCATTCACTCCAAGAATTCTCGTTGCCCAGGGCACCGAGACAGTGTCAAAGTATGTACCGGCTCAGGTCGTCACTCTTGACTATGTCACGGAGCCTCTCCCGGACCATGTCCGGAGTAATTGGCACTGTCACTCCCTGCATGTCCGGAGCCTCGAATGAGATCTCCTCTAGGAGCTTCTCCATAATAGTATGGAGACGGCGGGCGCCGATATTTTCCGCTCGCAAGTTGACCTCTTCGGCCATGGTCGCGATTTCCAGAATGGCCTGCTCCTCAAACTCAAGCTTAACGCCTTCTGTCTTGAGCAACTCTTCGGACCGAGTTACGAGTGCGTTCTTCGGTTCGGTCAGGTACCTGTACAAAATCCTGACGGCTGAGAGCCGACAACTCTGCCCTCAAGGGAAATCGGCCTTGAATTTCAGGGATCAGATCCGAGGGCTTTGAAACGTGAAACGCTCCAGCCGCTATAAAGAGAATGTGATCGGTCCTTACCACGCCGTATTTTGTGTTGACGGTAGACCCCTCTATAATTGGAAGTAAGTCCCGCTGCACTCCTTCCCTGGAGACGTCGGGGCCATATTGGGCCGAATGGGATCCTGCTATCTTATCAAGCTCGTCAATGAATACTATCCCCGTCTGCTCGACCCTCTCCTTAGCCATTTTCGTCACTTTGTCGGTGTCGATCAGCTTGCCGAGCTCTTCCTGAACCAGAATGTGGAGCGCTTCGGGAACCTTGACCCTGCGCCGCTTGGACTTGCCGGGGAAAATATTGGAGAACATATCCTTGAGGTTGATATCCATCTCCTCCATTCCCGCTGGGGAGAAAACCTCCACAACCGGCATTGCGCTGACCTGAGTTTCGATTTCAACCTCTCGGTCATTCAGCCTGCCATTGCGCAGCATCTTCTTAAATTTTTCGCGAGTGCGCTGGGCCACTTCCATTTCGTCGCTCGCCTCCGGCTGCGACGGACTGATTTGCGCACGGCGAATCTTGCGAGGCGATCTCATTGGGAGAAGTATGTCCAGCAGTCGCTCTTCAGCCTGTTCCTCGGCTTTTGGACGGAGGGCCTCGTACTCCTCTTCCCTCACCATATTGATCCCGATTTCCATAAGGTCCCTGATCATGGATTCGACGTCGCGTCCAACGTATCCGACTTCCGTGAACTTTGAGGCCTCGACTTTCAGAAAAGGGGATTGCGCAAGTTTCGCCAGGCGTCGAGCGATCTCGGTCTTCCCGACGCCGGTGGAACCGATCATGATGATGTTTTTCGGGGCTATCTCATCACGTAGATCCTCAGGTACCTGTCGCCTGCGCCAACGGTTTCCGAGAGCGATTGCCACCATCTTCTTCGCCCGATCCTGGCCGATGATATATTTGTCAAGTTCTGCAACTATCTTTCGAGGTGTAAAGGTTTCCATATTTTCTCGTGACCTTCAGTCTGGTCCTTTCTCAACCGGCTTCAGTTTCCAGTTTCTCATTACCAGCTTGTCGTTGGTGTACACGCAGATCCCGGCTGTAATTGCCATGGCGACTCGAGCGATCTCAGCCGACCCCATCTCGGTGTGCATGAAAAGCGCTCTTGCGGCTGCTAATGCGTAGTTCCCTCCCGAGCCGATCGCAATAATGCCGTCGTCAGGTTCAACGACATCACCGTTTCCGGAAAGCAGTAGAGTCTTTTCCGCGTCTGCCACTATGAGAAGGGCTTCCAGCCGCCTGAGCATCCGGTCTGTCCGCCATTCTTTTGCGAGTTCCACCGCGGCTCGCGTGAGGTTGTTCGAATGCTTTTCCAGCATCTGCTCGAATTTCTCCAGCAGCGTCAGGGCGTCTCCTGCGGATCCGGCAAAGCCGGCGAGGACATTGTCGCCCTTTCCCAGACGGCGGACCTTGCGTGCGGAATGTTTTACGACTGTATCCCCGAGGGATACCTGACCGTCACCCGCCATGACAACCTTGCCCCCACGCCTCACGCAGAGAACGGTCGTGGAACGAATTCTTTCAGTCTTCACTGTCATTTTTCTTTGCGGCTCCACTCCTCGGGTGAGATCGGTCGTAAACTTCCATCAGGCGGCGCAAGTCCGATTTTGTGTACCGTTGTGTTGTCGAGAGACTCGTATGCCCGAGTAGTTCCTGAATCGACCGCAAATCAGCTCCTCCATGAAGCAAGTGAGTAGCGAACGAGTGACGAAACGCATGGGGCGAGGCGTCCCTTGCCAGAGACGCGTGATCAAGATACGCCTTGAGTATACGGCGGATGCTGCGGGAAGACAACGGCCCCCCCCGTGCATTCAGAAACAACGCTCCTATGCTGTGCAGGCCGCGGGTTTGTGTTTCAAGACAGGCGTGCAGAGGAAGGTAAGCCTTCAGCGCGGTCACTGCACGTGAACCAACCGGTACGTATCGTTCCTTATTCCCCTTACCTACTACTCGAACCCAGCCGTTATTCAGATCCACGTCCTGGACTTTGAGCGAAGTCAGCTCCCGACGCGCAGACCGGAAGAATATAGCAACTCGAACGCAGCAAGATCGCGTTTTCTCATCTGCGGGTTACGAGAGAAGAAACGGTCAATCTCGTCAACGCTCAACGCCTTTGGTAAGGGCTTCTCGCACTTAGGGGCCCTGATCCCTGCGGAGGGATCTTTTGAGATGATCCGCTCCCTTAGAAGGAACCGAAAAAACGTTCTGATAGCCGCAAGCTTGCGTCTTACCGAAACTTTCTTGATGCGGCCGAATCGCGTCGCCAGAAATCCCCGTACATGGAAGGGGTCGATCCCTTCTACCAGTTTCAAGTGATTTAACCCGCCGGACGCTTCCAGATGTTTCCGAAATCCTTGAAGATCCGAGTAATACGCCCGAATCGTCTCTTTTGAACGGACCTTCTCTGTTGCAAGGTGCCGCAAAAATAGTTGGAGGGCCTCGTCAAAATTCATCGCAACCTCACGCCGCCCGAAAATGAAGTTGACGGGCAATAGGGATGACGGAAGACATACTACAAATTGTGTACGAGTGCAAATAATTTACATAATGCAATTGATGTAATACATTAAGATGAGGTTACGCAGATAGACGGGTGCAATGCGGGCTATCAGAGCGAAATAATGCTTGCGTTCCCTGCAGGAAGTTTGTTAATCTCACGCTATTCAATGTATCGCCTCACCGGGTCACCTCCAAGACTCGTGAGTGCAAGCCCGCCGGTTTTGCCGGGGGCTTTTCTTTTTTGTTCGAATCGAACCTGGCTGGAACCAAAATCCGGTTTGATTGTCTAAATCAGAAGACGGGGGAGAGATTTGGAAGTTTCCCTTCCACCAAGCTCATGTGCGGGGACACAGAGAGGAAGACAGACGGTCCCCGGTCGGGTGTGAGAGGTGGGCTTCAGATATCGGAAAACAAATTTGGCTCACCTCTCGGCTCCTGACCACAGCGCATGGGCTTTGTACGTCGTAAGACCGTTTCCTGTTTTGCCAATATTTGGCCATTGCGACAAATATATGTCTGTGTCAGCTCAGCGCGCTGGGTTTTGATCGGGGTCGAACAGTCCCCTACCCCACTTTTTTTGGATGTCCTGAGCAGTCCCCGGGACAGCTATTCCGACGTGCACGCCATGATGGTCCCGGTAATCGAGAGCGTCCTTGCCGCCCTCGACCGAGGTGGCTGTGTAAATCTGATTCCTGTTTCCGTCATATGCGTACGATGTGCCTCCATACGACTGCCTTATTTCGACGACGCGCCCCGTACCGTCCCTGACCTGTTTTCCGCCGGCGTGAGGGATGGGATCAGTAGAAGCAATACCATGCTACCTGCCAGAAGTAGATTATTCATTGAGTTATCCCCACAAGCAAGTATTTAAACAGAATAATTTTAACATGATGTTGCGCTGAGGTCAAATTTTATGGCCACGCGCTCAGGT
>CAWHDO010000030.1:0-40628 GCA_963828085.1 uncultured delta proteobacterium
ACTAAGTTAGAGTGCCAATCGCTGATACCGAAAGCCTTTTCTGAAGAGGTCTAGACTGGAAGCTAATGGCACTCTTATTTCGAAATCGTAACACCAGCAAAGTGGAAGGCCCTGCACACGGGAATAGGGGTGACCCCTTTATAGATCTGAATAAGCTGCTATCGAGCAGAAGAGGAATGAGCAATGATGCGAGAAACGTTGCCATCTATCTTGCCAGACGGCTCTCCGGCCAGACGTTGTCAACTATAGGGGGATGCCTTTGAGCTTGAGCATTACAGCAGTGTGAGCAGTGTAGTTTCTCACATGAAGCAAAGGATCGCAAACGACAGGAGCTTGAGGCGGAAAGTGGGGAAGATCGAGCGGGCTGTATCATAAGTCAAGGGCAGGCCTGACCCCTTCTTTGACCCCTATATTTGCCGATGTTGCCGTATCTGTTCGTTGCGTTGATACTCCAACATCCCTGTCCGGGTACTGGGCAGGCATCTTGGCCACGTCAGGCTTCACCAGTTCGATTCTCAGCGACATTCTCGATTTCCGAAGCGGTAGAAAATGCCCAAATCGCCGAGTAGTCGGTCCCGTGTCTTACGCTATTTTGGCTCTATTTTGGCCCTGATAGTTTTCACTGCCTCAGCAAAGCCGTTGTGATAGTCCCTCATATAGTGCCGATATTGTATTGCCCATTTATCGATGTCCTTTTCCCGATCCTTAAGGTATTGGCTCAACTCGGCGGAGAACTTTGCGGTATCGACTTCCTCGCCGTGAACGAACAAGTCGGGGTTATCCTCAAATATGGTTTTTGGTTTCGTCACAATAATGTATGGATCGTGCAAAGCCCCGAGAGCAAAGAGAGCACCACTCATTTTTCCTCTGATTAACTTTCGATTAGTTTCGTTCCTTTCTTCTTTTCCGTACAGTTTAAGTAATTCTTTCATAATTTGTTCGATTTCTCTGAAATTCCTCACTGATTTTCTCCTCCTTGATGATAAAAGCAAGTTCAATGCGAAAAGGCTGTCCGCACCTCCACTCGCAAACAAATAGCTGCCTACGTGCAACCCCCCGGCTGCTCTGCACGGCGCTCCAATTATACTCTCATTCCTTCTGTGTTCAAGTGCATGCTCAATTTTATTCCCCTCTTTTATATATTTAGGGGTGAGTGGGTCTTCATTCGAGGGATAGAAAGATCGGAGACGCCCAGGAACCGTACAGATAAGCTGTCGTCAGTAAACGCATCCTATCCTTTACCAGGTAATGCTACAGATTTCAGGCGAATCACCCCGCAAAACTCCCGACAGGTCTCCCAGATACAAGGATAAAATGAAAAGGGGTCAAAAAATGAGGTCACCCATTAAAAGTCCCTATCTTAAAGTATCCTGGCGAGTCGTGTAAGAGATCGTCGAATCCAATTCCCTTGGTCTTGCCCGCGAGTTATTCCCGCATAGCTTTGTCCGCCAACCGCTCCAATTTGTCTTGTGAGCCTTCGAGTGGACCAATCCCAGCGAGCCTCCCATTCGATTTCTTCCGAACAACTCCTGTGCGAGTTGATCCTGGAGGTCCTCGGGAAGCTCTGACGCCTTTTCAAAAGCCTGTGTTAGAAGCTTGGTCATGCGATCCCTTCTCCTTCCTGGAAGCCTATCCTTATCTTGAAATCAGGTCAATAGAGTTCCTGCGGGAATCGGCGTATCTGACCATCGCCTGGTGCCACGGATGTGTCCCGCGCCTCGTGGGACTCATCCGTGCCGATAGCTCGTTTCCCCGGAATAGATGAACAGGAATCCCCCTGGGCCATCCCCTCTTTAAGCCCCTGGGCACGGCTCTCGGTGAGGATTTGGGTGTCCTTTTTCAGCCTGATGTGGTAAAATCCTTCGTTATGAAGAGATTATCGTTGTTTATTTTGGCAACCGCTGTCGGCTTGTGGAGTCTCGTTGCAAACGTGCCGGCTTTCGGACAGGGCTACGATCTTCGAGGGCAATGGGTTGGTAATGCGCAGGGCACCATCTTTGGTGCAGAGGGGAGCGTCACAATAACCCAGCAGCAGGGCGAAGATCTTGAGGGCATAGTCGAAGGTGGCAACTGGCTCGGCAAAGCCAAATTCAACATCATGGGCAAAATCCGTCAGAATTACATCTTCGGGGAGAAGGAAGGGAACACCTTTCAGGGCTACCTATACGGTGACGGGACCATCAGGGGCCTGGTAAAGGCGATAGACGGGGGCACATATCAGATATTCCTGAGAAGGCCCTATCCTCAGTGGGGAATGCCTCCCGGGGGAATGTGGCAATCCAATTGAACTCATGATGCGAGCCAAATTCAACGGTGGGTCTGGCAGAAAAGTCGTCGTTATTCTCTGTCTTTGCCTTACTTTCGCCCTGCTCCTTCTTTATATCTGCACCAGGGAACACACATTGAACCTTTTGTTAGTGGATCTTGAACTGGCAGGACCGGACCCATCGCGGCATGGCCAGTTTTAGCATGTGCTCACTCACGAGCTTCAAGCCGAAATTCCATCTCTCCGCAATACCCGCGTGCACCCTCAGGTACGTTCATTTTGCCGATCTAACGAAGAAAGATTTGGACGCAAGGGGCGTAGATTTCGTGATTTTGAGCCCGCAGGGCACGCCCTGGCACAAATACCGCGGCGAGGCCGGCCACAAACTGGAATTGGCTGAAGAATTGGTGAAGGAACTGGTGTTGAAGGGAGAGACGCCAATACTGGGCATCTGTGGCGGCCATCAGTTCCTGGCCCTTGCGTTCGGCGGAGGGGTCGATTTCATTGATCCCGAGTTTATGGGCAGTTTTCCGGATCGTTATCCGGAAAATGCAGCTTCAGAACCAGGCGGGGAGGTCGTTATACAGATCCTCCAGAAAGATCGCATCTTTTCAGGGTTGGTCGAAAAATGCGACAGACTCACGGTGATGGAAAGCCATTACGAAGAAGTCAAGATGGTGCCCGAACCGTTCGTCAACTTGGCGAATAGTGCAGTCTGTGAAGCGCAATTGATGGGCATTCCTAATAAACCTGTCTACGGAGTTGCCTTCCATCCGGAAAAATGTCCTGCGAAGGGGAATGGCCCAGGGACAGGTCCATGTGATGGCCGACAAATCCTTGCCAATTTCTTAAGAATGGCCGCTGATAAATAGCGTTGATATCCTTGACCCGACAGCGGCTGCGTTGACATCGGCACATTCCAACCTTATTGTTTGTGTGAAGACGCCCTGAGAAGCGATGGAGGCGGTTCCCATGGATGATATCGAGAAAAGCAGAGTCCGCTTGATACACTGGATAGAAACACAATCTGGAGCACGTTAAGGGCTACAATGAAGTGGCTCAAATACTCGAAAGAGACGGCTTTCGTTCAGCGTCCGAAAAGATACGTCGCGGGGTGAGCTTGATTGAGGCTGCAAATGAAGAATTCGAGACGGCTCTGGCCGGCCTGGGCGCACCGGCTGAAGAAGTTTTATCCTCCGCGAGCGATGCCACGCACGGCCACGCCCACGAGCATTCTCACGAACATTGACCTGGTTGTGACCCGCAAAAGGACGATGACCGATCCTCCGTTTCCCGCATTCGGTGACCTATTTTCCCCGGAAGCCACCGGAGACGACGCAAGTGCGTGACGCCACCGGCTTCTGAAACGCTCAGTAGGACCGGCATCTTGCCGGTCGTTCCTTCTTCCCGCTGACCGGCAACATCCGCTCCTACTGGCCAGATGGGCACCATATTTGTGTAACGCACCACTCAGTCAGACAGAGCCTATCCAAGTCCTCCAGGATGTCCTCGATGTCCTCGATGCCTACGGACAGTCTGATTAGGTCCGGAGGCAGTCCAGCCTCGACTTGTTGCTCTCGCGAAAGCTGAGAATGAGTTGTACTCGCAGGATGAATAGCGAGGCTTTTCGCGTCGCCAACATTTGCGAGATGAGAAAATAGTCGCAGGCGGTTCATGAACCGCTCGGCTGCCGCGCTGTTCTCTTTGATTCCGAAGACGACCACTCCGCCTCCCATTGCTTTGAGAAAATAGCGCTTGGCCATATCGTATGATGGATCTCGCGCCAGCCCCGGATAGCGAACCCAGGCTACGCGGGGGTGTTGCTTCAGAAACTGAGCTACCGCCAACGAGTTGGAGCAATGCCGTTCCATCCGCACGGAGAGGGTTTCCAGACCCTGTAAGAAACATCCACGAATTGTCGGGGCTGATGCAGGCTCCCAGATTTCTTAGAGGCACCAACCGCATCCTCAGAATAAAGGCGATCGTCTGAAGTTCGGCCAGGTCGTGGCCGAACCGAATTCCCCCGTACGAGGGCTCCGGTTTTGTGAATAGTCGATACTTCGAATCGGTCCAATCGAATCTTCCCGCATCGACAACGACGCCACCAATACCTGTGCCATGTCCGCCTATCCACTTGGTGAGTGAATGAACCACAACGTCCGCCCCGTGCTCGATGGGTCTAAACATGCATGGGGGAGTGAAGGTGGAGTCCACGATCAGGGGGACATGCGCTTCTTGTGCTACACGTGCGATTTCGTCGAAGTCAGGCACTCCCAGCTCTGGGTTGCTTATAGACTCAACGAAAATCGCCCTTGTCCTGGAGTTCAAAGCCTCACGGAATTGTCTTAGGTCCGAATGATCGACAAAGCGCACAGTGATACCAAAGTGTGGGAGGATATCGTTAAACATCGTGTACGTTCCGCCGTAAAGGTTGCGTGCCGAAACTAGCTCATCGCCCGCTTCCATGACGTTGATGAGTGAATAGAAGATGGCACTGGTGCCGGAGGCTACGGCGAGTGCGCCGACCCCGGATCCCAGCGCGGCCATTCTCCTTTCGAGAACATCCGTGGTGGGATTCATGAGGCGGGTATATATGTTACCTGGTTCCTTCAATGAAAAGAGCCCTGCCGCGTGTTTGGCATCCTTGAAGACATACGAAGCGGTTCGGTGTATTGGAACAGCTCTAGCCAATGTCACGGGATCGGGCTCCTGGCCCGCGTGAATGGCGAGGGTATCAAATCTGTAATTGAGATCTGGGGATTTGGTCATGCTGACCTCCTGGGATTTATGCACGCACATTGTCAATTGTAAGTTTTGGGTACCCCAATATCAAATTCTTGGCAACTGCCGACAGCAAGTTTTCCCACAAAAACAGAGATAGTTTCTTAATATAGCAACATCATTAGGCAAAAACAGATCGTGGCAGCTTTGCAGGTTGTTTAAATAATTCGCTAAGTTAAGCGGAAAAAAACTTGACATGGCTCCCGTTCCCAATTATAGGGAACCTCGTGATTACGGTGGATTAGCCGTAACTGGGGATGATGACAGGTGGATTCTGTTCATAATCGTTCACCGCAGAGTGCGCCGAGAACCGGAGAAGAAAAACGGCTAGCTAACCACCGCATAAGCCGGGTGGGTATCCAGCCAGGCCAACATCGTCTTTATTGTCATGGAGCCGAATGTGTTATGCCTCAACTCAGAGAAATGCAGAGAAAACAAAATCCTCTGCGGTCTCTGTGATCTCCGCGGTGAGCGAATACCTAACGTGAAATTGGGGGTAGATTATGGTTAAGGGAGCGTCTGCTGGTAGTTGCGAGGTACGTTTAAAGAGGTCGATGCGGCAAATTACGATTATTTGAAAAGCGTGATCACCATAGCCAAGAAAAATGGTTGGGATCTTGAGAGTTTGGATCTAATCCCGAAGGATCTGCCCATCGCCGGGAAAGTGAGTCTCTCCCGAAAGCAGGTGACTGAGCGCAATCGTCTCGTTAAGAGCATTTTTCAGCGTTTCAGCAGCATCCTCACTTCCCCTATCCCTTCTGATTTGGAGCGGTCGATAAGAAATAAAGAGGCAGGCAATTGGTTGCCGTGGGAAAAGGAAGTGATCGAAAAGATAGGTCAGTGGCGAGATGACATAGCAAAGATCCGGCCCGAGATCCTCAACGAGCTTGGCCGCGCCCTCGCGATGAAAACAACAGATTAGACCCGAAGTTCGGAGACGGCCAAGGGTTCTCGCAAAAGGAGTTAACAGGAAACGGCGCTTCGCGCTTTAGCGAAGTCTTTGCTGCCTTTCCGAGGACCGTTTAGCACTTGTGTTCAAAGACGTAGTTTGCTTCTCTGCGATAGCAATCGCAATTTTCATTCACTCGCATTAAATGCAAATCAATAACCCTCGCCGCCTATGCATAATTCTTGACATTATGCGTAATATCGAATAATTAGTCATATATGTTAAAGAAGTTCATTATGCAATTGGAGAAGCGCACTCCGGTCGAGAATTTGCTGTCTCGTTTCAAGGAGTTGTTCGAGCCCGACCCTTCCCGTCATCCACAATTCACCGACGAAGCGTTCCGCTTTCTCTTGGAATTCCTGGAAAAGGGAGAGGCGTCATACCAGAATGTGGCTGTTCAGGCCGCGGTCAGATGGGCGGCATCTTCCCAGCGGGTGATGTTGAGGAATGCGATTCCAGAGAGAGGATTTCTCACACCGTCGTGTCTGTGGGCATACCGGCAGGCGAGAGGAAATGTCGATGAACTCTTCAGGGATTATTCTTCTCCGGAAATGGCCTTTCTTCAGATCCTGCTCTTGAAAGAGACCGATCCTGCGCTGTCCGTCCCTTTTCTCATAGAGCGCTTTCTCACTCGCAGAGATGTGTCGGAAGAACTCCGGGCCGCGTCGAGACTGTGCATTCTCAGGCTCCTTGATGCAGTGGTGTCTCCTGATCTGGTTCGTTCTCTGCAGTCCAGCTATCCCGGCGTCCAGATCCTTGACCAGTGGCGGCCAGCGATACCGGGTCGCAGCCTTGAGGCTAACCGGGGGCCAAATCCCGGACACATCGACTTCCATCAATTGGTGCGTTCGGTCCACGACCTGAAGGAACTCTCTTCCTTAACCCGGACTATCTATTTGGTGTCGTCGTTCTACGTCCCCCTGACCGATAAAGAGTGGCGCTCACTTTGGCTCAGTCAGACAGACCAGGTCTTCTTTGATAGGCTAAGACTCGCCACGATGGTAGATACGGCCAACGGCGGTTTTCTGCTCTCAACCGATCCCTCTAAGCAGGCTGTTGCTAAAAAGTTCCTCTACGAATCTTATTCCTTGGCAAAGGAATCGGTCTGTCGCCGGCGGGCCGAGCGGCTAAGAGAAGACCGCGAGAGAAAAGTCCGCAACAGCGAGCTTGACAGACAGGCCCTGGAGATGTTGCCTGACGGTATCATCTGCGTGGATCGAACGGGGCTTCTGTACTACATGAACCGCGCGGCAGAATCCATGTTGAACGAGAACCGGTTGCTGCGGGAGGGTCTGTTCGGC
Source organism: uncultured delta proteobacterium (assembly GCA_963828085.1). Lineage (GTDB taxonomy): Bacteria > Desulfobacterota > Desulfomonilia > Desulfomonilales > Desulfomonilaceae > CAWBBA01. The sequence continues at coordinate 7,298 of CAWHDO010000030.1, forward strand.
ACGGGATCGCTTGAGGATGCGCTGCGCAGTTACTCGAGGGAAGCGGTCCTTTCCCGTATCAGGGCTTCGACCAGGGACGATGAACACCGCGAGGAAGTCTTCGGAGATCGTGTCGTGATCGGAAACGGCGGGAAACAGTTCGAGGTGGAACTAGGTCCCCAGGTCATACTCTTACGGGATACCACAGACCAACATTTGATCGATAACGAGATCGGTAAGCTATATCGTCACGAGCTCAAGGCGGCCCTGGACGTGATGGGAGCGGGTCTCAGCACCGTTAAGCAGTTTCTGGTTGAGGGGCGCTCTGAAGAAGGGATGGAATTCCTGGAGCAGGTTGAAGCGAAGCGAGTGGAATTGTTCTCCATGCTTGAAGAACGAATCGATTTCATACGTCTCCACTCCGATTCGTTTCATATACGCGCCTCCACGGTGAATCTGAACCTGGTTGTGGACAAATGCATCACTGACAATCGTGACGCTGCCGCGGCAAGGGGTATATCCATCGGCTCAAATCACCTCCACACAACAGCCATTCAGGTAAGTGGGGAAGAGCGGTTCTTGGTCAGGGCCTTGGACAACATTCTGCGAAACGCGGTCAAATTCTCACGCAAAGGCAAAGAAATCAAAGTCTCCATCGGAGAGGCAAATCTCGAAGCTTTCGTGCGAGTTGAAGACAGCGGCCCCGGCATTCCGCCTGAGAACCTTGGAAAGATATTTCAGTTGGGATTCACCACGGGCGGTACGGGTAGAGGCCTCTATCTGGCGCGAAGGATCGCGTCGGCTCACGGAGGGAGGATAGACGTGAAAAGCAAGGTCGGTACTGGCACCACCTTCGCGTTTTGTTTGTCGCTATTAAGGGAGACGTAGATGAAGAATCGTCTAAACGTGCTGTTGGCAGACGACGAGGATATGATCCGCCGCAAAGTCCTTATGATGCTGGGGGACACGTTTAACTTTGAAGAGGCCACCAGCACGCGGGCTGCACGGCGAGCAGTCGAAAAGGGCTTTGATGCTATACTGCTCGATATCATGTTTCCCGATGGGAACGGGATAGAAATCTGCCGTGAAACAAAGGAGCGGGACCCTCACGGCACGGTAATTATAACCTCGTCTATGGAAAGTGTGGACGCCTGGAACCAAGCCTTCCGGGCCGGAGCCGACGGCTATCTGGAAAAGAGGGAATTGCTGGGACTGGACCCGAGAAAGATTGTTCTAATGATCATGAATCTGGTTGAACGCAATCGCCTTCGTCGGCAGGCAGAGGACACCAACCGGCGTCAGGCGGAACTCCTGTCCGTGCTTTCGCACGATGTGCGGGCGCCTTTCCAGACATTACTCGGCACCATCGAACTGCTCAAAAAGAACCCCGGCCACGATGCGACTCGCAACATAGAGACACTTTACCTGTGCGCCAAAGATCAGCTTGCCTTCATCAATTCTCTTCTGGAGTTCCTACGACTCGAATCCGGTACGGTCGGTCTGCCGCGCTTCCCCGCTGGACATCAACCTCCCTGTCAATCTCACACTTCAAAGACTGAGCCTTCTCACTACACGCAAGGAGATTTCTGTTGATACCAAGCTGCAAGAAGGTCTACCCAAGATAGACGGCGATATAGCGAGGATTTCACAACTTGTGGGCAACCTCATTACCAACGCCATCAAGTTTACCCCGAGGGGTGGTATGGTGAAAGTAACGACCGCTGCCGCGAACCACCACGACTCCCCTGGAGTTGAGCTTTCTGTTGAGGATACGGGTGTGGGAGTCAAGCCGGAAGATCGTGAAAGAATCTTTCAGCGCTTTCACCGCGCTCGCGAGGCGGGAACAGAAGGGGAAACCGGTACAGGGCTTGGCCTGTGCATCTGCCAGGAAATAGTGCATCTCCACGGGGGAACTCTGGAAGTTGGGGACAAGAAGCCAAGCGGAGCCATATTTAGGGCCTGGTTTCCCGCCCTTGCGTCCAGTCACAAGAACGATTCAGAGGCGAACACCGACGCGGGGTTCTCCGTTGGATCTGACACTGGGAGCCCACACGCCGGTCAATTGACGAATCGTGCACACGCACTATAATTCTACGTCACGATTGCACCGGAACAAGGAGGCGGTCGCATCAGTTTTATGGCCCGCCACACGACACAGAGCGCTAGGCCGCCGTTGCGTAACCCCGCGTTCCGCTGGACTTTCTCGAATTCGTGGCACGATGGTGCCTATGAGTGAGGCTACGCGACAGGTTGATAGAGGACACAGGGACCGGCTCCGGAGGACCGGTTCGAGCGCATTAACGCGTCTTGTTTGGGCTCTTGCGACAGCGTCAGTTATGTTTTGCGGATGCCAGCTTGTCCCGAACCAACCCGATGCTGTCTTCGTCCTCTACAGAGACCGTATGAAAACGCAAAACCTCGATGAGGCTCGCTCGCTACTCTCCAATGATTCTAGAAGGCTGGCTCTTGAGATGGCGTCAGAGCATAAACTGCAACAGGCGCCGGAATCTCTGGCTCTCCTTAACGCTCTGGATCCTACGGCCGCACCCGTGGTAATGAAATCTGAGGAAACATCAGCTCTGTTGCAGCTAAGAACGCTCAAGGGAGGCCTGAGACTGATCCGCCTCATCCGAAAGGATTCCCAATTCTCCTTGGAAGATCGACTTGGCAGAGGAACTACGGTCGCTTCAATCTTTTCTCGAAGCGCGCGGGACTCTGGATATGATCCGCGAGCAGGCGGGTGAATACGCTGCAACGTATAAGGCGTTCAGCAATCAACTTGAGAAGATGCGCATTACCGAGCCGCCACTGCCCAAACCGGCGACATTGAAGCAGCAGGTATTGAAACCCGCTGCCCCCAAACAGGCCAAGAAGCCGAAACCACAAGCAAAAGTAAACAGCAAGCATAAAAAGCAAAAATGACGGATAGTGCTTGCGCAGCTTTGTGTTGATACACTATATGCGGTCGGTAGCTTGCCACGGCCATTGCATGCACCAAGCTTGGGCGAGTGGAGATTCTCGTCGCGAGCGCCCCGAAGAAATCTACGGATGAGACGGGCGCTACAAAATTCCCCCGCAGAATTGAATCCCGGCTCCCCTTTGGCAACACGCGCTTGACCGCCGCGAATCACGATGATATCGATGGCTATGCTTGGGGCATATTTCTCGGTATAGGTCTGAGTATTGGAATTATTCATGATTATGGAGGGAAAATGTTTTCAAAGCTGGTAGGCGAAGCTGACGCGGTGCACCTCTTGGACCTTAAAGATACAGTGGAACTGAAGCAGCACTCTTGGCTGACGAGTTGCTCAAGCCCGCACAAAAGGGCCCCAAGGGTCCGCGGTTTCTCGTAGCAGACATTGTCTTTTGTAAATTGGCTCAAGTGATAGCTCATGTGGGGGTGGATTCACCCAAGGCTGCGACGTATGCAGAAGCGATTCTCGGCACGCGGCTGCAAGCTCACGACAAAAATGTGGTGGATTGGATAGAAAACGAGGCGCAGGAACTCTTCTGTTTCATCGCGGATAATCAGTTGGCGAGGATCTTCCTGAGGAATAAAGACGATTCCAAAGAGGTGGACGTGGGGGCAATCAAACCGGTTTTATTTCCGACCACAAAGTGTGAGATCAATGTTTTTCGCGTTATCAGGCCTGTGGTTTATCGGACGCGGCAGCTACTCGGATCAAAATGAGGCCGCGGGTGGATGTGCACGGAGCATTGGCTTCTCCTCTACCTTGCTGTCACGCATCCCTTGATGTCAATAGCTTTCATCACTGAATCCAGTTGCTTCCTGACGGCCCCCTTTTTCAGCTTGTAATTTTTGATCCGGTCCATGTTGCCTGCGTCAATGGCCGAGCCCAATACTGTGTCTACGGTTTTCAAATCTTCTTGATAAACTTGGGCCATTCGAATCAGTTCAGTGCAGTCCTTGACGATCAAATCTTGTGCGGGAGAGGCGCCCGCACTAAACGTTGCCCCAAAGAAAACAACGACTATCGTGAGCCAATATCCAAGCCGTCTTGTCATTATCGATTCTCCTTTCCCTCAAGCCCGATCGATCGCGACCAGCCGGGCCCTTCAAGGTCACGAGCCGTCAATCGTCCGGATCAGGACCCCTCTTATATCACAAGGACCTGTTGGCACAACGGTAATTTTCGATTCGCCCTGTATTTTCGTATTGACTAATTAAAGATGGGGAATTGAGGTCGAGGCAGGAGCGGTAATGGCTGATGAAGCCCAAAGACCGGAATCGTATCAGTCAAAATGCGAAGCCATAGCCAAATGGTCCGACATATATTTCAGTGAACAGTGGCTCGGAAAGCCAAGCACCCCGGATAACAAAAGAACCGATTGACAGATGTCGTGCTGCCTATTAAACTAAACAGGAATTTCCATGGGGCAGAAATAATCATTATTCATTCCATTGCGTTGCGTTTCAGGGGAGCCTGAAGATTCCATCAGTCACCCTCTCTCCACGGCCCGGCGGGGGAAGCCATGAAATGCCCGAAATGCCAATTCGAGAGTCCCCTGGGCATGAATTTCTGCGGGCAATGTGGCACCAAGCTGGGAATGGCCTGCCCCAACTGCAACGCCTCCAACCCGCCACAGTTCAAGTTTTGTGGAGGGTGCGGCCACACTGACCTCACCCCAGTGGCGGTCACTCCACTGCCACAAGATCTCTCCTTTGATCAAAAGCTTGCAAAGATTCAGAAGTATCTCCCTGGCTGGTCTCACTGAAAAGATCCTGTCTCAAAGGGACCGGATAGAAGGAGAGCGGCGGCATGTCACCATCATGTTCGTGGACATGAAGGGGTTCACGCCTCTGACTGAAAGGCTCGGTCCTGAGGAGACCTTCTCCCTCATGGATCGAGGTTTTCGAAATCCTCATTCACAAAATTCACGATTACGAAGGCACTGTGAACGAACTGAGGGGAGACGGGGTCTTGGCTCTCTTTGGTGCTCCCATAGCGTTGGAAGATGCGCCACAGCGTGCAATACGGTCATCTCTGGCCATCCACCGTGAGATGACCAAGTTCAGTGAAAAAATCAAGGATGAAACGAATATCCCTCCCATCTTGTTGCGGATCGGCATCAACTCCGGACCGGTAGTTGTGGGTACTGTCGGAAACGATCTCCGAGTCCAATTCACCGCGGTTGGCGACACCATCAATATGGCGGCCGGATGGAGCAATTCGCTGAACCGGGGACCACCTATGTCACAGAGGAGACCTTCAAGCTCACTGAGGGACTTTTTCGTTTTGAGGCGCTCGGTGAGAAGGAGATCAAAGGAAAGGAAAAGCCGGCAAAGGTCTACCGGGTAATAGCCCCCAGCAGCAGAAGAACCAGGTTTGATGTGAGTGCGGAGCGGGGATTAACGAGCTTTATCGGAAGAGAACGAGAGCTTGAGATAATGCTTGGACGGGTTTGAGCGGGCCAAGGCAGGCCGAGGGCAGGCTGTCTCCATCATGGGGGAAGCCGGAGTTGGCAAATCCAGGCTCCTGTACGAGTTCCGAAAGGCAGTATCCAACGAAGACGCTACTTTTCTCGAAGGAAAGTGCCTTTCTTACGGCCGAGGGGTGGCATATCAGCCGATCGTAGAAGTGCTGAAGTCATACTTTGGCGTGGAGGACGGAGACTCGGACTCGGATGTCACGGAGAAAGTCAAACAGAGGCTGGCCACATTGGGGCTCGATGACACCTCCACCCTGCCGTATCTTCTTGAGCTGCTGTCCGTCAAAGACAGCGGCGTGGATAGTATCTCTATGAGCCCGCAAGCAAAGAAGGACAGGATTCTAGATTGCCTGAAGCGATTGATCCTGAAAGCATCAGAGAAAAAGCCGCTGGTATTAGCTTTTGAAGACTTGCACTGGATGGATAAGAGTTCGGAAGAGGCCGCCAAACACTTGCTGGAGAGTATACCAGGCGCTCGGGTGCTGATGATATTTACTTATCGGCCTGAATTCGTCCACACATGGGGGGGCAAATCCTTTCATAGTCAGGTCACTCTCAACCGCCTCTCCAATCGTGAAAGCCTCGCTATGGTGGCCCACGTGCTGGGTAGGCGACATGGCATCCGATCTTCAGGAGCTAATACTGGAAAAGGCAGAGGGTGTTCCCTTTTTTATCGAGGAGTTCGTCCGAACTCTTATGGAGATGGCAATCATAAAACGTCCTAATCACGCTTATCATCTAGGCAAAGACATGGATCGTGTGACCATTCCTTCCACAATCCAGGATGTGATCATGGCGAGGGTGGATTCGCTGCCGGAAGCGTCAAAGGAGGTGCTTCAGGCTGGATCGGCAATAGAGAGAGAATTCAGTTACGAGCTGATAAAGGCGGTTACAGACTTTTCCGGAGCAAGAGTTGCTCTCCCATCTCTCTGCCCTTAAGGAAGCGGAACTTCTCTACGAACGTGGGATTGTCCCTCAATCCACTTACGTTTTCAAACATGCGATCACCCGCGAGGTGGTCTATGACTCGATACTGACCAACAGAAAGAAACTGCTTCATCAAAAGATCGGCAAAGCAATTGAGGAACTATATCGGGACGGCCTCGATGCTTATTACAGCATCCTGGCGGACCATTTTATGGTCAGCGAGGATTTTCAAAGAAGCGCGGACTATTCCAAACTGGCCAGTGATCGGGCCCAAAGGCAAGCCGCCTTTCCATCGGAGATCGCCTCCGCGCAAAAAAGGATCGCTGCCCTTGAGCATCTGCCTCCAGCACCGGCAGTTGAACTACAACTCATTGACGCCAGGATCGATCATGGTCTAACCATGTTAAGAGCGGGCGAGCCGGCTCGGGCTAAAGAGGCAATAGAGCCAATAGTCGAGATGACTCTCAAGAATAACCACAAAGGAAGGCTGGGCAAACTTTACCTCATACTGGGTTTTTACCAATCCGCCGTCGAGGAGGACCTCACTCCAGGGCATGAACTATTGCAGAAAGCCGTACAAAACGCCGAGGAGGCGACCGATCTGATGTCAGCCTCGGCGGCCCATTTGTTCTACGGGATGTCCCTGTGCTGGAATTGTCAATTCGAAGCTGGAGCCGAAAGCATTCGGAAAGTTCTTGAGACCTACGAAGCCGCTCTAGAGCTTTGGGTGGTTTCAGCCGTTAACAGCGATCTTAGTTATTACGCCTATAACTATCAGGGCAAGGTGGAGGAGGGTTTTGCCACCAGCCTCAAAGCCCTGGAAATAGCCGAAATCAGCGGGGACATATACTCCAGGGCCGTGGGAAATGTCTTCCACGGGATCTCTTGTTTTTACAAGGGATTTTTTGCCGCAGCAGAAGACCATACGCTCAAAGGAGTGGACCTATGTGAAAGGATACAACTGCATTCATTCTCGGCTGATCGGCCATCAGGGTTTAGGGTACACGTATTTTGAAACAGGAGATTATGACAAATCCCAGACCCACTACCAGAAAGCCATCCAGTTTCGCCAGAGGAGCGGGATTTATCCCTCTTGTATCGACCTGAATAAGATGGCCCTGGCCAGGGCTGCCTCGGCCGCGGGGCAAACAGATTTGGATATTTCATCGCTGGCGCAACTTCTGAGATCCAACAAATCAAAGTTGTATCATGGGAGAATGGCGTGTCATTTGGCTGATATTCTCTTGCATCTGGGCAAAGCCCATTTTGCAGAGGCCGAATCCTGGCTCCAGGCAGCGATTGTCAGCCACGAGCAACTTGGCATGAAGTGGGATTTGGCTAGCGACTACATGGTCTTTGCGCAATTACTGAAATTACAGGATCGAGCGGCTGAGGAGAAGGACTGTCTACACAAGTCTTCGTTGCTTTTCAGTGAATGCGGCGCCGAAGGGTGGTGTCGCAGGATAGAGACTGGCTGCGCAGAAGGGTAACTGAAACCCATTCGCGCCCATCCATCCCAAAGGGATAAAGGACTGAAAGGAGGATTAGAGTCATGGGCCATCCGCAAATGATGCGAGATGCAGTGAGCGATCTTAAGAAACAGGGATATTACCGTTTTGTGGCAATATTCACCTGGACCGGCGAGGAAGATAAGGTGGTCCTGGAGCGGTTTACACCGTATATTGGCCACAACTTCCCGCCTGAAATGGGGATTGATTCGACCACAGCCCAGTTCTATTACTTAACTGGGTCGCGAACCGAACTGGTTATAGGCTATACCAATTCCGCGGCGGGGCTGGAGCGATTTTGCGCATCTATCTATTACGGCACAGACATTAAGATCAAGGTTTATCATGCTGTGGAAGGCTGGGAATCAGCGGAGGCGGTGCCCAAAGAGCTGATTGACCCCAAGTAGGGTGATCCAAAAGGGGACTGTTGAGGAAGCCTCGCGGACGAGGACATAGGGTTGAGGCTAGGCTGCCTTTTGCCACCTGTTCGCCTGTTTCTGAAAAAGGGAGGCCTGTACAGGACCGGGATCACCGAGTGTCAGCGTGGAGCAAATATGGTACCGTATTCGGTGCAACCTCCGAGCCCCGTAGGGGCTGACCAACAGTAGCCACGGGTGGATGAGAGTGTCTCAGAACTCTTTGGGCGACCAAAATCGTAGCACGAATTCCCTCACCCTCGGTCCCTCTCCCAGAGGGCGAGGGAAGCGCAAACCGCTCCACTTTTGCTCCCTCTCCCTCTGGGAGAGGGTTGGGGTGAGGGTCGTGAAGCACGTGCCGGTCCCAATCGTGCCACGACTTGAAGTCTATGCTGGCTTTTGAGACAGTATCGGAAGCCCGTGAACAGCGGTTCACACAATCATTTGAACAACCGACCCTGGAGGGGTCGACCAAGAATGTGTGTTGGATTGCGGGATTGGGCGACCTCTTCAGGGTCCGGACCGTTTGCATGACGACCTTCTTACCGGGGTTCCATCCCGCGTCCCGCGGGACTACTGTGGGGCCGCGCCGTACGGGGCTACGACGGCTCCTGATCAATACACGACAGGCTCCTTGCTAACACCGGTTAATTCAAAAAAGGGGGGTAAGCAGAATGTATCCGCTATACGGTAAAGTAAAGCTTCCTGAAACAGGCGAAATAGTTGGGACCGGTTGGCTGCCACCAATGCCTGACTTGAGGGACTATTCCGTGGAACACCCGGATGTTCAAAAAATGGCGAAAAAGCTAGGGATGGCCGCCAAGAAGCGATCATTACCTGCAACGGTCGATCTCACGCGCTGGTGTTCTCCGATTGTAAATCAGCTAGATCTTTCTTCGTGTTCGGCCAATGCTGCTGGCGGGATAGTGGAGTATTTCGAGAACAGGGCGTACGGAAGATATGTAGTTGGCTCCCGTCTCTTTATCTACAAAACTACCCGCGAATTAATGCAAGTGGTAGGTGATACAGGGGCTTACCTGAGGAATGCCATGAGTGCACTTGTCCTGTGCGGCGTGCCTGACGAGAAATACTGGCCCTATACCGTTGACGGCTGTCACGTAAATCCTGATTGGGACAGTGAACCCAATGCCTTTCTCTATGCCGTTGCGGATAACTATAAAGCACTCACATATTTTTGCCATGATCCACTGGGTGCGAATGTACCGCGTGCAACGGTGCTTTTAACGGTAAGAGAATATCTTGCTGCCGGGATTCCTTCTATGTTCGGTTTCTGGGTATTCCCTTCGTTTAATAACACAAATGTAATAGGCGGCATTCCCTATCCGTGCCCTGGAGAGAGTGCCGAACAAATGGGTCATTGCATTGTTGCGGTGGGCTACGACGATGGCAAAAAGATAATAAACACGAAATGTGATAGCGAAACAACAGGAGCACTGCTCATCCGGAACTCATGGGGTACGGGTTGGGGTGACAAGGGATACGGCTGGCTGCCGTACGATTATGTCCTCAACAAATTAGCAGGCGATTTCTGGTCTCTTTTATGCATGGACTGGGTTGATACAAAGCAATTCGGTATTTAATACAGCCGAAGTGGTGTCGCTGACAGAAACAGTCCATCCTCTGATAACTGAAGGCTTATCATGTCCGCCTGTGCCATCCGGCAGGGAGGTCAAGCTGCCAAGCCACTCAAAGCGCCTTAAGAAAAGAAAGATGTCTCGGGAGGATTTTGCCTACCTACTGGGCACGGACCAGGTAGCGCTACGGCCTCCTCCGCCTGGTGACCGTCATCAGCCTTCCTACAGTAAACGCTCTGCTTCGCAGGAGAGGCTATAATCGTCAAAGATAGTGTCGAAAGGTGTCATTCTGAAGCTATTTTTGCCGGCATCCGAAGTCGACTCTCATCAGATCGGATCAACTTTTCGGCCAAAGGGGGGGACATGCAGGAAGCTCAAATAGGAAAGCTGTCCAGATACCGATGGCTGATCTTCTGGATCATGGCCCTTTCGTACGTCTTTGTGTATTTCCACCGGCTCTGTCCCACGGTCGTCGCCGTTGACCTTCAAAAGGCTTTCCAGGCATCTGCCGGCTCCATGGGACTTTTGGCATCAGCCTATTTTTACCCCTACGCGATCATGCAGCTTCCCGCGGGACTCCTGTCCGACTCACTCGGACCCAGAAAAACAGTGACCTGTTTCCTGGTGATCGCCGGTGCCGGCAGCCTGGCTTTCGGCCTGTCCCCAAATCTTGGGGATGCTCTCGTGGCCAGGGTCCTGGTAGGTCTGGGCGTGTCCATGGTTTTCATATCGGCTATGAAAATCCTGTCGCAATGGTTCCGGGTGCGTGAGTTCGCATTCATGACGGCCATCCTGGCGGCTATGGGGGGGGTGGGGGCTGTGACCGCAGCCGCTCCGTTGGCTCTGATGACCGGATGGGTCGGCTGGCGCGCCTCTTTTGAGGTCATAGGCATGGCAACCCTGGTCATGGCGCTGCTGGTCTGGGCATTCGTCCGCAACCGGCCGGAAGAAATGGGGTGGCCTTCGCTGGCTGAAATCGACCATATAGGACCAGGGACATCCATGTCCCCCTTGATCATCCCAGTGTGGGAAGGGGCGCTGCGAGTGGTCACCGACCGCCATTTCTGGCCTGTCGCGATGTGGTTCTTTTTCATTGCCGGAGTATTCTTCGGTTTCGGGGGACTTTGGGCCGGGCCTTATTTCATGCATGTGTACCGGCATGAGCCACGCGGAAGCCGGCAATGTTCTCACCATGACGGCCGTCGGCTTGATCGTTGGAAGCCCTCTGGCAAGCATCCTTTCGGAAAGAGTGTATCACAGCCGCAAAAAGCTATTGATGCTTGCCTCGGCCTTACTCGTGGGTATGTTGCTCTTGCTCAACGCTTCCCCTGCGGGGTTTTCACGTCCCACGCTCTACGCCTTCATGTTCCTCTTCGCCATCTGCGGCGCGGCAAGTGTAGTCATAGGACTTACCACTGCCAAGGAACTCTTTCCTGTCGAGATAGCGGGCACGTCCATGGGCGCGGCAAATCTATTCCCATTTCTAGGGGGCGCCATTTTCCAACCGATGCTCGGCTGGATTTTGGACGCATATGGAAAAAATTCCGCCGGAGCATACCCTGTGGAAGCGTACAAGGCCGTCCTGATCGCCTTACTGGCGGCTTCTGTTATATCCTTGGGCTCAGCCTTCCTGATAAAAGAGACGTTCCCCGGCTCGGTTGGCAGCAGGAATTGAACTGACGAGAAAATTGACAGGAGGACCTCTTACACTATGACTTGTGGCGGTAGTTAAGCATTGCGAGTGCCTCCAGCATAGACTGTCATTCACATGCAAAGGGGAAAGGTTCATGGTGAACACTCAATTCGATTCGTGCACGTTACGATCTCAATGCGAGGAGATCGGGACGTACGGCCGCACGCTTCTGCTTATCCGCTGGCGGCTGCGGATTTTAGCTTCGCGGAGCTAACGGTCATGGGACAATCCCAAATTATCATACAGCCCTGGTTCAATGCCTACGAGACTCCGATTGGGTGCCGCTGACCCGGGCACCCGGTCGATGCTGGTTTTGCGTTGAAGTCATTTTCACCGTTTGCACGCGAACTCGCATGAATGTACCGACAGGATGCTTGCCCTACTCAGGGAGGAGCAACATGCCAAGCCACTCAAAACGCCTCAAGAAAAGAAAGATGTCTCGGGAGGATTTTGCCTACCTACTGGGCACGGACGTGTTCAATGCGGTTCCGGAGGAAGCACAAAACCGGTTGTTGGCGTGCCTGGCGCCCCTGACCGTTAGGGCCGGTGAACGATTCATTTGCCAGGGGGACGAGGCGGACTGCCTTTATCTGATTGAAGAAGGCTCTTGTGTTGTCACCGTGGAAAAGGATGGCGTCACCAGCGCGGTTGCTCGCCGCAAATCAGGAGACCTCGTCGGCGAAATGGCCATTCTGACGGGTGAGAACAGGACGGCTCATGTCGAGGCCGAAACCGACATGTCTCTGTGGCGCATAGGCCGCGTGGAATTTGATGCGCTCTGTCTGACCTATCCTGGCCTCCGCAGGTTCGTCACCGAGCTGGCAACCAAGCGCATTTCCGACTCCAAATTTACTCCCCACAGGACTATCGGCAAATTTGTTATCACCGATGCGATCGACGAAGGGAGATGGGGAATCGTGTACAAGGGGGTTCACGTATCCTTGAACCTTCCGGTTGCCATAAAGATGCTCAAGCATGCTATGGCCATGGACCCGGACTTCACCAGCAAATTCGAGAACGAGGCGCATGTCATCGCTCGTCTCAACCACCCGAATATCGTGCGGGTCTACGATATCGAGCATCTGTACAGGACGATTTTCATCGTTATGGAATACCTTTCGGGTCAGTCTCTTAGAGACATATTGGAGGATGTGCGCAGAATTCCTTTCCCGCGGGCCGTGAAATTGCTGACTCAAGTCAGCGAAGGACTGGGGTATGCGCATCAGGAAGGTATCGTTCACCAAGACATAAAGCCTGACAATATCTTTGTTGATGATAGGGACCGGGTCAAAATCGTGGATTTCGGCCTTGCACGCTCTGTCGGTACCGGAGACAGCCTCGATGTGGCCGGAACCCCCTATTACATGGCGCCCGAGCAAATCGACGGCGACCCTAATGATGAAAGGACGGACATCTACTCACTCGGGATCACTGCCTTTGAAATCTCCACCGGCTTAAGGCCCTTTCCCGGACCGGGCGTCGGCGAAATCTTGATGGCCCACCAAGCGAAACCGCTTCCCGATCCACGATCACTAATGCCGGATCTCCCGTCAGCGTTCAACGACTTTTTACAGAAAGCCACACAGAAAGATCCGGCCAAACGACACCAAAGCATGAGCCAAGTGCTCGCAGAACTCAAGCCACTGGCGGAGAAGTACGCCACAAACCAAGCGGTGATAGAGAATTCAATCCTCGAAAACATAGTCCTGAACCTGTCTTACCACGACGTGGATCCATTTGAATTGACACGGTTGGTCGAGGATTTTGGTGAGCGACTCAAAGCGTTGGGAGTCGAGCTTAGTGTGGCGAATTCTAAGGGTGATTAGACTGCGGCCCGGACCTATTGCTCAGACTCCCCCATGATTCCTGGCTTCAAGTCAGGAAACTTCAATCCTCTGAACTCGCCCCCGGACAGCCGAAAACAAATAGTCCGCGGACGGCCTTTCTCAGCCTGAAATTCCTTCATTTGGAGGTCGATCCACTCCCACGCTGACTTCATCGTGTCGAGTGTTCCGGCGGGAGCGAATATAGTCCTGACCTCGCCATCGTCCCATGAAAAGGTTACCGCGCCGGGTTTCATGCTGTTGAGGATCGTTTCATCCCAGGGTGAATCACCCGTGTTCATGGTTTCCTCCCATCCCTCGTGCAATCAAATTGAGACGGACAAATCTATCCGAATATGAATAAACGGCAAAGAGAAAACACTGACAGGAAAATGAACGTGCCATAATCAAGCGTGGCAAAATTTAGCGGCTTATATTCGGATCTGGGCTTTCCCGGCCGAAAACCGCGGGCAGTCATCGCGACGGCGAGCAGGTCGCCTCGTCTGAGAGTACCCACCAAAGCGGGGACCAGAACAGCGACCAGGTTTTTGGATCTTGAGACCACTCCATTCTTCTCGAATTCGACTCCCCGGGACTTCTGAGCCTCAATAGTGGTCCGCAACTCCTGTTGTAGCAGCGGCACAAACCGCATGGCCAACAGCAGGTACGACGCCGGCTTCCTCCACCGGCACACGAAGTCGTTTCAAGGGCCGGGCCAGCCGCTCTGAACCTCTGGTAAGATCGCGCGGGGTGGTCGTGAAGGTCAAGGCCATAGATAGGATTATTGCTTGCAGAAGCTGAAGGAAAAGCGTGAAACCCGCCTGTACGCCTTGTTCTGTGATGGGCAGCTCCCATTGGCGAAATACTACAGACTGGCCGTCCGTGTTAAAGACAATGTTGACTACAGCGGCGATCAACAGCATCCACGAGAAGCGCAGTAAGCCCCACCACCAGACCCTCCATCCGATGCCGCACAGGAAAATGAGTGTAAGCACCAGACAGCAGTTTATGAACAGACCCATGCCTGTACGGGACACAAATACTCCGATGAGGAGTCCAATCAAACCGGCCAGCTTTGTCCTCGGGTCAAGTCTGTGCAGCAGCGAGTCGCCGGGAATATACCCTCCAATGGACACATCCTGTATCATGCTGTTCATATTACTGTTTCCGCCACATAAGTGCCTTTCTCATTCAGATTATACAGGAAGTTCATACTTATTGCTCGGCTGTTGGCCCGATCATCCTGTACAGATTCTTTCAGAGAATTCCTAATGCGTCCGCGCTCGTCCAAACCGATGAGCCGACGGTGGAAACCGTTGACTGTCTCTCGAGTTACTAGGATAATAGGAAACGTCGGGAGGGTGAGGAGGAGCACTAAAATGCCTAAGCTAGTGACCGAAATCGTTGGCGGCGAAACTTACGAGTATTATCCGCTCGGAGATTATGTTGTGCGTGCCAAAGGCATCTGTGGAGGCAGACCTACCTTCAAATACACTCGCATTGAAGTTTCCGGAATTCTGGAAATGCTTCATGCCGACAGCATTGATACTATTGTAGAAGATTACGGGGGACGAGTATCCCACGAGGCAATCGAGGAAGCAATCCAAATTTCCGGCAAACTTTGCAAGAAACGCTGTAAGAAGACACTTAAGCGCAGTGCAGCGTAGTGATTATTCTTGATGAGCAGTTATCCAATCGCAGAACGATAGACGCTATTGGTGCTTGGTACCGCGGGGCGGTACGCAGCGTGACTGAGTTGCGCCCAGACACGATCATCAAAGATGACGCTATCCCCGGGCTTCTTTGCAAAGAGCGACAACCTACATTCGTGACGATCAATGTGAATCATTTTTGGCGTAAGGTGCCGATCAGTCGGAGGTTTTGCGTAGCGTGTTTCAATGTCAGCGATGCGCTTGTGTCAGTGATTCCTTCTCTCTTGAGGCCTCTTCTCCACCACGCCGGTTTTCGCAACAAACGCCAGCGCGCAGGTCATGTCTTTCGCATTGATCTTGATTTAAGGGTCCGGTTCTACCGATTCGACAATCGGAAGATTCAAACCTTCCGATTGTGACTCCATTACTGTGCACGTTTATCAGATAACACCTATGCTTGGTACTGAGAGCATCGGAAAGATCGAACTCGGTGAAATCATGACAAAAGACGCTTTTGAAGATTTGACGCTACTCAAAAAGGGTAGCACCCAATATCCGGACAGCCCTGACCGGGCGCAGCTCGAGAACTTCTCGAACAAATACGCCTCTCGAGACTACACCATAGAATTCGATTGCCCGGAATTCACCAGCCTTTGTCCCATAACAGGACAACCTGATTTCGCAAGGATCAGGATTACCTACATTCCAGACCTGAAGTGTATCGAATCGAAATCACTCAAGTTGTACCTCTTTGCCTTCCGCAACTCCGGCATGTTTCACGAAGAGATCACCAACAGGATACTTGACGATGTGGTTGCTGCCTGTGAGCCTCGGTGGGCACGCGTGCAGGGAGTAATGAATGCTCGTGGAGGAATTTCCATCGAAGTGATAGCGGAATACTCCAAGCCCGGATTCAAACGCTAGGAGCCTGTTCGAGTGACTCCCTCGCCAGTCCTCTACCTTGAAAGGAACAGAGGGAACCCCGGCGGCAACAAACGACCCAGAAAGAGCCCGGCTGCTACAATCACTCCGAAAAGGACCGTCCTGAGTAAGACATTCTTGATGGAAACTGCGGATGTCGACGAGAGTTTTGCAGAAACCGGTATCAAGCCCAATAGCAAGTGAAAAAACCAGCTTAGCTGTGGATGCAGAAGGCCGTCCAACACCTGGTAGTGAAGCAGCGCCCCGGAAATTGGCAGCAGAAGCACAAGGGGGTGGAAAACAAACTCAGCCGGCGGGTGGAAAACCATTCGTAGCAGATTGAACAGGAGAATGATTACTGACGCAGTGTAAATTATCGTAAACGGGAATCCCAGATCGGCCAGAAATGTGAAGATGATGTTTTCAGAAGTCCTCAAGCGCGTGGTCCATTGAACAAAAGTCTCCTTGGAGACATACGGATACCTCGGTTGATAATTCTCCAGGATCTCATCACGGGGCGCCAGCAGCCCTAGTCCCAGCAATGGATGGTCAGTGGCAATCTTCCACGAGAAGAAGATGTTCTCGACCCTGTAAGCCACTGATTCACCCTGTTTTCCCCATTTTTTCACTAGGTTGGGATCATTATAAAAAAAGAGATTTCCTGCTGCCAGAGAGGCGGCAAACATCACTAATAGAAGAACGACGATTTGTTTGAGCCGCCACTCCCAAAGAACCGCGGCAAAAAGGCAAAGGAGGATCGGAATAACTACAGCCGACCCCATTGCAGCCGTTCGGGCTCCGAACAACAGTATTATGTAGCTCGCGAAGAGCAAGAGCACCGCAGTCCACACGGCCCAGCGCGACCTGGCGCCCAGCAGGGCCAGCGGAGCAAAGGAAAACAGAATCAGCCGGTCGGCCACGGGGTGCCAATGTGAGTCCAGAAATTGATAAATGCTCCCGTTTGTTGCAAGACTGGATGCGCTCAGAACGAGGACACCCGACAGCAGGAACATGCACAGCCAGTGGAAATGGCGTTGCCTTTCTCGGGAACCAAGGATGATTCTCGCACACCAGAATCCTCCGAGTCCGGGCGCAAGGAGGGTGAAACCTCTCACCGAGGAAGGCCCTGGTGTAAGGCTGAAGAGCCCGCTTACAAGCACCAGGATGAGCAGCACGACAGATATCACGATCTCCGACGGCCTTGCGTAGACTGAATCTTTTCTCCGGAAAGCAAGAGCAAAGACCAGACTCACAGCACATAAGATCGCAGAAAAAACATTCGCCCGCTCGCCCGGAATGACGATAACATACGGGTTAAGAAAGGCCAATTGCACCGACGTCAAGCAGAATACTACCCAAGCAGCCTTTTCCCCCGCAGAGGGCGCTGTTAGCCCACCGGAAACAATATTGGAACCCCGTTGGTTAATTACGTCTCACTCCTCTTGCAACGTCCGTATCCGCCATACTACGCCAGATTGACAGCAAAATGCTAGACAAAGTCGTTAAGAACAGTTAATAATGAACAACACTAGTGAAAATGGCTTCCCTAGTTTTTGAGCCGCCGGCAGCACCTCATGATAGCTTCTGCGATGATAGGCTGCTGGCCCCGTTGCAGGTCGCGAGTTGAGGGTGCAGTATTGTGAGTCGGTCCGAAACGGCCAGACAGATTCCCCGGGAGCAGGTCTACCATTTTGAGAAGCCGGTCCAGCCGGCTCTATCCGCTCGGCTCTGGACGAATCGCGGCCAAATCCTTTTCGGTCTTGACTTCGCAATTTGCCTCCTCTGCTTCATTGGAGCCTACTACCTGCGGTTTCACCTCAATTTTCTCGGCCCTCAAATTGCCCCCCTCGTACCAACCCCGCCGTTGGCCCCGTACCTCAAAGCCTCCATGCTATGGGCGGGCATGTGGGTCTTTCTGCTCTGGAGGGACCAAAGCTACAGAAGCGACCTGCATTTCTCGACTCAACTCGCCGGGCAGATCCGAATCGTCCTGATTACAGGTTTGTATGCCACCGGCTTTCTGATGGTTGTCTCCTTTATGTTCCGTCAGTTGCTGCTTTCAAGACTTGTGTACGTGACAGTTTTTGTCATCGCAGGAGCGTTACTGATTATCGTGAGAGTCGGTTTCCACGCTATTGCACGTCGTCTCGACGAACAATGTTTTACAGCTTACCGGATTTTGATGGTTGGATGGAACAAGAATGCGGCTGCGCTCGTCGATCGTCTCAGAGAGAGAAACCGCTGCACGCACGTGATAGGAAGGCTTGAATGGGAGAATCAGTCGCGGGCGCATGCTGACGATATCCCGATCCTGGGTGTAAGTTCCGATCTTGAGCGGATCTTCGACCAAACGCCGTTTGATAAGCTACTCGTGGTCGGCGGGGGACTACCGTCAGAAGACGACAGGGCAAGCAGAGAAAGTCTGATCCGGGCTCTGAACTTTTGTGAGCAAAAGAACATTTCTTTTTACATGGTCCCGGATTTTCTCGACGTGGCTGTAACTCGCACGGAAGTCGGAAGTTTCGCGGGCGTTCCGCTCGTGTTGTTACAGGATTCAGCGCTCCACCCCGCGTATGCAATCGTCAAGCGAGCCATGGATGTCGGGATTTCTCTGGTGCTGTTGGTCGGGGGGCTTCCGCTTTGGTTGGCAATAGCACTGCTCATCAAACTGACCAGTAAAGGGCCGATATTCTATGCGCAAATGCGAATGGGCGTGTACGGGAAACCTTTTCGCATGTATAAATTCCGCTCCATGGTACCCGATGCTGACGATCAGCTCAGAAACATCATTGACTTGGATGGCTTGGCAGAGCCTGTTTACAAGATTCCCCGAGATCCGCGGGTAACCTCACTTGGTAAATTCCTTCGACGATCGGGTCTCGACGAGATTCCGCAGCTTATTAATGTCTTGAAGGGAGAGATGAGCGTCGTGGGACCAAGACCCGAGTGGGTCGGCCTCGCGGACAGGTATGAACCCTGGGAACAGCGGAGACTCAAGGCCAAACCGGGCATCACCGGCTTTCAGCAGGTCATGAGCAGGGGAGATCCCTCGCTGGCCAAGCGGATAGAATTGGACCTCTACTATCTCAAGCACCAGGGTTTCGTTCTCGACGTGTTCATCATGCTGAAAACGCTACTGGTGGTGTGTAGAGGGGACGGGATTGATTGAGAGGCCGCTCTTGTCCACGAAAAGAACGCCCCGCCGGACCTAGTAAATTAATGTCTGTCATGTCCTTGGCAATTGGTTAAGATGGTATTGCTCAAGTATTTCCCGATTACTTCAGCAGCCAACTTGTTTCCAGCAATGTTCCAGTGAGTATCCCTGGGCTTGTAAAGGCGCTCGTGAGTGAAAACCTGTTTGAACGGTTGCAATAAATCGAGTTGTTTCACGTTCATGTTCTCAAGTTCACGGGATAGCATCCTGTCGGGGAGTGCAAAGTCAAACTGATCGGGGCTGTGCTTGGATGCAGCCAGTACTTCCGATTGAAGCGGGGAGTTTACTTGCATCTCATCGGGGAACATAACTACCAACAGATTTATACCCCTGGCGCTGCATATTTCTTTTATCTCGCGCAACGGCGCGATTGCACCGTCGAACAGAGCTTGAAACTTATCGTAATTCTTGACAAAAATGCGACTTCTCCCGTTCTCACAGTGCATGAACGTGTCATTCGTCAATGTCGGTTTTTCATCGTCATATACCGACTTTCCATGGTAAACCTGACCCTCATATCTGAAGTGGAGATCATAAATAAACTTTAGAAATGAAGCAGCGTACGAGTATGTATAGATGCTTCTCTCGTTCGGCAGGAAATCCCTCCCTATAAAGAAGCAGACCATCACCAGGTCGGGATTAAACTCAAGGCCTTCATGGACCAGGACAGAGAGAAAGTCTTCCGGGTCGAGCCACGGAATCCCCATATTTATAACCTCTACCTTGTTACATTGGTTGAGCTGCGTTTCCAACAGCGTCATGAAGTTGAACTTGTGAGGCACCACTCCGAAGGCGAACGAATCTCCAAGTCCCAGGATCCGGTATACGCCGGGCTCTTTCTCCTTTTTCCGCTCCACATCCTTAAAACCTCTGGAATTGAGGCGAAAATCATAGTCGTCGGCAAAAGGCTTGCCACGGAAACGATTATAGGAGTTATCGTAAAAGATGTATGAGGGGTAAATCTTGTTGCCAACTCTAAGCGCTATTTCCGCCAAAGAAACTGTTATAAGAATAATTATTGCTATGTTAAGCATAAGCTTCAGTAGGTTAGAGTATTTTCCTGTCACTGTTCATAAGCTCCTTCCAAAATCGTGAGTCTTGCTTCATCGTTTGAGAGAAGGTAACATAGTACTTTCCGTTTGAAATATGACTTCTAAGGTCGAGTTCGTTTATTTGTGCGAAGAGCATTCTTAAACAAAGTCGCCCATTTCCAAAGGTCCAGGCACATCAGGATCGAGGCTCTGCGCAGAAATCCCATGTCAGCGAAACAGTTCTTGCGATAGAACAGCTTCGTGGACCTGAACAGTTCCCGGATCATCGCGGAACTCTTCGGATTCCCGCTCTGACCTTTCAAGTGAACTGTTGTTGCCGCGGGGTGGTATACAACTTTCCAGCCGGATGTCCCGAAACGAAAGCACCAGTCGAGGTCTTCGGCGTACATGAAATAGTCCTCATCGAGAAGACCAACCTCGTCTACGGCTTCGCGCCTGGCAAACATGAAAGCCCCATTGACTGCTTCCACCTGGCAGGTTTGATGCTCGTCCAAATACGTGAGATTGTACCGCGCCAGCAGCCGGCTATTGGGGAACCACTGACTCAGCCCGGAAGCGCGGCAGAGGCCGTCCCACAGGGACGGAAAGGCTCGGCGGCAAGCCAGGTCGAGCGTTCCATCGTGAGTGACAAGCTTGCAAGTCACCATGCCGACATCCTGTTGCTTGTCCATAAATTCAACCATCTTAGCCATTACGTCAGGTTCGACTACGGTATCCGGGTTCAGGAGAAGAACGTATCGGCCGGTGCACATCCTGACCGCCTGATTATTCGCCTTGCTAAACCCGACATTCGTCTCGTTGGCGATGACGATGCACTGGGGGAACTCTCTGCGTATTGCATCTACGCTCTCGTCCCTGGAAGCGTTGTCCACCACGAACGCTTCCACCTCGACGTCTCCTGTGGACGAGTACACGGAGCGAAGGCAATTGAGGAGTATCTCCCTGGTGTTGTAACTGACTATAATGACGGAGACTCTAGCCATTGTTCTCTTTGCCTTGCCTCGCTCCTGACAACAACTCTTCTATCATGCCCTTGAATTCAGGCCACAGCCTCTCGCGAGTGAACTGTGAGGCCTGTTCTTTTCCTCGCCGGACGAGTTCGTCGGCCAACTCGCGATCGTTCAGAATACGAATTATTGCTGAGCCCAGCACTCACTTGCATTGCCCGGCTCATGAAGTAATGCCGCCGGCGGGTTACCTACAATTTCGAGCGGGCCCCCAATTGCCGGGGCCACCGCAGGTGTCCCGTACCAGAGCGCTTCAAGGACGGTCAGTCCGAACGCTTCGGGAACGGTGGAGCAACAAACCACCACACTCGCGGCTCGCATGAGCACGTCCAGGTCCTCAACGTGTTCTGAGAAAAATACTCTTTCTGAAAGACCCGCCCTTTGTATGCGGGCACGCAGATGCTCGGGGTACTTTTCGCGGCCTCTGCCTTTTACCACATCACCCGCAAAGAGAATGACCGCATCCGGAATAGCCCGTAGGATTTCAGGCGCGACGTCAACGAGAACGTGCTGACCTTTCAACGGCTCCATGCGAGCAGGCATGAGCACCACTCGGGCTGAGGAATCAATACCGAATCGCTTAAACGGATTGACCGGAAGGTCATCGATGGCGCTGCTGACGTTCTCCTCGTGCCAATCGTAAAGGGTGAGAACGCGGTCCTGAAAGCGTTGCACATCATGGAAATTGGAAAGACGAACCGCTTCGGATACGCACAGAACCTTGTCTGAAGCCCATGCCAGCAAGCTCATGTAACTTCGCCGCATCAGCGCAGGGAGCCTAAATACAAACCGCAAGCGCATAATCCGGGGTAGGCCCAGGATTAGCCCTGCCAGCGTAGCGGGCAATTCATTGAAATCGTTGGCGAACACAAGGCCGACCCTCTCACGTGAGAATAGTCGGATCAGGCGCCGGGTGGTTGCGAAGACATCCAGCAGCCACATAAAATAGAAGAAAGGGTTCAAAGATTGTGAGAGGCGAGGCATTTGAACCTGTTGGACCGCAATCCCCCGTCTTTCATAGCGTTCCCAGATCAGGTTTCGGCGTGAGATCAACACCAACGTATCGTACCCTGCGTCCCTGCAGGCGCAAACAACCCGCAACATGGCTAGATCCGAGCCGCCTACGTCATTATTATTACTGTGAACGAAAGCGATTCTTGGCATGGTTCCCGGGGGAGGTTTCCCCTTACATCCTTGTCCAGACCGGTGGCCTCCCGGACATTCGCCGATAGAGGTCGCCAATTCGGCGAAACGCCTTATCTCCCAGGGTCCGTTGAATGGAATACCTGGCAAATGCTTTGATGATCAACCATACCCATGCGAGATGATAAACGGGAAAGCCGTTCAATTTTCTTGCACGCGCCTCCTCTATCGGGACAAGAAGGGCCTCACTCGGGTTCGAGCTTGCCCCACCCAACTGGATGGCTGCTATGACTACATCCGCCATGAACTTGGCGTGCCGGTCTTTCAACTCACGAAGTAGCAACGCGTAATCACCTGAAATCCTGAAAGATTCATCGAATCCACCACGGCTTTCAAACACGCTGCGTCTGTGAAATATTCCCTGATGGCATATCGGCATAACCTTGTACAGTTTTTGCCTGGTTCGGTCGTAATCTTCTCCATGGATTGCAAGCACTTCACCGTCTGGTGACACAATGGCCACTTTTCCATAGACAATCCTGATCTCGGGTTCACACTCGACCAGGCTGGCGGCCACGCGGGTGAAGACCCCGGCGTCCATTAGATAGTCGTCGGCTCCCAGGAAGTAGATCCAGTCGCCCGTAGCATGTTCGAGGCCCTTATTGAAGGCATGGTAAATCCCGCGATCAGCCGCGGATTCCCAGGTACGAAATTCGATGATTGTTGGCCTTGAGAATCTCGAAAGTGCCGTCGGTAGAGCCTCCGTCAATGATAATCAGATCTTTGAACGGATAGTCCTGGTTCGCGACACTGTCAATACAATGTTGCAGCGTTAATGCCCGGTTGTACACTGCTACGATTATCGACAAATGCGGTTGCGGGTACATGAAGGGCCAGCTTGCTCCATCAAGGCTTGCGTATGTTTAACCTAGCACAAACCGCTGCAAATGTCATTTCGCTGAGGCCCGGTAAGGGCTTGATGACGGGGCGATGCTTGACTCGATTTACGCGTCGTGTTATTTGTTGGCTGCTGCTGCGTGCATAGGAATTCCTCAATACAATTTGGAAAGTGTCGTGATGGAGCTAATTTCTGATAAGCGAGCCCTCGTGACCGGAGTGACAGGTCAAGACGGCGCCTACCTTATAGAGTTCCTGCTCAAGAAAGGTTACCAAGTCTGCGGAGTAAAGAGGCGTGCATCTCTGATCAACACTCAGCGGATCGATGGCTTGTATGAAGATCCTCACGTGGATGATCGCCATCTCAGTTTGGAATACGGCGATATGACCGATTCCACCAATCTTATTCGCATAATCCAGCAGTTTCAGCCTACGGAAATCTACAATTTGGCTGCGCAGAGCCATGTAAAAGTGTCATTCGAAACGCCGGAGTATACAGCAAATTCGGATGCGCTAGGCACGCTCCGGCTGTTAGAGGCAATCCGGATCCTGAATCTAGGGAAGAGAGTTCGTTTTTACCAAGCCTCAACAAGTGAACTGTTCGGCCTCGTGCAGGAGACTCCTCAGAGAGAAACCACGCCCTTCTACCCAAGAAGTCCATACGCGGTGGCCAAGTTATACGGGTATGGATAGCCCGCAACTACAGAGAAGCATACGATTTCTTTACTTGCAACGGGATACTCTTCAATCACGAATCTCCCATGCGAGGAGAAACCTTTGTAACCCGGAAGATCACCCGGGCAGTGGCACGCATCAAGCTTGAGATGCAGGACAGTATCTACCTCGGCAATCTGAATGCTAAACGCGATTGGGGGTATGCGGGCGACTATGTTGAGGCCATGTGGCTAATCGTTCAGCACCCCGAGCCTGACGATTTCGTTGTCGCAACGGGGGAAAATCATTCGGTTCGGGAATTCGTAGAACGCGCCTTCAGAGAAGTAGGGATCACTGTAACCTGGCAAGGGGAGGGGATAGACGAGAAAGGTATCGATGCCGAGACAGGCCGGACCCTGGTAGCGGTGGATCCACGATACTTTCGGCCTACGGAAGTGCACGAATTACTTGGCGATGCCACAAAAGCCCGAGAACTGCTGGGGTGGAAACCGCGGGTCACCTTTTCTGAACTCGTCAGGCGCATGGTTGTGGCTGATCTCAGAGAGGCCGAAAAGGAACAACTCTGCCGGACCGCGGGGTTCCAATAATGGAACGTAATAAGCCAGCGACCAAAATTTACGTGGCCGGCCATACGGGGATGGTCGGATCGGCTATTTGCCGACGTCTAGATCGTGGCGGATACTTGGTAATTAAGCCCACCTCGCGGGTGGACCTCTGCGATCAGCAGGCCACCCTCAAATTACTCAGCGAATTGAAGCCGGACTGGGTCTTTCTTGCCGCGGCCAAAGTCGGGGGCATTCATGCCAACAACACATATCCGGCTCAATTCATATACCAAAATCTGATGATTCAGACTAATCTCATTCACGCCGCATACCTGAACGGCGTAAAAAAGCTCCTTTTCCTGGGAAGTTCATGTATCTATCCCAGGCTGGCGCCGCAGCCTATGAAGGAAGAATACCTGCTCAGCGGGTACCTGGAACCCACGAACGAGCCCTATTCTGTAGCCAAGATAGCGGGCATCATTATGTGTCAA
Organism: uncultured delta proteobacterium; assembly: GCA_963828085.1. Lineage (GTDB taxonomy): Bacteria > Desulfobacterota > Desulfomonilia > Desulfomonilales > Desulfomonilaceae > CAWBBA01. The sequence goes on from CAWHDO010000030.1 coordinate 32,287, forward strand.
TCATATAACAGGGAGTACGGCGCCAATTTCATCTCTGTCATGCCCACCAACCTTTACGGATCCAACGACAATTTCGATTTGGAGAACTCCCATGTGGTCCCCGCGTTGCTCCGAAAAACCCATGAGGCTCACGAGGCCGGGGCCGAGTTTGTGGAGATCTGGGGGAGCGGCAAACCCATGCGGGAATTCCTACATGTGGACGATGTGGCTGATGCTTGCCTGTTTCTCATGGAAAATTATGATTCTCCCAAAATAATCAATATAGGAAGCGGTGTTGACATCTCCATTCGGGATCTGGCGCTCTTGATCAAGGATGTTGTCGGATTTAAAGGAGATATCCGGTTTAACGCCAGCATGCCCGACGGTATGCCCAAAAAGCTTCTGGATGTCAGCCGCATCTCTGCGCTCGGTTGGAAGCCGACACTGACATTGAGGGAAGGACTCGAATCGGCCTACCAGTGGTTCCGGCTCAATCGGAAGAGATTAAGGGAAGGCTGATGTTGAGCCATAATGGCCTCCAGCCACGTGAACCCGAGCGATCAGATTATGTGACCGAATTTATGAAGCAGAGTACTTAGATTGGTGTCCCCCTCGCTATGACCGCAGCCGCCACAGGTAGGATTTTTGAAGCGAGGGAATTGGCTTTCAGCGGCGCACCGGGAAAGCCTTCGAATCGAATCTCATTCATCCTGGATCCGGGCAAAGTGATTTGGATCACCGGCCCGTCAGGACAGGGGAAAACGACACTGCTAAGGACGTTGGCCAGGCTTAACCCCATGACTGGTGGGGAAATGCTCCTGGAAGGTGTGCCCTCGAAAGACATTTCTGCTGCAAAGTGGCGGACCAGAGTTCTGTAACTCTCACCAAAAGGCGGTTCTCTTCCCAGGAAGCGTTTCGGACAATCTCCGGAAGGCTTTTAATCTCCGCTGCCGCACGGATCAAGACGCTGACATAGTGGTGGCTCATAAGCAGCTTTCCAGGTTGCTGCTCCCGGACGACGTCCTAAAGCGAGACGCTCTCACCCTGTCGGTGGGAGAGGCCTCGCGGGTAGCGCTGGTGAGGTCCCTGTCGGTGGACGCTCAGGTGTTGCTGCTGGATGAACTTACAGCGGCTCTTGACACCAAGAGCCGTGATGCGGCCGCCGAGCTTCTGCTGGGCTGGCTTGGCGAGAGCAGGCGCGGAATCGTCGCGGTCAGCCATGATGAAGGCTTCAGGCAACTCATGCCTGGACAGGTGATCACGCTCGACCCGCCAATGTTACACAGCGAATAGGGTATGCATCCGTCGAGGCAATCCGTCCATTCTGGAGAATGACTCATGAATTACGAGGTAGTTCCGATTTCTAACTCTCAGCTAATGTTTACAGCGATTCTACTCTTGTTGGCTGGGGGCGTGTCTGCATTTTTTCGACTGGGGCTGACCAAAACGTTGGCATACGGGGCTGTTCGCTGCGTTGTGCAACTAACCGTTATAGGATACGCTCTTGGTTGGATCTTTGCGGTGGACCGCCCGGATCTCGTGATGTTCATTGTGGCTGCCATGTGCGCTATAGCCGCTTTCACCGCGACGAGGCGCACTCCGAACGTGCCCGGTTTTCCTGTGCTCATTGCGTTCGTATCACTTGCTGCAAGCACGTATCTGGTCATGGTGATCGTGTGTGCGATAATTATTCGTGGTGAACCCTGGTACACGGCAAGGATAGTCATACCCATTTCCGGGATGATCCTGGGCAATGCGGTCAGCGGAATAGCGCTGGCCATCGACAGACTCTACTCCGAGGTGAGGTCGAGAAAAGGGGAGGTCGAGGCGCTCTTGTCTCTCGGGGCGACCCCGTGGGAGGCTGTTAGGGACTGCGTTCGGGAGGCTATCCGATCCGGGATGACACCGATAATAAATTCTCTCATGGTCGTGGGCCTGGTGAGCATCCCCGGAATGATGACCGGCCAGATCCTTGGCGGCGCGGATCCGGGAGAGGCTGCCCGCTACCAGATCGTGGTAATGCTCATGATTTCGGCCGCGGCGGCTTTCGGCAGCATGCTGTTGGTCGGGCTCTCATTCCGGCGACTCTTCACGGACGATGATGCCTTGAAGCCCGAGTTCTTCGGCAGCGCGACTGAATAGACGACGGAACAGGGCTGGCGTCCGTCCAGCCGCGGTAGGCCGTGCGCTCGCGCCTCAAAGCGCATTCAGTCCGGTTTGCGTGGAATTGGATCGGACACATTATGTGTCGTGTGTAGCTATATGATAGTATTTTAATCAATGAGATCGTATCATGATAGCACTCAGTGCCATCCAGGATGCAGCCCGACTGGATTCGATTGCTGGCGGCTAAAGCCCCACCATGGTTAGAATGGTGACAGGTCTTGGCGACAGAGCCGGTAGGACTGTCTCTTCCCCGTTTTTACGGGACAAGTGGCCTATGGGAGGGCACGTGGGAGCTGTGAACACGGTTCAGTATCCCTGAGGTATTTGATGGCCTCCTCTATGCTGGAGATTCGTTCCTGCATCAATCTTAGGGTCTCCAAAGCCTGTGAGATTTTGGGTTTTAAAGCATCTTCCCGTTCATATGTCCCGTCAAGGCATTCCTGCAGCAAGAGCGTCGACTCGCCAAATTGGTCGGCCAAAATTGCTAATGCTTTAGCCTCATCCCTAAACAACCAGATCTGTTTCTGGAGGCCACTGGCTTCCAGTTCGGCGCACTCGGCTAGGCGCTGCAATTCCTGAATTCGGTCTGGTCCGCGCTCGTTAAAGGCTGCAATGAGCCTAGCTTCTTCTTGCAGTCTCTCCATTTCAGCAGTTCGTTTCTTTCGCTCGGCTACTGTCTCTCTACGGAGGTCCTCCAAAGCTTTCAGAAGATCCTCACGGGGACGAAGTCCCTGAACGCACAACTTACGGGCCATTGGCTTTCTAACGTATTCTCGACACCAATTACAGATCGACATATAGATTCAACTCCTGGCCGTGAAGTCCCGTCTATGTTGACACGGGCGGGAATGGAACACGTCGGAAGATCCGATCGGCTATCAGGCAATCCTAAACTCTAGAAAGATTTGTCTGGCTCAGGTTTTGGATCGGTCTCCGCCCCTTCTTTTCTAGTCTCCCACGAATCGCCCTCGGCATTCTCATCTTCGTGGACGGGCTCGCCCAATGGGAAAGGCGTCTCCGCCGGTTTTCGGAAGTACGTGACCTCCGCGTCCAAAATTCCTGGGGGCCTCAGGAGTAATCACAGACCCTGGAGTCGGAATTACAGCTTCCGATTCCGGGGTAAGAGGCGGCCGTGTCCCTAGCTGTGCAGGGCTGCCCCCGGTAGGCAATTCGCGGTCCGGGACTTGTTGAGTTGCCGGCTGCCCCCATTTAGCCTCCAATGAGGGCTCCCTTCCTAGTAGCGGGAGCCTTTCACCCTCCGCCAAGATGGCATCCAAATCGTCGTCAACCTCCTCAAGATGCAAGGAATAGTCGGCTGTTTCTTCTGCTTGGGTCTCTGTTTCCGGCCGTCCCGTATCGATAGGGACCGAGTGGGCATGCGTTCCTGATCCTCCTTCATGCGGTCCGTCCACGGCGGTTCGTGCGAATCCGAACTCAGAACCGCCCGGGTCCGAACCCGCAGATCCCCAGCGGCCAGTTCCTGGCTCACCCGCGTCCCAAGCGCCTCCCCTCAAGTCCTCGGAACTTCTCTCTCCCTCTTCTCCTGGTTCCGACCCTCCATCGCCTTTCAGGACGTCCAAAATTTCTTTTAATTCTTCGACTGTTGACCGCCAAGCCGAGCAACATTTCTCGATTTCATCTCGACGACTCTCCCATCGGGACTTTTCATCCTTTAGCTTTTGGAGCATCTTTTCGCCATGCTGGTCAAAGGTATTCTTGCATCGATTGAGTGAGTTCTGGGTGTTTGCGCACCCTTCCTCCAGGCTGCCAACATCCTCCAATTCCACCATGTCTCCGACGAGCATACCGACCAGCTCCTCAAGGGAACGCTTGCATTGCCAAAGTTTCTCGATTTGGTCGTGGATCTCCTGAAGTTTTGTATCGGGCTCGTTTTGGCGTTCCAGGCAGTCGGCCCAATTGCGTTGGGCCTGAGCGGCCGCAACGAGTATCCTTTTATCCAGCGCATTAACAATCTCTTGGTTCTTCTTGTTTAATTCCTGTTCGCGCCTCATATTGGCAGCCAAGTCATCATTACTCTCGCGCAGTCGATCAATTGTGGTTTGCTGGTCTTTGACCTTGTTTGACTCAATTTCGACCCTGTCGTTAAGCTCGGTAATGACTCGTTGATTGGCTTGCAAGTCGTTGTCGAGTCTCTTTGTTTTTTCCCACAATTCTCTGGCCTTGCTTTCCCACTGATCTCGTTTCTTGATTATCTGGGCCAGCTCCTCTTGAAGGGCATGTGGCGTCTTGTCAGGGTACGGGAATCCCCACGTGGGAAAATATCCCCCCCCCGGGTTTCCTGTCAACATAGACTTTCAAAATGTCCTGTAGTTCTTGCATCGCCTTTTCGTTGTTGATCATGACGACTCCTCCACCAGATTTTTTGCCGCCGGTTCCTGCCGCACGGGATTCGACTGGATTGTTGGGGGCGGCACGTGCTGCACTGCCGCCGGGCTCCGCTGGCGCCACGACTAAGCCGCCTGCGCAAAGAGCAAGAAACGGGAATTGCTCTAGCTACGCTTTAACAGCGGTCTATAATCAGGGACATAGATTCCCTACTTCTATCATACTTGCGGAAGTTAGCATAATTTAGCAACGGTTGCAACGGAAAAATACTCTAATATCGGCAGGACATAAGGCTAAACCAGAACTTGATCGTGTGAGCTAAGCAGTGAATTATCGTTGCAGCACTATAAGGACAGTATATTACATGATAACAGACTGCTGTCGGGCAATCAAAAGTTAGAAGCCGGAAGCCCGCATTCGCTCAAGCAACCTCCTATCAAAATTAATCATAATTATTTAGGCGAGTTGCGAGAGAAAAAGAGGCTATTCGCAAGATTAAGTCGTTTATCAGCGTATTATCAAGAGGATATGTATCTCTTGTAAAGGAACGAGTTCTGTCAGCTTCATTGTCAGTGAGGAAAGGCCAGCGAATTCGCAGACGTTTCCCAACAGGCACAGTAAACCAAAAGTGATTGAACGCCTGACAAATACCTCGAACGGAATGCGCTGCAGCAGTTCGACTCTGGGTGGATCGATCGGTGTCACGGAAAAAACGAGCCCAGGGGGCCGCTAAACGAAGCATTGGACGTACGAGGCAATTAGGGCCATACTGGCCCCCACGGACGTGCATGGAGCGGCTCTTAAGTCAGAAACGCTCTTGTCTTTCTGGCCCTCGAAGAAAGGGTGAGGATTTCAGAAAGGGTGGCATATCTTGCCTTTGGTTGCGAATTGGTCCGGAGTAGCGGTCTACATAAACTCCTTTGATCACCCCCCGCCTCATGTGCATGTTTTCGAGGCAGAACATGAAGCCATGATTAATATCAGAAACATTGGAACTCGAAGAAGGAGAGATACCTCGAAAAACATATCGAAAAGTGAAACAATGGATGGCCAGGAATCAGAAGCAGTTGCTCACACGATGGAACTCGGCTCAAAAGAGGCGACAGCTTTGACCGTATCGAGGAGTCAGAAATATGATGCACCGTATTATCGCGGTCGTGCCGCAAGAGGATTTTTGCTTCGTTTGACCTTTGACGACGGTGAGGAAAGGCTGTTCGACATGAAGCCTTACCTGAAGGGGTCATTATTCGCTCCACTGAATAACAAAGAATTGTTCGGAAAAGTTAGAGTGAGCAGCCGGCCCAGAGGGCTCAAGTGGCCGAACGGTGCAGATCTTTGCGTGGACATGCTGTACCTGAACTCTCTCCCGTCCAAGAAGGATCAAGCGATTACACAGGTGCTCAGGCAGGAGTCGCCGGTTCTTAATCAGAAGACCGGTAATTAGCCTGTGTGGGACAAAGCCTTTGCCTAATGGCTGCTCGTCCGAACAACGACGGAGCACAATCCCGTCGGCGAGAGTCTCCTTTTTCCGTCTTCCATCTCAAGAATGCGATCCCATTTTCAAATTCCTTGCAATTTGGCTATCGATCACGATATTAACTAGGTATTAAACTTTCTTTAAGGCGACACCCATAATTCGTGATCCCCAATTTTCCGGCGCCTCATTCACGAGGCCTCCCGATTGTTCTTTGCGGGAAATATCGAATTTGCAGACCATGCCGATGAAGGTGGGCAATTCCAGGGGACAGCAGACGGGGCCGGCAAGCATCTGGAGCCGGCCGATAGACGCTGTGTGAAATGCGGGTATTAATTATAGGTAACCCCATCGCAGGAACGGGGCAGACAGAACGGCTGGTCCATGAATTTGGGGACCTGTTGGTGCGCCGCGGCCACGTTGTGGAGGTCTGCCTAACTTCGAGGGCAGGGGAGGCGGCGCGACGGGCGCGTTCCGTCAGCAGTAAACTGGACCGGCTGGTAATTGCCGGTGGAGACGGTACCGTAAATGAGGTCCTCAACGGCCTTGCCGACCCTGCACAGGTTCCGATTCTTCCTCTGCCCACGGGAACCGCCAATCAACTGGCTCTCAGTCTCCAATTGCCGGCTGATCCTGAGAAACTGGCGACGTGGCTCGAATACGGCGTATGCAAACGTATCGACATGGGCCTTGCTGGGAGGCGGCGATTCTTGCTGCTGGCCAGTGCGGGGTTCGATGCGAAGGTAGCGGAAGAAGTGAGGAAGCATAGAGGCAACACATTGGGGTATTCGGGTTATGTGTTGCCTCTCCTGAGGACTGCCGCGGCAAATCGGCCCGCGAGACTGCGGATTGTGGTGGATGGCCGACAAGAGATTACCGGATGCAATGTCATGGTGCTCAAGGTGCGGAGGTACGGGGGCTTCTTCGTCTTCGCGGAAGATGCCAGTCTCGACTCAGGCAACTTTGAGATTTGCGTCTTTCGTGAGGGGACTATCGGCTGGCTTTGTCTTTATGCACTTGCCGGCTTGACCGGCAAAGCCTCTGATTTGCCCGGCCTGATTCGGGCTACTGGCCGCACGGTTCGTATTGAATCCGAGGAACCGGTTCCTGTGGAAATTGACGGGGACCCTTTCGGCGTGACCCCCATTGATATTGATCTGCTACCAGCGGTTGTGCCAGTCATTATCCCCAGCCTGTGATGCCTGCCCAGGTGCGCGACCCCCATTAGCTTTTCTCCCTGAAAAGGAGCGAGAGGGGTTTGCTTGACTCGGCGACGCGATTCTCAAGGCAAAAAAAAGCAATCCAAGTAGGAGGATTGCTATAAGGGTATGGTTTTGGAGTCGTTGTTACATCTATCACAAGCAATTGCTGTGCCAAGTGCAAAGAAATGGCATTATTATTGAGTTTCTCCCCAAACAGGCTTTTGCCATGCTCCGCAATGATGGGTAATTATTTCCCACTTTTACGATTGTCTGCTCGTACGGCGTGCAAAGTTTTCACGGATCGTGGTGCAGCTTTTGGTCGGCGACAGGTGACGACTGTCGTTGCGGGCTGAACGAAGTCCCGCGTCCCGCGGGACACCGCCAAAGCTGAGATTGCTAGTGCGACCGGCATCTTGCGCGTCATTAAGCGACAGGCAAGATGCCCATAGGCGTTAAAATAAGCAGGGTCTGATGCGATCCAATTCCCCCTCACCCTGCCCTCTCCCGCCAGGGGAGATCCTGCGTTTCGCGGGACTCCCTCGACGGGAGGGGGAAGGGGGAGGGTGATAACAGCCTGTAATTATGGAGCCGTGCGACGTATTTTAACGCCTGTGGGGTGGAAACCTGTCCCACCGGGCACTCCTCGCAATGACACAGGATCAGCGATTGCCCCACGTACATTTGGGATTACGATGGTGTCAGTGCTCGCAGTGGCAAATGGATCATTCATTTCTCTGGCCGGAAATCAAGAATCGCTCGGTTCAGCTTACTAGAAGCGGGGTTCCTTTTGGGCGCTCACACAAGTGTAACAATTCATGAGGGTTGTGAACCTGGCTAGAATGACATTTATCCACAGGTGTTTATAACTCGGTTGGCTCCAGGATTGGTAAAACCTCGGTGCCCAGATTCCGAATGGTTATGCTTACCATCTGATATTGTTGTGTAATATGGCTGTCCTGAGTTGGGGCAGTTAGGTCACAATCTTGAGAGTTCAGCGGGTTATCAAAGTTATCCACAACCCTACCATCAAGTTATCCACAGGCCCTGTGGACCCCCGTCCCGCCTAATCAATTGTCAACAATTATTTTGTGGCGCGCCAGCCGCGGGAATCAACATTTTTAGGGGTCGTATAGCCATTGCCAAAAGTAATGATCTGTTCACCGCACGTCGCCCCG
>CAWHDO010000031.1:0-43800 GCA_963828085.1 uncultured delta proteobacterium
CTTCCGCCGGAATGACGGTGTCGGGCTGTCTCCAATCGGACAAAACTTTTGGCAATGGGTATAGAAACCAAATGATTTGGTAGGCGCCGGCGGTGCGGGACGACCAGCCGGCCGCGCCGTACCGTAGCCTTCCGAGCACGTTGGCGAGCGAACCTTACGATAACGTTGATATGAAAACATCTCTCCAGCCCCCACTGAGTCTCTTCCGCTCTCGTGAACTTGCAGGACGGTGAATTATCTAAATATTGTGTATGGGGCTTTTAATCATTATACTCTGGGGCTGTGGGGCAAGGGTCGCTGCTGACGGTGAATTGAGGTAATGAGGCACGCGTTGATGCTTGGCCTTCCACGCTCTGATCGGCCAGGTCGTGCTGTGATGCAACGTGATGCTCGGAAAACCGGGCGCGGCCCGATTTTAATACTGGAGGCGGCGAGAGTGGATGGCCGTCTTTTCTCTATCAATGACGATTACAATTCTCATACGAGGTTCAATGGAGGGGAATTATGCAAGCTCAGACAGGCTTTTCATCAAGCGATTTTGACAAGGCCCTTGAAATTGGGCGTCCGCCCAACATAAAGAGATTGTTTCCCAATTCCAGGACGCTCATTGTCAGCGGCAAAGTTATCGATCGAGCTATGATGGCGAAAGGGCATGCCATTGCCATTGCCGCGAGCGTGCGAAGTTCATTTGTGGCGCGTGGAGCATTGCGGGCCGCGCAGAAGGCTAATGCCGCAATCCTTATCGAAATTGCCAAGTCCGAAGGGGGCGCAGAAGCCTACTGTGACGTCAGCCTGTGGAACATGGCCAGATTGGTGGATGCCATCTGCAACGAATTGGGCATCACAGTCCCTGTTGCAATCCACGCGGACCATTACGGCATCAAAAGCACCAATGACGAGGAAAGAGCAAAGGTGGAGATTCCCAGCTTGTTTGACGCGGGGATCACCTCCATTGCCATTGACGCCTCGCATCTGCCCGACACGGATAATCTGCTGGCCAACCTCGCTCTCAACAAGTATTTTCCCGCGTGGTCGGGTTATGAAACCGAAGTGGGGGAGATCAAGGGGAAAGAAGGGCTCTCAACCGTTGAGGAGGCTCTGTTTCTAATTAAGGGTTTGAACGCGGACAGCATCTTCCCGGACTGGATTGCACTGAACAACGGCACCACGCACGGGATTGAGGCCAGTGACGCTGGCATCCAGGTCGAGCTGACCGCGAAAATCCACAAGGCCCTCCAGAGGTACGGCGTGTCGGGCGCGCAACACGGAACTTCCGGCAATAGTTACGAACGGCTGCGCGCTATCGCTGGGGACACCCGCACCACCAAAGCCAATGTCGCCACCGCTCTCCAGATGGTATCGTGGGGTGTTAAAATCAATGAATACGGCAACGCCATACTGGACCAGGATGGCGGCTTCATTAAAATCCCTGATGAAGGACTCTCTGAGGCCATGTGGGACCGGATGACCGCGTATGCGAAAGAGAAAGGTTTGAAAGGAGGGGACTTTAAGAAACTGAACCGTCCGTTTGAGAACAAGCTACTCGGGCTGCCGCGTGAAGAGCGGGAGAGAATGGTGCAAAGAGTTGAAGACTTCGTTTATCATCTTATCACTCAGGTTTTCAACGGACACGACACCGCGCCGCTGGCCATTGAGACAATTCTTAAGGCGGGTTCATACGACTTGGGCCCTAAGGTTTTGAGGATAGAGGACCCGGCGGAATGGACTGAGGAGAAGATCCGGAAAATGGCCGAATCGTTGACCGGCAACAAAGGACCTGCGGGCAATTTCGAGGATTGAGAAAACGGGCTGATGGGAGCTTGCGCTGAAGGCAGTGGGGGGGGCAAACCGATGGAAAGGACCCGACCCAATCGTATCATCTGCTATTACGGGAGATTAAAAGAGTTCCAAAGTCTCAGCAGGAGCTACGGCATTCTTGACCCTCTCACAACTGATCTTGAAGTATTCCGGGTCGATTTCATAGCCGATACAGGATATCCTAAGATTCAAGCATGCCAGAGCCGTGTTTCCGAGGCCCATAAAGGGATCCAGGACGAGTCTTACCTTCGACAGGCCAAGAAGCTTGATACACATTTCGGCAAGGCGGGGCGGAAAAGTTGCAGGATGGGGGCGTTCGCGCGACCTTGAAACAATGGTTTTGTAAGGGACGAACCATGTGTTGCCTCTGCAGCGGAGGTCGATTCCGGATGATTTCCAGCGTGTGATGTTGGACTTGTGCTTATAGGGGACTCCGATGGCAAGGCGATCCAATTCAGCGTTACCACTCTTGGTGAAGTGGAAAATGTACTGGTGCGCGTCGGAGAGATACCGGCGACTGTTTATAGGCTTGATATGGCCGACGTTAACGTCCTCTTTGAGGCCGTGGTCATCGCCGTTTCCAGCTCGATCTATGGCTATGGATTTGATCCAGTGAATCGTGTTCTGGAGACAAAAGCGGTTGCGAAATCGCATGGCCGTCTCCAATGGCCCCCAGGGATCTCTGGGTTTGGCCCCTATGTTAAGAAATAGAGATCCGGTCGGCGTGAGGACCCGCCGAACTTCAGACGACCATTTTTCAAGCCAATCCAGGTAGGCTTGCCGGTGGATCTTGTCGTCGTAGACACCGTACTTGACCCCTATATTGTAAGGGGGAGATGTCACTACTACGTCAACGCTGCCTTCAGGCAACTGTTTCATGCCAAGGAAGCAGTCTTCCAGACAAAGCTTGATTGTGGAAGTTTCATCGATGGCAAATGTCTCTTTCATGCGGAATGCGATGCTCTCCGGGTGATCCCGGCACCTTGTTCCCTAGCTCTGCATGGAACGTCAACGCCAAGGAACCAGCAAGTATCAAAAGTTTTCGGAAGAGGAGTGCGGGGAGACCCTGCGTCCCGCGGCGTTTCAAAAAAGTGTCCCCCTGCTAATTCTCACTCGCTCTGCCTCTCTTCTCTTCCCTCTTCCACGGCCGCGGCCTTCTTTTCTATAGAATCTCGTTGCTCTTTGCGGTATTGGCGCAGTTTTTCTTGCAGGGAAGGATCGGACATGGCCAGGATCTGCACGGCGAAGAGTGCTGCGTTCTTCGCACCTGCGGCCCCCAGGGCCATAGAAGCTACTGGAACCCCGCCGGGCATCTGCACAGTGGATAAGAGCGCGTCCAATCCGCCGAGAGACGAGGAGGCCATAGGAACTCCAATAACCGGCAGAATTGTGTGAGCAGCAAGAAATCCTGCCAGGTGCGCGGCCATGCCTGCGGCTGCAATCAGCACCTTCCAGTCTTCTTTCTCGGCCCTCTTTGCCAATCCTAGAACTTTTTCGGGGGTACGATGAGCCGAAGCTACGGTCATGAAATAAGGGACGTCGAATCGTTCCAGGATTTCCGCGGCTTTCTCCATCACCGGAAGATCCGAATCGCTGCCCATCACTATGCCGACCTTAACAGTGCTCATGGTTCCCAATAAAAGTAGCCCGATTCAGTTTAGGACGTAGCCACTGCGTCCAAGTAGCGCGTAATCGCGCCGTCGGTAACTCGTGGGTGAGCCTAAAGACCTTCTTCGCAAGCTTAAAGTTTGTTGCTTCCGACACTTATCCCTCGGATTGATCCATTTCATACATGACCGCAGAATAATCCGCAGGATCAGTAATGACCGTGACAAACGGGTAGTTCTCTTCGCGGCTGCTCTGAGGAGCGTCGGACCGCCGATATCAATGTTCTCGATTGCTTCCGCGAGCGTACAATCCGGCCGCGCCACGGTCTTTTCAAACGCGTAAAGATTAACCGCTATCAAGTCGATGGGAACTATCCCATGCTCTTCCATAGCGCGGACGTGTTCAGGACGGGACCGAATCCCGAGTATTCCGCCGTGGATTTTAGGATGCAGAGTCTTGACCCGACCGTCGAGCATTTCCGGAAAACCCGTGAAGTCGGAGACCTCTCTGATCTTAATCCCTGCGTCAGCCAAGGCGCGGGCCGTTCCACCGGTGGAAAGAATCTCCACGCCGAATCGAACGAGGGCTCGACCCAGTTCGTGAATACCTGTTTTATCGGTTACACTGATCAACGCTCTTTGAATCTTCGGCATGAGAGACTCCTGTACATACCAACTCCCCTGGCGTAGACCGGCCTTTCTTTAGGCAAACCGTTTTCCCAAACGCAAGCCGGCATTACTTATTTGAACTCAAATGGGTATAAGATGATGCCCCATCGATTAGCCCATCGCGGGCCTGTGAAATCACAGGGAAACTCAGCGGCTTGAACGCTTGGCAGACAGGCGCTTGATATTCAGGGCGGTGATCTTTTCCCGAGCTTCTTTGCCTACGGTGCTTTCCGGATCCGCCTTTGCTACCGCTTCCAATTTCTTCAGGGCTTTATCCGCCTCTCCGATCTTGGCCAGTATACTCCCCGCGTGGAAATTCGCAACAAGGTAGTCCGGATCAACTTCGGTGGCTTTCTCTAAAGCTTCTAGCGCCTTGCCATATTCTTCTCGGTCGTCGTAGATCAATCCGATTCGATAATAGGCTTCCTTAAAGGTGGGATCCACATTTGCAACTTTCTTGTAGTACTCCAGCGCCTTGGCATAGCTTTTCTTTTCCTGAAGGCAAAAGGCAAGATTGTATAGAGCATTCGCATTATCATTTTTCAATTTTACGGCCTTTTCGTAATTTTCGATTGCCTTGTCGATGTCCTTTTTGTTGAAGGTACGCAACCCCGATGTTGTAAGCGGCCTTGTCAGGAGTTGAATAAACCGGATCCTTTAAGCACTGCTCAAATTCAGCGATAGCTTCGTCGTATTGTCCCTTGGCCAGAAATGCTGTCCCCAAATTATTGCGCGCCTCAGTCAGCTTGGGCTCCAGTTTAAGGGCTTTTCGGTATTGTTCGATAGCCTTGTCGTACAACCCTTTTTGCTGGTAACCCAGTCCCAACCCATGCTCGATATCGGCATTGGAAGGGGCCAGGGACTGGGCGGAGAGCAATTCTTTGATGGCCTGGGGGCTCTTCCCCTCAGCCAGATAGTTTATGCCCATTTGATAGTGCACTTGAACTTCCTTCTGCGTGTCTGCTCTGGAACTATTTTGTTGAGGGACACAGCCCCATATTCCCGCGGCGGCAGCAACGCACCAGCACAGCATCAGTATATTTTTCATTTTCTGCGACTCCAGAGGAGTTCGGATGGCCGTCCATCCCAATGCCTGACTCTATAGCAGAAATACCGTATAGTTACAATATGTTCATAAAGTATAAATTGTATTTTATAGCATAATATATTTAATTTAATGGTTTATTTGTTGTAATGATGCGGCCATGAGTATGCGCTGTCAAATTAGTGACGGTGTCTGGAAGCAAACATCAGATCCCAGACAAGTGACTCCAGAAAGCTATTCAAATCAGTGGTGGAATCCCATGATCGAGTTAGCGGGCGCTCATCCTCACGTACGGGTTCAAAATCACGCTTCTGCGCCTCAAAAATCTCCCATCTCCCGTCCGACGGTTCGTCTACTTTGGTAGCCCTTTCTTCCATCCGCCGCCTGATCACCGCATCGGGCGCGGTACATTCGACAATCCGGAATCGAGCGCCGACCTTGCGGGCCAATTCGCGAGCGCGCTCTCGATGACGGAATCGGCTGAAAGATGCGTCCACTATCGCTGATTCACCGCTTAGCATTGCTCTGGCGGCTCTTTGCAGGAGAGCTTCGTAGGTCTGTTCTGTGGCGCCGGCCGAGTAAATCCCTGTGCCGTACGGCTCGAATCGACGTTCCAGAGGAGACACCCCTTGAATCTCCTTTCGGAGCACGTCAGAACGCAGCGGCGTGATGCCCAGTCTTTGCCCGAGTCTGAAAGCCAGCCGGCTCTTGCCTGCCCCCATGAGCCCGGTGGTGAGCACCAACATAGGGGGCCGAGGAGGCTTGAGATAAGCCAGAGACAGAGCGAAATACTTCTTGGCCAGTTCTCGGGCTGATTCCCTTTCGAGCTCCGAGATTTCGGGTTCGTCCAGAATGAATCCTTCGACCTTCCCCCTGACAAAGGCGCGGTATGATTTGTAAAAACCGAACAAACTCAGAATTTCACTGTCGCCGGACCGCTCGGCGTATCGGCCGGCAATGCGATCCGCGAAGGCCGGATAACACCTGAAATCAAGGTCCATGAGGAGAAATGCCAGATCCGCCGCAGTATCACCGTAACGGAAACGGTCGTTAAACTCGATACAGTCGTAGAGCATTATCTCGTCCAGTATTACCACGTGCTCCAGATGCAGATCCCCGTGGCAATCCCGAATGAACCCGCGTTCCATCCGCTCCTGAAATAGGCTCTGATGCTTTCCAAGGAACTCAATGGCCAGGGCGGAAATGGCCTCATGCGTGTGCGCGTCAATGGTGCGCCCGACGTACGGGATTGTCTGCTCGAAGTTCTCCTTCAAATTCTGGTGAATGACATGGAATGAGCCGAAACTCGCGATCTGTGGTCCACCGGCCGCGTGGGAGTGAAAGTAAGCCAGGCGCGCGGCGAGACGGTCAAGCAGTTCCGGGGTGACATGGTCGTTCTCCAACATGCCGATCAGGAGCCGGTCATGAGGGATACGACGCATGATCACCGCCGCCTCAATCTCGACCCCTTCCCCCTTCAGGTTGATCCCGGAATGCCCCTCGTGGATTGCCTCCACGCCAAGGTAAATGCCGTCCGAGAAGCGTGAGTTGAGCCGAACTTCCTGCTGACAGAAATGCTTGCGTTTCTCCCGGGTGGTGAAGTCGAGGAAGCCAAGATCCAATGGCTTCTTTATCTTGTAGACCAGTTCCCCCGCGATGAAGACCACCGAGATATGAGTTTGAACAACTTGAACGGAATCCGGCCGGTGTGGGTATATGGAAGGGTCGGAAAGGGCCGGAATGAGGTCCTCCAGCCTCCCGGTCACGGTAGGCCCCTCGCCTCGGACGCGAGTTGGCCGCACGCGGCCAGGATGTCCCTTCCCCGAGATTTTCTGATTATCGCCATGAGAGACCGGGACAGGAGTATTTCCTGAAACCGCTCGACCCTTTGGGGTGTCGGTGTGTGCAGATCGGCGACCGCTCCGTCATTCAAGGGGATGAGATTGACCTTTGCCCGGATCGGGTTGAGAAGCCGTACAAGGTGTCGTGCGTCCGCGTCAGAATCGTTAAATTTGTCGATCAGCACGTACTCGATGGTGATGCGATCGCGGCGAGGCAACGGATACTCCTTCAAGGCTTCAATGAGTTCCGAGAGAGGATACGTACTGTTTATGGGCATGATCGCGCTTCTCTGTTCATCTGTTACACCATTCAAGCTGACAGCCAATTTTGCCCTGACTTCTTGCCCCAGGTCGCGAATGCGCGGCACCAGTCCAGCAGTGGAGACAGTCAAGTGCCTCCACGAAATCTGCGGCCCGTTCGGGTGGGTCATGATTCGAATGGCTCTAACCGTCTCCTTGAAGTTTGCCAATGGCTCTCCCATGCCCATGAGAACCACATTGGTAATTCGGCTTTCGGGCATGGCCTTGCGTGCAACCAACAACTGGGAGACAATTTCTCCTGCGGTAAGATTGCGTATCAGCCCCATCTTGCTCGTGCGGCACATACGACACCCCATTGCGCAACCCACCTGCGTGGAGAGACATAGGGTGTCGTGGTCCTCGCCCGGAATCAATACCGTCTCGATGCCAAGCCTGTCTTCAAGGCGCAGGAGGAATTTGATCGTGCCATCATCCGACCGGATCTCGTTAACGATCTCGGGGCGGCTGATGCGGGCCCTGAAGGAGAGTTCCTCACGAAGCGCCTTGGAAAGATTGGTCATGCCCTGAAAGGATTCCAGTAATCCCTGATGGATCCACTTCATGACCTGGGAGGCTCTGTAGCTCTCTTTTCCGAGATCAGCGATAAAAGTCTCAAGTTCAGGGTGAGACATGCCCACCAGATCCGGGCCGCCTGATTGAAGGTATGAATTTGCCTTGAGGTCCATCAAAAAATTTCGATCCCGCTGAAAAAATATCCGATCTCGAATCTTGCACTCTCTTCCGAGTCGGAGCCGTGAACGATATTGTTTTGCTTGCTGTCCGCCCACTTGGCCCGGATGGTCCCTGCTTCGGCCTCTGCCGGGTCAGTAGCCCCCATGATTTCTCGGTTGCGCTTTATCACGTTGTCACCTTCCAGGACCATAATAACAACGGGTCCGGATACCATGAACTCCACCAACTCCTGAAAAAAGGCCCGCTCCTTGTGGACGTAGTAAAAACCTTCGGCCTCCGTGCGGCTTAATAGTTTCATTTTCATAGCCGTTATCTTGAAGCCGGCATTCTCAAAGATCTTGACGACTTCTCCTATAAGCTTCTTTGAGACGCCGTCGGGCTTTATTATGGATAAAGTTCTCTGCATCCTCTCCTCCTTAGACCGGCCTTCTCAAAGCCGGTTCGAAATTATATAGGATTTCCTCCAGAGCCGGAGGAATCGGAAAAACGCCAAGTTTGTCGAAACCATTTCCGGGGAGTGCCCCGGTCAACGCACCCGAGCAATATACAATCTTTCAAAAGCTAATGCATCATGTGATGTCCGCCACGGCGGCGGCCGGACCCGTCCACGGAGGGCTCATATTGGTCGGACTCATCGATACGTTGCCTGGCCGGCCGTTTTCTTTTCCTTTCTGAATCGATCTTTTGCGGTTGGATCGTGTTCGGTTCCACGGGTGAGGTCAGTTCTTTGTTCTGATCTACGCCAAGTGTCCCGCCTTTTTCCGCTGCTCCGATCTTTCCAGTTTCCTCCTGCGCCGCCTTGGACACTTCATGGAGTGTACAATCCACTTCCCGTCATTTTCGGATGCAAATTTGGCCGCTTCCTCCCTGTTCGAGAAGGGTATGAGATCATACCCCATAGGACCTTTAACGCTACTGCCGAGAACAAGAAAAGCCTTTGGAAGCTCGATCATTTTTTTGCTCACGAAATCGGTGACATACTGGTGAGCAATGTCGGCTACGTTGACGTTATACTTTTCGGGCACGGAATTGTAGATAAACAGGCACCGAGCGCCTTCAAAGCCCACCACATGGCCATCTTTGAAGACCGCAGCCGCCACTCCATGAAACCCCACCACGCGGCCGTCCTTATACGTCACGGTGACCCCCTGCCCTTCTTTGCCGCCTATCACCATTCCGCATACCGGGCACTTCTCGGACAGATCGACCTTGGACCCATCGGGCAGGGTCAGAAAACCTGCGGCGCTCGAAGCCAACGGAAAAAACGTGGAAATCACGGCCGCTGCCAATATGGTGGCTATCTTTGAAAAAGCACTCCCGTGCTTTGTTGACATTTATTTTTCTCCTTCCTTTTAGCCTGCGGATATCCTTCGCTTAAATACGATCTCTTTTTCCAGACAATAGATTGTCGGAACTACGAAGATGGTAATCGTGGCCACCAGCATGCCTCCAAAAAGCGGCAGCGCCATGGGTACCATGACGTCCGAACCGCGTCCGGTCGACGTGAGCACTGGGATAAGTGCAAGGATGGCGGTGGAGGCGGTCATGAGAGCCGGCCTGATCCGTTTCATACCGGCTTCGACAGTTGCTTGTCTGATTTCAGACACAGAATGAAAGTGTGTTTCCCGAACACCTGATCCAAGTACGTGGAATAAATCACTCCGTCATTCGTGGCAATACCGAACAAGGCCAGAAACCCTACCCACACAGCCACGCTGAGATTGTATTGCCTCACCTGGAACAGATGCCGCATGTTCACGCCGAAAATGCTGAAATCAAGGAACCACGGTTGAGAATACAACCATATCAGCAGAAATCCGCCTGACCACGCTACGAAAATCCCGGAAAAGACATTCAGGGAAGTCGGCACTGACCTAAACTGAAAGTAGAGAATCAGGAAAACCAGCAGCAGGGTGCCCGGAATCACGATCATCATGGTTTTTTCCGACCGAACCGCATCTTCGTACGAACCGGCGAACCAGTAGGAGACGTTCGGAGGCAGTTTTAGCTCCCCCATACTGATCTTGTGTTTCAAATACTTGTCCGCGTCTTGAACCACGCTTACCTCGGCAAAACCCGGTTTCTTGTCGAAGAGCACGTAGCCGACCAGAAAGGTGTTCTCACTTTTGATGACCATGGGACCTCGAACATATTTTATCTGGGCTACCAGATGCATAGGAATATGTGCACCGTTGGCGGCAGGTACCAGTATGTTGTTCAGCGCTTCAACCGAATCGCGCAGCTCTCTTTTGTACCGGACTCTCACCGGATAGCGCTCCCGACCCTCGACTGTGGTCGTTATTTGCTTGCCCCCGATCGCTATTTCGATGACATCATCAACATCCTGGATATTGACCCGGTACTGGTTATGGCGTCGCGATCTATATTGATTTCCAGGTATGGCGTTCCGATCAGCCGGTCCGCGATGACTGCGGACGGCTCTACACTTGGGACCTCCCTGAGGTATTTCTCTATTTGTAGACCTACCTTTTCCAGGTCTTCCAGACTGTTTCCCCTTATTTTCACCCCCATTGCGGATCTCATGCCGGTTGAGAGCATCTCTACTCTACCGGCTATCGGCTCCAACCGAGGAGCGGTTGTCGTGCCCGGGATATTGGCAGCCTTGACGATCTCTTCCCAGATATCGTTCATGGATTTGATTTGAGGCCGCCAATTCCGGATGGGGTGGCCGGTCTTCGGGTCGAGCACGTGCTCGCCCGTTGTAGGGTCGAGCTTGTATTCGGGTTTCACGTTGATGATAGTCTCGATCATTGAAATAGGAGCTGGATCGAGGGCGCTTTCCACGCGGCCGATCTTTCCCGCCACCGTTCCTACCTCCGGAATTGCCTTGATCGCCAGATTCTGCTGGCGAATCACATCAAGAGCAGTCCCGATTGAGGCATGAGGCATCAAAGTAGGCATGTAAAGGAATGTGCCTTCCTCCAGAGGAGGCATGAACTCCTTGCCCAATCCGGGAAAGACTTGTGCGAGTTTCCTCCATACCCTGTTGGACTGTATTGGACCCTTTGGAATTTCTGCCTCGCCCGGTTTTCCCATACTCATGCCAGGCATGCTCATCCCGGGCATACTGGTCTGGGGAGCTTTCGTCTGTGAGCTTTCTTTCATTTGGTCCATTGATACCGGGCGCACCACACCAGTCCATTCCGCGGCTGCGGGGACAAACGAGAAGACGCGATCAAATCCGAGCCATATCATCACCCCCAGAATCACGAGGGAAATCGGGATAGCCAGGAAATTAGCTTTATGGTCCAAAGCCCAGGCCAGGGCACGGGGATAGTAGATCGTGAGGAGCTTGTTAAACGCCAACAGCACGAATATGATCCCCGCGGCGAAAATCATGTTCCTGACCAATCCTTTTTCCAACCCGAGAGGCATCCAGTGCTCCGTGAGCAGGAAGACGACCAAAGCCAGGGCGATCAGGTTCATGGCCATCGATACCTTGTCTCGAATTGCTTTGGGCAAAAAGAGCGAAACCAGCTTCACCGTTCCCATGAGCATTACTGCAATACCGATGGGCCATGATACCCAGTACCCCATGCCCAAACCTGCAATTGTCACCATGCCGTACGCGATGGCGAGCGTTTTCGTCCTCAGGTTCCTCTTGGTGAACAATATATGGGCCAGTGGAGGTATAACGGAAAGGGCCAGTAAGAGCGAAGCCGCTATGGCGAAGGTCTTGGTGAACGCCACAGGTTTGAACAACTTTCCTTCAGGACCAGTCAACGTGAATACAGGCAGAAAGGCGATAATGGTCGTGGCAGCAGACGTCATCACAGCGCCCCCCACCTCTGTCGCGGCCTCATGGATGATCTGAAAGCGACTCTTTCCCGGAGGATCGTGTTCTATGTGCCGCAAGATGTTTTCGCAAAGGATGATTCCCATATCGACCATGACGCCGATAGCAATAGCGATTCCGGAAAGCGCCATAAGGTTGGCGTCCACTCCGAAGGCCTTCATAATTATGAAAGTCATGAGCACGGCCAAAGGTAGAACAAGGGAAATGAGGGCCGAACTGATCAGATTGGTGACCATGACGATCACAACGATGATTGCTACCAGGGTTTCGTCAGAAAGAGCATTCTTTAGAGTTCCGAGGGTTTCGTGGATCAGTTGGGTCCGGTCATAGAACGGCACAATCTTAACCTGGGAAACTGTACCGTCCGGTAGTGTCTTCTTGGGCAGAAAAGGAGCTATC
Organism: uncultured delta proteobacterium; assembly: GCA_963828085.1. Lineage (GTDB taxonomy): Bacteria > Desulfobacterota > Desulfomonilia > Desulfomonilales > Desulfomonilaceae > CAWBBA01. Next base: position 12,190 of record CAWHDO010000031.1, read on the forward strand.
TCCTCGATCTTTGCTTTGACATTCTTGATCACCTGCAAAGGGTTTTCCGCAAAGCGCACGACCACCACGCCGCCAACAGCTTCGGCTCCCTCCTTGTTGAGAGCGCCTTCTCTGAATGCAGGTCCGAGCGATACTTTGGCCACATCTTTCACACGGATAGGGATATTCTGGGTCACTTTTACGACAGCAGTTTCAAGGTCCCGTGTGGAGCCGATCCATCCTATACCTCGTATTATGTAGTCCACGTTGTTCAGCTCAATCGTACGGGCCCCGACATCAAGGTTGGACTTTTGCACTGCTGTGTAAACATCTTGCAGCACTACCCCCGCCGCTCTCATTGCATTGGGATTCACGTCTACCTGGTATTCCTTGACATAGCCGCCCACAGAGGCAACCTCACTTACACCTTCGGCCGACTGTAAGTAATATCGGACGTACCAATCCTGAATAGTCCTAAGTTCGTCCACGCCAAAGCCTTTGCCTTCGACGGTGTACCAGAATACCTGCCCCACTGCCGTTGCATCAGGCCCCAATACGGGTTGAACCCCCGCCGGCAAGGTGCCGGGTTGAAGAGAATTGAGCCTTTCCAGTATCCGGGTGCGCGACCAATAGAAATCGATTGTGTCTTTAAAAACCACGTATATGGTGGAGTATGAAAAATATGAATAACTTCTGATCGCCTTCACTCCGGGAATTCCCAGGAGCGCTATGGTCAGAGGATACGTGATCTGATCCTCAACATCCTTAGGAGATCGACCTACCCAGTTGGTAAATACAATCTGCTGGTTCTCACCAATATCGGGAATCGCGTCCACAGGCACTGGGTTGCGGGGTAAAAGCGGTATGTTCCAGTCAAAAGGAGCGACGACCAACCCAACAGCGATCAGGACGATCAAACCTATGAACACCAGCAGTTTCTGGGTCATCCAAAAGCGCATCATCTTCGAGAATAATGTGGGCGTTGCAACTTCTGTTTCACTATTTTGAGTTGACATCACTGTCCCTCCTTTCCATGAGAGGAATGAGAGCCAGGTGCAGCATCCATAGGCATGTTCGGCATAGACTCCATGCCTTGCTCATTCGTCCCGGGAGAGGGGTGTGTTTCGGATGCCGGTGAAGTATGAGAGCTAGGCAGTCCGACTGATGGCGGCGCTTGAGATTCAGCCGGATTCATCATGCTGGGCTCACCGAGAATCTGGATCGAACTGTCGATCTGGAAATTACCTTTGACAACTACCTTCTCCCCTTCTTTCAGGCCGTTGAAGACGACATAACTGTTGCCCACCTCAGGCCCGAGGGTCACGTCCCGTTGCTCGTATGTGGGGTCAACCTGGTTGGGGACTTCAACATAGACAATGGATCTCTTGCCGGTGAACAACACCGCTGTCTCGGGTATGACCAGAGGGGGAACCGGATTCGTAGCGCCGGAATACCCGTAGGCAGTTGCGGGCTGCAAAGGCTGCTTGGTCTTGGGGCAAATTCCGGGTTTGGGGCTTACTTCTTCGGGATGAAAAGGACAGATGTATTTTCCCGCCCACTCAGACTTTATTACTCTGCCGTGATCGTCTACTTCGGCTTCCAGCTCAGCATTGACGAACATGTGAGGCTTCAATTCATAGTCCGGATTTTCTGCGTCAACCCTGACCTTCACCGTCCGAGTCGGCATGTCCAGGACGGGATCGATGAAGATGACCTTGCCTTTGTAGGTCTTCCCCGGAAACGACGGCGTCGTGAAAGTGACTTCCTCGCCGTACCTGATCCACGGCATGTCCGGCTCGTAGGCATCGAGCTTTACCCATACATGAGACAGGTCGTTGATTACGAACATATCCTGGCCTTCTTTCACGAATTGGCCAAGAACCGCCATTTTCTTCATAACAATTCCACTTATGGGGGCCGTTAGGGTGATGTACAGTTCGGGCTTCATGTTTTCTCGAATTCGTTTGACTTGCTCTTTTGTCATGCCGTACTGCATGAGTTTCTCTTCTGCTCCATGTATCACCCCTTCGGTGTCGCGGCTCCTTATGCTCTCAAACATCTCCACCTGGCTCTTGATAAGTGTCGGGCTCCAGATGGTCACCATGGGGTCACCCTTGTTCACCTTTACCCCGGTGAAATCTATGAACACCTGGTCAAGGCGTCCATCAATACGCGCCGTAAGCGTGGCGACTCTTGTCTCAGCGTCGAATACCATGCCCACCATTCTTAACCTTTTCGTGGCCTTCTCTCTTTTCACTTCCGCTGTCTGCACTGCCGCGAGCATCTTTGCTTCCGGTGACATGGTGTACCGAACAGGGCCTTGGCCGGGGGCTTGAGGCATAGCCGCTGGAGCATTGTGTGTCTGGCTGCTCGCTCCCGGACTCTTTGCTGGTTGCTCCATGGGAGCCGACTGAGAGTGCTGAGAATCAGAGGGTGTTTGTTCGGTCTTCGGCCCTTTAACCCAGTAGAATCCGAGCGCTAACACACAGAGGATCAGCACGCCCAGCAAACCTCTCTTCAATGTCATTTTGGGCATGGTAATTGTGTCATTCATTGCTCTCTCCCACCTTTCAAGCCTAGCGACTCCTCTTTGAGCAGATCATAGCAAGCTGCCTTTAAGTGAACCGGGCGACGGCTCCCAAATCGGCCGAGCCAGGCACCGTCGATGCTTACTTGAAGACAGATAGGATCACTGAAAAGTCTATCCACCATTTCTCTCCAGGTTTTCAGTCGCCGCTTTCACGACTTGAACACTCTCCCTCAGAGCGATGGATTCCTTCTCATTGAGGGGTAAGGGGAATGTTGCAATGATTCCCTCACCACCGACCAGTCGAGGGAGAGATATTGTTACATCCCTCACACCCTCTACCTCAGGAGTCCACGCTGAAACAGTTAATATGGCACGGTGGTCGTGCAGGATCGCATCAACTATATGTGCCACCGCGCTTCCGATGCCATAATAGGTTGATCCTTTGCCGGCAATGATTCTGTATGCCGCCTTTCGCACGTTCTGGTCAATCTCCTGGCGCACATCCTCATCAAGTTGACACCCGGGGAACTTGCAGAACTTCCCTGAGGGGGATACCGCCTACGGAAACGAGCGACCAGGTAAGCACCTCTGAGTCACCGTGTTCCCCCACCACGTATGCATGCACGTGCTGAGGATCGACGCCGAACCGTTGCCCTAAGAGAACCCGGAAACGGGCCGTGTCGAGAGTCGTTCCTGAACCGATAACTTTCCTCGAGGGAACCTCGAACTCGGCAGCAATGCGAGTTGCCAGATGAGTCATGATATCCACTGGATTAGTGACAATCAGCAATAAGGCATTCGGAACATTTTCCAGAAACCGCGCTATTACTTCTTCAAACACCACAGCATTGCGCGTGAGCAATTCAATCCTTGTCTCTCCCACCCTCTGGTTTACTCCTGCTCCTATTATGACCACACGGCTGCCAGTTAGATCCGAGTAGTCACCCGCAGTGACTCGAACCCGATGGGCAAAAGGTACGGCATGAAAAATGTCATCGGCTTCGGCCTCGGCCCGGCTGCGATTTTTATCCACAAGCACGATTTCGCTTCCCACACCCCTCATAACCAACACGTACACCGACGTCGATCCCACGAAACCCGCTCCGACAACCCCGACTTTCATGTCTCGGTACTCCTTTTTGCAGGCTCCGGTTCGATGGGGAGCCAGACAGTGAACTCAGTCCCCTGCTCATCCGATTTGACAGAGATGGAACCGTTGTGATCCTCCACAATTTTCTTGCTCACAGTCAAACCCAGTCCGTTTCCACGATCCTTCGTCGTAAAGAAGGGGCTGAAAATTTTCTGCAGAAGTTCTGGGGGTATCACAGGACCGTAATTATGAACTCTCATTTCGAAATAGCTTTTGGACCCGAGCTCCCCGATCTCTCTTGCTTTATCACCGGGGAAGAAAATCCTGGTTTGGATGGATATCGACTCGCCGACAGGAGATGCCTCTACAGCATTGGATAAAAGGTTCCGAACGACCTGCTCAAAGTGGTGCGGATCCAAGAAGACCCTCCCGAGTTCGTCGCTAAGATTGGTTTCGAGCTTTAGGTCTCTCTCCGTCAACTTACCAGCATACACGTTGATAACATTTTGGATCACGTCATTCGGTTGGATCTTTTCCATCCGAACACTTGGTCTTTTCGTAAAGTCGATAAGATCGCCAAGGATTTTTTCCAGCCTTTGAATCTCCGAAATCATAATCCGGCAGGATTCCTTTTGCTCTACTTCAAAGGTACCCCCAGAATCGAAGTGCTTGGCCATTCTCCGGGCGAAGCCACCGACGATGGCCAGCGGTTGTCTCAATTCATGAGCCACCTCGGCTGTGTGTTGAGCAATAGCTTTGGATTTTTCAGACTGGACTATATGTTCGTAAAGATCGTCAATGATTTTTACCTTTTCCTGAACCTGTTGCTCCAGTTCATCCACGTGGATCACCATTTTTCCGGTCAGCGGACGAACCAGCAAGATCATGCCGAAAGTGCCCGCCAGTATGAGCATTCCAATCACCGCGGACGTCGAGATAATATGAGGATACACCGGGGCGTACAACGCTTTTTCGTCCATCGTCTCCGCGACAACCCAGGGGGTCCCGGGAACAGGTCCAGTACCGCGACGACCTCATTTCCGGTATGATCTTTGCCCGGAAACAGGAGACCGCTCTGTTTCAAGGCCGACGCGCTTCAAAGCCAACCCGAGGGCAGGAGAAGAAGTCCGTATGTTTTCCGAATCGCGGAGGGGAAAGATTGGTGTGATCCGGTCGCGGTCAGCCGCTGCCAAAACCGTCTTGCCCATTTTCATAAGATCGTCGGTGTTGTATCCCAGAGCTTGTTCCAGATCAGACGTCCTGAAGATTACAAAGTCCGTCCCGATTCTGGTCCCTTTGCTGCCGTGTATCGCAGTTATCAACCCCCAAAAGGTCGAAGTGGCCACGACTAAAGGGCCAACGGAACGGGAGTCTCCTCGTGCCGGCAAATTCGCGAGACTCGCTAATTCGGGCAATTCTTGACCAACCTGCACCAGTAGTTCACCCTTCCGATCAAAGCGGGTGATACCAGTTACGTCCGTGGAATAGCGCATCGCGTTGGACAGCGCCCTCTGTGTTACCTCCGTCACCTTGTCACGACCTATCAGGCCACTGTCGTAATCTTGAAGGCTTTGCGCACCCTCGGCAGTCCAGGCAATTCTCGAGGCTACATTGACAGATCTTGCCAGGTACCGCTTCGAGGCTTTGGATTTTTGCATTCCGTGCCCACTGAGATGGCTCTCCTCCACCTCTTTGAGATGATCATATAGAGGAACTATGCTGGCAACGGCAACAATGACTCCCGTTACCAGTATGCCGCAGGCCGAGCATATAATGATTGACTTCTGCAATTGCGTGGCACGAATTTGGTTAGGCGTGTCCACCTCTCTCAAGTGGGACTACAAAAGGAATTCTTTCAAGAGATCGTAATTATTTTGACTCTATCGCCTTTGGCTTCACCGCCGCGCCAGGGACAGTGCCTTTCTGTTTGCCGTGCCGCGTTTCAGCGTTGAGTTCCTGTATCGCGCGGCGCTGCATCCCTCTCTATGGCTTTGAAGTGTTCATCTTGCCTTTTCTGTTGAGCCTCTACTCGCTTCCATTCTCGTTGGATTACCCCATAGTTGTCCCCCGCGGCAAAGCAAATCGAGGTTAGAAGTGCAATAAGAGCCAGAACATTATTAAGGTCTTCATTTCTTGCTCACTTTGAATCGCTTATGCCCAGGCACCTGGAGCCAAGGCAGACTCTAAATGTAGTTGTGATGTGTCACGGGGGGTTCCCTCAGTTTGTATTCTCGTCTTCCCAGAGCGAAGGCAGATTGTACATGTAGATCTGATAGGCTTCCTCGCGCTCAGCAGGGGTTCTGGCCTTCTGAACCGCTTCCCATCTTTGCTGTTGCATTTGCTGCTGGTGCCAAATGTGGAGAAGCGCATCACGGTTCGCATCCCTGGCCAAGGCCAGAGGAGCAGAAATCAGAGACGCCATTAGTAAGGCTAGCGCAATGATAAGTGTTCTCATGTCTTTTCTCCTTTTCCGACGGCTGTTGTCAACATCTCAGGAATGAGGACGAAAATTGTGTCGCAGATACTGAACCTCCCGTACCGCACGTTTCTTCCAACCCGATTTTTCAGAAGACAAATGCGGAGATGAAAGCACACGCGTGGGGCAGAGGACACGCCGGTTTGCGGAGATTAAATGCGGAGAGTGATGGTACAAGAGAGGAAATGGTAGGGCTTAGGTTATGATAACCCTCAGAGGAAAGCAGGACTTCCGCGGAGCCAGTCAAGTCAGTGGCCGTAGTTCCAATGCCAGGAAACTCTTGCGCAGCGTGGGCAATAAGAGCAACGTTAAGTGCGGGCTCCCGGGATTCCACCGCAGTAACCTGAGGTGCCTCGCAGGAACCACATCCACACATAGATGAGCTTTGAATCGTCGGTACGGCTGTCCTGAACAGCCAGGAATCATGCTCCCTGTCCTCGCACCCGTAACAACACCCGACTGTGCGCCGATGGAAAAAAGAAACGTAACGACACTCAAACACGCCACGATTTGTTTCTTAGGAATGCACATGTTTCCTTCCGTTTTCCCTCCTATACGTCCCATAAGACGCACCGCGGAGGTGTCAAGACCCGCTCAGCCAAATTTCGAAGTGTTTCATGCTTTGGAGTAGAGTGGGAATTCTGCGGCTTGGAGCGATGGCCGATCCATACGTTGGACTTTGGCCTTGACGCAGTGGATGATATGATCATGACAATCCATCACGGCGGCGGCTTGCCTGGTACGTTTTACAGAATCCTGGTGGGAACAGGCATTCTGCTGCAGACCGTCCTGGGAACATTGATCTTCTTTAGCGCCAGGTCCCGTACCAAGAAATCAACATGATCCAGTCATAATACGCTGCCAAGCCCTGAAAATCTTTGGCGTGAATTGTAGTCACCATGAAGACAATCCAATCGGGGTCCAAGTGAGCCTTTTTCGGACATGTGAGGCAAAAAGTGGAACCGTGCCCGTGACCCGCAGATTCCACGTCAAAATGATAACTTGAAAAAGGCTTCTTCCGTGCCGCGTGATAAGCGACGAATCCTTGTCTCTTCAATGGCCCATGCCCTATATATAAGCAAGCTCTGATGAAATCAGACGGGATAAGACAATTTCACGGGAATGACTCCTAAGGAGCGAAAATTGAAAGTTGGATATCTCAGCGATCCAGGAAGACACCGGCCAAACAACGAGGACAGCTTGTACGTTGACGAGGATGCGGGATTATTCATCGTGGCCGACGGCATGGGCGGTCACAACAGGGAGAAGTCGCAAGCAAAATAGCTGTGGAGGTGGCAGCGGAATTTGTTCAAATAGAACTTCAGGCAGGAAAAGAAGTGGAAGAGGTTTTTCGGGGGCTCTTGTCGACGCAAACAGGTCAATTTTCGAAAAAGCTTCAATTAATCCCGCTTGGAGTGACATGGGAACAACGCTGTCGATGGCTTTCACCACAGATCAGAAGGTGGTAATCGGCCACATTGGCGACAGCCGGGCCTACCTGATCGGGAAAGGGAAAATCCAGCAGCTTACCGAAGATCACACCTTTGTATTCGAGTGGTTAAAACAGGGACTCATAACCAGAGAGCAGGCGCGGTCTCATGAGGCAGGCGTCACGGGTTAACCGAGGTCCTGGGGGTGTGTGATGAGGTGGAAGTAGACGTGGCTGTCTGGCTGTGGGAAAAGAATGCCTGTCTGCTCCTCTGCTCGGATGGACTTACGGATATGATTGAGGATGAAATTCTTGCAATTGTGGAATCTGCCTCCGACCCTCAGCAAGCTTGCAATAAGCTGGTCACTGCGGCTAACCGGGAAGGTGGCGAGGACAACATAACCGTGATACTGGTCTGTAATTGAAGCGGGTCGGAGTGCCCTAAAGACACACCTAAGAGATCTCTTAATTCTGCTTTTCGTCAATAGCCATTACACAACGGAATCCCACGTCCTCGAAAGCCATAGAAGGATCCTGGGCAATGCCGGGAAATGGGGTCGATCCTTGCACCACAGTGCCCCTCACCCCTCCCAGCACAATGAACTGCGGCTGCCCATTCGGTGAAAGCGCAAGTCTCACACCCCATTCGCTAACGTTTCTGGTTAGACCTCGTATGCCATCCACGTTTGGATCGAAGGCAAGCACCGGATAGGGAACATTTGAGGAACCCTGATTTTCAGATGAATCCAGCGATTCTTCATCCTGTGGCAAAGCCGACCGGCGCTGCTCCGGAGAGGCATCCTCCACGCCGGCTTCTTGTTTAAATGCTCCCACCCAGGCTTCCATCTCCTTTTCAAGATTGTCAGTACCCCCAGCCACCTCAGGACGGTCTTTACGACGATCCTGCAATGGGTCTTTCCCCCCGGCTTGCTGCACGGAGCCAATCCACTTCAGTTGGAAGGCGCTTACATAGAAACAGGGCATAGGCCAGCGGGCTTCAGTACCGACTTTTCCACCGGCCGTGAAGCCCCTGCGGCATCCTGTAACAAAAATCTCCCGTTGCGGAACACGATCGGTTCGTAGCCCCCATACACAGGCCCTAAAACAAGCGCGAGGCTGCCCGTCGCCTCGAACAATCCCTTCTTTGACTTCGAGTCTCGAAGCACCTGGTTCAGAAATTCCACGTACCTGTAGTTAGTTACCTCAGTCTCATCCATATCAGATGCCGGCGCATCAAGCGGTCGAGCCCCCTCAGCCCCGACATAAGCGGGAAATTTGACCTGTCCTGCGGGAACCAGGTGCAAGGTGGAGATTCGTCCTTGTCCGACAGGGTCGCGACCTGCACGTAGTGTCCGGCACATCGCCCTCTACACCGGGCACCTTTTCCGACTCAGGAGGTTGTGAAGTTTCAGGCGCAGAAATGTGCTCGGGCATGGGAGCTTCGTGTGTCATGATGAAGTGATGATACAGATTGGACGCGGCAACAATCACAAGTAAGACAGCAGCTATGGCAATTATTTGCCTGCGGTGAAGACCTTTGAGTAGTGGCCGCTCCGAGTAATCGGCTTTCTCCAGCAGCCTTTCCAAAGCCTCTCGAAGTGCCCTCACGGACGGAGTTCTTTGCTTTAAATCCTCGGCGGTAGCCTCTTGTAAGATGACGTCCGAAACCCTTGCCAGAAACAGGATACGGGGTTTGATAGGCACACTCCTTTCAGGGGACACACGGTCTTGTTGTCCACCATTTTTCCCTCGACCGCTTCGTAGAGCATCTTCCCCTAACACGTAGACATCGGCACAAGGGTCAGTATCCCCAAGATCCATAAATTCTTCCGGGGCCATATATGTGATGGTACCCTAACATGGTGGCTTCTGGTAAGCTGTGCCCACCACGGTCCCCCAGCTATCCCAAATCGGTAATCTTGGGGGTGGACCCCATTCAAGAGAACGTTCTCGGGCTTCATGTCCCGATGGACGATACCGAGCGAGTGAACGGTCGCCCGTCCATCGAACATGGGAAGAAAGTACATTTCTAATCCACTGCCGCAGATCCCTTTCATTATCCTTGTAGCCTGCTTCAAGCATAGTGTCGCGGAGCGTGCGAGCCCCGGGAACGTATTCCATCACCACATATTGGACGGTCACCTCGTCCCCATTCTTCACTATCGTGGCAGCATCCTGATCGTAGACCTGAAGGACGTATGGATGGCGAATCTGAGCCATGGCCAGGGCTTCTCGGTGGAACCGCTGAATCTCGGTTTGGACCTCCTCTTGGTCGTCTCCGAATTCCGCCAGATATTCCGTCGAGATGGTCTTTACCACCACTTCTCGGTCCAGGTTAGTCTGCCTGGCTCGATACACTTGTCCCTTCCCCCGGTGGCAATGTGTTCAAGAATCTCCCACTTGCCATTCAGGACTGTCCCGTTCTCCAGAAGAGGTTTGTTGGCGGTCGGGCTCACTAAGATTTCCCTCTGAGAGTAGTATACGTCAAGATGTCCGAGTCGCAATAAAGGTCGGTTCTGAATTCGCTATCCGTGTATCCGCCTTTTCCTATGCGGGCGACACACGGTGGGAATTTTTCATCTTCTTGCGCCGCTTAGGTTGGCGCCATTTAAATTTGCGCCGTTCAAATCCGCGCCGGATAGGTCTGTGTCCGTAAGATCCGCTCCTTGCAAGTTTGCTCCGGAAAGCTTTGCACCCGACAGGTCGGCTCCCGGTAGATTGGCTCCAGTCAGATTAGCCCCTGACAAATCAGCGCCGGCAAGCTGGACTCCCGGCAAATCAGCCCAGGACAGATCTGCCCTGGCAAGATTGACTCCGTTCAATCTGGCCCCGGCAAGCACTGCTCCAGCTAAATCCGCTCCCGAGAGATCGGCTCCCGACAGATCACATCTGGATAACTCGGCTGCCCCTAACGCTGCCTTGTTAAGTTTCGCCCCCAATAGAGAAGTTCCCCGAAATATTGGCAAAAGGGAGGAGGGCTTCGGAAAGATTTGCTCCTGACAAAGTTGCTTTGGACAAATCAGCCTGGGACAAATCAGCCTTAGACAAATCAGCGCCGCAGAGATTTGCTCCGCATAAAATAGCCCCCCTCAAATTAGCCTCGACAAGTTTGGCTCCAGCCAGCCTGGACCCTATCAAACCGGCATGCGAGAGATCGGCATTGGACAAGTCGGCACGATCCATTTTGGCGACGGTCATATGAGCTTGCTCCAATTTGGCTCCCGAAAGTTTCGCCCCCGACAAGTCGGCTGAATTCAGCTTGGCATTGGACAAGTCGGCACCAGTCAAATCGGTGCCTTCTAGAGCAGCGAACGTCAAGTCGATGCCGGCTTTTACAGCAGTTTCCAACAATTCTTTAAGCGATTCCGCTTCTCCCGTGAGCACGTCGTCCCTGGTAGCAACACCCTCAATCCGGATTTTATGGGGCATGGTCAACCCTTTCTGTCTGTTTTGAAAGACCCTGTTGCTGAACGGTCCACAGTTCTTACATCCACACCGCGTTTAGGAAAGCAAGAAGGCATCTGATCGGTGCGGTTACTTGGTTTTCCCAGTATCTGAAGCCGGAGTTTTGACCTTGTCGGTCACCGGCGCCTGCTCCTGGTCAGCTTTCGCCTTTTTGACAGCCGCCTTTTCTGCGCCCTGCTAGGCATTCCACATTTGTCTGAGGGAGTCCCAATTCAGATCTATGGCCATTGCCATTGGAGCCGAGAGAACCAAAGCCATCAGCGTCAGCATGAGAATTAGCTTTTTCATCTTACTTCTCCTTTTGTCTGATCGATTTTCCACGCCTGCACCATGCTCACGGCTTTGGTGCGGCTTTTCGCATCGTTCGATCAACGGAATATGAATTGCCGTGCGGCCGCTGCTCACGCCCCGAGTCTGAGCAGAGAGCAGAACCCTAGTACGTGACCGCTCATGGCTCGATAGGACGGTGAGCTAGGCTTTTGGATATTTTTCGACGATGGTCAAGTAAGGAGGAAGACAGTCTGAAGGGAGTCAAGGATAGGTTTGAAATCAGAAAGAAGGGGTGGGGTACCGACCTCCACCGCCGGGAATCTCCGAGTTAGGCGGTGAACCGATTAAGCAGGGCGCATAAGCTGCCCCGTGCATCCATACGGACGACGCCGCGGCCCCGATAGTGAGAACGGAAGAGTTTACCGCGCCTATCGGAAGAATCGAACAGTTGCAACACGAATCGCCGGCCGCCGTGTGATCTGATTCCGAAGAGCAATCGTGGGCTGCGGGAACAGCAGCATGCTCGTGGAAATGAGCACATTCCTCCGCGGCATCTGTGCTCCGGCTGTGGTCCAGGGAACAGCACTGCCCCGCCATGGCCGTACCCCGAGCCGACAATAAGTAGATAGACCACAAGAGTGATCCATATTGTCGGTCGGAGTTTCCGGACTTTTGTCATGAGCAGAACTCTCCGCGGGGGGACGGTTCATAGGCCTTGAGTTCAGCCTAAGACTTCCTACAACATCTGTCAAGAAGTTTCTTGACAAATCTCGTACAGTAGCTCAAACTCCACATAGCCGACCAGGAACATCAACAATTCCTACAATAACCTCGCGATCACTTGAGTAGTCATGTTTAGCGCTTAATCTTATTTATTCCATAAAATCGGATCGTTGTTCACGCGACCCCACCAAGACAGCGTTAACCATGAGAGTAGGAAATATACCAGGGGTAAGTCCTCAGGCACGTGGGGAAGAGATTCGGCTCACATTACGCGCTTTTTTAGAAGCAAAAGGGTAAATATGTATGGGTTTACCTAATTGATTATTATGCTTCTGCCTCTGAAAGAGATTGTGCAAGAGATCTATATCAAAGCGGCCAACTTTCAGAAATTTGTTATCAGCGGACCCCGAGTGCATAGCTCGCCATACACGGACGCATTAAGTTGCTTTTGGATTCGCGGATTCCCAAAGTCTCAACAATTGGCTTCGGTGGTACTCAAATTTCCTGGAAAATTCGATGTCCTGTGTACGCGCAAACTCTCGCCTGCATCGAGCCATTTGAAACATTTCACGAAGCACGGGATCGGGATAATCTTTGATGTTGAGGCCGACATCCAGGGGGGCATCGTCACTGTTCGCCCCCTCCATGTAGGCGACTTCTTCCACGTTTTGGTCGAGGACCGTAACCCGAAACCACCCAACCCCTTTGTCGTCACACTGGAAACCCATTGCGATTTCTTGGACGACAAAGCGTACCCGGACGTTGGTCGAAGATTTCGGCCAGATCATTTTTGCCATTTCTACGAGAGCCGAAGCCCACGCCCGAAGATTCTTCAGCATGGCAACCTCCGCGATATTGATTGCTGGATGCTTTACAAGGCACTAAACAACAGATGGTTCCCTATGCAGGACTCCTCAATTGATTTACAGAAGGAAAAAATCTCAGTCCTCCTTCATTTTGTAAACCATATTATACTCCCTTTCCGCTCCCTCTGGTGTCAAAAATTCGTCCTTAAATGCTTATTCATTGTCCGCTTCTGAGCATTTAGTGATTTGCCGGGGGGGGGGGCGAAAGGTTGAATTTCCCTTCGCGATGGGCTATAGGTCTGACCCGAAGTTCCAACAGTAGGGGGTGCGGATGAAAACTTCCTGCCTAGCGTTTCTTGCTGTGTCAATGATGTTACTGGCCACATCTCCGCCCATGGCAGCGGAAAGCGACATTACGCTACCCAACCCTGTCTTTGTGGGCAAACTTTCCTTTGAAGCCGCTGTGGTTCGAAAGCAATCGGTGCGTGACCTTAGCCGAGCCCCCCTGACAATGGCTCAAGTTTCTCAGATCTTGTGGGCAGCCAACGGCAACCTCCCCACGGACGCGATAACGGGGGCCACCACTAAGGTCATTCCATCCGCGGGAGGTTTGTATCCACTTGAGGTCTTTCTCGTATGCGGGCAAAACACGGTCGGGGAAGTTCCCGCCGGTGTGTACCAGTACAATCCCCAGGGCAATTCTCTCCACGCCATTGCCACAGGCGACAACCGCAATCTGTTGGCCCATGCGGCCCATGGCCAACTTTTTCTGGCGCAAGCGCCTATGCTCGTGGTGATTGGAGCAGTTTTTCAGAGGACTACCGCCAAGTATGGTCCCCGGGGCATGCAATATGTATATATGGATGCGGGAGCGGCCAATCAAAACGTTTTCCTCCAGGCCGAATCGCTCGGGCTTCATTGCGCGACCGTGGGAGCCTTTGTAGATGCCCAGGTGGTCGGGGCCTTGAAACTGCCAGCAGGCGTGACGCCTCTCATGATTCTCGCGATCGGAAAATAAGAGGGTCCGACAACGCCGGAAAATCCTCTGCGAACCTGACTGCTCCTGTTTATCCTTGACATAACGGTCGAAATGTCGATAATCTGCGGCGATACCATCGTTTTCCCCTTTTAGATTTTCATCATGTTAGGTAAGGAGGTAGGTGCATGGAATGGGTTGTGTATGTGGCCCTCATATGCGGGGCCTTGGGTGTGGCATACAGCCTGCTGACCGCAAGCTGGGTCTTCAAACAGGATGCGGGCAATCAGCGTATGCAGGACATCTCCAGCTACGTGGCGGAGGGCGCTATGGCGTACCTTACCCGCCAGTACAAAGTGGTGGCCATAGTAGCCATCATCCTCGTCATCGTCCTGGCCTTAACATTGGGCCTGATGCCGGCCATCGGGTTCATTGTCGGTCTGGTAGGCTCCGGTCTTGCCGGTTTCCTGGGGATGAAGGTTTCTACAAAGGCCAATGTGAGGGTGGCCGCGGCTGCGGGCAAGAGCCTGCCTGACGCTATGGCTGTCGCGTTCAAAGGCGGATCCGTCACAGGCATCGTAGTTACCGGTCTGGCGCTTGTCGGAGTTGCAGGATTCTATTGGCTCGCCAACTCGTATAATCCCGATCCGCACAAACTCTTCAGCGCGCTCGTCGGATTGGGCTTCGGGAGCTCACTCATGAGCGTCTTTGCCCGTGTGGGCGGCGGTATCTATACGAAAGCCGCGGACGTAGGCGCGGACCTGGTGGGCAAAGTGGAAGCCGATCTCCCTGAAGACGATCCCCGTAACGCCGGAGTCATCGCGGACAACGTCGGTGACAACGTGGGTGACTGCGCGGGTATGGCCGCGGACCTGTACGAAGCGTACACGGTCACGATTGTTGCGGCCATGCTTCTAGGCAGCACGATTTACGGGAAATCGTCGGCGTTCTACATGCCTCTGCTCATCGGCGGTGTGGCCATCATCGCATCCATCATCGGGACCTTTTTCGTAAAGTTGAGCAGGACCAAACCCGAGAAAGACCTCTACATAATGGGCTCCCTGTACAAGGGTTTGGCCGTGTCCGGAGTTCTCGCTGCTATCTTCTTTTACATTGTGGCCACATATCTACCGCTCTCAGCCCCACTTAAGGGCGCACCCTTCGTGATTCCTCCGCTCAACATCTTTGGGATGGCGGTCCTCGGTCTGGTTCTCACAGGTCTGACCGTTGTCATCACCGAGTGGTTCACCGGGATGTACGGCCCGGTCAAGTACGTGGCGCAAGCCAGCGTCACCGGACATGGGACCAACATCATCGCGGGCCTCGCAATCAGCATGATCTCAACGGTCCTGCCGGTCATCGTACCTAGCGATATCCATCATGATCGGCTACGGCCTTGGCGGTGGCTTCTCGGGTAGTACGGGCACCGGTCTTTACGGCATTGCCGTTACGGTCGTCTCTATGCTCTCCATGACGGGAATGGTCGTTGCCATCGACTCTTACGGTCCCATTACGGACAATGCGGGCGGTATTGCCGAAATGGCTGAGCTGTCCGAAGAAGTTCGCAACAGGACGGACCCGCTGGACGCGGTCGGGAACACCACCAAAGCGGTTACCAAGGGATACGCAATCGGCTCCGCGGCCCTGGCAGCCCTGGTCCTCTTTGCCGAGTATACGCGGTCAATTGAGGAGCTGACCGGCCAGGCTATGAGCTTTGACCTGGCCAACCCCAAGATCCTGATCGGCCTGCTGATCGGGGGGATTATCCCCTATTTCTTTGCAGCGCTCTGTATGCTCGCGGTTGGAAAGGCAGCAGGAGCGATCGTGGAGGAGGTTCGCCGTCAGTTTCGTGAGATCCCAGGCCTAAGAGAAGGTGTGGAGGGAGTTAAGGCCGAGTACGGCAAATGCGTGGATCTCGTTACTGCTGCCGCGCAAGAGGGAGATGATTCTTCCGTCACTGCTTCCCGTCGTGATACCCCTGGTCGTGGCCTTCATGCCCGGTCTGGGTAAGGAAGCCCTGGGCGGCATGCTCATCGGGAGTATCGTGGTCGGCCTGTTCCTGGCAATTGCCATGACCACGGGTGGAGCCACCTGGGATAACGCCAAGAAGTATATTGAAGACGGTAATCTTGGTGGCAAAGGGAGCGACGCTCACAAAGCCGCGGTCACCGGCGACACCGTCGGCGACCCGTACAAGGACACCGCGGGACCTGCTTTGAACCCCGTCATCAAGGTCGTCAACATGGTAGCTCTGTTGATAGTGCCCTTTATTCTGAAATAGCGTTCAATACCGGTAGGATATCGCCGGGTGCAAATGCCTCCGTGTTCCGAAAACGCGGGGGCATTTTTTCTGTGTAGGAGGAAAACGGGGATTTGTCGATTATCGCGTGGGTGTCACCGCCGGCTCGGCCAGCGATGTTCCCTGAGCATGTGCTCTATCAGCACTCTTGTGGAAGTTCTAATGCTAATGCCCGTTTATACAGATGAAAATGGTGGGCACGGAGGCCCACTACCACATTCTGGTAGTGACCAGCGTGCCTGCCGGCCATTGCTGATGTCACATCTTTGACCGCACATTCCCGTGAACTACCATGACTTGTCGGTCGCGACGGAGCATGAAAGCGCTGCGATAGTTTCTGGTGCCACGGATGTGTTCCGCCTTGCGGCACTCATCCGTGCTTGCCGGTTATTACCGGACGGCCGATGGATCTGTGCGGCCAGGAAACCTGATGTTGCGGAGGTGCCGTCGGCCCGTCCCGGCACGGATGAGCCCCACGGGGCAGCGAGGCGCATCCGTGGCACCAATCTCTGGAGCATTTGCATTCTGCGTTGTAGCTCCCCAGCCATGTGACTTGGTGTACGTACTGTTTCTCACAAATTCGGGCACGTATTCTTGAACTTGAGACTACGGAACTGGATTCGAGATCACGATATTGGTGGGACAGGCATCCTGTCTGTCTATCAAGAAATGACAGGCAGGATGCCTGTCCTACTAAAGCCGCTCGAAATACACCATCGGATTTAGCGAGGCAGGGCGGGGCGGGCCCGCCACTTCTTCGATCCGGCGGCCATGGGCCGCCCTACCAGTGCAAAATCATCACGGTGACACAACACTACGGGACCAGATCATAGGCGAAAATCACGCTGCTCGGGCTGGTAAAAGGGGCGAATGGATTTTGTTTGACGAGTATGAGGACCAGAGATCGAAGTCCTTCATTCTTGAAATCTCTTATCGTGAAATCGGAGATGATCCCGGGGCTCCTGACGGTTCTCCATTTTTCTCCAAGCTCTTTTCCGTCCCATTCGAGAGCCTGAATCACGCTGCCCCCTTCAGTCTGCTTGGTGACCAGCAACTCATTTTGTCCCACGGGCCCGCCGGTTGTGCGAGCGATGAGGATCCTGCCGGGTAGGCTTATTTCACGGACGCCGCCCTTGAAAGGAATGCGGATTCTCCTGTCCAAGCCATACAACCGGTCAGACACATGACAAAGGAGGCGGTTTTCGCGGTCGAAAACCATTAGTCGCTGGTCTTGATTCAAGATGATCCGTACAAATTGCCCTTGTTTGCCGAGCAGGCCCGAGTCGTGGCTCAAAAGTAAAGTTCCCGGAGGGAGCATGAGCTTGCCCGATGGCACAAACTCGCCGATTCTCGAACTCGAAACGGATCATCTCTCCACTGAACATGTCATCGCTGTCAGTTCTTTGCCCTACCAGGGATCCTCTTGTTGTCCTCTCCGGATTCCCTGACCGTCCGCAGAATCATGTTCGGAAACTTGGCGATTACCTTGAAGTTCCTGTTGATGTATCTGACGACCGAGGATTCTATTCCGCTGGGCGTTTGGTAACAGAGCAGGAGTTCGGCCACCCCGTCCCCGTCCAGGTCCTCGACTTCAGCGCTGAGGTAAGCGGCAGGCGGTTGCGAGAATTGAGTGAGAGTTGTGAGGCTTCCGCCCTCGAAACGGCTTATCGTGATGCCTCTCTGTTCCAACAGCACCGTTTCGTTTTTCTTGTCTCCGTCCAGATCCCCCATGTCCAAGGCCCAGAGTGCGCCCTCTATATCAGGGCTCCTCCACGGCGCAGTGTTTTGAGGCAGATCCGTCAGCCTGGGCAGCCTGTCCTGTCCGGCGGACTCACTCTTGTAAAAAGGCAGTCTCTGGCTCCCGTGGAGTCGCGTATTGATACTATTGACCAATAGCTGCAGGACACCCGGTAACGCGTGAATATTGGCCACTTTCATGTCGATTGAGACTACGACACGTCCGGTCCTCATGTCCCACATATATCCTCTCATCTGAGGACAGCGAGCCATCGAGAGAAGAGAAATCCGTAAATAACCAGGTCAGCACCCGATTCCAATGCCAGAGCGCGTGCCTCTTCGTCACTTGCCGGTGCCTGGCGCCCCTTAAGAAGCTCTGCCGTGGCCTTGACCGATTCTATGCTGAAGTTTGAGTTAAGACTGTCAAGGGTGCCCCTGAGTCGCTTATTGACATGCTCGCTGAAGCTTTGAAGCTCTTTATCAGCGGCTCCCGGAGCTACCTGAAACGGCAGGACAAGAATCTTTCCAGATTCTGCGGCCAACACAAAATTGGCGGCAGGGAAGGAGAAGAGGCAAGTAAAGCTAATCAGCGCAGTCAGAAAAGTGCGGGCAATTCTGCCACGAGAAAGAATCATGAGGCCGCCTTGCACGAGTTGCTGTCCTTCAAAAAAAAACCAACTGTCGTATTTACAGTTGGCGTAGGAGGAACAGATTCTTTTCTTGCCTGTTTCTGCTGCAACACCTATGCCAGATATCAGGTGCAAAGGTCGCTTTTCCAGTTAACCAGTAATCTCAATGCATTACGTACACTGTCTCTGCGTGTTCCCACTTCGGCCTCGGCCAAGAACTGCCCGAGATTTGTCCAAATTTTTGAACAACGCAGCACCCACAAGTTAGTATGTTGATATAACACATGTTCTCGTGTGCAAAAAATCCTACCTCCCCTGCCGAATTTTTGAACATGCCTCATCGTACCCCAAGAAAGGCTTTCTTTATGTACCTCAAAATTCATCCGAACTCGGTCCTCTCCTTGAAGCGCAGGCCCGTGTCCGGGAATCAGAAGCACCGCCGGCAACCTCTCCAGGCGTTCCACGCTCTGTCTCAGAGCTTTGGCGTCACCGCCCGGAAAGTCCACTCTCCCCACACCCCGATCAAAAACCACATCACCGGTAACAAGGACCTTGTGCCTTGGCCAATAGATGGAAAGACTTCCCGGACTGTGGCCTGGGGTCAGAAGGATCTGAAACTCATGTTTGCCCAGAAGCAGGTCCCCATCCTTCAGATGGAAATCTACCTGATAATCAGGCATTGCAAGCCCTTGCTGACTGTACATGGGACGCCCTATCTCTTCGATGTATTCTTCCTCCTGCCGGGACATGGCTACTCTCACCGATTTGTCTCTCAAGGCACCTGCTCCCTCGAAGTGGTCCGGATGGCCGTGAGTGCAGATGATCAACCTGATCCGCGCTTGGATCGACCCCGTCTTCCCGCATCCGATCAAGCAGGTCCTTAACCCGGAGTCGGTGTCCCGGATCGATCAAAAGCGGGACTTTCCCATCTATGAAAATGCTGTTGCAGTTGTTTTCACGGGGGTCGTCCCAAAGGTAAACATAAAGGTGTTCGGCAACTTTCATCGGTATCTGGCTTTCGTTATAGGTCAGACTTTGAACAGTCTTCTAAAGGACGCCCCACGTCTCATAGGCGCCGGCCGCGCAGTCACGACAGACATGACGGCCATCCATTTCCAACATGCCGCGGTCACGGTTGCCTCTCCACAGAGTTCGCATGGCTTTGTGGAGACCGCTTCTGCCCGTGGCGGCAGTTTGGCGGGAACTTCCCTGATCAGGAAGAAGTCATGCGGATCGGCCGAGAGGAGCCGCCTGACCGCGGTCTGCCTCAGATCCTCCCACTTTTCCCTGTCCGCGTCCGTGGCCTTGCCGGAATCGAGTTTTGCTCTCAGGGCACGGCGTTCGTCCCGCTCCGGCATTTCCCCAGTGAACGACACTCGGACCGCGCGGCTCGTTCTCCGGTCTATAATAGTAAAAACCTGTTTCCCCCAATCCTTAAAGATGAGATTTCCCTTCCCAAAGGTGCATCCCAACAGCACTTGAACGGCATCGACAGCACACGAATTGTTCTCCACTACGGCCACGATCTCTTCATCTTCAGACGCGCCCGTTCCAAGTTACCCGGGCGGCAACTTTGGCCGCGACATATCCTATGGCGAGGCCGGGGCAGAGATGCCCATGAAACCGCACGACCTCACGAAAATCGTCAGGAAGGTCATCGAGCAAATTCATGTTCAGTACCTTTGATCGGTTGGAGTGAAGCCCTTCAGGCGCGAATCCCACGATCCCTCAGATGCGTGCCGGTTCGCGGTTAAACTATGAATAGGCCTCTAAAGTAAACACGGATCTAACAAAGCCGAGATCTGTGGCGCTCCCGGCCCGATGTTGATCGGATGCTCGGCGCCACTGACCTGGCGCCTTGGTCAGTGCTGGTTTTGCTACTAACCGATTCTCACCTTTTGAGAGCTAGCCGGCGTCACGCGCGGCAGGAGCCGTCACCTGAACCGGGATTTGCCTGCCAATCTTCTACCAATTCGGTGAAGTGTTTCAGTATCCGTGCCGTGGCTCCCCAAATGTTGTGTCCCTGCCAGCGATAGGAAATGACCTCGACTGGTTCTCCTTTCACGATCCAAGTGTCTTCAGTCCTGCGAGCGGGGTCGAAAAAAACCTCCAGGGGCACGGCCAGGAGCCCGGCAATCTCCCACGCGCTTGGGCGAAACTGGTACGGATAAGGTATCACGCCCACAAATGGGACCACCAGAAAGCGTGTGGCCACAGTGTAGAAATCATCCAATTCTCCCACCACCTGCACGTCCTGGGGATCTACCCCAACTTCCTCGGCGGTCTCACGAAGTGCGCAGGCAAGGACATTCGGATCTGCGAGATCCAGCTTCCCACCTGGAAACGATATCTCCCCTTTGTGATGTTCAACATGGTCAGACCTTTTGGTCAAAAGAACGTGACGTTGCCCGTCCTTGGTAAACAGAGGAACAAGGACCGCGGCCGTGATCATCCCCTCGGGAGAAAGCTCCTTCTTTCTGCGGGACCCGAGCATTTTAGTCAGTTCCTCTTCAAAACAGGGGAGCGTCCATAATGCGCTTTTTTTGTAGGTCATTCCTATTGCGCCCGTCGTTCAAGTAATTCTCTGAGGGGGGATCAGAGCAAAGGTCCGGGTCTGAATCGTTACCGTGGGCGGCACGAGGTCAGGCAAGCACCGGCGGTCGATTCACACCGGGTGAACAATGACGCACCATCGTTGCAGCAGGTGCTTGCAAAGAATAATATCAAGACACAAACTCTCGCGTTCCGTCGCCTCTTTTGTCACCGAAGCGCCATTCCCAGTCCACTCCCAAATCATGACGCTGCCGTCAGTCGATGAACTGATCACAAAACGTCCGTCAGATGAGAAGTCTACAGAGCTTATTTCGCGCGAATGTCCCTGAAATTCCCTCTGGCATTCGCCGGTCTCCACGTTCCATATCCTCAGAACCGTGTCGCTGCCTCCTGTAGCCAGGAAGTTCTGATCCGGCGAAAAGACTGCGGCTCTAACGCCGGATTTGCCGGCTTCCAGCGTCTTAAGGCATGTGCCTCGGCGCAGGTCCCAAACTTTGGCGGTCCCGTCGGTCGAGCCGCTGGCCAACAAATTACCGCTGGAGGATACGTTCAAGCACATGATCCTATCCGTATGCCCCTTAAACTCCCGCAACAGCCTTCCTGACGACACCTCCCAGATTTTGACCACCGCGTCAAACCCGGCGGAGGCTATATTCTCGGCGCCACGCACGAATTTTACGGAAGTTACTTTGTCATCGTGACCCTTCAAAGTCTTTATAAGCCCCCCATCCGGTAGACGCCAGATTCTTACGGTCTTATCCCACGACCCTGAAAGCAGCGCGTTCCCATCGAGGGAATAGGCTACAGAACTGACACTTTCTGTGTGGCCCTTCAGCACCAGCAGCATCTTACCTGTGTGCAGGTCCCAGAGTCGCACTGAGCGGTCGTCGCTTCCCGACGCGGCTTCTCGACCGTTCGGGGAAAAACAAAGTGCGGCCACCAGATTGGTGTGGCCGCGCAGTATCTTGACGCAGACACCTTTTTTAGTGTTCCACATTCTGATGGTGTGGTCCCCCTGGGCAGTCAGAAAGTTGATCGCGGACGGAGAAAAAGAGACATCCATCACGCTGGATGAGGTCTCACATGTTTTTCGCTTCCATCCGCCATGAAGTCCAATGCGCCTTCCGTGCTCTCTCATGCGGACGATTAAGTCGAGAGCAATGTCCGAGCGCTCGTATCCTGGCAAGATCTGGGAATCGCGAAGCATGGAGTAGGCTGTCGAAAAGGCTCCTCTTTTCATAGCCTTTCTTGCCGCGTCCACCATCGCTTTGAATTTGCGGTCGGACTTAATCTGTTTCTTGATCGGCCGGATTTTTGCGAGGGCCATGTTCGGGAACATGGGACGTCCCCGGACGTCCCAAATCCGCAAGCACATGTCTTTGCCGCCGGCCAACAGCCGCTCTCCGTCCGGTGTGAATTCGAGACAATTTACCTCGGTGTCGCTCGTACTGAAGTTCCTATGCACGATACCGCTTCGAGCGTCCCAAACCTTAATCCCCCCTTTGGCATCGTAACTCGCCGCCAGGTTCCTCGTCGGATTCAGAGCTACTGCCGCAACCTGATCCTGGTGGGCCTGAAATACCGTAACTAATTTGCCCGTACCGGCCATCCCAAATTATGGTTTGCTTGTCCCGGCCGCAGGTGACGGCGCGCTCCCCGGACGGGTCCGCCTTCAAAGCGATGACAAGATCACGGTGGCCACGCTCGAAACTTTCTGTAACGGAATCCAGCGGGAGTATCCTTTTGATAATTCTGTCCATGCCGGAGATGAAGATGACCGGCTTGGAATCGCCGTCGAAGATAAGGGCTGCTGCGGTATGAGCAGGAATCTTGAAGGTGGCCGCGGCCTTGAAGTCCGCCAGTCCCCACAAGCGCGTAACGCCGGCTTGCTCCACAGTCAGCAGATGTTTGCCGTCCGGTGAAAAACCTGCCGCGGTAACAACCCCTCCGTGAGCGATAAGGTTGCCTACGAAGCGACCGGATTGCAGATCCAATATCTTTACCGGGATCCCACCCTGTGATGCCACGATAGCCAGAAGCTGCTCGTCAGCGGAAACCCACAGAGCGGCCGGCGGTTCGCCGACCACGCTCAGGGTCTTTTTCTCTTCTCCAGTGATAGCATCCCATATCTTGATCGATCTGTCCCGTGCCCCTGTTATCAACATGTTGGATTTTCGCGATTGCGCCACGCAGGTGACCCACCCACCGTGTCCTCGGAGCACCGAGGTTTCGTTCAGGCCCGAGAAGTAGAAGGCCCTGGAGATCTCTTTCAATTTCATGTGACCGATCTCGGAAGTCTCCGGTAGCGACTTAGCCCTGTCGCGAGCTTCATCCCCGAGGCCGTTTCGGACCATGGCGCCGATCAGCCACCCGGCAGCCTCCTCATCTTCCGGAAAATCGATCAGATAAGTCTGAAGATGCTTGATGGCGTCAATTTCGTTGCCCGCGCCGATCAGGGCTATTGCACACTGCTTCAACCATGCCTCCCCCGCATCTTCTGAGGAAAGGGAAAGTTCGCACACGGCCAGGGCCCTCTGAGCATCTCCCAGCGCGAGAAGGCATCGGCCCAAGAGATGTGCCCCCCTTCCTACGTATTCTGGGGTCTTGACAACCTCCTCCATCCGTATCACCAATTCCCAATCAGGGCTTCTTGTGTGCTGCCAATCCAGAAGCCCCAGATTATAGACTGCTTCCGGATGGTGTGGATCGGATTCCACCGCCCTCATCAAAGCCTTCTGCGCCTCTTCCTCATGGTTCAAGTCCATAAGGGAAACCGCACGGTTGTTCCACGCGTCTGAATACAGCTTCACCTCGTCCGGCATCTCACGAGAAAATCTCTTTTTGCATATCTCTTCGTATATGCCCGCCAACTCTTCTCGTATCTCTCGAAAAGAACCGTAACGATCCGCGGGATTCTTGTTCAGACACTTGAGAATCGGCTCCTCGACCCGGGGGGGAATGGTCTCTCGCAACGAGCGGGGGCGGGGAGGAGGTTTCTTGACGTGGGCCAGCGCCAACTTTCCTCGTTTGTCTCCCGGCTGAATTACAAACGGTTTTCTTCCGCAGCAAATCTCAAAGAACATTACGCCGAACGCGTAGATATCTGCAGGAGGGCCTACCTCAAACTGCGGAATCCACATTTCAGGCGCCATATAGCTGGGCGTGCCCATCCCCGCGGCAGTCACTGATTCCTTCTCCAGTACCGCCGTGCACGCCTGAGATTGAAGAGTCAAACGTTTCCTCGCTCCCGCACAATTGATCCCATCTCTTGGTCAAGCCGAAGTCAGTGACCTTCAGGATGCCGTCTCCGGTCATCATGCAGTTGCCCGGTTTCACATCGCGATGGACCAGGCCTTTGGAATCGCGCGTGTTCCAGGCCGTCGCCGAACTGAACCATCAGATCGAGCAGTGTGTCCCAGCCTACTGGGCTGTGTCGAACCAGCCATTCGTTGAGGGCCCCCCCGTCGACGTGTTCGATAAAGATCCGGGGACTGTCCTGGATGTTGCGAACATAGTAGCAGGCGGCGATATTAGGATGAAAGCCTATGTCTATCCATGTCTCCGCTTCTTTCAGGAACAGAGCCCGATCTTCTTCAATTTCGCGCAACCTGTGAAGCAGAGACTTGACCGCCATCATAATGTCCCAGCGGCGGTGGCGAACCAGATAAACGACTCCCATTCCGCCGGTACTTGATGTCTCGGACTTCGTAGAGATTCTCGATAACGTCTCCAACTTTCCATTCGCTCTCCTCTACAACGGTGGCGGCGGACGATATGGGCAAGGGAAGAGGCGGGGCCTTGTGGTCTTCGGCTGGACTCATGGTGACGGAAAAGCCGATCCCCCTGAGTAAGTTCGCTACCTCTTCCAGCTTGGGGTGCGTCGAGGTAACAATGGCAATGCTCTTGCCGGTGGAGATACGACGGCTGAGCTTTTCGGGAGTCAGTTTGGTGATTCGCGATAGCCTTAGTAAATCCGTCTTAGAGATATCTTGGACTGCAGGAGTCGGCGTAATCATTATGATTATTTTTTCGTCGGCCATTGGTTCACAAAAGTTTGACAAGCGACAGACTCAGCTTGTCTTCCCTGGGGTTAATCTTCTCAAGACGTATTATAGCTCGATCACAGGGATTTAGTGAAACATTGCTGGGAGCGTTCAAAGCTGCATTGAAACAGAAGTTGGTTATATGGACCAGGTAAAACCTGGGGAAACGCTGCAAGACCACGGCCTCGAATTCTTCATGTTTCCGATGCTCCAGGTACCTGAGCAGAAAATACCTTGTGCGTTCCCGTTCCAGAAGTGTAGCACGTTCCAGCGAATAGGATATTTTGGCAAGGATGTTTTCCAGATCCTCTCGTGCAAACAGTGGAGGCTCACCTTCCAGGACCGCCTTGAGTTGCCGTTGGACGAGAAGGTCCGGGTAGCGCCTGAGCGGTGAAGTCGCGGTTGTGTATAGTTGCAGCCCCAGCGTGGAATGTGGCGCCGGTTCGGTGCTGAGATCTCCGCGGGCTAAGACCTTCTTGCTTCGATAGGACGTCACGGGGTTGTAATCCTGGCCCAGATCTATCTTTTCCAAAGGTGGGGGCTGCCTCCTGAACAGGCCGGGAAAATTCCGTTCCTTCATGAAACGGGCAAAAAGATTGTTTGCAAGAATCATCATCTCGGATACGAGGACCTGGGAAGGAGTCTCCCTGTCTCGGCAGGCCACTTCAATGGTCTTGTCACGGACCACGCGCACCGAGAGTTCAGGATCCTTGAAGATGAGAGCGCCCGAGGCGATTCTTTCCGCCCTCAGGGAAGAAGCAATTGCAAACATTTCCGCTTCTCTGGAACCCCGAATTGATATCCTTTCATCTGCTTCTTCATAGGAGAGCCGTTCTTTCACCCGTACTAGCGACCGGAGGATTCTGGAGTCCTTGGGCTTCATATCCCGTCCCACCGTGACCACGACGCTGATCGCGGGCCGGACCTCCCCAACTGCCAAGCTGGCAGCCTCCTCAGAGAGAATCGGCGGGATCATAGGGATTGTGGATTCCGGGAGATATATTGAAGTTGCTCGTTCGCGAACCTCTCGGTCGAGCGCCGAATCGTGATCCACGAAATGCGCAACATCGGTGATATGAATCCCAATGTCTGTCTCATCCCCATTCCGCGACAGGGAAAGTGCGTCATCCACGTCTCGGGTGAAAACCGAGTCAATAGTAATAAGTTCCTCGTTAGTAAGATCTTCAACCGACGAAGGCAAAGGTTTATATGCAGCTTCACGTGCCTGCGCCTCGGCTTCAGAAGAGAATTCTACAGGGATTCTTTCCGCCCGCAGGGTCACGTTTTCATCTTCGGACCAGACCCCCAGTTTGACGAGCACCCGAAACGGATCCAGGTTCTGGAGCATACCTGCCTGCGAAAAAATATCTTTTACCACCTTGGACGTAATCCAGTCTCGGCCAAACTCAGCCGCCTCCTCCAATAAGGGAATAAATCCTTCGGGCGCCTCCTGTACGCCGACCCTCCGAGCATCTTTGAACCGCGTCAAGAATTCTGCGCATCGAGCAACGAAGGTGCTCCGCTCCCGTTCCCTTTCCCTTTGTATCAGGGCCTGTTGGACCTGTTCCGGGCCGGGCACCTCAATTCTGTCGGGGCGAATTCTGAAATAAAGCCTGTCCTCGAAGATCGCCCTAAGTAGTGAAGCGGCACAATTCGCATCGCTCTGGTTCCCGAAAACGAGTTCGGTGAGGTCTTCAATTCCTATCTCGCCGGTTTCCAGGCCGACCACTTCCCAGAGTTCCCGGAGATCTATGCGCTTCTTGATCTCCTCTCTACAAGAGCAAATCTCCTTGAGCCTGTTCACCTGTTCATCACGGCTCCCCGAGAGGGGGAAGCCTGGGTCTTTTCCCGCAATCAGGGCTCGGTTCGCGGAGATTTTTGTCTCTTTGCCCTGATCGTTCAGGATGCGGAGACGCCGATCATCGACATCGAGTACAAGGCCGCAGGAAATCCTACGACTGTCGTAGTAATCGATGATGTCATGTTTTCGAAAAGTCATGGTTTTACTGAACGAAGATATTTCTCTGGACGTTCTTCTCTTCTTATCATTAATTTAACAAAGCTGAAGGGTTCGAGGCCACCGATTTTTTTGGCTCGTCCGGCCCACTGCCTCTTTGGTCGGCACGGCGAGGGAAATAATTGAAGAATATATTTGACATGTTGCAATTGAAAATTATTGTCCAGGGCTTAATGATAATGTAAAGATGTGATGTGAGTTTAGCGTTGTGGAGAAATCTGTGTGAGGTTGGATAAGAACTTGAGGAACCACGTCCTGGAGATTTTTGCAGAAAGCATTCGACTTAAGGAAAGTTTCCTGAAGGCAAACATGGCGGTTCTGGAGGAACTGATTCAGACTCTGGCGACTGTGCTCGGCCAAGGAAACAAAATACTTCTCTTTGGAAACGGTGGCTCTGCTGCAGACGCACAACATATCGCGGCCGAGTTTGTGAATCGATACATGATGGATAGGCCGCCTCTACCGGCTCTTGCCCTGACGACCGACAGACTCTGTCTTGACGGCAATCTCAAACGATTTCGCATACGAAGAGATCTTCGAGAAACAGATAAAGGCCCTGGGCAAAAAGGGGGACGCAGCAGTCGGAATCAGCACTTCCGGAAGCTCACCTAACGTGCTCAGAGGTCTCAAGGTGGCTGGAGAACTGGGTCTGATTCCCATAGGTATCGGTGGCCCGACGGGCAGCCCCATGAAAGAACTTTGCCGTTACTACCTCCACGTGGAAGGAGCGGTTACCCCGCGCATTCAGGAAGTTCACATAACCATTGGGCATGCCATCGTGGAAGTGGTCGACCACATACTTTTCGGTACAGGAAAAGATAAGTAAGCTCTCGAATCGGGGGATTAGCCTAGCCCTACCGGCCTTGCCAGGGGCAGCGCAAATCTCCGACGGATAAGCTTCGGGCCGGCCGGTTTACGGATCACTTACTCGTCATGAAAGCTGGATAATCTATGGTTGACAAAGCAGACAATGCAATGCATTCAACCATTGCCGCGGAGGTTCAGATTCCGTTCAAGTACACAGTTATACATGGAGAGGATCCTTCTCGCAGATCGCCGCAATACAAGGCGATGACAAGGTCATTGAACCTCAACGGTCTTATTTTTGAGACGCAGAAAATGGAGGCCGACGGATTCCACTTGTCGTTTACCGGGGGGACATTCGGGCGTAACTTCCTAGAGATTGCGTTGGATCTGGGGAAAAGATTCAGTACGGTCGAGGTGCTTGGCCAGGTGGAATGGTATGAGAGGCGCTCAACCATTATCGGCCATGCCTTCCTTGTGGGCGTGAGCTTCGTCGACCTTCACGTTGAGGCGCTTGCGGCCTTAAGAGATTTTATTCAGCAGACTCAGGCTCTTCTTATGCGAGAAAGTTCGCCGCGTCGCCGTGGAGAATAGAAATGAAAGAAGACTATTTTGGCTTCAACGTAGGACAGATTCTCGTCGGAATGTTGAAACTCCTGAAGGACAAGGGTGTCCTGGAGGAACAGGAAATACTTGACATGATGTGGGAAGCAAAAGAGCCCATGTTCCCGTGGACAAAGAGTGAAATCAAAAGAGCTGATCAAATTGTAATAAGGAAGGTAAGCGTTCACCGCGGAGATGACGGCGAAATCTGTATTCTCCGACCGTTCACCGAGAAGGGTGTGCCCGGTATGAATCTTGGCCGCAGGGAGGCCGGTCACCAAATGCCCGGCGAACGGTTACCAAGGAATCTGGTTGAAGATGGCTGCGAAACATTTTAACCGTTCAGGGAGGCTTTCCCTGAAGTAATCTTCAGACAGGAAGTTAAATTATGACTGATTTGCGACAAGAGCTTCGGTTGCCGTGGGAGGAGTTGACATGGAGTGGTCCCCCGGAAGGGATTATCAAGAATACCACTGCAGACATAGAGCCTCAGGAAGAGATCATCGGCCAGGACAGGGCTGTAAAGGCTCTTCGGCAGCGGTCTAGCCATGAAAGGAAGTGGTTACAACATCTTCGTGGCTGGCAATGTCGGTACGGGACGAACCGCTACTGTCCTAAAGCTGCTTGAGGAATTCAATGTCGGGGGAGCTATTCCCAATGATCTCTGCTACGTAAACAATTTTAAATACCCCGACCAACCGCGACTCCTTTCCCTGAAGGCGGGTAAAGGAACCGTTCTCAAGGAGCAAATGTCACTTCTCATCGAGTCCTTAAAGAAGAAGATCCCTGCCATCTTCGAAAGTGAAGAATTTCAATCGGCTCGAAATGAGATCATAAACCGCCACATGGGGGCTCAGAAGGCCCTCTTCAAGAACTTCGAGAATAAAGTCACCACTGAGAATTTCATGATGGTCCAGGTTCAGGTAGGACCGTTTACCGCGTCCCGATCTTGCCCCGGTGATAGTCGGCAATCCGATGAAGATTGAACAACTTGAGGCATTGGTGGAAGAGGGTAAATTTTCCGCCGAAGAACTTGAAAAAATCAAGGCAAAACACAAAGAGTTGTCCCAGGAGATGGAGAAAATCTTTAAAGCGGCCAGGGACATAGACAAGACAATTCAAGAAGATTTGGAAAAACTCGCCAAGGAGTGGATTCAACCTCTGCTAAAGGACCTGATGACCCCCATTGGTGAGGAGCATCCGGAGGAGGCTGTTACGACTTACTTGGAAGAGGTGGAAACAGATGTCATGAGCCACCTAGAAAGGTTTCGACCGCGATTGGTGCCTACTCAGGGCGGAGGTGAAGCTCCCGGCCCCCCGATGCTGGTGCCACCGGATCCGACCCAACTTACAGATTACGAAATCAATGTTCTCGTCGACAATTCGGAAACCGACAAACCTCCGGTTGTGATAGAAAATACTCCTACATTTCGCAATCTGTTCGGTACGATCGAGCGGGTCATGGACCGTCACGGGATGTGGTCTTCCGATTATCGCCACATCAAGGCGGGGAGCTTCTTGAATGCCAACGGGGGGTACCTGGTGTTGCAGGCCAGAGACTTCCTTATGGAAGTCGGGGCTTGGCCCACTCTTAAAAGAAGTCTTCGAAACCAGATGATGGAGATTCAAACCGATCCATTCAGTTTTCTTTTCACCGCCTCCCTGAAACCTGAAAAAATCCCCATCAAGATAAAAGTGATCGTCATCGGTGATGCTGAAATATACGACTTGCTGCATTGGTACGACGAGGATTTCCGCAAGATCTTCAAGATCAAAGCGGACTTTGATTTGACCATGCCCAACAACCCCGCAAATGTGGGGAAACTTGCCGGATTCATTGCGCGCATATCAAAAGAGGAGGAACTCCTTCCGTGCGATCGATCCGGGATGGAGGCTATTGCCAGGCTTGCCGTTCGATGGGCCGGCAGAAAAAAGAAGATCACGGCCCAGTTCGAGCACATCGCCGATCTCGTGCACGAGGCGGATATAAGGGCACGTGAAGCTGATTCCCCAGTGATCGCGGGACTCCATGTGG
The DNA here is from genome assembly GCA_963828085.1 of uncultured delta proteobacterium. Classification (GTDB taxonomy): domain Bacteria; phylum Desulfobacterota; class Desulfomonilia; order Desulfomonilales; family Desulfomonilaceae; genus CAWBBA01. Next base: position 42,654 of record CAWHDO010000031.1, read on the forward strand.
AACAGGCCGACGCGGATCGCATCGAACGCCTCAACATGATTGAAGACAAGATTCAGGAATATATCGAAGATGGCATTCTCATGATCGACACCACGGGAGAGCGCGTGGGTCAGATCAACGGATTAAGCGTGTACACTCTCCCGAGTTCTCATTCGGCCGTCCGTCGAGGATTACGGTCAAGACGAGTATGGGCAAGGTCGGCATCATCAACATAGAGAGAGAAGCTGAATTGTCCGGACAGAGCTACAACAAGGGGGTCCTCATATTGTCAGGCTTCTTGAGGGATCGGTTCTCCCAGAACAAACCCCTGAATTTGACGGCAAGCATTACTTTTGAGCAATCGTACTCGGGGGTGGACGGTGATTCCGCCTCTTCCACTGAGTTGTACGGCCTCCTGAGCGCTCTGTCCGGCAAGCCTATCGACCAGGGGCTGGCGGTGACCGGTAGCGTGAATCAGCATGGAGAGATACAACCCATAGGGGGCGTTAATCAAAAAATAGAGGGATTTTTCAGGGTGTGTCGCGCTCAAGGGCTCACCGGAACGCAGGGCGTGATGATCCCTCGGCGGAATGTTGGAGATTTGGTGCTTCATCCGGACGTCTTGGAAGCGGTGAAGAACGGCCAATTCCATATCTGGGCTGTGGACCATGTGGATCAGGGAATTGAGATACTCACCGGGGTGCCGGCCGGCGTGCCTGATGAGGACGGCAATTTTCCTGAGGGCACCATCAATTATTTGGTGGACGAGCGTTTAGAAGACTTGGCTCGAGGTATCAAAGAATTCGAGGGCCCCTCTTCTGAAGAGGAGGAGCAGGAGGAATCAGCGGAATAGCCATAGTGTAGGGCGGGAGAGCGATAAGGTCGTCCCGCCCCATCGACCTGTCCTGCTGGCAAGGGGACTGAACGGCATCCCTACTAATGGGCTGTTTTCAAATCATCGCTACCCGCCTTTGAACCATTTCTGTCCATGCAATGAGATCCCACCGAAGCAGCTTCCGAGAGGCAGTTCGCACACGCTACTTCAGCGCGTAAATCGGGACTTAATCGAGGTAGGACCGCCGGTTACCCGACGGCCCCCTCACGGATCCCGGCGTGCGGTATTCTCGCACCGGGCTCTTCAGGGCTGCTCGCTTCCGCATCGTGATGC
>CAWHDO010000032.1:0-215114 GCA_963828085.1 uncultured delta proteobacterium
TCTGACATAGCCTCTCGCTTGCAGATTTCGGACTTGGGGGACATAATACTGTTTTTTTGCGGCAGCGGCTTCAAGTGGATTTGTCGGTGTTCAATGTTCAGGCCCCGCGAAATGAAAATACGTCCCACCCACTAAACACCGCGGAGGGTGCCACGGCGGAGACATCTGCAGACGAACGTGCTCTAGCTACGAACGAGAAGCAGTGGCAAAAAGGCATCCCACGTGTCGACACGAGATTGGTGTTATGTCCCCCGATTATGAGACCTCTTCTGATACGCGAAAAATGGCCAAATCTCCATGCCTCCGGACAAGGGTTTCGGGGCCATACCTGCCCATGAAAACCGAAGCCAAACTCTGGCTTGCGCATGTCGATGATCTGAAATGACGTGTCCAGTTCTTGTGCAATTTCTGGAGTTCGAAGTCTGTTGATTGCATACATTCATCATACTCCATAACTCCCGGATTCCTTCTCCATACGCGAAACAGTCGATCCTCATGAACGTCGTCCACGAGACTCGTGTAGGGAGGAAACTCATTTTGAAGAGGCTCGATCAGAAAGTGATCCAGGGAAGGACCCTGGTAGAGAATGACTGGTGCGTCATGGCACGCGAAGTAGATCGGTCCCCATGTTGTGGAGGCGGGCAATAAATCGACGACCCAGAAATTACCAAATCCATCAGCCGCAATTGGAAGTCCATTTGGAAAAACCTCTTCATGCTCGAAGTTGCAATCTCTCCCTGTGAAATCGACAAAGTCGGTCGCTCCACCAGTGAAACCTCTGCAGTATAACAATAATTCATTGATCTCGGCTGGAAGCTTGCAGGGAAGTTCCGACTCGAAGGCCGAGAGTTTCTTCTTAGAGAGACCCCGGCTCAATTCTAAAGGATCGGGATCGTCGTCTTCCGTCGTCAATAGCTTGGTTTGTGCATCAAGAATTACTTCCAAAGGTTTCACTTATTGTCTCCGCTTCGAAATCTACTTGCCGAACCGCTCTATCCAGCGGTTTCACGTATCTGTGGTTACATCATCCCAATCCGCATCACCGTATTTCGTAATCCAATTTATCGCATAATGCCACTCATAGATAATTTCTGGATCGAGTCCGCCGGGCGGAGACTGCCCGTCTATCTCTGCTTGTCTAGTGGCCCAGTGGAGGCGATATATGAGATCGGACTTATCCATGATTGTGGATTTAGGGCGAAGTTTCAGGGTATCGATAAAAGGCCGCGGAGATTTATTAAAACTGGGAAATTTGTCAATGAGTCTTTGATTCTCCACCTGACGAGTGGGGAATGGCAAGGTTTTGACTAGGCGTACCGCCCATGCCAATACAAATAATGCTTCTATTCGCCAAGTCAAAACCATACAAGCCTGATGCTCTGGAGCGGGATTTGACATGAAAGAGAGTTCATCCGGGGTAAGATGATTCCAGAGTCGGTAACGCTTCAGATACTGTTTGCATGATGAATTGGAGGGGTGGTACGCTGTACCAATAGCACACAAAAGGCAGAGCATTCGCAGACCCACCTCTTCAGCAGGCCGCAATTCAGTCTCTTCTTCGGACTCGATGCATGGAAGCCCTGGAAAATAAGGAATCCCTTTCTCCCGTAATAACGCTTCATTTCTCCTCTGCGCGTACATCGGACTGATGATTTCCGCCCGATAAGGATCTAATTTCCGGTCTCAGGTCGCCCAGCTTCCTCCCATTGATCCATGAGTGTTTCAAGTGCCGGTTCGATTGGTCCCAAAGAATCGAGATCATCAGTTACGGTGTCAAACACGTACAGCTCGCCTTCCTTATGACCGTAATACTCCACATTCGCTGCGTCCATAAAAAAATCGATGGCAGGATCAATTGCTAGAGCTTTTCTCACTGGAGGGAGCATTTGGAAATCACCCATGCTCCAAACGCCATATATTTTGCGAGGCAGCAGCATCGTAACTTTAAGCAAATTCTTGATTAAAAAACCTCCGAAGGCGTCACCATAGATTTTTTTAAGTGAGCCAAAACGGGTGCCCCAGCGGCTCCCCCATTTCATACCTATATACAGAACAGAAGCATAATCAAAATCATCCGGGTTCCAGCATCTAGCATTTAGACCGCGCCGGCTTGACATGATGGGTTGACCATACCGTCGAACCAGTATTCTTTCCAGCAGGCCTGTTTCCATTCTTGCGCAGGATGGGGTCAAATCTATTTTCTTTGCTTGCTCGACTTCTTTCATACTCCCTCAGTATTCGCCCGGTCGACACAGAGTGCATCTCAGAATTGTCAGTTCTCGACCTGCACCCATACCGATCAATGACCACCATGTTCTTCTGGTCTATATCTTCCCTGCCGTTGATTGTGTCACGACTGCGAATCTGTGCAGTCCTCAGATGAGCTGCGAAGCACTGGCCTTTAGCCATTTCGGTCTCGCGCACTCTAAAGGTGGTGATGTCAACTTAATAGACCTGACGCTGCTTGCGCGCAAGATATATAGTGGAGTAGAATGGATCTTAGTCATTAATTCCGAAAGTGATTTTTGTTCCGTTTGGGACATTTCGAATCCGAACCGCTATGTCGCCATGATAATACATCGCTTTTACCGCGTCCAAAGCGAATAGATTAGCCACGTCGAAATCGCCGCCAAGCACAAAAGGCCTTATGGCTACCAGTCGCTCACCCGGGGCGAGGGGACCGTGAACTTGCTGCCAATTCCGCGCAAGAGGATAACCCGTCTGATAATAGCAATCGTTAAGTACGACGCTTGCCCATTCTTCCAAACTCAGCGCAATCGGCTCTATTAGGCCCGTCTCAGCTTCGAATCGCACAATCTCCTTTTTCCGAATTCCAAACTGGTCTCCGTAGATCCCCTCGGAAAAGAAGACGGTGCCCGACGCCATATTTTCGTAATGCTTTGTCCATAGGCTCGGATCGTTCCATTTTTCCAGATCCATAACTCCATCCTTTTGACAAGCGGGGAAAACGTGGAGAGGCGATTCAAAGGCATAGAAGCCGTTTCTTTTGCTTCAGCAAATTCGCCAGTTCTCGTCCCAAATCCCCTAATGAGTAGAGAAGATTGGTCCTAAAGAACGCTGGCCCTTGGCAGATGGAATCGCCACCGAGTGATATCAGTTTGTCTATATTTCGAGCCATTTCTCAATCCTCCACGTCTATTTTGACCTTAGTGCCGTCAGCCTGATTTCGCAACTGGTTTCCTATGGACGCACCAGCGCCTCGGTTGTCAGATGGTGAAATCAATCTGACAGACGCCCCCTTTCCACCCTCCTCGAACATCTTTGGCGGGTATTCGTCTCGGTCTTTGCCGGACTTGGAAGGGTAATCTCTCAGTGCCTCTCGGCCCCTAACTTTTGCACCGGTGCGGTCTATGGTCACTCCGACGGTTGTCCCGCCGCCTGGGCTTCCTCCACATGTGCTGCGGCTTCGGGATGTTTTGCCCTACTGATTGTGGCGCTGAACGGTGGCTCTCCCGAAGCAGCGGCTCCACTCCCATGCGAAACACCGGCCCCGATTTCGTCGGCTGCTGTACCCGCCCCGTGTGCCGTGATCGCCCTGCCTGCAGAAGTGACCCATCGGTATGCACCAGGCAAAATCGCCCTGGCGCCAGCAATCGCGCCAAGAACCGTCATGGCATTGGCCACGCCTCGGGCCACGCCCTCATTTAATTTATATACTTTCCATCGCTCTTCCGCCCGCTCTCTACTCCATCCGGCGTCAGTGAATGCCTTCATGAAAGCTTCCTTCGCCGGGTCTTCCGCTGGTTGACTAGATGGTTCGTGAGACCGTCCCTCGATACTCTGGGACTCCGTCCCGAAATTTCGTTTTACGGATTTCAGCAGATCCGCGACAGGTCCGGTTTCGGGACTTGAGGGCCTCGTCCATGTACCTATCAACTTCTTGCGGATCTACTCCACCCTCATTTCTTGTTCCTCTGCGGCTCGAGCTGTACTCCGGATGTGTGGCGAACCACCACCGCCGCTGGTCCTCAGTTTCAATCATACATACTCTCCTTTCATCGAAGTGAAAACGTCAAACTTCAGGTGGTGCGGGCGGTAAACACTTGGTCAGGCGCGGAAATCGCGGATCATATGTCATTTAGAGGAGTGAATGGTGGGACAGGCTTCTAGCCTGTCTATTAAGGATGAAGGGCAAGATGCCCATCCCACTGGCAATCCAAGCTTTGGCTGTGCGTGAGATTGCTTCGCTTCGCTCGCAATGACAATCTCTTCCCCCAGAGACAGAACAGTTATGGAAATCCAGAGAAGTCGCCGACCTTTTGGCCGAGTTGCGGGAATTAGTCGGTCACCCCGGACTTGATCCGGGGTCCAAGTCCCGCGTTTCGCGGGATTGATAGGGGTAGGAACAGCCGGTTACCCGGCCGCCCCTCCCTCCGAACCGTACGTGCGGATCTCCCGCATACGGCTCTCCGGTTGGTGGTTCACCGCCGAGCGGATTGACAGGCCAGACGATGGGCTGTGGTAAGGAAGAACAGCCTATGTTCGGCAAAGAAGGCATTCGGCCAGCGCAAATGATCGAACCCGCGGCCGCGCCCGCAGCCCCCATGACGTTGGCGAAGGATACTGCGCAGGCGCATACGTATCCAGCCGTCCAAAGGGCCAAAGGTACGAGAATGGCTGTGCTTGAAGTACGCAAACCAGCCAACCAGGATTCGATTGATGGTCGAGATGATCTCGCAAAGGCTATGACCGTTGCAACGCCGTGTCTGGACGCGGATGGCATCTTTGAGCTTTTTGAGGCTCTTGGACCGAGGCCCGCGGATTCCCTGTTCGAAATGATAACCCAGAAAATCGAACCCGCCGGGAGCGGTCGCATCGACAATCCGGGTCTTGACAGGGTGCATCGTAAGACTGGCCTGGGCCGTCCATGTCTGAACCAAAGCCAACGCCCGAAGCGCTTCTCCCTCCGTCCGACACAGAATCACAAAGTCATCGGCATACCGCACCATCTGGATGTGGTGGCCAGCCATCAAATGGTCAAGGGGATCAAGATAGATGTTGGATAGCAGTGGACTCATGACGGCGCCTTGAGGCGTGCCCGTCTCGGGAATCCAGCCTTCCAGCGTATCCATTACCCGTTGACGCAGGAACGAGTCCACGAGGGCCAAAACCGGATTGTCGGCAATCTTTTCCCGAATGCGGGCCATGAGAAGATCATGGGGAATCGTATCAAAGTAGGACTTCAGGTCCGCATCCACGACATAGGCGTATCCCTGATGAAGCAGAGCGTCCACCCGTCGCAGGGCGTCCTTGCAGCCGTGGCCTGGGCGAAACCCATAACTGTGGCATGCAAAGTCCCGCTCGAAGATCGGTTCCAAAACATTACGCAATGCAGCTTGGACGACGCGGTCACGAACCGTGGGAATGCCCAGCGGTCGTTTTTCTTTCGTTCCAGGTTTGGGAATCCAAACTCGTTTAATGGCCTGGGGTCGGTATGTTCCCGACCGGAGCGCCTCTGCCAAACGGCAGAGGTTGTGCTCCAGTCGCTCCTCAAACATCTCGATGGTCTCATGATCGACCCCTGGACTGCCTTGGTTCGCCTTTACCAGAGCAAAAGCGCCCCGAAGGTTCGCCAGAGAGTGGACCTTATCCATCAGGCTGTACCACTTGCCTCCTCTCACCCCGTTTTCCAGGGCCGTCAACATGCGTTCCGTCCAGACACTCGGTTCAACCCAGGACCATCGGTCACGGATCTCTCCGACCGGTTTAGCCCCGAGAGGCACTGGAGTCGGTTGTTTCTTCCGTCTGCCTGGTACTCACGTATCCACCTTCCTGCCTCCCTTTGCTCCACGCCCATTACGGCGTCTCATTGCTACTATGGAGGCTCTGACTCCTGCATGCCTCTTCCCGGTATACAGGTCTCCCTGTTTCACGTACTCAACCTTCCGGACCATTCCATCCCCAACCACCTTGTGTTCCTCCGATGTCGCTTTTCCTTCCGCTACCTTGCTTGTCAGCGCATCGGATCTCCGACCTCTGTACCATGTATTGTCCTTGTCTCGGACTCAGGCCTCAGGAGATCGGTCTAGGCTTCACCGTCGAATCGCAGGCTCGCCGAAAACACCCGGCCGAAACGGGTTCGTTATCCTACGGACTGGTCGTTCACCTCCTGTTGCTCTCCACCCCGCCTCACGGCGACGCAGTTACAGTCGGTTACAGGCTGTAGCGTAAGCCTGGGGAGGACTTTCACCTCTCTGATTGAGTGCGCTTACAGGCGCACGATTCCTGCGTTCGCAGGAATGACGTCATAAACGCCCGTCAGTGCGAGTCTTTCGGGTTATTCTTCTCGGGTGGCCGAATGGACATTATTGTTGGCAACCGCTCTAATCGTGTGGCAAGCCGTAGATCAGGCCGATGTTGGCTCTGGGATTCCGGGCGACCACGCCGTAGGTTTGGAAGGAGATAAGCCAGCGTTGATACCTTCCCTGGGTGGGAATTTCCTGGCGTTCCAGAGAATCGTTTGCATAATAGCCGTATTTGAAAGCTTTGAAATTGACCGCAATCAACACGCCCGGCCGCATGAGGCGCTCGGATAGGATGGGAAATGTCTTACCGATCTTGGAATGGAATTCATCCACATGAAAGCCAACGGTCTTATCCTTCTTCTCGATGCGCCGGTAGCATAGATCAAAGTCCTGGATAAACTGGTGAGTGATCGGATGACAGACGATCCACCAATCGCCTTTGTTGTAATCCGCATGCTCGTCAAGCCAGAGGCTGACGCACGAGATTGTCCAGATCGAGTTTCGTAAGTGCTTGCCCGTTTTTGTTGACACATACATTCGGGTTGGGAAGTTCATTGTGCGTTACAGTCGGCCACGTGCAGAGCCCGCACATGGTGGGCTCTGCCGTCTTGTTGCCCCAAATGAACTGCGATCCGTCATGAAAAGGGCGAGACCTGAGCACTCCATAAGCAAGTTGACGCCTGAGCTTGGCAATGAGCGCGATTATTTGATGCTCCGCCTCGTACCGAATGATCTCGTATTTGGTGTTTTTCCGAGTTTTAGGTATCTCGAAGGTCTCCGCGAATATCTGTGTGCCGACCTCACGGAAAGTCCTGTCAAGCGATCGAGGCGCTGAAGCGTCTCGAAAGTCAGACCATACTTCGGAAATAATATCCCATTCGGCAGTCTCCGGATCGTCTGCCAAATTCGTGTTGCCGTACGCTATCACCGAAGCGGCAAGGCCGTCTAATGAAGAGACCTTAACCTGGCAGCCGTCGCTCCGACGTTCGAGAATGGTCCCGTCTCGGATCACCTTGCAAAGGGATTCCGCATTGACCATCTGCCCGAACAGATGGCCGCCAAAGGCTATAGTGGCGCCGGTTAATCGGGCAGTAACTGTGGAAGGATAGCCCCATTCCTCCATCCACCGGACCACCGGGGAAGCTATGGAGCGATCCAATTTGATTTTTGACAGCACATCACCTTGTGCCTGAACCACGGAATCCAAGCCGTCGAGCAGTACGGTCTTCATTTTGAATTCCGACTTCGGGTCCCCTTGAGTCCAGATTTTCATGAAATCAAACGTAGATTCAGCCATAGATATCCTCCAATACATACGGTCGGAGTTGTCGGGAGCGTAACCTTGTGGCAATCTCATAACCAACGAGATCAGATTGCTTCGTCATTTCAATCCTCGCAATGACGCTGGTCCTCGGTCCCGATTCTCCGGCAAAGATATAATTCCGAATTAATGACCGTTACCGATACATGCCAAACTGGCAATCCTGCCGCCGACGGGACCGATAGCGGTTTCGGCCCGGATTCGGGATCGAACTCGGCCACACCGCCGCCGCGGGGTTCGTCTAATTCTGCAATTTTGGGAAAAGTCCTGAAGGAATGTCCAGCCGTGGAAATCTGGCTGGATAATCGGGACGCAAGTTTCTTTGTACCTTCTAATTTTAGTATACCATAAAACCGACGCAATTCAATGATTCAATGGAAAACCTATGCAACATTCAGGTTTCTTTAGAGATCTTAGGTGGTGATGGACGAAGGGCCTAGGTGAAGTATTGGCCGACAGCATTGTAGGGTTATCGAATCAAATAATGTCCGCGGTCCAATGAAAAGGGGAAGGGGTAAAACGGAAGCGGTGAGAGTCGATCAAGTTCCGGCTTCCATCTGCCCCCGCTCATCTTTTTCCAGGTAGTTTGTCACATAGTCCATGACAGCATCCTCAAGGCTGAAGAAGTCGTCATCAAATCCTGCCTTGCGCAGCTTCTCGGATTGAGCGCAGGTGTAGTACTGATATTTCTTTTCAAGGCCCTCGGGCATGTCGATATATTTTATTTGGGGCTCAGTGCCGAGAGTCGAAAACAAGGCTGCGGCCAGGTCTTTAAAAGTTCGCGGGGAACCGGTGCCTGCGTTGAATATCCCGTTTATCTCAGGCTTCTCAAGAAAGTAGAGTGTAATTTTCACCGCGTCCTTCACGTATATAAAATCGCGGCACTGCTCTCCATCGCTATATTCGGGCCTATAAGACTTGAAAAGCTTCACCTTCCCCTTTTTCTTGGCCTGAAAGTAAGCCCTGATCGCCACGCTTCGCATGTCCTCTTTATGATACTCGTTGGGACCAAACACGTTAAAGTATTTGAGGCCCACAGCATTTTCCAGGAAACCTGTATTAAGCGCCCAGAGATCAAAAATCTGCTTCGAGTAGCCGTACATGTTCAACGGGCGTAGAGACGGCATGGACTCGTGCGCATCGGAATACCCTTGCCCCCCGTCCCCGTACGTGGCCGCACTGGATGCGTAGATAAAACGCAGCCCCTTTTTCCCCGCGTACCTCGTGGCCAGCCTGCGGGAAAACCAGTAGTTGTTTTCCATGAGGTAGTCCGCGTCTTTTTCAGTGGTCGAGCTGCATGCCCCCATGTGAAATACGGCCCATATACCGTGATCGAACATTCCTCGCTCCAGCTTCACGAGGAAATCATCTTTGTGCTCGTAATCCAGGAATTTTAAATCGACCAGATTTTTCCATTTATCGGCCTTTCCAAGACGGTCGACTATGAGAATGTTCTCTTGGCCGGCCTCATTTAGAGCCTTAACGATGTTGCTGCCGATGAATCCGGATCCACCGGTGACTATGATCAAGTCTTTGCTCACTTTCATGCACACCTTCTCCAGTAGGGTCGGGTCTCCCGCTTTCGGCGGCGGGCGATTTTCTAAGACCTAGCGGTTCACCGCTGAGGACTCAGAATTCACCGCAGAGTGCGCCGAGAACGCAGAGAGAAAAAATGGCTGCTCCAAGCCAACATCAGCCGCGGGGTACGCAGTCAGGCCCGCATTATTTTCAGTGCCAGAGATCGGAATGCCTTGCGCCCCACCTGGGAGACAGGCACAGAAAATAGAACCTCTGCGATCTCTGCGATCTCCGCGGTGAACGATTACTCTATAACATATATTTCGGCCAGTTTCTATGCTACAAAGGACAGAATATGATGATATACAACCACTCAATAACACTCCGGACAAAGGGGTTCACCGATTGCAAGGACATAACCCCGGATCTTGAAAAATGCCTGGCGGAATCCCGGGTCAGGGACGGGTTGCTCACTGTCATTATTTCGGGATCAACCGCCGCGGTTACAACGATCGAATACGAATCAGGCGCGGTTAGTGACCTGAAGCAAGCCCTGGATCGTATTGCTCCCATGGACATGGAATATGCTCACAATCTGAGGTGGGGCGACGGCAATGGCTTTTCACACGTCCGCGCGGCGCTGATGAAGCCCTCTTTGAGCATCCCCGTTGTGGACGGCAAGTTGTGCCTGGGCACGTGGCAACAGGTAGTCTTCCTCGACTTTGACAACAGATCCAGAACCAGATCGCTTGTCGTACAGGTTATGGGCAACGGATAGGTCCGGCACTTATTTCTCTTCCCTCACCCCAACCCTCTCCCCGAGGGAGAGGGAGCAAATCCGGAGCGGTTTCCGGCAATTCCCTCTCCCTCTGGGAGAGGGACGCAGGGTGAGGGTGGCATGAGGGGCAAAAGAGGCCGTGAAAGCGCTCGTTTTTGAGGAAAAGCTGGCTCTCCAAGATGTGCCCGTGCCCAATCCGTTACCGGACGAGGCACTTGTGAAGGTGCGGATGGCAGGCATTTGCAAGACCGATGTCGAGATCGTGAAAGGCTATATGGACTTTCACGGCGTGCCCGGACACGAGTTCGTGGGAACAGTGGAGCGGTCATCTGACCCGAAACAAATAGGTCTACGGGTCGTGGGGGAAATAAATGCAGGCTGCCGAGAATGCTCCCTGTGCAGAAAAGGCCTGGAGCGCCATTGCCCTCACCGAACCGTTCTGGGCATATTGGGACGTGACGGGGCTATGGCTGAGTATCTCACTCTGCCCGCATCAAATCTCCTGCCCGTGCCCCCGAGCCTCCCGGATGAGAAAGCCGTGTTCTCGGAACCTCTGGCCGCTGCGCTGGAAATTCTCGAACAGGTGAAAATACAACCCGCGGACCGCGTTGCAGTCATCGGGGACGGGAAATTGGGGTTGCTGATCTGCATGGTGCTCCGCCTCACCGGATGCGATCTGGTTCTTGTAGGCAAGCATCCGGAAAAAATGAAACTGTTTACTGATATGAAGGGATTGACAATTTCTCTTGATGAATTTTGTGCCCGTGACGACCGTTTCGACGTGATGGTCGAGGCTTCCGGCAACCAGTCAGGTTGGGACCTAGCGGTGAGCCGGGTGAAGCCTCGCGGCGTCATAGTTCTCAAGAGTACCTATCACGGGAGCTTGAATTTCAATCCTGCTCCTCTGGTGATTGATGAGATCACCGTGGTAGGTTCCCGATGCGGACAGTTTGCCCCTGCGCTGAGGCTGATGGAATCGGGTCTGGTCGATCCGACCCCTCTGATTTCAGGGATCTTCCCGATGGATCGGGCTGAGGACGCTTTCCGTGAGTCTCAAGAGCCCGGAAACTTCAAGATCTTGTTGAAAATGGCGAATAGCTGATTTCAGCAGGGTCGAATGGGCTTGATCAATCAGTCATACGGGGGCTTCGTCCAGGAAGAAAGAAATCTTTTACCGCTGAGATCGCAGAGGGCGCTGAGACGAACCCAAAAGACGTTTCTCTGCGATCTCTGCGGTGAAACGTTAATTCTGCGACCTTGGCGCGTAGTTGAACGCGGTGCGAGTGGTCGCGGTTTTGCAGGACATACCCCAATAATTGAACGGTGAGTAAGGCTTTGATGAGTAAAGGGAGGTGTTTATAGTTGTTGAGAAGTGAAAATGGGGAATGTTTCTTGCCAAAGCATATAGGACCTCGCAAGGTAGGATTGCTAATCCGACGAAGAAATTCGTCATTCCTATCAGGGAGGTCCACATCGATGGGTACATCAGATCGGGGCTAAATTGCGAGGCCAGATTCGAGATTTTTCGGGGAAACTTTGTTCAGAGAAGGGCAAAGTTGTAGGGCGATTTGTGGAGGAGACGGTCTATGGCATTCAGGCCAGGGGTTCGGTGCGTTTGAGTGAGATAGCCCGTTTTCTGGTGGAGAGGACCTCGGTGAAGAAGAGAATAGATCGTCTGTCCCGTAATTTGGCCCGTAAAGGGCTCGGGAGTGACATCAGCGCGGGGATTCTTGCTGAGGGGGCCGGTCGAATTGAGCAGAACACGCTTCTGATTGTCGATCCGACAGACATAACCAAGAAATATGCGAAGAGAATGGAGTGCCTCGCCAGGGTTAGGGATATTGGGTAGACACGGTGGTTGGCGCACGTCCTGATTCATCGGAGATAATTCCGTTGGTCCACAGGCTATATTCCCAGAATGCCGAGGATTTTGTCAGTGAGAATCACGAGTTGTTGGACGTGATCACGAAAGTTTCTCATGCCACCGAGGGCCGAAGAATATTCGTGGTGGATCGGGGAGGTGACCGTAGAACGCTCTATAAGCAGTTGCTCAGAGAAGACAACCCCATTCGTTTCATCATTCGCCAGAGGGGAGACCGACATCTGCTTTACGGCGGGAAACTGCGAGAGACTTTTGAATTGGCCGAGAGGTGCAAGACTCCCTACGCAGAAACGGTGATAAAACAAAAGGACGGCCGTGAGAAGGCTTACTTCATCCAATTTGGATTTTGCCCGGTGCGTTTGCCTGAGCATCCGGATAAGCCGTTGTGGTTGGTTGTGGCCAAAGGATTCGGAGCAAAGCCGTTAATGCTGCTCACCACCGAACCCATGAGCCGCAATCGGAAGGTCTTGTGGTGGATAGTTCAGGCTTATCTCACCCGCTGGCGCGTCGAAGACACGATCCGATTCATCAAACAAAGTTATAATGTTGAGGACATCAGGGTTTTGACCTATGAGCGATTGAAAAACATGGCTGCTTTGGTTTTGGCCGCAGCATTCTTTACCGCAGTCCAGATCGGATACAAGCCCAAGCTCCAGATCCTGGCCCTGCACGCCCTCAACGCAGTCAGCGTATCTTCGGCATTCCGGATTTTCGGTACTATGCATTGGCTGATGGTATCAAGGCTATTCTGAGCAGATCGGGACAAGGAATACTTCCCCAAAAACCTCACCAGGGGGGATCAAATCCACAACTCTCCCTCTTCTTGGCTTAGGTTTTTGGGGAAACTCCAGTCGCGGTTTTGGACTTGACAGCCTCGTCTGGGAATGTTTTAATGTTGTGTTATTGTTCAGGAGGCTAGGAAATGTACGCCATCGTCCAAACCGGCGGAAAGCAATACAAGGTCCAGACCGGCGACCAAGTCAAAGTGGAAAAACTGATCGGGGAACCCGGTACCGAGATTGAACTGAATCAGGTGCTCGCTGTGGCAACCCCGGAGGGCCTGACCCTGGGAAAACCATTGCTCACGGAAGCCAGCGTCAAGGCAACCATTGTTCGCACTGCACGTGACAGGAAGATTATCGTCTTCAAGAAGAAGCGTCGTCAAGGCTATCACAAGAAGCAGGGGCACCGCCAGTGGTTCACTCTTCTCAGGATTGATGCTATCCAGCCCCCAGGCGCTGCGATGGAGACAAGCGAACCCGCTGCCGAAGCATGATGGTGAAAAATTCTTGAGACAAATTCGAGGCCGCGTTGTCGAAACCCAGTGTCGCCAGCGAGACTTGACGGCCTCCAAAAAAATGAATAAAACCCGTTCCCTTTGAACAGCAGGAGGAATAACAATGGCCCACAAGAAAGCAGGCGGAAGCTCTCGAAACGGACGTGACAGCCCTGGTCAGCGGCTTGGGGTCAAACGTTTCGGGGGGCAAAAAGTGCGGGCCGGGAGCATCCTCGTGAGGCAGAAGGGCACAAGCATCCATCCGGGAGAAAACGTCGGAATGGGGCGGGATTACACCCTGTTCGCCAAGATAGACGGGATCGTCAAGTACGAGAGGAAGGACCGTAACAGGAAGCGAGTAACCATACTCCCCGCCGCCTAAACGTATTCTACTCTTTGTTATTATTTGCTCTCAGGGGTGAGACGCACCCCTGGGGCCCCCAAGAGGTCAGATCGAAAGATATATCAGGCGCATTGGCAGCCGCTTCACTCGAGCTCGTTTTCACTCTCACCTCGTCACGTGAATCATCGTGAAATTCGTAGATCAAACCCGCATTACAGTGATATCCGGAAAGGGAGGGCGTGGATGCCTCAGCTTCCGCAGGGAAGCCTTTGTGCCCAAGGGAGGGCCTGACGGCGGCGACGGCGGAAAAGGCGGGAGTGTGCTGATTCAAGCAGACTCCTCGCTCAATACCCTTTTGGATTGCCAATACCAGCAGCTCTATAAGGCCCGCAGCGGGGCTCACGGCAGCGGGAACAACCGACACGGCCGATCAGCCCCGGATCTCACCGTAAGAGGACCCGGTGGGAACCCTTATCATTGACGATGAATCGGACGAACTGCTTGCAGATCTCGATAACGCAGGTAGCAAGATTATGGTTGCGAAGGGCGGACAAGGAGGTCGAGGAAACGCAAGGTTCGCGACATCACGAAACCGCGCCCCGCGACGCATCGATGAGGGAGGACCCGGCGAGGAAAGGACCCTCCGGCTCGAATTGAAACTTATAGCCGATGTGGGTCTGGTCGGGTTGCCCAACAGCGGTAAGTCCACATTGATTTCATGCGTCAGCAATGCTCGGCCGAAGATAGCCGACTACCCCTTCACCACAAAAGTGCCGGCCTTGGGGGTCGTCCGAACCGGGGATGGTGTCGGCTTTGTCATGGCAGACATACCGGGTCTCATTCAGGACGCACATAAAGGCGCCGGCATGGGGGACCGATTTCTGCGCCACATCGAACGGACTAGGATTCTGCTTCATCTCATTGACCCCTCTCCCCAATTGGAGCCCGAAGCTGAAGAACGATTCTCACTGATCATGACCGAGCTTGCTTCATACGGTGAGGGTCTGATACAAACCCCTATGATTGCGGTGATAACTAAGATGGATCTGCCGGAAAATGAGGCAGCCGCGCGGGAGTTGAGGCCAGTACTCGAGAAACAAAGTATCCCCGTGCACGAGATTTCAGCAGTGACCGGCCGCGGCGTGAAGGAGCTTTTGCGGCACACCGCGCAATTATTGAAACAAATCCGTGGGGTTCCATGAAAGCTGCGGCCGTAAGAAAAGAAATATTTTCATGCGTACGCCGCGTGGTCCTCAAGCTGGGTTCAAGTGTGGTCACTACTTCGCAGGGGCTAGACCATGTAATCATCAAAGGAATCGCAGACGATGTGGGCCATTATAAGAATCTTGGGAAAGAGTTCATTATCGTGTCATCCGGAGCAATTGCCGCGGGAGTAAGGCGTATGAAACTCCGAGAAGGAGCGCGGACCATTCCACAAAAGCAGGCTGCGGCGTCAGTAGGGCAAAGCCGTCTCATGGCCGCGTATGAAGAGGCGTTTAGTCGTCATGGAATTCGCGTGGGCCAGTTGCTTCTCACAAAGGATGATCTCACGCACAGAAGACGTTATCTGAACGCGCGCAATACGCTTATAACGCTTCTCTCCTGGGGAGTGGTGCCGATTATCAATGAAAACGATACGGTGATGGTGGAGGAGATCCGGCTCGGAGACAACGACAATCTCTCGGCACTTGTCGCTACGCTGGCGGATGCGGACCTGCTGCTTACTCTCACCGACATAGACGGATTTATGGATTGCGATCCCCGTACCAATCCGGATGCCTGCATCATCCCACTGGTCGAAGAAATCACTCCCGAAATTAGAAAGCTGGCCGGTGGCGCGTCATCGGGAGTTGGGCTGGGGGGGATGGCTTCCAAGCTCGATGCCGCGGCCAAAGTTAGAATATCCGGTATCCCTATGGTTATCGCAGGGGGCAAGACGCCCGGCATTATCCGTAGAACGATGGAAGCCGAGCTGTGCGGCACGCTCATCATGCCGGCGAAGGAAAGAATTTCAGCTCGAAAACATTGGATACGTTACAACCTGGAACCTGAGGGGGATCTCACTATCGACGGGGGTGCGGCCAAGGCGATTGCTTCGCTCGGTAAGAGCCTTCTTCCCATAGGCGTAACCGAGGTCAAGGGGCATTTCGAGCACGGCGCGGCAGTAATTGTTCGCGATCCCCAAGGGAACAAGGTGGCAATGGGGCTGGTCAACTATGCCTCAGATGAGATGCAAAAGATAATGGGTCACCAGACTGCTGAAATTGACTGGATCCTGGGGTACAGGCGCAATGAGGAAGCCATCCATGCGGATAATCTGGTCTTGCTGGATGGATAGGGTCAGCAGCGGACACGTATGGCACCGCTCAGCCGCAAAAGCTTGCGGTGGTGAGTGAATCCCGGGCCAGAACCAACTCACTCGCGTGCGACGTCCGCTTTACATGATGGTTAGGCTAGGAGGTCGTCCCCAGATTTTGGTACCGTTGCGAATCCCGCCTGTTCAAAATGCTTGTCAAAAGTGAGCGCTGTGCGGATGCGAAGTCGTTTCATCACAACGAAAGACGCACAGTCTGTGAGGGAATACCATTTATCCGAGTGCCTAATGAAGTACCGCCATACCTCATCGAACAGAGGTTCGTCAATGTGCAGCATCTGGACTGATGGGCTGGCCAACAGGAGATTCCCAATTTCAACCGCCTTGACATGGCGACCCCTACTATTGAAGAATGTCACCACCTCATCGAAAACATAGGAAGTCGTAACCAGCGATGGTAACGACTTGGTTAGATTTGCCCAATGGGATGATGCAATTTGGTGATGTTGGTCATCTGCTGCCTCCAATGCAATGAGGTAGCCAGTGTCCAGAAACAGTCTTCTCATGATCCGGAACCATACAGGTAAATGTCATGATGCTCCGAACCGGTTGGCACGCCGCATTCTACGGGGTTCCTGCCAAGAGCCAAGATGGGATCATCTTCGGCAAGCGGTGAAATCACTATGCGATGATCCTCTTTGCTTATTTCCACTTCTTCAACACCCACCAGCATCTCTTTTGGAATGACGAGACCACGCTTGGTTACTTTGGCTTTCATGACTTTTATGTCTCCATCTCTATTTCGTTCTTAAGATACCTTTGAATCTGTCCTTCGGCAAGGAAGATGCTGTTAGGCAGACCAGGCGTTTCAAAGCTCACTTGTAGACTAGCCATTCCAGGCGCTCCCCACCCCCGCTTCCAAGCAAGCTTCCGAGTGACGGCCTTGACATTTTTCCGGCAATGCATATCTGAAAACCGGCTCTGGAAACGGATTGAAACCGAAGGTCGCAGAGGAGGATGAAAAATGATTCGATGGAGATTTGGCACCGATCCGACTTGGCGGGAACTTGAGCGGCTTCAAAGGAGCATGGATGAATTATTCAATGCGGTGAGCGGCACTCGTAAACCGTCGCTCGATCCTTTATGGCGAGGGGCTCGGCTCTTTCCGCTCCTCAACGTGAGGGACTTGGACCAGTCGTATGTTGTTACTGCAGAGATTCCGGGAATGAAGACCGACGATCTGGAGATTAAGATCGAAGGGGACACACTCATGCTGAAAGGAGAACGAAAGCCTCAGGAGACCGGCGAAGAGATAAGCTATCATCGTCGCGAACGAGCAACCGGGACTTTCCAGCGAAGCCTGACCCTTCCTGGTAAAGTGGACGCTGAAAATGTTAGCGCAACATACAAAGATGGTGTGCTCACCGTGGCGTTGCAGAAGGAAAAAGCCACATTGCCGCGACAAATCACCGTCAAGGCGGAATGACCAAACATTGATTGCCGTAAGGAGGAGAGTCAGATGGCAGATCAAGAGCTTCAGGCCACGCCAAAACAGCAGGTAGCCACTCCGGAAGGAGAATTCACACATGAAGGCAGCTATTTTGTCCCGGCGGTGGATATTTACGAGAATTCAAAAGAATTAGTCCTCTTGGCCGACATGCCGGGAGTCCATTCAGGCGGTGTGGAAGTTGACCTCAAAGAAGGCACTCTCACGATTGTGGGGAAAGTTAGTCCTGAAGGGGTCGAAGGCGAGCAGATTCTTGCCGAGTACCGTGTAGGGAACTATTTTCGCAGCTTCCGTCTGACGGATGTCATAGACCAGAGTAAAATTAGTGCCGCAATGTCAGAAGGTGTGCTCAAACTCACAATGCCAAAAGTTGAGAAAGCCATTCCGCGTAAAATCTCTATTTCAGCGGATTAAGGGCGACTTGGGGGAACTTATCAGTCTAAGAGTTCCCCCATTCCATCCTCGAAAAAGCTTTTGCAAATCCGTAGGCCCAGATCTGTCCCTGTTCATAACTTTGCTGATCCCGTTTTCTACTCTTCAAGGTTTCCCTCATGTCGACCTTGACAGCCGTCGGACAATGCAGACATATTATTAGAAAACAAAAGTGAGGGTTACGAGATGCCCGTGCGATCCATTGTGGTCGTTCCGCATGAGGCTTTGGACAGCAAAGCAGCAGAAGTGGCCAATATTGACGAACAAATTAGAAAGCTCGCCCTGGATATGGCCGACACGATGTACAAAGCTCCGGGGGTGGGGCTGGCCGCGAACCAGGTGGGGGAACTGCTCCGGCTCATCGTAGTGGATGTGCTGTATGCTTACGCAGAGCCCCAGAACAAAACGAAGAAACCCCTTTTTGTAATCAATCCGACAATTTGTTCCACCGAAGGAGAGGTCTGTAAGGAAGAAGGTTGCTTAAGCGTTCCGGAGTTCGAAATCGACGTTAAACGGGCTGCGTGCGTACAGGTGGAAGGATTGGACTTGGATGGGAAGCCGTTGAAGATAGAGGCTGATGGGCTGCTTGCCAGGGTGCTCCAACATGAAATCGACCACCTTAACGGAACCACTCTTCTCGACCACGCGTCCGCTCTGAAGCGGAACCTGTACAGAAGACGGCTTAAAAAGAGGGTCAGGAGGGATCATTGAAACTCAGGGTGGTCTTCATGGGATCTCCTGAGTTCGCAGTCCCTACGCTGCGAGCGCTCAGCGCTGGTTTTCCAGTGACCGGTGTAGTCACACAACCCGATAAACCGAGGGGGAGAGGGCAGAAAACTCTTCCCTCTGCCGTTAGGGCGGCAGCGGTGGAGTTGGGGCTACCCGTTGTCCAGCCGACGAGCCTTGCATCACCGGAAATTCTGGCCGCTCTTAGGGAGTGGAAACCAGATGTGATAGTGGTTGCTGCATACGGAAAGATCCTTCCACCCCGGATATTGTCCCTCCCGCGCATGGGGTGTGTGAATCTTCATGCTTCGCTTCTGCCCCGTTATCGCGGTTCGTCACCGATCAGCGCGGCCATACTTGGGGGCGATAAGATCACAGGCGTTTGGACCATTCTCATGGATCACGGCCTGGACACGGGAGACATTCTCCTTCAGAAAGAAATTGCCATTCTCGTGACTGACACATCGGGAACGCTGCACGACAGGCTGATGGGCGAGGGTGCCGATCTGGTGGTGGAAACCCTGAAGGATATGGCTGAGAACAGCGTTCAGGCCGTACCGCAGAATCATGAAAAAGCAACCTATACAAGCCTTCTTACGAAGGAAGACGGACGCATTCAATGGGAGCGAGATGCCGAGCATCTTGCGCGCCTGATCAGGGCAATGAACCCGTGGCCAGGAGCGTTCTCTGAGATCTCGGGTGATTCGATTAAGATTTGGGAGAGCGTAGCCGTGGAAGGAAATGACAGGCCAGGCGCTATTGCCGGCATTCAGCCTGAAGGGCTATTGGTGGGAACCGGTAAGGGCCTCCTATTGCTACGGCAGGTTCAAGCACCCGGCAAAAAACGTGTGTCCGCGGCTGAATTTGCCCGCGGGCGGCGCCTTCGGCAGGGTGAAGCCTTCAGTCGTTGAAAGGGTGGAGCACATTGAAAGACGAGTCGTAGCCGCGGCTACAATGAGAATTAGGGACAATTGATACTGTTCCAATGAGGACCAAGGGAGATACAAGATGAATCAGATCAAAACGGTCGTTTCTTCTGACTTTCCTGGCTGCCCTCCTCGTGGTTATCGGAGGCGCCATAGGCGGAAAAAACGGGGCCACAATAGCCCTTGTAATCGCACTGGTTATGAACTTCGGAAGTTATTGGTTCAGCGACAAGATAGTCCTGAGCATGTACAACGCACAGGAAGTTAGCGAGGCCGAGTTGCCGGACCTGTACCGCCTCGTGAGGCAATTGACGCAACAAGCCGGTTTGTCTATGCCACGGCTCTACATTATTCCGGATGAGTCTCCCAACGCGTTTGCCACAGGCAGGAATCCATCTCACGCCGCGGTGGCCGTCACCGAAGGGATACTGAAGCTTCTCTCATGGGAAGAACTGGCCGGGGTCATCGGTCATGAGCTGGGACATGTGAAGAACAGGGACATACTGATTCAGACCGTTGCGGCCACAATCGGAGCGGCTATTACCTACTTGGCGCAATTCGGGTTCCTCTTCGGAGGCCGTTCGGACGATAGGGAAGGCGGTGGCTCGCTTGTCGGTATGATCTTGATGATGATCCTTGCTCCTTTGGCAGCGGCGATCATTCAGATGGCCATATCCCGCTCCAGAGAGTACATTGCGGATGAAACTGGCGCTCACATTTGCGGCCATCCGATGTGGCTGGCCGGCGCGCTGGAAAAATTGCGACGGGGCACGGAAGCCGTTCCGATGCAAGCAGAACAGGCGACTGCTCACATGTTCATCGTAAAACCTTTTTCGGGCGGGGGCCTCGCAAATCTTTTCTCTACCCATCCTCCGATTGAGGAGCGGATCGAGCGACTCGAACACATGGCCGGACAATGATCGGGGGCATTGCAGGATACGGCTCTGAAAGTTGCTGATGCTGCCTGGTAGAGAACCTATTTGAACCGAAAGAGCGAAAAGCCTTTAGCAATAACAGGAAGGCACGCCGCCGCGCCGTGCCAGCCTTGCCAGAGAAGTGGCCTTACACGCGCTCCTGGATGTCAGATCTGGCCGTTTCGCCGAGCATGCCTTGTCGGTTCATTTGGACAGGGCGAATCCGTCGACGGAAGATCGGGCCCTTGCCACGGAACTCGTTTACGGGGTTCTGAGGTGGAGGAAGCGGTTGGATGGGGTGTTGCATCGCTGCCTGGACCGGCCGCGCAGGAAATTGAATCCCAGCCTCCTGGAAATCCTCAGAATTGCACTATACCAGATACTGTTGCTCGATAGGATACCTGACCACGCAGTTGTCGACCAGGCAGTCATTCAGTCACGCCTTCATTGCGGAAGTCATACCGCGCCATTTGTCAACGGAGTCCTGAGAAACACTCTACGCAGGCGTGAGGCCGTAGACCTGTTACCAGGGACGGACGCTTCCTCCCTGGCCGAATATTACTCCCACCCTTTGTGGCTTGTCACACGTTGGATCGACCAATTAGGTCCTGACGTTACGCGCAGGATTCTCATTCATAATAATTCGAGAGCCCCGTTGGACGTGCGCGTGAACAGGATTATGGCTACTCCTGAAAGGGTTGAGGAGTTGCTTGGCCGAGTTGGCGTCTCAACACAGTCCGCCCTTCACATGCCGAACTGCCTGCAAGTGTCTGCGCCAAAAGGGCCTGTTGCTTCTCTACCCGGATACCAAGAGGGCCTTTTCACCGCTCAAGCTCGGGCTTCCCAGATGATTGCTCCTATGATGAGCGCGAATCCTGGAGACCGAATCCTGGACGCGTGCGCCGCGCCCGGGGGCAAGACCGCGCAACTCGCTGAACAAATGGAGAACAACGGCTCGATCGTCGCCGTTGACGTTGATCCGGTCCGCTTGGACGATATGCGCAAGAACCTCCAGCGTCTGGGGGTCCGCTGCGTGGACGCACGCTGCGGTGATGTGAGTGACCCGGAGTTCGTCGCGAGTCTTGGCGCCTTTGACCGGATACTGCTCGACGCGCCGTGCAGCAACCTCGGCGTGTTGCGTCACAATCCGGAAGTGAAATACAGATTGGGACCGGATGATCCGACCGAGTTTGCAGAGCGGCAATTGAGAATGCTGATGGCGACCTCCGCGGGTCTGAAACACGGCGGAACCCTGGTTTACTCCGTATGTACCGTCACGACTGAAGAGACTTCGGGGGTCGTGAGCGATTTTCTGAGCAGCCGCGACGGCTATACGCTGATTCCCGTTGATCCCAACGAGACGCCATCGTCGAAATTTGTAGACCCTCGGGGGTTTCAGCACGTTCCCCCCCGCCGATGAGAACCCCCTGGATGGTTTTTTCGCGGCGCGCATCCGGCGGCGATAAGACGAGGGTGAAAGATTTCCGAAAATACAATGGAATGAATCGAAATTTGTGCGAGTGGTAGGAATTGGCACTTAGAGCAGTTGCCAGAAATAATGTCACTTTGCCGCGTAATTGCAAACGCGTAGGCCCTCCCCTCCAAATTCACCGAGTGGATGTCTCAGCCTCCTTGGTTCGCGAAAAAAATTCGCACAAGCCGAATTCGCGATAGCGAGTGGGAAGAAATTTCTCACTTCTTGTGTCACTTATGAGGTCTTTAGTTTTGGGTCCTCTTGTAAAAGCTGATACTTACAGAAGTGGCACATCGGTTGCAATAAAAAAGGACGAACAACGACTCCTAACCATACCCTCTTAGCAATCCTCCAACTTAGGATTGCTTTTTTTTTGCCTAATCCTCCCTGCCACGACAGTTATCACTCCGTAGTTGCCCATGAACTTCGACGCTTGAGCCACGAGCACGCCCAAGGCCAAGTCGGCCAAATCTAATACGACATCCAGTGGCCCTAACGACCTGAGGACCTCCGCCAACCAGTCCCTTGCGTGTCCCTTAACCTGCCTGTTCCTTAAAAGCGCCACGGATTTGTTCTGATAGCTCGTACAGC
This sequence comes from uncultured delta proteobacterium, assembly GCA_963828085.1. Classification (GTDB taxonomy): domain Bacteria; phylum Desulfobacterota; class Desulfomonilia; order Desulfomonilales; family Desulfomonilaceae; genus CAWBBA01. Next base: position 22,269 of record CAWHDO010000032.1, read on the forward strand.
TAGCAGTTCCCTTCCAGAGCCTTCGCAGACCATACCTGACCAGTCCAAAGGGGTAGGCCGTGTACAGTGCGTCACTATGAAACACCACTCGCGCCTCCATGCCGTACCGCCCCAAGTAGTTCGCCACCGCCCTTGGAGTGAACAACCATAGGTGTCTCGGGATATCTTCGGTGCAACAGTGCTTCATGCCGGGCGCGCCGAAATTTGGCACCGCGAAGATAAATAATCCTTCGTCCTTCAGCAGTCGAGACACTCGATTGAAGAAGGCCGAAGGGGCTCGCACGTGTTCCAACAGCGCCCACGCAGTGATTGCGTCGTAATTCCCCTCTTGAAGATCCATAGTGAGAAAGTCACCGACCCTGATCGGGACCGCATGGGAGGTGCCCCAACTCATAAGGTCAACTCCTTCGACGTCCCACCCTGCTTTGGTCGCATGATTGATAAAATCACCCTGGCCGCACCCTATGTCGAGCAACTTTCCACCCCCGACGGGAAGGTATGTCATCATTCGATTATACAAGGAGGTCAGGTCCGTCTTGTCTCTAAGATAGTCACTCGGATAGAGCAAAGGAATCGATTCGGCTGTGGGCATGGGGTTGACGAACGCCATGCCGCAGTCACACTCCGTGACGTGGAACTCCTTTTGCGTGATAGGGTCTATTTTTCGAGTACAGAACCTGATCGCTTGAACCGCAAAGGTCACAGGAGACGTATTCAGTAAAAATTGTATGGGCAGCCATGGGTTCCAATAGATAACATTCCCCATAAGAAAAATAAATGGACCAGCACTCGGTACATGAGCGGCCGCCGACAGAGACTTCACCCCTGCCCAAAAACGTCGCGCCGGTACGCCAGCCGGTTTGCTCTGTCGGATCAAAAAAATGGGGTAAGGTGTACCCCTCATTGAAGAGGAAGGTTCTTTCCAAAAATCTCTTCATAAGATTGTTGCGTTTTCAAAAATCCTTCTAATGAGGATTTTTGGTGAAGCTTGTTAAGCGGGCTGTCTCCGGGTGGGTGGAAAATCGGAGCAGGGTGGTTCCGTCTCCACGTTGCGGTGCAGGGTGGCGCAATGAATGAAACCGGGGTCACGCGCACGACCAGGCTACAGGCTAAGGAGGTTGAGCATGGAACTTACTGAAGCTCTTATAAGTGGGGCACACGATGAAATAGTTGAGATCACCCTCACGGGGGATGAGGATGAATGGCGCGAAATAGCGGTGGTATTCAAAGAGTCGGATTCGGATCTGGCCACTGAATTGGGACTGAAAATTCACGAAGCTCTGCGCACCGCCGGCCAGTAGCAGCCGCCATAAGAGACTCCGCAAAGGCTCGTATCCCTGCGAGCCGCCTGGTGGACGCCACCAGATGGATTGAAAAGCTAGCCGTCGGCCGTCAGCGTTGACCGACAAGCCTCAGCAAGGCATTCCAGCCTCATCTATTCCAGGCCGTAAGTCTCAGAAGTGCGGTCTCCATGAAGGGCTGCCGACGACCGGAGCGTCTCAACAATCTTGCCCGCTCTGAATGAACTCCTTACTAAGGGCCCGGCCAACACTTCCTTCACCCCCACGGTCAATGCCACTCTCTTAGGTCTTCGAACTCTCGTGGGGGAACAAATCGGTAGACCGTATGATGACGATACGTCGGCTGAAGGTATTGCCCGATTGTCAGCACCGCGCATTTCACGCTGACCAAGTCCCGTACTACCTGCATTATTTCTTTTCGGGTTTCGCCTACACCAACCATTATGCCCGATTTAGTCACTATGCCCTCGCTCCACTCGCCAACGCGCTTCAGCAACTCCAGGGACCGCCCGGTACAAGGATCCCTTACGCAACTCCGGGTAGAGCCGCGGGACCGTCTCCAGGTTGTGCCCTATCACGTCCGGTCTCGAATCGATGACCGTCAAGAGGGCGTCTTTCGAACCCTGAAAGTCGGGAATGAGTATTCAATGGTGGTGTGATTCGAGAACTTCCGGATAGCGCGCACCGTTCGTGAAAACGCCGACGCGCCGCCGTCTGGCAGGTCGTCCCTTGTCACCGAGGTAATCACCACGTGGCGTAGATGCAGTGCCACGACCGACTCGGCTACAATGTCCGCTTCACTGTTATCGGGAGCGGACGGCTTCCCGTGGCCTACCGCGCAGAAACTACAATTCCGCGTGCATTTGTTACCGAGTATAAGGAACGTCGCCGCGCCGATGGCGGAACATTCCCCCTGGTTCGGACATCGTGCTTCCCTGCAAACCGTGTGCAGGCCCTTCCCGTACATTTTACCGCACATCTCGGCCACCGCCCCCGCAGTGGGCAAAGTGCTATGAATCCATGGGGGGAGTCGGCGCGTCGGTATTTTCATAGGTAAACGGGGGAAACCGGACCCCTAAAAAAATGAAGACCGTCTCCGGTAAGGTATCAAGGGGGGGGGAGTCATGATACAAATGGAAGACGGCCTTTCATCTCTGAAAATACCTCTGGTCGGTACCAAAGCCAACCCCTACGAATCAAAAAAGACGTAGGGGTGAAGGATGACTCCCGGAACCTCGCGATACCGTTCCCGGTTGATGACAGCATAAGTTATGGCGCGATTTGTCAACCTATAAAGTTGTATGGGTTTAGGGTATCCAAACTACCTAATTGGTCGAGGGTCCTGCCACGATGCTACACATCGCTCTTGCTCATCAGCAAACTGAGGCCGTTGTGATCCTTTTTTTCTTAATGTATCATTCTTCACACGCGGTCCTTCAAGGTGAGCAAAGGGCCTGCCTTTAATGACAGGTCTGCACACGGGACGCGGCGCAAATCATTTTCTGAGTCTAGGCCCCGTGATCGACGCCGGGTGGCTGGAAAGAGGGCTAATAATGTCGGATGCGCTTTCTGTAGGTGTTATTCCAGGAGACGGAACAGGACCCGAAGTACTGCGGGAGGGTCAGAAGGTATACTCACTGTGGCTTCATCCCTTCACGGGTTCAAGTTGGACTTCGTTAATTTTGACCTCGGTGGTCGGCGGTACCTCGAAACAGGGGAAATTCTTCCCACCTCAGTGCTGGAGGAACTGAAGAAAGTGGACGCCATCTACCTTGGGGCTATAGGGCACCCGGACGTACCGCCGGGCATTCTTGAAAAGGGGATACTCCTCAGGCTCCGCGTTGAGTTGGACCAGTACGTGAATCTAAGACCCGTCAAACTCTATCCGCATGTGGAGACCCCCCTCAAGGATAAAAGTCCGGATCAAATCGACTTCCTTGTCGTCCGAGAAAACACTGAAGGATTCTACGTAGGGTCCGGCGGTTTTTTTAAATGGGGAACGCCCGATGAAGTGGCGATCCAAGAGTCCGTAAATACTCGCAAAGGAATTGAGCGTCTACTCCGTTATTCCTTCGAGGCAACGCGAGCCAGGGCCAAGGAGAAAAAGCTGACTCTTTGCGGCAAGACGAACGTTCTCACCTATGCCTGGGATCTGTGGATGAGGATTTTCAAGGAGATCTCCGAAGAGTACCCGACGTCACAACAGATTATGCTCATGTGGACGCAATATGTATGTGGATGGTGAAAAACCCCGAGTGGTTCGACGTCATCGCCACAGACAACATGTTCGGAGACATCATCACTGATCTTGGCGCAATGATACAGGGTGGAATGGGAATAGCAGCGGGGGGGAACATCAATCCGCAGGGTGTTTCCATGTTCGAGCCCATTGGAGGATCGGCACCCAAGTATACCGGCAAGAACGTGATAAATCCTTTGGCAGGCATACTGGCCGGAGCCCTGATGCTGGAAACTCTCGGCCAATCCGCCGCGGCGAAAGCCGTCGAGGAGGCCGTTGTGAAAACCCTCCCCAATCTCAGGAGCCTGACGGCTGGTGGAATGGGATATTCTACTTCTGAGGTGGGAGATATGGTGGTCCGCTATCTGGAGGCAGGTTGAAATCTCCGGTAAGACGTGTCCGGGCAACTTTTCCGTGAGATGACTGTCTTTTTTTTCAGTGGGAGAATGCGAAGGGACGGCTTTATCCGCACGAAAGCGGCTGCCGGGATTTGGCAATCCTTCTTTTCAAGAATGATCGCTGCCTTGCATAAGGCAGCTTTTACAGTTCCTAAATGTGTCCAACAAGGTCCCCATGGCTGAAGATTTGACCCCAAAATTGAGAGTGCTTCCATTGGGGGGACTTGGAGAAATCGGTCTGAACATGATGATCGTGGCCCTTGGCAAGGATGCCTTGATCATTGACACAGGGCTGATGTTCCCGGACGAATCCATGCCTGGCGTGGATATCGTCATACCTGACCTGGAAGTCGTAATTCGGCAGGATTGGAAGGTCCTGGGGATTGTTCTCACCCACGGTCATGAAGACCACATAGGCGCGCTCCCCTACGTTCTCAAGAAAATCCCGGCTCCCGTTTATGCAACGGGACTCACTATGGGGCTGATTGAGAATAAACTTGAAGAATTCGGTCTCATGGGAGGCAGCGCCAGATACATAGTTTCCGCGGAAAGCATCATTCAACTTGGGCCTTTTGAGATAGGTTTTTTCGCCATGTGTCACTCCGTGGCCGACGGCGTGGGCTTGGCAATCAGGACGCCTGCCGGAGTGATCATTCATTCAGGCGATTTCAAACTGGACCCCACGCCCATAGATGGACGTCTATGCGATCTGGAAAAGATCGCCCGCTACGCGCGCGACGGAGTGCTGGCTCTATTCTCGGACAGCACCAATGCCGAAAAGACAGGGAGCACCCTCTCGGAAAGTATGATACGCCCCGCCTTCGAGATCATTTTCAGAGAAGCCTCAGGACGTATCCTCATCGCAACATTCTCCTCAAACATCCACCGGGTTCAGCAGGTGCTCTATCTGGCCCAAGAATTCGGTCGTAAGGTTGTCCTTGTCGGACGGTCCATGGGGGCTAACGCGAAAATCGCTGCCGACAGGGGATATCTTGACATTCCTGACGGCATATTGGTGGACATGAAGGACATGGAGAGCTTGCCGGATGATAAAGTAGCCGTTCACAGGTTCTCAAGGGGAGCCCATGTCCGCACTTTCGCTCATGGCCTTGGACCGGCACAGGTACCTTAAGGTGAAACCCGGAGACGTTGTGGTTCTTTCATCAAAGTTTATTCCGGGCAATGAGAGGGCCATCACGCACATAATCAATGAGTTTTCGAGGCGCGGTGCACGCGTGATGTATGAAAAGGTATCCGACGTCCACGTCTCGGGGCACGCGAGTGAGGAAGAACTGCGTTACCTCATACGTCTGGTTCATCCGAAGTGTTTCATACCCATTCATGGAGAGTATAGACATCTGTTGCGCCACGCACATATCGCAATAGAAGAAGGTATCCCTGCTGACCGAGTTCTCGTAGCCCAGGATGGAGACCTTGTGGAAATCTCCCACGACGGAGCTCGCGTGATTGAGCAGGACTCGAAGTGGGACACGTCTTTGTGCACGGGAAAGGAGTTGGAGATATTGGCCACGATGTTTCGCGCGACCGGCGGACGCTTTCGGAAGTCGGCCTTGTTACTGTGGTTTTGGTAATTAATAAGGAGACTGGTAGCGCGGTCGCAGGACCGGAGGTCCATTCCCTGGGGGTCACCTTTGACGAAGTGGCGCCGGAATTGCTGGAAGGGGTCCGGATAGCGATCGGAGAGCGCTTGGCCGAGTTAGATCCCGGCACGATGGAAGAGTGGGACAATTCCAAAGAAGAGATCCGACTCGCAGTCCGCAGACACATCAATCGAATCCTGGGCCGCAAGCCCCTGGTCCAGACCATTGTCGTGCAGATCTAAATCCCGCTGCAATTTCTCAAGGCTTGTCGGTGAACGCCTGCCGCGCCGCCCCTACCCTTAGTGCATCATTTCGTAAATTCGGTGGTACCTGGGGCCTTGGCCTTTACCCGATCAGTAGCGCCAGCGTCCCGGCCGGCCGTGTGTTAATGAGCGGCGCGGAGGCAGGTGCCGCCACAAAAGAACGTCACGCACCCTAGTCTGACTGCTAAGAATAAGTGACCAAACCGAAGACACAGAGTATCTGGATTTCGCTCGCAAGGCCCGGGCGGAACTTTCTTCAGTTTGCCCGCACCGCCGCTCAGATGGGTCCTCATTCTATTTTCAAGGTCAATACGATTTTTCTTGCAATTGTTGTGTAGTTGGATTACCTGATTAGAGGCGTTTGGCGGAAGACCCGACAGGGATGGATCGAGGGGATAGGCCGAGCGTTTCGGCTGATAAATAGTCTTTTTTGTTGCCTGCCGATTGAGGCGGGATTTTTCTTGACAAGGCTCGCAACGGTGCTACGGTGACTAAAATTTTGGTCTAACAGTCTCTTGTATTGGAGTATGCTTCATTTAAGGAGGGTTTAGGATGAAGAAGTCGTTGGTTATGTTGGTCGTTTTGGTTAGTTCGTTGGCTCTGGCCGGGTCGGTGTTTGCCATGGGCGATTGGGGCTGCTACACGGTGCCGACCTGCAAGAAGCCTCCCTGCGTTGATCAGGTTCTGCAAAGGCAAATGCAAAGGCAAGGAAAAACTCTGTGGCCCCTGCGCACCCACGATTAAGTGGGCCTGCAATTGGATGACCGTTTCTAAGTGCCCGGCTGGCGCTGCAAAGCCCGCAAAGGTGTTCAAGAAGTAAATCGCGACGGTTTGCGGCAAAAGTACCTTGCCCAAAGCAAAGGTCCAAGCCCGCAGTGCCGAGTGACAGTCAGATAACTCAAACGTAAGAACTTGAGAAGGCCCTTCCTTCAGTGGGGGGGCCTTGTTTTGTTTGTCCGTTGGGTAATCTTTGGGCACGTCCGTGCCGTTCGGAGCCAACCCTTAATTCGTGATGAGTTCAGTATTGTCGTCCGTGTGGATAATGGGCCGCAGAACTCTGCTTTTGATAGTCCGATTTGTGAAAAAAAAGGCCAACCCGGAGCACAGAACGCCGCAAATTATACCCGTGAACAGGAGATGATTGCTGATGGCTGACTCTGCACCGATCCCGGATAGAATCACGTGAGAGGACTATCAGCCCTACCCCAACGCATATGATCGAAAAATATAAATGGTCAAGAAAAACCCTTAGGTGTTCCATTGCCTTTCGCCCACCGATAGTTTATTAAGCCCATTTTCTCTTGGCTGGCCGCCTGTGTCAAGGCTGGTCCCCCGGCTGGAATTGCCGACAACTGCCGGGCCCCCATTTAGCTGCCAAAAGGGGTTGAGCAGAGCACATCCTTTGTAGTATGACACATTGAGATTGCCCGTAAATCAAGTCTTATACCAACTGCTTTAGATAGGGATCTGCAACGAGGCATGAAAGCCAGATTTACAGTAGGTCGGGCCAGGCCCGGCGCTATCTGCTGCGACGGGCCGCCCTACAGGCTTCTGCCCCCGAGATAGAAAAAACGGAGCAAACTTGCGACAGATAACTCTTGACGCCGATATGAATGACGAGCTCGTCGTTCCCCTGCTTGATCTGGGCCCTAGACATCGGCCGATTGGGGCTGAGTTGAAAGACGCTGTCCTTGGGGTTCTGGAAAGCAATCGCTTCGTCGGTGGACCTGAATTGGATAGCTTTGAACGCGAGATCGCGGCCTATTGCGGCTCTCATCATGCGATAGGAGTGTCGTCGGGTACCGACGCTATCATCGCGTCTTTGATGGCTTTTGATATTGGTTTCGAAGACCAAGTGATAGTACCGAGTTTCACCTTTTTCGCTACAGCAGGCTCTGTTCGCCGACTGGGCGCGCAAATAGTTTTCTGCGACATCGAACCCCGGACGTTTAACCTCGACCCGGCAAAGCTTGATAGGCTGATCACTTCCCGCACGAAGGCAGTGATTCCTGTGCACCTTTTCGGTCTCTGTGCCGAAATGGACGCGATCATGCAGACTTGCAGTCGGCACGGGCTAAAGGTTGTGGAGGACGCGGCTCAGGCCATAGGGGCGACCTTTCACGACAAAATGGCCGGATGCATGGGGGATACAGGTTGCCTCTCCTTCTTCCCTTCGAAGAACCTTGGAGGGATAGGCGACGGGGGCCTGATCTTGACCCAGGACAAGGAGGTTGCAGAAAAGTTGCGCAGGTTACGCGACCACGGGGCCCGGCACAGATACTATCACTCGCTCGTGGGCGGGAACTTCCGGCTGGATGCGATTCAGGCAGCAGCGTTGAGGGTGAAACTGTCTCACCTCGAAGAATGGCACCAACAGAGAAGGGATAACGCCAGCGCGTATATCGACGCGTTTTGGGACCTCGAGGAAAGGGATTGATCCGTCTTCCTTCAGAGGCCCCGGTTACAGACATGTATTCAATCAATTCGTGATAAGGGTCAGTCGCCGGGACGTTCTCCAGGAATATCTGAAGTCTTGTCTTATAGATACTGCCATCTACTACCCGGTTCCACTACATTTGCAAGATTGCTTCGCTGAACTGGGATATAAGGAAGGCAGTTTGCCCGAGACCGAAAAGGCTGCCCGAGAAGTGCTGGCTTTGCCTATCTTTCCTGGTCTGACCACAGGCCTCAAAGGAATAAAGTTGTCCATCATGTGAGAGAGTTTCTTTTAGACTGACCTTGTGCGAGAATGGAGTTTCCGGCTGGCATCCCCAGACTCGCAACTTGCCGTGGAGGCCAAGCGGGGAAACCTGGCTTGCCCCTTCTCAGGGAGAAATCAATTTAATCTGTGCGCGAATGAGGTCACCGGAATGAGCCGGGTACGGAGGCGGCCTTGTTAATCGAGATACGGAACCGTTTCAGCCGTGAGATAATTCTGAGTGGCGAAGCTGACTCTTTGAAAGAGCTTCTCCGCTCAGTCATCAATTCGGCCACCAGCCTGTCCGGCAGGATTTGGCTCGTGCAAACCTCGTCGGCGCTCAACTGGCCAAAATGAATCTTTCAGGGCGCGAATCTCTCCGGGGCGAACCTGACAAGGGCCGATCTTTCTGAAGCCGACCTGACTACCTCCAATTTGACTCGCGTCATTCTTGCAGGTGCGACTTTAGTGCGGGCAAACTTCACCGAGGCGAACTTGACCGGAGGGGACCTTATATTGGCTGACCTGACAGGGGCCTCTATGGTGAATGCTGATCTTTATTGGACAAACATGACCGGGGCCAACCTGACCGGAGCAGACCTTTCCCAAACTAATCTTGCAAAAAGCAATCTTACGACGGCGAACCTCACTGAGGCGGATCTGTTCTGGGCCGACCTCGGCGGGACGAACCTCACTATGGCCAATCTCACCAGGGCGGTGTTGACCGTGGCAAACCTCGCCAAGGCCAATCTGACAATGGCTGACCTCTCAGGTGCAACTCTTGCTGGAGCGGATCTTGGAGGCGCGAACCTCTCTGAAGCGAACCTGACCGGAGCAGATTTCGCTGAGGCGAACCTACAGGGCGCCAACCTAAACGGGGCGAATCTCACGGGCACTGATCTGGGTAGGACCAAGCGCTGACCTCGGTTTCGCACAATCAATCAGTCACACGGGGCCTTTACCCAGGTAGATAAGAAATCTCTCACCGCCGAGATCGCGGAGACCGCGGAGTGACATTTTTTTGGCTCTTCTCTGCGGCCTCTGCGTTCTCTGCGGTGAGATAGACATTCTGAGTGTTCCGCGGCTCCCCGCGTAGTAAATGGTTACTATTGCATCCCGTTTATTGTTGATTCCGCAAAGGAGGTGGAAGATAATACATTTCTCAGAACAGATTCCTGTTCTCCAACCGAAAGTAATTCCTCGTGTTGCGTCTGGTGGGGCTTCAATTTTCTTTGATACAATTCCATTAGAGCCAAGGAGGTGTTTCGTGGAAAAGATTTGGCAAAAGCTGTATGTCAAGAAGTACCGCAGGCCATCGATTTTGATGAAATCACCGTACCTGAAGCACTCACCCGAACTGCCTCCAGATTTCCTGATAGGCCTGCTCTCATTTTCCAGGGGACGATTGTAACCTATCGGGAGTTGGAAGACATGGTCTCCCGATTCGCAGGCGCATTGACGGCCCTGGGCGTTAAGCCGGGAGGAAAAGTTTCTCTCGTGCTGCCGAACCTCATTCAGACAGTTGTCGCTATTTACGGCATTCTTCGGGCCGGTGCCACGGTGGTGACGCACAACCCGCGGAATGACGACATGCAACTGGAATTCCAGATGACAACGCGGGTTCCGACATGGTGGTCTGTTTGGACGTGCTTGTGCCCAGGATTGTCAACATCAGGAAACGGACCGGAGTGAAGAAGATAATCTCATGTCATATCCGGGACTATCTTCCGTTTCTCGCGAAAACACTGTTTCCTTTGGTGAAGAAAGAGTTGCACCTCAAAACGCCGGAGGAGACTGATGTCATCGAGTTTACCGCGCTTCTCGCAGCGAGCAAGCCGCCTGCCCGACCGCTTCACCTACGCATGGACGATACAGCGTTTATTCTTTACACGAGCGCGACTACGGGCAAAGCAAAGGGGGTAGAGCTCACACATGCCAATGCTTCTATTAACGTCCAGCAACTCCACGCCTGGTTCCCGAACTTCATAGACGGGCAAGAGGCGGTGGTTGCGTGTCTCCCCTTTTTTCATGTCTTCGGGCTCACTTGTTCACTTAACACCGGGATCTTTTATGGTTTTGCAGTCGTTCTCGTTCCGCTTCCCGAGCCCAAGAGCATCCTCGAAGCCATCGACACTTCCAAGGCAACTTTCATTCCGGCTTTGCCGACCTTCTACACAGGCATGATAAACCATCCCAACTTGAAAAAATATGATCTCAAATCACTTAAAGGGTGCTTTTCAGGCGCTTCTCCACTGCCGTTGGAAACGATCCGTTCGTTCGAGAAACTGACAGGAGCTCAAATATGTGAGGGATACGGACTGACCGAATGCTCGCCCGTAAGCCATATCAATCCATTCGGCGGGAAGACAAAGCCGGGAACAATAGGTCTACCTATCCCGAACACGGACGCAAAGATTGTGGACGTGGATGACTACACGATAGAGATCACCACTCCCGGTGAGCCCGGCGAGCTTTGCATCAAGGGGCCGCAGGTAATGAAGGGATACGTCAACCTCCCGGAGGAAACGCAAGCAACTATCAGGGATGGGTGGCTTCTTACCGGAGACATCGTGACCGTGGACGAGGCAGGTTTCTTCACCGTGGTAAACCGCAAGACAGAAATGATTGTCTCCGGTGGAAAGAGAATTTATCCCCGGAACTCGATGAGGTGCTTTACTCGCATCCGAAGGTTCTTGACGCATGCGCCATAGGCATTCCCGACCCGGCCCTTGGCCAGAGCATAAAGGCGTTCGTTGTGTTGAAGAAAGGCGAACAGGCAACGCCCAAGGAGATCGCAGACTATTGTAAGAAGAAACTGTCCCCGTCCAAGGTGCCAAAATCTGTGGTTTTCTTGAGCGATCTTCCCCGAACCCCTGTAGGCAAAGTCTTGCGCAGAGAATTGAAGCGAATGCATCTGGTCCAGACTTCCTTCCTCAACCTGAAGCAAACACATGAGGAGCACACATGAGCCTGGTTGTTATAGATAAGGATAAGTGCCGACGCGACGGCTGTTGCACGGAAGAGTGCCCGCTCGGACTGATTGAAATCAAAGGGGAAGGCGCTTTCCCATCAGTGATCGAGGGGGCAAATGAGCTGTGCATAGATTGCGGCCATTGTGTCACAGTCTGTCCTGCCGGCGCGTTGTCACATAGGAGCATGGGGCAGGAGGATTGTCCGCCTGTGCAGAAACAGCTTTCATTGAGTCCCGAGCATGCCGAGCATTTTCTGCGTGCCAGGCGGTCTATTCGGAATTACAAAGCTAAGCCCGTAGACCGCGCAACCCTGACCCGACTGATTGAAATTGCCAGATTTGCGCCATCAGGCCACAACTTGCAACCGGTACACTGGTTGGCAGTTCAGGACACGAAAGAGGTTGAGCGACTCGCTGGGCTCGTAATTGACTGGATGAGGGTGATGATCCAGGACCACCCCGAGGTTGCCGGGCCAATGCATTTCGACCGATTGGTCCAAGCCTGGGAACGTGGACAGGACAAGATCCTCCGCGGAGCCCCTCATGTCATTGTTGCTCACGGCCAGCGAGCATTAATCGCTGCCCAGACGGCCTGCATCATCGCCCTGACCTATCTGGAACTGGCAGCCACCGCTTTCGGACTTGGCGCGTGCTGGGCAGGTTACTTCAATGCCTGCGCGAGCTCTTATCCGCCGATGATGGAGGCATTGGCCCTCCCTAAAGACCATCAGAGTTTCGGAGCCATGATGGTTGGATACCCGAAATACCAGTACCAGAGGCTTCCCCTGAGAAAAGAGCCGAAAATTTCTTGGAGATGACAGTGAGGCTGGAGTCTTAAGACCGCAGAGATGGACGTAAAGCGGGTGAAAGCAGATCGTTATAGCAGTCGAAATCGCCGGGAATCAGATAAGAAGTCCAAAGAATCTTTTGAAAGAATATAACCGGTGTCAACTTCAATCTGAGGTGCCGACCTGTAAAATTACCGGTAAGCCTCTTTCCGCAACTTTATTCGTACGATCGTGATTTCAGACTTGAGGTCGTCTATTTTATACATAATTCGGTAAGGCCCTTGCCGGACCCTGTAGACGCTTTCATGCACTTGGAGCTTTTTAACGCCGCGAGGCCTTGGATTTTCGATTAGAGCTGTGAGTTTAGCCAAAACAAGACGTTGATAATTCTGCGGCAAGTCGGCCAGATCTTTAAGACCCGCACCGGATATTATTACCCGGTACATCAGAACCCTAATTTTTTCTTAACTTCGTCTAAGGTATAAGTCTTTTCCTTCCCTTCCTGAATTCTTTTAATAACCATCAAAGCGTCAACCAAGTCTTCCCGGTCTTCCGGGTCGTCCAACTCCGCTAACGCCTGCTGGACCTGCGGTCCTTCAGAATCTCCCGCTCTTCCGTCTCGGTAGATTCCAGTTTGGGCACGGGCATAAACACCTCCTATGAAGATATTACCATAAGACATCTCTGCTCCATAGATGATTCATCAGCCCGTTGTTCTCTCTATCGTACCTCAGCGCTTTTGTCCGGATTCGGGTTGCCGAGCCACGGTACTGTTATTAAGCTATGAGTACCATCACGCGTATCGGTCGCCTGAAAAATGTGAGGAGGATAGTTTAGGCTGCCTGGTGAATTCCGCCGAGTTATGCACGGCACACGGGCGGACAAAATGCTGAAAAAGAAAGGATCGGAAAATGGTACGGGTTGATTTCAGCGATGAGGAAGCCGGAGTAATGAGAGAGATCCTGGAAAGTTACCTTTCGGAGCTGTCTTTTGAGATCTCCGACACAGATAGGTTCACATTCCGTAGCGATCTGAAACACAAGAAGGCCGTTGTTATGGACCTCATTGGGCGTATGCATAGGATGGCCGCGTGACAAGTGGGCTTGCGGTAATCCGAGCCAGATGCCTTATCGATATGTGGAGTTCACACGTAATGGATGTGGGCAGGGTTCTCACCTGCCCTTGTTTTTTTTGGAAATGCACTCACCCAACAAGCCTAAAAACGCTGGAATTCTGCAAACACGGTTTCCCAACGCAATTGAACCGGATGATACCAGTGCGCTTTCATACCAGTCAAAATGGCGGGCACCCCGCGGGCCACCACCACCACATTATGATAGCGGCCGGCGTCCCTGCCGGCCAGTGCTGATGTCACTTCTTTGAACGCGCATTGGAATGAGGCGCTAATTGTAGCGGTCACTCCCGACTTTACTCGCTTGGTTTCATGATTGATCTGCACGCGGCAACAAAGTCGGCGGGATTATCCGGTGTGAACTTGATGTACCTGAAGAGTCCCGCTTTTTTATGAATTTCAACATGTTCAAGAAGATCGGCCCAGTCGAGCTTCAGAGCAATCCAGCGCACTACCCCGAATAAGCCCGGCTTGCGAACTTCCACATCAAGAATCTCCTCAGCCGGAATCACCAGTGTCCGCAATAGCATCCAGCAACGGAGTTCAATGCGGTCAGGGAAAACGCTATAATCTTGCCACATGTTTCTTGGCGGATCGCTCTGACACATATATCGGGAAAGGGTGAGGCGAATTCATCATCAGTAGGCTACCCCCTCGCAATTAGTTCAGCTATCTATTTTACAACTTTTAACATTTGTTTGAATTTGTCGCCTTCTGCAATTTTCAACAACTCGAATAAGGCTGTTTCAGCGCTAGTCAGCGAAGCACCCAGATCCTTGCATCGCTCCAGGCCAATGTTTTTGTTGGCCGTGGTCCTGGCGGAGACCGCGTCCGCAACCACTTGTACCTCGCCCCCAAGGTTGAGTAGGTCCGCTGCGGTCTGATAGACGCACACGTGGGACTCGATTCCGCAGAGCAGGAACTGTTTACGGTTGAATTCTAAGAGCTTCTCCATGAACCGCGCTTCTCCGCAACAACTGAAGCTCAACTTGTTGACCGGTTGCATGTCGGAAAGGAGGTTCGCGACTTCAGGAACGGTATGGCCCAATCCCTGGGGATTCTGCTCCGTCCACAGAATAGGCAAACCGAGAATTTTAGCTCCCTGTACCATTTTGGCCGCATTTTCCACGAGGGCCTCTTTTTCGTGCATGGCACGAACCAGCTTTTCCTGAAAATCGACCACCACAAGAACGACATTTTCCGGTGTCAGCATCGGCACGTTTCCTCTCTCCGATCTCAGGCTCGGGTCACTCTCTTATCGGCGATCTTGGACAAGACCTTTTCCTTGCCCTTTGCATTCAATTTCAGCACTACCACGCGGCCGCATTTTGCGCAGATTTTCCCTCGGGGCATCCCTTCGTCATCGAGCAGTTTCCCAACCTTACGATAGTCTGTCTTGAGCAAAGTCATGCCGCAAAAGGGGCATTCCATTACCACCCGCGTTTCAAAGAATATCATCTTTGCTCGTCTCATCTTGGGAGACATGTGCTCACACCAACACGCTTTCAAGCGAGCAGTACTTCATCAGGGGAGTCCGTGCCATTTCGGGCGGATCTACGCGCCACGAAGGGCACAGCCTCACTGCGCTCCAGAGGCCAACCCGAACCGACGATCAGTCCCGCCAACGGCTGGATTATTCGTTTGACAGCGCATTGAAATCACACGATTAGCCTCGGCGCCGTCGCTCTCTGAGTCAAGCGTGGGCTACTCGTTTGAGGAAGTGTGGCCTGGGTCAGGTCCAAGAATGTTCAGAGGCGACTTACCCCCGCCCGCCTCTCCGGTAACATAGCCAAATTCGTCCCGCACGATTTCCGCCACCTTCTTATAAAGGGTCCTCAGCGGTATTTCGGCTGGGCAGACTTCCGTGCACAGATTGCAGTCGATACATCTCCCGGCCATGTGGACCGCGCGAGTCAAATGAAACATCGGATTTTCCGGGGGAAGATCTCCGGTTCGTATCAGCTGTCTTCCTCTAAGAGACAAACGTTGCAGAAACAGACCGGGCAGACATCCCGACACCCGTAGCATTTTATGCAGCGGTTGAACTCTTCCGCCCAGTAGGACAGTCTGGCGGATAAGGTCCTTGGCCATGATGTCCGCGACACGTAGCATTGGCCACTGGTTCCGCCTTTTCCCCCGCAACGAATTCGTCCGGGTAAGGTTTGCGGCATTCATGCCGCGAGCGAATTCCTTCGGGCAGGCAATTCCCACGCGTTTAATTTTGTCTGAAGTGCCAATCTGATTCCACCGAAATAGTTCGTTCAGAGCCCGTTCGTCGCAGCCCCGCAACAGCACACCGAAGACTATATCCGGGTCATCGGCTGAGGACAGTCATAAGAATCCTAGCCAAGGGATAACGGGAATCACCCGGCCTTCCAGGTCCCCAAGACTGAAGCCGTCGTCCAGTTCTTCCGCTTTTTCATAGATATATGGGGCGATATTTCCCTGTCCTGGTCCTTGAGGCCCACGGAAGCCTCCTATTTGCCGTCTTGCAGGAGCGCCTTTACATGTTTTTTACCTGTTCAATCATATTATTTTCCCGGTCGGCAAATTATCCGTAATTTATGTTTGGGTGCTCCGGCTCTTGCTCGTAGCCGCGATCAAGTCCATACCGGTTTGTCCATTGCGGATGACGGCCAGAGGGGACGGCCCCAGGGCTTCTTATTTTCTCCACAAAATCAGTGACAACCTGAGCGAAACGAGGTCCTTCGGCGGAAGAAACCCATTTGAGGACAAGCCTCTCCGGTTCAATCCCGGAAAACTCCAGGAGCTGTTTCATAAAAGCCGTTCTTTTCACCGTCATGTAATTACCGTACAGGTAATGGCAATCACCGACGTGTCAGCCCCCCACAAAAACGCCATCCGCGCCTTTCTGAAAGGCCTTCAATATCTGGTGCGGCCCGACAGTGGCGGAACAAAGCGTCCTGATGGTCCGGAGGTTGGCCGGGATATTGCAGTCGGCTGACTCCTGCCAGGTCTGCTCCCGCGTATGCGCACCAATTGCACAGAAAGCCGATTATCGTAGGTTCAAATTGTTCGTTGGACATAACTGTCCCCTTCAAGTCATCCCGCAAGGGCCTGTTCAATTTGAGCATAGATCTGGTCGTTGGAGAAACCGTCAAGTCTCGCGCTGGCGGACGGACAGGTGGCAGCGCAACCTCCGCAACCTTTGCAGAAAACCTTATTTACCTCACAAACGCCCCTGATCTTCCATGTAGTTGATCGCCCCGTACGGGCAAACATCCACGCATCCGTGGCAGCCACAGCAGGTTTCCGCATTAATGTCCGCGACAATCCCACTGGTGTATAGCGCTTCCTTCGAGAGGACCCCCGCGGCCCTGGAAGCCGCCCCCAGACCCTGGGAAACAGCCTCTCTAATGGTAGAGGGGAACCGGGCGTTCCCGCAGAGATAAACCCCATCTGTGGCGAAATCCAGCGGCTTGAGCTTGACATGACCTTCGAGAAAAAAGCCATTCGCGTTCACGGGACTTTCAGCATCGTGGATATGTCGCCAACGTCCTCTTGAGCTATCAGAGGCGTGGAAAGACACCACCAGATCGGGAAGTATGGCCATCTCCTTCCCCATGCGCAGGTGATAGACCTTGACTTGGCCGTTCTCCACCGCGGGCGGTCTGCGCGGGATCATAGGTCACATAGCGGACGCCCATTTCCTTGGATTTTCGGAACATGTCCTCGTTCTCTACGCCATACATCTGCATGTCACGGTAGAGAATCGTCACAGTTGTCGCAGGTTCCGCCTCTTTGAGAAGTATGGCATTCTTGACCGCTGTCATGCAGCAGATGCGGGAACAGTATGTGCGCTCTTCACATCGGGAGCCGACGCACTGGATCATAACCACATTCTTTGGCTCGGGAGATCCCTTGCTTGAGCATGGCTTCCAGCTCAAGATGCGTAATAACCTTTTCGCCGTCGTAGCCGAAAAGTCCTTCAGGCTTCAGGACACGCGCACCGACAGCCACAACGATGACGCCGGCCTTGATGTTGATCTCCGTCTCGTTCTCTGACAGGGTTACGATGAAATTCCCAACGTAACCCTCGACTTTTTTCACTTCGGACAAGGTATGGATATTGACTTTGGGATTGCTTTCGAGCCTCGCTGTCAGGTCGTTCACCAGGATGGATGGAGGCTCATGCGCAGGCAGGACGAGGTTCAGATCGTTAAGCAGACCTCCTAGTCGGTCCTGCTTTTCCACCAGGTCAACTTCGTATCCCATGTTACCCAGAGCCATGGCCGCGGACATGCCCGACACGCCGCCACCTATGACCACGGCGCTATGAACAGGCCAAGCTTTATCCTGCTCAATTCCCTCAGCCGAGCAGCCTTGGCAACCGCCATCCCGATCTGGCCTTTGGCCCTTTCCGTGGCCTTTTCCCCTTCCCGCATGTGGACCCATGAGCACTGGTCACGGATATTTGCCATCTCGAAAAGATAGGGATTCAGACCCGGCTTCTTCGCAAGCACTCATGAATAGAGGCTCGTGAGTCCTAGGAGTGCAGGATGCCACAACTACACGATTCAGATTTTCCCTGGGAATCGCTGCTTTTATATCGTTTATTCCACCCTCGGAACAGGTGTAAAGATTTTCCTGAACAAAAGCCACATTAGGCGAGAGTTTTCGCATACTCGACCAGTTCCTTCATTTGTAGGTATCCCGCTATATTGGAACCGCAGTCACAAATAAAAACGCCCACTCGAACGTCAGGTTTTTCTTCTTCTTTCAATCTACTTTCTCCCTCATATTGCCAGTGCCCGGCCGCCGGTCATCACGACTTCCGCTGCTCGAGCAGCCGCACTGCTGGCCTGGGCTACGGACTCGGGAATATCAAGCGGCCCCTGAGCGCATCCGCACGTGTAAATTCCGGGAACGTTTGTATCCAGCGGCTTATTGGGGTGGGTCTTAACGAAGTTGTTCTCTTCCAGTTCCAGGCCGAGAAGTTCCGCAAGCTTCAGCGATACCCCGAGAAGCCGAGCAGGCATTAGCCAGAATCACCATGTCCAGCGTCATGCTCATAACTTTACGTTGTTCGGTATCTTCGTAGTAGACCACCGGATTAAGCTCCTCATCCTGAAGGATCTCGGCAACGCGTCCACGAACGTATTTGATCCCCGAAACTTTGGCCCCGCGGACCTTATATTCTTCGAATCCTTTTCCAACAGTTCGCAGGTCCATATAGAAGATGTACTGTTCGGTCTCGGGTTCATGTTCTTTGGCTATTATTGCTTCTTTGATGGAGTGCATGCAGCAATAGCTCGAGCAGTATTTGTGGAAACGAAAATCCCTGGAACCCACGCACTGTATGAATCCGAGCTTCTTGGCCGTGTGGTATTTGTGCACGTGCTCTTCCAGCCATTTCTGCTCGCTGGCCAGAGCCGCTGCCTCAGCCGCATCCTCTGATTTTTCCGCTTTCTTGAGGAGCTTCGGGATTTCTTTGAGTCTGGCCTCACCGTGAACGACAGACGGCCGCGACAGATGGCCTTTGGTCGGGCCACCCGCGCTCAATAAACGCTCCATTTCGAGCGAAGAGATGACGTTGGGCAATTTCCCGTAACCATATTCGGAAATCTGCGTCGCATCAAAAAGTTCGTAACCGGTCGAGACAATCACCGAGGCCACGTTAAGGTCGATGTATGAATCTTTTTGCTCGTAATCAACAGCCTTAGCCTGGCAGACCTTGGCGCATACGCCGCATTTCTGTCCCTGCAGAACCTTGCATGCATTGGGATCAATGGTAAATATGGAAGGTATCCCCTGAGCGTAATCCTTGTAGATTGCCTTGCGCTGATCCAGTCCAAAATTGAACTCGTTGGGCACCTTCGTAGGACACTTCTCCGCACAGGCTCCGCACGCAGTGCATCTGGTGTTGTCAACGTATCGAGCTTTCCGGTGGACTTTGACCTTAAAGTCGCCGACCTGGCCCGAGAATTCAGTTACCTCGCTGTAAGCCAACAGGTTAATGTTCGGATGCCGACCGACATCCAGCAGCTTGGGCGAGAGAATTCATATAGTGCAGTCATTAGTGGGAAATGTCTTGTCCAGTTGGGCCATTTTGCCCCCGATGCTGGGGTTCTTTTCCACCAGGTGGACTCGGATGCCCATGTCGCCAAGATCCAAAGCGGCCTGCATCCCGGCTATCCCACCGCCGATGATGAGAACTTCCTGTGAAGCCATAATTCGTTACCGTCCTTCGGTTCAACTGCATTCAGGTGTCAGCTTGACTGTTGATTAATGTCAGGTCTTGAGGGTCTGCGCCAGAAGATCGTTTATGTCGCGGATCTTCAGGTCCATCTCCGTGTCTCGCAAGGCACAGTTCAGATGCACGCGGCACTTTGTGCACGCTGTTACGATTGTTTGCGCTCCTGCTGCCACGGCCTCATTCAGCCGATTCTTCTGTATCGCCTTGGAGCAACTCGAACAGCCCATCCACGCGCTCGTGCCACAACAGAGGCTGTTTTCCCGATTGTGCTCCATCTCTTTCAGGGTGATGCCGGGGATGCTCTGGATCAACGTCCGAGGAGCATCCATGATTCCTGCCTGGCGTCCCAGGCGACAAGGATCATGATAAGTCACAACACCTTCAAGGGGAGCAAAGCTCGCGGCCCCGGACGCCACCTTGTCGGCCAGAAGCTCGTAAAAATGGACCAGTTCAAGATCCATCTGTCCCAGTACTTCGGGATAGTACTTCTTAAAAGTGAGGTAACCTTCCGGGCACTGAAACACCACGCGTTTGCAACCCAGGCTCTTTATGAGGTCAACATTGCGGCGTGCCAGCTTGGCGAAGTTCTCCTTGTCGCCGTTCCACATGAGGTCGTGGCCGCAACAGCGCTCGTCATCGTGTATGACCGGCTCGATTCCGATGGAATTGAGGAGTTTCAGCACTCCCTTCGGCCCATTCATGATGTCCAGATTCCAGTCGTCGTGAAACTCCACATCGAAAAATGGAGCGCAGCCAACAAAGTAGTACGTGTCACCGGATTCTGATATCCGACCTGCCTCTTTCGCCCATTCGGTTTTGCTCTGTTTCACGTCAAGGGTCTGCATCCTCATGATGGTCTGGAACAGGCCACGGTGAGCCGGAACCCCCCCCTTCCCTTGTTTCACCGCCTCTTCGCGTACCATCCGCACGAATTCGGGATAGTCTATCTTGGACGGGCAGCGAGAGCTGCACTGACCGCACGAGAGGCAGGACCAGATGTTCACATCTTCCAGCGGGTTCTCTCTTGATCCATGAGGACCTTTTCGACCATCAGGCGGGGGAAAAGTCAGGTGTGACTCGTGAGACCGGGCAACTCCCCGTGCAGATCCCGCAATCCAGACAATAATAAGCGTGAGTGTGATCGACAATTTCCGGTAGTTTCATGCGGCGGTCTCCGTCTTGGCAAGTGGATTCCTGCCCAGTTTCCGGATTTCCTCGGTAAAACTCCGGACCGTCTCCGCGAAGCGAGTGCCTTCTGACGCGGACACCCACTCCCGCCGAAGGCGGCCATCTTCGATACCGAGCAGTTTCATAAGCTTACGGGTCTTATCCAGGACTTTTTGCGCTTTCTGATTACCTTCCAGGTAATGACATTCGCCGAGGTGTCAACCCGTGACAAGGACGCCGTCCGCACCTTTCTCAAATGCCTTCAGAACGTAGGACGGAACCAGCATGCCCGAGCACATCAATCGGATCAACCTGATGCTGGGCGGATATTGCATTCTGCCTACGCCCGCGAGATCGGCTCCAGCATAGGAACACCAATTACACGCGAACGCTATGATCTTCGGGTTAAACTCTGCTGTCATGTTATCTCCATCAAAAGGAGTTTTATGTCTCGATCAACGTGCCGGCTGACGCATAGACGCTAACTCAAGGGTTTGTTCCCCCTTTTCGTAAAGAGAGACAGCGGTATTTCTCTGTAGGGGCGACCCTTGTGGTTGCCCTTCAGGGCGGGCACAAGACCCGCCCCTACAGAAACACTCTAACCCCTCTTTACGAAAGGCGGATTTTGCATGCATCCGGCCATCTTAATCTCTAACTCAGAGCCGCGTCTATCATGTCGCCGACCTGGTCGTCTTTGAAATGGCGAACTTCCGCCGCCCCTGTGGGGCAAGCTACCCCGCAAGCTCCACATCCCTTGCACAATGCAGGATTGACCTCGGACCTTATCACGCCGGGAGCCACTTCCCTGAGTTCCGGAGCGTGGAACGGGCACACGTCCACGCAACGGCCGCAACCTCTGCAAAGGTACTCGTCAATGAAAGAAACCATGCCCGGCGCATCCACATATCCGCGGGCCAGAGCCTGCGCCGCATGCGATGCCGCGGCCTCAGCCTGAGCGATGGTTTCGTCCAGAGGCTTTGGATAATGAGCCAGGCCCGCAAGAAAGACACCATCCGTGGCGAAATCCACGGGTCTTAACTTCATGTGGGCTTCCAGGAAGTAACCATCTTCGTTAGTAGAGATCTTGAACATCCGGGCCAGTTCTTTGTTGTACTCGTTTGGGATCACTGCCGCAGCGAGGACTAGGTTATCGGCTTCCAGACTCATCGTGCCGCCCAGAATAAGGTCCTTTACCCTAACTGCCACCTTTGAGCCGGCTTCAACAACAGGAGGAGCCTCCGGTTCGTACCGGGCGAAGATCACCCCCATCCTGCGTGCCTGCTCGTAATACGGCTCGTTTAATCCGTAAGTGCGTATATCCCGGTACAGGTACATATATATTGGCTGCAGGATTGGCTTCCTTTAAGGCAATGGCATCCTTTACCGTGTGATTGCAACAGACCTTGCTGCACCACGGCCGCTCTTGGCAGCGAGAGCCTACACACTGGATGAAGACCGTAGTGCCTGCCTTCATGACGGCCGAGTCCTGAGCCCTCATTGCTTCGCTCATCTCCAGATGAGTCCTGATACGGGGATCAGAGCCGTATCCGTAGATATCAGGCTTCCATTCACTTCCGCCTGTAGCCACCACCGCGACCCCGTGCTCGATTTCGACCGGCTCGCTTCCGTCACGGGCGATCTTCGTCTTGAAACTGCCGATAAAGCCCTGAACGTCTTCGATTCCGGCATTGAAATAGACGCTGATCTTGTCGTTGGAAGTAACCTTGTGCACCAAATGTTCCAGGAAGTTCCCCACCTCTTCCCCTTTGATGGTGTGAGCCAATCTCAAGGCATTGCCCCCGAGCGTGTCGGTAGCTTCCACGAGATGCACGGGGAATCCCTGATCGGCGAGGTTCAGGGCCGAGGTCATTCCTGCAACCCCACCGCCGATCACGAGGGCCGTCTGAACCATACCCAACTGTTGATCCTGGACTTGTTCGAGCAGTCGTGATCGGGCCACGGCCATACGGATAAGGTCAACGGCCTTGTCGGTGGCCTGCTCCTTCTCTTGCATGTGAACCCAGGAACAGTGCTCGCGAATATTCGCCATCTCGACGAGGTACTTGTTCAAGCCTGCTTCACGAGCAGTCTCCTGAAATAGCGGAAGATGCGTGCGTGGAGTGCAAGAGGCCACTATTACGCGATTGAGGTCGTTTTCCTCAATCACCTTCTTGATCTGCTGCTGAGCATCTTGAGAGCACGTAAAGAGGTTTTCTCCTGCGTATGCCACTCCCGGCAGTGTCTTGACCCGTTCCACGACTTCGGGGACGTTAACTGTAGACGCGATGTTGATGCCGCACCTGCAAACAAATACCCCGATTCTCGGTTCGTGGCCTGTAAAGTCTTTTTCCGGGGGAAGCTGCTTCTTGGTGGTGAGCGTGTTGCGCTGCTCCGCGAGCAGGCGCACAGCAACTCCAGCCGCGGCCGAGGCTTCCATGACCGTTTGAGGAATGTCCTTGGGGGCCTGGAATGCGCCTGCAACAAAGACGCCCGGCCTTGTGGTTTCCACCGGGTCAAATGTACCTGTGGAGCAGAAATGGTTTTCGTCCAGATTAACGCCAAAGATACGGGCCGTTTCGAGGGTCGATTCGGAAGGCTTGATTCCGACGGCAAGCACCACCATATCAAAGGTTTCGGTGATCAACCGGCTGTCTTCCGATAGATACGTTATCTGTAGGTCCTTCGTGACGGGGTCCTCAACAACCCGGCTGACCATGGACCTGATAAAGCGAACCCCGCCGTCGCCCTTGGCGCGCTCGTAATACTTGTCGAAATCTTTACCGTAAGCGCGGATGTCCATGAAAAAGATGGTGGGCTCGATGGAAGAGTCATGTTCTCGGCAATAACGGCTTCCTTGATCGAAGCCATGCAGCAGACGGAGCTGCAATGCGGCATACCTTTCCTTCGATCCCTGGATGCTACGCACTGGATCCATGCGATCTTGTGCGGATGCCTGCCGTCGGAGGGACGTCTCACCTCCCCTTGAAATGGGCCTGATGCGCTTAGTATGCGCTCCATTTCCAGGTTGGTGACCACATTGGGCATCCGGCCGTGACCGAATTCAGACACTCGGGCCGTATCGAATAGTTCGTACCCCGGCGAAAGGATCACCGCTCCCACTTCGAGATCTTCAATGGTGTCTTTCTGCTCGTAATCGACCGCTCCTGCCGGACAAATCTTCTTACAAACACCACATTTCTTTCCCATAAACACCCGGCAGTGTTCCGTGTCGATGGTGTACACGGATGGGATTCCTTGCGCATAGTCCTTGTAAATGGCCTTTCGCACATCATGCCCGAAATTGTATTCATTCGGAACTTTGGTCGGACACTTTTCAGCACAGGTCCCGCACGAAGTACACTTGTCCGGATCCACGAACCTCGCCTTTCGGCGAACTTTGACGCGAAAGTTTCCGGCCTCGCCTTCGATGCCCTCGATTCGGCTGTAAGCCAGAATTTCAATATTGGGGTTCTGCGCAAGCGTCTGCAATTTAGGGGAGAAAATACAAGCGGAGCAGTCATTTGTCGGGAAGGTCTTGTCTAGCTGAGCCATAACCCCGCCGATACAGGGTTTCTCCTCGACCAGGTATACTTTGAAGCCTGATTCTGCCAGGTCCAATGAGGCCTGAACCCCGCCTATGCCCCCGCCCACCGTCATTATTGCGCCTATTTTTTCAGTCACGATGCTGCTCCAAAATGATGATCGGAAATCGACCAGTATCTCAACGCCTACTAAATGAGCTTAGATCAGCCCTTTAGCTGCGAGCAGGTTCTTGGGTGAGACCATGTGCTTCTCGAACCACGCGGCCGAGCGCGGGCTCCCGAATGCCACGCCGATAAGCTCCGTCAGGTATAGTATCGGTACCTGGTACTGCTTCCCTGTCTCACGCGAGATGTCGGCCTGGCGGGTGTCCAGGTTGGCCTGGCACATGGGGCATAAGGTCACCATTGCGTCCGCCTCCACAAGAAGCGCCATGTCCAGGAGCTTGCGGGAGAGTTTGAGCACAAGGTCTGTACGGGTCAGGGCCAGCGAGCCCCCGCAGCAGTCTGTCTTATAAGGCCAACTCAATACTTCCGCTCCCAGGGCCTCCAGTATGTGGTCCATCTGCATCGGATTCTCAGGGTCGGCAGGCTCCACCACTTCTACGGGACGTACAGCCAGACAGCCGTAGTACGGGTACCTATCTTAAGACCCGCGAGGGGCTTTACTATGCGTTCCTTCAAGCGGCGGAGCAGCTCGTCAATATGGAACATGTCCATACCCGAGATCACCTTTATCTCACCCTTGAAAGGGAACCTCTTATGAAGCTCCTCTTCCTCCATGATACGCCTGGATGCAGCCTTCATCCTCACATGGCAACCCGCGCAGGGGGCAACCACATCCTTGCCGAGCTTCTCCGCGGTCATGAGGTCTCCCGCAGGAAGCGCGGCCTCCAGATAAGCATCCACCATGTGGGCTGATGAAGCGCCGCAGCATGTCCAGTCCGGGATCTCACGCAGGGTAACGTCAAGCTTCTCGGCAGAGTACCTGAACGATTCATCCAGCTCGCGTGCGCTGCCTGTTAGAGTACATCCGGGATAATAACTGAATTCCATGGTCAATCCTTGTATGTTAAAGAGTACGGAGAATACCTATTTCATTCCGGAGTTCTTGAATACTTCCTTCACCTCACCCAGGTGCTTTGAGCGGTGGGGTAAGAGATGCATCTTCCCTTTACGGAACATCTTCCAGCCGAGTTCCATGTCCGAAAAGTAAGTCTTGGTCTTCATCTTGTACATACCAATGAGAAACAACTCGTGAACGCGACCGAATGTACGGATGGTCTTGAGAAACGTGGTATGAAATGTGGGAACCTCAGAGTCACCACCGGTGGCTATATTCTCTCTTAGCACCTGATGTCGGATCGGGTCCAACAGAGCAGGCACATCAATGCCGTTGGGGCACCTCGCGCCACAGGTATGGCAGGTGAGACACAGCCAGATGCTCTTGGATTTCACTATCCGGTCCATGTTACCAAGGACCGCAAGCCGTACCATCTGATGGGGGAGAAGATCCATCTCAGGCGCCACAGGGCAACCAACAGAGCACTTGCCACACTGATAACATTGATGAATCACCGATGATAAATCCCCCACCAGGGGAGATACTGTGCCGGACGCTTCAATTCCAACTTGTGTCATCTCTTTTTCCCGTGAACAGGCAAATCCCCGAACTCACTGACCAGAAGTGTCATCTGCCGGCATCTCCGCTCCCGCGGCCGCTGGGAGGCAGCGAGGGCAGCCTGCTCTTTGAAAAGTCATCTTTTTGCGAACAACGCACGATGGGTTAAAACTGACGAGTCATCGGAATAGATAGCTCTGGTTTCGATATTAGTCCCCGGTGATCCTCCTGTCAAGCGAAGATTCTATCTTGGAAACAGGGCCTTATCGAGTCCGCAGACTCGCGGCAATTCCCCCCCCGTCCAAGGTCTTGGGTAAAATGGGCGGAAATGGCCGGACGGACTGTAATCTCTCAGTTACGAGCGGTGAATGATTGTCATTGCGAGCGAGGCGAAGCAATCTTTTCTTTCAAATGCCCAGATTGCTGGTGGGACCGTCCCGCGCAGAACGCGGGATTGCCGGTCATCCCTAGTAGACAGGCTGGAAGCCTGTCCCACCATTCACTCCTCGCAATGGCACGGTATGCGGGGCGATTTCCCCGCCTAACTGAGTGGATACCACGGCATGCACAAATTGCTTGACAGATTGGCAATAGCAATCTAGAAGCAATTGCATCGGGATTTTGATTTTGACGCTTTTCGAGCGGCATATATTGGGTTGGTGTCCTGAAATTTCAGTTGCGATCCTTTTCAAAAAACCATGTCTCCGGCTGAGGGTGAGGTTTGCTCATGGCATCCATAGTTGATCTGTGCTGGACGAGTTCGGAGGACCTTTTTCAAGACCTAGACCTCGACGCCTTGTATTCTAGGCAACTCCGAACAGTAGCCGGTGATTCTTGTTCGAAATATCCCTATCTGGTTTTGATCTATACCGGCAAAATCACCATAGGCATCAATTTGGGGGATGGGTTTGAACCGCGGGATGGAACCTGTGGCAATTCTCAAGATGGGAGCCGTCCCGTTCAGGATGATCTCCTTTTCTCCTGGAACCCCTTCAAGGAGCCGCCTGAGTGAAGTTGTTTGACTTGAGGACACTCGCCTCCTCGGAGGGGGGAGAATATGTCCTTGGCGCCAAAGATCTGCACATTCAATCATGTTACTTAATCTATGGTTATCTTGAGCGGGGTGAAGGACGGCGACTTGTGAAGCCGGGCGACTCTCATGACGAGCTTCTGTGCGCAGTAGATGGACCGATTCTGATGCACACCACACGGGGCGAGATCACTCTGCCCGCGGGCCATGCAGTTCATGTTAAAGAGGATGAATCTTTCTTTGTCTCCAATCCCTTGGACAGGCCGGTGGTCTATATCATTGCCGGAGGCAGGCGGGAACCGGAAAGAGGTTGAAACTCCTCCGAGCGGCTGCTATCTTATTCGAATGCTGGCGATCCACTATGTCCCGTGCCTGAGTGGTGGAATTTGGTAGACACAAGGGACTTAAAATCCCTTGGGGCTTGTCCCCGTGACGGTTCGAGTCCGTCCTCAGGCACCACCGATCCCGGTATGTTATGCCACCGCAATGAGGTGGCGTTTCTTTTTCAGAATAACCATTGTGCCGATTTCGGATAATCGCTGATCCTATGTCATTGCAAGGAGTGAAGTCCCGCGATTCGAGGGAAAGCAATCTCAGCTTTGGCGATGGAGTGGATTGCTATGCTGCGCTCGCAATGACAGTCTTTAGCCTTGGGTGACTAAAAGCTTACGGGAAGAGCGCGCGCCGAGCCGCAATTTGGCGAAATGTTTTGCATTGACTATTGGATCATGTTATTTATATTTAGTACAATAGTTAGTAGAAGTTTGAGTAAAGGTACTTGGATTTCAGTTGAACAGTGGGACGCCAGGCCTTTCGAGAAACGGAGAGGAGCGACGAATGAAAAAGGAAGCGCGAATTCAGGCTGAGAAAATGTTCGTAAGGGCAGGGGGCAAGATCACCAACAGAGAGATAGCAAAGCTCGCAAAAGTAAACCCCCTCACTGTAGGCCGATGGAAGCGTGACGACGATTGGGAATCAAAATTGAAAGAAGCAGAGCATGCCGCTCCTGCAGAAGCCGCTGGCGTAGTAAGGAAGAAGGCCGCTCGTGACAAGGCTGTAAAGCTGTATATGGAAGTTGGGGGAAACATAACCAACAAAGACCTAGCGAGCAAGGTTGGGGTCAGTCCGGCAACTATCAGCA
The DNA here is from genome assembly GCA_963828085.1 of uncultured delta proteobacterium. Classification (GTDB taxonomy): domain Bacteria; phylum Desulfobacterota; class Desulfomonilia; order Desulfomonilales; family Desulfomonilaceae; genus CAWBBA01. Next base: position 50,375 of record CAWHDO010000032.1, read on the forward strand.
AATGGAAGCAAGCAGATGGGTGGATCGATCAACTTATTCCTTCGGAGGCAGAAGCACCGACCGAATTTGAGCAAGAGGCAGAACTTGATATTGGTGAACTGGCCTCCCCGGAACAAATTATTCAGATCAATCAAAGGATAGACAGCCTGCTCAAACGCGACTATCTCACCGCAAGTGAAGTTGCGGACCTGGCAGAAGCTAAGAGCGCTCTGCTGGAAGCAGTGGACATCTATCTCGCCATTGTTCACGATGTTGGGGAAATGAAAGCCGAGGACTGATCGAGCTTCGTCCCTGTCTCTCCGCTACGAGAAAACACTGACATGATTCCCTCGAACACGCTGCTCTACATTTACGAGATTCGGGGGGATCCAGGAGACCAGCTTTCCGATCCTCCTGCCTCGTTCATCGGGCTGTGGAACGAGGAAGGATTCTCTTACCTTTTTTTCACAAAGCCGGAAGATGAATATGTTAACAACCGAGTCTGCACACGGGGTTTGGCTCTAGGGTCCCGCCACGAAGTGCAGTACCGGGGACTGGCAAACCGGGCTCCCTCCGCACGGCATCACGGTGGCTGGACTATGCTTTGTCACTCCCGACCACCCATCGTCGCCTCCAGGGGCTCTATTACTGGATCCATCAGTAGTGTTCGGGGATGGGAGCCACCCCACCACAAATTGTTGCCTCCGTTATATGGAGGAGATCATCCGCGACGAGCTTATAACTTCTGTGCTCGATTTGGGAACGGGGAGCGGTATCCTCGCTCTGGCTGCCGCACGCATGGGAGTCAAACGCGTGCTGGCCATCGATCGAAACCGGTTGGCTGTCCGGACTGCAATAGAAAACGTGAAAGTAAACTCGCTCGACAAAATGATTCGTGTCCAAGAGGGAGAGGTCAGATTATTTATTGACCAACCCTTTGATCTTGTGACGGCAAACCTGCCCTTCCATGTATTGAGGGAACTTATACCCCTTAAAGCAGCAGCTCTTCACAGATTTTGGATCGTGTCAGGAATCAACGAGCAACAGGGAGAGACCCTCAAGGAACTCTTTTCGGAACAGGGATACGAGACCTGCCGCCACAGCGCAGATCCCCCGTGGGTGACCTTCACAACTGCCAAAAGATGTTCTTTAAACTAACATAATATTATGGAGAAAAGATTCATGGAAAGCTCTTTTGCGCCCCCTCCGATTGACGGGGCGTGGATCACTCGGACAGAGGTCGGGCAACTGAATGTACCGGACAACCCAATTGTTGGATTTATCGAGGGCGATGGCGTAGGCGCTGACATCTGGGCTGCTTCGCGCCCTGCGTTCGATGCGGCGGTACGCAAGGCATGGCGCGGTGCCCGTCAAATACAATGGTGGGAAATACCGGCAGGAGAAAAATCCTATCGCGATTACGGGGAACACCTCCCGGAACATTCGTTGGCCGCTATCCAGCGTGCCATGGTTGTTATCAAAGGTCCTCTGACGACTCCTGTAGGAGGAGGATTCCGAAGTCTGAACGTTACTCTCCGCCAAAAGTTGGATTTGTACGCTTGTGTACGTCCGGTCCGATACATACCCGGCACGCCCTCACCGGTGCTGCGCCCCGAAGATGTCGATATGGTTGTTTTTCGGGAAAACACTGAAGACGTGTATGCCGGCATCGAATGGAAATCGGGAAGTGAAGAAGCCGGCAGAATTATCAACTTCCTCGAGGCCGATATGGGTATTCAGTTAGATGCTTTGTCGGGCATAGGCGTCAAGCCCATGAGTCCAAGGGCGACGAAACGTCTGGTGAGGCGTGCGATACAGTTCGCGTTGGACAAAGGAAAACAACGGGTCACACTAGTTCACAAGGGCAACATCATGAAGTTCACTGAGGGGGCTTTTCGGGATTGGGGTTATGAATTAGCCCGGGAGGAATTCTCTGACAAAGTAATCTCAGAAGACGATCTCGTGAAAGACCATGAGGGGGTAATTCCTCAAGGCAAGGTCCTGCTCAACGATAGGATAGCCGACCAGATGTTTCAGCAAGTGTTGCTACGGCCAAGAGAGTATGAGGTGCTGGCTATGCCTAATCTCAACGGCGACTACCTGTCCGATGCGTTGGCAGCCCAGGTCGGAGGTCTGGGAATGGCCCCCGGCGCTAACATGGGGGATCAATGCGCGGTCTTTGAAGCCACACACGGCAGCGCTCCGAAGTATGCGGGGCTCAACAAGGTGAACCCCGGCTCATTACTTCTGTCAGGCGCTATGATGCTCGAACACATGGGATGGGAAAAAGCCGCGGCGCTTATTGTCGCTGGCATCTCCGCCGCGATCAAGAGGGGGACCGTCACCTACGACCTGGCCCGACTTATGCCCGACTCCCGGGAAGTCTCTTGTACCGCCTTTGCATCTGCTGTAATCGAACGAATTGAAGCGGATCAGTCGAGCTGATGACAAAGACTGAGGATTTTGGAAAACAGAGCACCCTCTCTCTGAAGAAACTTGTCCAAAGCTAGTCTAGCACAGGCATTTGCAAGCAATGCCGGTAAAAAGTCTTGACTCGATAGGACCTCCTCGAATATTCTCCACTCGCCGCACTCCGGAATATTTTTATTTTTTGTGTTTGTGCATGGAGGGTTGAGTGTTACCCCGTCCCGGGAGATACTTTCTCCGGTGGGCGGTCTTTCGGGACGGGGCATACAATACAGGCCGTAATCTTTCGCAGATTTCCCCCTGATCTAAGGCGTTGATCCATCCACCACACGTGATATGTTGTGACAGGGACCTCTCATACGGAGGTGAGCTATGATCATTACTCGTACTCCGCTTCGTGTCAGCTTCTGCGGAGGGGGGACGGATCTTCCCGCTTATTACCTGGACCAGCAAGGGGCTGTGGTCAGCTCAGTCTCAACAAATATGTGTACATTACCGTTAATCGGTTGAGCCGTTACTTCCGTCACCGCATTCTGTTGAAGTATTCCCAGTCGGAACTTGTCGATTCGGTGGAAGAGATATCCCATCCCATCATTCGGGAAGCTATGAAAATGACGGGAGTTGTGGACAGCGTCGAAATTACATCCATGGCTGACATTCCCGCGGGCACCGGCCTCGGCTCTTCAAGTTCCTATGCCGTGGGACTTCTTCATGCTTTGCACACATTTAAAGGTGAGTATGTCTCCGCGGCTCAACTCGCAAGAGAGGCATGCGAAATCGAGATTCAAAGGCTGGGTGACCCCATTGGCAAGCAGGACCAATACATCGCTGCCTATGGAGGGATGTGCCACATTCGCTTTAATCCGGACGAGACAGTTTTCGTGGACCCCGTAATCTGTTCCCACAGCACCAAGATGGCCCTTCAGGCGAATCTCCTCATGTTTTATACCGGGACGTCCCGGCGCGCAGGAGACATACTTGAGGTCCAACGAGCAGCCACTCAACAAAAAATGGATGTTTCTTTCCAGCATGAAGGACCTTTGCGGCCAGGCCCTGGAGGTTCTCAAAGACGGTCGTTCACTTAACAGGTTCGGCGAAATCCTCCACGCGGGGTGGCTCCTCAAACGCACACTGGTAGACACTATCAGCAATGACGCTATCAATCTCTATTACCAAACGGCAAGTGAGGCGGGAGCCATAGGAGGAAAGCTTCTGGGAGCGGGTGGAGGAGGATTTCTCTTGTTTCTATGTTGAACCACAGAACCAACATCGTGTCCGGGAGGCTCTCCAGGATCTTCAGGAACTGCCGTTCATGTTTGAGCCTCAAGGAAGCAAGGTCATCTATATTTCGGATGACGTGTCAACCTGACTGGAACACCCCAACTCAACGTATGCAGACTCAAGCCGTCACGCCATATCTACCCACTCAGGCGCCTTTTCACCAACCAGAAACACCTCAGTCTCCTCGGCGGTTTCAAGCAACGGCTCAATCTTCTTAGAGAACTCATTTCTCTCAGAAGACTTCTGCCATTCTTCCCAGCGTTTCTGGCTGATCCACGTGCTTAGGACCGTCAGCTTATTGGGGTCCTTAGCGCTCACAAGCGTTTCTCCCGACATGTAACCCCTTTGAAGTGTGGCTAACGATCTCAGTTCCATGAGAAGCCTGGACGCCTGTTTCAGGTTGTCCGGGCCGAACTTTCTGGTGATAAGCACTTTGATGGCCATGACATGCTCCTTTCTTCGAGGACCGTCGGCACAAGAGATTGACTCCCCTATTCCTAATACTATTTTAGCACTTCGGTCGAGCAAGGTATGAAATTCCTCATGGAATTGTCTTCACCCTTTTTCTCCAAGCCCTCTCAGATAATTGGCTGCTCCGTCGGCTATTTTCGCGGCAAGAGAGGCCAGGTATGCGGGACTCGTCAATTTTCCGCGTTCCCGCTTATTGCTGATAAACGCGCACTCAACCAAAATTGCCGGCATTTTAGCTCCCAGGAGAACATAGAACGGAGCTTGCCTTACGCCCCTATCCCGTGCCAGCGTGCCCGCGCCCTTTTGATTTCGGGACAGAGAACTGTGCACAGAGATGGCCAGTTTGGCAGATTCACTCTTCTTTGACGTTACCATAAGGTCAACGACTGTTGCTTCTACATCGCTCATCTTCGGTAGAGGGATCCCGTTTTCACGCGCCGCAACTTTCATAGCCGCTCGCGAGCTGGCTTTGGCGAAATAGTAGGTCTCAATCCCTTTTGAACTGGAATCCGCGGCCGCGTTGCAATGAATTGAGATGAACACGTCAGCGTTGGCTGAATTGGCCAGAGCGATCCGCTCTTCAAGGGAGAGGTGTCTGTCGTCAGATCGCGTAAGGACCACTTTTAGTGCCGGATTCTTGCTCTCAAGAGTCGTTTTGAGCATCTTCGCTATTTCAAGCGTCAAATCCTTTTCTTTGAGGCGACCGTCCTGGGACACAGCTCCAGGATCTTTACCGCCATGACCCGGATCTATTGCGATAACAAACTCTTTGGCCGAAGGATTAACCATTTTCTTGGTGGGGAATCCATCGTTAATGGTTGTGGTCGGAAGAGCAGCGCTTTTGACGGAAGGCGACAATTCTCGGCCGGTGGCATCTGATAGCGTCGCAGGTAATGGGTTCGCAAATGCGAAATCAGACGCCGCTGTGTCGCTGGAAACCGGAGAACACGATTTTACTTCGGAGAAGCTCTTTGACTTGGCCGCGGCGGATTCGCCGTCTGACCCTAACTTGAAATTCTTGGGGTCCGAAAGCTGCGGATCACTAACTGAGCTCGATTATGCCCGTGTGCGAGGCACACTGCCGTGGGTCTTGCCTAGCAGAAAGCATATTTGCGGAACGATGGGCAATGGCCGCCAGTTGACCCTTGTCTGTCGGCCGAGCGCGGAATTGCCACGAAACATCATTTGTTTCTGTTTGACCTGATCTTGCCTTCGGGGAATCATTGGCCCTCTTGGAGGGAAAATGAAGAGCCTTCCGCTTCAAGCTGTGGGCGTCTTTCAATTCGCGCAAACCCATGATCAGATATGGCCCTCTGCGATTGAGGTCGCTAAACCGACTCAGATGGCGGATCGCCGCGTCCAAGTCTTCCACCTTACCACTGCGGCGGTAAAGCTCTAAAGAAGCCTTTCCGGCCAGAAAGAGGGACCGGTTGGCCAGACGGTGGTCTTTGCCTGTCTCATGAATAGACGAGAACGAATGTATGACCCGTAACCAAGCCTCTCTGCTTCCATCGGTACCTTTGGACAGCTTCTGCAGAGCGCCGTAAGCCTTGGAGAAGCACGCAATTTCCGGAGATGGGGCTGGGGGGGCTGCCCCCACGAATGATCCCGCGAGGATCGCAATAAGAGCGCCAATGGGTCCGACCATCTTAAATACAGAAGTTTTTGGTTTCCGTGACAAGCGCGCAGCGTTCACCGTATTCGTTTAAGCGGGTTCTGCCCGCGTTCCCGGTTGGACTTCAGGCACGCGTTTGAGGGTTCATTGCGCGGGCCGTGTGCCAATTCCGTAGTCGGCGCGCTGTTTCCTCTTCTTCGCGGGGTACGTGCGCAAGGGACGCACGCGAAGCACCTCGCTGGGGATTTCGTTGATGCAGATGCAGGATCGAGCCATTTGTTGGTGCAATTCCGCGGGAATGGTTATTGAAAGTTTGCGCAACTTCCAGAGCAAGGGTCACCTCCTCGACATCGTTAATATGGATATAGCACATCAATATTAATATGTTCAATTGATTTTCTAGAATTTAGTTTAAGTAATTCTCTTTGACCCCCATCCGTGCCCCTGCTAGACTCATGCCGTACCACACATACTAATATGCGTTCGGGATAGCCTCAGACGGCACGGATAAACTATATGTCCATAGAACAAGTTGACTGCGAAAAAGCGATACGAAAATTGATCTCCGCGAAAGGAGAGTTCGCGGATCTGTTCTTTGAGGAGAAGACAGGCACTACCATTGTGTACGAGAACGGAAAGGTGGACCGAATCCGGCAGGGAATCGACCGGGGGGTGGGGCTTCGAATCATCGAGTCAGGCACTACACTGTACGCATATTCGACCGAGGTGACATCGGCGGCCATAGATGAGCTTGTCAACATCCTTGTCCGGGCAGACTCCGCGCGGTCGAAACCGGCTGAGATGGTCTTCAAGACAGTGCAGACGGATCAACAATTTGTTATTAAGATCGACCCTGCGGAAGCGGGCCTGAATGAAAAGATGGCTCTTCTGGCCGAAGCAGACGACACTGCCAGATCTTTAGGCAATGAAATAGACCAGGTAAGGGTCACCTTCTCCGATGAGCGCCGGCGGGTGGTACAAGTGAACTCGGAAGGTGCGCGCCTGGAATTTGTTCGAGCGGGGATAGTCTTTACCGTCCATGTGACCGCTCGCAGAGGCGACCTCGTACAGACCGGTTACGAGCCTGTTGGAGGCCAGGTCGGGCTTGAGCTCTTCAAAGAAAGAACCCCTGGAGAGATAGCATCTCTTGCTGCATCGCGTGCCTTGATGATGCTCGGTGCGCGGGAGGCTCCGTCGGGACGGATGCCCGTGGTTCTTCATAGCGACGCGGGTGGCACAATGGTTCATGAGGCGGTAGGCCACGGGCTCGAGGCGGATTTCATCGGTCAAAACATGAGCGTGTATGCGCAGTCCCTTGGAAAGCAGGTGGCCTCGGCCGTGGTGTCGGTGGTTGACAATCCCACCCTGCCTTTTGCCAGGGGTTCCTATCCCTTCGACGATGAAGGAACGCCCTCCCAGCGCACGCTTCTCATAGACAAAGGCGAACTTAAAGGCTTCTTATACGATCGCCTGAACGCCATGAAACAGGGCACAATATCGACCGGAAACGGCCGTCGCGAATCGTATCGCCACAAGCCGATCCCTCGGATGTCCAACACAATAATACTGCCTGGGTCAGCCGCGCCGGAACACATTCTTAAGGCCACCCCGAACGGTTTGTTGGTAAAGCGCATGGGTGGCGGCCAGGTGAATCCCGTGAACGGAGACTTTGTCTTCGAAGTGGCAGAAGGTTACCTGATCGAGAATGGCCGTCAGGGAGATCCTGTGAGAGGAGCCACGCTTGTGGGAAATGGACCTCACGTGCTTCGAAACATAGACATGGTGGCCAACGACCTGGGCTTCGGCATTGGAACCTGCGGCAAGGACGGACAGGGGGCGCCGGTTTCCGACGCGCAGCCCACGCTTCGTGTCGGAACCCCGGATCAGCCTGACACCTGGATTACAGTTGGGGGCACGGCCTCATCTTCGTGAGAGAGTAGAAAAGAATGAGTGAAGACAAGACAAATAAACCCGGCTTTTTCAAGCGTTGGTTCAAGAAAGATAAGTCCTCCGAAGAAACTTCAGGAGCAGAAATCCATACTGAGTCACGGGATGAGTTTGCTCAGCCTCCAATTGAAGCCACGCCCATACCGGAGCAGGCTGTGGAGGAACCGGCTGAAGAATTTGCTGAAATCGCGGATGAAAAAGCCGGTCTTTTCAGGCTGAAAACAGGTCTGCAAAAGACACGAAAAGGGTTTCTCCGGAGCCTGGACCAGGTATTTCTCGGGAAAAAACAACTAGACGACGAAATGGTGGCCAGGTTGGAAGAAGTCCTGGTCACGGCGGACATAGGTGTCAAAACCGCGTACGAGCTACTGGAAAATGTTACGGACAGAGTGAAGCGGCGGGAGTTAGGTGATTCCGAGGCGGTAATCAGCCATCTAAAGGCATTGATTAAGGACATCCTTTCAGGAGTGGAAGCCCCTCTGCGGGTGGGCTATGGATCGGGGCCATTTGTCGTGATGGCGTTAGGGGTGAATGGCTCAGGCAAAACTACCACGATAGCCAAGATTGCCGCTAGGTATCAGGCCGCGGGCAGAAAAGTGATCTTGGCCGCGGGGGACACGTTCAGGGCGGCTGCTGTCGAGCAGCTCCAGATCTGGGGCGATCGCACCGGTTGCACGGTTGTGAAAGGGAAAGACAAGGCCGACCCATCGTCTGTAGCCTTTGAAGCTTTGGAAAAAGCATTGGCAGAGAACGCGGACCTCGTCCTTGTCGATACCGCTGGTCGGCTCCACACGCGAGTTCCCCTCATGGAGGAACTCAAAAAAGTCAGCCGCACGCTTGGGAAAAAGATACCCGACGCTCCCCATGAGACCCTTCTGGTTATCGATGCGTCGATGGGGCAGAATGCGATCTTGCAGGCGCGAACATTCAACGAGGCTATCCCTGTGACCGGAATCGCTCTCACCAAGTTGGACGGCACATCCAAAGGGGGCGTCGTGGTGGGAATCTCGAATGAACTTAAAATCCCCGTGCGTTACATCGGCATTGGGGAAAAGGTGGACGATCTACGCGAGTTTAGTGCAAACGACTTTGTGGAAGCCCTGTTCGCGGGACCAGGCGCTGCCCGGGAAACGTGGTAACCAGTCAGCAGACTACCGGAATTTACCGCAGAGTGCGCGGAGAACGCGGAGAGAAAGAAATGTCTTGCAGCCTGCCTCGTGAGTCACCGGGGCCGGGTCTCATTCTTGACATTCTCTTTCCCGCCTGTCGCAGGTCAAAAGCATGAAAGCACTACGCCTGATCTCACAGAAATGTAGAGAAAATAGAATACTCTGCGTTCTCCGCGGTCTCGGCGGTGAACGATTAAAAGACCTAATGGCAATCAAAGGAGGTGTGTGGCATGGAGATACGCAAGATTGTGAAAATCGTCGAAGAGGTACACAGAGAAATGGGCAAACCCGTGAAACCTCCGACTGGACGAGCTGCGGCAATTGCCGTGATCACGAATCCCTTTGCTGGCCGATACGAGGAGAATCTCGATCAACTCATCAACGTAGGTGAAGAACTAGGCGGGTTATTGGGAAGAATCGCCGTTGAAGCCCTGGGAATCTTGCCGGAACAGGTCGAAAGTTACGGCAAGGGGGCCATAGTCGGACCGAGAGGTGAGCTGGAGCATGCCGCGGCGATTCTCCACCCCAAGTTGGGCGGGCCTTTCAGAGAAGCAGTGGGCGGGGGCAAGGCTCTCATTCCGTCCGCAAAGAAAATCGGCGGCCCTGGCACTGAAATAGACGTCCCGGTGCATTACAAGGATGCCGCGTTCGTGCGAACCCATTTTGACGCGATGCCGGTACCGGTACAGGATGCGCCTCGCGGCGATGAAATCGTGGTAGCCCTTGTCGTCACAGCTTCAGGCCGACCATTACCGCGCGTCGGTGGGCTCCTCAAGGATCAAGCCAAAAAGGAAGACGGGTTGCGATAGGCCTGTCCTGAAAGTTCTTGCGCGGGCCGGTTACCAGGCTCCGCCTGGTAACCAGCATCCTGGGGCCTCCGCCCCCTAAAAGCCATAGCAGAGCACCGCACCTGTCCAATGGCACGAGTCCTAGTTGTGAGAGTAGTCGCCGGTGACTGGGAGGCAGAGCCTCCTTCACATGCATTCCCAGGCAGAGCCTGGGAACGAGATGTATGAAAGGGTAGCCGGCCAGATGAGGACGGATATGACCAAATAGACAAGTGATTGAAGTTTTTGGAAGAGGGGTTCGGGGAGACCCCGCGTCCCGCGGGGTTACAAAAAAGTGTCTCCCCGACTACTTCTCAGCCGCTCCATCATTCCTTACCGATGCACAAACGGGGCTTTAGAGCGGGCGCCTTTTTCTACAAAGTTTTTCAGTCCTATTCGGTTATCCTCTGTGGTCCAGCATTGACCGAAACATTTTGCTTCGCACTTGAGGCCGTCTTCGACGGTCATCTTTGCTCCTTCGAGGATAGCCTTGACCGCGAGCTCGTCGATGGCTCGGGAGAGGTGTCCGATATCCACGTCGGGCAGCTTATCAGGCACATTGGAAAGTGGACCCATTTCCATCCGCTTAACTGTTGTCTTGCCCGATGCAAGTTCGCGGGCCAGTTCGATGGCTCGTGCCAAAACGTCCCCTTCCACCTCTTCGTTTATGAGGCCGTATTGCAAGGCTTGCGCGGTTGAGATGGGCTTCGCGGTACGTACCATCTCGGCAGCCTTTTCAAAACCTACGAGCCTCGGAAGGCGCTGGGTGCCGCCCATTCCAGGTATAAGCCCGAGATTCACTTCTGGTTGACCCACAAAAAAGCCCACACCCTTGGGAGCTACCCGAGCGGTGCAGCACATTGCCAATTCGCATCCGCCACCCAACGAAAGCCCATTCATCGCGGCCACAACGGGTTTGCCAATTTGCTCGAATCTGGCCGACGCAATCTGACCCTTGCGCGCGAATGCTTCACCCTCCGCGGGGTCGTTAAGCCCGGCCATTTCTTTTATGTCCGCGCCTGCAACGAACGCTTTATTCCCGAAGCCAGTGATTACAGCGGCCTTTATTTCCGGATCGTCTTTTATGATTTCGCAATATGCTTCCAATTCCTTGAAAACCTTGCTGTTGAGCGCGTTGAGGGCCTTGGGGCGGCGAATGGTGATTATGCCCAGATCGCCTTTCTTTTCGAACAGCACATCGAGGACTTCCCAGGGCTTGCCGGCAGCCGCTTGCTCCCGTAGAGCTTTTGAAACAGGCATCTGCGGGTACTTCTTCGCAAAAGCTTCCACCAGTTCCAGGGCCTTGCCGACGCCCAGGGAGTTCATAAAGCTGAATGGCGGCTTCATATCCAGCGCGACGCTGATGAGCAGATCAAAGTCGCTCGTGGTTATAATTTTGGAGTCCAGCATGTCGCATACTATGGCGAAATAAGCTCCCTGAATCTCTTCTGTGATGATCTTCTCCTTATCCGGCGGGACATCGACGGTTTCGCCCGTGCAGGCACTTCCCAATCGGAGTTGGTATCGACCATTTTCCGGAGCAGTTCGGGAACTCTGAACCACGGATTCAAGCGCTCGTTCATTTCGGACAGTCCGTGGACGCAAATGGGATTCCCGCCAGTGAGGTTTTGTCCGGTAAAGGGGCCCACCGTGAGCCCAAGGGCTTTTGCTGCGACTGCATCCACCTGTTTGGATCCCCCAGGCCCGCATCCACACATTGTATGCACGCCACCAGGAGCCCTTCAAAGACCGGGTCTACCGCGTATCCATATCGTGAGCCGACTCGAATGGGGATTTTCCCGATGAACTCGTAGAAGCGCAGCATGAATTCAGTGGTCGTAGGATCCGTATCTTTGGCGGCAATAATTTCCAAAGCGGGGTTGCGTTCCGCGGGGAAAAAGTAATGCGTGCACAAGGCGCGGTCTTTGTGGGCCAGTTCCTCGAAGATTCGTTCCGGTTCCAGGTGTGACGAATTGCTGGTAAGAATTGCATGCGGGGTGACCAATTCTTCCACCTGTTTGAAGATCCGCCGCTTCAGAGGCAGGTCTTCAGTGGCCGCTTCCACCACGAGGTCAGCGCCCTTCAATTGATTGTAATCGGACGTGAAAGTTACATGACTCTTCATGCCCTCGACTTCGTGGGGTTTGAACGCGCCTTTCTCGCCTCCTTTATCCACTTTCTTGAAGAGTTTTGCCTTTCCTTTTTCCAGAGCCGCTTCTGCTACGTCCACCACCACCACTTGGACATCATAAGGATGTAGCACCTTTACGAAATGCAAGGCTATGTCGGGACCGATCTGGCCTGAGCCGATTACGCCGATTTTGCTGATCGAACATCCACGGAACATAAATGCCATTTTCATCCTCCTTCAAGGAAATTGCCGTCTGATAAGGTTTTGCCGAAGAATGTGGAACTCACACAAGTTTCCGGGATGTCTCCGGAGCGCAACTTTGAGGAAAACTACCATTTCGCCGCACCGTTTGTAAAGGTGAATTGTTCATTCTGTCGCATAGTCAAGCCCTTGGCAATGAGATTTTGAATTCAACTGCCAGGTGCATAATGTTGGCTTCTGATGAGGAGTCAGGAGAGTTTACCATAGCCTGTTTCGAATCGGGTTGGCTCCACAGCATTTCACCATGATGAAATTGCGGCCGGCGCTCAATTAACAAAGGTAAGCGTTCAGCGGGCAGAGTGGATTCACCGCAGAGTGCGCCGAGAACGCAGAGAGGAAAAACGGCTTGCAAACAATCCGACAAACCAAAGGGTGCTCGGTCAGGCCGGCATCGTCTTCACTGTCACAGACCCGAATGAGCTATGCCTCAACCGAGAGAAACGCCCGGAAAAAAGAAACCTCTGCGCTCTCTGCGGTGAATTACTACCTCCAAAGAGTTATTCGTGCTATTTTCGATGCTTGTTTGCAGATCAAGGTTTCAGGAGGCATGCGATATGGAACTCGACCAGGCTGTCCTGGGCAGGCGAAGCATTCGAGCATTTCTGCCGGACCCTATTCCACGTGAAAAGATCCAAAAAATCGTTGAACTTGCACGATGGGCTCCGTCCTGGGGGAACACTCAACCATGGGAAATTGTCGTGGCCGACGGGGAAAACACACGTAGCTTGGCTAAAGCGTTCGTGGAAGAGGTAATGAATGGGGCTGGCCCCCGCTCAGACATTTCTATGCCGATAGAATTCCCGGAACTGCATAAGAAACGCTACACCGGCCTGGGAAGAGACCTTCTCACCTTCCTGGGAGTTGCCAGGGACGATGCGGAAGGCCGCAGGCAGCATTATCTGAATATGTACAAGTTTTTTGGCGCCCCTGCTGTGATCTATCTCACCGTAGACAATCGGTTGAATGAACCGTATTCCTGTCTGGATTTAGGCTCCATTGGGACTACAATTTGTTATGCGGCTGTTCAAGAAGGTCTAGGAACCATTTATCTTGCCGCGGCAATGCATTTTCCGGACATTGCGAGAAAGATCCTGGCAATACCGGAAGATAAGAAAGTTGTTATCGGCATTGCAATCGGAGTGCCTCATCCGGACGCGCCGGCAAGCCTGTTCAGGAGTGGCCGGGAGCCGGTGGAAAATATATTGCGATTTGCCTGAAGCAAGAGCGCAGAGGCTTCTTGACTAAAAAGACAAGTCGCATTATGATTGGACTCGTCCCATCGTTCGACAAAGATTCCGTCAACAGTAATTAAAAGTTCCGGGAACGCTATAGGCGTTCCCGGGACCGCGATACATAGCTGACGGCTGCGGAGAATAAGAAGACGCCATGAATAGGCGTGAATTCATTATTTCTGTCGGCGCGGCCGGGATGTTTTCTCTGCTCCCTTCGATTCGGCTCCACGCTTCTGCCCCGCCAAAGCACGTCGCAGCCGGCGAAGTAGGGCTCAAAGGCCCGTTCGATATAGCATTCGATCTCTCCGGAAACATTCTGGTCACCGATCCTCCAGGCTACCGCGTAGTCTGCCTAGATTCCTCACACCGAGTGATCGGCTCCTTCGGACAGCCGGGGGCTCAAACAGGTTGTCTGAACTTCCCTAGAGGGCTCGCTGTTGATCGCGACGGCCTTATCTACGTTGTGGATTCCAACAACTGCCGCGTCCAGGTCTTTGACCGTAATGGGACAGTGAAGCGCGTTATCGGGAACATCGGGTCCATTGGCGGTTCCTTCGCAACGCCTCAGGGAGTGTTCGTAGACAGTGCCGGACGGGTCCTGGTGGCTGACACGAGAAACCATCGCATCCAGATTTTTCAGGGAGGCGATCCGGTTGCCGTGCTCGGAGACCTTGGCGACGGAAACGAGCAATTCAGACTCCCTACAGCCTGCGCGGTAACCCCCGAGGGAGAAATCTTGGTGCTGGACAGCAAACACGGGCGGATCAAGGTATTCGGGGCAGACCTGAAGTTGGTACGAAGCTTTGGTGACGTCGGAAAAGAGCCTGGCCTGCTCAATATGCCGCAAGGGATGGCGTTGGATGATGCAGGACGCGTCTGGGTCGCCGACACGGGTAATCACAGGATTCAGGAATTCAGTTTCGACGGCAAAGTGGTATCCGTGCTTGGAAAGGAAGGTTCCGCCGCGGGCGAATTTAAAAATCCAACGGGAATCGCCTGTCGAGAAGACAAGATCTACGTGGCTGATAACGGAAACGGCAGGATACAGGTATTGGCCCGCAAATGAGACGTTATGAACATTGAACAGGCCACTGTAGTTTTTCTTGTGATCGTATTTGCTGCGGCTGAAATATTCCGCCTGATGCGGGGAAGCCGGGGCGTCATTGTGCGTGAAGAGGGCGAAGAGATTCCTGGAATCGCTCTCCTCATGACGACCGTGAGAGTGAGATTGGAAAGTGGTGATGAGGTTACAGCGTCAATGAACTGCTGCACCGCATGCCTGGGCCGTTTGAAGATTGGTGATGACGTCCGTGTCTCGCATTCCAGCGAGGGGTACGTGGTGGACCTTCCTTGGTTCAGCCGCCGCTCCTGCCACAGCCGAGCTTAGATGAACATTTGAACTGGAGACATTTGTTGGAAATTCTTGGATATATCACGCTTTGCATCTTCTTGAGCCTGATGCTTCTTACTCTCTTCGGATACATCCGGACTCCGGTTCAGACTGTGCTCGTTATTTCTACCGTGCTGTGCCTCTTCGTGGGCGGAGGATTCCGGTATGCCTATTCGGGCTGGGACGCGGTCATGCTCCTTCCCAATGAGTTCCTCGGCGGAATCATCCTTCATCCCATCACCGCTCTGCTTACGGGTCTCTTTCTCGCCGGAGGTTTGAAGGCGTCGGGTGGATTCGAGGCATTAAAGGTCATTCTGCGCTATGTTCGCAAGAGCCCCATCGGTCTCGTGGGCACGCTGGTCATTCTTATAAATCTCCCTGTGATCTCGTCTCTTCCCTGCGGCAGGATTCTCGCCGCGGCGCTCTTACCCCTGTTGTTCACCTTCGGCTTTGAAGGTGGGATGGGGATACTCACGAAATCCCAGCTCATAGTCTTAATAGGCGCGTTCACAAGAAATTCCATGGGTTCTTGTGGGCCATCACCGATCGGCGGTGTGGGGCAGATCGGGGAAGGCTTTCTCGGCAGCTTCTTCGCAACCGCATCAGAGGGCATCCTTCGGGCGCCGCAAGCTTTTTCTCTTATGCTGGGGACCGCGATAGTGGCTCTGTTCCTTAAATTAGTGAGCCAACGGCTTTACCCGAATGACGTCTCTCTGCGGGAAGCTCCCGCTGCTGCGGCAGGCGAGCCAGGGAAGGAGCCTGACATACAGGCGCCTCTAGCGGGTTACCTTGCTCTGGTGATCTTTGTGCTGTCGCTTCTCATCGCGATATTTCAGCCGTTTGGAAAAATGCCGGTTCAATCGGTTCTGGTGGCCGGTGCGTTGCTGATGATAGTCGTCTGTCGCATCCGTCTTACTAACCTGATGGAAGGGATTATCCTCCTCCCGGTAACAGCAATGGCCGCGGGCTTTCTGGCGGCCGGGGCTCTGGCGGCCACCGGAGGGTTTGATGCCCTGGGTGTGCTCTTGAACAGCCTCGTCAAGGTCCCGTTTCTTGGTGTGGCAGGGATGCTGGCAATCTTCGTCCAGTTCCAAACAATCCTTCCGCTCTCTTGCGCCAGGATTCTAACTGCCGCGCTGGTCCCTGTATTGTACCTGTTCGGTCCGGCCAAATTCGGCTTCCTTGATTGGCCTCAACTGGCAATTGTTATGGCCGCGTACATCATCAATGCCACGACTTCTTGCGGCCCTTCGCCTCTGGGCGGAGGGGGCATGATGGGTGAAGGAACCATGCGGGCAGAAACGGGGTTCATAAAGGGGGCTTACACTTTTGCTTCCATGGCCATTATGGCGCCATTGGCGGCAATCTATATGAAGTTCCTCAACCTTTCGGTTTTTGAGCCTTCCAATCCCAACTTTGCCAGGGACATTGTGACAATCGCTGAATTCGCCCTCGTTGTAGTGGGTGTAAACGTAATCTTTATCTTTCTCGGCAGCCGCGTGTTCGGCGAGAACACCTCGAAGAATTTCGCCGTTCAGGTTGCCGGGTTCCTGCTCGCCGGGGCTCTCGGCGGCGGTATCCTGGCGTTCACCCTATTCAAACAGAACGTAACAGCGATCCTTCAGGGAATCACTGGAGGCGTGATAGCGGCAGGGCTGATCGGGCTCATGGTCCCCAGAACCTTGTCCCGCCGGATGTCCGTCACGTTGGGCGGGCCTGATTTTGAACCAGCGGCGGATCGTGCAAAGGAAAGTGTCAGCCTGTCATAGGAAAGGTCGAGCGGGAAGTGCCCGCATGTACAAGCATTTTTAAGGACGAGCCTTGCTTACTTGGATAATCTTTCTCTTTGTTGGGGCCGTTTCGGGTTTGATCATAGCCTGGGCCCTGGACATGAAATCTCCGAGGGAACTCCTTCAAGGGGTCGCCGGAGGATTAATAGCCGGGCTATTGATGGCCGCGATGCTGCCTCATTAGGACCGGGACATCGAAGCTAATGTCAGAGAATAAAACCAGCGAAATCAAACGTAAACGGCAAGATCTCGACCAGCCGATGGTGCTTCCCGGAATCCACCGGTACCAGTTCTTCACGAACCTGAAGGACCGGGGCTGGACACTCAATCTGGACCGGATAGCGCTTTTCGGTATTGTTTCAGCTTTGCTGGCAACCGTGATCAAGCCCCTACTCAGGGGCAATCCGGCAACCATCTACTGTTATGAATGTCGAGCCTGCTATGCTACCCAGGATCGATGCCCGGTGGGCATTATGTATCAGGCGGAATTGGCTGTAGCGGGTCGAGTGACCGACTACGACCGTTTCATTCGTAACGGCGGTCTCAAATGCATTCGCTGTGGGAATTGCCAGAGTTATTGCGTGCAATACCTTCCCACTGCCCAGATGTTCGCTACTATGCAGGAAGATACTCGTATGGCTCTTAAGAAGGGCATTTTGCCTCGATACTCCCTTGAAAGGGCCATGGCCCAGGGACTGATTGGAAAGGAATTCATCGATGACGTGGTCAAGGCTCTGGCATGATCCCATAGGGTTTTTGTGGAGGGCCCTGACGACACGCGGGGTGCGCCTGTCGATGTATCTCATCGTAGCGGCCGCACTCTTTCCTTCGAGCAGATTTATTCTAACCATTGTTCTGCTACTGACCCTGAGCGTAATGTGGGTAAAGGATTATCGTATCGGCAAGAGCCCTAAAATCTGGTACTTGGCCGCGGCAGTCGGTATTCTTCTGGTTGGCTACGGCTTTGCACGTTTTGATGTGAAGAGAGTGGACGACCTGCGCTTGGCAAAAAGCCCCTGGGGCTCGGGAATAGCGTTGGTCGAGGATGGGACGTATAGAGGTTCCGGAGACGGTTTCCGGGGCCCGATAGAGGTTCAGGTCGGCGTTAGGGATCACCGCATAACCGCCATTCGCACACTTGAATATCCGGATCTGATCTCAGTCGAAGATAGTGAATTGACCTCGTACAGGGATGAGATTCTCAAGAACGGGAAACTGGAGCCTCCGGGCCAGCCTGCAATGTACAGAGGTGCCGGTTTGACTCTGACCGGGTATGCTAATGCCGTTGAATCTGCCTTATCCAGGGGTATCCCCGATTATCCACAATATAGCGTCATATCAAGGGTTTTCTTGAATGCGTTCCTGGGAAAGGCCCCGGATCGTGTGACTTTAAACGCGTTGGCGATCCTTTTTGCCGCGTTTATCGTGTTCGAGTACGCCGGTGCAATCCATGCTTACGCCTGGAACGGGACGTTCCATCAACTGCTACAATTGTGCGACCTGTGTCGGCGCATGCCCGGTCAAGGAAGCGGAAGGTGTTCAGATGCCCATGGGACTGGTTCTGCTTACTAGGCTGGGCGATTATGAGAGGGTTATGGAACTTTCCAAGTATTGCGTCGGTTGCGGGAGATGTGCGGCAAAGTGCCCCATTGGCAATTCCGGCCCTCTGGTCATCTCAGCGGCTTTCCAAGCCTGCCTAAAGCAAAGGCGCGAAAAGGAGCTTGAAACCCGTGAGGAGACTGTCTGATGGGTCGAGGTGTCTGGTACATCGTCGCGATCGGACTGGCGATCATCGTTGTGGTGGGGGTCGCGGGGGAATATTCGCTGCGGAGCGCGACCTGCATGGCCTGCCACGGCCAGGAGGCGTCTTTCGCACAATGGATGACCGCGCGGCTGAAAGCAGAAAAGAAGGGGTTCTCTCACGAACTCATAGCGTGCGCTGACTGCCACATTCAGGGTAGCGCTGAAGGCAATCCAGTATCAAGACTGAGAGGTTTGTTTCATATTGTGAGCTACCTGGTGCCACAGATCGAGCCTCGGAGGGCCCAAAGCGCTGAATTCTTCAACAGAGCGCGTATTCCAAGCGAAAACTGCCAGTATTGTCATTTAGCAGCTATTGAGCGTAAGGAAGTTTATCTCAGAGACCTTCCTCCCGGCCTCCAAAAGATCGGTCTGGTCATGGATCATCGCAAACACGTGCTGGCAAGAGACGACACATGCGCCAAATGCCACGAGCGTTACAAGGATCAGGGGACCTCGCAGGCGGACAAGACCGTAACGTACACCGAAGTGAATCACCTGGATTGCGACTCTTGCCACACTTCCGCGTCTCATTCGTACAGGGGTGATCGCTTGCTCCCCGTGACGGACCAGGAGTACTTCGCCGCCAGAGAAGCTGCATGGAACAAGCTATCCACAAACCCTAGATGGATGGTCGCGTTGCCCTCAGAGAAGACCTGCAAGCGCTGTCACAATGGCAAGATTCACTACAAAACCAAAATCTTTCTTGCCGATTGTCGAGAGGACACAGATTTTGAAAACTGCGTAAAGTGCCACCCGTTTATGACCAGGGAGTGACTTTGAGCAGTATAGACGCAACCGGGAGAAATTAGCCTCGGGCGCAAACTGTGAAAGTAATCGTTCACAAGGCCGGGTTGTTGGTACAGTCGCGATCCCAACTTGTGAACAGGAGCATATACAATGGCTACGAAAAGTGATGAGCCCAAAGACAAAATCAATCGGGAAGTGGCGGATATTGTCCTCGGTGCCAAAGAGCCGCCCGTCGCCCGGTTTCGACTTTTGTCAAAGGGGATGGAACCCTATCACCGCCTTTACATTCAGGATGAGGGGTCGGACATTACGGGGGACAAAGCATGCGTTGCCTGCGGAAACTGTATTGATTCCTGCCCTGTGCTCCGGAGAGACCCGAAGCGTTTTGAGAAGACCGAGCAGCGCACGTCGTTTGCCCTGGAGTCGTGTGTGGGGGAAGACTGCGAACAGTGTTACTCCTGCATTTTGGCCTGCCCTCAAGTGGACACGGCATACAAAGACTATATCGTGGACGAGGTGATTCCAGAGACTATACAGCCTGCTCCACGGATCACAGCGCTTGACAACTACTTCATGGCGCTTATCGCTTTGATACTGGGAATTGTTATAGGCGTCTTTGTTGCACGCTAGGGTTTTGAAGGACACATCACGGATTCAGGCTGAAGAAAGGATCAGAGAGCATGTCAACGGTTGAGCAACAACAAGCCGCCCAGGAAACCGGCATCCCGATGGAAACAGCAGTGAGAACCGACCTTGTGCCCATATTCATTATGGGAAAGAGGTATGACGTCCCTAGCACGTTAACGATACAGAAGGCATTCGAGTATGCCGGTTACCAGTTGATCCGTGGATGCGGATGCCGAGGCGGAATCTGTGGAGCTTGCGCAACGGTCTACCGCATGCCCGACAGCCCCAAGATATATGTCGGTCTTGCGTGCCAGACCGTGGTGCAGCCCAACATGTATCTTGCTATGGTGCCGTTCTTCCCTGCCAACCGTGCGGTTTACAACCTTGAAGAGCTGGCCCCCAACGTGAAAACTCTCCTGAAGTACTACCCGGAACTCGCCAAGTGCATGGGCTGCAACACCTGCACCAAGTCGTGTCCCATGGACATTCCGGTCATGGAATACATTTCCGCCGCCTTGAGAGGTGACCTTGAAAAAGCCGCGGAACTCTCCTTTCCGTGTGTAATGTGCGGCATCTGCACTTCCCGCTGCCCCGCGGAGCTAGCGCAGTACAACATTGGTATCCTTACCCGCCGTCTGACGGGAAGGCACATTCAACCGGCCGCGACACACCTTCGAGAGATGATCGGCAGGATAGAATCGGGCCGATACGAAGAGCCGTTGAAGAAGCTCATGGCCACGGACATGGAAACACTCAGAAAACTTTACGTGGAACGGCAAATGGAACCTCACACCGGGGATGAAATGTGGCAACCGGATGACAAACAGTGGCTCTAATGGAGTCTCTTGGGATACATGAAGTGGAAGGTAGCCCTTCACCGACAAAGCGGTTTGCCCTGCCTGAGACAGCCGGCAGGGACGCCGGCTCTACTACGAGCCGGGTAGGACCGGCCTCCGTGCCGGTCGCCAAATGACTGTGACTAGTTACTATAAGCTCTCTCTCAGACTGAATCGCCTGTAAAACCGGAGGCAATTATGGCATACACGCCGGACCTTATGGCACATATAAAGAAAGTTGAGAAAACTCGTCCTGAAAGAGTGGCTAGGAAGAAGGCGGGGGAAGAGTTTCGCGCTCTGACTCTGGACGAGCGCAAAGAACGCCTGGAAAAATACCACCCGGACTTCCGGCCCGGCGCGCTTCGAGATTTGAAAGTGGGACCCAGCAAGGGCTATGCAGTGGCCCAGGAGATCGCTGACACCTTCGAGGCACGGAGTCGAGTGGACCCGGACAAGATTGACTTGAATGAAATCCATTTCGAGACGGACGTGCTTGTCATCGGAGGCGGAGGGGCCGGGACCGCTGCTGCCTTGATCGCCCAAGAACAGGGGGCCCGCGCAATCATTGCCACGAAACTGCGACACGGCGATGCCAACACCATGATGGCCGAAGGCGGGATACAAGCAGCGACCAAGGGATGGAAGGATTCTCCCTATTATCACTACCTGGATGTGATGGGAGGCGGCCACTTCGAGAATGATCCGGAACTGGTCAAAACCATGGTCACTGAAGCACCCAAAGTTATCGGCTGGCTGGAGCGTCTCGGTTGCATGTTCAATAAGTGGTCCGACGGCAAACTCTTCACTCTTCATGGAGCGGGCACATGCCGCAAGAGAATGCACTACTCCGGTGACATGACCGGCGCAGAGATCATGAGGACCCTTCGCGACGAGGCCCGCAATCGCGTCAAGGATATCGGTGTGCTCGAGTTTTCTCCCGCGGTGGAGCTACTCCTGGATGACAAAGGACGATGCTCCGGCGCCGTGTTGTACAACCTCGGAAACCGAGGAATACTTTCTTGTGAAAGCTAAAGCCGTGGTCATGGCCACCGGCGGGTCGGGCCGTCTCCACATGCAAGGGTTTATGACAACCAATCACTACGGCGCGACCGGCGACGGATTGGTCATGGGCTATCGTATGGGCGTGGGGGTCCGCTTTCTCCATGCAACGCAATATCACCCGACAGGTGCGGTTTTCCCCGAGCAGGCTGAAGGGCTCCTGATTACCGAGAAAGTAAGAGGCGCGGGCGCTAACCTGGTTAATATCGACGGTGAACAATTCGTGTACGAGCGTGAACCGCGTGATATCGAATCATCGAGCATAATTCGCGAATGCACGAAGGTCGGCAAAGGTGTTCCGGTCCCCGGGCCGGGTGGCAAATTCGGTGTGTGGTTGGATTCGCCGATGATTGAAATGCTGGAAGGCGAAGGGACCGTGGAGCGAGAGTTTCCGGCCAAATTCATCCTTTACAAACGGTACGGGATAGATATCTCCAAGCTTCCGATGCTGATCTATCCGACTCTCCACTACCAAAATGGCGGACTCGCTTACAAACCCGACGGCTCAACAGCAGTGCCCGGCTTCTTCGTGGCAGGTGAGGTAGGCGGCGGAGTCCACGGAGCCAACCGTTTGATGGGAAATTCGCTTCTGGACATTACTGTTTTCGGAAGACTCGCGGGGGAGAGCGCAGGCAATTACGTCAAGGAGCGCTCGGACATAGGCCGGCTCAGCGTGGAACACGTTAGAAAGTTCCATAAGGAGCTGGAAGAGGCAGGAATCGAAACGGACAGGGTTTCGCCCATGGTTTTGCCGGATTACGGGACCGCTGAGGTCAAGAAGAGACAGTGGACCACCACGTACGTGGGGACAGTTCGCTAACCCAAACAGGGTCTGAGACCATCGCAATGATACGTCAGCTCGAACAACAAGGCTCGCTTCACCGAATAGGTGAATACATCCGCCATCTGCAGGACCCATCCCCGTACTGGAGGGTTCAGGCTGCCGCATGGGGGATTATTTTGGTGGTTGTTGTGGCTGGCGGCGTGCTGTTTGGCTTTCTGGCGCTTTCCGCGGTGTTCGGAGGCGGGAGCATATCCTACCAGGCTGTCGGATCGCCCGGCCCTGTAGTGTTTCGGCACTATAGCCATATATGGTTCAAAGACGGAAAGTACAAGGCATGCGAGACCTGTCACGACGCCATTTACGCCACCCAGAAGTACGGCACTTTTGTTATGAGGGCTTTGAAGGACTCACCACCCAAGAAAATCCACATAGGCCGGGATGCCTCTACCCTTTATGTTCCGGGTTCGGTCCCTGACAATGAAGTATCCCTGGCGGGTTACGATGTGCCGAGGGCGTGTGCGACCTGCGCCACTGGCAACTGCCATGACGGCAAGGAATCTTTTAGCAGACTGGAATGCTTGGGCTGCCACCAGGTCCGGTAAAAATTCCAGCAATCGAAAACGAGAGTTAATTCGTTGAAATGAGTAACACTTCTATGCCAAAAGGCGGTGCGCCTCAATCGGGGGATCAGGTTCCTCACGAGACGACTCCAGGTAGCGGCGCCGGTGATCGGAAACCCAAACGTTGGGGAATGCTGGTGGACCAGCGGAGGTGCATCGGCTGCCATAGCTGCTCCATCGCATGCAAGAGCGAAAATAATGTCCCTCTGGGGTACTGGCGTTCGTGGGTGAAGGGGATACAGAAGGGTCACTTCCCCGACGCCTCCAACCACTTTCTCCGGCGCCTGTGCAATCAGTGCGACACCCCGCCTTGCACACAGGTTTGCCCGGTGCAGGCCACGGTCAGGCGCGAAGAAGACGGCGTGGTAGTCATGTACTACGGGAAGTGTATAGGTTGCGGAATGTGCATCGCTGCGTGCCCGTACGATGCCCGGTTCTTTAACCCTATCCGTAATACCGCGGAGAAGTGCGATTTTTGTTCGGCACGGATAGATGCAGGGCTCCAGCCCGCGTGCGTAGAGGCCTGCGTGTCCCGCGCTCTTGTGTTCGGAAACCTGGACGATCCTTCGAGTGAAATCTCCCGCAAGCTGGTATCACTGGGGACTACTGTTATCAAGCCCGAATTGGGAACCAGGCCAAAGGTATTTTACGTGGCAGCCGATCGTCAACTAATGGGGAGAATACTATTCTCCGACGACTTCAAAGAGGAAATTCTCGAATACGGCCGCAGCATCCCTAGTCCCGATGCCTCGTACTGGAAAAAAGGGGAAGGCAGATAAATGGAAACCGCGGTTTCTATACAACGTGCCTCATGTGGTCCCATGGAAGGTTTACATTCCGCTGTACTTCTACTTCACGGGGTTATCCGCGGGTTCGTTCATCCTCTCTACGCTCTCAACGGTTTTCCGAATTAAGCGCTTCAAGCCCATGGCCCTCCCCGCAGCCATTATCTCGTTCCTGCTCTTGCTGCTGGCGCCGGCCTGCCTTATTCTCGACCTGCATCAGCCGACTCGATTCTGGCACACTCTCGTCCCGGAGTATTTCAACAACACTTCAGCCCTGTCTTATGGCTCCTGGCTATTGACCGCGTATCCGATTGCCAATCTCGTATACATCTATTTCATATTCGTGAAAAACGACCGAGTAACCCGAATACTAGGGATGGTTACAGTTCCTCTCGCCATATTCGTCCACGCATACACCGGCTTCGCTTTTGCTCTGGTGAGGGCGCGTGCGTGGTGGCACTCGGCGCTCATGCCAGGCTATTTTCTTACTTCGGCTCTGCTTTCAGGAATTGCGCTCCTGGCAGTAGTAGCCCTGATGATGGACAGGTACCGGAAGGAAAAGTTGGAACCGGAGTTGTACAAGAGTCTTCGCATCATGATGATCGGCATCCTCTTGGTGGACCTTTTTTGGAATGGGAGCTTCTGGCTGACGCTCCTGGTGTCCAACGTGGACGGGCACGCGTCCATCCTGTTGGCCTTGCATGAGAAACTTTACGTCTGGGGGGAGCTTGTCTCGGGCATGCTGATTCCGCTCGCGATTCTTGTCCTCCCGCGAACCGGAGAAGACAAGGTGTGGCTTTGCCTCGCCTCGTTGCTCATCATAGGCGGGGTGTTTCTCATGAGATATTCGGTCGTATTTATCGGCTTTGACATACCGCTGAGTTGACGCGGCATCAGATGAGAAAAACATGGCTTATGTAACCCGACGAGAATTTCTTCGGCTTGCCGCTTTGATGGGGGGCGCCTCTTTGTTCGCGGGGTGCACTCTCTTCACGGAAGAGCCTCCTATTCCTCAATATATAAAGGGCGCACCGGGCGTGGATCCTCTGGAAACCCTCCCGGGTGTAAGTAAAATTTATACAGTATGCGGTCTGTGCGCGGGAAATTGCGGGATTTGCTGCCGGGTCGCACAGGATATTCTGGTCAAGATCGATGGCAGCCCTTATCACCCCGCGTCCGCGAACTTCCGCCTCCCCTTTGAAACCCCTCTAGAGAAAGCTGTCACACAGAGCGGAAGCGTGTGCGGTGTGGGCGGAAGCGGTATTCAGACACTTTACGACCCATTCAGGATAGCGCGCCCGCTCAAGCGCGTAGGTCCTCGAGGTTCGGGAAAGTGGATCGCGCTCTCCTGGAATCAGGCGCTCAAAGAAATATTGGATGGCGGAGACCTGTTTGGTGAAGGCCAGGTAACCGGCTTCCGAGAGATCAAGGAATCGGCCGAGGGCTTTAAGTTTCTTGTCGGCAGAGCGGACTGGGGCGCGCTCACGTTTGTAAAGAGATTCATGTCCGGATTTCCTGGCGCCACGTTGGTTCGAGATCGTGAATCTCGGATGAGCGACACGCTCCGCACAGTCGCGGAACAGGTCTTCGGTCCCGGCAAGGGACCTGTTGACGCGGATTACAGAAATGCCCGAGTGTTGATCAGCTTCGGAGACGCCCCGTTGGACTCCGGGGTTCCTCTGACACTTTTGGCCAGACAAATCGCGGACGCCAGGGTCAATGGCCCCTGCCTCAAGTGGGTAGTGGTGGATCCCAGGCTCTCTACATCAGCCTCAAAGGCGGACCTCTGGGTGCCTGTGATCCCTGGGAAGGACTTGGCCTTGGCTTTGGGCATCATTCAATCCCTTCTGGACCGATATCCCGGAATTGTCCAGCCACCTCCCGAGCAAATCAAGAGTAAGGCTCTGAGCAAAACGATTGAGGACTATGCCGCGGGAATCCGGTGTGCCGCCGAGCATGATCCACAGACTTGCCGAGCTACTTGTTGAAGGCGGCGAGAGATCCGCGGCAATTCCGGGAGCAGGCGTCCTGGCAGGCGAGAACGGCGAGGAAACAGCCTTAGCGATCCTTGCCCTGAACCTGCTGGTCGGCTCCAGCCCCGGTGCCGGAGGCCTTGTTCACAGAAAAGACGATTTTATCCATAAAGCCGAAGAAAAGGTTATGGCCGGATACGAATACAGGGGGGAGACCGCAGGTACCGGTCTATCAGCCAAAGCGCTGTTCTTGTGGGACACTGACCCTGTATACGAAGATCCCGCGGCATCCTCGAACCTGAGGGATAAAGGAGAAGTGCCGCTCCTCGTGGGTATTGATCGACAGATCACAGAAACCACGGCGCTCGCGGATTATATCCTTCCGGACACCACTTACCTTGAGCAATGGGATGTTTGTGTCTCGCCACCCTCTGTGGCCACCGAGGGCTTCGGAGCGCGCAGACCTGTCGTCGGCGCGGTCGATCCCAAAACTGGAAAGTATTTTCCCATATTCCCCGAAACGAGGCAGATGGAGGATATCCTCATAGCTTTTGCCGCGGAGGCTTCAATTTGTCGGGATTCGGTGAAAAAGGGATCAGCACCTCCACTCCTCTGAATACCGGCCGGGATTACTATATATGGCTGGTCTCTGTTGTTTCTCGGAACAATGAAAGAGGCTGGATTCAGCGTCTCCTCTTCTCTTGAAGAGGTGGCCAAGGTCTTCGATAGGGGCGGTTTCTTCCCCTCATCTAAGAGTTCACCGACCGCAGTGGCCGCTAAACCCGGGGTAGATTCCTCAAGCGGACTTCGGGAGCCCTTGGTACCGGTTGCTTATCCCCCTATCTCCCTGAGTAATGATGAATTTCTCCTTATCACTTACACGCTACCGTTCCATCGGACCGCGCTGTCCGGCATCAACAGTTGGCTGCTGGAAGTCACCCCCGAGAATAGACTCGTCGTGAATTCTCAAGATGCCGCCAAACTCAAAGTGGTTCAGGGGGGTTCCGTCCAGATTGAGACTATTGACGGCAAAACGCGTCTTCAGTGCAAGGCCCAGATTGTGCCTGGGATCAGACCTGGTGTGGTAGCTTTGGCAAAGGGGTTCGGATACAGGGAGGCGGGTGTTGCCCGGCAGATAGTTGACGGCACTGCCCTTTCCGAAGACAAAACCCGGGGTGCCGGCACAAACTCTTCGATGCTTATGCGCGGAAAAGCGCCAACGCGGGTGAAGGTGAAGCCGGCGTGAACGGGCCGAAAAGCCGGCTTGACACAAAAATAATCGGAATATTCTCACTATATACAGGCAAGCTTAGGATGAAAAGAACACCTGAGGTCAATCAAAACCAAATGGATCAAGAACGCTAATGGTGGTAAGAAGGCATAAAAGGAAATAACCGCGACGTGGAGATGAGTTATGAAAAAGGCTGTTTGGCTGTCTTTCGATCTGGGTGTCAATGGTGATTATGAAGGCATGTATACCTGGCTTGCCAACCACGAAGCAATCGAGTGCGGTGATAGCGTAGGATTTGTCCGGTATGATTCACAGGGCAAACTGCTTGATGAGCTTAGAACCGATATGCGTGAGAATGTTGGATTGACAAAGAAAAGCCGCGTATACGTTATCTATCGAGGTGATGACGGTAAAGTCAAAGGCAGTTTTCTCTTCGGGAAGCGCAAACAGGCTCCCTGGACTGGTTATGGTTCTATCAAGGAAGAAGAAGGAGTGGATGAGTTATAGCATCAATAAAACGGCACTCGTAGACTCAGGATTTTGGATTGCACTTTTGGATGAGCGCGATGAGCATTATAAGGAAGCTCAGCAGAAAGCCGAGACGCTCCTTCATTTACGCTACATTTTCCCCTGGCCTATTTTATATGAGACGTTGCGCACCCGTTTTGTGCGTCGACCGTTAGCTGTAAGAAAGTTTGAGTCCTTTCTCAAACGTCCTAACACGACTTATTTGGAAGACGCTAAATACAGGATGGACGCGCTAGCTGCGACACTATCAGACCGACCTCAAGGTGGTCGAGCCTTCAGCCTTGTGGATAACGTCTTGCGCATGATTATCTCGGACATGAGTGTTAGAGTGGATTACGTCCTTACCTTCAATATACGCGACTTTGCTGATGTCTGTAGGAGGCGTCAGGTGGAAATGATTTGAGCCAAGGAAGCAGTAACGAAAATTTCTATCAATAGCTAGGACATTATTAAGATTGTTGACCAAGAATTTCGTCCTAAGCACGCTCCAACATTGCATAAATACTTCATAATCTTTCTATTAGGAGCTACTCATGGTGATCCACGACATTTCCCTCCCTGTCTCCGAGTCCCTCATTGTTTGGCCGGGCGACCCCTCGATCCACATCACTCAGCCGTCACATCTGAGCAAAGGTGATAAAGCAACCGTGAGCCGACTGGACATGGGCGCACATACCGGCACACATGTGGATGCGCCCTGCCATTTCATCCCGGGCGGCCTGGGAGTGGACTCACTGGACCTTAATACCTTGGTAGGACCCGCGTTGGTTGTTGAGGTGCCTGCAAACGGCCACCTATCGGCCGACTTGCTGCAAGGACTCGCCATTCCTCCGCGCACCCCGCGTGTACTCTTCCATACTCGGAATTCCGAGCTGTGGTCCCGAGGCGAACGTGGCTTTTCCAAGGACTTCGTGGGTATAACCGTAGACGGGGCCCAATGGCTAGCTGACTTCGGCGTACGCCTAGTGGGAGTGGACTACCTTTCAGTGGCTCCGTTCGGTCAGTCAGGGCCGACGCATCAGACATTGCTGCATGCAGGGGTCATTATTATAGAGGGGTTGAATCTGAGCAAGGTTCGAGCCGGTACCTACACCCTGGTGTGCCTGCCGTTGAAGCTTGTCGGCATTGATGGTTCACCTGCCCGAACAATATTGATCGAGGAAAACAAGGCGTAGCGCTCACGAGTTTTCGTTTTACAAGAATCATTGCTGGGTGTCACTGCCCGGTCTATGTATGTGCCTGGAATGATCAGCGTTTGTGCATAACGATCAACGGATACGCCCCAACTTTTCCAAAGAACCCGGGAAATGTCTCCTCCAATGAGAAAACCAAGGAGAGCAGTTGCTTTCCAAACAGCCAGGGGTGAACATAGACCCGCAAAAACAGGATGCTTACACTTCGCCATACCACTAAATCGAAATCGCAGAATTTTCTTAGCTCTTCCTGCAGTCGCTTGCGTCGATGGTAAAAGAAATACAGCTTGGGCTCGTTGCTCCCCCCACGAGGTTTTGTCAGCCAACTTTTCAGCAGTCGGAGCAGGCGCAGTGGCCACCGAAGCAGAGTAAGCGGGAACATTGTGACAGCCATCAGTGGTGACAGCCACCCCCAGGAGTAGACCACCGCTGCCGTGGCTCCCGGCTTCAATACCCTGTAAAGCTCTCGGAAGGCATTGAATTGTTCTTCGCACGGCACATGGTAAATAGTGTGGAGCGAAACTACCGAATCTACGCAATTCTCCGCAAGAGGAAGATTGGTAATATTTGCTTGAATGAAGACCCCCTTGTTGCCAATCTTTCTCGAAGCTTCTTTGAGAGCCAATAGCGATAGGTCAACACAAATCCTGAAATCGTAACTGTCGGAGTAAACAAGGTAATCCTCGGTACTGTATGGGACCGGACGCTGCATCTAGGAGGTACTTGCCGTCTTTTGTATGTGTCTTGTCACTCGGCGATGGCAGTCTGAAATGTAATCCTTTGACACTGCGCGCAGGTCCTCAAACTGCGACGCGTCAGAATAGGTCTTTTCGTCAACCTTCTTCCACCCGATGCGATCATAGAACTCCTGCACTTCCTGTCTTGAATCGTGCGTTCGAATTTCGCCTTCGTGGCTGAAGTAGTCACTCGGTTGCACTATGGCATCGCCCGGCAGCATGCATAGGATATAGTCTTGAACTCGATAGATAAATTTGCCGTCCACCGAGATGACTCCGGCTTCAAGCCTTTCGAGCACCGTAGTTCCATCATGATGCCGGCATTCCCTCCTCTCTATGCTCTCGTTCAACTGAACGGTTTCCGAGATCTCCATCGCACGCAAGCCTTGTTTGCTCAGAGGACATCTCAAAATAGGCAAGTGATCACGAATTTGATCAATCACGACCTTCTCCGTGACGGGAATAAGCTTTGAATACCGCCCCCGTGTCAAGGCAAAAGCAAGACTTTCTGAAATTGAGAGGCAAGCTTCTCAGAATGTGAACAGACACCATATGCAAAACGAATCAAAAAACAAGCTGCCCTAAAGCAGAAATTGAAGCCTGGTCGGACCATACTCTCGACCCGTCGAAAGAAAAATTCAGGTTGAAGAGGTTATTGTGCAACTCATGATTGCCATCCGTCAATAATCTCTTGAAATCAGCTTCGACACGAGCGCTCAAAGCTCCCCGCCGGAAAATCCCTATGCTGATCGAGCAGTGCCAGCAGTGGCCGACCGTGCTTTCCGCAGTCACGCGGTCCCCTTTGCGAAGCAGGTGAAAGTCTTCGTTTTTGGCACTCAGCAGCGCATAATCAAGCTGGCACTCCAAATCCATCCTCGGGAAATTGTTCAAAATGCTGGCGAGTTCCAGACTCGCATTGAAAACCCCGCCGAAATATAAGTGGTTAAATACCTGCTTGAAATCTATACCGTCCCCGGGCAAATCTATGACATCGCCTCCCAGGACGGCTTGGGAACCGTCATGAGTGGTGAAAGAAAAATACTGATATCTGTATCCCAATACCGGCCTAACGTTGTTCAATCGCCTCCACGGAATGCTAACTGCCAGACTCGTGTCAAATAGAAAACCCCTGTTCAGCTTTGATGCAGACTCGCTGAAAATGGTCTTTTGAGAAGGATTTGCATCGTCATCCCAATCGCTGTCCTGCATCTTCAATCCGCTTTCCCGGTTCAAATTCACCCACCCTTGCGCTTGTGCCGACCATGACCGCGCCTCATATTTTGCTGTAACACCCAAAAACCATTGATCAATTGGAAATTCCAGGCGGCTCAGAGGATCTTGGAAAGGAGGAAACGGATTGACAAACTGATATGAAGTGAAACTATTAATGAACTTCCTTATGCCCATGGACTGGCTTAAGCGCGGAGAGCAGTTGACAACATCTACGGCATCAAAAGCGTTCCAGCTTCCGAGAAAGCCCGGAAGCGCCTCGGCGCGACACTGCACGGCAATGGAACACCACAACATAATAGGAACGAAAACCGCTACGACTCCTCGTACAACCATACCTGATCCTTTAATGAAAGAGCCGGGACATATCCGGCATAACAATAAAGTTTAACCCGAAACTGAGACACTGCAAACGTGACATTCCTGTGGCGCAAATTGACAAGGCCACAGTTCTTACGGCTCTGCCGGCACGCGTCATGATACGAAGACAGCTTGCCGACACGCCTTACGATTTTGCATATATCGGTGAAATCATAATAACACGGGGTAAATATCAAGTCAAGCACGAATCTAGATCATGTAATTGGCATCTTATACATTAACTAATTACTATAACTATCCTAATATTTATATTAAACTGTGCGTAATTCTCCGAGCCGCGCCCAGATATCTTCCTCCAGGGCCATATTTTTTATTTGGCTTCCACCGCGGTCATACCCGAGTCTCACCGCGGCGCGGGCCGGATACCCCGCGGCATGACGGCAGCTAATGCCGACGCGCCTGCAAGTGGCTTAAACGGGATCGCCGCAGTTCCCGCAGTTTCGGGCAGGTCTCCGAAGCGCTGGCACCTCGCCTGATACCAATGTGCTTTCAAACAGATTACAAAAAACGGACAAGGTCCGCAGGGACTCTGGACTGCAAGATCATTCGGCAGCTTCAAACCCATGTGTGCGCCTCCACATTCAGCCATCCCCTCGGAAGACGGCTTCTTGCAGCCCCTCATCAGTACCATTTCTCGGAAGGCGCATCGAGGCAGGGTTACTTGTTAGACAGCACATTAGAGTAGCCGAACTGGTTTTTTTATCGCATAACCGCACAAGCCAGCGGGTCCAAATGAGCGCGCTGGAGCCGATGGCAAAGACCGGGCAGAAACAGCAGGGGGCGGCGTGACCTATTTGCCCAAACATCGTAAACAGAAGAGGAGGTACGGCGGCATGACGCTGTTCCTTATTTCTGGCTTTTTTTCAACCCGATACCTCTCGTCCGACCTTGGCCAAATACTTCTATTCATGGTTTAAGCACATATCTTTGTATGTTAACTTAATTGACTAACTTGTGTTCGTCATATTGTTTGAAAGCATGATAGCATGTTATTTCACTATGTTATCCACTTTATCGTCTTGTTTAGTTCACTGTTGGAACTTAATGTTGCCATAAATGTATACTTTTTACAAAAACGACAACGCCCGCCATTATTACTTGACAATAAGAACTTTTTGTTCTAGAAATTTAACATTCCAGAGCTTCGGTTTGTGCAATGGGCGTTGGCCTCTCAACAATAGTGGGAAGGCTTGTGTTTTCTTCTGTTAGGAGGATATGGATATGAAACGTGTCGCTATTCTTTGCGCAGGCATTCTTGTATTGGCCCTGGTTCCGGCCGTGGTCTCCGCGCAAGGCATATTGCCCGGTCTTCCTTCATTTGGGGGAATTTTCGGCGGTCGTGCAACTTGCGGTGAACCCGCCGGTCCCGGATTTGGACCGCTGGTTTTCTATGTGGGCTGGCAACCTGCAGGCAAAAATGTCAGCTTCGGTGCCGGCGGCCCTCCCGTGGGGGGCGTTTATGAGCTAGACCAAACCTATGATAGCAAGGGGCTTTGGTTGGGACTTCAACAATCAGTCCCGCTCTCCGACTGGCTGGGTTTCATGGCTTCCGGCTGGTATCTGATCCCGTCAGATAACAGTTCCAGCGAAGCTTACAACAACGGTTTTTTGGGGACGAGGTCGTGGGATACTTCGAACCAGTGGTGGTTTGTTGACGGAGTTGTCGCGATTGGCGGATGTAATGGGCTATCAGCCCTTGTGGGCCTACGTTTTGATTACTTCAACACGCAATTCACAAGTTCCAACCCTTTTGCCCTCGGCCCATTCGGCCTTCTCGGGGACGGGGCGACCGTCAATTCCCAGGGATGGATTCCCCTTTTCGGAACGCAGTACGCCTACACGAGTCCTACTACGAATCTGACTGTGAGAGCCGTGGGCGTCCCCACCTTGCTGGGCAATGTGAAGTACACAGAGACTTTGGGCGCTCTCGGCGCTACTGGTGGCGCACAGTTTTCGGGGACCTATAACGGCGGCTACTTCCTGGAGGTTTTCTCGGAGTACTCCCGTGTGTTTGGGCCCGGCGCAGTTGGAGTCTTCGCTCGTTGGAACATGACACATGGAAGGTCGAGTTCGGATCTGAGCATCGATTCATTGGGCAGCAGCGGCTTCGATCTGGGCCTCAACAGGATTTCCTGGACCTTTGGCGGCAGTTTCACCCTGAACTTCAATACCCCGTTATGACCGCGTAATCCCGGAGAGAGGATCGCAGAGTCTTCTCTCCGGTCATTTCAACTGTAAGTCATCGAGTAACGGTTGTGCAAATGACCCTCTTCGGAGGGTTTTTGCTTTTCTGTGGAGATGTGAGACGACCTCAATGCAGTGCACAATGCACCATCGGGGTGCTCACAAAATTCCCATGGCCTGGTTGTTTCTGTCGGGGCCTTATGCATGACGGAGATGACGGTGCTACCTCCTGACGAATATACCATGTGGCTTGAACGAGCTCGGACCGGCAAGAATGTTAAAGAGTTAGATGAGTTTTACGCGCTCCTTA
Organism: uncultured delta proteobacterium; assembly: GCA_963828085.1. GTDB lineage: Bacteria > Desulfobacterota > Desulfomonilia > Desulfomonilales > Desulfomonilaceae > CAWBBA01. Next base: position 83,923 of record CAWHDO010000032.1, read on the forward strand.
TCAAGCGTGTGAAGAGAATCGACCCCATCACCGTCGCTGAAATGACCGACGCCGAGTACAAGGGCGGGGATGGCGTCCCCCGCATCGTGATCCCATTTCTGCACAGTTGGTTCGTCTTGGAATTGCTTCCGTACCGCGTCGGGGCCGGGCACGAAATAGTCGACACCCTCCCAATGAAAGTGCTCGTATTGCAGCACCTGATAGCGGCGGCAGAGAATCAAGGAACCGCTGTAAGAGTTATGGGGGAGTGGATTGACTGCAGGTCATTACAGCACGGCACTGTGATGGGGGCTCATTTTTCAAAGACAACAGACGATCTGCTCAAACGCTATTTTTCCCTGAGTCGGAATCAACGCATATCCCGAGCGCTCCAGTGGGGTGGAAAACCGGTGGATCTCGGGGACGAGGGATTCCTCTTCAAGTTCTTCCCCAGGTTGCCCGTCGCCCTTATTAACTGGAGAGAAGACGCCGAATTTGCGTCGTATAGCAAAATCCTGTACGACATTTCAGCCAGCAATTACATGCCCACTCACGGACTGGCCGCTCTAACAGAGTTCCTGATTCACAGACTGGCAGAGGGATAGGGAGTGCCAAGGCGTCTCGTCTGAAAGAAATCCTGACGGGTTATTTTTCGGGACAAGTTTTGTCTCTCATTGAGTTTCCCCGGCGCCTGACCTAGTCCCGAGTTTTTCTCTCAACTGTTTCACCCAGGGCCGAATCATCACGGCGTGTGGTGAATCCCCTGCTTTTTTCAAAAATATCTCCCACGTCTTCAGCGCCTCCACGTTGTCCTTCAGGTCGTCCCTGAGTCCACGATTCCCAGGTTGAACAAAGCCATCGAATGTTCCGGATCCACGTCCAAGGCCCTACGGAATGCCCGGACAGATTCCTCTGGTTTGCCCAGTTTTCGATAGCTGATCCCCATGTCTGTCATGACATCAGCATTACGGGGGTCGATTTGCAAGACTTTCTCGTAGGCTTCCACGGCCTTTGCATGATCACCGGCGTCGAAATAGTTGTTCCCAAGTTGCACGAGAGCGCCAACGTCGTTCGGCTTGACTGCCAGCCTTTTCTTCAAGTCGTCTATTCTTGCTTTCAAATCAGCTTGTTGGTCTGGTTCCGCCGTGACGGAGCGTGGAGACTTGTACGGCGCCGACTCCGCTATCTAGCTTCCACGCCGAAAATACTATGCCAGCCAGAAAGCCGGCCACGAAGAACCCCAACCATCCTAGCCACGAAGAGGTTTTTTTCACGGAACCTACTCCCAGACAACTTCATTTTAGCGTAACATAAGCAGCCCCAGGATGGAAGAGACGCACGGTTTGAAAAAAATGTGGTGGCTGAAGGCTTTTCGGATGGTGCGAATCCGTGGTAAGGTCGGCGGAGCACGGTTTGCAAACATCTCTTAAATTCTTCGGTCACCATGTGGAGAGGTCCCCTGAAAAAGATCAACGCCCAGGAGAGTTGTTCATGGAAGATATAAAAAAGAAATACAAAACAGTGATGGCCGATCATTTCCCTGAGACAATGAAGATCGTGTTCGGCGATCAGACGTTGGAATACAGGAAGCGTACTTGGGAAATCGCCGATTCGTCGGGAGGACTTATAGAAAAAGGGCTACGGTACGGGGAAAATCCAGGCCAAGAAGCAGCCCTTTACGAACTGACCGCAGGTAACCTGGTTCTCGGCGATTGCAGGTTTGTGGCCCCGGGAGAGGGTCTCGTCGGCTCGTTGACGGAATCGGAGATGGTTCAGGCCGGCAAGCACCCGGGCAAAATTAATCTCACAGATGTGGACAACGCTCTAAATATACTTAAGTTTCTCATGCAGACCCCAGCCTGTGCCATAATGAAGCACAACAATCCGTCCGGCGTAGCGATTCACCCAAACCTCTCGGAAGCATATTGCAAAGCCAACATGGCAGATCGCATAGCTGCCTTCGGTGGGGCCGCGGTCTTCAACCGCCCCGTGGACAAGCCCACGGCGAAATTGATTGCCGAAAACTATCTCGAAGTGGTGGCTGCGCCTGATTATGAAGAAGGGTCCGTCGCTATTCTTTCCAAGCGTAGAAACCTGCGAATACTGGCAATACCTAAGGATCGACCGACTCCAGGACTATGTAACCCACCGTTTTGTCGATTTCAAATCTCTCATAGATGGCGGAATAATAATTCAGCAGTCTGCCGTTAATGCAATTCGATCCCCGAAGGACCTTATCCCGGCAAGGGCAAGTCATCAGGGCAAGGAATATGTCATAGAGCGGCTCCCCACGGAGAGGGAGATCCAGGACATGATATTCGGTTGGGCCGTGGAGCAGGGAGTCACCTCCAATTCTGTGCTATACGTAAAAGACGGTTGTACCGTGGGTATCGGGACGGGCGAGCAGGACCGAGTGGGCGTCGCGGAACTGGCGGTAGTTAAAGCGTACGTAAATACCGGGACCGCCTCTGTTTCGAACGTCACCTGGTGCCTTTCAACGAACTCAAGGACGAGGCGATTTGTGAAGGCCTGGAAGCGGAGACGCTGGAATGCAAAGCCGGCTTGGTCGGATCAGTGATGGTGTCCGATGCGTTCTTCCCGTTTCGAGACGGCGTGGATGTGGGGATAAGGGAAGGAGTTTCTGCAATAGTTCACCCCGGTGGCTCCGACAGAGACTTTGAGTCCATTCAGGCCTGCAATGAAGCAACCCCCCAGGTTTCGATGATGTTCACGAATCAAAGGGCCTTTAGGCACTGAGCGGACGCGGTGCCACGTGTCGTGGCCGGGTAATCAAGGCCGGGCCAGGACCTGAAAAATGATAAAAGCACTCATCGCCATCTCGCTGTTTTTGACGGTCCTGTTACAGCCTGGGATTTCAGCGGCGATCTCCTTTCAGGAGTTGGACAGCCGCATTCTCGACAGCGATCTCGTGCTCAAAAGCGCGCTTGAGATGCCCGACCGTGGAATCCCAAAAGATTTGCTCCAAAGATGTAGAGGGCTGGCTATTTTTCCGGCTGTTGTCAAGGTCGGGCTGGTGCTGAGTGTCAGCTACGGTAGCGGGATTATTCTCAGGAGAGACGAAAAGACCGGCCAGTGGAGCAGCCCAGCCTTCTTCAACATCCGGGGCGGGAGTGTTGGCGTTCAAGCGGGTGCACAGGCCACTGACTTGGTTCTCCTTGTGATGAACGAGGAAGGGGTTGAAGGGCTTCTGGAGGACAAATACACTCTAGGGGCCGATATCTCTGTCGCAGCAGGTCCTGTGGGCCGGCAGGCTTCTGCGGAAACGAGCGTCAGGTTGGATTCGGGCATTTTGTCTTATTCGAGATCAAAGGGGCTATTCGCCGGCTTGGCCCTGAAAGGTGCAGCGTTGGAGCCGGACAATGAGGCGAATGAGATCTATCACGGTAAAGGGATTACGGTTCAGGACGTTTTTTATGAGGGGAAGGGCTCCCTTTCTGACAACGCTCGCATTCTTATCAAAACTTTGGAGGACGTAACTCATTGAGGGGCTTGCTTATCAAATCGTTCCGTTCGCATTTATCTGAATTATTGAGGGAGTGGAAATATCCTGTGAAAAGGGAAGAAGATTCGTTGATTGAAGTTCATTGGCAGTCAGATAGAAAAGGTTTTCCGAGGTAGCATTTGGTGAAATCGTGTTTATTTTGGGCCGGGCTGATCACGCTGATCGTGTGGCTTACTCTCGACCAAAGCGTGTGGTCTAATCCGGACGCACCTGGGGGACCTCCTTCCAAGATAGTGATCCTGAAGGAGAAACAGATCCTGGAGCTCCATCAAAATGGCAAGCCTGTAAGGACCTACAGAGTTTGTTTGGGCACGAACCCCTCGGGTTCCAAGCGTGTCCTGGGAGACGCAAAAACTCCTGAGGGGGAGTATTCCATCTGTTACAAGAGTACTACAAGCCGCTTCCATCGTTTCTTGGGAATCAGCTATCCAAGTGTGGCCGATACCCAGAAAGCGTTTGAAGACGGCTTGATATCACTCGATAAAAGAGATACCATAGTCGAAAGTCTCAAGAGCGGAAAAGCCGCATGGGACACGGAACTGGGAGGATGGGTGGGCATCCATGGTTATCCGACCGACGCTTATGAGCGGAAGTGGGTGACCCTTCTCTATCCCAAACCTGATAATTGGACTGATGGATGTATTGCGATGTGGAATTTCGAAATTGAAGAACTGTTTTCGCGGGTTTCATTAGGGACGCCGGTTGTTATTTCGCCCTGATTAACGCGGAACACTCGTGCGCATTCAAACGAATGGCAATTGATAATAGCGGTACCATCCGCGCGACCGGGCATCTGCCCGAAGGCTCCCGAAATGCCAAGATCTCCGCATAATTACCGTCATTAAGCACGGGACACATGGAGGACTTCGGTTATGACTGAGAAGAAGGATAATGAGGTTGTCTTCCCGTGCCAAAGATCTGGCTCAAACAAATCTGGATACCAGAGCGCTGCAGAAAAGCATCAAAGGGTCAAGTCCTGACCGCATCGGATCCCGACTTCGAGAAAGTTGCTCTCGATGTCTGGAACAAATATGGACCAATTAAGCGCCGGCCTCAATTGATTGTTCGTGTGGCTAACGAACAAGACGTAGTCGAGGCGGTCAAGTACGCCAGAGCCAACAAACTGAAAGTCACAGTGCGCGGGGGTGGACACAACTGGTGTAATCCTTCCATGCGCAACGGGGGCATGATGATCGATCTGACCAATCTCAATCAGGTCATTTCGATAGATGCAAAGGCGCATAAGGCTGTGGTGCAGCCGATCGTAAGCAATCGGGAGATTCAGGCTCGGCTCAATGCTCAAAACTTGTCCTATCCCAGCGGACATTGCCCGCCAGTCAAGTTGAGTGGTTATCTGCTCGGCGGAGGAATGTCATGGAATCAGGGTGTATGGGGAACTGGAATCGGCAGCGTCGAAGCAGTTGAGTTAGTCACTCCCAATGGAGAACTTCATTACTGCCGACAAAGATCAAAACACCGATTACTATTGGGCCGCTCGCGGGGCCGGACCGGGCTTCTTCGGGGTCGCAACGCGCTACCACCTCAAGCTCTATGATTTGCCAAAAGCCATAGCATGCAGCTCTTATTATTATCCAATCGGCGAAGTCGACACTATTGCTCAGTGGCTTGAATCCATAGCAAGCAAATTGGCCCCTAACATCGAATTGAGTCTGTTCATGCTGACCGCGCCACCCGAGCTTGCGGAAAAATGCAAGGCAGATGCCGGCAAGGTTTGCATGGTGGCGGCGACGATTTTTGCTGATTCGATGGAGGAGGTTAAGTCATCGCTCAAACCTCTGGACGATTGCCCGATCATTGCGAAATGTCTCTCCAAGACGGTCGCAAAGCCCTACAACTTTGAGGCTTTGTTTGATGCATCCGGAGCTCTGTGGCCTGCCGATCATCGCAACCAGGTTGAAGCGATGTTCTCCGACTCCAAGCTGGCTGAAATGTTCAATGCGCTCCGGGATCATTTCTTGAAGACGCCGTCACCGACCACGCTTATCATGTTCGCAATTTTTACCGGGCCCAACATTCCGGCTCCACTTCCCGATGCTGCATTCTCAATGAGCGCCCATTATTATGGCGGACCATGGACTCAGTGGACTAAAGCGGAGGACGACGAAGCCAACACGCAATGGCACAAGAAATGCCTGGAGCTCCTTAAACCGTTTGTTGCCGGGTATTACATCGGCGAATCGGACACGGTCACGTATCCACACATCGTTCAGGAATCATATACCGAAGGCAAATGGAAACGCCTTCAAGAGTTGCGAAAGAAATATGATCCGGATGGAGTGTTCTTCGATTATTCCGATGGATTGAGCTGAGAATAACTGAGGGGGGTCTCAATTGATGTCTGTCCCCCGCTAAGGACGCCGGCAATACTTCGAATAGTCTACCAAACTTTTGTGAAACCGGTTTCAATCCGATCCATGGGGTACGAAAGGCTCCCGTCAGAATTCCACATTTAGCGTCACATCAATAGCGAGGATCGGGTCTATGCCTCGATCAGAATTAATCCTGAATATATCTTCCACATTTTCTGCTGGCCATAGACGGCCGAAAGTGCGGTAACGATTGGTTAGGGGCCGGTGAAGCTTCTGGTCATCCAAGAGCCACCTCTGTCACACAACGTAGCGCTTCACAGCGTGACCATCTTTTCAGAGGAGGAACCGTCATGGCCGGTGCTAGCTGCGCGATCCGAGGAACGTTCTTCGACTTCATCGACGACCCGTGGAAGCACATCGGACACGAGCAGGACGCTGCCCGCTTCATCCGCGACGGGCTGCTCGTCGTCAAGGACGGGGTTATCAAGGATTTTGGCACATTCGCCGACGTCTCGCCGCGCTACCCCGACCTTCCGGTCACCCACCTGCAAAACCGACTGATTCTCCCGGGGTTCATCGACGGGCACATTCACTTTCCGCAGGTTCGCGTCCTCGGGGCGTACGGCGCCCAGTTGCTGGATTGGCTGCAAACCTGGATCTTCCCGGAAGAACAGAAATACAACGACCGCGAGTACGCCGCGCACCGCTGCCGGGTATTTCTTCGACGCCCTGCTCGCCGGGGGCACGACGACATGCCTGGCATTCACCACCAGCAGCCCGGTATCGACGGAGGAGTTCTTCGACGAGGCGGCCCGGCGCGACATGCGCGTGATCGCGGGCCTGACCGGCATCGACCGTTTCGCGCCCGACGACTTCGTCATCACGCCGGATGAATTCTACCGCGAGTCACAGCGTCTGATCGAGCGGTACCACCGAAAGGGCCGCAATCTCTACGCCATCACGCCGCGCTTCGCTGTGGGCTGCACGGAGGAAATGATGGACCGCTGCCGGCAGTTGAAGCAGGAGCACAACGACTGCTGGGTCAACACGCACATCTCCGAGAACCCGTCCGAGATTCGCACAGCGCGCTACCACTTCCCGGATTGCAACGACTACACTCACGTTCACGAAAAACACGGGCTGCTGGGACCGAAGTTCTCTGCGGGCCACGGGATCTGGCTCTCCAATGACGAATTGCGCCGCTTCTCGAAGGCGGGCGCGGCCGATTGCGTTTTGTCCACTTTCGAACCTGTTCCTCGGCAGCGGCCTCTTCCGCCTGGGCCGGGCCACGGACCCCGAGCACCCCGTCCGCATCACCGTGGGCAGCGATATGGGCGGCGGCAACGCGTTCACCCTCGTTCGCGTGCTCGAGGAGGCATACAAGGTCGGCATGTGCAACAACACCATGCTCGACGGTTCCGTTAATCCGCGCGAGCAGGACCTCGCGGAGGCTGACCGCAACAAGCTGTCGCCCTACCGGGCATTTTACCTGGCCACGCTGGGGGGCGCCCGCGCCCTCTACCTCGACGACATGCTGGGCAGCTTCGACAAAGGCAAGGAGGCCGATTTCGTCGCCGTCGACTGGAACGCCGGTCAGCTTGCGATGCGCTGGCACCAGTCACTCATCGTGGAAGGCGCCAGCCCGGAGACCATCGAGCAGGCGGCCCAGTTACTGTTCGGCGTCATGACGGTCGGCGACGACCGTAACATCGACGAGACGTGGGTCGCTCGGAAAGCGCGCCTACAAGAAGGCTGCTGAGGCAGCGCAGGCGTAAGTCCGCGACCGGGCCCAGGCGCCCTGGTCCTCTTTTTTGGACAGCCCAGCTTTCGGGCAACTTTACGGAAGGAGTTCAAGCTTGGAAGTGCGTGTCTCTCGGGCTTCCGCGGTCGTGGTGCAACGGGTTCCCGCTGCCCTCGCGGACTGGTTCATGGAATGGCAGAGCGGCGTCACTGCGGCCGCCGAGGGCTTTGCCGGCTATCGCGGCACCGACGTCTACCCCCCGGCTGACGGCCAGCGGGACGAGTGGGTGGTGGTGATCCACTTCGACGATGAAAAGTCACTTCAGGAGTGGCTGGACTCGCCGGTCCGGGCGCAGTGGGTGGAGAAACTGCGGGCGCAGGTCGGGGACTTCGAGCTGAAGGCGCTGCCGGGCGGCTTCGGCCCCTGGTTCGCCGGCCTTGCTCACTAGCCGGAGGGGCACGCCCCCGCCTTCCTGGAAGATGGCCCTGACGGTGCTTTTCGGCCTCTATCCCACTGTTATGGTGCTCACGCTCTTTCCGGGGCCGTACACGCAGCCTCTGGGACTGGCCTGTGGCCATGCTGATCGGCAACGTCCTGAGCGTGTGCATTCTCCAGTGGGCCGTGATGCCGGTGCTGAATATACTGCTCGCCCCCTGGCTCAAGGCAAATTCGCATAAACAAAGGGCGTTCTCGTTCGGCGGACTTCTCCTGATCCTTGTCCTCTTGGCGGGGTTGGCTCTCCTGTTCCGCCAGGTGACGGGATAGACGAACTCTGAGTGACGCATCCATCATGATGCACACGTGATCGGCGCCGGCTATTCCGAATACCGGCGGGGCAAATTTTGCAAGGAACGGCGGTATAACATGGATCTTAACACGGTTTCAGAAGTGGCTCGTCCCTCGACCAGGGATGAGATCCCCAACTGGTGCGACGGAGATGCCTGGCTTGGCGGGCGGAACGTGGCTTTTCTCTGAACCGCAGCCCGGCCTGCACCGGCTCATCGATCTGGAAGGGCTTCGCTGGGAACCGCTGCAAGTCAACGAGACAGGTCTCGCAATTGCCGCGACGTGCACGATCAGCCAACTCTATGGCCTCACTGCGCCCGAGGAGTGGAAGGCGGCGCCCCTGATCCGCCAGTGCTGCCGGTCGCTGCTGGCATCGTTCAAGATCTGGAATACCGCTACCGTGGGCGGCAATATCTGCATGTCTCTGCCGGCCGGTGCGCTGATCTCCCTGACTGCCGCTCTCGAAGGCGTTTGCACTATCTGGCAGCGCGACGGCGGCGAGCGCCGCGTGCCGGTACTGGATTTCGTCACCGGCGATCAATCAGAATGTCCTCGGTCCGGGCGATCTGCTTCGCAGCATCGACTTGCCGGCATCTGCCCTTCACAAGCGAACGAGCTTTCGCCGAATGTCGCTGACGCACCTAGGCCGGTCCTCGGTGCTGCTGATCGGCGTCTTATGCCCGCGCGAAGGGAATTTCGCGCTGACCGTCACCGCCGCGACAGTGCGACCCGTTCGGATCGAGTTTCCCCGGGTTCCCTGCTGCCGATCAACTTCGAAGCCAGCTTCGCGAAGCGATCCCGGATGCTCTGTACCTGGAGGACGTTCACGGGACCCCTGCTTACCGCAAACATATGACCTTCTATTTCGCCGAAGAGATCCGCAGTGAGCTCTCGGTCGGGGGTGGCTCATGAACTATCACGTCAATGGCAGGACGTTCGCGAAGGAGCCGCGGCCCGGGCAGTGCCTGCGCACCTTCCTGCGCGACATGGGATGGTTCGGAGTCAAGAAGGGATGCGATGCCGGCGATTGCGGAGCGTGCACAGTCTGGCTCGATGGCGTTCCCGTCCACAGTTGCCTGGTGCCGGCATTTCGCGCTGCGGGCCGACAGGTGACGACGATTGAGGGGCTGGCCGCCGATGGGGAACTGCATCCCATGCAGCAGGCGTTTATCGACGCACAGGGTTTCCAGTGCGGTTTCTGTACAGCCGGGTTGACCATGACCGCGGCCAGCCTCAACGAGGAAGACCGCAAGGATCTGCCTCGCATGCTCAAGGGCAATCTCTGCCGCTGTACCGGATACCACTCGATCGAGGACGCAATCCACGGAGTCAGAGCTATTGAGGAACCGGAGCCGGGAGAGGCCTTCGGCAGCAGCGTCGCGGCTCCGGCATCCGCATGCAATCGTCACGGGAAAGGCACGGTATACCCTCGACATGCACATCGACGGGCTGCTTCACCTGAAACTGCTCCGGTCACCTCACGCCCACGCGCGGATTCTGTCCATTCGAAAGGAGCGCGCGCTGGCGGTGCCCGGCGTCCAAGCGGTCTTCACGTGGGAGGATGTCCCGCGGCGGCTGTTTACCAGGGCCAACCACGACGATTATCACTCCGATCCCAACGACACTTACATTCTGGACAACGTGGTCCGTCACGTAGGTCAGAGCGTCGCGGCCGTGGTGGCGGACAGCGTGGGGGCTGCTGAGGAGGGATGCCGCCGCCTGGAGGTGGACTATCAATTGCTGCCGGCCGTTTTCGATCCCGAGGAAGCGATGCGCGTCGGTGCACCGGTTCTCCACGACAAGGGTGCGGAGTCCCGTATCCAGCGTCCGGGCCGAAACATCCTGCTCGAACTCCACGGCGGCGTTGGCGACGTTGAGGCCGGTTTCGCGCAGGCGGATGTCATCCACGAAGCGACCTATTCGACGCCCCGCGCCCAGCATGCTCATCTCGAGACGCACTGCACGACCTCGTGGATCGACGAAAACCAGCGTCTGAACGTCCGGACCAGCACACAGACCCCTTTCCTTACCAAGGCAAAGCTGTGCTATCTCTTCGGTCTCTATCCGAACAGCGTGCGTGTGTTCTCCGAGCGCGTCGGCGGCGGATTCGGCGCGAAGCAGGAAATGGTGACGGAGGATATTTGCGCCCTCGCCACGATCAAGACCGGCAGGCCCGTCCAGTTGGAGTATACCCGGGAGGAGCAATTCTTCGGCGCCACGACGCGGCATCCGATGAAGATCCACGTGAAGGCCGGGGCAAAACGCGACGGCACGCTGACCGCTCTCCAGTTACGAATCGTTTCCAACACGGGCGCCTACGGCACGCATGGCGGTTCGGTTCTCTTCCATTCCACGGGCGAATCGGTTGCGGTCTATCATTGCCCGAACAAGAAGATCGACGCGTACGCGGTTTACACGAACACGGTCCCTGCCGGGGCATTTCGCGGTTACGGGCTGTCGCAGACCATTTTTGCGGTCGAGTCGGCGATGGACGAACTGGCCCGGGCTTGAACATGGACCCCATCGAGTTCCGGCATGCGAAATGTCATACGCCCCGGAGATCCGATAACGTCCATGGGCTGGGAGCCGCACGACTTGGACTACGGAAGCTATGGACTGGACCAGTGCCTCGATCTGGTGCGCGACGCTCTCGCCACGAGGCAATGGACTTGCCTGCCCCGAGGGAGACGAGTGGCTGGTGGGAAAGGGTGTTGCACTGGCAATGATTGCTTGTACGCCGCCCCTCGAGCATCGTTCCGAGGCGGGTCTCAGCCTGAAGGCGGATGGCAAATACCACCTGACCATCGGGTCGCCGGAATTCGGCAACGGTTCAACCACGGTCCGCCAACAGATCGTATCGCCACGGTTTTCGTGCACTTCCCCGGAGAGTGTGTTCGCAATCCAGTCTGACACCGATCGCACGGGCTATGATACCGGGCCGTTCGGCAGCGCCGGGACAACCGTGGCTGGAAAGGCGGTGCATCAGGCTGCGAAATGTCTGCGGGAGCAGATCCTGGATTTCGCTGCCCGGCATTGCGGTACTCGCTGCGACAAATGCCGGCTGGAATCGGACGCTGTGGTTTGCGATGGCGTGCGGATCGGGCTGGTTGATCTTCACAACGCGGCGCATGCAGGCGGGGCAGTCTTCTCAAGGTCGTGCGCAAGGCCTACGGAACGCCGCGCATCGTGGCATTTAACGTTCACGGTTTCCGGATCGCCGTCCATCGTGTTACCGGGGAGATCAAGATCCTCCAGAGCGTTCACGTCGGCCGATGCCGGGGTCGTGATCAATCCGCAGCAGCTCCGGGGGCAAGTCGAAGGCGCCATTGCCCAGGGACTGGGATCGGCCCTTTACGAAAAGATGGTATTTCGACCAGGAGGGACGGGTCGTCAACCCGGTATTCCGGAACTACCGCATCCCGGCGTATGCCGACATTCCGAACGGAGCGAGGTCTATTTTGCCCAGACACAACTGATGTCTTTGGCCCCCTGGGCGCCAAGAGCATGAGCGAAGCACCGATCAACCCGGTTGCCCCGGCCCTGGCCAACGCATTGGCTGATGCGACCGGCATCCGCTTTCATGATCTTCCTCTGGCCCCTGACCGCATCTACCGCCTCATTTTCGAGAAACACCCACCGATCCGTCACGGCGTGCCCGATCGGGGGGCATAGCCTCACGCATGATCGGTAAGCCGCGGAACGCGGGCGAGACGACGGAACGGCCGTCTCAGCATCTCATCTTGGTGACCGGAACTCGTCGCTGCCAGGCGGAATGCCCGCTTTCTCCAGGACTCACTGCAATTTGAGTCTCTATTTCGTGGGACGATGGCGCTTCCTCAAGGTTTGTGTTTTCGGGAACCTGTTTTTTCAAGGTCCTGTTCGTTCTGTTTGAGGTAGCTCTCGGCCTGCTGAATAAGGTTTTTCAGGTCCGGGACGGACATCGTGTGCAGATAGTCAATTTCTCCCTGAATTTCTTTCAAGATGTTGGCAAGCTTGGCTTGTCGCTCTTCAACTACCAGGAGGGTGGCTGTAACCTCGGTAGAGAGGCCCGAGAGGCCGAGGATTCTCCTCCTGCTCAACAGCCAGATGGTGACAGGGAAACCTATAGCTATGACTATCAGGGCAATCACCATCAACCTTACATAACCGATCATCTCGATCCCGATCATCTTGGTGAAATAGGACCGCGAATCCAGATTTTGCCCCGTATCTTTTATTGCTCGCAGCGATTTCTCGATCAGTTCTATACGCTCCTCTTGCGTCAGGGTCGACGTGGCTGGGGCCACCTCAGGCGTAGCTTGGGCGCTCATTGTGGCCTCAGACTTCGACGGGACGGAAAGGGCCGGCGTCTCCTGAGCGAGACCCAGAAGCTGTGCGAGGCAAAAGAATGTCGCAATTAACGCCAGGCAACACGCACCCCTGATGATGAAATAACCGACCTGTCCTTCGTCCGACTTTCTGTCTGTCATACTCGCAACTCCATCATTTGATAATGCCTATTTCCTTTCCCACTCGTCCGCATATATCCACCACTTTTTCAAGGTCCGCCATAGAATGCGTGGCCATCAGACACATTCTTATTCTTTGAGCCCCTTGCGGGACGCCGGGGGCCAAAACGCAGTTGGTAAACAGCCCCTCATCGAAGAGCCGTTTCCAAAAATAGATCGTTCGCATATCGTCTCCGACGATTAATGGGACTATGGGAGTTTCAGTCGGCCCCGGATCAAACCCTAAGGAAATGATCTTTTCCATTAGAAAGCGGGTATTGTCCCAAAGACTCTCCCTGATTTGCGGCTCCGTTTCGATCACCTCAAGGGCCGCTAGAGCAGCCGCGATATTGGACGGCGGCATGGAGGCTGAAAAGATCAAAGCCCTGGAATGATGTTTGATATATGAAATCACACGTTCCTCTCCGGCCACGAAACCGCCGAGGGAGGCAAAGGACTTGCTAAATGTCCCCATGACCAGATCCACCTGATCTGTAATTCCGAAGTGCTCTAAGGTTCCCCTGCCGCTTTCGCCCAGCACTCCCAGTCCGTGCGCGTCGTCCACCATGATCCTCGCCCCAAATTCCTTAGCAGTGGCTACGATCTCCGGAAGGGGGGCTATGTCTCCTTCCATGCTGTACACACCATCGACAATTACAAGTATGCCATCGGAGTCAGCGCTGGCTTCGAGATTCCTGCGGAGAGACTCAATATCATTGTGTCTGAATCTCCTCACCTTGCCAAAGCCGAGGCGAATCCCTTCGAGAATACTCGCATGTACCAGACGGTCCACAATGACCGTGTCAGTCCTCATGAGGAGCGGCGCAATAGCTCCTTGATTGGTCAGAAAGCCCGTAGTGAATACCGAGCGCGGCCTCTTTCCCCACGAAGCGAGCAAGTGAGGCTTCGAGCTTCTCGTGGAGATCGAGAGTTCCGTTGAGGAATCGGGAACCCGAACAGCTAGTTCCGTACTCCTCCAGCGCCTTCATGGCGGCTTGCTTGACCTTGGGATGCGTGGTGAGCCCCAGATAGTTATTGGAGCCGACCATGATCGCGTCTCGCCCATCGACAGTGCAGTGGGGGCCGTTCAGCGCAGAGATCGCTTTGAAATACGGGTAGACTCCCCAGGATATGGCATCCGCAATGCCCAATTCCATGCCGTTTTCGGAAATATAAGGATCACGCGTAAACGAAAAGCACTTCTCAAAAAGATCGGCCATTGTGCAATGTTCCCGTCGGATTCGTTCCCTTGCTTCTATCCCTCACGGCACATGGAGGACAGCCTGCCGGAGGCAACGGGATAACCTTTCTCCCTCAATTTGATGTCCTGCACCCCGAAAAATACGGGGCCGGTGTGTGTTCATGCCAGCGGTGTCTCAGAAGTTGCTCCCAACTTATTTAGGACAAGGATTCAAACGGTATCTCAAGACTTCGGCAATCCATCGAACAGCCGACAGCCTTCCCTAATTTATGCCCTACGAAGGCGCAATTCGTCAAGGTTCGTGCTGGAGCTCGAATATCCCGCAAATCATATTATGAAAGGAAATCGGCCAGATGGGGAGTTAGAGTATCGATGACCCATCAAGAGTGATCCGTATCCTCGATCAAAGGAGAGAGGACAAGCGGAACTAAAAAAGAGGGCCAATGGAGACCCTCCTTTTTATTCAGTTGCCGACTGTTATCCAAGAATTGCGGCTGCTAGTAAGCTGACAGAAAATCGGCTATGATATCGACCGATTGCTTTTCAACGATTTTGTCGAAGATCTTGTCCTTCACGTCTTTGGGAAGCAGCTCGATGCTCTTCGTGGTAGCGCTGTCGAATTTTGCTGTCGGGAAAGTCTTCAATATCTTGTCTTTCTGTGCGTCATTGGCATAGACCCTGAGCACCTTGAGACCTGCCAGCATCTCTTCCGGCAAGTCGGCCAGTCCGGCCTTTTGCAACTTCGCGTATCTCTCTTCGTTGATCCAAATATTGATCGGATATTTTTCCTCGGCCATTGTATAACCTCCTACTTCAAAGGCGGGATTTCGAAAACAGGAATCCTCTTTTCGAGATAGTTGTCCGTAACGAACGGGGAGCCGAAGCCGTACTTTTCTCCGCATTCAATCATTACGTCAAATACTTCGGGTCTGTAAATCAGACGCGGCGGTTTAACCCCGTCCAGCACGATGCTTCGCATTACCGTTCCGCTGAACTTTTGCCACTCTTTCTTATGGTCGCAAATGCCCTCCGAAGTAATTTCGCCGCAATGGGGGCAGTACAGCCAGTTCATGGAATAGACAGGCGTGATGTTCAACTCATCCTGGACGGTGGCCAAAAGATGATGAGCATCGTACGCGCCGTAGTAAGTTCCCACACCTGCGTGATCCCTGCCATACATGTGATGGGTGAGGCCGAGGTTGGTCCTCAGAGCGGCATGAAAAATTGCCTCTTTGGGACCGGCATACCTCATATCCCAGAACGTTAGTGAGGTCAGGTGGTTATGGTCACCGAAATAGCCTGCCTTCCTCAGTTCGTCGTGCGTGAGGATGATAGCTTCATCAATGTAATCGCCCTTGCGCTTTTCTCCAATGATTGCGTTTACCAAAACGCCGACAAGAGGCTTTTCGATCGGAAGCTCCGCATAAGCTTGCAACCAAGCTCCTTTCATGAGCCACTCGTGTCCGGTATGAGGAACGTTCCTGGTCTGATGGGCGACGATCCTTTCCCAGCCCTTTTCCTTGAACCTCTTTCTCATTTCAAGGGGGGGTATGAAGTATGGATCGTACGGTGCGTTGATTTTCGGACGTTGCACCAGCGTCACTTTTCCGCCGATGAATTTGTCCTTGGTCTCGTAGATTCCGCGCAGCCCGGGTGCTTTGCCTCGTCGGTGCCAAAAACCGCCTGGCACATGGCTTTCTTGTCGTAATCGAATATTTCTTCGATCTCGAGAATTGCCATGGGATTGCCACCATAGGTCAGTAGAACGGAATTCCCCACCTTCAGGTTGTACTTGGAGATCTCGTCATCCGAGACGTCAAAAAGAAGGGGAATGCTCCAAACAACCCCATTGCTCAACCTCATGTTCTTACAAACCGAATCCACATCCGCCTTGGTCATGAAGCCTTCGATGGGGGTGAAATATCCATAGGTCAACCCTATGACTTCATTTGCGATCTGGCTTCGGATCGGAAATTGGGTAAGACCCTTGATCTTTTCGGCAGCCTCCTTGGGCTCCATGATTCGCTCGACGATGGGTTTTCCACCGTGTCCTATTTCCGCCATATTCTTTCTCCTTTCTCCGCCTTAAAGTCCTCACTCGACTTTAGGAAGAAGTCCTTTTACGGCTTCAAGAAACCGCACTAGCACATAGTGCGATGCTCTTTCTCCGCCCAGCAACGTTTCGTAAAGATAGAATGGAACAACAATGATAGTTGCGAAAGGGGTTTAGTGTAGTGAAACTGCGGTTTTCTGTCAAGACTTAAAACACGCTCCTCTTGTGCGAATCGGGATCTCGAAGGTCCAGTTTGTCCCTCCCGGAAGGGACGAAATATTACCCTGAAAATCCCCCTAAACCCGATGAGAAATGCCTTAGCCGGTCTTTCTTAAGCAATAGCCATGCCAACGGCAAAGGGCTTGTGCCGAACAGCCGGTGCGCCGTAACTATCGATATATGTCCCGGCAGAGCCGTTCTCCGTCGTGTTCACCGGCAATTCTGCATGTCAGGATTCTTTACAAATTGTAAAGGCCGTCTGTAATCCGTGCAGATTGATCATCTTCGCCCGAAAAACCTGAACTGCGGTCTCTTCCTCGCTCACCCTCCCGTGGCTGATGGACCATCGAGGGCTTGTGTGAAACCCAAGAGCGCTGTACCGAAATTGCGTATCGCACCCGGCTCAGGTGTCTGGACATCTCAGCGGCTTGCCGTCAGTAGATCGGGCACTCGCCAATGTGCGCGCACCGGTCCCATAGGGGAGTCCGAGAAACGTTTCGCGATGAGAATCCCGGTGAGTTCTTTGGGCGAGAAATAGGCTAAAGGATTATACATCTTGTTTGTTACACGCACTTCCAAGTGAAGATGCGGACCGGTGGAACGCCCTGTATTGCCTACCAGCGCAATTTTTTGGCCCCGGCATACCTGCTGATTTTTCTTCACCTTGATTTCACTCAAATGCGCATAGTAAGTGTAAACTCCGCAACCGTGGTCAATGAGCACCGTGTTGCCGTAACGCCGAAACCTCTTTCGACTCCCCGTAAAGATAACGTGGCCGTCCGCGCATGCCACGACGGACCGGCCAACCGGCGCTGCGATGTCCAGCCCTTTGTGAAAGCGACCCCACCGGTAACCGAACGGGGAAGTGAGGACGCCGCCCGGCACGGGAAATTTAAGCTCCGGAACCACCGGATCTCGTTTTCCCAGGATGGCGGCGGAAACAATTTGGCGATTAAACTTCTTGCTTGACGAACTTGCAGTCGCGCTCTTCTGCCAATGGGCAGCTTGTTCGCTCTCATCGAGAAGAGCCTGGGCGGGCAAGAATACTTCATCCCCTTCCTTCATAGAGTAAGGTGGAAGGATCTTGTTGATTTTTACAACCTTGGCAAAGTCGAGGCCGTATACGTCGCAAATATGTCGGAGGCTCTCCCCGGCTGCAACAATATGAAACGCCCCCTCTTGTTGACTAGACCGAGATGAGGATCCCTTTTCCGCGATATCAATTTTTTGTTGAGAGGTAGATTTTAAGTCAGGGGTCTTTTTGACTATTCCCACACCGTATGAACACGAGGCGAGCAATGGCAGGAGAATCGCCACGAACCATTTGAATGTTCGATCCATACCTTCTCCAAGCGGAAAATCCAATCCATTGGAGCGCCATCATATATGATTTGAGAAATAAAGTCAATTATAAAAGATATTAAGACGTATTTTCTATAAGTTATTTTATAGTATGGCTGTAACTATTGATAAGAGAGAAGCCGACAGAGACACAGAGGCCAGGAACGTGAGGGTGAAAGCTTACCCAGGACTCTGTGTCTCTCGTTTTCTTTGCTAATGAGCGGCTTCGAACACTGAAATCCGGAGGCGGGCCGAGCCGGTGGGATATCGGCAAGCGGCCTGTACGTGTCTTCAGGAAGTAATTACTTCCCGGCGGGCCCAGGAGCGGCCGGCGGCTTAGCAGGCTCGTTGATCTTTTGAGAAGCTTGAGTAGCCTGTCTGGCTACCAAGCTGCTGAGCTGCTGTTTGACGCCGCCCAAATCCTCGTTATACTGCTTGATTTGCCTGCTCAGATTCGTCTGGGCACTCTTCTTAATATCCTCCATCTGGCTTTCCAGGCGAGAAATGTGCGCATCCAACTGTACCCTCTGTTTCACGAGGCTATCTATTGAAGCGGCGATCGCCTGCGCCTGCTGATCCAGGCTCGAGTTGCTCTGTTGCTTGGCCTGATTGATCTGGCTTTGTATGCGCTCGGCCTTTTGTTCGAGCGTTGTGATCTCCGACGAAAGATCTTGAGCATAGCTGTTCAAGCAAAAGGCCATCATAAGAATTGAAAGAATCATAGTCAGGATGACAGTCTTCTTCATCGCTCAACTCCTCGTTCTATTGATTTGAGACCGCTGGTCTCCTTCCTCGGGGGACATTCATACCACAGACCGACGAGAATGCAATACTATTTTTTGTAATGATGACAAAAAGTTCAGCTATAAAGCTTAATTGATACTTTATATAATCTACTTGACAGGACCCCCTGGACCACAAAACGGTTCAAGGTACGCGGGGATGCCTCGAATGGTAAGGCACCGGTAAGCATCTGCGAGGATTGCCCGGTTCGGGGCTCAAGAAGCTCCCCCTTTTTTGTTTACTTTCGTCAGGTCTGGTGGTAGAGATGCGGCCTGTGAGGGCAATCCGGCTGTCTCTCCAGGCGGCTGAGAGGGAAGGCCGGTAATCCTGCTCAGATCTGAAGTCTCGGTACTTCTTAGTGGAGGCTTTCCGCCTTGAGTAGCCGGTGCCGCGATATTGCGACCCCCTTTGCCGTATGGTGCCTGTTAATCTGCTTGGCGGCTTCCGGTTTTCTGCCTGCTCTTTGTGAAGCAGCTTCCGCGATTCCAGGCGAGGGCCAACACGGCTTTTTTTATAAAGTCACTCACCTTCACCCTGTCGTTTATTTTATTCTCTTTCTCATAGCTGTTTTGTCCCTGATTAATCTGGTTGTCCAAGGCTGGTTACCGATCCGGCTCTGGCCACACTCCCACTTTGAGACCCCGTCCACCAGGATGGGAAGTAGGGGCGCCCATGCGGCTGCTAAGCACAGATTGGAACGAGAATCACCTGGTTTACGTACAAAGGCTAAATTAGGCCAAGCTAGCCGTAAGCCGCTGAGCCAAGAGGCCGGTGCTGAGGGGATTGTCGGAGTTCGCCACGTGGCGAGAGATTCGAATCGCTCGCTCTCAGCGAACATCCCTACCCCGATGGAAGGGATAAACCATTCTTTGCCGCAATTCGCCTCAACCGGCGAGACCCAAACCGGCAGTCCAAGGGTCCTGGAGCGCGAGCCGGATCAAAAACCACCTGAGCAAGAATTCAGGTTTTCCTCCGCAGTGGACATCCTTTCCCAACAAGAAATGGAACGCCGCGGAAAAGAGCAACTGGTTGTCTCCGGAACGGTTAAGGGGCCGGACGGCCAGGGCATTCAGGCAGTGATGGTCTATTTGACCGATCAAGCGGGCAATCGCGTGGGTCAATCGTCTCGCTCCGCCCGGGACACAGGAGAATTTAAAGTCTTGGTGAATGAACCCGGCCGGTACGCGCTCAACGCATACAAAAGAGGGTTCATCATGGAGATTAACGAATCACTCATATTGCCCATTGAGTCGGGGAAAATTGAGGGATTTAATTTTCGGATGATACCCGAGGGATGTCTGGTTTACGGCCGCGTCCTCGTCGAGGGCGAAATGGTGGACGTACCAGATTTAGAGGTGAGATGCATTTGCGCCGACGGAGCTTTCGCCCGTTCGGATCGCACCGATCAGGGAGGAGAATTCAAGATTTCCGGTGTGCCGCTTGTATCCAAGTGTTGCATTGAAGTCTGCGGGACAGGTGGTGAAGTTCTGCGTGTTCGGCTCCGTTCGAAACCCTTCACAAGAAAGAGATTTATCGTAAGATAGCCGTTCCTCATTTTCCTGCTTCGGACAAGGCCTCCACCGTCGCCCTCGATCCGGCTGTCGTGTGGGATGATGATAAGGGAGACCCCACGGAGCCTCCGCGTTCCCCGGCTGCAGGATCGATTACTCAGACGTAAGTGCCTTAAGCTTTTCCCAACAACTCAACTAAATTGCCGCATCAAAGTCGATTCAGCGGGGTCGAATCCGAGCAGAGTAGACTTGAACGTCCGGCTTGAGCCTTCCTACCACCAGTCTCTGTATCCGGGGATTTGTAGCGGCCATAATGGCCTCTATGGTCTCTTTCTTCCCTGAATCGGATTTCAACAGGTCCAATTTATTCAGGAAAGGCATCGCCTGCGCGGTCCGGGGTATCCCTTTCATGGCCCCTTCGGGGTGACTCAAAAGTCGGCCCACGGCACTTGGACTGATGGTTTCTCCCGGCCGAACGCACGTAATGGATAGGAATCTCTCCAGCCGAAAGACCCATTCTTCGGTGGCCGGCTTTCCAATACAGTCGAGGCCGACAACTGGAATGACACGATCCACAAAATCGGGAATTACAGGTTCCCAACTTTCGGGTGCTTTGATTGGGCGCCCGGCTGCTCCGTCAGTCTCGATCAATACCCTGCCGGCCACATCCAGGCAGCGCCTTATGACGTCCGCAGAGACTCCCAGAAGCTTGCGACTGGAACGGTCCAGAGACTGAGCGACCGTAACGTGCCCCCACTCCGATAGCAAGACCGGAAGCGAAGTCAGTTTAGGATCGTCCGCCAAGAGTATCAGACATGGAGATTCATCGGATTCTGGCGGGAGAATCTTCGTCGTGGTCGTGGTGACCACCTTCTCCCGGTTGGCTACAAGTTTCCTGGCCAAGGCATACATGAGGGAGGTCTTCCCTCCTGCGCCCACTAGGGCCACGCTGCGAATTGTCGAGTCGATTTCAAAGCAGTGCAGGAGGGACTCTTTATTCAAAGATAGTGCCAAAGGTCAGATCCAGGGCGGTGTCAGGCTGTACCTTATGCGAAACGATGAGGCATTCCCCGAGACTATCATAGGACCCTTGCAATTCTCGGTACTTGTAAAACTTCAGGAGATAGGTGCCCCTATTCCCTATGTCATAGCATTTGGTCTGGTTGTCCCAGGTAACCCAGACCTTGAAGCGGTCTAGGAGGGTATAAGGCGGATTACATCTGATGTCAAATACCTGCACGTACACCGGACCGACATAACCTTCCGGCCAAGTTATGAAGTATCTGGTTCCCCGCGCCGATGCCAGGATTGGCAAGACAACTATAAATATAGCCAGAACTATTGAACGACAAATCCATTTGCTCATGTCGGTTTCCTCTCGCATGATCGCCGATCACCTGGAGAAATGTGAAAAGCAATATATCATGAATAACAATAATTTGAAAGTTTTTTTTGATGTGTTATCTTAGATTAACGCTGGGTTCGGCCGGTTTGCCTATTTGCGGATGCGCCGGAGTACCTTGTGAGCCGGTCTCGAGATCTGGATTCAAACTGTTGAATAGAGCGATCTGTTCCTGGATGGATCGCCTACACTTCTGCTTGCTGCTCCCCTTCGAGCGACATGTCCGGCAACGCATCTCCGCGCAATTCTGGCACATCTTGCAGTCCGAGCATGGATGTTTGCCTGGTAAGGCTTGCTTTGAAAGCGATTGCATCATGGCACCTGTCATGTTAGTTTAACGACTCTTTCCGGTGTGTCAAATACAAAGAGGGACCTTCAGTTCTCAAGGCGTCACCATCCAGCTCGTCCAGGGACAAGATCGCGCATGTCAGAGAGAACCGCATGAATCCTGGTGTTGTTAGAGAGACCAACCTGTCGCCACTTCTTCTTGTCGGCCGAGGAAAGGTCAGGGACATTTACGAAGTTGAAGACAAGCTACTGATTGTCTCGACTGACCGGCTATCGGCCTTTGACGTCATCCTTCCTGATCCAATCCCGGATAAGGGAAAAGTTCTCAATAAGCTCAGCCTGTTCTGGATGAATAGAACACAGGATATAGTCCCAAATCATCTGATCACAGCGAACGTGAATGAATATCCGGGCGAGTGCCTGAAATTCTTGGAACTGCTGGAAGGTCGCAGCGTTCTGGTGAAGAAAGCGGAAACCTTTCCTGTGGAATGTGTCGCCCGCGGATACCTCATCGGCAGCGGCTGGAAGGATTACCAGAGCACGGGAAGACTTTGCGGCATTTCAATGCCTCCTGGTCTCAAGCAGGCCCAAAAGCTCCCTGAGCCCATATTTACGCCATCCACCAAGGCCGACATTGGAGACCATGACGAAAACATCGTATTTGATCGGGTCGTTAACTTGGTAGGCGCTGAAACTGCCCGATGGCTGCGGGACAAGACCATAGAGCTCTACTTGCATGGTTCACGATGGGCTGAGCAACGCGGCATCATCATAGCAGACACCAAGTTCGAATTCGGAATTGTCGACGGTATCCCGTCTTTAATAGACGAAGTGCTCACGCCGGATTCCTCTCGCTTTTGGCCGATGGATGAGTATCGTCCCGGGATTTCACCTCCTTCACTGGACAAGCAGTTTGTGAGAGATTATCTGGAGGGCTTGGAGTGGGACAAGAAGCCACCCGCGCCCACTTTGCCGTCGGAGATCATTTCGAAAACAAGGGCCAAGTACTTGGACATCTATCGAATTCTCACCGGAAGCGCTTTGTAATTACTTTCAAAGGACGGACAATATCCGCGACCGTACTCATGATATTGAGCACTTAGTAGGCTTTAAGTTTCAAACCCACCACTACCCTTCCAGGCGGCAGTTCCCCTCATAGCCGATCCGACATTTTGCTTGGCAAACGGTCTAATCGCCTGCGCGCAAGAGTTCACGGAGATGCCCTCTCCATCCATTTACCGGCGTCCCATTTCAGTTGTGGTGATTTTCCTTATAATTTAGTCAGTTACAGCATCTCCATATTCTCAAAACACAGCTTGACATTAACCATGTTCCGTTAGAGATTACCCCCGTTGTTTGGCTTGCAAGTATTTGTCATAGGCCGCTTGAGGGAGCCGCTACTAGGCATTAAGATGGAAAAGGAGGCACATGACATCCTCCTTCGTACATTTCTGTAACTCAAGGTCGACTACGGTCGGCAAACCAAAGTTCTTGATTGAATCGGGAGCAGGCCATGTACAAGAGTACCAAATTCATATTCATAACAGGCGGGGTTCTTTCCTCACTGGGGAAAGGGCTGTCCGCGGCCAGCATAGGGGCGTTGATGGAATGCAGGGGTCTTACTGTGACCATGCTGAAGATGGACCCTTACATCAACGTCGATCCCGGGACCATGAACCCCTTCCAGCACGGCGAGGTATTCGTAACAGATGACGGAGCGGAAACCGATCTGGACTTGGGACATTACGAACGGTTCACCCATGCCTTGCTCCGGCAAAAGAACAATTTTACTACCGGCCAGATTTACGACTCGGTTATACAAAAGGAAAGGAGAGGAGAATACCTCGGTGCGACAGTCCAGGTGATTCCTCACATTACCGACGAGATCAAGGACAAAATTCGGAACCTGGGAAACGGGGTAGACGTGGCCATTGTCGAGGTGGGGGGCACCGTCGGAGATATCGAGAGCCTTCCTTTCCTTGAGGCAATACGCCAGTTGCGGGCCGACCTGGGGCCTCAGAATGTGCTCTATATACATCTTACCTTGCTTCCGTTTGTGAAAGCCTCCGGCGAAGTTAAGACGAAACCCACACAGCACAGCGTTAAGGCCCTCAGAGAAGTTGGTATCCAGCCTGATATCCTGATATGCAGGACCGAAAAGAAAATTACTCGCGAGATCAAAGAGAAGATTGCGCTGTTCTGCAACGTCAGACCGGAGGAGGTCATTGCCGCTGAGGACGTAGATTGCATATATGAGGTCCCCCTGAAGTTCCACGAAGAAGGATTGGATCAGAAGGTGATTGAGCTTCTCAATATTTGGACCCGTGCCCCGAGACTCGACGGGTGGATATCGTTCGTCGACCGCGTCAAATCCTTACAAGACGAAGTGACTATCGGGATCGTCGGAAAGTATGTGGATCTTCGCGAATCGTACAAGAGCCTGAATGAGGCTCTTTTCGCAGGAGGGGTTCACAACAATACCAGGGTCAATCTAAAGTTTATAGATTCTGAAATGATCGAAAAGCATGGCATTCGCACCGAATTTGGCGACGTGGACGGCATCCTCGTGCCGGGGGGGTTCGGTTCGCGAGGAATTGAAGGGAAGATAGCAGCCGTGGAATATGCGAGAGAAAACCTTGTACCGTTCTTTGGTATCTGCCTTGGAATGCAAATGGCAGTTGTGGAGTTTGCAAGACACGTATGCGGGATGGAAAGTGCGAATTCCACCGAGTTTGATTCCGGTACACCGTACCCCGTGATAGACCTGATGGACGAACAGCGTTCCATAACCGACAAAGGCGGAACGATGCGGCTGGGAGCCTATGAATGCTCAATCCCGTCAGACAGCATATGTTATAAGATATATGGCAAATCGGCTATCAGTGAACGGCACCGCCATCGTTATGAGTTTAATTCCAAGTACAGAGAGATGCTCGAAGAAAAAGGTCTCAAAGCTGGAGGGCTTTCGCCTGACGGCAAGTTGGTGGAACTGGTCGAGTACGCGGAACATCCGTGGTTCGTAGGATGCCAGTTCCATCCTGAGTTTAAATCACGGCCTATGGATCCTCATCCTCTCTTTGCCTCATACATAGAAGCTTGCGTGGCATCCAGCAAGCGAAACCGCGAGAAGGGCGATGTTCACCGTCTTGTGGTCGGTGGACGGCCCAGGGCCGAGACTGACCCGCGGGATGCCGACGAAACCTTCCCATGATGAGGCCGCGGTCGGGAAACAGGCTTTAGAAGCTTTTTGGAGCCCTCTGCGGAAGGAATCTCGTAGCCATAGTGATGAACGTTGAAAAAGGATTTTAGAATCGGCCTAGGTTGTCAAGTGATAGGGGCACGGCATGGAGACCGTTGCAAAATTCCAGACGAACTTCAAATCGTGCCACGATTGGGGCCAAGATGTATTCTATTGCCCTCACCCCAGCCCTCTCCCAGAGGGAGAGGGAGCAAGACTGACGCGGCCTTACACTTCCCTCGCCCCCTGGGAGAGGGACACAGGGTGAGGGTCTTCGTGCTACGATCTCAGCCACTTCATGAATTTTGCAACGGTCTCCATGCCGTGCCCCTACTACTACACAATGCCCACGACGCTGTGCAACATCTTTGTCGCAAGTCCAATTCGTCGCAGTATAAAGATTCCTCATGCACATCTTATTGTCCCTTGCTCGTCCAGGTTCTTGAATTCTTATCCAGACGGAGATTTGCCGGCTGAGAGGAGCTAGATGCTTAGTTCTGTTGAATCGCCCACTGTAGTCGGCCTGGATGGTCTTCGCAGCGGCGCTGAGGGACTGTTCTTCATTCTCGGTCCATGCGTTATCGAAAGTGAAGAGATCACCCTGCGTGTCGCACGGGAAGTGGCCCGGATTAGCAATGAAGCAGGCGTCCCCGTAGTATTCAAGTCGTCGTTCGACAAAGCAAATCGAACTTCCGCGGAGTCTTACCGTGGTCCGGGACTTAAGCAAGGTCTGGCAATTCTCAAAGATGTCCGCGAGAAAACCGGGCTCCCTATAATTTCGGACATTCATACGCCAGACCAGGCGCCTATGGCAGGAGAAGTTCTCGACGTAATCCAGATCCCCGCGTTCCTCAGCCGGCAAACGGATCTCCTGATAGCGGCGGGGCGTACCGGTCGGATGGTGAACATCAAGAAGGGGCAGTTTCAAGCGCCGGAAGACGTCGAGTATGCCATCAACAAAGTGCTCGGAACTGGCAACAGCAACATCCTGCTCACCGAGCGCGGATACAGTTTCGGATATCGGGATCTTGTTGCGGACATGCGATCCATACTACGCATGAAACGTTTCGGGTACCCGGTAGTATTTGATGCGACACATTCCGCGCAGATACCCGGAGGCAATGACGGTTGTTCGGGAGGAAATCGTTCCTTTGTGGCTCCGCTGGCCAGGGCCGCAGTTGCAGCCGGCGCTGACGGCATTTTTATGGAAGTTCATCCTGATCCGGACAAAGCCCTTTGCGACGGTCCCAATTCGCTGGCTTTGGCTGATCTCGAGGCCCTGGTTTTGAATCTCCGCGACATTCATGGGTTGGTTCCTGCTTCCCCCCTACATAATGTGGCACCTCGTCCTCCCTTCAACACTCCAACAGCGCCGGATTCCATAGAGGAGAATCTCAAAAAGATTCGGTTGATAATTTTTGATGTGGACGGCGTGCTGACCGATGGCGGAATTATCTTCGGCAGCGGGGGGCTTGAGATAAAATCCTTTAATGTTAGAGACGGACATGGTATAAAGATTGCTAAGAGGTGCGGTCTTGACATCGCTCTGGTCACGGGAAGAACTTCTGAAGTCGTTCATAGACGTGCCCAGGATTTGGGAATTGAAAAGGTGTATCAGGGCGTGTGGGACAAGAAGCCGGTGCTCGCTCAGCTACTGACCGAGTTGAATCTGACGGCTGATCAGGTCGCGGTCATGGGCGACGACATCGTGGACATACCTCTGTTGCGAAGGGCCGGAGTGGGATTTACGGTTCCTGAAGCACCGGAAGAAGTTCGGCTTGAAGCCGATTACGTAACACGATATCCAGGCGGCAAGGGCGCTGCGAGAGAGATCGTCGAGATAATCCTGAAAGCCCAGGACAAATGGGAAGCCGCCCTGGCAAGGTACTACGAATAAGAAAACCGTATTGTGGCAAAGAATTCACACGAGACGAGATCAGCCGGCGCGCGCCGGGTGGACGTCCGAATGAACCACAAAGAGATAGAACGCTGGCACAGACTGAGAAACATCAAACGGGCTTCTCAGCTTCTCGTGGTGGTTGCGTTGGTTCTTGTAGCATGCGGATACCTGGTTTCACGCGTTGTGCGGCCAAGTACCGACATGCCTGACGCTCCCGGCCCTGCGGACGGCGGCGTACGAATCGACAATTTTTCTTACTCTTCGCCGGGCGCGCACCCCTGGGAGCTTCAAGCTGCCACAGCCATGGTCTCCGACTCGCTCGACAGGGTAGTGCTGAAAGGGCCGAGAGTGATTTACCAGGGAGGAGCCGGCGGAAAGATTTTTTTGACGGCAAAATCCGGCCGACTGGACAGGAAAACGCGCAATGTCTCCGCTCAAGGGGACGTTACGATAGAATACGATGATTTTTTGTTCTCGACGGGTGAAATCGATTACTCACATGAAAAACTCCTCGCTGAAACGTCCGCCCCAGTCTCTCTGGAAAGCGGCGATCTCCGGCTGACAGGGAAAGGGCTGAAAGTGTCAGTAGAACGCGAAGAGGTGGTAATCGAGGATGATGTAAGGGCCCGTCTTTTCAACGTAAAATGGGTGGAGCCCAACGGGCGGTTGCCCATGTGACAGGGAGAGACTCCCAATGAAACATAAGATCGTCGGTCTGGCAGGCTTTCTGGTTCTCGGCTGTATACTGACAGCCGCGGGAGCAAGCAACCAGCCGTTTCCACTCGGAAAGGGCTCGGACCAACCTATGGATGTCACGTCCAAGAAGTTTACCGCCAGGAACATCCCTGACGGCAAAGAAGCCACTTTCGAGGGGAACGTGAAGGTGAACCAGGGAGACGTGACCTTGACCTGCGATCGGCTGGTCTTGGTCTACGACGAGAAGGCGGGAGCCAGGACACGGGAAGGCAGAGCTAAGAAGCTCGCCAAGAAGCTGGAAGATGTCAGCCAGGTGAAGTCCATTACCGCGTCGGGTAACGTGAAGATCATACAAAATGAACGGATGGCCGTGGCCGGCAAGGCGTTGTACGACAATGCGAAACGCACCATTACCCTTACGGAGGGGCCTCGCCTCTGGCAGGGGGCAGATGTGATGGTGGCCAAGAGTATTATCATCTACCTCGATGAGAATCGTGTAGACTCACAGGGAGGCGAAAACCCCATCACATTCAGGATAAATCCCGATCAACAAAAGAAAGAAAAGGAGAAGTAGTCGCGGAAGCGAGAGAACTGAAGGCTCGAGGTTTGGTGAAGGAATACGGAGGCCAACGCGTAGTCGATGATGTTAACATCCGTATTCGTTCAGGCCAGGTTGTGGGTTTACTTGGTCCCAATGGAGCCGGCAAGACCACTACGTTCTACATTATTACGGGACTGGTAAGACCGGATAAGGGCGAAGTTTATCTGGATGACCAGGAAATCTCCCAACTGCCGGTGTATCTCCGGGCCAGGTTGGGGATAAACTACTTGCCCCAGGAAACCTCCGTTTTCCGAAAGCTCACCGTAGGCGAAAATATCATGGCTATTCTGGAGACAGTGGAACCAGATAAAATTCGCCGTAACGAAAGACTAGAAGAACTACTGGCAGAGCTGGACATAGCGGCTTTGAAAGACCAGAGAGCTGACAGCCTCTCCGGGGGCCAGAAAAGGCGCCTGGAAATTACCAGGGCCCTCGTCACGGACCCGGATTTCATCCTTCTGGATGAGCCGTTTGCGGGATTGGATCCGATTGTGGTTTTGGAAATTCAAAAGATCATTGCCAAGCTCAAAGAGCGGGAAATAGGGGTTGTGATTACCGATCACAACACCAGAGAGACCCTTGGAGTTTGTGATATAATTTATCTCTTGGATAAAGGCCGAATCCTCGAACACGGAGATCCCCAAACCATAGCATCCAGCGAACGCGCCAGAGAAATCTACCTAGGCAAACAATTCAGTATGTGATCAAATGGCCCTTGAGATAAAACAGCAGTTGCGTCAGACCCAGCAACTGGTCATGACGCCGCAACTTCAGCAGGCAATCAAGCTCCTCCAGTACAATCATCTGGAGGTACTTGATGCTGTGGAGCAAGAGCTTAAAGAGAACCCCCTGCTCGAAACCTCTTCCTTCGATGAGCCTTTCTCCGAAGTTGAATCCGACACCAGGAACGACCTCAGTTCTCTCGAAGATCTGGCGAAAGAGCCGGAGCGCCCCGACCAGGGAGACATCTTTGACGTAGATTGGGAAAACTACTTGGAGAGTTATGGAGGTGACTACTCTCCTGCATCAAGAGATTTCACAGACCGGCCGCCGCTGGAAAATGTAGTTACGTACCAGGAAACCCTGTTTCAATACCTCCTGCAGCAACTCCAACTGAGCCATATCGAAGGGGAAGACCGGCGAATTGCTTTAGAAATTATTGGCAATGTGGATGAAAACGGCTATCTCGACGTGGAACTCGAGGAATTGGCTGATTCCCTGAAAGTTCCGCTAAAGGACGTTGAGCGCACATTGGCTGAAGTTCAGACCTTCGATCCTCGTGGGGTCGCCGCGCGCAACTTCAAAGAATGCATTATGATTCAAATCAGGGGTCTCGATCCTCCTCATCCTCTGGCGGAGCGCATTTTAGAGGAGGCATTTGAACTCCTTCAGCAGGGAAAACTCGACCAGGTAGCCCGCAAGCTCAAGGTTTCCCTCGAAGAGGTGAAGGAAGCCGGTAAGGTAATCTGCTCTCTGGATCCCAAACCGGGCAGACCTTTTGTCACCTCTGACACGATCTACGTGGTCCCGGATATTTTCGTCATACGGACTGGAAAAGAATATACGGTGGTACTCAATGACGATGGCCTCCCTAGGCTCAAAATCAGCTCCTTTTACCAGCGGGAACTGCACTCCAACGGTTGCTCTTCAGTCACGAAGGATTATATTCAAGAGAAGATGCGAGGAGCAATGTGGCTGATCAAGAGCATACATCAGCGACAAAGAACAATTCATAGGGTCGCTCAGTCCATCTTAAAATTTCAGCGAGAGTTCTTTGATAAGGGGATAGACTACCTACGGCCACTGATTTTGAAAGATGTGGCAGACGATATCGAGATGCACGAGTCCACTATAAGCCGCGTCACCACCAATAAGTACATGCATACCCCGCGCGGTATTTTCGAACTGAAGTATTTCTTTAACTCAGGGATACGTTACGGGACCGATGCCATTGCCTCGGAGTCCGTAAAGAATCAGATCTTGCGGATAGTCAAGAACGAAAACCCGAAAAGACCGGCCAGCGACAAACAGATTGTGGAGGAACTGGCTAGGTGCGAAATACACATTGCCCGTCGTACCATAGCCAAGTATAGGGAATTAATGGGTATTGCGCCATCGAGTAAGCGAAGAAAAAAATTCTGAGTCAAAGGATCTGGAGCGAAGGTCCTTGTAAGGAGGTAATCGTATGCAACTTTCTGTGACTTTCAGACATTTGGAACCATCTGACGCCCTTAAGACTTACGTCCAGGACAGAACTTCACGGCTGACGAAGTACATAGACAGACCCCTGGAAAGCCAGGTCACCCTCACGGTGCAAAAATTCCGGCAAATAGCAGATGTAGTAATCAACGCGGACGGCATCCGCATCGCCGGACAAGAGGCTCATGAGGATATGTATGCAGCCATAGATCTGGTCATGGACAAAATCGAGCGCCAGGTAAGAAAGTACAAGGGGAAGATAAGAAAGCACAAACCTTCTCAGGGAAAGGAAATCACGTGGCGCCGTGACATCTACGAACAGGAGAGCTTCGAGGACGACAAAGAGCCGGTGGTGGTACGAACCGAAAACTACTTCGTAAAACCTATGTCCGTGGACGAGGCGGCCATGCAGATGGATTTGTCCCAACAGGAGTTTCTCGTCTTTAACAATGCGTCCTCCCAAACGGTAAACGTGCTTTATCGGCGAAAAGACGGCAACTACGGTCTGATAGTTCCACAGAATTCGTAGGAAAGGAACATCTGAAGCGTAAAAGCCACGTCCGCGCCCGCGGACGGAAAGTGACCCGGCGTCGAGTGCCCGGTTCAGAGCCATCTGAACCGGGTTATATATGTGGTGTTGGTGCGGGTCTTGGTATAGAATATTATGGCAAATTCGCCATCCGAGATGGAGAATCCGGAAGGGTCACTGTGACGGGCGTTTTCTCCGTCAATCCTGCGAACCCCGGATCGGGTCCGGGGTGATCGCGCTGTTGGCGTGACCATTTCCATAAAACGGACATAAGTTTTGGCCGTTGCTATATACTGCCCGGCGACCTAACCGGTTTTCTCGTCGAGTTGGCGGGCCTTACAGTTCAGCAACGATGTCGGCAATGAGAGCATAGAGTATTTCACATGAGGATTCTTGATTTCCTTAGTTTTGAGGCAATAATTTCATCACTGGAGGCCGGTTCGAAGGAGGACGTGCTCGGGGAGCTGGTTGAACCTATTGCCAAATCCCATCCCAGTATGAACAGAGATCGTCTGATCAAAACTCTCATCGAAAGAGAAAGCCTGGGGAGTACCGGCATCGGCGGTGGGGTAGCGATTCCTCACGGTAAGTTTGACGGTCTCGGCCGGCTGGTGGCCAGTTTCGGAAAAAGCCCTAAGGGAATTGATTTTAATTCTATGGACAATAAGCCGGCATTTCTTTTTTTCCTTCTCATAGCCCCAAAAGATTCGGCTGGTGAGCACCTCAAAGCATTGGCGCGGATCTCCCGGCTGTTCAAGGACCCGCTGCTGAAAAGCGGTCTTCAGCAAGCAACATCCGCAGAAGAGATATACGGCATACTTCAAGACTATGATCTGCGCTTGCCCTGATATTTTTCAATGAAGTTCTATAGGCTCGCAAAATTGGCCAGGATACGTAATCCATTCTCCTGGCTCTTTTCCGGATGAAACTGAACGGCGAAGATGTTTTCACGGGCCACAGCACAGGTAAATGTGATGCCGTAATCAGTTTCCCCTGCCACGTCCGCGCCCACGTCCGGAACCACATAATAAGAGTGCACAAAGTAAAAATGAGAGCCGTCCGGAATGCCGCGAAAGATTGGCGCATCATTGCGGAACAAGACTTGATTCCACCCCATGTGCGGGATTTTCAAACCCATCTGTCGGCTGAATGCTTTGACCCCTCCGCCGATCACTTTGAAGCCCTCATGGAGGCCGAATTCTTCGGATTCGTCAAATAGGAGTTGCAAACCCAGACATATCCCGAGAAAAGGACGTCCCGATTGGATGAATTCTAAGATCGGGTCAATCAAGTTCAGTCGAGAGAGGTTCTTCATGCATTCCGGAAAAGCGCCCACGCCTGGGAGGACAAGACGGGGAGCATTTCTAATTTGTTCGGGATCCCTGGAAATGACCACGCGCGACCCTATCTTCTCGAATCCCTTTTGGACGCTCCGCAAATTACCCATGCCATAGTCAACGATAACAGTCATCAATGCCTCAGTTAGTTTCCGACCACTCCTAACGGGTAATACAATGTTGCGTTCAATAAAGTAATCCACCCTTGGTACGGGCGCACCTGCGTGCTCGCTCAAAGAGCGGGCAGACACACGCGTCTACCCTACAGAGGTATACCCGTTAGAAATCGAATCCGCACTATTCCAGTATTCCCTTGGTGGAAGGGACACCCGTGACTCTGGGGTCCAGTTCCACAGCCTCTCGCAATGCTCTGCCAAGTGCTTTGAAGATCGCTTCGGCCGCATGATGCGGGTTCTCACCGGCATGAACGGTTGCATGCAAAGTAGTCCCCGCCCGATCAGCCAAGGCCTGAAGAAACACCGGCACAAGGTCCAGAGAGAAGCCCCCGGCGCTTCTGTTACCCAAAGGGTTGGAAAACACCAGAAGCGGGCGTCCAGAAAGATCAAGCGCGACCGATGCCATGGCCTCATCCATGGGGACCTTGGCAGAGCCATACCTCCGTATTCCGTGCTTATTCCCCAAGGCCTGCCTCAAGGCGTCCCCCAAGCAGAGTCCCACATCCTCCACCGTGTGGTGGTGGTCCACGTGGAGGTCACCTTTGGCCGAAATATCAAGGTCGAATAGACCGTGGCGGGCGACGTGGTCCAGCATGTGATCCAAGAAGCCGATTCCGGTGGAAATCCGCCCTTTTCCCGTGCCATCAAGCGAGAGCTTGACGTGCACATCGGTCTCGGCAGTCTTGCGAGAGATTTCAGCGGCTCTGGCAACAGTCCGTTTTTTGGCCGGAGTTCGCGTCACAGCATTTGGTCCTTTTGACGGCTAATGTCCGCCCCGAGATGGGACAATTTTTCTTCGATGCGCTCGTAACCGCGATCCAAGTGGTAGACTCTATGGATTTCGGTCACTCCCTCTGCAGCCAAACCCGCGAGGATCAGGGAAGCGCTGGCCCTGAGATCGGTGGCTTGCACATGCGCGCCGGAAAGTCTCTCAACCCCTTCAACTTTCGCGGTTCGGCCGGTCACCCTTATGCGTGCGCCCATACGCACCAGTTCCTGTACATGCATGAAGCGGTTTTCGAAGACATTCTCAGTAATCCGTGCCTGCGCGTCACCCAGGGTCATTAAGGCCATGTATTGCGCCTGAAAATCCGTCGCAAATCCCGGGTAAGGGTCAGTGGCCGCATCACGGCTGCGTATCGTCCCGTTGGAAATCACTCTTACGTCTCGGTCGGTCACATCCAATTTCAGTCCGGCTTCTTCCAGTTTCTCGAGCAGGGCCTTCAGGTGGGCCGATTGGCATCCACATACACGGACATCGCCGCGGGTAATCGCGGCGGCTATTAGATGAGTTCCTGCCTCAATACGGTCCGGCATCAACTCGTGAACCATTCCATGAAGAGAACTCTTTCCCTCAATCACTATGGTGTCAGTCCCTGCTCCGCCTATGCTTCCGCCCATTTTGTTGATGACCTGGGCAAGTTCCATTACTTCCGGCTCCACCGCGGAGTTCCGTAGAACAGTGGTGCCGTCGGCTAGAGACGCTGCCATCATAAGGTTCTCCGTTCCGGTAACCGTTTTCAGGTCAAAAGTAAATCAGCCCCTTTCAGTCTCCGTGAGCGGGCTTGAATGTAACCGCTTCGGAGTTCGATGGTTGCGCCCATCGCTTCCAGTCCTTTGAGATGCTGATCTATGGGTCTGGCTCCGATGGCACAACCTCCGGGAAGGCTCACGTCCGCCCTACCTTCCCTGGCCATCAAAGGGCCCAAAACCATAACCGAAGCCCGCATGGTTTTCACGAGCTCGTAGGGGGCCGTGTGATCGGCAATCTCTCTGGCCTTGATCCTCAATGTGCCCGTGGTGAAGTCGTCAAGCTGAACGCCTAGTTGTAGCAATAATTGTTTAGTGGTGCGGATGTCCTTGAGTGACGGGATCTTGTAGAAAGTCATCTCGTCCCCGGAAAGCAAAGAAGCGCAAATAACGGGCAGGGCCGCATTCTTGGAGCCGCTGACTTCCACCTTGCCCCTCAAGGGAACGCCACCGCGGATCACAATCTTTTCCATGAGTCCTCTCTTCTTTCAGCCCCTGTGACAGCACTCCCTGTCCGCTAGTCGGATATACGGCCGCTTGCGCACGTGCTCGCCCAAATGCGACAAGCCGCAGATGAAAAACTTCTCCCGTGGCTGTATATCATCTTCGGAGGGACCGCGCAACAGATTCACCTGAGCCGAAGAGCTTGCGGCAATGCACACGAGCTGCATTCCGACAAGGTCACAGAATAACGAAGCGCAGGGACCGTCAACTCCATTGACAGCTATGTCCATAGGCTTGACACTAACTCGAGATAGCAAATACCGTACCATTCGTTCAGGACTATGCAAGGCCGTCCTGATCCACTCACCACAGGAGCCAGCGATAACTGGTTCGTCTCTTGCAAGTTTTTTTTGATCCTTCTCTTTAAAGCCGACGGGTAAGGCGAAGCCAAAGAGTTGACTCTCGTGACAGGCCCCAAAATGGTCTTTCATGGACAGAAGATTGCCCGTATGCGGTCTATTCGGCCACAGGGCCGATTCGGAAGGGGTAAACCTGACCTTACGTTTCCCTTCCCGCCGGCTTATAAGTTGGGAAAGGGTCTGTTGGTCGATTTTTCAAAGCGTCCCTTGTCGGCCGGTATACTTGACCGGCCGCAGATTTCTTAAATGGAAGGAGATCGTTTTATGACAAAACCCGAAATCGTGTCTTTTATTGCCGAACGTGCCGATATCAGCAAAAAAGCTGCTACCGTTGTTCTGGACACCATTGTTGACACCATTCACGCTGCCCTGAAAGCCAAAGAAGGGAAGATACGGATCTCCGCTCTCGGCACCTTCAGAGTAGTTCACATGAATGCCCGCAAAGGCGTCAACCCGCGAACCGGCAAGAAAATGACGATTCCTGCCATGAGGGTTCCCAGGTTTTCTCCAGCCAAGGCCCTCAAGGAGAGTGTCCGAGGAAAAAAATAGTTGCTTGACATCCTTGGATATGGGAATATCAACTTGTTTCTGAGTATCGCCGAAAAGAAGTAACAAACTGAATTTGCTGGCCTCTGTTTAGTTTTGTGGAGGGTGTGGAGACAGGAATGTCCTGGTTTAAAGGACTTTTCGGCGCGGCGGTCGTCGTGACGCTGTGGGTGGGTGCGCTGGGGGCATCTTGGGCTTTCAGGACCAGATACGCGTGGTACGGTCGAGCCAAAGTGGTGAGCGTGGAAGCGCCGAATCTGCTGAAAGTCAAAATGCTCGACGCAGATGCAACGGTGACGATTCGCCTGCTCGGAGTAGGGTCACCGCTAATAGGGATCGGGCGAAGCACGTTAGTCCTGGAGGTTCTCCTTTACATAAGGAAAAACGATCTCTGGGACATCTCACGTAGTTACGTCCGATCCCTATTAGACAAAAAAACAGTGGAAGTCTGGGCGAGGAAGTGGGATCGATTGGACGACAAGAATCGATTACTGGCCTATATTATGATCCCAAACCAGGCAGACGAGCCGCTGGACGTTAATGGCGAAATCATCAGAAACGGTTTGGGTTTTGTCACTAGAGACTATGTGCACGTCACCTATGTCAATTATAAGCTCCTCGAAGAGGATGCTAAAAGAGGCGCCGCGGTATCTGGAAAGGGCTTTCCATTAGCCGGGTCTCTTCGCTACATGAGTAATAGCAATGCCCTTTCAATGGGGTAGTACTGCATCACAGTAGTTGTTGCAGTTTAAGGCCAGTCTCCTACGCGGTCAACGCCACGCTCAAGGCGTGGTTACTTATTCGACAGCGCATTGGCACAACGCCTTTGGCGGCGTGAGGTCACGATATCGCAATCTGCGATTCCTGTATACCAGGGGCCATCTGCAATTCCTTCCAGCGGTCAGGTCTTGACAAGCTTTTTAGCCGAATTCCAAGCACTGGGCATACCCATTATCGAAGCAGGATTCGAGGATTACCTGAGGGATGAATCCCGTTTTCAAGGGCACGCGTTCGGATTGGTTTGCTGCCGTGATGAACGTGACGTCATCGACGCGCTCAAAGCTTCTAACAGATACCGTGTTCCACTGACGGTCGTATCGGGTAAGACCTCGCTAACCGGGGCGCCGGTCCCCCTTGGGGGCCTCATACTTGACATCAAAGGGCTTGCCTCCATCGCTCCCAATGACCCCACACGAGTGGGGCCGGGCGTCATTTTGAAGCAGTATAAGGATCACGTTGCATCGAGGGGATTGTTTCTACCCACCCGACCCAACGTCGGAAGACTCCTGCACGCTCGGCGGAAACGTTGCCTGCAACGCTTCAGGGCCGTTGAGCTACTTGTATGGACCGACTAGGAACTATGTCCGGGGTTTGAAGCTGGCCCTGCCAACAGGGGCCGTCCTCGAAATTGAGCGGGGGCAGATCATCAGCAACCAAGGCGTCTTCAGGATTCCTGCTGGTTTGATGTTTCCTGCAGGTGCACAAGATCTTCTCATACCTGTTCCGAAGGCAGCCGCGTCCGACTGGAGCTTCTGTAAGAACGCCGCGGGTCTGTATTCCTCCGAACCGATGGATTTGGTTGACCTTTTCATCGGAAGCGAGGGCATTCTCGGGATCGTGCTCCAGATCAATACACGCCTGCTCGTACGCAGAAACCCATATTTCTCGTTAATGCTCTACCTCTCCACTCGAACGCAGACTGTCCAACTGGTGACCCTGCTAAACAATTTGAAGCGATACTTTCACGATGGGGAACACGACTTGCGCCAAGAAATTGAGGAGCTGCCGTTCGGCGCTCCGGAACGGCCGGGTATTCAAGATCTTGAGCAACTTCGCGATGTGGTCCCGTCCTGCATGGAATGGCTGGGCGCGACGGTGGCGCGCTTTTTGTCAGAAGAAAGAGCCGAGAAATTAAAGGGAAACTATGGGTGTCTGTATGTCGAACAGGAGTATCCGAACGGGGAAGACCCAATGGCATGGGCCTCGCAATGGGCTCACCTGGTGGACATGTTAAACTGTTGCGGCGGGACCGACGCTCGCGCCATCGAAACCGAGGTCGCCCTTGATGAGAATCAGATCCGCAAGATGAGAAGAGACCGGCAGAGCGTGCCTGAAAAACTCAATGAACTGATCAGGCCTGGCATGGTAAAGATCGGAACGGATTTTGCCGTCCCCATGCAGCATCTCGGAACACTGTTGAAACTGTACGACAACGCATTACCGGCGGGAAAATCTTATGTGTTTGGCCACATTGGAAATGCCCACCTTCACTCGAACATCCTGGCTGAAAACGCAGAGGAGTTGAAGTTATACCGTTCCCTTTTACTGAAACTTGCGGTGGAAGTGTGTAAAGTGGGCGGAAGCGTTTCCGGAGAGCACGGTATAGGCAAATTGAAACATGAGGTGCTGGAAATAATGCTCGGTACTGAAGGGATCAATGAAATTAGAACTATCAAACGAATTCTCGACCCAAACCTCATTTTGAACATCAATAACATGGTTAAGATTTGAAATGCTCATCAAGTCCGAGGCCTCGTTTTGTCACTCCTCCTCAGCGAAAGGGTTGCGTGCCAGCCGGCAAGTGCAGTTGCCTTCATCCCCGCTATTCCATTCATTGATGATTCTCTTCAGGCCGGCTCGGTCGAGGTCGAGGTACTGTTTCACTCGGCCCTGTGTGATCAGCCGCATCTTGTAGGCAAAGAAAACCGCTTCTTCCAGCAGGGCCGGAGTAAAAGGAAGGCGCTCTTTCAAAAGCCCTTGCCTGTCCAGCAGATTCAGGATTTCCAAGTAAGCGCTTATCTGCTGCTCTGAATTCGCCTGACCATTCATAATTCACTCCCGGGTTGGTACTGTCGTGAATGCCTGAAGATTTAGTCCCTTGCCGGCCGATTCTGTTTCAGACAGGTTAGCCATCAAACCATGAAGAATCAGCTAAATCCAGCACGGATCTGACAAAGCCCAGATCCGTGGCACCCGGGACCTGATGTTGATCCGACATTGGGTGCCATTGACCTGCGCACCAGCCTAGGCGCCAGGTCAGTGCCGGTTCTTCTGTTAACTGATTCACACTGTTTGAAAGCGAACTGGAATCAGTCACGTCCGCAATAATCAGTTGCAAGTTTTCAGGCTAGCCTTTATGTTTTATATTTTGAATACAAAAAACTTATTCGGATCAAGAAAATGAGGACAGTTTCGGTACCCGACATAACCGCGGCAGTCAGACGCCTGTGCATGGATGCGTGCACCATCCTGGGCGATGATGTCATCAAGCGTCTCGAGACTGCTCTGCTTAATGAAGAATCCTCGATCGGCCGCGAGATTCTTGAACGAATCATTCAGAATTCTCGAATAGCCGCGGAAGAAAAAATCCCCCTCTGCCAGGATACCGGCATGGCCGTAGTATTCGTCGAATTGGGTCAGGATGTTCACTTGACGGACGGAATGCTCGACGAAGCGATCAATGAGGGAGTCCGACAGGGATATCGAGACGGAAACCTGCGCAAATCCGTGCTTCATCCCATAACCCGTGTCAATACCGGTGACAACACGCCTGCGGTCATTCACATTGAGATCGTTCCTGGAGACGGCCTTAAGATTACTCTCGCGCCAAAGGGATTCGGATCGGAAAACATGAGTCGAGTCATGATGTTTCCTCCGTCTGCCGGTATCGAGGGGGTTAAGGACTTCATCGTTCAGCGGGTGGAAGAATCCGGGGGTAATCCTTGCCCGCCGATTGTAGTAGGAGTAGGGCTTGGCGGAACCTTTGAAAAAGCCGCTCTGCTGGCTAAGAAGGCTTTGCTTCGCCCGCTCGGAAGCCAAAATCCTGACTCCGATCTGGACAGACCTGGAAAAGGAGCTTCTGGATCGAATTAACAGGCTCGGCATTGGACCCATGGGGCTCGGCGGACGGACCACTGCGCTCGCAGTGCATGTAAATGCCTACCCTACTCATATTGCCAGCTTTCCGTGCGCGGTGAACATACAGTGCCATTCGTGCCGTCACCGGGAGGTGGAGCTTTGAAAGTTGAAGCGAGACGAATAATCGCTCCGCTTGAAGATTCGCTGGTGCGGGAACTTCGAGCCGGGGATGTCGTGAGTTTGTCAGGGACCATCATTACCGGAAGAGACGCGGCCCACAAACGGATGACAGACCTGTTGCAGCGAGGGCAAGCCGCTCCCCTTCTCGATCAAGGGAGAGGTTATCTATTATGTGGGTCCCACACCTGCGCCTCCCGATCGCCCCATAGGTGCGGCCGGCCCAACAACCAGTTATCGCATGGATGCTTATGCCCCTCTCCTCATGGAACACGGCCTGAAGGGAATGATCGGAAAGGGCCCCCGTTCTGAACCGGTCAAGCAGGCCATGATCCAGTGGGGAGTTGTGTACTTCGCCGCGGTGGGCGGTACGGGCGCGTTGATATCACGCTGCATAACAAAGTCTGAGGTCCTTGCCTGGGAGGAATTGGGACCCGAGGCTGTCCGCAGACTCGTGGTTGAGGATCTGCCGTTAATCGTGGCTACCGATACTCAAGGCGGAGATCTGTACATAACCGGGAGACAGAAATACAAGAGATAGACAGTTCAGCACAAAGGCCTGCGTGGCGGTTCGGCAAAAAGTTTGCCTGCCGTGAATAATGGAAAAACAGCTCAGGGCGATTGCGCATGTGCCAGGGGGAGGAACTCCAGATGATCTGCAAAATGGCCGGCATCGTAGCCTTTTTGGTTCTATGCTGCATAGTGACGGTCTGGGGAGCGAATGACGAACATCCATCACACAAAAGGCCCGTCCCACCTGAAATATGGGCCGACACACCCTTCCCGCGAGCAAGCAGCGACTATTTTTCACTCGGACGAGGCTCTGACCAACCGATGGACATCACTTCCAGAGGGGTCAATATCAGAAGTATCCCCAATGGCAAGGAAGTCACATTCGAGGGGAACGTGAAGGTGAAGCAGGGCGACGTGACCTTGACCTGTGATCGGCTGGTCATAGTCTACGACGAGCAGAAGGGAGCCAAGAGACTTCCCAAGGGTCTGGATAATGTCAGCCTGATCAAATCCATTATAGCGTCAGGTAATGTGAAGATCATACAAAATGAACGGATGGCAGTGGCCAACGAGGCCCTGTTCGATTATGTGAAACGTACCATCCGCCTGAAGGGAGGTCCTCCCAAACTCCGAGACGGGGCGGACGAGTTAATAAGAGACCCAATTTTCATCTATGTTGATGAGAATCGTATTGATAGGCCGGCCAAATGGGGACCTAACCCAACCCCCAAAATTAGAAAATGATCCCAATGTGCGTTCAACCGGGTAACACCCGGAAAAGATCAACTTTGATCTGGTCGGCACGGTGTGGTACCGTTCTTTATGGTGGAGGTGTGAATCCATGAGCCTACACATTACCCCTGAAATCGAAGAAATGGTTCAAACCATATTTCGCACAGGCAATTATGAGAGTGAGGCCGATGTTCTCTGTGAGGCCCTTAATTTGCTCAAAAAACGTGATCGACTCCGCATTGACATAAATCAAGGGCTCTCGGAGCTGGAGAGCGGACATCCCATCTCGGGGGACGAAGTTTTCGGAGAACTTGAAGCGAAGGCAGTGCAACTAGTCAATGCGAAGCAATGAGCCTACGCCCGCTCCCGTCCGAGGATTGGTAGTGCTGACTTCTACCGCTGCGATTCTTGACGATGTTACCTATGTGGTCGGATAATTTGCCTTTATGGACCTATTTGGGGTACAATCGGACCTATGAAGGGTTCAAAAGGACAATTCGGATTGGGTGCCGAGCTGTTCGGTAAAACGAGGAGCGCTGTACTAGCCCTGCTCTATTGCAATTCGCACCGAAGTTTCCATTACCGAGAGATAATACGATCGATAAAGACCGGACCCGGAGCGGTTCAAAAGGAAATGGCCCATCTGGCGAGTATTGGATTGGTGGTCCGCCGAAGAGTCGGAAATCAAGTTCATTATCAGGCTAATGCAGCTTCATCCATTTTCTCCGAACTGAAAGCTCTTGTCGTCAAAACCTCGGGCGTCGCGGAAATCTTGAAGGAAGCCCTTAATTCGTTGAATGACCGGATATCCTTTGCTTTCATATACGGCTCTTTTGCAAAGGGCACAGAGACGGCAAACAGCGATGTGGACGTCATAATTATCGGCGGGATCACTTTCTCGGAGGCTATAACCGTCTTGGCAGAGGTCCAGGATAAATTGGGACGAGAGGTCAATCCTTCCGTATATCCTGTCGGGGAGTTCACGTCTAAGCTCTCGACCGGAAACCATTTCCTCACAACAATTCTCGACGAGCCCAAGATTTTTTTGATCGGGAGTCAGAATGAGTTTGGAAAACTGGCTGAAAAATGGGTGGCTCACCGAGCATAGAGCAGTTGCCAAAAATAGTGTCCAATTGGAAAAACGAGTCGGAGACGCCAGGAAGCCCGCCGACGGGCCTCCCCCTCGTCATTCCGGCCAGTCCCGGATAGGCGTCCGGGGCAGGAGCCGGAATCCAGAATCTGGACCCCGGATCGTTGTCCGGGGTGACGGTTTCGTATCCCAAAATCGGATAAAAATTTTGGCATTTGCTATAAGCCCACAAAACAGGAAATTCGAGATCTCCTCGCGAGGAGTAGATCGAGACCTCCAGGATAGCCAAGTCGCGGCCCTCAGCCCGGAATGGCGGCTCAATATAGCCTACAATGCTGCATTGCAAGCAGCCACCGCAGCCTTGGCGGCATGCGGATATAGGGCCGCTAGGGAAGCGCATCATTTCCGCATTATCCAAAGCCTCGCACACACGATTAGGGCGGAAAAGACCCTCATTCGCCAGTTCGAGGGATTTAGAAAGAAACGCAATATCGGTGGTTACGAGCGAATGGGGTTGGTCTCGGATCACGAAGCTGAGGAGATTTTAGCATTGGCAATGGATTTGCGAGATAAAGTGACTGACTGGCTTCATTCCAATTTCCCGCGATTCCTGTGATACAGGCTAATTGATTGCGC
Organism: uncultured delta proteobacterium; assembly: GCA_963828085.1. Lineage (GTDB taxonomy): Bacteria > Desulfobacterota > Desulfomonilia > Desulfomonilales > Desulfomonilaceae > CAWBBA01. The sequence goes on from CAWHDO010000032.1 coordinate 126,188, forward strand.
CTTGAGATCTTCGCACGCGTAGGATTGGAGATGCTTAATCTGTCGTTAAGGCCAAGCATCACTCCTCGCTAACAGAACGAGAGGGTTCCTCACCGCCCAGTTCCGACTTCATTGGAACACAACCTCCTAAAGCTTTCCAGACTTCGTCAATCTGATCAGCTTTGAGTCCCATTTTGGTAAGAGTGCTTTCCAACTTTTCAGCCGACTCCGTCTGTCTGACCAGTTCGAAGTCTTCCCTGAGACATTTGCCCACGTAGTACTTTATGAGCGCCTGATATCCGGACATACCTTTAGCCGGTGCTATCTTTTTAAGTTTCTCCAAGACGTCCACAGGAATACGAAGGGATATCATGGTGGTGGGACGGTGTTTAGTCGGTATCATCATCTTCTTCATAGCGTCGTCTCTCCGCAGGTGTGGCAAATCGAGCAGAAATGATCCGCCAGGTGTCTTCTGCCTTTTCTGCAGCCACTACATAAAGAGGATTGATCGGGTGCGCTAAGTACCAGTGCCCCACAATTATCCATCGTTCCTCGTTTTCGTAGATTCCCGGGTACATTTTGTAAAAGTCATCAAAAAAGACCTCACAGGCCTGATCGAAGGAGATCCCATGCTTTGCCCGATTCTTTTCGGCCTTTTCCGAATCTCATGTGAAAACATACCCTTCAAGAAGGTGTGTTACGTCCACATTGTTATCCTAAAGCATCGTATATACTTTGTCAAGACGACCAACGGCGGGCCTCCCGAATATTCCAACGTATCCCTACTCGTCGCGACGTGGAATCCTAACCAGCACGACCGTCCCTTTTCCTTCCTCGGACTCTATGTTTATTGTTCCGCCCATTGATTCTACGAGTCCAAGGCATACTGCAAGGCCCAGGCCGGTCCCCTTTCCAGGTTCCTTAGTGGTGAAAAAGGGATCAAAGACCTTTGCCAAATTCTCTTGAGAGATTCCTGAACCTGTGTCTTCAACCTCTATTTGGGCTGCATTTTCATCCATGCGGGTCCGAAGAATGATCTTGCCGCCTGATTCGGGGATCGCGTCTGCCGCGTTGAATATCAGATTCACTATCACTTGCCGTATCTTTTCCGGCTCGGTCTCCATCATCGGCAGGTCCGGAGCAAGCTGAAATTCAAATTCAACGTTGCCGAAGCCCTTACGCCCCTTTATGAGAGACGCACAGTCTCTCACCAGGCCGTTGATGTCACAGGCAACGACCTTCTCGGGAATCGGGCGGGCAAATTCCAGCAACCTCTGCAGAATGTCTTGGATGCGCTTTAGTTCGTGGTCCATCCTCGGAAGTATTTCCGTACGGGATTCAGAATCCGGTCCTCGACTCAAGAGTTCCGCGTATCCCATGACTATCTGGAGAGGATTACCTATCTCGTGAGCTACCCCCGCGGCCAATCGTCCCACGCCGGCAAGTTTTTCCGATCGCACAAGCCCTTGCTGCGCCGCTTCCAGATCGCGATTGATCCTCTTCAACTGCCCTATCAGCTCTTGCATTTTTTCGCGGTCGTCCACGATCTTCACTATCATGGCTTTGAGGATTGAAGAGATTCTCTGAATGTCCCCCTTAAGAGCCGGCGAGCCCAAAGGATCCGGAGAATCCGCGATCCCCGAGGCTTGTCCCGCAAGTCGGGCGATATCCCTGACCGGGCCGATAACTGTCCTGTGGAAGAGAATGTACCCGAGAAAAAATAGAGCGGACTGGGTCAGGATGAGGTACGCGCCGAAGAACTTCCAGGCAGGTGCAAAGATTGTGGGAGGAATCTCAAGAAACGCCCGAAGGGTTCGGATTCCGTGAGGAAATGAACCCGTGGCGTCTACCAGGACAGTGGTTCCTTGAAACAGGCTCCCGGGCCATCTTGCGCCCAGCACTCTGATCCTGCGCCCCGGTTCGGAAGAATTGGGCGGGTCGGGCTCTTTGCCCACAGCGCAGCCGCCGAGAATGTTTCCTCCGGAATCGTACAGAAGCAGCTTCAGTCCTGCACGCGCCCTACACACTCTTCGGACGCCCTCCCACGTGTGCTCAGGAGAGTCGGTATTAAGGATTTGTCCTTGGAGAAGATCGACGATGACACCGGCTTGCTGGATTTTGAGATCGACGGCCGCACGTTCCAGTGACGCGCCAAAGACAATGAAAAGAAGAACGCCACTAACGGCAAGAATCACCGCCAGATTTGCCAGAATGCCCCATCGCACGAAGTGTGCTCCTTGGGAGGAAGGCAAGAGAGACCGGGGAGGACCTTTTTGCAAAAAGGTCCTCCCCGGACCCCTCCCCAAAAACTCTTATGATATGCAACCTTTTGTCCTGGTTTCCAGGCTCTGCCTGGTAACCCATGCTTCCGGGCTCCGCCCGGTCAGACCTCGTCTTGCAAAAGCTTCCGACCCCCGTAGGTCAGGATGCCAGATTGGAGGCAGAGCCTCCGGCAAGGCATTCCCAGGCGGAGCCTGGGATCGAGAGGTCTAAATTCTTATCACACGGCCGGCAAAAGAATTCAAAAAGTTTTGCGAATGATTACTCTGGCGACGACAATTCCTTCCTTTTCTTCCACCCTGGCCTCGAATTTCCCGCTTGAGGTTTTCTCGATGTGATTCGCAGCCTCATTTCTGAACTCGAGCTTCGCTCTCCCCGCCTCATCGAGACCCGCTACGTTGATGTCTCTGAGGTCGAACCGAAGACCCATGCCTATGGCTTTCAGAGCGGCCTCCTTCAGACACCACATTCTAGTGAGTTCAACCCAGCGCCGGCTCCCCTCCCCTGCGGCTTGAATCTCTGCTTCAGTGAAATAATCCTGGACCCAGGCTTCGCTCCTGGCTTCTACCTTCTCCAGGTCTATGCCCAGCCCTTCAAACGTTCCGGAAGCCGTTGCCGCGGCCATGGCCAGACCATTGGAATGAGAAAGCGAAATGCTGTCTATTTTCAGTCCTGGTGAGCTTGAAAGTTCCCCAACGGGCTTGCCATGTTCGTCTTGCGTTATGTGGATACTATTTTCCGGGAAAGTCCCTCTGTCAGTAGCTGTCATCACTCTCCGAATACTTCTCTTCAAAGCGATTCGGCCTGTCAACCATTCCGCGGCTCGCTTAGGCGTTGCTTTTTTACTGTGCTCGCGAACTTCCTCCTCGTCGAGAGTGTGTTTCAAAAACGCTTCAGGAGCCTCTTCCATCTCTCTGACGATCTCGGCAACCGGTAGCATTTCCTCAAAGACCTTTCCAGGGAAGCCGGCGGCTTGCTCCAACTCAACGATCTCGACACCTTTCAAACTGATAATCACGCGGCCTTGACGGTCCCTAATTAACCCGTCAAATCTGATGACCGTTCTTCCCTCCAAGCCTTCCTGTATAGTTTCAATCGGGATCAACTCTCCTTCCCACGGTTCCGAATCAGCCAAATGGATCTGCGCTCTTTTTATCCCTGTAGGAAGAGCCATTATTCCACGGGATTCCACCCCAAAGGCTGCTGCGGCCTGAAAAGCAGCTTCCACACCGGAGGGGAACATGTCAGTAAACATAGCCTGGCGTTCGGCTGTCTCCTTGTACCGAAACTTCACTCCTTGTCCGTTTCCTTCGATAGTCACATGGTCGAGAAATTTGAAGCCCGGCCCGTGGAAAAATACCGAATAGAGGTCCTGATCCGCGATCCACACTGATTCCTTCCAATCGGTGAAATCAACCGACGGGCTCGAATCGACCCTCCCGACTGCAAGGCGGCATTCATGATGAAGCCTGGCCGAGCCGACCTTTTGTCCGTTGCGGTCCACAAACCATGAAAAAATTCGCGCGTGGTAAGAACTACTCCGGCCTTCGGTCTCGCTGGGGGCTCGTATCACTTCGACCTCGGCCAGGAATGGGTCGTCTTTGAATATCTTGAGAGGGCTGACAAAACGTACGTCTTCAAATACAGCGTCCGCTGCCTCCGGATTCAACAGAGCAGCCGCTGTCCGCATAATCTCCATTCCGCCGACGCCGGGCAGCACCGCAGCGCGGTCGATCCGGTGATGATTGAGAAGGGGGTGAGAAGGGTCAAGCGTCAACTCAGCCCGTAAATATTCTCCCGGCAGGATCGAGACGACTCTTCCCTGTTGCCCGGCAAACTGTAGCCCGCTGAAATCCGTCGAACCGGGGAGAGTAAAGGCATCCGAGGCAAAGGGCCCCAGCTTTCCTGCGACCATTACCTCGCACGCGCCGGACGACCTGCCAAGGTCCTGAGCAAGCAATTCTGCGCCCTTCTGCGGTGGGATGAAGTCAATGCCCGCGGATTCAAGGCTCTGTTGCACGCTCCCCCTCGTGGCCATGCCGATTTCGGACCATGGAGACCAGTCGATTATTGAGACCTTTGAGTCCAAATCGCGGTCTGCTTTTCTCAGGAGGTGGGATAGCCCGTCGTTGGCCGCGGAATAATCCACTTGGGCCATATTGCCGAACCGTCCGGCGACACTGCCAAATCCCACAATTCGTCGAGGAGGCATGCCGTGTCGTTCCAGAGCCTCTATTATGTTCCGCATGCCCTGAACCTTGACGGACACAACATTCTCCATCTGTTTCAAGCTCTTGCTTCGCAAAGCACGGCTCACATCAATTCCCGCGCCGTGGATAACCACATCCACACGTCCGCATGTCTCCGCAACCCCACGAATGGCCTCGTCCACGGCATCACGGTCTCGAATGTCGAACGGCCTGTAAATGACTTCGGAGCCTAAGCGTCGCAGCTTCCGAATGTGCCTGAATACTTCAGCTTCAGCCTGCAACGCGGCAAGTTCCTTTTCCACTTTAACAGGTGTTAGAGGCTCTCCGCCTCGCTTCATTCGATCCACGATCCTGTTCTCTCTTCTATCCACTGTTCGGGACCGAACTCCGCGAGATGTTCCGCACGGTTCGACAGCGACGTCCGGGCCAGAATCACTATGGTCAACGGACATTGTTCGGCAAGATGCGAGATGCAGGCTGAGTAATGCCTCTTGCCCCGCCACTGGCCAGAAACTACATCCCCGGATCTGATTCCGGATTCTCTATCCGCCTCAATCATAGGAACCAGCCTAACGGCTCGCAGTTCCCCGGTTTTTCCCACCGCAGTTTCGAGCGGAAAAGCTTGCGTGAGACTGCGCACTATTACCTCTGCGGCTTGCGCGGGACCGAGTTCGGGATGCAGGTCCAGGAGTGGTACAAGCGTGTCAGAGTATTCCCTGGAGAAGGCTTTGGTGGCACCGGCGACTGCCCCGGCAATGTCACCGCTTTCTGAGGGACGGTCAAATCCGTACGCGCCGTCCTCCGAAACAGCAGTCACCACAAACGAGGGACCACTTTCAAAAGTGGTTGCGCAAGCCAAGTAAAGCTCGAAGGTTTTTCTCAGGGCAGCGGGATCGCCCTCCATCGGAATGAGGTTGATCAATCCTGTCCGCTTCTTTGATGAAATTCCAGGGCCGTCAAGATCTGCAATTAGCTTCACGTTGGAGTGACCCGCAACGCCCAGTCCCCTTGCCACGGCCTCAGCCAGCTCGGAAGGACCACTCAGAACAAGCACCTCTTCCGCTTCAGGCCGCGGGACTCTTTCAAGAGGTGGCAAGGCCACGAGCCGTGTTTCAAAGAGCCGAACTTCTTCTTCAGCCTCTGGGTGCCTTTTCAGCGGCCCTCTCCTGTTGTTCTTGAGCAGCCACAGGCACTTCGCTTCGGCGCTTATCAAGGACAAAACCGATAATATGCTTGATCGTCGGAAAATCTGCAATTTTCAGCCCGTCGATGCGGGGGATGTTGAATGCTTCCCTCACCTCGGAGATAAATTCGGCCTGTTTCACCGTGTCGATACCTAGGTCTGCTTCCAAGTCCAGGTCAGTGTCCAGCATGTCCGCAGGATACCCGGTCTTGGCCGAGAGCAGCTCGAGGATCTTTTCCCTCACTACGACTGCGTCATCCGCGGATGAGGTTGCGCCTTTTTGCGGCTCGACTTCGGCATCGGAAGCAGAATCACCCACGGGGTCTATGACGGTTTGTTCGCGAACAAAATTGATTATGTGTTCTATGGTTGGAAATTCGGCAATTTTCAGCCCGTCGATGCGGGGGATGTTAAACGCTTCCCTCACCTCAGAGATAAACTCGGCCTGTTTCACCGTGTCGATACCCAGGTCCGCTTCCAAATCCAGGCCGGTGTCCAGCATGTCCGCAGGGTAGCCCGTCTTATCTGACAGCAAGGACAGAATCTTCGCCCGGATTTCTTCAGCCCCGCAGATTGTATGACTCCCGAGGCCGGCAACTTCAATCCTGGACTGATCGCGCTGCCCTGTGGCAGTTTCGTGGGCTGCCACCTGTTCCACGGAGCGCTCTCTTAGCCTCAAGGTTCGTTGGTCCACTGAAACTACCGGATCGCCGTATCCGCTGATCTCTTTCAGCCAGCTTCGATGGGTGTGGAGGTCCGTGATGCGGTTCTCTTCCCGACTCGCCACCTTGTACAGGGCCATTACGATCTGTGAACCGAAGCCCGCGGCCAGCCTGAGCGAGTAATTTGCCTGACAGGCCCCTCCGCGGCTAAGATTGAGGTCCGCAAACTCAGGGTCCGGTTGCCTGAGATTCGGGATGGGCGGCACCATTCTCTTTTGAAGGCAGCGCAGGGCTACAACGTCTTCCACCCCCACCCCCATAGTGTGACCTGTGAAGCCTTTGGTGTTGGCTATGGGGATCAGCCGAGCCTGGTCGCCAAAAGTCCGCCGCAGAGCGTGAACTTCGGCCGCGGAGCTTCCGCCGCGCTTTGGTGAGTATGTTTCGTGGGACATGAAAAACACATCTCGAGCAAGATCATGCCGAGATAGGCCGGACTGATTTTCCCATTTCACTATCATCTCTTCCATGACGGAACTGATGTGATCCACATCGAGGCGGGTTCCGTGAAATCCGCTGTTAGCCACGGCCCCGGCCTCTATTGTGGCTATCGCGTCCATGCCTCTCTTTTTGACGAGATCCTGGTTTTCCAAGACTATGCCTACCGCGGCCGAACCGAGAATCAAACCATGCCGCCTGTCATCGAAAGGAAGAGCGGCTTCACTTACGTTGCCCATGGTTGTGGCCGCGCCCACTGCCAGGAAGCCGGAACCGACCCAGGGGAGCAGAGTCTGTCCGGCCACGTCGTCCGCCGCGATGACAATGACTCGCTTTGCCTGACCTGTACGAATCCAGTCCCGCGCCAATAGTATGGCCTGGGTTGTTCCTGCGCAGGCTGCGTCGATATGGGTATTCGGCCCTTGGGCCTTGATCAGTTGAGCCATTTGGCCTTGGCCCATGCTGATGACACGCAGCAGAAAATCCCTGTTGAAGGTGTAAAGCTCTTCGGAGCCGGCGAGGTTCAGACCGCTGAACTCCTCGGTAAACCATGCGGTAATTCGTTCGCGTTCACGGTCGTCACTGACATGGGCGAGAAGCCCGGTATAAAATTCAATAAGTCGCTTCTTCGCCCCCGCGCCGTATCGGGTCGCGGCTTCCCTGGTCACCTCGTCAACCAGCGAAGCCATACCTGGAAATGCCGAAGCAAAAATAATGCCCGTCTCCCGCCTCAGAGCCGGCGGCAGGGCCCAGGAATCCGGTAATTCGTGGCCGGTGCTGGTGGTGCGAAATTGGCGGATTAGAGGAATACCTGCGTCTCGAAGGGCCTCAAGGCCCGCGGCAATCGCCAGGCGGGTGGTGACGTCCATGGACCGCACCAATCGCTCATCCAGGCCATACTCTTCAATAACCGCTTCGTCCGTGAAAGAACCGGCCAGCTTGATTACGTCGGAAAGATCCTCCACCATCTGGATTTCCACTTCTCCCGAAGGACCTTTGAGCAGCCGTTCCACGTTCTTTTCCAGCATTCTGCGGCGCCCGTCCTGCGAGATCTTCTTGATGAAGTTCCGGCCCAGTATCAAATCATCGAGAGTTTCCCGATCAAACGGGAACCGTACGTCGCTGGGAAGGCCGGCAGCCAGACCGCTGACTGCGACGGCGCTGAAATCCATACCTTCGGATTTTACGCGTCTGGCGGTTTCTTCCAGCGGCAGGACGTTCTTCACAAATGATTGGAAGCCCGACTTTATGAGCTGCCGAATCGGCTCTCCCTGAATTTCTAGGAAGCGACTGAACTCTTTCCGAGAGGCAATGTCCCTTATCTCGGGATCGAGAAGATCTTCCAGCGGATCAGCCTGCTTCGCCGGCACTGGTTCAGCGTGCCCTGAAACAGCTTCCGTGGCTTGTGTTACAACCCTCAGCTCGGTTCTTCCGCGACGAGTTGCGGGCCGCTCGGCCTCTGTCGGACGGTCGGCCCCGCTAAAATCCACGGCGATCCCTTCCGCAGCGAGTGCAGCCAAGGTCTCCATTAGCTGGAGCATGCCGCCCTTCTTAGGATGGTTGGTGGGCAGCGCCACCGCATCTTGCGAGAGGGTGTCCAGCGTCAGATTGCTCATGACTCGCTTGGGCCCACACTCCAGGAAAATCCTGATCCCCTCGCTATATAGGCGTCGCAATGTTTTGACCCACTCGACCGGAGCTGCAAACTGTTTGCCCAAAAGGTCGCGAATCCTGCCCGGCGCGGCCGGGCCAACGGGGTAAAAGTCTCCGGTCACATTGGAAAGCACCGGAACGGAAGGTGGATTCACGGTAAGTCTTTCCAGGGTTTTCATGAAGGGCTCTCGGGCAGGGGCCACCACCCCGGAGTGGAACGCAGCCGAAACCGGGAGGATTGTTCCTTCCAGCCCTCGTGCCTTAAAAAGCTCACCTGCTTTTTTTACCGCCGAAGTCTCCCCGGAAACTACGGTCTGTTTGGGGGAATTCTTGTTTGCAGCAACCACGTACCCGTCAACTTCGGCCAGCACTTCTTCCACCACCCGCGCATCCGCCGGTATGCTCATCATCAGACCCGGATCTGCGATGCTCACCCTGGCCATTTCACGCCCGCGAACCGCCACTGCTTCAACTGCATCGCGGAATGAAAACACACCCGCTGCCACGCACGCTGCGTATTCTCCCAGCGAATGCCCCGCGCAAGCCACCGGCCGCACCCCCATCGAAGACAAAAGCCTAAAGATGGCGGTATTGGCAGTGAGAATCATTGGCTGAAGGAGTTGTGTATCCTTCATTACATCTGCCTGACGGCTTGCAGCCTCGTTGTTGTTTTCGCCAGCCAGGAACACGGCGGAGGTAACCGTGGGAAGGCCAAGTGAAGCCAGGATCTCGTCAGCCTCCTGGAATGTCTGCGCCACTACGGGGAATCGCTCTGCCAGGTCCCTGAGCATGAACGGATACTGCGACCCCTGACCCGGAAAAAGGAAGGCTACGCCTGCTCGCGCCTTGCTGGGCGCGCCCCGAGACACATGTATGCCGCGAGTGGGAAAGATAGCCTGTTTGGCAGGATCAATCAGTCCGTCACGTATCAGCGAAAGTTTCTTGGCTGCGGTCTCTGCATCTTGAGCGGCAAATCCACAGCGGATGTCGAATGGGCCAGTCTCTTGCCGGCATCGAGCAGCGAGTATCGAGGTGTTTTCAGGAGTTAGGTCCTTGAGAAGCCCTTCGACCTTACTCAAAAAGGCTCCGGAATCTGTTCCGCCTATTACCCAGGCATCGCCCTGAATCTGCATTTCCGGGGGACGAGGCCAATCAGGCGGCCTAAATTCCACTACGGGCTGGACTTTCTTTGTGCCCGCGATTAGTCGAAGGCCGGGAACATGTTCCTGGACAAGAACGTGGAAATTGGTGCCTCCAAATCCGAACGCGCTGACACCTGCCCTCCTAACGGATCCGTTGCCGCCTTTCCAGGGCCGAGCCTCGGTCAAAAGAAAGAGAGGCGATGATTCCCAATCAATGCAGGGGTTGGGCCGACTCACATTGGCGGTGGGAGGCAATGTACGGTGGTGTAGGCTGAGGACAGCCTTTATCATCCCGGCAGCACCCGATGCCGCTTTGAGATGGCCTATCTGGGATTTTACAGACCCGATACCCACTGACGCTTTGGGAATCCCGGCTTTTCTGAACAAACGGTCCAAAACCGTCAACTCCGTCTTGTCACCAACAGCAGTGGAAGTGCCGTGAGCTTCAATCAGCCCAACAGATTCGGGCCCAATCCTGGCAGCACTCAGACATGCCTTCACAGACGTTCCTGGCCGGCGGCATTGGGTGCGGTTATCCCCTTCCCTTTGCCGTCCGAAGACGAACCTATTTCCATAATTGTCCCGTAGATCCGGTCACCATCGCGAAGAGCATCCGAGACCCGCTTTAAAATCATGATCCCCGCGCCTTCACCCATGACAAAACCATTGGCGGACTCGTCAAACGGTCGGCTACCATCCGGGGACAAAGCGCCTATCTTACAAAACTTTATGAAGGAGGAAGGATGCATAGCGGCATCCACACCCCCGGTCACAGCGTAATCTATGCTCCCTTCCCTTAATGCGGCAATTGCGTTCATTGCCGCAGCCATAGATGATGCACAGGCCGCATCAACGGTAAAGTTCGGGCCCTCCAGGTTGAATACGTTGGCCACGCGGCCTGAAATTATATTGGCCAATTCTCCGGGGAGTGAATCCTCAGTAATCTCCGGGAGATTTTCCAGGTAACGGGACCGGAACCGGGTCACTAGGTCTTTCTTGACGCTCTCATTCAAATCCAGCGAAGTCACCGCTTCTTCGAGGCAGGATACTGATCTGGGCAGACCCACTCTTTCCGCGTACCTGTCAGTGGTGTCCCCGCCCATGCTGTTGCCGAGGATTACCCCTACTCTTTTCCCCTTCAATTGCTCCGGGGAAAGGCCGGCATCCTGGAGAGCATCGGCCACGCAAGTCACGGCCATTTGCTGGGTTCGATCCATCTTGCGAGCCACAGAAGGCGGAATGCGATACTTGAGGGGATCAAACTTGAAATCCCCTATGAACCCGCCTATTCGTGTGTAACTCTTGTCAGGGGCCTTGGGATCAGGGTCATAGTAGAAATCCGAGTTGCCGCCCCAACGTTCTTCGGGAACCGGGCCAATCCCGCTACGTCCGTTGATGATCTGCTGCCAGAAGGCATCCGGCGAATCGGAACCGGGGAAACGCAGCCCTATACCCACCACCGCTACGGGCTCTCTTTCGTAATCGATTTCCATAATGGGATCTGTGTAGGTTGCTTCCTCGCTCATATCATTTTCAGCCGCAGCAGCGATGGGCATTGCCTCAAATAGACGCCTGCCCTCCTCAATGATTTCCGCGTGAAGTTGTTCAATGCTGAGAGGGCTTTCAAGAAGAGAGACGACCTGGCCCATCAAGTACAGGCCTCGGTCAAGTTGCTCTTCGGGAGCCAAATCACAGAACACGGGGCAATCCCAAGTAGCTGTCTCCGGATCAATAGCGCATCCCTTAGAAGCCAGCCTGAGGGCACCCAGGTTGTCCTTTTCGTACAGTTCTTTGCGCTCGCGCAATGGCACGCCTGCTCGAAGCCGCTCTTGTTCCCTTTCGAGGAGTTGCGAAGCCATAGGAGAGCCAGCGGCGCGTGCCTTGGTATTTACGGTCCGGCCTATAACTACTGTACGGTCGCTCTGTAAGGTCAGTTTTTGATAGGTGGGAGTGATCGCGGAGGTGGAAACCGCCTCTTTGGTCGCCAGATATGCAGTCCCGATCTGTAGCCCCACATTGAGACCTTTCTCCGCCAGGTCCCCCACCATGCCGGCAACGAAGACTGCGGCCCTACCGGTGGCTATTCCTCCTGCGAATAGCACGCGAACTTCAGAAAGGTCGAGGCCCTGGGCCACGACTGCTTCCAGCGCGTTAAGGTTCGCGTTCCAGAGGTTCAAACTTCCCAGCATGCCAATGTGACCGCCAGACTCGCATCCTTCGAACACGAACCGCCGGAGCCCCGCCTTAAGCCCTTCTGACAATATCGATGGGGAAGGACAGTGCAAATAACATGCAGTCCCTATCTCTTCTATGGATTTGGCGAGATCGATGCTCCCCGCGGCCAGGATTGCAAATGGGGGCGGGTTGTCCCTCATTATCTCCAGGTGAGCCTCGTAACAGCGCCTGTTCACTTCAAGTCCGATAAGACCTACTCCGAACCGGCCACTGGTTTTTTTGCCGGCAAGACCGATTCCCTCTCGAGCAATCGGGCCCGGCATGTTCCCCATGGCGAGAAACGGCAAAGCGCCTCCTGTGGCCACTGCAGCCAAAAAGTCCGGATTGTCGCTCACATGAGCCATAGGGCCTTGAACTATCGGGAAACGCGTCCCGTGGTCCCGGCAAATAGAAGAACCCTCGCTGAAAGGCCACGCATGTCTGATTTCAGCCATTGCTTGTCCGAAAGCCGCGACGATGGCCTCAGCGCTTCCATGTGCGCCTGCAAGCACCTTAGCTGTCCCTATGTCTTCAGACATGGGCAGGAGCATCTCTTCGGCATCCGGTGAGGTCCCACGGCCTTGGAGAACTACTTGAAGACGCTCACGATAAGAAGGGATATCTTGCGCTGATAGGGAATCCTCCAGCTTCTTGAGTTCCCGGACCATGCGAGTGCCGACTCGGGAGTAGACCCGCAGCGGAGTTCCTATTCCATCTGCCAGCGTTACAGTAGTGGGGAACCCAAGAGAATTGAGGAAATCTTTGAGCGACGGAGTGACCTGGGAAGCACTCGTGAGCAGGAGATGAACGTCCAGAACCACGCCCGTAGCCCCGGCAGCCCTGGCACCTGCCGCGGTTCGAGGACTCACCCCGCCTTGCAGGAACAGCGGGAGGTCCGACAAAGCACGGATTTCCTGGAGCAGCACCAGCCCGCTGGTTTCGCTTACCCAACCCGGACCTTCGTTCCCGCGGGCAATGAGACCGGCAGCTCCGGCCTTTTCAGCCTTCGCGGCCTGCCTCGCGCTGCCAACTTCCACCAGAACGGGCGCTCCAATTTTTTTCAGAGCCCCTGGTTCCAGCGAGGAAACTTGCGTGGCCTCTTCCAAAGGAATCAGGAGGAGTTTGGTCTGATCGACCAAAGCAAACTTGTCCAAATCCTTGAGCGACACCCGCACGCCGTGCGGTATGCCAGGCGACAGCTTGAATTCGGGCGGACCGGCGGTCACGTGGTCAACAATTCCCAGACCTCCCGCACGGGAGACCTCCTCCACAAGACCCGGATCGGAGTTGATCACCGGGTTAACGTAGAGCACAGGTGCCTTCAAATTAAACGGCAGCGACAATTTCATGAGATCACCTTCAACTTACTAAGTTTGCTTGCTTGGCTGGGGGGAACTACAAAACCATAAAATAGGACCTCTTTCACCGTTTCGATCTCATTGAGAAGAGATCCTTCCATACCTTCGTGCAACCATTTGTGAATCACGCCGTTAAGGAAGCCGATGATGCCGAAAAACACCGTGAAATAGTTCATCTGTTTGAGGTGGCCGTTCCGTGAAGCTTTCCAGCAGCGCCTCTTCAGGCCGGGAAGAGCAAGTATCAGCTCATTAATGAACTTTTCTGAAAACTCCCGGCCGAAATCTTTATGTTCTTGAATGATAACTTTGAAGAAGGCCGAGTTCTTTTCGAAGAAGCTGAGATAATTCTTGATAACACTCTCTATGATCTTCAGGACGTCTTCCTCTTGGCTCAGGTCATGGCGCGCGTGTTCCACAAATTCACTTATGGTGTCCTCTTTGAGGGCGTTGAAGAGGCCTTCTTTGGTGTTGAAGTACCGATAGACCGTCCCTTTGGCGATACCGGCTCTTTCAGCGATGGAGTCGATTGTCGAGGGGTGGTACCCCTTGTCCGAGAATTCATCGAGCGCGGCCTGGAGTATTCTGGAGCGGGCGTCCCTTTGTTTCTTGCGTTTGGGCGCTTCACCATCGGATGGGCGGCGCAGCGTTTGGAAGAGCAGATCTTCCAGTATATTTTGTCGTGGAATTCCCGCGCGGTCGGCAACATCGAGCACACTGCGGTAGAATTCCCTGACCAGAGGGTCCGAATAGATGGGAGAGGCTATCAAAGCCTGGGTGGCTTTTTCTACGAAGAGAAGTATGGTTTCTTCGGGTGTTAAATCCGGGTCGTCCTCTTTGCTCAGTTCTGTCCGAAGTATTCGGACAAGTTCAGGTACGGCGAAGGTATCTTTGTGGAGTTTGGTTTTGGAGATGACGTCTCGGATGTTTTTTTCGAGTTCGGACTTCATGGCGGCCCTCCATAAAACGCAAAGGTCAGTCAGAGGAATCAATGACTGACCAGTTAGTCTACACATACTTTTTACCGAACACGTCCGTGCATGTCAAGAGTTTTGTCTGCCGTCGTTTTTTCTTGACATATATCGTGTCGAGATATATCGTGACATAAAAGGAGGCGCCATGGATGTTCAGTCGGTCTTGCTGGGTTTTCTTATGCACCAGAGCATGACGGGTTATGATCTCAAGAAAGCTTTCTCAAACTCGTTTTCCTACTTCTCAGGTTTCAGCTACGGGTCCATTTATCCGGCACTCAAGAAGATGGAAAATCAAGGGCTAATCTCCAAACGAATTGAAATTCAGGACGGCGCGCCTAATCGTAAAATTTACACCATAACCGAGGCAGGCAGGGGGGCCTTCCTTGAATCCTTGAGAACGCCGTTGCCCCCTGAGTGGCCTAAAGAGTCGATTCTTGATGAAGGCCTTTTTTTTCGCCCATCTCTCCCACGAGGAGCGGCGCGCGGCTGCCAATAATTACCTGGATTCCCTGGAGCGGTTACGGAAGCAATTGGAGGCAGCACAGCCGGAGGTTAAAGCCTGTGCTGACAGATTTCAGTATTTGTGCTTCCAGTTCGGCCTCCGCTTTTTCGAAGACCTGGCCAGTAATGTTGCTGAACTCATCAACTCCTTGAACGAAGTGGAGGCTAAGAATGCGGGACGAACCCCTGATGAGGAAAGAGTCTGTGCCAAGACTTTCTAGATCTCGGCAAATATTCCTGTACATAGCCCCTTTCCCCGCTCTGGCATTCTTCAAGATTTGGGCCGCCACCGGAAGGGAGCCCGGCAGTTTGTTGACTGTCGCCTGCGCGATGCTGATCTATTGCGTGTGCGTTCTGGCCCTTGCCCGGCGTTGGGACAAGCCGACCTATTTCGACTGGACAGTCGCTGCGTATTTCCTGGTACTTTCGATATCCCTTTTTCTGTGGCCCAAGGCAGCCGGCGCGATCCTCACGGAATATGCTGTGACAGGGATCTACATCTGCCTGTTCTCGGCCGCTTTTTTTCCGCCCATTCTCGGGTTCGACCCCTTCACTTACCACTATGCCAAGAAATCAGCGCCCAAGGCAGTTTGGGAGACTCCGATTTTCCTTACTATTAATCGCATCATGACCTTTGCCTGGGCAGGGCTTTTTGCAGTCTGCGTGGTTGTAAGCTTGTATCCTTCAGTCATTACTCGCGCTCTGATCCCCATCGGGTTAATCCTTGGCGTTGGCGTTCCCTTCAATCTCCGGTTTCCGGACTACTATCTCAAACGCCTCGGCTTGCCCGGCCTGGCCAAGATGCGAAAAGCCGCGCTGGAGGGACGGAACGCAATATCTGTTGTTTCAGACGCGAGGACATCGCCTAAGCTCCAACAACCTTTGCCCCCCTTGCACCTGATACTTCCCGATCGGCCTTCAGCGAAGTATCGGACGCAACGGGTCATTCACAATTTCGAAAGGAGACGACCATGAAAGTTATTGCCATTAACTCCAGCCCGAGGGGTGACGAAATCAGCAAGACTTGGATGATGCTGGACGCCCTGGTGAAAGGAATGACCGAAGCAGGCGCCGAGGTGGAGACGATCCACCTGCGTCAGAAGAAGGTCAAGAATTGCATCGGTTGTTTCACCTGCTGGACAAAAACGCCTGGACTCTGCGTCCAGAAGGATGACATGACCACTGAGTTGTTCCCCAAGTGGCTTGAGGCTGACCTGGCCGTGTATGCCACGCCTCTGTACCACTATACGGTAAACGCCACCATGAAGGCGTTCATCGAACGAACACTTCCGGTGGTGGAGCCGTTTCTTAAACGGCTTGACGACGCGACCTCTCACCCATTGCGCCAGAACCCCCCGCGGGCTGTGGTCTTATCTGTAGCCGGTTTCCCGGAGATGTCCGTCTTCGCGCAGCTCACTTCGTACATGAACTTTCTACTACGCAAATCGCTCGTGGCCGAGATTTACAGACCGGGGGCTGAAATGATGAACCTGCCCCAATTTTCTGAGAAAACCAAAGAAATTCTTGAAGCCACAGCGCAAGGGGGGCGGGAACTGGGTCAGTCCATGAAAATCAGTCAAGAAACGTTGAAACGCGTCACGCAGCCCCTCGAAAGCGACTTCGACTCGGTTGCCAACATGGCAAATCTGTTTTGGAAATCGTGCATCCGGGAGGGATTGTCGCCCAAGGAGTTTCATCAGCGAAAACTGATGCCCCGTCCCGATTCAATCCAGACTTACATGATGATCATGGCCATGGGATTCAACGCGAGTGGTGCGGGTGACACGCTGGCCGTCCTTCAGTTCAACTTCTCCGGCGAAGTAGAAGGCTCCTGCCACTTTAAGATCGAGAATGGAAAAATCGAGGCCAAAGAGGGCGCGGCAGAGAAACCGGATCTAACTGTTGACTCACCTTTTGAGGTCTGGATGGACGTGATTACCGGAAAAGCCGACGGCCAACAGATGTTCATGCAGCAGAAGTACAAGGCCACTGGCGACCTGTCTGTGCTGATGCGGATGAAGAACCTCTTCGGCAGTCCGGACAAATGAGCCTCAATCCAAATGGAGGTTACTAGAGTGTTGGCGTGGCTGACCGCTCTTCGGAGACCAGCCCGGCCGCATTCGTGCTGCAGGATTTTCGTCGTTTTCCGTTGACAAAGGACCGTCAGGCCAGTTACTTTGTATACGAAATGAATATTACAGCACCCTACGAAGATTGCGTTGTTTACCTGTTGGCGAAAGCGTACCAACGAGCACATGGGCTCCTCAAGCCACGGCTTGCGGTCTACGGCTTGACCCCCATCCAGCAACTCGTCCTGGGAGCGTTGTGTCACGAGGAAGGTATGTCAGCCGGTGACCTGGGGAAGAAACTGGTGCTCGATCCTGCTACACTTTCCGGTATCCTCGACCGGATGACTGAGCGAGGGTGGATTATTAAGCAAACCGACCTGGAAGACAAGAGGGTCCTGAGGATTTATCTCACGGATGAAGCCAGAGATCTCGAACCGAAGCTCATGGAAGAGAGAGATAACGCTAATGAAGAAATCCTGCGGAATCTGTCCTTTGAAGAGAAGGTGCTTTTGAAAAGGCTTCTGAAAGACCTGAGGGACTAATTTTTTTCGCAAGCTAGTTCGTACACAAAGTAATGAACCGGAAAGCAGCCCTCAGAACAACCTGCGGGGCAAAAGAGATCGGAGGGTGAGATGTCATCGTGGCAAAAAACTAGCTGTGTGTGTTGTGCTCAAAACTGCGGCCTAGAAGTTGTAGTCGAAGAGAACCGCATAACGAAGGTTCGTGCTGACAAACAAAACCCTCGCAGTGAAGGTTACTGTTGTCGCAAGGGACTGAAAATAGCTCATTATCAGCACCACGAAGATCGGCTGAAACACCCCCTCAAACGGGTAGGCGACGAGTTCAAACAGATATCGTGGGACCAGGCTCTGGATGAGATCGCGGAAAGACTCAAATGCACCGTGGAGTCTTACGGGCCTCGCTCTCTTGCCTACATGGGTGGAGGCGGCCAGGGATGCCACTTTGAGGCCGCATTCGGGGTACGGCTTCTCCGAGCATTGGGATCGCATTACCACTACAGTCCTCTTGCACAAGAGTTGACAGGCTATTTTTGGGTAAACGGCAGAGGCCTGGGGCGACAGTACTCTGGGGACTGTGCCCGATCACGAACACACGGACATGCTCGTAGCGGTGGGTTGGAACGGCTGGATGAGCCATCAGATTCCGCAGGCTAGAAGGCATTTGAAGAGGATTTCCGAGGACCCCGACAAGCTGCTCGTGGTGATTGATCCAAGACGTTCAGAGACGGCCCTGAGAGCGGACATACACCTGACAATTCGTCCCGGGACGGACGCTCTGCTGTTTCGATCCATGATAGGTATTATTCTCCAGGAGGGTTGGCAAAAGAGGGACTATATAGCAGCACATGTGAGCGGTTTCGAGGCGATTCAGCCCTGGTTCTTGGACTTTGACCCCCGTCCTGCTATCGGCCTTTGCCAATTGGACTTTGATGAGGTCCGCGAACTGTGCCGGCTCCTCACCACTAGGAAGTGGTCATGCCACTCGGACCTTGGGGTTCTCATGGGGAGACATAGCACTGTCGCATCTTACCTGGAATTGATCCTGCTGGCCATTTGCGGTCGCATTGGCGCGCCCGGGGGAAACTTGATACCGGGCCACATTATGCCAATGGGGGCTCATTCCGACGAACGCGACCCAAAGACCTGGCGTACTGCAGCCACGGACTTCCCTGCCATCATGGGCACATTTCCGCCCAACGTAATGCCTGAGGAGATACTGGCAGATCGGCCGGACCGACTGCGAGCGGTGGTTGTGAGCGGCTCAAATCCACTGAGGTCCTATGCCGACACCACGGCTTATGAACAGGCATTCAGAGCCCTCGATCTGTTGGTGGTCGTGGACGTGGCTTTTACCGAAAGCGCGAGCCTCGCTCATTTCGTGCTGCCCGCCCGGTCTGCTTATGAAAAATGGGACGGAACGTTTTTCGCTTGGAACTTCCCCGAAATATTTTTCCAGATACGGCGTCCTGTAGTTGAAGCGGAAGGGGAATGCCTTGACGAGGGGGAGATCCTTATACGCCTCGCCGAACGTATGGGATTACTACCGGAAATTCCTCAAGCGCTGTACCGATGCCGCGTTCGGAGACCGCATGAACTTCGGCATGCAGCTTCTGGCTCTCGCTCAGAGCGAGCCCAGTGCATTGAAATTCATGCCGTTCATTCTTGGCAAGACGCTCGGGAAAGCGCTTGGCTCAGTAAACCTTGCTGCACTCTGGGGGATGCTACAGGCGGCCCCAAAGTCTTTCCGAGAGCATGCCGCCCGTGCAGGCTTCAGTCTCGGACCGGCAATGGGAGAAGAGGTCTTCAAAGCTATTCTCGAACACCCCGAAGGCATTTGGGTCGGCAAATGCGACCCTTTGAAGCCGTTGGAGGAGCTCCGAACGGACGATAAGCGTGTAAACATTCTGATTCCGGAACTGGCGGAGGCCGTCAGAGGTATCGGCGTTCAAAGTGAAGAGATCGACCTCCGCATGGTTAATGACTACCCGCTCATACTAGCCGCGGGTCGCCACATGGATTTCAACGCGAACACGATCATGAGGGACCCAGCCTGGAACGAAGGTAAGAGTCGAGCTTGCACGCTGATGATGCACCCTGACGATGCTGCTGCCCTGGACGTTGCGGACGGCCAGACGGTGAGAGTAACAACCGAAGCGGGCTCCGAAGATATTGAACTGGAAGTCACTGACACCGCTCGCCCGGGTCAGGTGGTGATGCCTCATGGATTCGGACTGGTACACACAGGACGAAAACATGGGGCCAACGTGAATCGACTGACGAAAAACAGCAACAGGGACCCAATCGCGGGGACGCCGCTTCACAGATTCGTTCCCTGTAGGGTGAAAGCGGTGTGACAACGAGAAAGCGGATTGCCGCTCTGTTCCCAGGCTGGCATAAACACAGCCCTAACAGGAGTTAGCAGCTTATCATCCAGGAGGACAAGATGACCGAGAAAGTGTACTACGATCTGCGTGAACAGATGGATCACTATTCAGTCGGATTCCCTTCGACCGAATCCGGAGTTGAAATGAGGATCCTGGAGAAGCTCTTCTCAGAAGAGGAAGCCGAACTGTACCTCAATCTCAGCATGATGCTCGAATCACCTGAAGCGATAGCTCAACGAATCGGCCGGGACTCGGGCGCGGTGGCCGGCTTGCTGGAACGCATGGTCGACAAGGGCCTCCTTTTCCGGCTTAAGAAAGAAGACTCCGCCAAATACGGAGCGGTCCCTTTTGTGGTCGGCTCTTTCGAGTATCAGCTCAAAGACATGGATCGGGAATTCGCAGAACTGTTCGACCAATATCTTTTGGGAGCCTTTGGTAAGACCGGGTTAGGTCAGACGGCTCCCTTGCGAACCATACCGGTCAATAAGTCAGTAGATCAGTTGTGGCCGGTGGCCCCGTACGAAGACGTGAGAAAGCTTTTTGAGGGTAAAGACAAGATCGGTGTGGCAAACTGCATCTGCAGAGTTCAGCAGGGACTTCTGGACAAGGGGTGCGATAAACCGCAGGAGGTTTGCTTCCAGTTTGGGAGCCACGCCAAATACTACGTTGACAAAGGTATGGGCCGCTTCATCACGCAGGAGGAAGCCCTTCAGATAATCGACAAGTGCGATGAAGCCGGCCTTGTGCCACAGCCATTCATGTCTCAAGACGCGGGCGGGATGTGTAACTGCTGCGGCGACTGCTGTGGGATTCTTCGGTCCATCAAAATGCATCCCAAGCCTTCGGAAAGAGTTCTCACGAATTACTACGCCGGAGTTGACCCGGATGCTTGTTCGGCTTGCGAGACCTGCACGGATCGCTGCCAAATGGATGCCATCAAGATAGGAGACAGTGGCGTAGCAGAGGTGGACCGTGACAGGTGCATAGGTTGCGGCTTGTGCGTAACTACGTGTCCCAGCGAAGCCGTGACGCTGAAATCGAAACCTGAATCGGAGCGCCGGGTGCCGCCTGCGACAGCAAAGGATTACATCATGCAGTTGGCTTCATCAAGAGGGAAATCTCTTATCCCGTTAGCTGTGTCAAAGCGCTCGCAGACTTGATTTTCAAAGTGATCATGGATTGTGACGGGCGTTTCGTCGAGATAGTAGTCACCGGCCTCCGTGCCGGTGAATTATTCCCTAATAAATCAACAAGTTCTGGCCGGCAGCGCCGGCGCTACTGATTCTTTCCAGTACAGGCATTGGATTACTCCAAAATTTTCGAGAACCGCTCAAATCGCGTCAATCAGCTCTCTTCTTGAACAGGAACGCGGCCAATCCCAGGTAAAAGATGGCCATGGCAATCATCGGGATTACCTGAGGCCAGAGGATATCCCATCCGATCCCTTTTAAGAAGACTCCGCGTACGATGGTGATGAAGTAACGAAGAGGATTCAAGTAGGTTATGTACTGGATCACCGGAGGCATGTTTTCGATGGGGAAGGCATAACCCGAAAGAAGAGTAGTCGGCTGTAAGAACATGAATGAAGTGAGCACCGCCTGTTGCTGAGTCTTGCAGAAGGTTGAAATCGTCATTCCGATCCCTGCAATGGTTATGAGAAACAGCACCGCGGTGGCCATAAAAAAGGGCATGGAGCCCCTGAATGGTATGTCGTATACCAGGAATGCCAGCGGGACTATGACTGACATGGTGACTATCTCGATAATAAAACAAGGGATGAGTTTCCCTAGGATCAGTTCCAGCCTGGTGATGGGGGCCACCATGAGTCTGCTCTATGGTCCCTATTTCTTTCTCGCGGACTATGACGGACGATGTAACGATGGTGGTCCCGGCGAGCAAAATGATGACTACCACTCCGGGGACGAAAAAGTCCTTGGAGTTCAGGTTCGGGTTGAACCAGGCCCTGCTGGCTTCAGAGGCGGCCGGCACTATGAGATGAGGAGTGGCGGTCTCGAAGAGCTGTCCCTGCATCTGGCTGACCCGTTGGTCCATAATGTCGACTGAAAAGCGCTGAAGGATAGATTGAGCGTACCCGGATACAGTGCCCGCGGTTGTCGTGTCCACGCCGTCGATAAGTACTCCGACAAGGGCGGTACGGTTCGCCTTTATGCGCTGTTCCAGGTCCGGAGGGATGAGAATTGCCATGCCAGCTCGCCCGGTCTCCAGCCAACGGTCAGCTTCATCGTACGAGCTGAGCATTTGCTTGACGGTAAAATACCCGGACCGCGAAAAGGCTTCGATTATCTGTCGGCTGAGGACGCTTCGATCCATATCGGCGACCACTGTCGAAACGTCATGCACGTCCAAGCGGCTGGCCGAACCGAATATGAGAAGCTGGATCAAGGGCGCGATTAATAACAGGCCTAAATTCTGTCGACTGCGCTTTATTTGAATGAATTCCTTGCGGACAATGTGCCGTATCCTTTTCAATGACTCAGCCAAGGTTCCTTTTGACGCGCGGAGATCCGGATATCTGCCGACATCGCGTTCCTTTGACTGAGTCACGCCGATTGCCGAAGTATGTTGGCTCATGCCTGAATCAGAAGAGTTGCTGTTCATACGAGAGTCTTCCGTAATTTCCTGGTTGCAAGGGTAGTCATAAACAGGGCGAAAATTGCCAGCATGGCCACTGGGATGGCGATCGCTCCTATTCCGACCCCCTTGAGGTATATGGCACGCAGTACGGTCACAAAGTGGCGCGCCGGAATCACATAGGTAATGACTTGCAGCACATCGGGCATGTTGGAGATAGGGAATACAAAGCCGGAAAGGAGAAACGAAGGGAGAAACGTCCCCAGAAGCGCCAACTGAGTTGCAAAGAACTGATTTTTCGCAATCACCGAAATCAGGAACCCCAGGGACATTGCTCCAACCAGGAAAAGGCTGGAAACCAGGAACATCAGCAACAAGCTGCCTCTTAACGGCACATCAAAAGCGTATTGCCCCATGAGATAGACCATCAGCAGATCCACGTATCCGAGTGCAAAATACGGTATGAGTTTGCCCACGATCAGCTCGTTGGACTTCACCGGTGTTGAGATAAGCTGCTCCATTGTTCCGGTCTCCCGCTCTCTCACAATGGTCAAGGATGTGAGTAGCGCTGCGATGACCATCATGATGATGGCAATGAGGCCGGGGATGATGTTATTTCGGCTCTTGAGTTCGGGGTTATAAAGCAGCCTTATCCGAGGCTCGACCGGAGGGATGACTCGCTGCTCCACTGATTGCCTGGTGAGCGCTTTCTTACGGAAATCCTCGTCAAAGGTTGCCATGATGGTTTCCAGGTACACGATGGCCAGGCCGGCTCTAGTTGAGTCAGAAACCGTCGACCATAGCCTGTACGTGGGTGGCTTTGCCTTTTTTCAGGTTTCGGCTGAAATCCCAGGGTATCACCACCCCAACATTTACATCAGCCTCGTCGATCCCGTGGACGATCGGCCTGTAGAATTCGGGCGCAAGGACCAGAGTAAAATATCCAGAGCTTGTGAGACGATCTGTAAGCTCCCGTGACTGGGGACTCCGGTCCTGGTCCCATACAGCCAGCGGGATTTTGTCTACGTCCAGGGAAAGTGCGTACCCGAAGAGGATCATGAGCATCACAGGGATACCCAGCGCCAGATACAACGAGCGAGAATCTCGGACTATCTGCCTGGCCTCCTTGCGTGACACTGCGAAGGTGCGATGAATGTTCATGATCTCCTTAATTCGCCGGCGCTAAAGCACCGGCCTACTTTCGGTCGCCCCAATGGGGCTCAAATTGCGGACGTCCCGTAGGGACGTTTGATAGTAGACCGGTCCCGCGCGGAACGCGGGATTGCCGGGAGACCAAGCTCGGTGTTTCCCTTCGAGGCTGCCCTTTCATCCCTCCGAATTCCGGTCTTTAGCCGTGAGGGTGACAAATACGTCTTCGAGGCTAGGGGTTATGACCTCTATCCTGTGGAGACGAATCCCTGCTTCGCTTAATTTCTCCTTGGCTATCGTGATGGCAGAATCTGCGTGCCCGGTGACCAAATGCAGCAAGTTGCCGAAAACAGCGACCTCGCTGAAGACGGCTTCCTTCTGGAGCACTTCCGCAGCCTGCATCAGGTCGTCACATTCCAGGTCTACCACAGAATCCTTCATCCAGTTCTTCTTGAGTTCTCCGGGCGTCCCAAGGGCTATAATTCGGCCTTTACTCATTAGTGCCAGGCGATTGCAGTACTCTGCTTCCTCCATATAGTGCGTGCTGACGAATACGGTCACCCCCTGGAGGGCCAGGCTGTGAATGAGGTCCCAGAAACTGCGCCTGGAAAGCGGGTCCACGCCGGAAGTTGGCTCGTCCAGAAACAGGACCGGAGGTTCGTGGAGTACGGCGCACCCAAGAGCAAGCCGTTGCTTCCAGCCCAGAGCAAGATCTCGCGTGAGGCTCTTTCTTTTTTCCGTTAGCCCTGCCATGTCGAGGACCCACGCGTCTCTGGACAATTTCCTCGCATTATCCAGGCCGTAAATTCCGCCGAAAAAATCCAGGTTTTCTTCAACGGTCAGGTCTTCGTACAATGAGAATTTCTGGGACATATAACCGATACGCTTCTTAATTTCTTCGTATTGCGTGGACACGTCCCATCCTGAAACTCGAGCTTCGCCGGAAGTGGGGGTCAGCAGTCCGCACAAAATCTTAATCGTAGTCGTCTTGCCCGCGCCGTTAGGCCCGAGAAATCCGAAAATCTCACCTTTGGGCACTTCGAAGCTAACGTGATCCACGGCCACAAAATTCCCGAAAACTCTAGTGAGCTTTTCGGCAAACACCTCTATTTGTCTGTCGCCTTGGTTCAACCGCTTCTCCATGAGCTTGTCGCGCAAGCGCACTCATTGGTGGCTTTGTGCCGCAAATTCGTGAAAGTCCCACGGAACGCGGGATTACGCGGCAGTCTCCTATTCATTCTTTTCATTTGGGGTTCGATCTCTCGGGATCAGCGAAAGAAAAGCATCCTCTATCGTTGGAGAGATCCTCTTAAATGAATGAATTTGGATCCCCCCTTCCATAAGCTTTTCGCGGATAACCGCTGCTTCCGATTCCTCGTTGAAGCGCACGTGAAGCCCTTCACCGAAAACATTGACATCGGCAACACCTGGCATCTTGGACAAGAGGTCCCGTGAGCCACTTGGGTCGGAGGCGATCAGTTCGACGATGACCCCTTTTACCATCTCCTTGAGCGCCCGAGGTTCACCCATTTGTATTATGGAGCCGTCGTGCATAAAGCCCACCCGGTTGGTTCTTTCCGCCTCGTCCAGATACGCGGTGGTCAGAAGAATGGACATCCCTTCTTTCAGGAGGTCATAAAGGATTCTCCAGAAATCGCGACGAGACACCGGGTCAACCCCGTTGGTGGGTTCATCCAGAAGGAGAAGCCTCGGTGAGTGAATCAGAGCGCAAGCAAGCCCTAATTTCTGTTTCATACCCCCAGACAAGGCGCCTGCCAGCCGATCCTTGAAAGGTCCCAACCGGCTGAACCCGAACAACAGATCAATCCGGGCGGACCGCTCCTTCTTCGGGACTTGAAAGAGGTCCGCATAAAAGACCAGGTTCTCTATTACGGTAAGATCGGCATACAAGCCGAAACGCTGAGGCATGTAAGCGAGATGCTCTTTTATGCCTTCCGGATCATCGACCACGGAAATCCCGTCCACCCACGCCTGGCCGGATGTAGGTTCGAGAATTCCCGCCAGCATTCGCATGGTGGTGGTCTTGCCCGCTCCGTCAGGTCCTACGATCCCGAAAAGCTCTCCTTGCTTCACTTCCAGGTTGAGGTCATGCACAGCCCGGGTTTCACCGAAGTCGCGGCAGAGATTTTCGGTCTGTATTATGAGACCGGAACCGGCATGCTCAGGAAGCGGGCTTCTCAACAGTCTGTGGTCCCCCTTTCTTGGGTGGTTCGGCGTCAACCAGAACATAGCCTTCCGCGGGCATCCCGATCTTCAATTCCTGGTCCGGATTTGGAATCGTAATTTTTACCCGGTAAACCTGCTTTACCCTTTCTTCCTTCGTTTGGACGTTTTTCGGCGTAAACTCAGCCCTTGGGGAAATGAAAGTTATTACACCGGGGTATACCTTGTCGGGATACGAGTCTGTGGTGATTTCCGCCTTTTGGCCCAGTTTTATCTTGCCGAGGTTCTGCTCTCCCACGTACCCTTTGAGCCAAACTTCGTCGACCGCGGCTACGGTTGCAACGGGGGCTCCCGGAAGAACCACCTCTCCCAGTTCATTTGACTTCACCAGCACTACTGCAGAGACCGGAGTCTGGAGGACAGAGTGCTCGATGTCCAGTTCGATCTTTTTCAACTCAAACTCGGCCCTTTCGAGCCGCGCCCGGCCTGCACGAATTTCTTGCTCTCTGGGTCCCTTCTCAAGCTGTTTCAGTTTTTCCGCGGCATTGTTGAATTCTTCCGTCGCGACTTTGAGAGAGGTTTCTTTGGTGTCAAATGTGGATGCGGATATAGCCTTCTCCTTTATGAGGGCGAGGTAACGGTCGAATTCATCCTTAGCGTTCTTCATCTTGCTTTCACAAGACTTGTACATAGCGCGCGCCTGTTCGATCTCCTCACAACGCGTCCCCTCCTCCAATTGATCCAGCACCGCCCGCGCGTTGCCGATTTCCGCCTGGGCCGCGCCCCTTTGAGCGAGGAGAGTGTCGGTATCCAGAGTGGCAACCGTTTGGCCCTGCTGTACACGGTCACCCTCTTCAATTGGGAGGGTTTTGATTTGTCCGGCAATTCTGAAGGACAGATCAACCTCTGTAGCCTCAATGTTGCCGCTGACAAAGACCCTTCCGTTCGTGTCTCCATTACCCCTGAAATGGAGCCAACCGACCACAACGCCTATCACCGCCAAGAGTGCCACCACGGGAATGATTTTTTTCTTCATAATCAAGCTGTTGCCTTCTTGTATGCCGTTGTTGTCCTATAGCCGACGCTCTCTCTACGCACACCATTGCCCGCGTGTTCCGCGCAGAAGACCACAGCGCAGGCCATCGCCTACTATACATTCCGGTTCTTGCATCTTCTAAGAAGATTTTTCTTCATGCGTACCGAACGGCTCCGATACGTCCCGTCATTCTATCTGATTGGTGCTCGAGTTCAAGAGAGCAGTTTTTTCCAGGAATCGTGGAGATTCTGTAGTTATTTTCGCGAAGTCTCCAAGCCATATTCGCTAAATTAACTTATAAGGTAAACTAAACTTAATAAATTCCTTATTAAACAGTGTTGTGCATAATAATTAGATTTATCTTTTAATGTTGACAACCCAATTTTGTTGTGATATCCACGCCCCGTGAATTATAGGTTGGGGGCGTGGGCGTAGGAGTTTTAAGTGTTTGGAAAAGTAATACAATTGAAGAAAAATGTCTCTTCAGTAAGCCGGGGGGGAGAGCTTCCTTCAGAAATAACCGAGCAATTTAACTCGGAAATTCTAGACAAGGGGCTACGGCTGGCAGAGAGTTCGCGAATTTCGCATATTAACTTCGGAAGAGAATCATACTTCGGCCTGGTCACCGATTCATCCGGGAAAGGAGTCAATGTCCACATCTCACTCCAGCCTGAATCCAAAATCCTGACCAGAGCCACCTGTAGTTGCTTCCGGTCCTCCACTCGCACCTACTGCCACCACATCGTCTCTTTCATCAGATACATTCTCAGACCCGACCCGGAAACAGGCGGTCTGCGTACCCTTAGCGAGGACTTTAAGGATAGCCTTTGGCATGAAATCGGGTGGTTCGGTTACAAGAACTTCGGGGATTCCACACTCGGATTCAAGACCCGAGTGAATCATGGAGGCGAGGGGCTCCGAATAAGTTTCTCCGACCGCAATCAACACGAGATACTTGCGTTCATGCCAGGCGAACGGTTGGTCGAGGAATTCCTTCATGAATTCTTCGACATAATTCGGCGCGATATCGATGCGATCTTATTCAAGCGAATGTACGGGAGGAAGCTAAAAGATCCGAACGTCCCGTCCCTACGCCGCCGTCCCTGGCAATATTCTGAATCAGAGGAGGCGATCAACAGGAGAGGGGTCAAGTCAGTCCGCCAGCACCTTGAAGACAGCGTCTGGCATCGGATCGCCAAAGTGGGCTTCCTGGTCTCGGGCCGTAGTGGAGGAACTTTCAATTTCCGTTTCCTGGAGCACAAGCAAGAATTGACAGTCGAGGCCCTTGACGAAGAAGAAGTAGTCATACTCCGTCTAGTGCCGCCGAGATCCCTGATCGGGACGATCATAGAAATGGGTGAGGACAAAGGAGTCATTGGCGATGATCTTCTGATACACTCCCTGCCTATCAAGACCGGGTATCAGGTAAACCTGACCGAATCGTCGTTCCTCAATATAACACCGGTCGTAGAGAATCCTGACCCCGACGCGGACCCTTCAGAGGACCACCTGAATCGCACTGCCATCGAACAACAATTATTCGGCCGGTATTATTTCTTTCCGGACTGGGGATTCTTCAAGATTGCCTTAAACGTGAGCGGTCTGCCAGCCGAGTTACTTCTCTCCGCAGAAAGGAATAACGGTCCCTCCTGAAAAGGTTACAGCCTTTCTGAAGGAATACCGTGAGGTGCTCAGGTCCGAGCCTTCAGTGTTTATGGACAACAGCTTGTTGGATCATGAGGTGGTCGAAAATTACGAACGGGTTATGGTAGTTCACAAAGGATTCAGTGACGAAGGGGTCGAGCTGGAAATAAATTATGATTTCGGCTCATTTCAAGTGCCTTTCCGGGAGATTTTCGAGGCGAGACGAAATAACAGACGCTTTCTCGTAAAAGGAGAAAAATGGATAGACGCCATGTCGTCGGAGTTTTCCTGGATGGACGGGCTCGACGACCAGGCCCTGATCCAGGGAAATACTCTTGCCATCAACCGGACGGACTATTTCCGATTGCTGGCTTTTCACGATCGCTTGGAAAAACGGTTCTCATCTGCCCGGCTCAAGGAGTGGTTCGAGGCCCTGGAAATGCTCAAGCCTCCCGGACGCTTGCCGGCCATTAAGGAAATGAAAGGGAAACTCAGAGCATACCAGAAAAACGGTTACGGTTGGCTCTGGTTCCTCTATCAGAACGGCTTCTCAGGACTCTTGTGCGACGATATGGGTCTCGGCAAGACCCATCAGGTCATGGCCCTCATGACGGGGCTGGTTCATCATCTGGCCAAACGACCCGACAGAGTTCACTTCCTGGTGGTGTGTCCCACGACGGTGCTAAGTCACTGGAAGGACAAGGTTCTCGAATACTGTCCTTACCTCGACCCGTACGTCTTCCACGGCACGGATCGGTCGTTTCAGGAAGGCTTCGACGAGCACCTTCTGATAATTACCTCGTACGGCATCGCTTTGCGTGACATAGAAATGCTCTCCGAGTACCGCTTTGATCTGATCGTCCTCGACGAAATACAGGCGGTAAAGAATAAGTCTACGAAGACTTACTCTGCAGTGAAGGTGTTGGAATCCGCCTGCACCGTGGGTCTCACAGGTACACCTATTGAAAATAGTGTGACGGACCTGAAGTCGCTATTCGACATAATTCTTCCTGGCTATCTGATGTCAGATTCCCTCTTCGAAAACCATTTCCGTTTCCCCATCGAAGAGGGCTCGGACCGCGCTACCAAGGACAAGCTCTCCCGCATGATCCAGCCATTCACATTGAGGCGCAAGAAAGAGCAGGTGCTTACTGAGCTGCCGCCCAAGATCGAAGATATCCGACGCTGCGCTTTGAGCGAGGATCAGATTCGCTTTTACAGGGACGTAGTGAACAATCGAGGGCAGAGCATCGTGCAGGCGTTGAAAGACCCGGATCAAAAGGTCCCGTACATGCATATCTTTTCGGTCCTCAACTACCTGAAGCAGATTTGCAATCACCCTGCCATGCTCGAAGGGGAGACAAAGAATTACGCCAAGTATACTTCGGGAAAGTGGGATTTATTCGTGGAACTGTTGGAAGAGAGCCTCGGATCGGGGCAGAAAGTGGTGGTGTTCAGCCAGTATGTGAAGATGCTGGCACTCATAGAATCCTTTCTGGCTGATCACGAAATCAATTTCGCGACCATCAAGGGGAGTACGAGGAACCGCTCGGAACCGGTCAAGCGTTTCAATACGGACCCGAACTGCATGGTCTTCAGCGCGTCGCTTAGGGCTTCCGGTCTGGGTATCGATCTGACGGGCGGCTCGGTAGTTATCCACTATGATCGGTGGTGGAATTCCGCCAGGGAAGAGCAGGCCACAGACAGGGTCCACAGGATCGGCCAGCGGCGTGGAGTTCAGGTCTTCAAACTCATCACGGAAAATACCCTGGAAGAAAAGATCGACTCCATCATCTCCAAGAAGAGGCGACTCATGGAGTCGGTGGTCAAGGAAGACGACAAATCCCTCCTCAAGCACTTCTCACGACAAGACCTGATCGAACTGATATCTTTTTGAACGCTATCCGGGTGTCAGACCTCAACGTATAACTTTAAGCCAAGCAACTTACTCCTGCGCTCCGCGTTCTTCCAGCAATTTCACAATTTCGGGTTGCGGTTTCAGTGACTTCTTTTTGGCCGCTAAGAGAGGAGTGTTGCCCAGCTTGTCTCTAGCGTTTACATTTGCACCTTTGTTCAAAAGAAACTTCACCACTGCTGTTTTTCCGGCCAGAGAGGCGATAATCAAAGGAGTCGTGCCGTATATGTTGGGTTCATCTATCTTTGCTCCCTTCTTCTCCAACAATTCGGCAATATTCCAATGGCCAAATGCGCAAGCAAGCAAGAACGCTGTACCACGTCCGTCCTTATCTTTGACGTTGACATCCGCCCCTTGGCGCACAACTAGTGCGGCCAAGAAAAAATCCCCTGTCTCGCTTGCGCTTAAAAGAAGCTTGTCATTATTCGCTTTCTGTGAAGATGACTGAGCAGCCGAGGTGTGGTCCGTCGGCTCCATATCGGTCTTTGACTCAACCGACGCAATTTCTGAGGCGGGGGCCGGGGGCTTTATGACCGTATGAATCGCTTGGCCGAAAATGGATTGAACACCGGAAACGGCGACAACATCCCCTTTTTCCACTTCTTTCCAAACAGGCTCACTGGTGTAAATACTTGTTTCGAAATTTGCCAATTCCAAAACCGAGCGCGGGAAAGGGCCGGATCTTAGGCTCCACCGTTTCGCTGTGACTACAGTTTGAGACTGAAAAGGCTCACCCACAATTCTATTGATGAGCGCCGGCACACCGTGAATAATGGTTGTTCTGATGAGAAACAGTGAAATAACAGACAATGCTATGCCTGCGGCTACCCTCTTCAAGGTCGAGATTTTTTTGTCGCGGATTGTATCTCGGTGCGCAAACATGAAGTAACCGAGAGATATCATGTAACCGAGCACCAAAGGCATCCACACAAAAGGCCCATATTCGTAAACAAAGCCAGATGGGCAATAATTTTCATAACTCCCATATACAAAAAAGATAATGAAACCGACCATAGGGGCGAAGAACACATTCAAAATTATGATTTTCTTCGCATTAGGGCTTAATCCTTGTGCCGCGCCTTTATCATCCAACATCGGGTTTGGCGACCTGTTCATAGGGCGATTTGCCCCACATCATCCTTGCCGGAATCCCCATTTTTCCGCAGGAGAAATACGGAGTCCGGCAAGTGTTAGAAGTTCTTGGAGGGGGGTTTGGGGGGAACCTTCTTCCAAGCGAGCTTATGCACTTGACAAATAATCATGAGAAAGTTGACGCCGAACGCGGTCCCCCCAGTTAAAAGAAAGCGTTGCTTAACAAAAATCATGCCAAAAGTCAATGAATTGTCGAAACTATTTGGTATCGCGATAGAAACAGTACGCGAAACCAAATACTTAAAACGCGAACGCGCGACTTGCTTTAGCTTGACATCTCAGGATGCCAAGACTATTATTCCTTTCTGGAGCAGGAGTAAAAAAATGAGCCACTTCGCGCGCGTGCGCTTGCATCAACCATTTTTTTTGTCAAGAGTAATTTACTCATTTTTGAAACAGAAAGTTACCTCCGAGAGCCCAAAGTCTCAGGGGATAGGATGACGAGACCCCGCATGTGTGTGCGCCTTATATCTCACGGGATTAAGACGACTGGCTATCCATGTAGGTGAAATGATGTCGGCACCCCAAGTTCCGCCCGAAGAAGTAGTAGGGTTGATCCAAATCCTGACTTTAAAAAAGGCCACGTTTGACGAGTTGCTTGCAGCATTTAATGAAACCCCTCCGGTAATGCGAGGCGGCGAATTAGCTGCTGTGGTGGGTTCTAAAATTCGCTCCATTCCTAAACCCGAACTCAAGCAAATCTTAGAGACGTTGCTGGGAATGTCCGTAGCTCGTCTCGAAAACGATTCGACCGTCTCAACTTTTGTGGAGTTTGTCTGCCAGGCGATAGACCACAGCGATGACGACCGGCTAAAGCTCACCGGGAAAGATCGTAAGAATTTTAGAAATCGGTTAACTCAGCTATTGAGTCTTGAGCCTTTGTTATATCCCGCAAAGGGTTTCGGTGTCATGTATGACCAGGATCGTCTTTTTCTTCGTGCTAGAGCCTTAACTGACATACGACCAGTGGTTGGTTCAGATGTAAATGAACCTCCGAAAGCCGCAACGATTGTTCATACGCTCAAAATTGTTCACCGGCACAACGACAGAGAAAAGAATTTTCATGTAGCAATGGATTCACAAGATGTGAAATCATTGATTGATGTACTTCAGCGCGCTCTCTCTAAAGCGGACAGCTTTAAAAGGCTGCTGAAATCAGCAAAAATCGCCCATTTGGACTCGGAGTGAGATTAAAATGCAATCCGCCCTGAAGTTGGATCATCTAGACGAAGTGCAGAGGAAAAGGTATCACTGGGCAAAGGACAAACGCGTTGCCCAATCAAAAAAGCCTTGGTCCCTTGGTGTAAAAGATAAACAAGCCAAGGGAAGAAGCAATGTACTCCCTTTTCCCCCTAGAAAAACGATCTTTCTCCAACAACGTTGGCTGGAACTAGCGTCCAAGTTGCAGGACATCAAGATCTCCCTTTCAGAAGTTAAAATTAAGCTACTGATAGAAAAAGGCAACATTTCTCAAGCCCGGAAAGAGTTATCAGTGATTCCACTGGGCACGTCGAGGCCATTAGACAAGTGGAAGCGACTGTTTGCTGACCCAATTGTCACTCGCGGGGCGGCGGCTTCTGGAAAGAACTTCAGGAGGGATTTTGACTGGATAGAACAGAATTCCTCGGAATACAAGGGATTATGGATTGCAATAAAAGACGGAAAGCTGCTCGGAAACAACCGAAGTCGCGTTGTTTTGGAGCGAGAATTAGGGCAATTGCAGGCATTAGAAGGCGCGACATTCTTCAAGGTTGAGGAATGAGTAGTGAGAAATCTGGTCAAGGCGACGAACGACGGAAAATACAAAGATTGGAGTGTTGGGTTCGCAGCCTTTTCGAAGAGTGGTGCTTTTAATTCAAAGGTATACGTAAAATGCAGAATACGCGGTAAGGGCACAACCGAACAGGCCAGGCTGGATACGGGGTCTACCTATACCCTCATTAGTAGGGAAGTTGTTCAGGCAATAGAAAATGAACTTATAGATTGTGGGCCAGGAGGACTTGAGACGTGGGAAGGAACAGTTTCGGGCAGACTTGTGAAATTGGACATGATATTAATTGCTGAGGGCGGTGATGATTTGGTCATAAAAGAGGGATTGGCGCTGGTTTCGGAGGATTGGGGCGGCCCAATTGTGCTTGGTTATCACGGTTTTCTAGACAAAATCCGGATTGCAATTGATCCTGGGAACAATCGCGAAGAACAACTTTTTTATTTTGGTGCATGTGAATAATCTAACAGCGTAGAGTCGGGAAACTTCATAACTTAGGCGGCTTCTCCATTTTCTTCCTTCTTACGTTTCTTCTCCTCTTTTCTCTCTCTTTCTGCCTTTTCTTCCGCCCAGAGCGGTCTTGGGTCTGCTGACATTACGCAGCGAATTACTTGCTCTAGGCTCATCCCGTAAGCCGAAAGTTTTTTCAGCCGCTCAGTTTTGTGTTTCATTCATACTTTCTCCTACCAGGAAGTTTCTTCCATCCTCTCAATTCAACGTCATTCCGACTATGCTTGGCTTGTAAGACAGACGCTTGCCGGCGATTCTTCGGATTGCCTCTCTCGTCCTATCGCCGTCATCAATCTTGCGGCAGTTCCAGCGAAACGAGAATTCATCGCAGTAACGGTGCAGGTGGTGTTTAGAGACATGATGAAAAATGCCGTGTATGCCTCTCTTCAACAGGGCAAAATAAGACTCGACCGTGTTCGTGTTGACGTCACCACGAGCATATTCTTCTTTGCTATGATTTATGACCTCGTGGCCGCCCTCAAATTCCTGGCCAATGCCGTAATAAGCCTGCCACTCATCGGTTAGAATGCGAGAATCTTTGTGGATGTTTTCTCTGATTGCGGCTTTAAGCGTTTTTGAGGTTGCGTGTTCAATCGGTTTTGACCGTACACGCCCATTACGCTCTACAAGTGCAACAACTGGAGTTTTCTTTACAGTGCTGCGTCCGTGTTCGCCGCGTGCCCGCCCACCTTTAATTTTCCCACCGACGTAAGTTTCGTCAACTTCTACATCGCCTCTCAGTGGGGCACAAAGCGTACCTTCCCGCATCGCATACCTGATTCTATGGGCAAGATGCCACGCACTTTTGTAAGAGCCCAGGCCCAAGTTCCTTTGAAGCTGAAGAGCAGAGACGCCTTTTTTCGAGGAAGTCATCAAATGAAAACCTATAAGCCACAAGCGAAGCGGAATATGGGAATCATGCATCACTGTATCGACAGTCACCGTAAATTGTTTCATGCAAGAAAGACAGGTATATAGGCCAGCGCGTACCTTTTTATCCTTATTTGGAGCAACGCCCCCCACCTTAGCCCCCCCGCAATGAGGACATTCAGGACCAAGTGGCCAGCGGATTAGTTCAATATATTCCCTAGCTTGCTCTTCCGTCAGTGCTGTAAGTTCCGCTAAGTCCATTTTTTGTATCCTTTCTTCCCCGTTTATGATTAAAGGATACCAGGTTTGTAATTCTTTGTCAAGTGAATAATTCCGCTTCCAAGAAGGTTCCCCCCAATTCTTACCCCGCCTACACCTCGCAGCCCAAGGCAAAGCCGTCATCAAGGGCACTTCCGATACGGCCCACCTTCTTGGCATCGCCGATCACGTGCACCTTTACCCCGGCTTCTTCAAGCTTTCGGCTGAGGGAATTTTCCGGCCTCGACCCCATTGCCAGCACGACCGAGTCAGCGGGTATTGTGACGTCATTTCCCTTGGAATCGGTGTAAACCACTTTTTCTGGAGTGATATCCTTCATTGTGGCCTCGGTCACTATTTCCACGCCTCTCATTTGCAGCTCTTCGAGAAGCACCCATCGCGTGGAAGGCCCTATGTCCTGACCGATTCGCCGGGCCATCTCGATGACCGTGACCTTCTTAACGCCCTTGAGCATCAATTCCCGGAGCACTTCGGGCGATTCTGCCTGGTGCAGCATGAGGAAATAGACCTGGTCCGAAGAAATCGTCCCTTTTGTGGCTAAGAAAACGGCAGTTTCAAGACCGACTGATCCTCCGCCGACCACCACCACGTTCGACCCTGTCTGAGCCTTTCCCTTCAAAACATCCCATGCCTGATAGACGTTAGGGGCTTCGACTGCCTCTATGGGCGGCTTGAACGGAGCCGCGCCCGTCGCGACAACCACCAGGTCCGGCTTTTCCCTCGCCACCGTCTCAGCGGTGACCTCTGCGCCGGTACGCACTTCCACTCCGTTCTTAGGCAAAACTGCCCGATAGTAGTCGAACAGATAGTGGAAATCGAGCTTCTCTGTCGCATCCGCGGACCACGTTACTTGTCCTCCGATCTGCTGTTCCTTGTCGCAGAGGATGACTTTATGGCCTCGTTGCGCCGCGGTGACGGCGAATTCGCAACCGGCTGGTCCCGCGCCCGCCACGAGGATTTTTCTCGGCTCAGCGGCCCGTAAGATGACTGTCTCGCTTTCCCGGCCACACCGGGGATTCACCATGCAACCTACAGGCAGCAATTGAAACACGTGATCGAAGCACCTCTGATTGCAGGCCACACAACGGCGAATTTCATCTGCTCGCCCCTCACATGCTTTGTTCACGAATTCCGGGTCAGCCAGCATTCCTCGAGCCACGCCGACCAGATCCGCCACCCCTTCCCTGAGCACCTCTTCCGCGATGAACGGATCGTTGATCCTGTTGCAGCCGATAACCGGGACCTTGACGCTTTCTTTGATGCCTCTCGCAAGGTAAACGTAACCTGCCTGAGGAAGATCCATGGTTATCTGTGGAACTCGGCTCTCGTGCCATCCTCCCGTCACATTGATGCAATCAGCACCCGCCTCTTCTACAGCTGCAGCGAAGACTCTCGCCTCTCGGTTGGTGTGACTGTCCGGCACGAAATCATTCCCTGCCACACGAACAATCACGGCCATGTCCGGGCCAACTTCCTGCCGAACGCGGCGGATGGTTTCTAACCCGAATCGCATGCGGTTTTCCAGCAGGCCGCCGTACTCATCGTCCCGCTTGTTGGTCTTGGGGGAGAGGAACTGGCAGATGAGATAACCTGCCGATGCCAGAACTTCCACCGCGTCGAAACCAGCTTGCTTTGCCCTCCTTGCGGCTCTCACAAAATCCTGTTGGACGCGTTCGATATCGTCAAGAGTCATGGCCGTGGTTTGTTGCCGCGTGAAATAGCTCGTGTACTCGGACGGAGCGAGGATCGGCAGCCCCTTAATACTGCAGAAGGAGTACACGCCCGCCATGTACAACTGCACCGCTGCCTTTGATCCGTTGCTATGAATAGCCTCTGTAAACCTTTGCAGCCCGGGGATGTAGCGATCATCCTTGATTGATAGCATCAGATCGATACCGGATGCCTGATCGTTGATTTCCGCGCCGCCGATGATGATCAGCCCCACGCCTCCACGAGCACGTGTCGCGTAGAAGTCTATAAAGCGGTCGGTAACTTCTCCGTTGGGTGTGTAGTTGAGATGCATGGCCGTCATCACAACCCTGTTGGACAGTGACATGGGGCCTATGGATATCGGTTCGAACAGTTTGGTAATCAATGAAACCTCCAAATTGAGTCAGAATCGCAGAGCGTTGCCCTTCCGAAGTGCTTCCACAATGGGGCACCGAGGGGAGCCCTATGTGCAGTGCACCGTATCATGCGGCTAGTGATTAACGCCACGATAGTTTTCAAGATACAGTCGGTGAGTATATAAGCTCCCTATAATCAACTTACGAGACTCCTGAATCCGCTGCCGTAACTGTCAAAGGTTCTCCGATGATCTTCCCGTCCTCAAAGCGAAAGATTCCTTGCAGGATGGTCTTCCACTTGTAGCCTAAATGCCCGAATACTGTATCCATCCCCCACCGCAGTCCAAATCAGCGCCAGATCGTTTTCCGCGAGGAAAGCTTCCATGCGGGACTTGGAAATCAGGAGCGCTCCAGGGCCAGCCTCTTCTGTTGATGGATCGAAGGCCACCTTTGCCTCACCAAGATCACCAAACACGAAGCCCCCTCTCAACCACCGTAAGCCCATCGTTCTGACAAGCCAAGCGGACGGAAGGTATCCTTGAATGGAATCATCTATGGAGCAATCGTAACTCCCGTTCCCAGGAATACCAGGCGGAAGAGACAACCATAGGATGGGGTTGATCTAGATAATTTCCATATTCCCAAGAGTCCGCGGCGTCATATTCTTTGAAGGAAGGAGCCCACGGATATTCGCCCAGAAAGACTTGTCTTATTGTTACCGGCTCCGGCAATCTCCAGAACTGTTGTCCCTTCAACCATTTTAGGAGGGCTTCTGCGTGATCCGCCTGAACAAAATACCCTGTGACAGCGAGTCCCACATTGCGCCTGAGCACTTTGTATTCATCCTCTTCAATCGGCGGTTGTTCGACTCTACGAAAATTGCTTTCAAGCACAAGCCATCGGCTTCCTTCCGGATGCTCCACTTCTATCATCTCGACGGGGTCAAACAGGTCTTGGAAATCTGACGTCCAAGCCTCAAAGCGTTCTTCGTTCCTTTCATCAAAGGCATAATCCACTGGCTGCCACCAGGTTTCCCTTCCTTTTCCCCAGTCTACTTGGTGAGTTTTCTGCATCAGACAAGGATCTATGTCGCGGCGGTACAATTGCCACGGCCCGTTATACAGTGTAGGTTCGAGCCCCCCGGAATCCTCGCGGTATTCAACGTTGTCGGAGAGGCGTGCGAGGAGTTCATGCAGTGCAATCCAGGTGTACTTTTTCCCGAGCCTTTCGGGCTTACAGGTTTCGTGGAGTGAGTAAAGACGGTCAAGTCTCTTGTCAAATTGTCCGAACCGCTCCACCGTCCAGCCGAGATTGAACACCCGGAGGGCCATCCATCTTTGAGCCACCCCGCAATCAAATTGGTCATCTCTCAGCTTTGAGGTGGTACCTCGGTCTCCGGCGTGGAGATTTGTGGTATCACTTAGTGAATGCTGGGAGAAGTGTCCACATCCTTGGTCTATCGCATATCTCGTAAAATCACTGTCGCCAACTATTGAGTGATACAGCCAAACCCTTGACCAAGCCGGATCATTTTTATTTTCGGGCCGCTCCTTGTAAGGCTCAAGCTGATCCGGATCAGGGCTCTGAAGAGGCCAGCTACTTTCGTATGGAGGGAGGATGGAGTGAAGTGCTACGGTTGAAGGACGAGCGTTCTTATGGATCGCTGTTTCAATGACGCCCCTAGCGTAATCTCGCAACAGCAGGTGAGTGGGCGGTCTTCTTTGTGAGAAAACAAGTCCGTATATCGACGCCGCGATTTCCTGGATGGCACTTGTATTTTCGGAGAGCACCACTGTGCCGTAGGCTACAGCGCAAAGGCGCTCAGTTACATATGGATCATCTATGTTTCGGAAATGGTCGATAATCTTGGGAAGCACCTGCGGTCTTTTTCCGAGCATAGATGCCAAGGCTTTAGTGGCTCTGTCCCTTAGAAAACGATTCGAGGACGTCAGGAACCATGAGAGGGTAATGGCGCAAAGTTCGATCACCCAATCTTCTGTGCTTTCCTTGTTTGCTTGCCAAGCCCACTCTATCAATCGGTACATTGGGCCATGATCGTAAGAATCGTATTGATCGTGGAGATATATCGACCATATCGCGTCCCGTTCCGGCATGTTCAGGCTCGCGAGGTGTCTGTGCAGTGAAGAGGCGTTCAGGATATGTTCTGGCTCGCAAGAACACATAAGGAACACGTCATAAATTGACTCTATAAAACGTCCCTCTTTCCAAAGCTCACTGAGCAATTCCCTTGTTGCCGAACTGGTCTTTTCGGGGGATCTCCAGACCAGGCTCCCAAGAAATGCTCTTTGGAAAAAGTTCAAGGTCTTAAGTTCGGGGAACAGTTCCATTACTTCTCTTCCCGCTCTCTCCGGGAGTTGTATGCTAAGAGCCGACACCCACCCCACATGTCGCTGAGCGTACGATTTGTCCGTGAATAGAAGCCGAAGTGGTTTGATCGACATGAGGGAATCGGCTGGATTATCAACGTCCAAGCCCTTATGAAGCCATACGCTACGATGAGGTGATTTGCCAACCTCTCATATGCAAAACTGACCACAGGCACGCGTAGTTGTCTCTGCTGTGAATCGCCAATGGTTAGTCGCAAATCCTCTTTCAGCAGTCCTTCGTGGAGCAGATTTCGGTAGAGGGTCTTCTCATATTGGACTGGTTCGCTTCGGATTTGCTCAATGATGCGTTTAGCGTCCGGCTTTTCGAGCCATGCTTGGGATTTCTCTGCCATAGCATGAGCCAAACGGTCTGCTGTTGCCTGGACATACCTGTCATCCGGGTCGTAGCCGAGTTCCTTCGCTAATTTTCGATTCGTTGACTCTATGAGGAACTCAAAAACTTTGGTGATTCCCCGGAATCCCTTTGGTAGCCTCCGCAGGCCCTCATTATTGAGTCCAGAGCAGAGTAACTTCAAGAAGAGTGGATTCGAAAATTCGGGAACAAGGAGAGGAGCGGCGGGGGATTCAATGCCGAAATACTCGAAAAACTTCTTGGTCACGTCGTCCTCATATCCTTGGAAACCCTGGTGGTGGACCGTTTGAAGTTCCCCGCTCTCGACCATGTCGGGCGGTATGACCACCGGCTGAAACGTATCCCGGCGGACTCAGTGCAAATGCGATGTGGGGATACTTCTTTGCGGTTTCTGTCATTCCACCAAGATATTTGCTCCAGAGATCTAGTCCTTGCCCCTCGTTCAAGGCGTCTATCATGATTAGCGCTCGACGCCTTCTAATCTGGCCAGCCGCATCCAGCACGCCCAGGAACTCCTCGGGACTCAGGTGCGTCAGGAGAAGCTGCTCAGTAACCTGGCTCCACGGCCCCATCTCTGCACTGAATTTCTCTCCGAGCAGGAGTATTGTGGGAAGTCCGCTACCAAGCCTATGTTTGGCCACATCGCAGAATAGGTGAGTCTTGCCTATTCCAGCCTCGCCAAGGACAAGTATAAAGGAATGATTGGATATTCTAGCAGCTTCGCCGTTAGTAAACTCGATTATTTCACTCACACAGTCGTCAAGCTGGCGCAGGGCGTGCCGAGCCGCGGACGCTAGCGCCGCCGGGGTGGGATCATATGAGCCCGAGGTTAGCTGTTGTGGGTCTCCCTCATGCTGGCGATCAAATTGGTCGATCGACTCAAAGCATGAATGGAGTTCTTCAGAAAGCGCCCGTGATAAACCTCCGAGGGCTTCCAAGTCAATTGGTTCAAAAGGTTCGACAGCCGACCTATCCAGTGCTTTTCCAATATCCTCAACCTTCTGACACAAGCCATCAACTGCAGCAGCCACTTCCGGAAGCGTCTGTCCCAGAAGACCCCAGGACTTGGCCCGATTCCATCGCCTGTACAATTCTGAGTAGAAAGCGTGGAACTGTCTTAGGAACTCATCAGTCCTTCCAAGCGCATCGAA
Organism: uncultured delta proteobacterium; assembly: GCA_963828085.1. Taxonomy (GTDB): domain Bacteria; phylum Desulfobacterota; class Desulfomonilia; order Desulfomonilales; family Desulfomonilaceae; genus CAWBBA01. The sequence goes on from CAWHDO010000032.1 coordinate 166,886, forward strand.
AACCCCTGCTATTGGAAGCTCAAAATTCAAGTCAGCGGTATATCTCGGGCCAGCATCCTTGACGGCCTCAATCAGCCTCTGCTCGAACCAGTCCTGAGTAAGAAACTTTTCATCGAACCAGTAATGGATGTAGCCAGCTTTCTCGTCAGCCCTCTGTACCAACTTCTGTCGCAGTGCCGATTCTTCCCACTTATCAAACTGCACATTCACGCCCAGTTCATCAGCCCAAGTTTTCCACTTTTCTACATGCTCGTTCCACCTATCCTTCCCGAACTTGCGACCCTTTACCCTGGGATCAGAGATTTATCGGCAGGCAGATGATGTACTTAACCAACCGCGGGTGTTTTTCCAACGCGGTCTTAACCGATTCATCGATCTGACGCCACTGGTGGTCTCCGAGGCCGTCAATGAAGTATTCGCTTGCCAGCCCCATTCTGTACCGTCGGAACAGACGTAATAGCATTCGACGCCGGCGTCGCCAGCCTCCCCACTCTTGCGGTGAAAATGTGTTGATTCGAACGATTCGATGAATCGATCTTGGAGTTCCAGTCGCGCAAGCTGACAGCATATTTCTTCAAAGCCATCGCGGCGTGAGGCGTTAAGCGGTCGTATTTTTTTGAAGTCTATGTCCATGGATCTACAAACAAGTATATTTATTCAGTCTCTATACATTTAGCCATCTCTATGAATTCCGGCTGATCGACGTAAAGTGCATCGCTAAAGGGCACAGCCAATGGAGAGGTTAAAAATTTCAGCCACGACGGCAACCTTCCGGACCTGATCATAATCGCCATGTGTGCTTTCAAGCGCCTTCAAACTTCCCTTTTCTCTTCTCCAGGTATGAAGTCATGGCTTCAACAAGATCTTTCGAGGGCATGATCATGCTGGACCTGGCCGCATTGTAGTCCAGTGCCTGATCCATGGGGACCTCTTCGTTGTAGAGCAAGACATCTTTGGCGCCCTGCACCGCGAGAGGCGGATTGCCCGCAATTTCCAGGGCCATCTCCAGGGCTTTGGCATCGAGGGTTTCCTTATCAGGGCAGACTTCATTTACCAGGTTAGATGGCGCGGGCATGTTGAGCGTCAAAGCGATGTCCCCGGAAAGCGATTTCACGGGCGTGTCCCGGGCCGACTACTTTGGGGAGACGCTGGAGGCCCCCGACATCTGTGATGATGGCTAGTGTAGCTTCGGGAAGAGCAAACACCGTGTCCTCGGCACAGAGACGAATGTCGCAGCACAGGGCAAGCTCCAGTCCCGCGCCTAGGCAGTGTCCGTGAATCGCGCAAATCGTAGGCTGTGACAGTCGTTCCAGGCGTGTGTGGATTGCCTGAATGCGCTTGACCTCCTTGTAAAAGGTCACCTTTTGCGAAGCAGTCGCTTGACCGGCGATCGTGGCTATTACTTCATTGTCCGGGCTCAGGTCCAAACCCGCGCAAAAAGATTTGCCCGAGCCCCTGACTATCACCACCCTCGCATCAGGTACCTCTCCGGCTGTAAAGACAGCCTGGTCCAAAGCGTTCCAAAGGCCGACACTCATTGCATTCCGCTTGTCGGGCCTATTGAGTGTTATGAAGCCCACATACCCGTCACGATGGTAGGTGACCAGATCCACGATTGCCGATGTCTCCATATTCATAATGGAATTTCTCCTCATTCTTTCTCGTTCCGAGGCTCTGCCTCGAAATGCATGCCGGGAGGCTTCGCCTCCATAACCGTCTCGATATGAGACGTTTTTCTGGGCGGAGCCCAGGAGGCATGGGTTCCCAGACGGAGACTGGGAACCAGGTGGTAATTCACAGTTCACTTGGTTAACGCTCGTGTGTCCCGTGCACCAGGGGTCCTCCTGAATACTGTCCTTTTGAGATCGCTTCCCGGCTCAGTGCGGCATTTACTCTGAGGTCCAGTACCGATGTTCGAGAGACGGAATGCGGGCTGAATCGGGCTGTGCCACCTTGAGGCATTGGAGCAGAGTCTCTTGGAATTCCATGTCGGCAGACTCCGGGAGCGTTTCCAGCAACTTCATCGCCGCTTCAGGTTGCTCCAAGTTCAGAAGGCAGCGGACTCTTTTCAGCGCAGATGACGGGATCGCATCCGAAATTGCCTCGTAGTATTCCAACGCCCACACGTACTTTCCTGCCCCAACCAAAGTATCTGCCAAGGCATTTAGCGCGGTAGGTTTCCCTTCCAGCAAAGCGGCCAGACGACGGACATCTTCGCGTTTTCCTAATTTTGCCACTCTGAGAACCAGCATTAGAAAGTGGCTTGGCGTTTTCAACAGCACCTGGGGGTCGGCGTCACGTAAGGCCAAGTAGTAGAGAATCTCGTTTTGTTCTCGCAACAGATCAAGATCCGGAAACGAATAGGTGTTGGATATCCTGAGTTCCTTCACTTCATTGAAAGTTTGCACTTCCAATGGCCTGAAAATTTTATGAATCTTAGCATGAACTTCTACTTCTTTTCCTCGCAAGACTTCCTCAACGTAATCGCCGGGGAAGACAAAGCTGAAGTCAATCTCAGTTCCCGGTCTAGCGCCGATGAATCCCGCTTCAAAAGATGGAAGCAACAGTCCGCGTCCCAGTAGTACGTCCCAGTATTTTCCGGATATCCCCGTGAACGGGACTCCCTGGATCCAACTCCGGGAGTCGAATATGATTCGGTCCGTGGGACCCGCGGGATCGCTGGTCTCCTTGAAAAAACCCAGAGAAGAAATCAGACTCTTCCACAGTCGACTCATCTCCGTCCAGAACTGCGCTGTATCCTTTCAAGAATTCCTCAAGCAACGAAAACTCCTCTATTGCATTGGCAGCAAGGGCCCCGTACGCATGGAATGCCGGCTCGTCCGAAAGATCCGCTGCGGCTTGTCAGCAAGAAATCGAGGATCTCAAATGTGCGCTGTTTGTAATACACGTCCCTTTCCATCTGTTCATTGGCAAGCGCCCACAAGTTGCGCACCTTCCCGATTTCAGCCTTTGACATCTGATCGGTTTGGTACTGTTCGCCAACTGAAATGTATGCCGGTCTGAAACCGGGACGAGGCTTGATTCCGAACCGTTCCGGGCTCCGCTCATACAACGACCCAAAATAAAGCTGCATCTGTTGGGAGCCGGAGTTTGACTGAATGGGAATCTCCAGTGAACGGAGGAACCGCATGGTTTCACGCGCGTCTTCAATGGTTTCGCCGGGAAGCCCAAAAATAGAGAAGAGTTCCGCTTCCATACCGAGCGAATTGGCAACCTTAACATTTCCCTCGAGTTGTCTTCAGCGCGATTCCTTTGTTGGTGCTTTTGAGCACGCCGGGGCTTCCTGATTCCAGCCCGAATGCCACGGTGTCCGCGCCGGCTAGCTGCAATTTCTTCAGCAGAGTAGCGTCCACTTGATCTGCCCTGGTCTGGAACCAGAATAGGGTTGCAATGCCTCTTTTGATTTTTTCTTCGAGTAGTTTCTCTGTTCTTTCCCTGTTCTCGGTAAAATTGGGGTCGGCAAACCAGAAACCTTTCGATTCCCTCCCTTGCAAGGAGCCTCCATTTCGGCCACGGTTCGTTCAACGGAGTGGTAACGCACTTTGCCCCTACAAATTCGAGGCGTTATACAAAACCAGCAAACGTGCCGGCACCCCCTGGAAGAGAGGAGAATTGCAGTATTCTTTCCTGTCAGGTCGAGAAGATTCGCCAAGTATGGGGAAGGATAGTTGTCAAGATCTTCGGGCGGTTCCAGTCCCGGGCCGGTGTCGATGATTCGTCCGTCGCATTTGCAGGTTATCCCCTCCACACTCTCGAGGGGCTCACATGCTTGAAGCCTTCCGGCCATTGCAGGCAGCACTACTTCAGCTTCGCCGCGGACGAGCACGTCCACGTCTTCAAGGGCTTCCAGCGCCTGTGAGGGCATTGCCAATACCTGCGGCCCACCTAGCACCACGTGTATTTTCCGATGCCTGGATTTGATGTACCGGCAAAGGAAGCGAATCCGGCTCATAGTGCTCTGGTATGCTGTGAAACCCACTACCCAGGGGTCGATACGGCGTATCCATTTCTCAAGATTCCTGAGGGTTAGCGGTCTGTCCCGAAGATCATCAAGGATTACGCCTTTGAATCCATGAGCCTCTAACGCAGCCAGTATGTAGCCTGTGGAAATGGGGATACTCTCCGAAGACTCGTATCCCACATCATGATTGACATTGATAAAAAGAAAAGACACTTATCACCGTTCCATTGCCGATATAGTCGGAAAGAGTTCCAAGGATAACATCAAATGAATTTGACTAACAACATGAGATGTTGACCCTTGGTAGGGCCTCCTGCTAAATCATGACTCCATGAAAAAGATCAAGAACCCTTGGTACGGAGCTTCTGTGGATACTGATCTGGACAGCCGCCCTGATCTGGTTCACGTATTCAGGCATGTTCAATGCGCGAGAAAGCGTTGGGTTGGTTCTGGTATGGCTGGTTCTGGTCAGTGTAACTGGTTATTTCATCGTGCGCCAACTGAGACAGAGAGCCGGACAGAGAAAGGCACTAGGTTCGCGTGCGGCGGCTCCTCCTGCGCTCAACTCCCTCTGCCCTTGCGGGTCGGGAAAAAAGTTTAAGCGGTGCTGCGGAGCCCACTAGAGTTGAGAGTGCCTTGTATTTTAGTGCCCTCACCCCAACCCTCTCCCAGAGGGAGAGGGAGCCCTTGGAGGCCGCATTATAGTCCCCTAGCATTTTGGAAGAGGCACAAGGTAAGGCCCCGCCCGTCACCGCTGCTTCACCTGTGATCAGGCCAGCATCCCTCATCTAGCCAATCTGTATGCACTTTCGATGGTATTAATCACGTGTAGCCGTGCTTGGTCCATGGTCCACCCACTCTTCAGCAAACAGGTAAGATACTGCCTGGCAATCATTTGCATATCCGGTTCGCTCTGCGCCCGAGCTATCATCATGGGATACTGTGAGCAGTCAGGCCGTTCCTGCATTTGAGGCGACTGGGGAGGAGGATTAGATGCCATAGTCGGGGGTCCCGGCGGTGGGGGCATATAACCTTGAGCACGCGGTGCACGTCTATGCGAGTGAGGGGGAGGACCATCTTGAGATGCATAAGGCTTTACCTCTCCGTAGCGAAGCCCGTTTTCGTTTAGCCGCGGATACTGACGCGAGCGCGAAGGCCGTGCGGAATCAGGTGCCTCGGTGGAGCCGGGCTCTACGTAGTTGCCGCGGTTGTCGAATTCGGGCGCTTGGGGCACACTATATGGAAAATCTTGGGCAACGACACTCTGACTGACAAAAGCCCATGCCAGGACCAGAACTCCCGCCAAGACGGCGGCCATACCTAACTTCACCATTGCAACGATCTCCCTCTGAATAGCCGCAGGACTATACCATAGGCGGGTTGAAAATGCCATTGCCCCAGGCTGCGGCCGCAGAGCATTGTAGCGAAATAGTTGACAGAACTCTGGTGATTCTTTAGCTTGAGGGTCGGAGCCAAACCAATTTCGCAGCCGCCATGAGGTAGATTTCGGCTCTTCGATGTCCTTAATGGATCGCCTCAGCGTTCGGGTATTCCGAGCGCCCGAGTCATGAACCGGGAGTGGACAGATGGCTAACTTGGATATTCTGAAGGGAAAACGGATTCTTGCTGTAGATGATGAGCCTGATGTGCGGGACACGATCAAGGAATCGCTGATTGATTGCGATGTCGTCACCGCCGGCGACTTCAGTGCAGCCAAAGAGCTTATAGATGCAGACCGCTTCGACCTGATCATTCTGGACATTATGGGGGTGGATGGCTTCGCTTTACTGGAAGAGTGCCAAAAAAGAAAAATGCCTGCGGCGATGCTCACTGCCCACGCTGTTAATGTGGAGAGTCTCAACAGGTCGTTGCGATTGGGGGCCGTATCCTTCCTTCCCAAGGAAGAACTGGCCCGACTGCCGGAACTCGTCGCCGAGATATTGGAAGACTTGGAAAAAGGGCAAACCCATTGGCCCAGACTTTTTGATAGCCTGGGACCCTTCTTCAAAGAAAGGCTGGGAATCACCTGGGAGGACCTGGAAAAGCAGCCACGTCCGCCTTATTCATACTGATCCAATCTCGATCAGGAGTCTAAGCGAATTTCTACCGGCCGTCGAGTCCGAACTTGTGGATCTTGTTTATCAATCCCTGTCTGGAAAGCCCTAATCTCCTCGCCGCCACACTCCTGTTTCCGCCGCAGCTATCAAGTGCCCCCTGGATCATGCTATTCTCCATTCTTTCAATCGCTTCCCTCAAGGTGACGGGATTGGAGTCAGCTTTGTCGTCAATCATCTTTTCGATGGATTCTCTTACACGAGGCGAAAGACAACGAACCGATAAATTTCCCCCCTCGCTGGCAAGTATGTGGCCGCGTTCGATTTCGTTCTCCAATTCCCTCACGTTTCCCGGCCAGGGATATCGGCCCAATAGTTCCAGAGTAGTAGGCTCAAGTCCCCGGACAAGTTTGCCAGTCAGTATGGAGAATCGGTCCAAGAAATGCATGACAAGCATGGGAATGTCATCGGCGCGTTCGCGCAATGGTGGAATCAGGATGGGAAAGACATTAACCCTGTAGAACAGGTCTTCGCGGAACAGACCTTGCCGGATTCGTTCGCGGAGGTCACGGTTAGTGGCAGCTATAAGCCGCACGTCAACGGTCTGTGAAGTATTGTCTCCTACAGGCTTTATCTCTCCGGACTGAACTGCGCGAAGCAGCTTCACCTGCATGGCGGGAGAGGTAGCTTCAATTTCATCGAGAAAGAGGGTCCCCCTGTTGGCTGCCCTGAATACACCGGCGTAGTCGGCCACCGCGCCGGTAAATGCTCCCTTCTTGTGCCCGAACAACTCGCTCTCGATCAATTCGGAAGGGATGGCAGCGCAGTTCAAGCTGATGAGCGGCTCGTTGGATCTGGGGCTAAGCCGGTGAATCGCCCTGGCCACCAGCTCTTTTCCTGTTCCCGACTCCCCCTGTATCAGCACGGTGGTTTCCGTGGGCGCAACCTTCCGGATTAACGACCGGACATCTTGAATGGGTTTGGCGCTTCCAATTATCTCTTCCAGCGGCTCTTTATGGTGAAGGGCCTGCTTCAGGCCCACGTTTTCCTGTCTCAACTGCGAAGCGCTTTGTCTCAGATGGTCCCATTCCTGCGTGTGCTCCATCGATCTGGCCGCCTGCGATGCTAGGATTTCAAGAATTTCCAGATCAATCGAGGTGAAGACGCCAGCGCGTTTATTCAGCACCTGGAACACCCCGAACACAGGTCCGCCCGGCACCCGCAAGGGGACACAAAGCAGGTTCTTAGTAGTGAAACCAGTCTGGGGATCGATTGCCTTATTAAAACGAGAGTCCTTGTACGTGTCCACAATGTTGAGCGATTGGCCGTGCGTGAACACCCATCCCGCGATGCCCGTGTTCCAAGGTATTCGAATCTGATCGTGCTTGAGTCCCACCCCTAGATGGGAATACAGTTCCTCTGTTTGGCGGTCCGCCAAAAAAATGGTTGCGCGTTCCGCGTTCATGACCGAAGGGGCTTCCCGTATGAGAAGCTCAACAAGCGAACTCATGTTCGTTTCACTGCTTATGAGAATCCCCATCTTGAACAGCAGGGATATCCTCTCCAGGTAAGAGCCGAGAGGTCTGACCGCCCTTTTTTGTTGACTGGACCCCTCTTCCATCCCCAGGGCTTCCTTCAGGAGCGTTATGTCTACGTGAATGGTGATGGCCTGGACAAGTTCGTCCACCGACACCTTGCCCTTTAAAAGGAGAATTTCATGGGGTGATCTCCCAGTCTCTTTCGATTCTCGAATCGCCTTTGCATAATCGTCTTTGCCTATCCTACCTGTCTCCAGGAGAAGACGGCCGATGGAATGAGGGTCAATCACTAATGTTCTCTCCTGTTTTCCCGTACAGTGCTATTTCGCCGGTCTGGCCGTGAATAATCATCTTGCTGCCTACCACCACACCGCGTTCATTAAACTGCACCACTTCGGGCTTGCCCGCGAACTTGACTATTTGCCGGACTTGCCCCACATACACCTTGTCCAAAGATTTGGCGATATCCGCCGCGTGCGCTCCTCTACCGCCCAAGCGGCTTACGAGTGCGGTAGCAACGGGGAGCGAAAAGATCTCTTCCATTATTTCTTCTGGGATCGGATCGTTCACCACGAAGATGAATCCATCGAGCTTATCGCATTCCGGGAGATGCTCGTTCATGGCTTCTATAATGGACCGAGCTTTATTGATATGCTTGAAGGGAGCAATTTGATGGCGGTCGGTGACCATGATCCCCCTGAAAATCTTCCCTGAGACCCCGTACCCTGCGCGATAACGCCGTGTCCCGAGGATCTGAGAGACGGGACCCTTTCCTTACGCTCCCTGTCCTTGCGAATTTGCAGAATAAAAACCTTCCCCTTTTCTATAGTGTACTCCAAGCGGGTATCAAAATGAAGCTGCTCGGCCGTGCGGAAAAGAACGGAAGAAAGTTGCTTCCAAGCCTCGGGCATCTCGGAGGCGAGACATTCCTGGGCCCTCCAGAGATCATAGACGGGGATGGTTGCCACCTTTCCGTCAACAACATCGGTCCCCTGATCGCCTTGCGCGAAATCGCCCCGCAGGTCCATAGTAAACGGATTGTAAGACACAACGCCTGTCCCGGAAGAGTTGAGTTCTATATTGCCGTAGACCATGCCTTGCACTATGACCGGAATACGCCAATTGCCGTGGATTCCTGCTGCTTCTCTATATTTTCGTGCTGCTCGGCCGTCATAAGAATGCAGCACAACCATTGCACAGTGGATCAGGATGTCGAGGAATTGTCCCTTGTCCAGTAATTCCACGACTTTAGGGGCCAACTCCGCGACTCTCCTCTTGTAATCGAATGCGAGGCTCTTCATCTGTTCCGCGCTCATGTGGGCTTTTCGCATCACCTTGAGACGTTCCTTGCTCTCATCGATGATTTCCTGAAACTCGTCCCGCTCCACGCCGAACACAGATTGGCTAAATTCCTGTAAGAAACGCCGATAACAATCGTAAGCGAACCAGGGCCCCACTTTGGCAGCCAGAGCCTCGGCTATTTCATCGTTGATTCCGACATTGGTGATGGTTGTCATCATGCCGGGCATGCTCACCCTTGCACCGGACCTGACCGAAAATAGAGCGGGATTAGAGGGATCTCCCAAAGAGCGGCCCCACATCTTTCCCAACTTCGCCACCGCGTGGCCAAGTCCTTGCCTGAACTCGTCGTTCGTCGACATTTCTTCCGGTGCTCGCAAGGACTGGTCTGTGGTGATGACAAAATACGGGGGAGTGTTCTCGCAAACCGAAGCAACGATGCCTTCAATCCGATTCTGCACGGGGAAATTTCCTCGGGGTCGGGAAAGTAAAAGGGAACCGAACGAGCCGCTGCCTTGCCTTTTCTGACCACCTTTCTGCCGGACTCCGCGAGGCGCTGGTTGAGGAATAGTTCCACCTTGTCTATGAAGGTTTCCAGGACTCTCAAATTTCCGTCTCGTGCCTGAAGGTCGGATACGTAAAGTGTTTTGAGATAGTTCTTGAAGAAATCGGTGTCTGGGATCTCTTTTAGAGTCGTCAGGTCTTTGAGTTTTCGTGGCAATTGATCCATCGGGCAAAATGACAAGAAATTGTCGAAAGGCTCTTCAAACCAGTTTCGATAATTGACATATATGTCGTCCACCTCTTTCTTGATGATCGTCACGAGATCCCTGACTTTGTCCAGAGTTAGGCCAAGCGCGCCAGCGCGGCTCAGGTCTCGGCCGGCCTGTTCCAAGTAGAAACTTGAATGTCCATTCACCGAGACACCGCGTACCAGGCAATCGAGAAAAGTGAGCGCATCCGCGAGGTTCTCCACTGTAATTGTATCGAAATGAGTATTGTTTATGCTCGAGGCAAGGGTTTCCTGGAGTCCTTCCAGTCCCAGGTCCTTGTTGAAAGCCTCGAAACGTTCTTCAATGTATGTGGCTTTTTGAGCGTAGGCATGTCCGGCTTTTTTCGCGCGCAAGATTATGGGAGTGTCCGGCTCGTCCTTACGAATCCGGTCCATTTCCCTAATGTAATCTTCCGTGCCCTCTGTCAGAGTCACCGGTGCAGGAAGCGGCTCTCGAATATCAGGCGTAAGAGAATTCTCCTTGACCTTTCCCCGGTCCACAACAATTTGTTCTAGCCGTTCCAGGTCCTCTTCAGCCGTGGTGCCGGAGGCGGATTGTCGAACAATGAAATACTTGGTGTACAGGCCTTTTGCCAGATCTATGACGTCCAGGACCATGCGTCGCGAAAATTCCGGCCATGTCGGGTCAGTCCGGTATGCGGTGGTGTCGAGGAATGCAAGCGCCATCATGCTGTCTTTTTCGGAAGGGTCTATCTCGAGAGCCTCGAATATCCGACCACACAGATTTCGTATCCCCTCCGCTTCAGAAATCGAGCACCACTTGTCCATTCCCAGATATGGCATTGATTCCGCGGGCATCCATTCCGCGATGGCTTCGGGCCTCCCCTCAGAGAAATATTTTACTATTCCCTGACAAAAGTAGAAGTTTTCGATGCTACCGCGCCAATGTATGTCTCCGCGAAGCTTTCCAAGGAAATTGCCTATAGGCTTTACTCCTCGATTCGCCAATTCTTTGGCCAGGCCCGCGGCTGTGAGCCTGAGTGTGTCCAGCGGACCTATGTCCTTGAAAGAATAGGGGATTGCCTTAATAAGTGTTCGCACAAGAAAGTGAGTGACAGACGCGTTTGCCCTCAACAGTCCGGAGATCCAGTACCTGGATAAGATCTTCGTCGCAAAGGCGGGTCCGGCCGATCTCGATCTGAATAATGAAATAGGGTATCAAGCGGTGCATGATCCGCGGGTTTGAAGCGATGATAGACATCAAGCACTTTACGTGCTGCACGTGGGCCTGGTTGGCCCCTGTTTCCTCGGCCAAGACCAGCGGCTCACCTGTATCGTCGTCCTCGACCGTATATTTCTTACTCAAAGGTTGAATGATCGGCCGCCTGACAAGATGATCGATAAGCTCTTGAGCCATCAAGAAATAGCCGGCTTTGCCAAGCGTAACACCCAGCGATTCCAACGCGTTCAGCGAAGACACCACCTCGCTTGTGGCCTCCGACGAGTAGGCTCGCTCCAAGAAAATGTTTGCAAAGCTATCGACGAGGTCTCTAGATGCCTGTTTTCGAGTCTTTTCCAGCCGGACAACTATGCGACAAAGTCCGTCTATGAACAGTTCCTTGATCTCGGGTTTATCCACTGACAGGATCTGAGCCGCCAAAATACCGGCAAAAGCTTCCTGCACGGCCATGGGAAGAGCGTCAATCATATCCTGGAACACGGAAAGAATTGCTCTCCATTCGTCCGCCAGACTCCTGATGAATGATATTCCTTTGGCAATCTCGTCTTCGTCTATCAAATTGCTGCTATCGAGTGCCGTTTGATAAATTTGCCTACGCTTCTCAATTTCTTCTGCTGAGTGGAGGCTTATCCTTTCCAGGACCTCATTACGGAAGCGCTGTTGCTCTGCAAAATTCTCGGCATCCAAAGTTTCTTCGAGCCTTCGCACGAGGCTGTCGGGGCAGGCGTGTATTTCTCCAAGGGCAGTGACCAGCGCTTGAATCGCCATCCGGTCGACCCGAGGCGTCAGACCACCTTGAACCTCATCTGACTGCTTCTTCAAGGATGATCTGATTTCCGAAACTTCCAGAACACGACGATCAAAAGAGTTTAAGGAGGTGCGAAACGGCTCGCGAGCCATGAAGTCCAGTGCGGATTCCACAAAAGGGTGATACTGCACTACTACCTTGCCGTTCGCTGAGTTCAGAATGCTCGCTACGAGACGAGACAGGGCATATTCCGCTTCGGAGCGGGCTTCAGGATCAAACGGTTGACGCACGGCAGCAAATAAATAGCTGAATAGTATCTCCATCACAGAGGCAAGATGGTCGGCCAGCGATTCGTCGTCTCTGTCCATAGCGTACCGGGAGATTAATCGAACCACTTCCAGCCAGTTGGGAATTTCATAGAGCGCTGATATGAGGTTTTCACGGATAGCGATCCGCCGGCCTTCAAACGAGGTGAGATAGACAAGGTCTTCCAAAGATTCCCGTGGAAACCGGCTGAAGAGTGTTAGCTGGGAGTCGGTTTGCCGCAGATCTACCAGATAAGGTGAAGCTTCCTGACCTGTCCTGTCGAGGATCATCAGAACCGTGGCCAGCCCATCGACCGTGATAGTCGTACCTTCCCCGAACTTAGCACCGGATCGGCTTATGACTGCTGTCATCCCGGCAATCTGATACGGATTGAGCGGTTCGGAATCGCTGATTTGTCGGATTATGTCCCTGACTTCCACGGTTCTTTCCAGTCTTTTGAATTTCCGAGTAAAAGCTTAAAGCATTGTGATCTCAACCGCAAGAAGTTCAGGAGATGTGTATGATTAAGATTTCATGAGGGAAATCGTATGGCGAGAAGAGCCGCAGCGTCGGGTGTCGCGGAGAAGCTGCTCCCGTTGCATTACTCCTGGTTCGGATCGTGTTTCCTGACATACGAACGCAGTTCTTCGCCAATGGGAGAGGCGAGTTTGATTCTGTCGTAGTCCATGGCCACGTTGTTAAAGTAATGCAGGATCAATGCATCTCCCAGCGTGGAGGCCGGCTTGATCCCTACGAAAAAGTAACCTAATCGCTCGAACTCGGGAATCATGTAATAGCTTAGCGGGTCACCCAGATTGCAATAGATCTGTATGACCTCAATATGCTTCAGGCAAAACTCTTTGAGCCGTGCCTTGACTTCCTGCAAAACATCGGCCCCGTACGCCTCGATTTCAATCCACCCGAAACCTGATGGGCTATAATGCGCTGCATTCAGTTTGGAATGAGGCTCAGAAAATATGGGCTCCGGCTCAGCCGGCGTTTCAAACTGAGGTTCGAGGCCAATGTTGCGGTACAACCTCAGGATGAAATCCTTATGATGTTCCGGCGGGTAGAGCGGGACTTTCTCGGGATTCTCCAAATATCGAAAACAGGTCAGATATGTCTCCCTCTGGGGAAGCGTTTCAGTGAGGCCCCTGAACGAAAGCGTTGCCGGGCCGAAACCCATCAGCAAACTACAATCGTTGAAGCCGAACTTATGGATAACCTGCTGGGAATAGGTGTGATTGGTGGCCGCGAGGACAAAGAGCGCTTTCGCCTTTTCTGATTTTGCTCTTTCAATCGGATGTTCGGTGAGCCGAGTGAGACATCCCTGCCCCCGATATTCAGGCTTGACAACCGCCAGGCCGATTTCTGCAACGTCGGGGCGGGAGTCCCACCTGAGCAGGGCACAGTGGCCAATTACTTCGTTATCCGGTGTGACCGCGACCACGGACTCCATTTGTCCTATTTCGTTGAGTTCGATTATTCTGTCAGGATAGTAAATCTGTCTGTACACAAACGAGTGCCCATACGATTTATAGAAGCATTTGGATACCTCTATCGCCTCGTGGGATTGCATGGGTCGCACTTCGAAGTCCACCTTTTTGGCCGCTTCCGGTCTATTGGTCCGGGCTTCTTGATAGGGTTCAATTTCACAAACCTGGTAGTAGTCTTCTACTGTCCCTGTCTGTAGGTACTTGATCAGATGGGTCTCTTTCCCTTCCAAACCCATGTTACGGAAAGACACTTCATCCATGGTTTGTTTCATCACAGAAAGAGCGCGTTGAGGTCCGGACGAGGGCTTCACGTCTGATTCGCGTCTCGGAGACATTAGCCCCGTTGGTTTGAACGGCAGCCCCTTGTCCTTGATCACGATCTTGAGTCCCATGGGAACTCTTTCACAACTTATATCGAGTGTGGCTTGCTCATCGGGTGCGAAGGCTTCCCTGATGATGTTTGAGACTGTCTCTTCGACTCCGACGACAATGGCTAGACAGGCTCTTTCGTCAAAACCGAAGTTTTGAGCCACCTGCCGTACATAAGTGCCGACGACACCAATATAGGATATGTCGGTGGGAATGGTCAGTTTTGAATATTGACATGGTTCTGATGGACTCATGATGATCACACTCTAGAGATTCCGCGGAGATAGGTCAAGCAATGGTTTCAACAAAGACCGGCCTGGCGCATGGAGTGCCTGAAACATTGTGTGCCGCGTACGTCAAGTCAACATATATTCGTTATCTCTTTTGACTAATTCTCACGATGCTGTTACTTTACGGCAACATTCTTCAGCGCGGCCCAGTCGGGCCAAGCTACTGACCAACCGACAGCAGAAGTGCCAAAATTGAGCGCGATCGGGGATTGTGATGATTATCGGAATTCCTAAAGAAATCAAAGAGGATGAATATCGGGTGGGCGTCATCCCCCGAGGAGTTCGTGCGCTTAGTGAACATGGTCATGGCGTGCTGGTCGAGCAGGGCGCGGGGGACGGTTGCCGAATCTCCGATCAGGAATACGTGGCAGCGGGCGCACAGATCCTGCCAGATCGGACCGAGGTGTACGGCCGTGCCGACATGATTATGAAAGTAAAGGAGCCCCTGAAAGACGAGTACAATCTGCTGCACGAAGGCCAGATTCTGTATGCTTATCTTCATCTGGCCCCCGCGGCGGAGCTTACCGCGGCCCTTATCGACCGAAAAGTTATTGCCGTAGCGTACGAGACGATCCAGTTGGATGACGGCACTTTGCCCGTATTAGTCCCCATGAGCGAGGTTGCCGGGCGCATGGCGGTCCAGATCGGGGCGCATTTTCTCGAAAAAACTCAAGGTGGCAGGGGGGTGCTCCTGGGCGGTGTGCCCGGGGTAGGCCGCGGCCGTGTGACGATAATTGGCGGCGGCACTGTAGGCCGGGCTGCGACTAAGATAGCCGTAGGGTTCGGCGCTGATGTTTATGTTCTGGATGTGGACCAGCGACGCCTGGTTTATTTGGATGACCTCTACGGTAATCAAGTGACCCTTCTGATTTCGAGCTATGAGAACATTTTGCACGCTGTCATCAAGTCCCACCTTGTAGTCGGATCGGTTCTTATTCCAGGAGCCAGGGCACCTCGACTCGTGACCCGTGAAATGGTTGCCTCCATGAAAGCCGGCAGCGTAATTGTGGACGTTTCAATCGATCAAGGTGGATGCGCCGAGACTTCGAGGCCGACAACGCACCAACATCCCACGTTTGTGGTGGATGAGGTGTTGCACTATTGTGTGCCAAACATGCCCGGCGTGGTGTCGCGAACCTCCACCTTCGCCCTGACTAATATTACGTTGCCATATGCATTAAAGCTGGCGGATCACGGGATCAAAAGAGCCATTGCGGAAGATCACGTTCTAGCGAAAGGCGTCAACCTTTACAAGGGAGCGGTAACCTACGCCAATGTTGCGCAGGCTCTGGGGTATTCGTATACTCCCCTGCACGATTTGTCTATAAGTTAACAAGAAGTTGGTTTTCCTTGACTGCTATTCGTCGCACTTGACAGACAATTGACACGGTTTGCTGATTTCACCGGAGCAAACGGCTACGGCCGAAGAGATCATAGATTACTACAAAGAAGTCTTTACAAAATACAGAATTTCCAAGTACGTGGAATTCATGGACGACCTCCCCAAGGACGCTGTGGGCAAAATCCTCCGCAAAAAGTTCAGAGAAATAGATCAAGCAAAGGAGGGAAAGAATGGCCAACCTTAAACTTGGAGACAAAGCGCCGCCTTTCAAGTTGACCGATCAGGGCGGCAAGACTGTCAAGTTGACGGACTTCAAAGGGAAGAAGGTGTTAGTATACTTTTATCCCAAAGCCGATACACCTGGATGCACTAAACAAGCATGCAATGTAAGAGATGCCGGACCTGACCTGTCAATTGTTGGTGTGGCCGCCATCGGCATAAGCCCCGATAAGCCCGAGAAACAGAAAAAATTCGACGAAAAATATGGGCTTGGTTTTCGTCTCCTTTCAGATGAGGACCACTCGGTAGCCAAAGCTTATGGAGCTTGGGGGACGAAAAAGATGTATGGAAAGAGTTACGAGGGTATTATTCGTTCCTCTTTCCTGATCGATGAAAAGGGAATCATTTTAAAAACCTGGTACAAGGTCAGTCCTGCAGACACCGTTTCAAATGTCCTCAAAGCTCTGGAGTCTCCGGCAAAGTAGTGAGCTTAGGGCAGTTGCGAGAAATAACGTCCATTTGGCCGTCCGAGATGGGAGTCCGGCGAGGGTGCCCAAGCATACGAGGATAACCCAAGCCGAAAAAACCGGCGGTGTTGTCGTTGGGCGCTGAATACCACTCTCGCCCTGGAAAAGCTAGATCGACCGCGACGATCAATAGAAACGGGATTGGCAACGAATGCGCAGCGACCAAGGTTTTCCTGTTTATCTCTTCCTTCCTGCACGACTGCGAGAATCACCGGGTTCAAGGCAAACGCGGAGAGAAATAGATATTATGACCTGAGTTCACCTTGGACCGCTGGCAAGCTGTGGTCAATTCTCAAAAAAGTAGCAAATCTCGTTCGCGCTCCTCTCAGGCTAAACATCTGTCGAGACGATCTGGGGGGCTCTCCAACACACGTTTCAAACTGAAATAGCGACTCCCGCCTGTCTGTATGGTATTGATTATACGCAACATCTTCTTCCATCACAAAATAAGTTTCCCAGGCGAAAGTTGTCCGTGAGAACAACAAGTAGTCGATCGACTACCCTTAGCAATAACGTGTGTCTGACACAGTTAGGCGGGCTGCTACTAGCATCGCGCTGAGCCCGAACATCGTTGACTTTTGTATGATGATTGGATATACTTGCGTCAACCATTTTAGGCCCAAAGTGTGGCCATTTTTTGGTGTTTGTTTGCAATAAGTTGCAGTGAGTCCCTCTACTCAATCTTAGTAGGGACGTTAAGGTGTGGGAAATACGTGTCTATCTTCGCGTCAAAGGCTGCCAAGAATTCGCCGTGTTCCGGTAATAGGCTTGACCAGCGACTAGAGGCGACTTTTATTTCGTGCGTCCGTCTAGTGCTCCTCTTGGCCGCTTGCGCATTGCTGTTTCCACAAGCACTGCTTGCCTCCTCGAACGCAAAGGTCCAAAAGGAGTCGGGTGGCTACTTTGACTTTCCCACCTGCGTCCGATACGCACTGGTACATTCGGAAGATTTCCTGAAGAACCGCATCGATATACAAATTGCCTCGGAGGATGTTAAGGACGCCCACGCTGATATTCTCCCCACTCTTACAATTGTGACGACTTACTACCTCGCCCGGGCCGATAATACCACAGCCGGTGGATCCTTTAGCTGGGATCTTGCAACAACGAACTGGGACCCTTTTGCTGCTCTGCTAAAAATCAAGCACAGCGGTATCATGGTGGACATCGGCACCACAAGGCATTATGACAAGATTTCCGATAACATCGGCCAGATGGCCAAGATCTTTTACCGTATTCATGTCCTGGAAAAGACCATTCGGGCTCGTAAGCAGATCATGGCCCTGCAGCAGGATAAGGTGAGCTACGGCCAAAGCCGGCACGAGCAGGGAGCCGTGGACCCATTGGAGCTCAGGCTCTGGACGAACAACGTGAAAGGCGAGCGGGTCAAGCTCAAGACCCTGGAAACCGAGTTGGAGGAGAAGACAGGGCAGCTCAAGATGCTTATGGGCTACCATCCTGACTATTATCTTCCGCTTGACACGCGCGACGCGGCCAACCAGATTCTCGCCGGATTTAACGGTCAATTGGTGACGTTTGCGGAAATTCAGGGAGGGAACCTGGCCCTCAAGATTTTGGCCAAGAAAGAACAGCTTCAGTCCAACTTGATTACGGGAGCTTACGTTGCACTTGTCCCCAAGCCGACCCTCACGTTAGAGAATTTATCGAATATGGTGGACAGAACCTCGGGGTTTAACCTGGGGCTAGGGTTGAATTACACGATCTGGGATGGTTTTAAGCGTGTCCGTGAAATCAAAAGACAAAAGATGAAAGCCGACCAGCTCAGGATAGACCGGGACCAGTTATCGCAGAAACTGTACAATAACTTCAAACGCTTGCGTGGAGAGTGGACCTTTCCGGAGAGAGAGAAGCGTTTTATCGTGAGCAGGCAAGACTTGCCGAAATGACTGAGGAAAAAGCATTTCTCCAGTATAAGGCTGGAGAAGTCCCATACGAACAGTATGTGGAGAAGCGTCTTGAAAAGGCTCAGGCTCATGTTGATTCCCTCAACAGCCTTGAAGGAAGGGTGACGTCTCTGATTGATCTTGCCACCATTGCAGGAGGTTTAAATAAATACAATGTCGGAATTCGATACTGACAAACCCCGACGGCGGGCAAAAGCGCTGGGTGTCTTTCTGGCAACTTTTGTAGCGGTTGCGTCGCTGATCCTGGTGGCGATCACGCACGAGCCCAAGAGCGCCGTTTCGAGCCCTAGTCCGGCAAAAGCCGCCATTGTCCCCCAAATAGCGGATGCCAAATCAGAAGCTGAGATCCTTTTCCGCGGTAAAAAGTTTTGCCGTTGTAAAACGAAACCTCGTTTTTTATTTCGCTGGCGAGATAGTTGACATCCCCGTTAAGGAAGGCCAATTGGTGAATAAGGACGACACTTTGGTCACCTACAAACTCGACCGCGAGTCGGTGATGCACGTCCAAACCGTACTTTATCCCGAACAAGTGCTTTCTCTAAGGAAATCTCTTGTACGACCAACAGATTAACCTTGACAAATTAACAAAAGTAACTCTTGCCGTAAAAAAATTGGACTTGGAAAGAGTTGAAAAGGAACTCTCAGACCTCCGCGAACTTCAGTCCAAAGGAATGGCCGAGGTTGAGGCTGTGAAGAACAAGGATCGGCAACTCCAGCAGACGAAGAAGGACGCCCTCGAAATCGAGGATTCCATCAAGCAAACCGAGGCTGGTCTGGCCAGAACAAAGGAAGATCTTCGTTTCTACGAAGCCAAGCAGAAAAGGGACCTAGATTTGTTGGAATGGCAAACTAACCGTTCGTACTCAGACTCTAACTTGCCCGTGGACACAGCATTTCTGAAGGCTCCCATCGACGGGCACGTTGTGTGGATATCCCCGGAAATCAGCGTGAACGCGGAGACCAACAAAGGTTTTCACGCCATGACGCTTGCCCCGATGAACCCGATGGTGGTGACGCTGCAAGGTTCACGAGTTGGATTTGGTGAAGCTGAAAACTGGAGATCACGGAACTATTGTCTTTGACGCGATGCCGGACAAGAAATTCCCATGCAAGATAAGCAGAATACCCTGGACGAGCAGAAACGCAGCTCTGGAGGTACCTGCGGATTACGACATAGAGTGTCTCCTGGAAAATCCGGATGGAAAGATCAAGGATGGGCTGACTTGCAACGTCAAGGTGAGCATCGCAGAGTGATTTCCAGTTCTGTCCGCCGTCTAAATGCTCGGAATCGGGAGAATTTCTCGACTCATACCCCCTGGTTGACATCAACATGCCGACTCTAGCCACCATGGCCAGGGTAGTACCAAGGCAATGACTATGCTTGGACTGATCCTGACCGTTTGGCTAGCCACAACAAGTGTGACCCTGTTTGCTGAGATAGTGCTTGGGCTGGTGAAGATACGGCGGCTAGCCTCTTATGGGGCGGGTGATGCCACAGAGCCTCGCGCTCTGCCTCTCGAAGTCATTGTCCCGGTCAAAGGAATTGTCTCGGATCACGAATTAGCACTGAGATCTCTGTTGGAACAGGATTATCCGGACTATGGGCTGATTTTTGTTCTCGAGACCGAAGAAGATTCTGCTAACTCAGCAGTGGACAGGCTTCGCGAACGTCATGCCTCTGCACGCAAAGTGATCAGTGGCATAGCTGTTTCCTGCGCTCAGAAGAATCACAATCTTCTGGCAGGACTGAGAAGCCTTAAGCCTAATACCGAAATCCTAGTGTTCTGTGATGATACCAACTGGGCCGACCGTGGCTGGCTGCACCGCTTTACCAAGCCATTGCGGAACGGGGATTGCCAGGTAGTCACCACATTCAGAGTTTTCAGTCCTGATCCTGCGACCTTGGGCGGAGTCTGCCAGGCAATATACGCGTCATTCATCAGGCTCCTTGCGGCAATCAAACCTACTCCCTGGGGAGGAGCAACAGCGATTCGTCGCGACACATTGGAAAGATTGAACATAGCTGATATCTGGTCGAGAACCGTGGTAGATGATTTGATTCTGGGCAATGCCTTGGATCGTGCCGGCATAAAGGTGCGGATGGATCCCCACGACCTGCTGAAATCACCTCTTCCAAGGCAGTCGATACAAGGGTTTTTGAGCTATTTGGATCGGCAGATTCTTTTCCCCAAGTTTACGAACCCTGGTATTTGGGCGGCCACCCTTGTGTTGCACCTCAACTTGACTTTTGCCATCCTTGTGGCCGCCTTAACGGGTGTACTTTTCCCTGCCGGCCGAGTGAACGCCCTTTGCGGGTGGTCTTCTTACGGCTTTCTGATGGCAACGGCAATGGTGGCCCTCGTGCTGAGATGGACCAATCCGGCGCCTGTTTCGCTTGGACGCTGGCTGCTTTCTTTTCTCCCCTGCATCTTCCTGAGTGCGTTCGTGTTTCTACGCTCTATTTTCAGGAATTATATTGACTGGCACGGCAGAAGATATTGGCCCGGCAAGAAAGGCGTCGTAATAAGAATAGAGTAAGCATCTCCCGGGTAAGCAAGATTCACCCCAGAGTGGGCGGCTTAGCCAGTAACACCAAAATAATAGGCGCACAATCTACGGAAGAATACTTTGGTTGACAAAGCGCTGGGCTGTGTCCAAATCGAAAAGTGAGGAACATCTGGGGGAGGTGAAAATTTGGCAAATTCTAACGACATGAAGAAGACATCCTTTTCCGTTATTTACATTGTTCTCGCGCTGCTCATCTTTTCGCTTCTTCAATTTTGGTTGGCCCCTAATGTTGAAAATGTCTCGTACACGCAATTCAAAAAGTTGATAGCTGATGGAAAGATCAACTCCGTCGTGGTCTCCACCAAGTATCTCAAAGGGTATGAGAAGGTCCAGGGAGAAAAGAAAGAACCTCTCTTCCCTCAATTACTCTACATGACGCCGCGCATAGATGACAAAAACCTTGTGGACTTCCTTGAAAAAAATAACGCGGAGATCATTGCTGAAAACGAAAACACCTTTCTGATGACGTTACTCTCCTGGATACTTCCAGCGCTGATCTTTGTCGGCATCTGGCTCTGGGCCATGAAAAAAATGGGCCAAGGGACGGGCATTATGACTCTCGGTAAGAGCAAGGCGAAGATTGTGGCCCAGACCGACGTGGGTGTTACTTTCAATGACGTAGCGGGCGAGGACGAGGCCAAACAGGAACTGCAAGAGATTCTCGAATTTCTTAAGAATCCGACCAAATTTACTCGGCTCGGAGCAAAGATACCCAAAGGAGTCCTACTCGTGGGGCCACCGGGTACCGGGAAAACACTGCTGGCAAAAGCGGTGGCAGGCGAAGCCGGCGTGCCGTTTTTCTCGATTAGTGGCTCGGACTTCATCGAGATGTTTGTGGGGCTGGGCGCGGCCCGAGTCAGGGACCTCTTCGACGAGGCAGGGAAAATGGCCCCCTGTCTGGTCTTCATAGACGAACTCGACTCCCTGGGCAAAGCTCGCGGAACAGGTTACATGGGCGGACACGACGAACGGGAGCAGACACTTAACCAACTCTTAGCGGAAATGGACGGATTCCGGCCCAATCAGGGGGTTGTGATTCTCGCGGCGACCAACAGACCGGAAATACTCGATCCTGCACTTCTTCGGCCGGGAAGATTCGACCGCCACATTCTGGTTGACCGTCCGGATCTGGCAGGCAGGGTGGCGATTTTGAAGGTCCATAGTCGTGGAGTAATTCTTTCGCCGGATGTGGATTTCGAAGTCATTGCTCGCCGTACCCCCGGCTTTACAGGAGCGGACTTGGCGAACCTCATCAACGAGGCTGCCCTGCTTGCAGCTCGAAAGGAGAAAGAAGATGTCGGCCCACAGGAGATCGAAGAGGCCATAGACCGCATCATAGCAGGACTGGAGAAGAAGAACCGGGTGCTCAACGAAAAGGAAAAGAAAACGGTGGCGTACCACGAGACAGGACATGCTCTGGTGGCCGCCTTCCGTCCCACGGCCGAGAAAGTGCATAAGATCACCATCGTGCCACGGGGAATTGGGGCTCTGGGCTTCACGTTGCAATTACCCACCGAAGACCGCTATCTCATGTCACGTAATGAACTGCTGGAGAAAATCGATGTTCTTCTCGGGGGACGTGCGGCTGAATCTATAATTTTTGGCGATATCACCACCGGCGCTCAAAATGACTTGCAGAAGGCAACGGACGTTGCACGCAGCATGGTAACGCTCTATGGCATGACCCAGAATCTGGGCGCAGTGGCCTATCAACAGACGCCAAATCCCTTTCTCCAGCAGCAGGGACTTCCTCAGACCAGAGAAGTGAGCGAAGAGACAGTCGCATGATAGACCAGGAAGTAAGGACCATTATGGAGGAGCGCTTGGAAGGAGTTTCCGATGACTCTTCACAAGCACGAGGACCTGCTGCACGTAGTAGCTGCCAAGCTTCTCGAAAAAGAAACTCTGGAGGCAGAGGAATTCATGGAACTTATTAAAGAAAAAACCACCCAGCAGCCAGCCGCGGCTGAAGCATAACTGCCCGCGGCCTTAGATCCGTGCCCCTGTCATTTCGGCGTACGCCGGAATCCAGCACGAGAAACGCGGGACTGGACCCCGGATCGGAGTCCGGGGTGACGGGTCCCGCATGGAGGCTAAAGTATAGCTCGCTTGGCCGATGCTGCATTGGTGCCACGGATGTGTCCTGCGCCTCGTAGGACTCATCCGTGCCCGGATGAATGCCGCGGGCGTCTTATCTTTGACACCAGACAACCGGAGTTGCTTCATGAAAACTCGCCTCATTTCCCGGATAGCAAGGTGGTGGCTGGCTGCAATCCTAGTTTTGGTTCTGCTGCCAAATGTTGCGATGGCAAAGGACACTTCTACTCTCGACAAGCAACTCGTGCAAGCCGCAGACAGAGGCGACTTGGCTCTGGTCAAAACCCTTCTGGAAAAGAGCGCGTGAATGTGGTGAGCCAGCTCGTGGACAAAGGCGCTGACATTCAGACAAAGGACAAGTTCGGTTTGACAGCACTGAAACGCACACAGAATTTTGGCTACAAGGAAATTGTAGAGCTACTCAAAGCCCACGGAGTGAAGGAATAGCGTAACAGTATTTCAAAGCCTGATCCCACCTATGCAAGAAACAGACATCCCTGACAAAATCGAAGGTATCATCCTCGCCGCGGGACTCTCCACCAGAATGGGCAAGCCAAAGCTGACGCTTGAAATCGAAGGCATTCCCGTAATCAGGCTAGTGGTGCGCACTGCATTGGAGTCTGAACTTCATCGTGTTATTTTGGTCATGGGCCCGCCAGATTTGCGGGCAATGGAAGCGCTGCGTCCTCTGGCGAAAGATATCCGCTTGCTTCAGGTGGTGAACCCTCACCCGGAGGCAGGGATGTCGTCCTCGATGCGCAAGGGGATGGAGTCGCTTGATCGCCGAGCCGCGGGCGTTATGATTCTTCTTGGAGATCAGCCGGGCATAACGCGGAGCGTCATAAATAGAATGCTCGCTGAGTTCCGAAGAGAGCGGACAAAAATAGTCGTGCCTCTCGTCCGGGGCCGCAAAACCACGCCGGTGATTTTTCCCGCGACTCTGTTCCATGAATTGATGGATGAGACTGGAGATATTGGTGGCAGAAATGTACTGAAACGACATTCCCAGGAAGTTGTCGGAATCGAAATGGGCCAAGAGTACGACAACATGGATCTGGACACTCCCGAAGATCTGGATAGGGCTAGACACAGGTTCCAAGGTTGATATCAACGTTTGTGCGAGGAAATTAATTGCAGTGCGGATGTATAATGTCATTGCGAGGGCTTAGGCCCGAAGCAATCTCTCTTCGGTGGGACGGGCATCTTGCCCGGCATTAAGCGACAGGCAGGATGCCTGTCCCACCAGTCCCGCGAGGCGCGGGACTGACTGGACCCCGGATCGGAGTCAGGGGTGACGGATGACCGGCAAGATGCCGGTCCCACCGATGAGATTGCTTCGTCGTTTCACTCCTCGCAATGACAAGGTAGAATCAGGTAGGTCGGGCCGTGCCCGACGCAACGTGGCGGCCACGGGCCGCCCTGCAAGCGGAGGACCTGGATGAGACCAGAAGTCGGCCTCAAGGTTAAAAAGAGTATCACGGAATGAAAATCCGCCTGGCAAAAACTGCCGGTTTCTGCATGGGTGTCCGCCGGGCTGTGGACATGGTGCTGGACCTCCAAAGGGACTCCCCGCCCCTTCCTATAGTTACTTACGGGCCTCTGATTCACAATCCTCAGACTTTGGAACTGCTCAGATCAAGAGGCATAAGAGGCGAAGTCCCTGGATCAGATTCCCCGAGGGACCGTGGTAATCAGGGCCCACGGAATTTCCCCCGTGGAGAGAGGAGCTTCTTGAAAATAAAGGAGTAGAAATCATAGACGCCACCTGCCCCCGAGTGGCGCGAGTTCAGGCAGTGATACGCAAGCATGCGGCCAAGGCCATTTCTGCGTGATTGTCGGAGATGAAGATCATCCGGAAGTCCGCGGCCTGATGGGTTTTGCATCGGCAGGCGAGCATTAGCCATCCCTTCGGTCCGAAGGAATGGCTCAGTCTGTGACTCAGCCTTCCCGATGACCGAGAGATTTGTGTAGTGGCCCAGACAACTCAGGAAATCGAAACATTCGACAACGTTGTGGAGATTATCAAAGGTCGCTGTCCGAACCTTCACGTGCACAATACCATTTGCGATTCGACTAAAAGCGGCAATCAGAAGTGAGCCAAATGGCCGGTGAGGTGGACACTATCGTGGTGGTTGGCGGAAAAGGGTCAGGAAACACTCGCGATTGGTCAAAGTCGCAGAGTCCAAAGGCGTCACGGCCCTGCACGTCGAAACCGATGAAGATATTCCGTTGCAGACGTTTGCGGGGTTCGGATCGGTTGGCGTGACAGCCGGTGCCAGCACCCCGAATTGGCAGATACGGCGAGTCACGGACCGACTCAAAGAAATCGGAATGACTCGCACGCCCGGTCTCTTAAAGCGGGTTCGAAGAATAAGCGACATAGCAATCATGACCTATTGCTGGGCCGCTGCTGGCCGGCGGGAGCCTAACTGCGGCATGTCTGGTGCTCCAGGGCCGGCAAATAACTTGGCTCCCATTGGCTGTCACTATGCTATTTGTCTTTTCCATGCACTTGCTCAACAGAATTCAAGAACGGGCGGGCGCGGTGACGATTCAATACACCTGAAATAGCGCAGTTTTATGCCCGCCACCGCGGTCTGCTGACTTCACTGGGTGTGTTTTCCTCAATCGCGGCGATTGGTCTCGGTTTTTCATGGGACTATAGCGGGTCTCCTCTTGACAGCAATGCTCGTCATGGGTCGTCTGTACACTGTGCCTCTCGCTGCGGGACCCAGACTCCCGTGGCTGAAATGGCGAAGCCTTAAAGACTTGCCTGGGTCTAAAACACCGCTAGTTGCCTTGGGGTGGGCTGTATCCGCGGTGACTGCCCGTAATCGGCTGGGATGGGGGCCTGTCGTTGCCCGTGACCGCCGTGGCTTTTGTATTTGCTGCGGGATGGTTTTCTGGAGGACGGCTCTTTCTGATTGTTGGATATCCAAGGGGATCGGATGGTAGGTCGCGAAACTATTCCCATCCTCATAGGCGTCAAGAACACAGGAAGACTCTTACAAGCGTTGCTGATTTTCTTCGGGCTGTTACTGCAGTCTCGCGGCCTTGCCGGAGTATGTCCCCCGTGGGCTTTTGGCTGATTATTAATACATTGGTGTTCGGTATTTTTTATCGTTGTATATCGAGAAGCGCCACTTGGTAGACCGGTTTCTTTCGAGGAATCTGGATGTAAATTTATTTATTGCTGGGAATTATTTCGATAGTTTATGGGATTGGCGTGAGGGGACGGTGAATTTATTTGACAACAAATCTCGAGTGTGTTAAAAAAAATAGTTTTATAGAGGAGTCTTTTGCTGGCGTAGCTCAACCGGTAGAGCAGCTGATTTGTAATCAGCAGGTTGCGGGTTCGAGTCCCATCGCCAGCTCCAAGTGTGGAGGGGTTCCCGAGTGGCCAAAGGGGGCAGACTGTAAATCTGTTGGCTCAGCCTTCGGAGGTTCGAATCCTCCCCCCTCCACCAGTATAGTTCCGAAGTGGTGTGCCGAGGTAATGTATGCGGGAATAGCTCAGTTGGTAGAGCGTCAGCCTTCCAAGCT
Source organism: uncultured delta proteobacterium (assembly GCA_963828085.1). Classification (GTDB taxonomy): domain Bacteria; phylum Desulfobacterota; class Desulfomonilia; order Desulfomonilales; family Desulfomonilaceae; genus CAWBBA01. Next base: position 193,162 of record CAWHDO010000032.1, read on the forward strand.
GAATGTCGCGGGTTCGAGTCCCGTTTCCCGCTCCAATGATATTCGATGACCGTGAACCGACGTCTGAGCCTGGAAGCCAGACGACTGGCCATTTTCAAGGAAAGTTGACTGCGATAGCTGCCCACGTAGCTCAGTTGGTAGAGCACTTCCTTGGTAAGGAAGAGGTTCACCGGTTCGATCCCGGTCGTGGGCTCCAATAAGCAGTTACACTTCCAGCTGGAGTAGAGACAGGGAAGCCTATTTAGACTTGTTTCGTGAAATAAGGCCCCTGTAAATATATGCCGGCATTCTAATCAAGGAGGAGCCCATGGGCAAGGCGAAGTTTGAGCGTACAAAGCCGCACGTGAATGTTGGGACGATAGGCCACATAGATCACGGCAAGACGACGCTGACAGCGGCGATCACGCGGATATTGTCGAAGAAGGGATTGGCGGAGTATGTGCCTTTCGAGGAGATAGACAAGGCTCCTGAGGAGAAGGAGCGTGGTATCACGATAGCGACGGCGCACGTGGAGTATCAGACTGAGAAGCGTCATTATGCGCATGTGGATTGTCCGGGTCATGCGGACTACATCAAGAACATGATAACCGGTGCTGCGCAGATGGACGGTGCGATACTGGTGGTGGGGGCCAATGACGGTCCGATGCCTCAGACGCGGGAGCATATACTTTTGGCCCGTCAGGTGGGTGTTCCGTACATAGTGGTTTTTTTGAACAAGACGGACATGGTGGATGATCCGGAGCTCATAGAGCTTGTGGAGTTGGAGTTGCGGGAGTTGTTGAGTTCGTATGAATTTCCCGGGTGACGACATACCGATTATCAAGGGTAGTGCGTTCAAGGCCCTGGAGGCTGGAGATCCTGCCCATCCTGACGCCAAGTGCATACTTGAGCTTATGGAAGCGGTGGATTCATATATTCCGGTACCGGTGCGCGAGACTGACAAGCCGTTTTTGATGCCTGTGGAGGATGTATTCAGCATATCGGGCCGTGGCACGGTTGTGACAGGTCGGGTGGAGCGCGGTCAGATCAAGGTGAGCGAAGAAGTGGAGATAGTAGGCATACGCGAGACGCGCAAGACGGTCTGCACCGGAGTGGAGATGTTCCGCAAGGTATTGGATTCGGGTCAGGCAGGAGACAACGTTGGGCTTTTCTTAAGGGGCATCAAGCGTGAAGAGGTCGAGCGCGGCCAGGTGGTTGCCCATCCGGGATCGATCACGCCGCACACGAAGTTCAAGGCCGAGACGTACATACTTGGCAAAGAAGAAGGCGGCCGTCATACGCCGTTTTTCAATGGTTACCGTCCTCAGTTCTATTTCCGTACAACGGATGTGACCGGAGTGATAACGCTTCCTGAAGGAGTCGAGATGGTGATGCCGGGTGACAATGTGTCGCTCGAGGGACATCTGATCACCCCGATTGCCATGGAGAAGGAGCTGAGCTTTGCGATCCGGGAAGGCGGGAGGACCGTCGGCGCCGGCGTCGTTTCCGAAATAATCGAGTAGCTTAACCCTCGGTTATTGTTTCGCGGCGATGGCGTTTGATGCGAGACCTGGAATCGATGGCGGAGGCGACACATGAGAGATATTGTGACTCTGGCTTGCACTGAATGTAAGCGCAGGAATTATACGACGACCAAGAATAAGAAGAAGACGCCGGACAAGTTCAATTCAAGAAGTATTGTAAGTTTTGCCGTTCCCATACTCTTCATCGCGGAGACCAAGTGATGAAGGGTAGGGGACAAATCGGGTGTAGGCCAGTAGCTCAACGGCTAGAGCACCGGTCTCCAAAACCGGGGGTTGGGGGTTCGAATCCCTTCTGGCCTGCCACGACATCCGCCTCTGCAACCCATTCGCTTCGGATTATACCGAGAGATTAGAGATGAGTGTTCAAGAAATGTTTCAGGTATAACCGATTTTCCCGAGAAGCGGCCCAGTTCTTTCAGGGAAGTCAAGGTCGAACTTCAGAAGGTGACTTTCCCCACAAGACAGGAAACTGTGGGTTCCACTATTGTTGTATTGGTACTTACCGTGATTATGGCGATTTACCTTGGGTTTAGTGATTGGGCGTTCGCCACGAATCGTGCAAATGCTATTGAAGACGGTTAGACTGTCGATTAATTTCAGCCGCGCAAGGAGGGCTGCGGTGGCTTGACGATGGTACGTGGTCCATACATATTCCGGGTATGAGAACAAAGTTAAAGTCGCTCTGGAGGAGAAAGTTCGCGGGATGGGACTTGAAGACAGGATTACGGATGTCCTAATCCCTTCGGAATCTGTGGTGGAACTGGTGAAAGGAGAACGAAGGACATCCAATCGTAAATTCTTTCCGGGATATATTCTTGTTCGCATGGAATTTGATGACGAAACATGGCACGTGGTAAAAAGCACGCCGAAAGTCACCGGGTTCATTGGCTCCCGACACGAACCTGCCGTGATCCCGGATGAGGACGTTGAAAAATCAAAACCCAGATGGCTGGAAGGTCAGAGAGAAGCCCGAGCCGAAGTACTCCTTTGAAAAAGGGGATTCGGTTCGGGTGGTTGACGGGCCTTTCATCAATTTCAATGGGACCGTGGAAGAAGTTAGGCCGGACAAGGGCAAGCTCAAGGTTCTGAGTAAGCATATTCGGCCGGCCGACCCGGTGGAACTGGATTTCATCCAGGTGACGAAGAATTAGATGTGAAGTGATCAACCAGCAGGTAAAGCAGCCTTTGCGGCAGCTTTTCGGCTGGGGAGCGCTTTCCCGCTTGAGGAGAATTTGCATGGCAAAAAAAATAATGGCTAATGTAAAGCTCCAGATTCCTGGAGGTGAAGCAAAACCATCTCCGCCGGTGGGCCCGGCCCTTGGGCCAACACGGCGTAAACATAATGGAATTCTGTAAGGCGTTCAACGCTCAAACTCAGATCCAGCCGGGTGTGATCATCCCGGTGCAAATCACTATTTATGCGGATCGCTCCTTCAGTTTCGTCCTGAAGACTCCGCCCGCGTCGTATTTCCTCAAGAAAGCGGCAGGGCTTGAAAAAGGGTCGCCGGAGCCGAACCGCAACAAGGTGGCCCGGCTTACCATGAATCAGATTGAAGAAATAGCCAAATTGAAAATGCCCGATCTGAATGCCAAAGATCTGCAAGGGGCTGTCCAGACCATCATGGGTTCCGCTCGAGCCTTGGGATCGATATCGTTTAGGGGAGAGACATGCCTTCCGTCAGCAAAAAAAAAATAAGTGCGCGAGACAGAACATTGACCGTTCCTAAAAAAATACAACCTTGAAGAGGGTTTAGAGGCTTTATTGTCAGCGGCTTATGCAAAATTCGAAGAGTCAGTTGACGTCGCTGTGAAACTGGGCGTGGATCCTCGCCATGCTGATCAGATGGTTCGCGGAACCTGCGTTCTGCCTCATGGAACCGGAAAAACCATGACGGGTTCTCGTTTTTGCCAAAGGAGAAAAGGAAAAAGAAGCATTGGATGCAGGAGCGGATCACGTTGGCGGAGAGGATCTGGCCAAGAAGATCCAGGAAGGTTGGCTCGATTTCGACAAGGCCGTCGCCACTCCGGACATGATGGGGGTGGTGGGCAAATTGGGCAAGATTCTCGGTCCACGCGGCATGATGCCCAATCCGAAAGTCGGAACCGTGACATTCGACGTCGGCAAAGCGGTGATCCGAACTGAAGGGAGGGAAAGTCGAATTTAGAGTTGAAAAGGCAGGCATAGTGCACGTGCCTGTGGGACGAGTTTCTTTCGGGGCCGAGAAGCTGTGCCGAAAATTTCAGAAGTCTTATGGAAAGCATTATCCGATTGAAACCCTCTGCGTCCAAAGGTGTCTATTTAAAAGGGGTCTCGATTTCCACGACCATGGGGCCGGGACTGAAACTGGATACCCAAGAAATAGGAACATTGTCAAGTAACGTTGTTAATTGCAATCTTAAGATGAGGAAACAAAGGAATAGCTAACTCAACATTTTTCGTTTGAAGGCCGAGTCGGAGACAGCAGGCGTGCCGTAGGCACTTAATTGAGGCCGGCTTAGACTTGCCGGAAAGGGGTGACGAGACGACTTCTACCCGAATATCCTCGATTTGCTGCTTTCCCTCCGACTGAAAGGGGGAAACCTTAGGTTGAAAAGAGAAGAAAAAGAGAAACAGGTTGCTTGGCTCCGTGAGCAGTTCAAGGGTGCTAGGGCGCTGTTCCTCACCGATTTCAAGAGCCTGAGCGTTGCAGAAACCAACGCGCTCCGAGCTGAGTTGAGAAATCGGGGGGTGACCTTCAGGGTCCTGAAAAATACGTTGGTGCGTCTGGCTTATGAGGACACCAGCGTAGCTGTTATCGGACCGGATCTTGTCGGGCCGCGTGCTGCGGCATGGACCGATACCGATGAAAATGTCCCTGCGATGGCTAAGGTCCTGGTCGATTTTGCCAAGACCCACCCCAACCTGGGATTGATCCGTGGAGTCCTTAACGGCAAATTGGTGGATCCGGCGGATATGGAGACGCTTTCCAGACTCCCCTCAAGGGAAGAGTTGCTAGGACGCGTGTTCGGCACGATGATGGCTCCTATCAGTGCCTTTGTCAACACTCTTGCAGCGGTGCCCAGATCTTTTCTCAACGTGCTCAAGGCCATTGAGGAACAGAAAAGCGCTTCCAGTGGATCTGTTATCGGTGTGATCCGCGGGACGAGGCGTCCCTGTAGTTTTTCCAGAATAGCGAATCGAGGAGGATATCATGGCAGAAGTAACCAAAGAGGATGTCAAAGAATTTATCCGTAACATGTCGGTATTGGAATTGAGCCAATTCGTTAAAGAATTGGAAGAAGAGTTCGGGGTGTCTGCAGCGGCGCCAGTGGCCGTTGCCGCGTTAGGCGCGGCGGCGGCTGGTGGAGAAGCAGCCCCGGCTGAGGAAAAAACCGAATTCGACGTGATCTTAAAGGAATTCGGCGACAAGAAAATCCAGGTCATCAAGGTCGTTCGTTCTTTGACCGATCTGGGTTTAAAGGAAGCCAAGGAGTTGGTGGAAGGTGTTCCAAAGCCGGTGAAACAGGGTGTTTCCAAGGAAGACGCTGAAAAGGCAAAAGCTGCTCTCGAAGAGGTAGGCGCCACGGTGGAGATCGCTTAAGCAGCCGCTATTAGTCAGACAGGTCAGTAGGGCGTGATGCGGTCGTCCTGTGACGGGTCGCTGCGGCCGATGATTACGGAACACTCCCAACATAAGCCTCCTTTCAAGATCACCAAATACCAGAGGGAGAAAATGAGTCATTTTTCCGTGCACTCTCAGAGGCTCAGGAAGAATTTTGCACGTATTCCGCAGATTGCGGTATACCGAATTTAATCGAGATTCAGAAACAGTCTTACGAACGATTCTTGCAAGCGGACGTCCCGCCTGAGACGCGTGAAGAGATGGGTTTGCAGGGGGTATTTCGTTCGGTGTTTCCCATCAAGGATTTCTCCGACACGTCCTCCCTGGAGTTCATCAAATACGCTCTTGGAGAAGAAAAATACAATGTTGAAGAATGCCTCCAAAAAGGGCGTTACTTATGCCGTTCCCTTGAAGATCACTGTTCAACTTATTGTTTGGGATGTCGATCCGGACACCAACTCCCGCACGATACGAGACGTCAAGGAACAGGAAGTCTATTTCGGTGAAATCCCGATAATGACTGAAAATGGGACCTTCATCATCAATGGTACCGAACGTGTGATCGTTTCGCAATTGCACCGGTCCCCCGGGATATTCTTTGATCATGACAAAGGCAAGACTCATGCGAGCGGAAAGCTTCTCTATTCGGCCCGAATTATTCCCTTGAGGGGATCATGGATCGATTTCGAATTTGATCCAAAAGATCGACTTTACGTCAGGATCGATCGCAGGCGGAAACTTCCGGTTACAGTGTTCCTCAAGGCCCTGGGCCATTCCAGTGAGGAGATTTTCAATTATTTCTATAACCGGCAGACAATCATAATAGCTTCCGAAGGCTTGCGCCGAAAGCTGGATCTCAAATTCTCGTTGGGCACCGCCGCGCCGGCCGACATCTATATAGACGGGACAGACGAAATTCTTGTCCGGAAGAACAAGAAGATCACCCGCGGCGCTCTCAAACGTCTTGGCGAAAGAAAGATCGCCCCGCTTGTCATGAAGAAAGAAGAGCTTGGCCGGCAAGGTACTTGCTCGGGATATAGTGGACGAAGCCACCGGTGAGGTCTTGGCGCCGTGCAACAAAGAAATCACTCTGGACGAAGTAGATCAGTTTGTCGAGGATCTCAACAAACGAAAAATTGATAGCTTTGAAGCGCTTTTCATCGAAGAGAGAATCGTCTCTTCCTCATTGAGAGACACGCTGCTGGAAGACAAAATTGATGATCGGCCCAACAGGGTAATTGAGGATTATCGCAAGCAGCATCCGGACGAGCCCACCAGCAACGAGACACTAAATGCGGAGATCGAGATCTACCGAAGGCTCAGACCTTCCAATCCGGCCACTGTAGAAATTAGTAACACATTTTTCAACAATCTGTTCTTCAAGACCGAATATTACGATCTGTCCAGAGTCGGGCGCTTCAAGCTCAATCGCAAGCTCGCCATTTCAATGGACGAGGCTCCCTTATTATTGAGGACATTGCGTCGCGAGGACATTATGCTCGCGGTCAAGTACCTTCTCGAACTCAAAGAAGGCAGACCCGGCCATGAAATAGACGACATCGACCACATGGGCAATCGGCGTGTCCGGTCCGTTGGCGAGTTGCTGGAGAACCAGTATAGGATAGGACTGGTGCGCATGGAACGGGCCATAAAAGAGAGGATGAGTCTTCAAGACGTGGAAACACTCATGCCTCATGACCTGATCAATGCCAAACCGGTCACGGCGGTGGTCAAGGAATTCTTTGGCTCGTCACAGCTCTCCCAGTTCATGGACCAGACGAATCCCCTTAGCGAGATTACTCACAAGAGGCGGCTTTCGGCTCTCGGTCCTGGTGGCTTGACGCGTGAAAGGGCAGGATTTGAGGTCAGAGACGTCCATCCCACTCATTACGGACGAATTTGTCCCATCGAAACCCCGGAAGGTCCGAATATCGGTTTGATTGTGTCACTCTCAACGTATGCGCGGGTTAACGAGTTCGGATTCATCGAAACTCCCTACCGCCCGGTCGCTGACAAGAAGGTCGGGGAAGGAGACAAGATTCCTGACGGCTCTTGATGAAGAAAATCACGTAATCGTCCAGGCCAATGCTCAACTGGACGCAGAAGGGTACCCTGGCATCGGATCTTGTTTCCGTCCGGCATAAGGAAGGAGAATTCGCTATGGTGACTACTTCCGAAGCGGATCTGATGGACGTTTCACCTAATCAACTGGTGTCCGTTGCTGCATCGTTGATTCCGTTTCTCGAGAACGACGATGCCAACAGGGCCCTCATGGGATCCAATATGCAGCGTCAGGCGGTGCCTTTGCTCACGACCCAAGCTCCGCTGGTGGGGACCGGAATGGAAGAGGTTGTTGCCACCGATTCCGGTGTGACTGTCCTGTGGCAAACGTGATGGAGTAGTAGATTCTGTCGATGCCACAGCGTGGTAATAAAAGCCACTGACTGACCGAAGGTGATCTGGATCCTGGAGTCGATATATATAACCTGATCAAATACCAGAGATCCAACCAGAACACCTGCATCAACCAGACGCCCGATCGTCAAGAAAGGGCGATAAGGTCGCTCAAAGGCGAAGTGATAGCAGACGGTCCGGCTACTGAAAAGGGCGAACTGGCATTAGGGCGAAACGTGCTGGTCGCGTTCATGCCCTGGGGCGGTTACAACTACGAGGATTCAATTCTAGTCAGCGAAAAAGTTAGTCCGGGAAGATATTTTCACCTCTATCCATATCGAGGAATTCGAGGTAATGGCCCGCGACACCAAATTGGGTAAAGAAGAAATCACGAGAGACATCCCCAATGTCGGTGAGGAAGCCCTTCGGAACTTGGACGAGTCAGGCGTGATCCGCATAGGCGCGGAAGTGAAACCCGGCGATATCCTGGTCGGAAAAATCACTCCCAAAGGCGAGAATCAACTCAGCCCTGAAGAAAAACTTCTCCGCGCAATATTCGGAGAAAAGGCCGGAGACGTTAGAGACACTTCGTTGAGAGTTCCTCCCGGTGTTGAAGGGACCGTCATTGGCGCCAGGATATTCTCTCGGAAAGGGACCGAGAAGGATAGCAGGACGATCTCCATTGAAAATGAGGAGATTGCGAAATTGTCCAAAGACCGAGACGATGAGATGCGAATCGTCGAGGAAGGCGCTCGGGAGAGAATTCGGGACATGCTGCGTCGGCAAGGTCGTGTCATCCGCTACTGCTCTCGGATCCTTCCAAGAGCGAAGATTACGTGAAAAAGGGTCACAGCGTTACTGAGCAGATCATGGATGTATTCCGCTGGAACTGCTTCGTGAAATTTCCTTGAAAGGCGACACTACCACTGAAGACGAAGTGGTTCGAATACTTGAACGTCTAAGCGACCAGAAGCACTTCTGGAAGATGCACTACGACGAGAGGATCAGCCGCCTTAAGAAGGGAGATGAGCTTCCGCCTGGAGTCATCAAACTGGTCAAGGTCTACATCGCGATAAAACGCAAGCTTTCAGTCGGTGACAAAATGGCTGGACGCCATGGCAACAAGGGCGTTTTTTCACGGGTCCTTCCTGAAGAGGACATGCCTTATTTTGAAGACGGAACACCGCTGTGGAAATAGTTCTCAATCCGCTTGGCGTGCCTTCTCGAATGAACGTGGGTCAGGTCCTCGAGACTCATCTGGGATGGGCGGCCCGAGGGCTTGGGAGAGTCCCTCAATAGGATGATGGAAGACAACTTCTCCCGGACAAGCTCCGAGACAAGCTCATTGAGATGTTTGACCCCGAGGAACCCGAAAGGAGAGAGAAGATTCGGGCAATTATCCGGGAAATGGACGAGGACCAGGTGAAAAGGTTTGTGGCGTCGTTGTCCCTTGGCGTTCCCATAGCCACCCCCGTTTTTGATGGTGCCCGGGAAACTGAGATCAAGACCATGTTGGAGAGCGCCGGCTTTCCCTCCGCGGGTCAGACGCAGGCTCTACGACGGCAGAAGCGGGGATCCCTTCGACAGCAAAGTTACTGTCGGGGTGATCTATATGATGAAGCTCCATCACCTGGTGGACGACAAGATTCACGCCAGGGCCATTGGGCCGTACTCGCTGGTGACTCAGCAGCCTCTGGGCGGCAAAGCCCAATTCGGAGGCCAGCGACTGGGAGAGATGGAAGTCTGGGCAATGGAGTCCTATGGAGCAGCTTACTCACTGCAGGAATTTCTCACTGTCAAATCAGACGATGTCACCGGCCGTACTCGGATGTACGAAAGCATCGTAAAAGGAACCAACACCCTAGAACCGGGCCTGCCGGAATCTTTCAACGTCCTTGTCAAGGAGATCAAATCCTTGGGCCTCGACATGGAATTTTGGAAAGCGAACCAGCGGTCAGTCGATCATAGAAACAATCCCGGGCCTCATTCGCCTGAGGTTCGGGATGATGCATCCCTCAAAGCCCGGGGCACAACCCCGGCTCACCCTGTTAAGGAGGGAAAAACCTTGGAAGAAATCTACTATAGTTTTTTTGAGAAACCCAAAGATCCGTTAAATTTTAATGCCGTAAGAATCTCGCTGGCCTCTCCGGAGAAGATCCGGTCCTGGTCGCATGGAGAGGTGAAAAAGCCGGAAACAATAAATTATCGGACGTTCAAGCCTGAACGGGATGGCCTTTTCTGTGCAAAAATATTTGGTCCCGTAAAAGATTACGAGTGCAACTGCGGGAAATACAAACGCATGAAGCACCGGGGCACAATCTGTGAAAAATGCGGTGTGGAAGTAATCCAATCTAAAGTCCGCCGAGAACGGATGGGACATATCGAATTTGCTACGCCGGTCGCCCACATCTGGTTCTTGAAGAGCCTTCCCAGCCGCATAGGCACCCTACTGGATCTTACCCTCAAGGAGGTCGAAAGAGTTCTCTATTTTGAGTCCTTCCTGGTGATTTCCGGAGGAAAGACCAATCTGGAACCCGGGACACTTATCAACGAGGAAAAGTATCGCCAAGTGATGGAAGAGTATGGACCTGGGTCCTTCGAAGCTCGCATGGGTGGCGAAGCTGTACGAGACATGCTCCAAAAGCTGGATCTCGTTACGGAAAGCGTCAAACTCAGGGAGGAAATGAAGGATTCCACGTCTGAGGCTAAACGCAAAAAACTGGCCAAGCGACTTAGAGTCCTGGAATCGCTCAAGGGAATCGATCCCGAATCCCTGGTGAATGAACTCACAGACCTCTACCAACAAGTCGACCCTGATGACGAAGTGGGTCGGTTTCCTGGATGAAGCGATCCAGAACGCTCGAGAAATACAAGTGAAATGGGAAGAAACCGACGACTGGGAATCACGCAAGTTGCTCGCGTATGTGGAAATCAATAACCTGGTCGACCGCCTCGTGCGCTCACGTGTGATCCGGCCGGAAGACCTGGGTAAATTCCGGCAGTGGCAGAACCCGGCGTGGATGATCCTCACCACTGTGCCCGTTATCCCTCCCGACTTGAGGCCGTTGGTTCCTCTCGACGGCGGTCGTTTCGCCACATCGGACCTCAATGACCTATACCGGCGAGTGATAAATCGGAACAACAGGCTTAAGCGACTCAAAGAACTTAATGCTCCTGAGATCATCCTTCGCAATGAGAAGAGAATGCTTCAGGAAGCGGTAGACGTCCTTTTCGACAATGGAAGAAGGGGTCGTGTGATCACTGGTCCCAACAAGCGTCCTCTCAAATCGCTTTCCGATATGTTGAAAGGCAAGCAGGGACGATTCCGCCAGAATCTTCTCGGGAAAAGAGTGGATTATTCGGGACGTTCAGTGATCGTGGTCGGACCTGATCTGCGCCTCCACCAGTGCGGCCTGCCAAAAAGAATGGCTCTGGAACTGTTCAAGCCCTTCATTTACAGCAAGCTCGAAGAACGAGGTTACGTCACTACCATCAAGAGCGCCAAGAAGCTGGTGGAAAAGGAGACACCTGAAGTCTGGGATATCCTGGAAGACGTGGTCAAAGAGTATCCCGTGCTTCTGAATCGGGCGCCCACTCTTCACAGGCTTGGCATACAGGCTTTTGAGCCGGTTCTCATAGAAGGGAAAGGCCATCCAATTGCATCCGTTGGTCTGTACCGCATTCAACGCAGACTTTGACGGGGACCAAATGGCTGTCCACATCCCTCTGTCCATCGAGGCTCAGGTGGAAGCCCGAGTTCTAATGATGAGCACCAACAACATACTTTCTCCGGCTCACGGTAAGCCGATCATCGTTCCAACTCAGGATATCGTGCTCGGTCTCTACTATCTGACAAGAGAGTCAGTCGATCCGGAGTTGGACGGGAAGATGCGTGTATTTGCCGACGCTTCTGAAGTACGTGTGGCATACGACGCAGGAGTGGTTGACCTTCACGAGAAAATTTTACTTCGTGAAAACGACGAAAAGATCCAAACCACGGTAGGTCGAATCCTTCTTCAGGAGATCGTCCCGGAAGAAATCCCGTTCACCGTGATCAATAAAGTCATGAAGAAGAAGGAACTGGCCAACCTTATTGATGAAGCCTATCGCCGATGCGGTGACAAGAAAACGGTGATCCTCGCCGATCGCCTCAAAGACCTTGGGATATTACTATGCTACAAAGGCAGGTCTTTCCATCTGCGTTGACGATATGGTCGTACCCGAGTCCAAAAAGGAGATCCTCAATAAGGCTCGGGAAGAGGTTTTGGAAATCCAGAACCAATACAAGGAAGGCCTTATCACAGACGGTGAACGTTACAACAAAGTGATTGATATCTGGGCGCGCGCCAACGAGGACATTTCCGAAAGGATGATGAGCGGTCTGCGGACGATGACCATAAAGTTGCAAGACGGATCGGAGAAAAACGTGGAAAGTTTCAACCCGATCTACATGATGGCTGACTCCGGAGCGAGAGGGAGCACTCAGCAGATCCGTCAGCTCGCAGGTATGCGAGGTCTTATGGCCAAACCGACCGGAGAAATTATTGAAACGCCCATTGAGGCGAACTTCCGAGAAGGCCTGACAGTGTTGCAGTATTTCATTTCCACGCACGGGGCTCGTAAGGGCCTGGCGGATACAGCCTTGAAAACCGCAAATTCAGGTTATCTCACCCGACGCCTAGTGGACGTGGCCCAGGATGCCATCATCACCGAGCCTGACTGCGGGACTTTGGACGGCATCGAAATGGCGTCTCTCGAAGAGGGTGGCGAAATCATCGAGCACGTGGCGGACCGGATTCTGGGCCGGGTGGCTATGGAAGACATCGAGCATCCGTTTACGGGTGAAATAATCGTTAAGGCCAACGAAGAAATAACGGAAGAACATAGAGAAAGAATACAGGATGCAGGCATTGACAGAGTCAAGATCCGGTCGGTTCTAACATGCCAGCCCGAAGAGGTATTTGCGGCCTATGTTACGGCCGAGACCTTGCCCACGGCAGGATGGTCAATATAGGTGAGGCTGTGGGCATCATAGCGGCCCAGTCGATCGGTGAGCCCGGAACGCAGCTGACGATGCGGACATTCCATATCGGAGGAACAGCTTCTCTAAAACGCAACATCATTTCCGCACGTAAGAGAGGCAAAGTATCCTTCGAGAAAGAAAAAGATAAGGTCAAAGCGATCATGGTCTGCGAGGAATTCCACCTGGACAAGTCGGAAGTCAAAAAGTGGCTGACTGAAAACGGCCAGACTCTGAGTGAAAATTCGTTCCTCTACGATGGGACCTGAACCACGAAATGCACGAAGCGGAGCGCATTGGAGGCAAGATTGAAATAGCTGCTGATAGTAAGACCTTCACGATCCAGGATGAAGAAGGGATCAAGCACAAATTCGATGATCCCGCAGGATAGCCGGTTCGTAGTCAGGCACGGAGACCGAGTGGCGTCCCAATACCTTCATCTTTGAAACCACTCGATGGACCTTCCCGTATGACCGAGGCTGAAAAACGCGGTGGCATCTTCCAATTAAGAGCGCCAGAGGGCAAACTTTGCGCTTCCGTCTTTACGAACGATATCCTGTCATGGATTACATGAACGTAAAAGTTCAGGATGGCGATCAGGATCGAGTCCGAAGGCCAAATCCTGTTGGAATGGTTGGGTTCGGGCTCTTCCGAGCTTTTCTCTCGCAATGAGGGCGCGTCCGATTCATTGACCTGAAGACTGTTATCAACAGGGACGGCGAACTGGTGGTCATGAATCGAAATGGCGCCATCGCGATAACCGATGAGAAAGGACGGGAGAGGGAGCGTAACAAAGTGATTTATGGCGCCCGATTGAGAGGTCGGACACGGCGAAACGGTCAATCGTGAGACACTGCTCGCGGAATGGGACCCTTATACCATTCCTATTATTACTGAAGTGTCTCAGGCAAGGTGAAGTTCGGAGACGTGATCGAAGGCCTTACCATGAGCGAACAGGTGGACGAGGTAACCGGTCTGTCCCGTAAGGTTATTGTCGAGTACAAAGACAAAGACACGGAGATCCGACCCAGGGTGTCCATGAAAGATGAGCATGGCAAGACCATTAAAATGGGAGACTCCGAAGCCCGATATCTCTTGCCGGTCGGCGCGAATATCATGGTCAAAGAAGGCGAGGAAGTTCATTCCGGCGACGTCATTGCCAAGATTCCTCGTGAGACCACCAAAACCAAGGATATAACTGGAGGACTCCCCCGAGTGGCCGAACTTTTCGAGGCGCGCAAGCCCAAGGAATTTGCGATCATCTCTGAGATTGACGGCTTCGTAAGCTTCGGCAAAGACACTAAAGGAAAACGAAAGTGATCGTGACCCCCGAAGTGGGGGAACCTAAAGAATATCTCATTCCGAAAGGCAAGCATATTTCCGTCCATTCAGGTGATTGGGTGCAGGCCGGGGAGCCTCTCATGGAAGGCTCGACCAATCCTCATGACCTTCTGGGTATTAAAGGGGAGAAAGAACTTGCCACGATACCTGGTAGACGAAGTGCAGGAAGTTTATCGCCTTCAGGGAGTCAAGATCAACGACAAACACATAGAGGTAATCGTCAGACAAATGCTTCGGCGAGTCCGGGTAAAAGAAGTTGGCGACACTGACTTCCTCGTGGGCGAACAAATAGAGCGGATCTTTCTTCCAAGAAGAAAACATGAGCGTGTAATTCAGGCTGGCGGGACTCCGGCAGTGGGTGAGCCACTTCTCCTTGGCATCACCAAAGGCGTCGCTCTCAACGGATTCGTTTATCAGCGCGGCGAGTTTTCAGGAAACAACCAAGGTGCTTACAGAGGCCTCGATTTGCGGGAAGATAGATTTTCTCTGCGAGGTCTAAAAGAAAACGTGATCATGGGACGGCTTATCCCGGCGGGTACCGGTTTGGCCGGTATAAGAACCTCAGGTTGGCTCACGACGAGCGGACGGAAGAGGCAGCGCCCGCCCCATGTCCGTCAGGAGAGAAGACAGGCTCGTAGAGAGCTATCAAGACATCGCGCGAACTTGAAAATGTCCCGATGCCGAACCGGCATTGTGCGTGTTGACCGCCATTCAGGTTCCGGCGGCTCCGCAACAGCGGGGCAGAAAAGGGATGATCACTTACTTTCCTCGTATTATCGGGGGAGGAAGCCCTTTTGTAGCGAGCTTTTCCTCAGCGGGGCCGGAAATCTTAATTCGGCCCCCTGATTTAATTAAAAGGGCTTGACAAGAAGCGCGAAATTTGATCAAACTAACGGGATATATATTCGGAGGTAACGGCGTATGCCGACGATTAATCAACTGGTCAGAAAAGGTCGCTCGAAGACCCAGGAAAAAAACGTCGGCGCCCGCTCTGACCAACTGTCCCCAGCGTCGAGGGGTTTGTGTGAGGGTCTACACCACTACCCCCAAAAAACCCAACTCCGCGTTGAGGAAGGTAGCTAGGGTGCGTCTCACGAACGGGTACGAAGTAACCTCCTATATCCCTGGTATCGGTCACAACCTACAGGAGCATTCGGTTGTCCTAATCAGAGGCGGGCGCGTTAAAGATTTGCCCGGTGTTCGTTACCACATTATTAGGGGCACCCAGGACGCCTTCGGCGTGCAGGACCGAAAGAAGGGAAGATCTAAGTACGGGACGAAAAGACCAAAATAATCCTCGCCGCTCACGCCGTCCTGCTCGTTCCTGGGTGAGATAGCGTCGAATGATCAGCGGGAACGCACTGTCCGGTTAATCGCATATTGCAGTGTTCGGGGATGTAGACAACTCCAACGGGGCCGGGGGATCCGTCGTCCGCGACGGGGTAGGTTCAGAAGGAAAACCGATTCTGGAGTCAAAGAGCGGACAAATGATCTCGCGTGGCCTTCTGAGAACTTACCAAGCCGGAAACCTGGCGGAGCAGCTTGTTCTGAAGAAGTCGGTTATAAACCGGGCACATGCCCGGCTGACGGGAGCAAGAAATCATGCCGAGAAAAGGAAGAGTCGCCAAACGGGACATACTGCCGGATCCTAAATACCATAGTAAGCTGGTTGCCAAATTCGTAAACAGCATTATGTGGGAAGGCAAGAAGTCTGTTGCGGAAAGTACTCTCTACGGCGCCTTCGATATTATGGTCAAGAGGACTGAACGAGGATCCCCTTAGACTATTTGAGAAGAGCTGTGGAGAATGTCAAACCCGTGTTGGAAGTCCGTTCCCGGCGTGTCGGCGGGAGCACATATCAGGTTCCTGTGGAAATTCGGCCTGAAAGACGGCAAGCCTTGGCAATTAGATGGCTGATACAATATCCCGCGATCCCGCGGTGAAAAAAGTATGCAGGAAAAACTCGCGGGCTGAGTTCATGGATGCCGCTTCGAGCAAGGGCAGCGCGATCAAAAAGAAAGAGGATACCCACAAAATGGCCGAAGCCAACAAGGCTTTCGCCCATTACAGGTGGTAGAGAATTCCTGAGAGATTGATTTCAATGAAAGGAGATTCTTTAGCAAGTACCCGCAATATCGGGATTATGGCGCATATCGATGCAGGGAAAACCACGACCACGGAACGCATCCTCTTTTATTCAGGGGTTTCCCATCGAATAGGGGAAGTTCATGACGGCAACGCGGTCATGGATTGGATGGAACAGGAACAGGAACGCGGAATTACCATTACGTCGGCGGCTACGGCATGCCAGTGGAGAAAACACAGGATAAATATAATCGACACACCCGGGCACGTGGATTTCACCATCGAGGTGGAAAGATCTCTGCGGGTGTTCGATGGCGCGGTTGCCGTTTTTTGTGCTGTCGGTGGAGTTGAGCCGCAGTCCGAAACGGTCTGGAAACAGGCTGACCGATACCGCATTCCCAGAATAGCTTTTATCAACAAAATGGATCGTTCAGGAGCGGACCACCTTAGAGTCATTGAAATGATGAAAAACAGACTGCAAACCAATCCTATTCTCCTTCAATTCCGCTCGGGTCGGAGGAGAAATTCCGTGGAGTCATAGACTTAATCTCTATGAAATTGATTACCTATTCGATGAGGAGTCCATGGGCATGAAATTCGATGTCCTGAAGTCCCCAGGAGTACGCCGAGAAGGCCCTTGAGGCCAGACAGCATATGATCGAGAGCATCTGTGAACTGGATGATGAACTGCTGGAACGATATCTCGAAGGGGATACCGATATCCCGCCGATCGAAATCTATGAGAACGCATCCGCAAAGGAACGATAGATTTGAAGATAACCCCCGTCCTGATGGGTACTGCATTTAAAAACAAAGGAATACAGCAGCTTCTCGATGCGGTGGTAGATTTCCTTCCATCCCCGCTTGACGTCCCGCCGGTAGAAGGGAAGGATCGAGAAGGGACGATCGGTTCATAGAGAGGTGGATGGCCCGTTCGCGGCCCTGGCATTCAAAGTAATGAATGACCCATATACCGGCACGCTGACATTCTTCAGGGTCTATTCCGGCAGGCTGCTCAGGGATCCGCAGTTTACAATGTCAATGCAAGGACAAAAAAGAGCGGATCGGGCGCCTCCTCAAAATGCACTCCAATCAGAGAGAGGAAGTAAAAGAGGCTTTTGCAGGCGATATAATTGCCGCTGTGGGATTAAAGCATACAAAAACCGGAGACACCCTGGCGGACGAGAGATCATCCGCTGCTGCTGGAATCAATGGAGTTTCCGGAGCCCGTGATCTCGGTGGCCTTGGAATCCAAATCTCGGGATGACGTGGACAAGCTTTCCGCAGCGTTGGCCAGACTGTTACGAGAAGATCCCTCTTTGAAGGTCCGTGTAGACCACGAAACGGGCCAGACCATCCTCTCCGGAATGGGTGAACTTCATCTTGAAATAATAGTGGATAGGCTTCTTGAGAGAATTTCAGGTGGACGCTCGGGTGGGAACACCTCAAGTGGCATACCGCGAAACTATCACCAAGCCTGTCAAGAAACATTATCGGCACGTGAAACAGACCGGCGGTAAGGGACAATTCGCCGAAGTGGTCATAGAAGTGGAGCCGACAAACCGGTGGACAAGGATTGGAGTTCGTTGATAAAATAACAGGCGGCGCGATTCCCAGAGAATATATCCAAGCCTGTGCAGCGAAGGAATACGGCACTGCTATGGAATCCGGCGTGCTGGCAGGATATCCGGTGGTAGACATCAAGGTAACATTGACTGACGGAAAATTTCACGAAGTTGATTCTTCGGAAATGGCATTCCGAACGGCCGGATATCATGGCCTTAAAAGAAGCGTGTCGGAAGGGCGCGAGCAATTTTGCTCGAACCGATTATGGACGTCGAGGTGGTAGCTCCAGGCGAGTTCCTGGGAGATGTCCTGGGCGATCTTACAGCTCGCCGAGGAAAAATACTCGGTATGGAGAGCCGATCAGGGATTCAAACAGTCGGCGTTCGAGTGCCGCTGGCACGAATGTTCGGATATGCCACAGACTTGAGAAGCCTTACACAAGGCCGCGCCACATTTACCATGCAATTTTCCCATTATGAACCGGCGCCCCAATCAGTGACTGAAAAAGTGGTGTCCGAGTCTAAGCAATCTGGAGGAGCCCATGGGCAAGGCGAAGTTTGAGCGTACAAAGCCACACGTGAATGTAGGGACGATAGGCCACATAGATCATGGCAAGACAACGCTGACAGCAGCGATCACGCGGGTATTGGCGAAGACGGGATTGGCGGAGTATGTGCCGTTCGAGGAGATAGACAAGGCTCCTGAGGAGAAGGAGCGGGGGATAACGATAGCGACGGCGCACGTGGAGTATCAGACGGCGAATCGTCATTATGCGCATGTGGATTGTCCGGGTCATGCGGACTATATCAAGAACATGATAACCGGTGCGGCGCAGATGGACGGGGCGATACTGGTGGTGGGGGCCAATGACGGTCCGATGCCTCAGACGACGGCGAGCATATACTTTTGGCCCGTCAGGTGGGTGTTCCGTACGTAGTGGTATTTTTGAATAAGACGGACATGGTGGATGATCCCGAGCTTATAGAGTTGGTGGAGTTGGAGCTTCGGGAGTTGTTGAGTTCGTATGAATTTCCTGGAGACGATATACCGATCATAAGGGTAGTGCATTGAAGGCCTTGGAGGCGGGAGATCCGCACCATCCTGACGCCAAGTGCATATTGGAGCTTAATGGATGCGATGGATTCATATATTCCGGTACCGGTACGCGAGGTAGACAAGCCGTTTTTGATGCCTGATGGAGGATGTGTTCAGCATATCAGGCCGTGGTACAGTTGTAACCGGTCGGGTGGAGCGCGGTCAGATCAAGGTGAACGAAGAGGTAGAGATAGTAGGAATACAAAGAGACGCGCAAGACGGTCTGCACCGGAGTGGAGATGTTCCGCAAGGTGTTGGATTCGGGTCAGGCAGGAGACAATGTTGGGTCTTCTCTTACGGGGAATAAAGCGTGACGAGGTGGAGCGCGGTCAGGTGGTGGCCCATCCGGGTTCGATAACGCCGCACACGAAATTCAAGGCCGAGACGTACATACTGGATAAAGAGGAAGGCGGCCGTCATACGCCGTTTTTCAATGGTTACCGACCCCAGTTCTATTTCCGTACAACGGATGTGACCGGAGTGATAACGCTTCCCGAAGGAGTCGAGATGGTGATGCCGGGAGACAATGTCTCGCTCGAGGGACATCTGATCACCCCGATTGCCATGGAGAAGGAGCTTCGCTTTGCGATCCGGGAAGGCGGTAGAACTGTCGGCGCCGGCGTCGTTTCCGAAATAATCGAGTAGTGGAATTATGGAGTTGTCGCATGCGTAGTTCGAGGTTTTAAGCATGGAAACGCAAGCTCTTAAAATAAGGATTCGATTAAAGGCTTACGATCATAAACTTCTTGACCAGTCCGCGGCTGAGATAGTAGATACAGCTTGGCGAACCGGAGCTAAAGTCGCCGGCCCTATACCTCTCCCCACGAGAATTCACAAATACACGGTTAATAGGTCTCCGCATATTGACAAGAAGTCACGTGAGCAATTCGAGATAAGGGTTCACAAACGACTTGTGGACATTCTGGAACCTACCCAACAGACATTGGACGCCTTGATGAAGCTGGACTTGTCTCCGGGAGTGGACGTCGAGATAAAGGCTTGAGCGCGGCGAGAATTGGCAAGGAGCTGGAACATGGTTCAGGGAATGATCGGCAAAAAATTGGGAATGGGTACAGATCTTTGATGAATCCGGCCATGCCATGGGAGTCACAGTAGTAGAGGCAGGTCCTTGCACGGTGATCCAAAAGAAGGGTGATTCCAGGATTCAGGTCGGATATGCCCCTGCAAAGGAACACAAAATTTCCAAACCTCTTCTAGGTCAATTCCAAAAGGCCGGTACGCCGCCGTTCAAGGTATTAAAGGAATTCCCCACCGATGACACCGATGCAATAGAAGTCGGGCAAGAAATCAGGGCGGATATTTTCAATGCGGGGGAGAGCGTAAAAGTAATCGGCACCAGTAAAGGTAAAGGATTTGCTGGGGTCATGAAGAAATGGAATTTTGGAGGAGGCCGCGAAACTCACGGCTCTCGTTCACACCGGATTCCTGGGTCCGTCGGACAATGCGCCTGGCCGTCCCGCAGTTTTCAAGGGAAAAAGAATGCCGGGCAGAATGGGTGGAGTTAGAGTAACGGCTCCTCATGTGAAGGTAGTGGAAGGTACGGCCTGACGAAAATCTGATCTTTCTGAAAGGCCCCGTCCCTGGAGCAAGAGGGGCGATTGTCCTGATAAGGAAAAGCTGATGGCCTTGGTAGACGTAATCAACCAAAAAGGCGAAAAAGTTAACTCCATTGAGTTGGATGACAGCGTGTTCAACGCGGAAGTCCGAGACACCCTGGTGCAAAATGTCGTGGTGTGGCAATTAGCCAAGCGGCGTAGCGGAACCGCCTCTACCAAGACCAGAAGCAGAATCAGGAGGCGGAAAGAAACCTTGGCGGCAGAAGGGGACGGGACGAGCGCGTGCGGGAACCAACCGTTCGCCTATATGGACCGGGGGTGGAACGATCTTTGGTCCTAAGCCTCGCTCCTATGCTTTCTCCCTTCCTAAGAAAATGCGGAAGGCGGCTCTCAGATCGGTTTTGACTGCCAAGCTGAAGGACGACCGGCTCACTGTTGTTGACAAAATCGAATTGGATGCTCCCAAGACAAAGCTCTTCGCCGAAACCATGAAGGCAATCGGGTTGGAAACTGAAAAGATCCTTTTCGTGACCCTGAAAAGGATGAGACTCTGCTTCGGTCGTCAAGGAACCTCTACCGGGTACTGGTGCTTCCCACAGAGGGGCTCAACGTTTATGACCTGCTTCGTTTCGACCGCCTCGTGGTCCTCCAGGCTGCGGTCCCAAGATTACATGAGAGGTTGGGCTGATGCTGGAAGAGTACCAAGATAGTCAGGCGACCCATTGTCACTGAAAAGGGTTCGACACTTAAGGATGAGAACAACCAACTCATTTTCGAGGTTGCTCTTGGGGCGAACAAGTCGGAGATCAAGAAGGCCGTTGAGAAGCTTTTCAAAGTGACGGTCCTCTCGGTCCGGACTCAGAATCGCCTGGGAAAGCGTAAGAGGCTTGGCAAATCGGTGGGCCGGCGTAAAACATTGGAAAAGAGCCATCGTGACACTTAAAGAAGGCAACCGAGTGGATATTTTGAAGGGGTTTAGATCCCGGTTTGCATCGTCTGGTCGCGTGCCGGAGGAAGCTGATCGCTCACTACGGACCGACCCGGATCCAAATAGAATCAAGGACTGATTCATGGCCATCAAGAAATACAAGCCGACATCTCCCGGTAATCAGGTTCCAGACCGGGCTGACTTTTGAAGAGGTAACAACGCGTGAACCTCTCAAGTCCCTGGTGCAAGGAATGCACAAGACAGGCGGCCGCAATAACAACGGCAGAATAACTGTCAGACACCGAGGTGGTGGACACAAGCGGCGGTTCCGGGTGATCGATTTCAAGAGGGATAAGAGCGATGTTCCCGGCCAGGTGGCTAACGTAGAGTACGACCCCAACCGCAGCGCACGCTTGGCTCTCATCAATTACGCGGACGGAGACAAGCGCTACATTATATGGCCCCAGGGGTTGAAAGTAGGTGACTCGGTGATTGCCGGGGATCGGGTGGACATTAAACCCGGCAACTGCATGCCACTGAAGAACATCCCCTTGGGAACGATGGTGCACAACGTGGAGATGAAGATCGGCAAGGGTGGCCAGGTCATACGTTCCGCGGGGGCTTACGGGCAGTTGATGGCTAAAGAAAAAGGCTATGTGCAGATAAAGCTTCCCTCGGGTGAAGTTCGCATGATTCTGGATCGTTGCCGGGCGACGGTAGGTCAGGTGGGCAACCTGGATCATGAAAAAATTTCACTGGGGAAAGCCGGACGCACTCGCATTAGGGGCCGCCGCCCCAAGGTCCGTGGAGTCGTCATGAATC
>CAWHDO010000033.1:0-270491 GCA_963828085.1 uncultured delta proteobacterium
GAATACTGTGAGTAGCCCTGGGTGAAACCCAGCGGAAGGCCCCTTCGACCAACCCCGGCATAGGCCCCTCCACGAGGCGACCCTTCAGGGTCGCCAGGAGGTGGCTATTGGCACTGTCTACCACGGGTTTCACCCGTGGCTATTCAAGGCACTCCCCCTTCAGGGGACAGACATGGGCAAGAACTTTTTTCGCGAACATTTTTGAGAATTTTATAACATACGAAGACGGACTTTCTTAGCACGTGTCCGCAATTTTTGCCTGCACTGCTGGGCCATTAGAGCCAACTCCCGGAAAAAACCTCGCCAGCAGCGAAAATTCTGCGGTTTTCCGCATTGACAATGCCAAATAACACCTTAACGTCTTTAGCAAAGGCTCGGAGGTACAAGAAGCGGCATTGTCAGTGAGTTTCGCATACGGTTGGTACACCCAAAGAATTTGCAAAATCTCAACCTCGGAAGCTTCAAATTAGGCGGGCAAACAAAAATGGGGTGCACGGATTTCAGACGCTGTAGGGAGTTGCAAGGCTGGATTTCAGGAATTTGGCGAGAAGCCGCTGTGCACGCCCCCCAATATTCAAAAGATAAGGAGTGAGGAAACCATGGAATTTGAAAACTATTGCGATAACCTCGCGGGGAACTGAAAGGTTGGCGTGAAAAGTTCGACGACGTTGTGCGCAAGTTCGACAAGGTCTCCACTGGCGACAAGTCGAACGTTTATCCTCACGTCAACGAACTGCACATGATCTTGGAAGAATTCGAAGACAGAATTCGGCAGGTGCAGTCATCCTGCGCGGTCGGCCGTGAGCCGGAAAAATTTGATTTTGATGAAAAGTTCACAGGATTCAGGCCAATATATCGCGACGTCTGGCAGAATGTTTCGCCAGGCGATATTGGTGGTTAAGGGCGCGAAGGAATTGGGAGCGGACTTTCCGCTCCCTGATGTCCGGCAAATATCATAACTTGCTGGAGGAACACGCGGAGCCTCATAGTAACTGTCAATTACAATGTCTTTTTCCCCATGCGAGACGCGGAATTCGCGAGCCTCCCTGAGATGGGCGTTTTCTCGTCATTCCTGCGGAAGTAGGAATCCATCCCGCGAAACGCGGGACTGGACCCCGGATCGAGTCCGGGGTGACCCCGCGAAACGCGGGGCAAATCGGATATGAACTTTTGCAATTGCTGTAGGACACACTCGCAAGAGTTTTGAAGTGTTCAAACGTTCAGGAAGATCCGCGCGTCGATGGCCTGGGCTCCTGTGCTCGTAACCAAAAGCGGATTGATGTCTATTGAATCGATTTCAGGGAAGCGCACCATCAGATGGGCGACGCGAAGGATTGCATCTCTCAAGGCTTCCTTGTCAATCGGCGGCTGGCCGCGCACTCCTTTGAGTATCTCCGATCCGGGTAGTTCTTCGATCATTTCGTTGAGTTCCCCAGTGGAAAGAGGGGCGGTTCGGAGAGATATCTGCCCAAAAGCTTCTACGAAGATACCTCCATGTCCCAACAGAACCACCGGTCCAAAACTCGGGTCTCTTTTTCCACCCACAAGTAGCTCGAAAGAGCCGGGTGACCGAGCGGCCATACGTTGAACGAGCACGCCGTATAACGGCGTGTCCGGAGACGAACCAAAGCGCTTCAGCATTTCCGAGGCTGCGGCGTTGACTGAGGCGCCGTCAGAGAGTCCAAGCGCTACCCCGCCACGGTCGGATTTGTGAGAAACCTTTTCCGAAATGACCTTGACGGCATACGGCCCCAGCAAGCCGGAGAGTGCCGCGCCGGTTTGATCGAGTTCCTTGATTGTCCGATATTCCGGGACCTGTAGCCCGACGGCCTTGATGATGTTCAGAGCTTCGTGCAACAGAGGCTGGCGGCTCGCTTCGGTAACATTACGGATAATTGCGGCTATGGCCTTGTCATCCCCGGGGGGCTCGGGCTGCAAAATCTCCTGATTAGCGGACATGCTAAGCCGATGCTTTTGGTTCTTGATCGAAGTATCCAAAGCGAGTATGGCGCGTTCCGGACTGAGAAATATAGGGAACTCGAACTCCTTGTGCAGGCGGGAAAGCTCTGACTGTTCGGTTGACACGCACAAGGCAACGGGTTTGGAGTATTTTTCTGAAAGCGCGGCCGCGGATTGAAGCAATTGTCGCGAAGATTCTCCCTCGATTGCCGCAAAATACGTGTGTAGAAAGACCATGCCGTCTATATTTTTTTGCCGGAGCGTATGCTCTATGATGCGTACATAACGTCAAAATCGAAGAGATCGCCCAGATCGAGAGGGTTTGCCAGGCGTATTACGTCGGCCCTTAGATGTTTGCGGATTTCGGCCAGGAAATCACCGCCGAATGGCGGCAGGTGAAAACCGTATAGATATGCAGCATCCGCGGCGATTACCGCGTGTCCTCCCGACCGGGAGACAATTGCCAGGTTCCGCCCGTTCATCTTTGGCATCTGAAGTATTTTCACAAAATCCAGGTAATTCTGCATATCTCGGAATCTCACCATTCCAGCTTGGCGGAAAGCTGCATCCACGACCTGATCGTCGTTCGCGAGCGCTTCCGTGTGCGATTGAGCAATTACCTGACTGAGAGACCCAATATTGGCCTTGTGTACCACGATTGGCTTGGGCGAGCGGCGGGCAATCTCGATGAGCCGCTTTCCATCCTTGACTGATTCCAGATAGAGGCAGATTACGTCGGTCTCGGGGTCTTCAACGTAGTATTCCAGCAGGTCATTTTCGTCGATATTCAGTTTGTTGCCGATGGCCGCAAACTTGCTGTAACCCAACTGCTCCCCATGGAACATATTCAGGAAAGTCAGTGCCACTCCGCCGCTTTGCGCTATTATGCCCACTCCACCGCGTGGGAATACGTTCTGCATGGTCGTGAACGGTGTTGCCATTCCATTCGAGGAGTTCATTATGCCGATACAATTGGGGCCTATGAAGCGCAGATCGTATCTTTCAGCGATTGACTTCAGTTGGGCGCCTAGTTGTCGGCCCATATCGTCGAACTCGCCAAAGCCACCGCTTTCTATGATCACGCGGCGTATGCCTTTGCGCCCGCACTGCTCCATAATTCCCGGAACGGTTTTGGCCGGAGTGAGGATTACCGCTAGATCTATCGGTTCTGATATTTCATCCAGGGACGCGTGAATTTTGCGGCCGAAAAGTATTCCCCCATGTGCGCCCACAAAATGGATCACCCCTGAGTATCTGAATTCAAAGAGATTCCTGGCGATCTCCTTCCCAAGGTTCTCGGCCCTCGTGGATACGCCTATGACAACTATTGACGACGGGGAAAATAGATCCTTCACGGCTGCCTCGCTTATGTAGGAAAACTCCCAAGTCGGAGATTCTTTGATGAAAGAGCAGGGCCTCTTGGCACATCCCGCAGCCCCGACTCCAAGATATTCTAAAATACCTGCCGCGCTTTTCATTGCAAAGGATTTTCTGACGGCTTGCCCACCGCGGGTGACTGATATGAATGTGTGTCGAAAAGCTGTATGATCGGGGGAGCCTTCTTATAAAAAATCCGCGGGACCGGGGCCCCCAATTCTTCCCGCTGAAAAGCTAATTGGTATTAATCGGCTTATTCCAAGGGAGGCAGCATGAATTATTCAGCCGAGCAAGAAGTTAAACCGCAGGTCCACAATACGACCAGGGTCGTCAAGCTGACACTCGTAACGGCAGTTCTTTGTGCTCTGCTTGCGGCAGTATGGCTCTTGCCGCTCAAGCAGTACATGGTTGCCGTGCTGGAGTGGACGCAGGGCCTGGGCGCGTGGGGACCTGTGTTCGTAGTCATTTTTTATGTCGTAGCGACCGTATTCTTTCTCCCGGGTTCAGTGCTTACGCTGGGAGCCGGTTTTCTTTTCGGCGTTCCTTTGGGGCTGGCCACCGCATGGACAGGTGCAGTTGTGGGAGCCTGTGCCGCATTCCTCCTGGGTCGCAATTTTGCGCGTGAGTGGGTTGCCCGGAAAGTCTCCGGCAACCCCAAATTCAATGCGATCGACGAGGCTGTCGGCCGCGAGGGGTTCAAGATTGTGTTTCTGCTGCGCTTGAGCCCCGTTTTCCCTTTCAATCTGCTCAACTATGCCCTCGGACTGACCAAAGTCTCTTTCAAGCACTACGCCCTGGCTTCTCTGATCGGTATGCTGCCTGGGGGCTTGATGTACGTCTACTTCGGATCGGCCGCGCGTTCAATTGCCGATGTTGCCGCGGGCAACGTCGAGAAAGGGATCGCGGGGCAGATCTTCTTTTGGGTGGGGCTGATCGCAACAATTCTCGTGGCAGGTTTTGTGACGCGTCTGGCCAAAAAGAGCCTAAAGGTCGCGGAAACGGCGGGAACCGCAAGAGAACACATTGCCGAGACAACAGAGCCGGCCGATACAAGGCCGGTACGAATCCTGCCGGAAGACGAACACAACAAGGAACTCCTCGCCAATGTTCATCCTCCGGATTGGATTAATCCCGAACCTGCCGAGCGGTACAACCTCGTGGTTATAGGCGCTGGAACCGCGGGCCTGGTCACGGCTGCAGGTGCGGCCGGTCTGGGCGCGAAAGTAGCGCTGGTGGAACGCTTCCTGCTAGGAGGTGACTGTCTGAACGTGGGGTGCGTGCCCTCGAAGTGCTTGATAGGCTCATCAAGGGTATATGAGGAGATTCACGAAGCACGCGGTTTCGGGATAAGGGTTCCCCCGGGTGTCGAAGTCGATTTTCCCGCGGTAATGGAACGCATGCGCCGTCTGAGGGCCCGCATCAGCCACAACGACTCCGCGAAGCGGTTCAAGGATCTCGGTGTCGATGTCTTTATCGGCCACGCCGCGTTTTACCGGTCCGGACGCTGTCGTGGTGGCAGGCAAGACACTGCGGTTCAAGAAAGCTGTCATCGCCACCGGAGCAAGGGCATTCGACCCCCCGATCCCTGGTTTGGCCGAAGCGGGCTTTCTTACCAACGAGACCGTCTTCTCACTGATGGAGCGCCCGCGGCGTCTAGCTGTAATAGGCGGCGGTCCCATCGGGTGTGAAATGGCTCAAGCGTTCCGCCGTCTAGGCTGTGAGGTCGTCCTGTTCCACAAGAATTCGCACATACTGGACAGAGAAGATGCCGACGCGGCAGAAATTGCGCAGAAGCAGTTCATAAAAGAAGGGATCGACCTGATCCTGGATTCTGACCTCAAAGAGGTGAAGCTTGAGAATGGTGAAAAGATCGTACACTACGAAGTGAAATCCGAGGCCGGTTCTACCGCGGTGGATGAGATTCTTGTCGGAGCGGGGCGTGTACCAAACGTTGAAAACCTAGGCATGGAGGCCGCTGGAGTCCAATACGACAATCGACGAGGCGTTGTGGTGAACGACCGATTGCAGACTACAAATCCCAATATCTACGCCGCGGGGGACATCTGCATGAACTACAAGTTCACCCACATGGCCGATGCAGCCGCTCGGATCGTTATTCAGAATAGTCTTTTCAGGGGGTCCAAAAAGTTGAGCGCTCTCACGGTTCCGTGGTGCACTTACACGGATCCTGAGATTGCTCATGTGGGCCTGTACCAAGGAGAGGCTAAGAAGCGGGGAATGGCTGTCGATACATATTTCAAGGAGTTAACCCATGTGGACCGCGCGATTGCCGACGGAGAAGAAGAAGGTTTCGTAAAGGTGCACACGGAGAAAGGGACTGACAGAATCGTGGGCGCAACCATTGTAGCAGTCTCACGCGGGCGAGATGATAAGCGAAATGACTCTGGCGATGGTTGGAAAGCTTGGTCTGAAAACTATCTCAGAGGTGATCCATCCCTATCCCACTCAAGCTGAGGCCATCAAGCATGCGGCCGACGCTTACAACCGAACGCGTCTCACCCCGTTTGTAAAGAAGCTTTTCTGCTACTGGCTGCGCTGGCAGCGATAGAGACGGCAAAATGATTACAAGACGAACCTTCATAGGGTTTACCCTCAGGGCTTTGTCTCTCTTTTTTCTTCTGCTCCGACCACTTTTCTCGGGGGTCAACGGGGCCTGGGCCTACGCCAAGAAAACGCTAATTCCGCAGGGGACGAAGAGAGAGGACCTTATTGATAAGAATCCTTCCGGCTTGGATTCCACCGACCTCGATCTGACGCCCGTCGCGGAGTTTGGAACAATGGGCCTCGATGACTACGACGTGGACCTGGAACAATGGCGGCTTGTTGTCGATGGAAAGGTCGAGGAGCCTCTCAGTCTGAAGTACTCGGAAATGCTCGATCTCCCTTCAATCGAAAAGACCGCCCTTTTGATCTGCCCGGGTTTTTTTGTGAACAACGGAAAATGGAAGGGGATCTCGATAAGCGAGCTTCTGAAGATGGCCCAGGCTAAAGATGATGCCGCTTACGTCACGGTCCGAGGTCCTCGGGGCAATTACGAAAAGGTGGAGAAGTTTTCACTGACAGGTGCAA
Source organism: uncultured delta proteobacterium (assembly GCA_963828085.1). Lineage (GTDB taxonomy): Bacteria > Desulfobacterota > Desulfomonilia > Desulfomonilales > Desulfomonilaceae > CAWBBA01. The sequence continues at coordinate 6,427 of CAWHDO010000033.1, forward strand.
CGTCTGATCAGCTTTTTCTGGCCTATCAGGTCAATAGCGCAACATTGCCGCGAAAGCACGGTTTCCCACTGCGCCTTGTAGCTGAGGGCCGCTACGGGAACGAATGGGTAAAGTACGTCTGGAATGTGAGGGTTGAATGAAAGGATTGGTGCCCGCACGTGTCGTTCGGCTCATAGGTGGCACCACTTGTCGAAGCCGCCTTTACGTTGAGAGACGCTCATTTTCATGTCATCGCGTCGTAAAACAGGTAACGTTCCTGGACAGGAATGGTTGAACAGCGTGTCACTCGCCTGAGAGTTGACTGGCATCAATTGCCCTCATCAGCCCCAGGCCTGCTTCCTCAGATACGACCCCAGTTCCTCCCCGGTTCCGGTCAATCCCAGTTTCCTGCGAATATTTGATCTGTGAAAAAAGACGGTCTGTGGAGATACCCCCATAATCTTTGCGATCTCCTTTGAAGTAAGCCCGGAAGAGATCAGCTCACATATCCGCATCTCGCGCAAGGTCAACAGGTAACCGTCTCCTATGCTCTTCGCTGCGAAGGGATCGGCTATGTTTTCCAAATTGGTTGCGAGCAAATCAATGAGATCCGCCACGCGGTTGGGAACGTCCTCGGTTTTGAGCTCCTCCAATATTGGTTTTACAGACAGCGAGAAACTGTCCTGGATGGCTTTTTCCACAGATTTCTTTTGCTGGTCAATGCCGCCGATAAGAACTCTAAGCGCTTCATTCGCCGCGTTCAGTTCTTCTGCGTAATTGTCCACTTCTTTCCGGGAGCGTTCGAGGCTTTTAGTACACGTGCTGAGCTGTGCTTCAAGGGATCGGCAATATTCTGTCAACTTGTCGGCGCCGGCCTGTAATGCTTCCTCAGTCTTCTTCATGTCTGCTATGTTTCGAAGCGCCATCAAGATTGCTACCGGCTTGTCGTTCCCGTCTCGAACTAGAGATCCCTGTAAAAGCCCCGGAAAACACGTCCCATCCTTCCTCAGATGACGCACCTCTCCGCTGAACTCTCCGCTCTGGATAATGTAACGTCTTGCTGCAACCAGGCTCATCATGTCCTGCGTGTCCTGGCAAATGGACACATGCTTTCCCATAAGTTCATCGGGCTGATATCGGTGCATATCGGCAAAAGCTTGATTTATGAATATAAATAAGCCAGCCAAGTCCGTTATCGCTAGGCCTTCAGAACTCTGCTTCAGCGCTTCGGTGAGCAAGTCCGCATCATCCATTCGCCATGTACCGCCTCGAATATCCATGTTAGGAGCTATCCTGACAGATCCGAGCCACGTTCAACCGAGCCGGCATCGCCACTACTACCTCGTAAGACACGTTGAGCGGTTTCCGGCTGGTTGTAAACGACGCCGATAGAGGTGTCTTCCCCCATTTCACCGAGAGATCATGAAAGATTGATCGGAGTTCGAACTATACTACACCATACTACCGTGGGCCGAACGTTTATTATTCCAACGTTTCTTTTTGCCGCCTGCCCAGTCATTGACAGAAACTGTCCCCCGCCCGGTAACCATTCAGTTACGCGGGGCATCTCGCCAGTGCCCCGGAGGGGCAACCCATCGGTAGCCGGGGTGGAACCCACGGAAAGGTACAGAACCAGCCCAAAAGGACCCTGAAAGGATCCCCTGTCCGGTAAGAGTTACGTTCGGTCGATCTTTCAGGGTCTGTAATTGAGCCCGTTCCACGGGTTGCACCCGTGGCTACTGTTGGTACGCCCTTTGGGGCTCAGAACTCTCACTTGCCCCGCGTAAGTGAATGCTTACTGCTTCCGCTTGTTCTGCCTTGATTCCGTCCGTCCGTGATGTTAAAGTTAGTTTGGTTAGGAATCAGAGAAGGCGGGCTTGAGACTGGTTGCAGGCATGCCCACCTCTGCGGGAGGGACCGAGTTGATGGTTTCTGGTATCGGACGCGGCCGATTCTGCATGTTTGCTGATTGACGCCGACCTGATCCCGTGGCATTGTTCAACAGGACTTCTCGCAAAATCCCCATCGTACTTCCGAATCAACCGCTACGGCTATAGACTTTTTCCAGGAGGAAAAAGCCGGTTTCCTTCATCTCCCAGGAGAAGACTATGGATCTGAAATTCGTTAGAACGACTTGCCCCTATTGCGGATGCGGCTGCGAAATGTTGCTGGAGGTCATGGACGGAACCCTGTTGGGAACGCTTCCTTCCAAGACCAATCCCATGAATCAGGGTAAATTGTGTATCAAGGGCTGGAATGCCATGAATTCGTCCACAGCCCCAACAGACTCACCAAGCCACTCATGCGCAAGAACGGAAAACTCCAGGAGGTCTCCTGGGACGAGGCACTCGATTTTACCGCTTCCCGGCTCAAAGAGATAAAGGCCGCTCACGGAGCGAAAGCGTAGCGTTTTTGACTTCCGCCAAATGCACCAATGAGGAAAATTATCTCTTCCAAAAACTTTGCCGCGTAGGGTTCGGAACCAACAACATAGATCATTGCGCCCGTCTTTGACACTCCTCTACGGTGGCAGGTCTTGCCGCCGCTTTCGGGAGTGGAGCCATGACAAACTCGATCCCGGAGATCGAGGATTCAGATTGTGTTTTCATAATCGGATCCAACACTACTGTGGCCCATCCGTTGGTGGCTACCGAGTTTATCGAGCCAAAGCTAAAGGGGCTAAGGTAATCGTAGCGGATCCGCGGAAAATCCAGCTTACGCACATAGCAGACATTCACGTGAGGCAAAACCTGGGTTCGGACGTCGCTCTTGTCAACGGGATCATGAATGTCATCCTGTCCAAAGGCCTTCACGACAAGAAATACATAGAAGAGCGTACCGAGGGTTTTGAGAAGCTGGAAGAATTGGTCAAGGGATATACTCCCGAAAGAGTCTCTGAAATTAGCGGCGTTTCTGCTGAGGACATCATCCGGTTAGCGGAAACATACGCCGCTGCTGAGCGGGCCTCGATCCTGTACACCATGGGGATCACTCAACATTCCCACGGAGTGGATAACGTTAAGTCGTTGGCGAATCTGGCCATGATAACCGGAAATGTCGGCAAACGTTCCGCCGGGGTCAATCCGCTGAGAGGCCAGAACAACGTTCAGGGGGCCTGCGACATGGGTGGGCTCCCAATGTTTATCCGGCTTATCAGGCCGTCACGGACGCGAACAACAAGAAAAAATTCGAAACAGCTTGGAACGCGCAAAATCTCCGACAAAGTCGGCTACACCATAATGGAGATGATGCACGGTCTGGAAGACGGCTCCGTCAAGGGCATGATGATTCTGGGCGAGAATCCGGTCGGCAGCGATCCGGACAGCAACCATGTCAAACATGCGCTCGAATCCGCGGAATTCCTGGCGGTTATAGACATATTCCTCACTGACACTGCAAAGCTGGCTCACGTGGTTCTGCCGGGGGCCTCGTATGCTGAAAAGGAGGGCACGTTTCAGAATACGGAACGAATGGTTCTCCGGGTTCGCAAAGCTGTAGAGCCTGTAGGTGAAGCTCGGCCCGATTGGCAGATCATTTCTGAAATTTCAACCCGTTTCGGCCTCCCCATGAGCTACGCATCCCCCAGCGAAATTTTCGACGAGATAGCTGCGGTGGCTCCTAGTTACGCGGGCCTCAACTACGAACGCCTTGACAAAGGTGGGATACCCTGGCCCTGCCCATCGACGGATCATCCCGGCACACCGGTCCTGCATACAGAACGTTTCACCCGGGGCAAAGGGCTCTTCCACGCGATGAGTACCAGACCCCCGGAAGAGCTTATAGATGACGAGTTTCCGCATTCAACTGACTACAGGCCGATATTTCCCGCATTATCACACGGGAACAATGACGCGGAACTCCCCTACTCTTCATGGGGAGATGCCGGAAGGGCACGTTGAGATCAATCCTCTTGACGCGGCAAACCTGAGCCTGAGTAATCATGAGCCGGCAAAGATCGTCTCTCGACGGGGTGAAGTCGTGAGCAAGGTGCTGCTGACAGATCTCGTGCAACCAGGAACGATCTTCATGAGCTTCCACTTCATGGAAGCCAATGCGAATGTCCTGACCAACCCGGCTCTCGACCCGATCTGCAAAATACCCGAATACAAAGTCTGCGCTGTAAGAGTTGAGAAAATAGTGGCCGAAGCAACAGGGTAGCAGGGGAAACCGGAGGCAGGGGAAGAAGAGCAGAAGAGAGAACCGTGCAGGGGGGAACTTTTTTGTAACCCCGCGGAACGCGGGGCCACGCTGCACCCCCCTCCAAAAACTTCGAACACATTTGGTGAGAAGTCCGGGTGCCGGGCTGTCCGGGGGATCAGTTTGCTAAAGCGATACCGGCTCGCAGTGGATCAATCCCCCCAAAACCGGACCATCTTCCAAATCATTTATGCCGCCAACCAATAAGAGTTTATTGAGGGAGGGATGCAAGAAACCGCTGTGCAAAGAGAGTTGTTCACTTGGAGTAAAGGCTCAAAGTCTTATTCAACTAACGGACACTGATGAGGTGCTGCGCAGGCATGCCGGAGTATTCCATTCATCACCGGTCGCAACGATTACATTCGCTGAAAGGGGGTAGACCAATGAGATTCTCGTCCAACAACATCAGGAGCCGTCTCTTTCCTGCTCTATTTGTTCTGGTTCTCATCGCCGTAGCGGCCAGCGCTTACGCTGAACCGATAACCCGACTGTCAGGGGTGCCGGATCTGGAGTCGCTCAAGAAATACTATTCTGTTCCCAACTTTGTCATCGGTGGAAAATACGACCTGGGCAAGGAAGCCACCTTCGAACTGGGCGGCGCGGGTGGTGTGACCTTGGAATCGTTGGGTAAGGAACCATTGCGCGTTTCCTATATCGCCGTTGGAACCCCGGAACGCGATAAGGACGGCAAGATTGTCAACGCCGTAATCATCAGTGCTTACCACTCCGGTGACTCCTCGTTCATGTACTTCTTCTGGTTTGACGGCCAGAAAGGGAATGCATTTGCTGAGGGCGCAGTAGTGGGGCCCGGCAAGCTGATCGACACCGATAAGTACTACGTTATCTTCCTGGACGCTTTAGGGCTCTGGGGGACAAGCAAGCCGAGCGATGGATTGGGAATGAAATTCCCGCAGGTACTCTATTTTCGATTGCGTTCAGGCCAATTACCGTTTGCTCAAGGATCAACTCGGCGTTGCCAAGGTGAAACTCGCCACCGGCGTCTCGATGGGGGCCATTCAAAGTTATGTGCTGGCCGTGCTTCATCCTGATTTTGTCGAAGCGATCATGCCTGTCGGAGGTATCACAGCCACTGACCCAGTTACTCGGTGGCTCTTCAGACTCATGACCGCGGCAATGCAAAGTGACCCCGTGTGGCAGAAAACTAAAGGGGATTACTATAATCTGCCAAAAGAGCAACATCCCAACAAGGGTATGATGTTCGGATGGTCAGTTTTGGGAGAGACCGCGTATAGTTTTGATTATCGGGTGAAACAACCATGGGACGAGGTAAAGAAAGAGGTCTTCTCTTGGGATCCCAAGGGTGACGAAGGAGCTAACCTCATAGCTAAAGGCAAAGATTTTGACGTGGATGACCTGATTTTTCGGAACGCTGTGCTGGATGGCTACGACATAAATGATCAGCTTGGCCGGATCAAGGCCAAGACCTTGATCCTCCACGTGAAGACCGACCAATGGCTCAGGTATATTTTAGCGGAAGAGACGGCCTCAAAGATCAAAGGCGCGAAATTGGTGGGTTACGAGAGTCCGCTGGCCCATTACGCGGTGTTCCGAGGTCCAAACGTGTGCAAGGACGCGGTGATGGAATTCTTCAAAGAGATCGGGATGAAATAGAAAGCCACGTGCTCGTGACGATTAGTGTTTTTTGAGATACTGGTTCCCATGCTCTGCCTGGGAACCCATGCATCTCACGGGCCCGCCCGGAAAGATGTTTCTTGTGATCCCACGCCCCGCGGGATCAGGGAGGCGGAGCTTCCATGCACTCATTCCGAGGCAGAGCCCCGGAACGAGATGAACGTAGGGGCGCTGCTCGCTGCGCCCTCTTCGGGCAGGGCAAGCCCTGCCCCTACAAAGCCGTCGCATCGTCATCATTCGGGGCCGGTCTCTATCCGCAACCGAATTCATGAAACGCAATACTAAGTCAGCACCTATGAGGCATTGCCTTGGAACGAGAGAAGAATAATTGGAGTTTTTTGAAAGGGGGTCCGGGGGACCCCACGTTCCGCGGGGTTGCAAAAAAGTTTTCCCCCGGTGACTTCTCTTCTCCCTGCCTTCCCCTCTATTCACTCTTCCGTCAGTTCTGTGCCGCCGTGCGGGAAGTAGTTGAACCGTCCTGCTCTCACGTATGTTATGACGTCAATTCCGGATTGCTTGGCCATAGCCACGGCCATTGCGCTGGCACTCGACCGGGAGATCACTATGGGGAAGTAGCTCCTGGCTGCCTTTATCAGGACTTCCGACGTGATCCTCCCAGTGGTCAAGAGAAGTTTGTCCTGTGTTTCGATTTGATTGAGAAAACAGTGCCCCACGATTTTATCGACAGCATTATGGCGTCCCAGGTCTTCGAGAATGACCAGAGTTTCAGATGAGGTAGCGACTGAAGCAGCATGCACCCCACGAGTGATGCTGTAGATGCCGGGATACATGTCCAGCTCGTTACATTCTCTTCAAGATTGTTGAGGAGGCGATTCTCACAGGCTCGGGCCTTTCCCGTAAGGGCCTTGCGGCAGCCTGGACGGAAAAGATCATTCCGCCCGCGCAGCCTGAAGTCAGCATTCCCTTGCGCTCGACGTTGGCAAGCCTCTTCCGCGGAACATCTAATTCGATCCGCACCAGCTTGCTGTCATGATCGACATTGCATTCCTTTATTTCCTTGGGTTTCAGCAATACCCCTTCCGAAACAAGGAAGCCGACAAATAGCTCGCGGAAATGAGTGGGGAGAGTTGAGATGGAGAGTATCTCTCGATCGTTGAGGAAAAGAAGTGTACGGGGCCTCTTTCGCCAGATGGATCGCTTTCGGCTCCAAGATGCCCTTGTTGTACCGTTTTCCGGAAACCGCGACGGTCAATTCCGGATGAGACTCATCGCCACTCTTTACCACAAAACATTCCCTTTCATCGTCTTTTGAACCAATAGTTCACCGCAGAGATCGCAGAGGCCGCAGAGGATTCTATTTTTAGGGGTTTTTCTCGATTACGTGTGATACAAGTAACGCCAACTATACTGAGCACCTGTTCGCTCATGGCGAGACATCCAAGACAGTATTAGTCTCTGCGATCTCCGCGATCTCTGCGGTGAATCGGTTTATAATAAGAGTCGCCCCAGTTAATCCTTTGAAACCGATTTCGCATCAGAGCCGGTCTTTTCCAGCGGCCTTTCCGCGGGATGGCTTGGCCTGGAATAGTTCACCGAATTGCGAGTCCGCGAACTTTTCGCAGCGGTTCTGAGCCTCGTATATGTCCACAACAATTCCAAACCTTCTTCAGTGAGCCTGGAACCTTCGCTGGTCCGTTCCACAAGCTTGAATCCGCAACGCTCTTCAGTAGCCTTGATTTTGCCCCAAATCGCCCGGAACGGCTGTTTCAATTTCGTGGCAGCTTTATTCATGGAACCGACTTCGAGAATAGCCTCTAGAATTCGGACCCTGCCGGTACCGATTACAAGCTTACCCTTGTCGTTTTCGATCCAGATCTTAGACCGTACTCGAAGAGGCATAGAAAGCCATCCTTCCATGGACCGGCAAGATGCCGGCGCTACTGGTTGTCTACCCTACTAAATGTGAAACGGCTCTGCCGCCGTCTAGCCACGGAGATCCTGTCATTATAGTCCTGATGCTGCACGTATTTCAACCCTGCCTTTTCAGGCGTTTGCCTCCGCGCTCTCGCTCTTGAGCAGCGTTTCTCCAACAAATCAGCAGAGCGCTTGAACGGACGGGGAATATCGTGGTATTGACCCGGTTACGAAGAGTCCGGTGGGAGGTTCCATGGCAACCGAAAGACTCAAAGTTGCGCTGATCTTCGGCGGTCGATCCGCTGAACACGAGGTGTCGTTGCGCTCGGCCTTCTCCATCTTCGAGGCAATGGACAGGGACAGGTACGAGGTGGTCCCGATCCTCATAACCCATGATGGGGCATGGTATCGTCGGCCAGCGGAGGCATCTTCCTTTTCTCCGGAGCCAAGCCTGGCGGGAAGCGACCGACTCCTCTTTTCTCCCGATCCCGGCCACAAGGGATTTCTCCGCATCTATGACGATGGCCGAACCGAGCCGCTGCTGATTGACATGGTCTTCCCCATTTTGCATGGCACTTACGGCGAGGATGGCACGCTTCAGGGACTCCTGGATCTGGCGAACTTACCTTATGTCGGTTGCGGAGTTCTCGCATCTTCGGTGGGCATGGACAAGGTCCTTATGAAGGGGGCTTTCCGTGATAACGGTCTGCAAATAGGACCTTTCTTCTGGTTCCTGCGGTCGGAATGGCAGGATCGCAAAGCAACCATATTGGAAAGGATGCAGCAGAGCCGGTTTCCCACTTTTTGTCAAGCCGGCCAATCTTGGATCATCGGTGGGAATAACGTGTATTTCGGACCCCTCGGACTTTGAAGCAGCCGTAACCCTGGCAGCCTCGTACGACCGAAAGATCCTCGTGGAAGACGGGATTTCGGGCCGGGAGTTGGAAGTCAGCGTGCTGGGAAACGACAGAGCCATTGCCAGCCTACCGGGCGAGGTGATTGCTCACGCGGAATTTTACGATTATGAGGAGAAGTATATTCGAGATACCGCGGAACTGGTCATCCCCGCAAATCTGTCTTCATCGCAAAGGGAAGAAGCTCGGTCAGCGGCCGTGACTGCATTCAGGGCCGTGGATGGGTCGGGTTTGGCGAGAGTGGACATGTTCCTGACTCCGGAAAACCGCATTGTGGTCAATGAGATCAATACGTTACCCGGCTTCACCTCAGCCAGCATGTATCCCAAGCTCTGGGAAGCGACAAGTCTGCCTTACCGGGAACTCCTCGACAAGCTGATAGATCTGGCGCTTGAGAGACACCGCGACAAACAGAGCATACTGACAGATCGACAGAAGCCATGAAGGCAATGATCCTTGCTGCCGGTCTGGGCACCCGCTTGCGCCCATTGACCCTGGAACGCGCAAAACCTGCCATTCCGCTTCTCGGAAAACCGCTGGTAATCAGGCTGATCGAGAAATTAGTACAACACGGAGCCACCGATTTCAGACTGAATCTGCACCATCTTCCGCGCACCATCGAAGACCTATTTCGGGCAGATCCCTGGGACAGCCTTCGAGTTTCCTTCTCACATGAACCTCAGATCCTTGGAACCGCCGGCGGTCTCATGGCCAACGCGGCCTTCTTCGACCAGGGGACTTTTCTCATGGTCAACGGCGATATCGTCATGGAGTTCCCTCTGGAAGAGGCTATAGCCTTTCATAGGCAACGGGAAGCACTGGCTACACTGGTTCTATTTCCGCAACAGGTGCCATATCGCCATTCCCCCATCCGCATCGACGAAGAGGGGCGTTTCCTAAACTTCAAAGGAATATGGCCGGGTGGAAACCCTCGCGCGGAAACATACGTGTTTACAGGAGTCCACATCCTGGAACCTGAGATTTTCCGTTTCATCCCTGATGGACAATTTTATGAGATCAACGATCAGGTTTATCTTCATGGGCTGCGAAACGGCTTAAAGATTTTCGGCTTTCCTGTTGAGGGGTATTGGAACGATCTTGGTGACCCGAGACGGTACCTTGAGGCGCAGAAAGCAATGTTTGCGCGCGAGGCCGGCCTCATCCCCGTGTACATCTCGCCGGATGCCAATCTCGATAGCCGCGTGGCATTTCGCCCCTTTGTGTCCGTGGGACCGGGATCCGTGCTGGAACGCGACTGCTTCTTGGAAAACTCCATACTCTGGGATGAGGTTCATGTGAGAAGCCGTGCCTCGATCCGGAACTCCATCATAGGAGCGAACATGACTGTGGAGGGTGACTGCATCGACAGAATCGTGACGCGGAAAGGAGAGATCACGATTGCCTGATCAGGAGCAAGACCTCGAAAAGCGGCTGCTGGCCGCAGTCTGGGGAAACGAACTGCCGACCAGTGCGGAAAAGCTAGCCGGGGATGCATCCACTCGCGTTTACTTTCGGGCCTTTTACCGCGAGAAGGGCAGCGCAGTTATCATGCTCCAACCCCACGCGGGGAGAGATGAGGAGGTCGCGTTCCTGGAAATTCAGGAATTTCTGGAAGCCCTCGGCCTCCCTGTTCCACGGGTCTACGCGCACGACAAAAAGCAGGGGCTAGTGGTCCTGGAGGACCTTGGTGACAAGCTCCTCGAATCAGTCGTTGAACAACTATCAGGCACCCGACTCAGAGACGTCTACGAAGAAGCAGTGAATCTCCTTTTGAGAATGCGTCGAGCCACAGTCAACCTCGCCTCCGGTTGCAGGGTCTTCTCCCTGGCCTTTGACGAAGCGAAACTGATGGAGGAAATGCACTTTTTCCTCACCCATTTCGTTAAGGGCCTGTGCAAAATAGAGCCTTCTGTCGCAGCTTCCTCAACGCTTGAAGACTTTTTCCTTCGCGTTTGCAGGACCTTGGCAGCGCAACCCCGTATCTTTACTCACCGGGATTTCCATTCAAGAAACCTGATACTCCACGAGAACCGCCTCGTAATGATAGACTTTCAGGATGCCAGAATGGGTCCTGCCCAATACGATCTTGCGTCGCTGCTGCGTGATTCTTACGTGACCCTACCAGAGGACTTGGTGGAGGAACTCCTGTCCGCTTACATGGACGAGGTCGCCGCGACCGCGGACAGTTCCCGAGCACGGTTCCGCTACATATTCGATGTGATGTCTCTCCAACGAAACATCAAGGCGCTGGGGACATTCGGCTATCAGTTTTCCGTTCGAGGCAGCAGCAGGTACGCGTCATCTATTCCTCGAACCGCTGCGTACGTATCGCGCAACATAGGCATCTATCCGGAGTTCACGAGGTTCAGATCTGCTGTGGAGGAGTTTATCTGCGGACCGGCCAAAGAATTCCTCTAGATTGGTAAGAAAATATATCGTGTTAGGATAAGTTTTCAGTTACCCGTGGCTAAGGATCGTCATTGCGAGCGCAGCGAAGCAATCCACTGCATGGCAAAAGCCGAGATTGCTTCGTCGTTTCACTCCTCGCAATGACACAGGATCAGCTATTGCCCCGCGTAACTGAGGGGTTTGTCCTGATTACCGGGCTCTGCCCGGCAAAGCCGCGCTCCGCGAAAGATTGCGGGATCCACTTGGCCCGATTGATGTTTGGAGGCAGAGCCTGGGAACGGGGCAGTGACATTTGTCAATTACTATGAATATCCACGCTCAACAGCATGTAATTAATCTGATACATTCATAATTCATTGTAATATGTTGTTATTTATGGTATAGATTCAATTACCGGGATGGCCTCCCATCCGCCCCCTCCAGGAGTTGGAGAAATGAAAACTATTCTGTTGGCTTGCCTGATCCTCATGGCCTTTGCCACCGAGGGCACGGCTGCCCAGTCTTCTGTGACGAGCGGCATCGACTCAACAATAAGCCAGATGAAACAGGATCTTCAAACCCAGGTTGAACGCATCAGAAGAGCACGCGAGACCGCAAGCTCCCAGATGACCTTGGCCAGACTTCGAATAGCCGAACAGCTAAGGCGCTCGGAGGAAGATTTGACGTTGCAAATCGAGAGCCTGGAAAGGTTTCGCGAGCAAATGGCCGATCAAAAGGGCGAGACCGATCAGGCCGTGGCTCTGATGCAGAAGGACTGGAAGCAATTCATACAACAGGCTTTTTCAGACCTTGATTCTCAGCTCAAGGAAGCCAACGACCTCGTCGCGCAGATGGAAACCCTTCAGGACAGATTTGATGTCGATCCCGAGGATCTGGGCGACACACAGAATGGACAGACGACGACTGCGGCCGCCACTCAACCTGTCGCTCCGACGATTACAGTGACAACCCCGACCGCTACGGATCCTGTAACGACACCGGTGGTCCAGCCTTCGCCGACCACGACGTGCCCGGATACCGTTACTACCACGGTTGTTCAGACGCCGCCGGCTAGTACGGAACCGGTGACTCCGACAGTTGTTGGGACTACGACGGTCAATCCGGGACCTGCTACGACCACTCCGACGGTCACTTCGGCTACCCCGACCAGTACCCGGTTCCACCTGACCGTATCAGCAGCAGGTGTCCGTTGGACAGCAGAATTGAACCTTCTTGAAGATTGCTATGCCCTGAGGAAGACAACCTCCCGTTTTCACTAGAGGGATCCTTTATCATGCTCCGCCAGGGAGCCCCAGAGGGGCGATAGAAAGTAGCCAAGCGATTCATCGCCTGGCTCTGTGGGCACAATCAAGATCTATTCGTCCCATTCCGGACGATTGGTGATCTTAGCTCCTTGAACGCGATGCTCTATTGTCCCTACGGGAATCGATTTCTTTGATCACAGTTTTCCTGGCGATGAACAAGCCGTTGCAAAACTCGGCATAATGTGCCCTTCGTGCCACGATTGAAGGTGGCAGCTATTCCGGCACCCTCACCCCAGCCCTCTCCCGGAGGGAGAGGGAGCAAGTCTAAAGCGGTTTTGCACTTCCCTCGCCCTCTGGGAGAGGGACCGAGGGTGAGGGCATTCGTGCTACGATTTTGGTCGTTCAAAGAAATTTGCAACAGTCTCTGAATCGCCAGGCTACTTTCATCGGCTCCTATGGGACAAAGATGCCCCGGCGTGGTGCACGCGACTCCTGCTTCAGCCGAGCAAAAGTAGTAATCCATCTCTCAAAAGTATTTGCAGGTTTACGACCCGTGCATTAAGCTGTTAAATAGGTGATCGCGTGGAAGTAACCTGTTCAAAGTGTCACATATTGCTGAACCTGCCGGACGAGAAAGTCCCCGTCGGAAGATCGTATGTCATCTGCCCCAGGTGTAGCTCGCGCATCAACCTATTCATGAGCGTGAGGCCCGGCGCGGTGGTGACTAACCTCACCGGATTGAGATTCCTGGGGGACACTGGAGATTTGGATGATCGGTTTTGCGATCCGGGTGAACTGTGGCGCGTCGTGGAAGTGGTGGAACCGTGCCCGGACAAGGGAAAAGGGAGAGCCTGTGAAGTGGAAAACCGTGGACGCTGCCCTAACCAACGGCTGGTGATCCGATTGCGCGGAGGAAAAACGCAGTACAAGACGTGCTTGTACAGACAAGCAAGGCAAATTTTCGATAAGAACCGCCGTCCTCCCGTGGGGGATCGCGGTGTTTCAAGCGGGTCCAAGCCGCAGGAGTAATTTCAAATGATGGCAGTGCCGTCGCTCCTGCGGGTTATTTCCAATTTTTGTCCTCTGTTTGAATGCGAACCGGTAAACGTCTTCCCCGTTACTCGTTCCTCCATTCAGGCTTCCGCTTTTCGAGGAATGCGTTGATGCCTTCATTGGCGTCATGGCCTTCCATAAGGTCTTTCAGGTAGAGCGATTCCATCCGGGGAAAGTCTTCCCGGATCCTGCGGAAAAAGTCTTTTCGCACCGCTCGGTTGGCGATTCGAAGACAAGAAGCGCTCTTGGGTAGGATATGCTTCTCGATCCATTGAGAGGCCACGTCCCATGCGTCCTGCCCCTCGTCGGCCAAGATGTTCACCAGGCTGATGCGATGAGCCTCCAAAGCGTCGATGGAACGTCCTGTGAGCACCAGATCGTCAGCATGAGACTGTCCCACTTTGCGCGGCAACAGCACTGAGGCCGGAGGCGGAAACACACCCAGTATAATCTCAGGCTGGCCAAACATAGCTGTCCTGTCGGCCACAATGAAGTTGCAGAACAGGGCCAGTTCCATTCCTCCACCCAGGCACTGGCCGCGAACTACGGCCATAGTGGGGACGGCTAGTCGTACCAGTGATAGAAAACCGCGTGGAAAGCCTTCAGCATCATTGCGGCTTTGTCTTTGGTATGCTCCTGAACACTTGCCCCAAACGAAAAATGCTTCCCAGCGCCTTCAAAAACCACAAGCTTTACGTCTTTTCCGTCCCCCAATCCGTCGAGCGCGGCGGAGATCTCTCCAAGCATTGCCGCTTCCATTATGTTGGCCTTGGGAGAGTTCAGAATGATCTTGAAGACAGCGCCTTCGAAATGCTCTTCACAAGTTATCAATCGGTATTCCATTGGATATTCCTCCCACTGAATTGCAGGTGGCAAAGTCCCCTGTTAGCAAATGGAGGAACCCTTGTCGCTATGTCTGTGGCTTACCCAGCACTTGGGCGAAGATTTCCGGCGTAGCCGGGGCCCCTTCCGCGATAAGTTGACGCCAACGGATGAAGTCGATGACGTCCTGGCCCGTGATCTTCTTCGTATTGAAAGCATTGAAGCCCAGGAACGCTTCATAATTCATGTTGGCCATCAGCCAGTGCCGGTTGGCCAGTTTGGTCTGATCCCAGAAAAACTTTTTCTTGGCTCGAATGCCGTCAACGGCCTTGATCAGACAGCCGGGGAAGAGGTTGGCAAAGGTCCAGACCACCCTGTTGACTTCTTTGTCGAGGAGTTCGAAGTCCTTGGGAAGCTCTTTCATCATTTCCTTGGCTTCTTTTCCCGCCGTGCCGGTCTTGAATTCCCCATAAACGATTTCGCCGTCAGCTACATACGTGTCGGTAATCACCAGCGGGTTCCGTATGAACTTGTCCCCTTGCTTGAGCACCGGAATAGCCTTGGAAATGAGGTTCTTGGCCCTCATCTTATAGGCGCTCCACATCTCGCAGCTCACGCAGTTCCACATCGCGTCTTCCATGGAGAGGAACCAGGGGAGAAAGTCGGTGGAGCCGCCGTCCGGGGCTGGAACCATGCCGAGCGCCGGCCTGGCCGAAGATGGCCAAGTCGCTGGAAATGGCCAAATCGCAGGCCATTCCGATTTCCTGGCCGCCGGCAACCCTCATGCCGTTCACACGGCATATCACGGGCTTCTTGCAATTGAGGATCGCGTCTACCATTCCATTGAAAAGGTCCATATACTCCCCATATTCGTGGGGTCGCATGGAATAGTATTCCGCGTACTCCTTGGTGTTGCCTCCTGTGCAGAAGGCCGTGTCGCCCGTTCCGGTGAAAACTACCGCCACTACCGAGCGGTCCTGGCTGGCCGCGGAAAACCCTGCGATAACCCCTTTGACCATCTCGGTGCTGTAGGAATTGTACTGCTTGGGATTGTTCAGGCGGATCCAGGAGACGTAAAGTCCGTCAATCGGTTTGCCATCCGGCGATGTCAACGGTTTCTTCTCGTAGACCGTGCACGGAGCCTCTGTTCCCCAATGTTCGGAACCCATGAGGATGTGGTCTTTACTGCTGTTGTCTCTAGGCAACCATTCCAACGTCATAATGACCTCCTATTCTAAATTATAGCCGCAGCCAAAAGTTTTGAGCTTATGCAGAAGTGGCTTTGGGAAAAATCCGCAGCGGCCTGCGTCCCGAAACTCTTGCAAAACTCATGAATCGGACGAAACCGCAGCACGACCACCCTCACCCTGTGTCCCTCTCCCGGAGGGCGAGGGAATTGTAAGACCGCGCCGGTTGTGCTCCCTCTCCCTCTGGGAGGGCTGGGGTGAGGGGGAATTTCGGAACCCACCATCCACCATAGGTCAGTGCCTCCGAACCAGCCCCGCCATTTCCCCTAGGAGTAGCTTTCAGGCTACTTGACCGGCTCGAACGCGTAGAACACTCGTGGGATCTCCACAACTTCTCGACCAAATTCCTGCGGGACCGGTTCCACATCAAACACGGCCAATTTGACCTGGTCGCCGACCTTCAATTCGCCTTCCTTGCAATTGATGATGCGCACGAAAAAGGTCAGCTTACCCTGCAAGTCCATCAGTGCATGGATCAGCGGTGGCTTGCCGAAACCCAGCGGCACTCCGACTCCTTCCTCGGTGAATTCGAGCACTGTTCCGGTCGTAGGCCAGTCGATCCATTCCATGTCGGTGCTGTAACATTCCGGGCAGAGCAGCCTCGGCGGGAAAGGTTCGGCACCGCAATCCTTGCACCTGGTGGTGGTGAAGCGCCCTTCTTTCAAGTGTTCGTAAAAGGGATAAATCTGGTTGAACTCTTTGGACTGCTGCGGAAACAGGTCCATAGTGGCCATATATTTTCCATTCAGGACTGAGATTCCGGGCGTGCTCATGCGACCTCCCTGCCATATACGAGGACGGTATGCGCGGCTATGAATCCGCTGAGGTTGTGGGTCAAGCCGATTGCCGCGCCTGGAACCTGCTGTATGGCATCTCCACGTAGCTGACGCGTGACCTCCAAGGCTTGCCGGATTCCCGTGCCGCCGAACGGATGGCCGCATCCAAGAAGTCCTCCGTCAGTGTTTGTCGGAACCTGGCCGCCGAAATCGTTTCTGGCCGTCTCCAACAAATGGACCGCCCTCGCCTTTCTTACAGAATCCCAGATCTTCCATTTCAATGATTTCCGAAATGGTGAAGCAGTCGTGCGTCATGGCCACATCAACTTCCTTCGGCCGCACTTTAGCTTTCATATAGGCCTGCTCCGCAGCAATCTTCAAAGCTTCCCACGTGGTCCAATTCGGCATGTTCGCGGACATGTTGTTGACTGAGGCCTGGCCGGTTCCTCTGATGTAAACTAATGGTTTGTCGGTCATCTGCTTGGCCTTCTCTTCCGTGGCCAGGATAACCGCGGCCGCTCCGTCGGTGATGGGGCAGCAGTCATAAAGCGTCAACGGCGGAACGATCATTCGACCGCTCATGACCTCTTCCATGGTGACCGGAGTCTGAAACTGAGCTTTTGGATTTTTCGCGGAATTCCGGCGGTTCTTGACGCTGACCTGTGCCAGGTGTTCCTTGACCGTCCCATACTGCTTCATGTGTTGCTTCGCGACCATAGCGAATGCAGGCGGTGGAAGTCCGAGACCCTGAGTTCCATCCCAGTCGTGATCCACTGAAGCAAGTTCGCTGTAGAAGACCTCCCACCTTTGGGGAGTGTAGAGCTTTTCGCCCCCCGCCACCATGACGACGTCAGCCTGCCCCGCCTTGATGAGACCAAAAGCCAATATTATGGCCGAGCTACCACTGGCACAGAGGAGTTCCACACGAGCACAGATGCTTTTCGGCTTGATTCCTACGTATTCGGCGACCAAAGGTGCCAAGTGGGTCTGGTAAGAGGTGCGCTCGGTATAGGCGGACGCGACCAGCAATCCGTCTATATCTTTGGGGTTCAGGCTGAGGGCTGTCGTCGTAGCACGCTTTTGCCGCCTCCTGGAAGAAGTCCCTCTGACTGCCGTCTCTGACCCCCCATTGGGACATTCCTCCGGCGACTACGCACACGTTGCGATCCATAAGTGACTACCTCCGGTGTGTGTTACCAAGCCAAATACGCGGTTGGAGGGGACCTGGGAGCCTTCTTTATTATAGAAGGTTCCCCGCTCTTATGATTGCGAATCTAAATTGCGGCGCATCAAGTTTCACGGCTGAAAATGCTCGTGGAGGCCCCCTCACCCTGCCCTCTCCCGCCAGTGGAGATGGTTTTTCATTCCCCTCCCTCGACGGGAGGGGTTAGGGGAGGGTGACTTTGCGGCAAAGCGCAAGCAGTTTCATTACATTTCCTGAATCATCGCCGCGTATAGCACGGCGCCCCAGGCTCGCTGACGAGCTCCGCACGGGGCGGTCTCAATTTTTTTGATGCGAGTTTAACGGAGCGCCGTACTCTTTTTCACTTTACAGTACACTGCCCTTTCAAGGCAATCAATTTTTCCGACGTAAGCTTTATTAGCGGCAATGTCTGTCGAGCCTGAAAATTACTGAACATACGCGGAGAAAAGCACATCGGCGCATCCTCATTTTGTCGAGATTTTCCGATTTTGGCTGCCGGCAGCTTTTTCAGCGGACTGAATTTACTATGACAGGGAGTTAATACCGATATGCGATTGCATAAGTGAAGGCACCAAGAACCGGGGAATTGGGAGACGGCCCTGCAGATCTTACCCCTGGCGTAGGGAATTGGCTCCCTAACTATTGAAGAAAACCTTAAAGGCCTTGTGGCACATCCATATGTCGTCTTTTGAGCTTACTTCCAACGGGGAATGCATCCCTAATATTGCGGGCCCGCAATCGATGATGTCCGCTCCCGCGTTGGCCAAGGACTTCGCCACAGTGCCCCCGCCCCCTTCGTCGACTTTTCCGAGGCCCGCGGCCTGCCAGATGATATCGTTGTCATTGAAGAGCTTGCGGACCCAGGCCGCGTATTCGGCGTTAGCATCCGATGCCATGTACTTGCCACCACTCCCGGTGTATTTGGTGAGGTTTATGCCGTAACCGAGCCGAGCGCTGTTTCGCTTCTGTACACGTCCGGGTACGTCGGATCGATTGCCGCAGTGACATCCGCCGAGAGCGCTTTGCTGCTAAAAAATAGCTCATAAAGATTTCTGGAAGTCGGTTTGACGCCTGTCCGGTACATGAGGTCCATTACGAACATTTCCAGGACGCGCGACTTGGCGCTCGTGTTCCCCTCGCTACCTATCTCTTCTTTGTCGTAGAAGATCGCGACCGCCGTATGCTCGGGTTTTTCGGTCTCCATCAGAGCAGTGAAGGAGGTGTAAGCGCAGAGCCGATCGTCTTGACCGTACCCGGCAATGAGGCTCCTATCTAATCCAGAGTCTCTGGCCGGCTCTGCCGGTACCACCTGAATCTCTGCGCTTGTGAAATCCTCTTCCGTAATATTGTATTTACGGGCCAGCAGATCGAGGACCGCCAACTTGACTCGCTCCTCGGCTTCTCTGTCCTCGTAGGGGAAAGCGCCCACGATCAGGTTGAGATTCTCTCCGGGCATGAATTCGGAGGCTTTTTGCTCCATTTGTTTCTTTGCCAGGTGAGGCAACAGGTCGGGTATGGTGAAGACGGGGTCCTCCGGGCTCAGGCCGATCTCTACCTGCACCGCGGAACCGTCACCTCTGATGACAGTCCCGCAGATGGCCAGGGAACGCGCCACCCATTGATACTTCTTGATGCCACCGTAATAGTGGGTCTTGAGGAGGGCGAGACCTGTATCCTCATAAAGGGGATTGGGCTTCAAATCCAACCTGGGGCAATCCACATGTGAGGTGATGATTCTGATCCCATCTGTCATGGGCCTTTTCCCCAGGACAGCCACCGCCAGGATTTTGCCCCGTAGCGCATGAAATATGCGCGTGGCATTTTTTTGCCGGGCGCTGAAATCCTTGAAGCCTTTTTGGGAGGCGAATTCCACGAAAGATCGAATCGCTGATCTCTCGGTGCGCGCACGGTTGAGAAAATCGCGGTAGCCTTCCGCGTAGGAGAGCACCTGCTTCTTTTCCTGCTCCTCAAGCCGATCCCACGAGCGCGTTTGTTCCTTCACGAGCCTTTCCTTCAGCTCCGCGGGTCTTCTTCGATCCTTTAGGCGTAGGCATATTGTCCTCTAATCTATTTTGGCAAGAATGTGCTAAGCACAGACTTGCACAAGTGTTTTACCATTTCCGCAGTAGGACCGGCATCTTACCGGTATTCGTTATTTCCGGCGACCGGCAAGATGCCGGTCTACTCCCTGTTGCCGTGGCAGATCAAGTCACGTATTCGTGTTGTCTTCAATAGGCACCGGCGGGAATATGTCACGGAATTTGCGAAACCGAGTCCTTACCGCCGGAACTTCCATGGCGGTATACAGAGGATTGAATGGCTCCTGCAACGAACGTGGTTCGTCCGGAGCAGGCCCAAAAGGCCCCAGAGCGGAAGCGGACGCTGCTTTGACAGGCGGGTAGTTCTTGCGTTCGAGGAAATCTTTGGCAATGTTGATGGGGGTTGCGAATCCGATTCCCTGGCTCTTCCACAATAAAATTGTATTGATGCCGATCACCTGACCTTCCAGGTTGAAGAGAGGACCGCCCGAGTTCCCCAGGTTCATTGCAGCATCGATCTGAATCAGAGGGGGGTAACCCGCACCGGGAATTGTTCTCCTTTGTGCGCTGACAATCCCGATCATGAGGGATTGGCCGATACCGTATGGGTTGCCGATCCCTACTACCCATTCCCCAAGCTCTACAGCCTCGGAGTCTCCAAATGTGACCGGCTGCAGATTGCTTGCGTCAATTTTCAAGAGGGCGAGATCGTTCTTGCTGTCCTTGTGAAGAGCTTTGGCTACGAACTTCTTGCCGTTGAGAAGCTCTATCTCGATTTGGGACCCATTGCGCAAAACATGTTCATTGGTAATAATAAGGCCATTGGCCGAAACGATGAAGCCCGAACCATAGCCCATAGCTTTGCCGCCGGTATCTCCGGAAAAACCCAGGTGCCCTAGAGAAAATGACGATCCCGGATCAACCATGCGGATGGCAACTACAGACCTGTTGACTTTCTTGACAACTCCCCTGATATCGGGGAAATTTCCGCGACGCACCAGAGGTTCCGTGGCGCTTCCGTCCGACGGTTCAGGCTTGAAAGGGACCGTTGAAAGACCGATTCGCCTCTTCTGCGCAGGGTTACGGCTGTTGTCAGGAAAAATAGTCTTGTAATTCTGAACACTACTGGAGGAGGAGGGGGTCGCTGCCTTGCGAAGCATTACATCATCGGCCCTTGAAACAGGGGAAAGAAACACCAAGCTCGCAATAAAATATGATATGATAATCAGTATTCCGAATCGGAAAGGGGTCATCCACAGACTCCTGCAAACGGTTTCCAGAGAAAAACCGCAGGCCCGATGCGGTTTTTCAGGTGGTGAATTTGCATATATTCCTATCCTGGCCACGTTGTCAATGGTTTTTTAGATTTTCGCTGAAACAATCGCTATGTTCCGTTTATTTTTTAATGTTTTTTATTAACAACTCTTTGCTACACCAGCGGGGATGCCCCTATGTTCGAGGTTGAAATCATTTCCAACTTTTCCGCCGCTCATCGCCTGAGAAACTACCAGGGGAAGTGCGAACACTTGCACGGGCATAACTATCGGGTCCACGTCACGGCGAGAGTGCATCTGTTGGCGAAGACGGAATGGTCATGGACTTCGGAGATCTCAAGAGAGCTACGAACCTGGTGCTGGAGCGGTTTGATCACTCTTATCTCAACGAAATCAAACCCTTTGACCGGATGGAGCCTTCCGCGGAGAATATAGCGGCGCTCCTCTTCAGTGAAATCGGCCGCGAACTGAACGATAAGTCCGAGATGCTCCGCAGTGTCTCGGTTTGGGAATCGGATACTTCGAGGGCTACTTTCCTCAAAGAGATCGATTGAAATGGCCTTCAATAGCAATGCCGAGCCGTCTCCAACATCGGGGAGATATTCAATTGGGACCGCTTTATAACCGGTTTCGGCCATGATCCACTCAGGGGGAACTCCAGTGAACGTTCTGCCAATGCCTGATGTTCAAAGCCTGCCCAACGGACGCAATCTACCCATCGACAAGGTCGGCGTGAAAGGGCTGCGCTATCCTATTTCGGTCAAAGACCGACAAAAAGGGTTACAGCACACTGTAGGTCTTTTTGATCTCTTCGTCAATCTCCCTCATGATTTCAAAGGCGCCCACATGAGCCGTTTCATAGAAGCCCTCAACGAATTTAGGGGAGAGATCTGCGTGCGGAAACTTTCAGGAGATTCTGGAAAAGATCAAAGGAAAGCTCCATGCAAAGAGCGCACATATGAATGTGGAATTCCCCTACTTCGTGGAGAAGACCGCGCCAGTCACGGCGACCCCCGGCCTCATGTCTTACACGTGCTTTATGAGTGGGTCGCTTGCAGAGCGTTTCGACCTGATTGTGGGGGTTGAAGTTCCCGTAATGACCGTTTGCCCCTGTTCCAAGGAAATTTCCGATCATGGGGCTCACAATCAGCGAGGGGTCGTGAGAGTGCAACTCAGATTCAACAAGTTCTTTTGGATCGAGGAGATAATCGAGGTCGTTGAATCGTCGGTCAGCTCCGATATTTACTCGTTACTCAAACGGGCTGACGAGAAATACGTTACCGAACGAGCCCACGAGAAATCCCATGTTTGTCGAGGACGTAGTGAGGTCTGCTGTTTCACGTCTCCGGGAAATGAACAACTTCCCCTGGTATCGCATCGAGGCAGAGAATTTTGAATCCATCCACAACCATAGCGCCTACGCTCTGATAGAGAAAGACTTTCTACCGGAGCCCGAGCGTTTTCAGAGAGCGATCGCAGGGAGGTACAACGGTTCGATTTAGCGCAGTGTATCGGTGATCTCTTTATAGAGGATAGGGGCAGTAGCAACCGTTTACCCGGCCGCTCCCTCTTCGAACCGTACGTGCGGATCTCCCGCATACGGCTCTCCGGTTGGTGGTTCACCGCCGAGCGGATTCACAGGCCGAAAGACGGGCTGTGATAAAGAAGTTCAGCGGCCGGACCTTTGTGCTCAGAGAGAGTATGCGATGTAAGAAACTACGCTGACGACCAGAGAGCCCAGCAGCGCGGACCAAAATGACTGAACGTGAAAGCCCGCAAGCAGGTTTCCGGCTAAAAGGAAAACCAACGCATTTACGACGAACAAGAACAGCCCCAATGTGAGAATCGTAACAGGTAGTGTGAGGACTACCAAAATCGGCTTCAGCACGACATTAAGAATGCCCAGAATTGCTGCCCCTATTAAAGCGGCCCCCACGCTGTCGACCCGGATTCCCGGGATGATGTAAGCCGCGACCAGGATCGCGATGGTTGTGACCAGCCAATTGATCAGAATCGGTGACATTCTACTACCTCCCATATTGCCATAAGTTGGGAACTAACGCCAATTCACACTTAACGACAATGCGTTTATGTAATTGTTCCAAACGCGATTGGTAATCGTTCAGGCCGGGTGTTGCTGTAGTCCCCCCGATTTGTCTGGTTGAGGAGCGATTGGCCTGATTTTTCGGTTCTGTAGTCGCGCCATATCGCGATGGATTTTCGATTCTTGTTGCGATGATAGAGGATTGTGTTATCGGCTCCTTCCATGACTCGGGAAGAAGCAGCATATCTTGTATACCACGAGCCTGACCGAGCGATAGACCTACTGGTTGCCTTGAGCATTGCAGTGGAGCGTCTCGAAGCCAGGGTTGCAGAGTTGGAGCGCAAGATAGCCCAGCTCACCAAGGATTCGAGCAATTCCTCGAAGCCGCCCTCTTCGGACGGCCCTGCGGCCAAGGCAAGGCCCAGGCCTCGGATCAAATCCAAGAAGCGCAGGCCGGGTGGACAGCCTGGCCACAAAGGGAAGACCAGAGAGATGTTGCCTGTGGAACAGGTCGATGAGGTGATCAATCTGTTCCCCGCGCTCTGTGATGGGTGCCAAGCGCCCTTCAACACAGAGTTGGGAGGCTGCACCGTAGCAGGAGAGCCGGAGCGCCGCCAGGTGACGGATATCCCTCCCGTTCAACCTCATGTGACGGAATACCGACTCCATAGCCTCCGATGCTCCTGCGGGGCCACCACGAAGGCTGTGGCCCCTGCGGTTGCCCAATCGGCCTTCGGCCCACGAATTCAAGGGATAGCTGCGTATCTCACTGCGTGTCACCGCGTCTCTCGTCGCGGCCTACAGGAAATCTTTCTCACCCTCTTCGGTGTATCCATCTGCCTCGGCTCGGTGTGCAATCACCTTGAAGAAGTGAGTCGAACCGTAGCCGGTGGCTGTGAACGCATCAAGGACAGCCTGTCCAGGCAGCCGGTGCTTAATGTGGATGAATCGGGCTGGAAAACCAAGGGAGTCGGCCGCTGGCTGTGGGTTTTTGTCACTCCCCTGATGGCCTACTTCCACGTCGCAAGATCCCGAGGGTCGAAGGTATCAAAGAGGTCCTGGGAGAGACGTTCTCCGGGGTGCTCTGTTCGGACATGTTCAGTGCGTACAAGACGTATCACAAAGGCCTGAGACAATACTGCTGGTCTCATATCATTCGCACCATCAAAGGGCTCAAGCACTTATGTCGTAGCCCGGATGCGGTGAGATTCGCTAAATGGATGCTCGCCGAGGCTGGCCGTACGTTCCGGGTCTGGCATGCCTTCAAGCAGGGCCAGATCGACAGGCATACGCTTGTCCGCAAAACAGGACCAATTCGTGCTCGCATGGCCAACTGTCTAAAGCAGGACCCCGACAGCCGAGATCACGACGTGGCCAAAACAGCGAAAGGGCTGCTGAAGCACTGGGAAGGCTTGTTCACGTTTCTGGAACATGCGGGCGTCGAGCCCACAAACAACTCGGCTGAACGAGGAATCCGACCCGCAGTCCAATGGCGGAAAAACTGCTACGGCAATCAATCCGAGGAAGGAGAGCCGCTCACCTCACGATTGCTCACGGTCACCAAAACGTGCATCCTCCAGGGAAGAAATCCGCTGGATTTCCTGGTCGACTCAATCCTCGCTTATCGGTCTGGAAGTACTCCCCCGTCCCTCGCTCCGGATACCATCTGAACGATTACCGCGATTGATATGTTTCGGCTCGTTTAGGGTTCGAAATGAAATCTTGAACGATCCCAAGCTTCAGCGGTCCTAACAGGTACAGGAGGGGAGTGCGTGGTGAAGTTTTTGCCCGGTTTCCAATAGCATCCCGTGATTGTTACCAGATCACGCTTGGCTCGAAAATTGAGTGATGAATTGGGCGTCGCAGCAAAATTGACGCGGGATGCGGCGAGGACAAAATGGAACTAATTACGCAATGGCTTGCTCAAATGGACGTTGCGCCGATCGTGGGAGCAGCATTTATTGCGGTGGCGACCATCGTTGCAGCGATACTCGTGCGATTGGCGGGTGACAGGGTCGCATTGGCCGTATCGCGATGGTCCGGACTGGGGATAAGGTTTCAATTCTATGACATAATCCGCCACCCTCTTTGGCTCAGCGTTATCCTGGTCGGGGCGTTGCTGGAAGTCCAGTGGCTTGTGCCCCCTGAGCACATTGGTTTCTTGTTAGCAGGAGGGGCCAAGACCATTCTGGTAATCATGTGGATGATCGTCCTGGGCAGAACCGTCGGGCTGGTCTCTTCCAGACTGGCCGGCTACTATCCTGGAGGGTCGGAAGTATTACGGCTGAGTCAAAATATCGGCATAGCCGCAGTGGTTGTGATCGGAGGGCTCATGGTTCTGGCAGTCTGGCAGATCAATCTGACACCACTCCTCGCGTCAGCAGGACTCGCGGGGATCATAGTAGCCCTGGCTGCCAAGGACACATTGGGGAACTTCTTCGGAGGCATAAGTGTATTTCTCGATCGACCCTTCAAGCCCGGAGATTATATCCTGTTGAAAACCGGCGAACGTGGCAAGGTGGTGGATATAGGTCTCAGGAGTGACAAGGATCTTGACTAGGGACGATGTCCTCATCACCATACCCAATTCGGTGATAGTCAGTACCAAAATCATCAACGAGAGCGCTCCCAGTAGGATAATGAGAGTCAGAAACAAAGGTTTCGGTTGCCAATACATCCGATGTGGAACAGGTGAAAGGCGTTTTGCTCAAAGTAGCCGGTGACAACTCTCTGGTTCTGTCCGAACCCCGTCCTCGGGTACGCTTCCGGGCCTTCGGTGACGGCTCGCTGGATTTCGAACTGCTATGTTGGATCGCTCAGCCAAAGGACAAAGGCAGGCTTATCCACCAACTGAACTTTGAGGTGTTCAAAGAATTCCATGAGGCCGGAATCGCCCTTCCATCGCCCCAGAGTGAGGTGTTCGTGCATCATGTTTCCCACGACGCAAATGAGCAACCACATGCCTTCTGAGTGACGAATAATCCAACTCTCATAGCTATGGAGCTAGAATGCAGGATGAAAATGCTCGAAACATTGGTGCCACGGACGTGCGCTCTGGCTCGTCCGTGGCACGGATGATCTCCGCACATGCGTGGCACCAGGCCATCAGGATTTACCACGGAGTGCGCCGAGAATGTAGGGCATGAAATGGCTTGTACACGGGCAAATAAGTCGCGGAGGTACACGGTCAGGGCGGTATTGATTATCTTCAGCAGGTAGCTCGGCCCGTGCCCGACACATTCGGCGGCCACGGGCCGACCTACAGGCTCACCTGGGAGAAAGGCACAGAAAACAGAACCCTCTGCGGTCACTGCGATTTCCGCGGTGAACGATTCACCGATCTTTTCACCTCTTCCGTGTTCCTTGTCTCGATAGCGGGGTCAGTCATTGCTGCGGTGCGTAAAACTTTCCCAAAGAGACCAAAATATACAAATTAGTGCGAAAATATTGAGCTTATTGCTCGCGGAATACAAATTACCTTCAGTGTAATAGTTTTGTTTTATCGCGTATTAACGTTGTTTGGCACGACCATTGCTTATTATCATACAAACATGCTGAGACAAGAACATGGGCTGGTACCTCTTAGCGCTAATGTTAAGGGAGAGGGATTTGGGTCAGTCAAACCGCGACAAAATGCTGTTAAGATCGCCTGGCGAGGTGTTGAACTGTAACAGGACAAGCAAGTGTCTACCGGTTTGCATACATGCATTGAGATTTCCCCTTAGCGATTTCCGGCCGCGAGTTCCCGAGGCCGAGAAAATTGGAGGGGCCGTGATGTCTGTTCAGAGAATCGATGATTTGATCGAAACAGCCTGGAATGTTATGGAAAAAGAATTTGACATCAGGGCCGTGTATCAGTGGAAAAAAGAGGCGTTCGAGTTTCTCGCGGACGAGTTCGGGCCCGATCATTACTATACACAATACTTCAAGAGTCATGTTACGGAATCGGAGCGGCAGAATCTTTTGACCGGAGGGGGCATCCTTACGGCTGCAAAAGAAGCCATTTCTGACAAAGACGAAAACTGATAGTATAAATGTTAGCCGAGAAAAACGATTCACCGCAGAGTGCGCGGAGAGCGCAGAGACGAAGAATGTCCTTCACGCCACTGCATAAGCCCACGTGATGACCAGTGGAGCTGGCTTCGTTTGCACTGTGACAAACAGCAATAACTATGCCTCCACCAAGGGAAATCCGGATAAATTAGAATCCTCTGCGGTCGTCTCTGCGATCTCTGCGGTGAATAATATTCGTCGGAGATGGCTGAGGGAGGTTTCCGTGTTTGATGCCCTGCCCAAGGATGCGAAGGGGCTCATGGATTGGTCATGGGCCGAATTTGAACCCTACTACGATGACCTGATACGGCGGACGCTTTCAGCCGAAAGTCTTCCCCGGTTTCTCGCGGATTGGACGCAACTCAGCGAGGTCATTGGCGAAACCTACAGCCGCCTGCACGTAGCAACAACAGTTAACACAGCCGACCGGCAAGCCGAGCAACGATACCACACCTTCCTCGACGAGGTTTATCCCCCTTCCGAGGACGCGGAGCAAAAGCTTAAACAAAAGCTCCTGGCTTTGGGCGCGGTGCCGGAGGGTTTTGAGGTGCCTCTGCTCAAGATGCGAACGGAGGCCGAAATATACCGGGAAGAAAACGTACCGCTGCTCATCCGGGAGCACAAGCTTTCTATGGAATATGACAAAATTATCGGCGCTCAAACCGTGCAGTGGGACGGCAAGGAGATTACGGTTGTTCAACTGAGACCTATCTATCAGAGCATTGATCGCCATTCACACGAAAGCGCGTGGCGCCTTGCCGCGCAGCGTCAATTGGAAGATCGTGAGTCCATAAACAGCCTGTGGGCGGAATTCATGGACATCCGAGCAAAACTCGCAGCCAATGCCGCCTTCCACGACTATCGATCATACAGGTGGAAACAGCTCCTGCGCTTTGATTATACCCCGGAGGACTGTCGGAGTTTTCATGAGGCAATCGAGGAGGTTGTAGTCCCTGCAGCGGCACGCATTTGTGAACGACGCCGGAAACTGCTGAATGTCGCTAAGCTTCGCCCCTGGGACCTCGATGTAGATCCGTTGGGTAGACCGCCGTTGGCCCCTTTCCGGGACGTCGCTGAGCTTCAGAAGAGAAGCTGCGGCCATTTTTCACAATGTCGATCCCAAACTTGGCGGGTACTTTGAAATTATGGTCCGGGAGGAACTTCTGGATTTGGAAAATCGGAAAAACAAGGCACCCGGCGGCTATTGCACTGAATTTGCCGCGGCCAAGAAGCCGTTTATCTTCATGAACGCGGTGGGCCTTCACGATGACGTGCAGACCTTGTTGCACGAATCCGGGCATGCTTTTCACGCGTTGGAACGAAGCCGCCTCCCTTATTATCAACAGCGGCAGGTGGGGATGGAGTTTTCAGAGGTTGCTTCCATGGCTATGGAACTGCTGGCCTCACCCTATTTGGAATTGGAAAACGGAGGCTTCTATTCCCGTACCGATGCAGCCCGTGCTCGGGTCGAACATCTGGAACGGTGGATTTTATTCTGGCCGTACATGGCCGTGGTGGATGCGTTCCAGCACTGGGTCTATGAAAACCCCTCAGACGCGAGGCGGCCTTCCAATTGCGACACGCAATGGAAGCTAATCTGGGAACGTTTCATGCCGTGGGTGGATTGGACCGGGTTGGAACAAGAACTGGTTACCGGCTGGCACCGGAAACTTCACATACACACGGTCCCTTTTTATTACGTGGAATATGGATTGGCTCAACTGGGAGCCGTGCAGGTGTGGAAAAATGCCAGGGCGGACCAGGCGGGGGCCGTTGCGGCTTATCGTCGTGCTCTCGCCTTGGGGGGCACAGTCTCTCTGCCGGGCCTCTTCGCGGCTGCGGGCGCAAAATTTGCGTTCGACGCAGCCACGTTGGATTCCGGGGTCTCCCTGATGGAGGAGACCATTCATGCTCTCAACACCGACTGAAGCCGTGAGCCTTCATACTCACCGACAACAGCGACTAAATTTCATCCCCTTGAAAGGAGTTGTCCGAACAAAAAACTATATGCTGTTCTCGATCAACCGGGTGTTTCCACAATCTGTGGCTACTTCATTTCGCCTTTTTCATCGCTTTGTGCTTCTTCTTCCAGGTCTTGCACTTGTAAGCGGGATAGCAGCCATACGAGCCATAATAGGGCATGCCGTAGCCGTAACCATAGCCACAGCCGCCATAACCGCAGCCGGCCTTAGCGCCGCCCAACCCGAACAGTCCAAAGCCACCGCCGAACCCGGCCTTGGCGCCACCAAACCAGGACGTTCCAGAGCCGCAGCCGCCACCGCCAAAGAGAAAGGCGGAGGCCGGTTCCGCAAAAGTTCCGCACACGAGTCCGACTGCTACCACTAGAGCGATAACTAAACCAATTTTTTTCATCCTTTGCCTCCTTCATCAATATAAGCCTTGGTCTTTCAAGGGGATGAGATGCTATGCTTCTCCTACCACAATTTCTGGTACCTGTCCAGGTGATGCTAATGAACACATTTTCGTGTTTTCAAAGTCACATCAGCCTGCGCCTGGATAGAGAAAGACCAGTTTTTTGGTAATCGTTCACCGCGAGAGAGATAACTCTTTGAAATTATAATGGGCAGACATCGCTTCCCGGTAACCACCAATAGTAATTTCAGATGGTTGAGCGCATCGCGGTGAACGCTTACGTTTTTTGTTACGGTTTGCCGGGAAACCGGCTTATACCAACTCCAATAGCCGGGGAGCTACAACGCAGAATGAAAATGCTCCAGAGACTGGTGCCACGGACGTGCCGTCCGGCTCGTCCGTGCACGGATGAGCTGCGCACATCCGTGGTGCCTCGTGTCGAAGCTGCCTCTACGTTGCGAGAGCCGGCTTTCATAGGAATTCGCTTTCAGCGAGCTTGGCGGGCACTCCGGGTCCCGCGGGGCGGCTACCACATTATACTAGGGGCCGGCGTCTCTGCAGGTCACCAAATGCCCGGTGAACAGATATAGTTTTGTTATTTTATACCGAAATTGTTGACATTTTCTGACACGCAAAATAGAATGTCGCTGATTGGCCGTCATTTGCACGAATCGAGGATTTTTTTATGCGGGCCGAACTGACGAGAAAGGACTTTTTGGAGGCACTCTTCCAGCGTTATTTTCGGAAGCGTGAAGGTTTTATATTAGCCCGGGCGGTCAGACATCTTGACCACAAGATAAGCACCCGTTTCTTCCCCAATATCGAATTACTCGCCAGAGAACTATACCTAGAGGACCAGCACGTATATTTCGGCGTCTGCCCCAGAGAGAGCATGAAACCTGACAAGAAGCATATTCGCTACTTGGTTGCGCTCTGGGCCGGAATGGATCTTGCGTCTGAAGGATATTCGGGCAGGAATCGATTTTTTTTCGGCCACTCTCAGGCAGCCAGGGCCATCAGAAGTTTTCCGTTGCCTCCCTCGATCATTGTGGAGTCGGGGTGGGGAGTTCATCTCTATTGGCTGCTCAAGCAGGTGACTGAAATACGTGATCCGGCCCTGGTTGAAGCGCTTCTGAGAAAAATTAACGTCTACTTCCAGTGCAGCACCGAAGTGGGGATCGATTCGGTCCTGAGACTTCCAGGAAACCGTGAATTGCAAACATCCATCGCATTGCGTGGACTGTCGTGTCAAATACATCAACCCGGATTTTAGCTATGATTTAGAGGAGTTTGAAAACCTCAACCTCGGAGAAGGGGGAGCTTCAATGAAGAGCAGTGCGTTTGTAAAGCCGCTTCCCCAAGTGTCTCCGCATCCACCTGTCAAGGCTGATCGCAGGCACTCAAGTCAGGCTCGACAGACCCAAGCCGGGCCGTCAACACACACGGACGAACCTCAACTGTCCACAGAAATTTTCACCCCGCTCAGTCCCGTGATGGATGTGGTTTCGGACGAGATTAGAGGTGGTTCCACGGTAGTCGTGTGTGCGGAAGAATCAGATGACATTTTGGCAGATCAAATTGCGGACAAGGTGATGGAAAAACTAGGCGACAAGTTCACAGACAAACTAGCGGATCTAATAGTGGAGAGACTGGTTAAGAGACTTAAATCACATGCCAGATAGTTGATTAGGGGCCGGCCAACTTTTCGGGTTCTTTGACAAAACTCCCCGCCCAATCCGGGCTATTCTTTCTGAAAGCTGTACAGAGACCCTAAGTCTAGAAGCTGAGTCAGCGCGTCCAGCGCGGTTTTGCTCTCTTCAGCAAGGGAGGGGTCGGCCAAATCATCGGGTTCAAGCCTATCGCGATAAAAGCGATCCACCCACGCTTTTAAATCATTGTATAGCGTGTTAGTCAGGTATATTCCCTGGTGA
Organism: uncultured delta proteobacterium; assembly: GCA_963828085.1. Taxonomy (GTDB): domain Bacteria; phylum Desulfobacterota; class Desulfomonilia; order Desulfomonilales; family Desulfomonilaceae; genus CAWBBA01. The sequence goes on from CAWHDO010000033.1 coordinate 37,514, forward strand.
GCGAGCGCCATTTCTTCTTCGGTGAGCACCACGCGGAGCCTCAGGCATGCGGGGCCTCCTCCATTTTTCATGCTTTGACGAGTATCAACGTAGCGCAATTGCCGAATTGGGTTGCCGGGATCGACAACTACTTGCTGCAGAAGATGCTCCGTTTGCTTGTTTTCAGCGCACTCCAGCGGTGCTATCAAACACATGGACTTATCCGGCAGCGTCACCAATTGGCTGTTGAAGAGATATGAACTGACCGATTCGGAAACTGAGACCTGATGCGAAGACACTTCTATTGCAATCAATTCAGTGTGGCAGCAGTCACGAAATGCGTTTCTCAGTTCATTTATTACCGACCTTGTGTCCGCAAATGCCTGGGAATGGTAGAAAAAAACGTTTTCTTTCCCAACGGAGATGACGTCATTATGGAATACTCCGGCATCAACTGCCAAAGGGTTTCTGCCGCGCAAACAGGGTCTTGGAGGGATCCAACCTGTGCAGCCTGGCTATTGCGGATGAGGCTTCGAACGTCTGACGCGTGGGGAAAACTTGGGGCACCGAGTCAGCGCGGTCAAACGATTTCCTGCCGTAGACGAATAGCTCAATGCCCTTTTTTTCGTGGGAACTGTACAGACGGGTATGATTGGCTGCCCCCTCGTCCGAGAGGTGCATTGCGGCTGGCAGTGCCGGATGATGAATGAAAGCGGTCTGATCAATGAAGATCGCTTTTAACAACACGTTCGTGAATTCGGACTCAAGAGATCGGTGGAATTGGCTCACAAGATTAGCCGGAGTGAAGTGGACCAGGCCGTCGGCTGTATCCGCACTGGGCGAAACCGTGGCCGCATTGGCCGTCCACATACTCGACGCGCTGTAGCACGCGGCCAGCAGGAATGGGGATTTCCGCGCGGCTGCTGACAGTATTTCTGCGTCCGGTCCGCGAAAACCCAAACGCCTGAGCGTCTTTATGTCCGGCCGTTCATGAGGGGGCAGCACTCCCTGAACCAGGCCCATGTCCAACAAGAGTTTCATCTTGTCGAGCCCTTGCAACGCTGCGGCCTTCGGGTCGGAAACGGTCAGACCATGCTCCATACTGGCGACATTTCCGTAGGAGAGACCCGCGTAGTTATGGGTCGGACCGACTAGTCCGTCAAAATTCACTTCAACTGCGTTGGTTTTCATGATTTGCCGGCAAGAGCGCTAAGGTTAAAGAGTTGCGATGAGCTTCCGGGCCCAGTTCCACGATCCCCGAAACTTCACATATCAATTCCCGGCAAGAACCGACCCGGTAGCGCCAGCCGTTCCAATTCATTGGAGGCCACCGGGTAGGAGCAGTAGTCCGAAGCATAGTAGCCGCTCGGACGGTGGTTCCCGCTCGCACCTACTCCTCCGAAGGGCATCCTGCCGCTTGCGCCGGTGGTCTGTCTATTCCAGTTTATTAGCCCTGCGCGAATCTTTCGGTAGAACCGATCGTAGAGGTCCTTGTTGTCACTCAACAGTCCGGCCACAAGACCATAGGCAGTGTTGCCTGCCTCCCGAATGGCAGCATCAAAGTCGGGAACTCTTATGAGTTGAAGAAACGGGCCGAAGAGTTCAACATCTGGGAGGTCCGGAACCTCGGTTACATCCATGATTCCCGGGGTGAGAAAGTTCCCGGCCCGATCAATTCTCTTCATCTCCACCAGCGGCACCCCGCCATTCTTAAGAAGATTATCCTGGGCCGCGAGAAGGTCTTCGGCGGCCTTGTCGGAAATTACCGGCCCCATGAACGGTTCCGGCGTATCCGTGTACGGGCCTACCCTGATCCTTTTCATCATGGAAATGAGAGAATCAACGAACTGCCGACCGTTCTTTCCATCTTGCACGATCAGCCGACGCGCGCACGAGCACCTTTGGCCCGCGGTAATAAACGCTGACTGAATCACCAAATAGGCTGCGGCATTAAGGTTTGCTGTATCATAGACCACCAGCGGGTTGTTTCCACCCATTTCCAGCGCAAGTATCTTCTCCGGCCGGCCAGCGAACATTCTGTGCAGCGCTCTGCCAGCCTCCGCGCTCCCGGTGAAGAAGAGACCGTCAAGACCACTTTGTGAAGCCAGGCCCATCCCGGTTTTTCTGCCGCCTTGGACCATGTTGAGGACCCCTCTCGGCAGCCCGGTGGCCTGCCAAAGTTCCAGCATCTTTTCGCCGACCTTCGGCGCCAGCTCACTGGGTTTGAAAACCACCGTGTTACCCGCTAGAAGGGCCGGCACAATGTGACCGTTGGGGAGATGGCCGGGGAAGTTAAACGGGCCGAAAACCGCTACCACGCCGTGCGGTTTAAAACGAGTAGCAGCGGGCGTACCGGCAATCTCGGTTTTCACCGTGGCGCAGCGTTCGTAATAGGCCTCAGTGGATACCCCTATCTTGCCCCCGATTGCGTCAACTTCGGTGAGCGCCTCCCAGTGAGGTTTACCGGTCTCCATACAGACGGCCTCTGCCATCTCCTCCCTGTGGGACTGAACCTCTTCTCGAAACGCCTCCAGATACCTGATTCGGTCCTCCGGAGTTCTCGTCGGCCCATGCTTCAAAGGCCACAACAGCAGCGTTGACCGCCTGAAGTATTTCTTGATCGGTGGCTGAATTGCCCATCCAATTGACGTCCCCGGTGGCAGGGTTGGACGAAGAGAACCCCTCTCCCAGCCCTTCGATCCACTCACTATCTATGAAATGCGTTTTCGCAGGCATATTAATCTCTCTCCCTTCCGGGGGTCGAAGGTCTGACAGGGGCAACGCGTACCCGATCCCCGACTTTGAGATCAAGGGCGTCGGCGCTATGCCGCGTCAAAAGGACCCCGCCGGAGGGACTGTCACCCGACTGGCCCCATAGATGCTCGAAAGTTTGCGCCGACATTCGCAATGATGAATGGAACGGAATCAATTACTTCGGCGGTGATCTCATCAACATGGGCATTGCGGCTTTCTTTAACTATACGAAGGTCCGCGATCTTGCACTGAATAACAGGTCCGGCTTCGAAGATGTCCACCATCCCGCTGAACCGGAAGCCTTCGTCTTGAAGCAACTTGAGCGCTGGTTTTGTGCTTTCATGCACCTTTCCGATCACGTCCTGGGCCGCTGCGGGGAGCAACGGCAAATATATGGGGCAGGTAGGCATCAGGTCTGCGATGAATTTCTTGTCCCTGGCACTCAGGAGGTCCGCTTTACAGTAGTCCATCTCGAAGAAATGGCGGCCTAACGCGTCCCAGAAGGGCGAGCGACATTGGCCATCCACGACACCTCGCATTTCCGCGATAACGAGTTGCTCAAAACGACTGGGATACTCAGCCATAAACAGGAAACGGAACAATGAGAGCAGTCGCCCGTTTCCGTGCTTGCGATACTCTGGCACTACGAACAAGCCCCCTATTTCAGTCGGCCCACTGTGTTCGGCTACCAGATGGAGTGTCTGAACTTCCTTGCGAATATTCAATATTTCGGACTGATGGATGGAGGTTTGAATTCTGTACGCGTAAAAGGGTTCAAAACCTCCCACCTTTGAAACGATGCAGCTCGTGCCCACAACCATGCCCGCGTCCAGATCTTCCAAAACGAAGAGGAACAGGTCCCCTGCCGGCTTTTCAGTCTCTTTCGAAAAGCTTCGCATAGATTCGACGATACGTTTACGCAATAAATCTCTGTCTCTGGGCAGCGAGGTGAGACCGAAACTGGCAATATGAGCCAATTCCATGAGCCGATCCAGATCCTCCAACTTCACCGGGCGAACTACAACCATGCCGCGCCTCCCAACTTCCGTGTCAACTCCGTCCAAGCTCCTGCAACAAAGTTTCCTCAACGATCAAAGCAACCGCGTCAATATCGTCGAAGGATACTGCCCCTATTGGTATAAGAAAACGAACCCTGGACAGGTCATGACCCGCATAAAAACCGATCACCCCAGCTTTGAAAAGCGAATGGATAAATCGTTTGACCTTGTCGGGCTCACCGTTGAACGGGGTAAACGCGATCATCGCGCCGATTCCGTACGGCCCGTTCACAAGCCCTGGGTGTCGCCCTGCCATACCTACGAGATGTTTTTCAAAATGATCATGAAAACGAGCAATCTTCCCGTCCGGACCAAAATAATCCCCTTCCAGTAAGCCGCGGATAATCGCCTTGGCTGCGAATAGTTCGGAAGTGCTTGAGATAAACGTCTGGCTTAGCAGTCCGGGTCGCGGGTTATACTCTTCTGTGAAGAGCGTCGCACAGACTTGAGCCGATTTGCCAACAGTCACGACATCGACAAAATCATCCAGCCCAAAGTACTGGAAGGCAAAGAGTTCGGTGGTACGGCTGAAGGTCTGAATTTCGTCCACCAGGACAGTAATCTCGTATTGCTTCAAGATGTTCATCAACGCGACAAAAAAATCTCTACTCCCAGTATAGAAGCCACCTTCGCCGAGGATCAGCTCGAAAATCATGGCCGCATGTTTGCCCGGATAGCGTGCCAGATGACGTTTCAACTGTTCGCATGATGTCCGGATGCTCTCCGCCGGCCGAGTGGGATCGAAAAAAGGGATATAGTCTACCGCCAGCATGGACGGCAATCCGGCTCTGTAGACTGGCTTGTCCGTTACCTGAGCCATCGCCAGGGTTCGCCCCGCAAAGCAGCCCTCAAATGCCAGCACGCGGTCTGCCGGGCTTTTCTTCTGAAAAATGATTTTGAACGCGTTTTCATTGGCCATCGCGCCGCTGGTGGAGAGGAAGCAGTGCTTCAGGCGGTCTCCCTTGCGGTTTGCCCCTTCCAGCAACAGGCTGGCAACCTCAAGGCTCTCCGAGTTCTGCTGAAGATTCCCCTGCATCACCGTGTCTTGCAGGGCCGCATCCAAAGATGCTTCTATCAGGGAAGGATGACTGTGACCCCAATGATGAACCCCAATGCCGGAAATGAAGTCGTACTTTATGCTGCCGTCGGCCAACTCTACAAACGGTCCCTTTCCAATGCCGCTGCCGATGTACGGGTAGAATAGCGCAGATCCCCGCACCCGTTCGAATTCGACCAGCAGTTCCTCATAAGACTGTTTGAATTCAGCGTTCGGCGGGCGAATTCCCGTGATGTTGCGCTGATGCTCGGCAATAGTGTCCAGCAAGAGTCGCTTTGCCTGTGCAATTCGTGGGTCTGACGCCAAGCCCGCTGCTATAGTTTTTTTCATTGTTGATAACCCTGATTCGTTCTCAGCCGACACGACTGCCGCGCATAGAGCATCATACTGCAATTTCTCCTGCAGCCAATTTCATAAGAAGTAGGGCTGTCAGCTTCGCACGTTCGACCAGGCTGTCGAGAAGAACATATTCCTCGGGACTGTGAATATCACCACCGGTCACACCGAGGCTATCAATTGTAGTGAGTCCAGCAGCGGCCAAATTGTTGCCGTCACAGGCACCACCAGTTGACCGCCATCGCAGAGACAAACCGAGGTCGCGACCACATGCGGCAACTTGTTCCAAAAGCTTGAGCGTTTTGCCGTCTAACGGTTTAGGGGGCCGTGTGAAACGGCCGTGAAGTTCCAGGGAAATGCCGTCAATCCGGTTGATTTCTGCTGCAAGGCACTTGAGGCGGTCCTCGAAAGTGGTTTGATCCTCCCGTGTCAGGACTCGGACATTAAAACGGCACTCGGCCAGGTCAGGGACTACATTCACGGGTCCGCCCCCTTGAACATGACCCACGTTCGTGGTTATCCCACCTCCTGAATCAGCGAAAGACGCCAACCCCACGATAAACCGCGCCAACGCGTCAATCGCGTTCCGTCCAAGGTCGGGGTCCCGCCCCGCATGGGCGGCCTTACCTCTTACAATCGAGGTGAAATTTCCGGAGCCCTTACGCGCGCCCGCCAGGTTCCCGTCCGGGAAGGAAGGCTCGAAGATCAGACCCAGATCGTTTCTCTTCGCGGCCTGGATTAACAACGGCGCGGAACCCGGTGAACCTATCTCTTCATCAGGATTGATCAGGACCTCCCAGCCCAGTTTCGCTGACCACGGGCTTCGCTCAAATGCCTCCAAAGCTAAGAGCATCACCACGAGGCCGCCCTTAGCATCTGTAACGCCCGGTCCGCGGAGAATATTGTCGGCGATGCGAACGCTCTTTTGAAAAGGATGATCCGACGGGTACACAGTGTCTGTATGGCAACACAGCAGGAGCCGAAGCGGAGCCTCGGGGCGCTTGCGAATCAGAAGGGCCTTGCCCAACGGTTCCCGAACAGCGCTACCGGCCGAATCTTCCAGTTCATGCGGCTCGAGTTCGACCCTCTTCGTCTCGCCACCCAGCCCACTGAATTCTTTTTCGAGAAGAGTGAGCATTTCCTTTAGGCCGGGAAGGTTATGAGAGCTGGAATTGACGTTGGCCCATCGGGTAAGAAGCTCGACCATCCGGCCTTCTTGGCCCGCAATCCACTGAAGATGATGTAGATAATCAGTCATGTTCAATTCGGTGCGCGGCTATAGCTTGATGGTCCAATTCTTAATTCGGGTGACGTATTCTCCGACGGGAGACACTGAGGCACGGTTCCAGACCGATATATTGGTGGGACCGTCCCGCCAAAGCTGCCCGCATACGCCACCGAACTTAGGAAATCGAGTACTTAGCCCGCGACCGCTGGAGCGCACCATGCTCCTCGCAATCCAGCCGGGTGGCGTTCATTCTACACGAAATATTTTTGACGGTAGGAATGAAAATTCATGGAACAGAGGCGACGCAATGATAGGAATAGTCATTGCTGATCGGAGAAGCGCAGTCGAGACACATACCGAGCCCGGACAGGGATTGGTAGGACAGGCATCTGAAACTGTCTCAATACTTTCGAGGATCGCGAAATCGTGCCACGATCAAGGTTGTCATCTATTTTACAGGCCTCACCCCAACCCTCTCCCAGAGGGAGAGGGAGTCCTTGCAGAGCGGCTTATAGTTCCCTCGCCCTTTGGGAGAGGGACACAGGGTGAGGGTATTCGCGCTACGATCTCACTCATTCCACGAGTTTAGAGACAGTTTCATCTTGCGTGTCCCGCGAAGGCTGCCGAAATGAGCCACCGTAAATACAGAACGGAGTTCTTTGGTGCTATTTTCTATGCGCAGCAGTATGAGTTATCCCGACCAGGCGCCAGAAAGCTTGCGTGTCATTTCGAATGTTTTGAGGATCTGCCGCCGGAGAGAGCAGTTTGCCATTGGTAAACTTCACAGGAATCACAGTGAAGGTCATAATTTGTCTCTCCATTGCCGCCGAAAAGCGGGCTCAGCTTGCCCTTTATGAGCCAGCAAGAGCGACCGAAATGTGGAAAAGCCCGACAAGTTTCCTTTTTTTGACACCCTCTGATTTCCCAGCACTTTTCCAACCTACCCTCCTCATACTTGACGTTTGTGGGTCGAATCTTTGCGACGAATCGTGGGTGAGTGCATCCCCTTTGTCCGAGGAATAGCAATACCTGTGCCACATACAGAACGTGGAAATGGCCTGTTAGCACGGTCCTCGACAAAAAATCCCGACAGGACTGAAGCGCGAGCAAGGACCGAATTTCTTTACAGACTGTAAAGCAACGTTCTTCGTCAACACTATCGCTTATTGGAAAGTGGGCTCCACTCTCAAGCATGACCTTCTCATACCAGTCCGCGATCATGCAGGTGAAATTAGCAATGGCCGGCAGGGGATGCCGGCCCCTACGATAATGCCGTAGCAGCGGGCCTCCGTGTCTGTCAGGCTCATTCGCATGACAGCGCATCAGGATCAGATCCTTCTCCACTTGTCATTTATTGAGAAACCGGGCAAAATCCCTGCGGGTGGACTTTGACATCCACTGAAGCTGGCAAGCATGATGAAAACCGGTGCCTGTTCACGTATCGGCCTTTGGGATTCCACTTAGCCGGTCCGCTAGGTCAACAGGTATTTCGCATTAAAGAAAGTATTGTGGCTTCAGATCTCGATAGCTCGGCAGCCTATGCACTGTGAGAGCCGCAATGGAAATCGAACGACAACCAGACCTCGACGAACTCGTAAGGGATGTCCACGCGAAGATGATTGACTCGGAATTGATGGAAAAATATCACCTGTCCGCAGTGGAGTTGAAAGGTGTCCTCAAACATTTGATCGATACCAAGGTGCTCACACTGCCGGAACTTTACTCTCGCCCAATATTAAGCGATGAGTCGATCGATACTGAATCTCGGCGTCAATCGCCAAGATTTCGGTTGGCCTTCTTAGTCTCCATTTACGAGTCTGACTCTCCTAAAATACGGGGCTGGCTTACCGATATTACTGAGAAAGGTATGGGCACGACAGGAATTGATGCGAACGTGGGGGAGACAAAAGCCTACGTGATCCTTCCAAGAAGATTGAAGGATGTGGATCAAATCACATTTCGTGCCGAATGTCGCTGGAGATCGACGGAAGGCCCTGACCAAGTCCCTATAGCGGGCTTCCGCATAGTAGACATTTCTCAAGATCGGCTACTACAACTACGAAAGTTCATTCGATTAATTACATTGGGAGACCAGGAATGAGGGCCGCAGGGATGTGGAGGTCAAGTATTCGAGACTCCGTGGAGCGAGGCTGTAGTGCACGCGAGGAAACAGATCTTTCACTACGTTGTGGAAAAGAGGGGTTGACGCATACTGTTTGTGTCTCCGTGTGGGAAATAATCGAATGGCTCGCATAGATGCAGTGCTCAAAGGTGCCACCCAAGCTAAAGCGTCGGACCTCCACGTGGCAACAGGCAGCCCTTTTCTTATCCGGCAATTCGGTCGTCTGAACAGAAGCAATGGCGCAGAACTCAGCGCGGAATCATCTAAGGATCTCATATATGAGATTCTGTCGCCAAAACAGCGCAAGATTCTGGAACAGAAGCTTCAACTTGACTTCAGTTACCAAATTAAAGGGGTCGCACGGTTCAGGGGAAACGTCATTCTTCAGAGAAAAGGTCTGGACGCTAACTTTCGTATCATACCGCTGAAGATACCGACATTGGACGAGCTTGGCTTACCGAAAGTGGTCAGGAAGTTTTGTGACTTTCATCAGGGTCTCATTCTGGTGACCGGAGCCACGGGCCAGGGGAAGTCAACGACGCTGGCTTCAATGATCGATCACATCAACTCGAACAGACCGCTCCATATTCTGACTATAGAAGACCCCATTGAATTCGTGCATCCCATCAGGAAGGGTATTGTGAACCAACGCCAAGTCGGCTTGCACACCCGGTCCTTTTCAAATGCCCTCCGAGCCGGCCTCAGAGAGGATCCCGACGTAATAATGGTAGGAGAATTGCGAGATCTCGAATCAGTAAAACTCGCCGTTACCGCGAGCGAGACGGGACACCTGGTGATGGGGACTCTGGCGACCTCCTCAGGTCCCAAAACCGTGGATCGTATGATCGATTCATTTCCCGCCGACGAACAGAATCAAATTCGCACCCTTTTAGCCGAGGGACTTCGCGCTGTCATAACCCAGAAGCTCGTACCCACATCAGACAGCAAGGGGCAAGCGTTGGCAACCGAGATTCTGGTGGCAACCGTGCCTGTGGCCAATTTGATTCGAGCCGAAAAGACTTATCAGTTGCCTTCGGTAATGCAGACCGGCCGGGCTCAGGGGATGCAGTCAATGGACGATTCAATAATGCAGCTTATGCAAGCTGGGCGGATTACTGCGCAGACCGCGGTGGACTATGCGGAAAACAAGAAAAGATTCAGTTGATCGGGAAGCATTGTGACAGGACAAGCGACGGTAGGCAGGCGCCATACGGGGCCAGAGTGGGTCCGGTGACCTAGTAGTACGATTCATAATTCAGGTGACGCATTCGTGAAGCGCAGACAATGAAAGAGTATTCAACCCCACGATGTTGGTGGGACAGGCATCCTGCCTGTCATTTCTAGATAGACAGGCAGGATGCCTGTCCCACCAAAGCTGCCCGAAACACGCCACCGAATTCACGAAACAGTTCACCAATGTTTGCTTCGCCTGCCAGGAGGGTCAGTCTTTATGGCTAAAATAGATGCATTATTGAAGGAGATGGTGAAATCCGGGGCCTCGGATCTACACATGGTGGCTGGGCTCCCGCCCATTCTTCGCCTGAAAGGCGACCTTGTTCCCACCAAACACGGGCGGCTTTCTCACAAATCGAATGAGCAAATCTTGTTTGAAATGATGACCACCGAGCAGCAAAAAAGGTTACAGACAACCCTGGAATTGGATTTGGCGTACGAATTAGAGGGATTGGCGCGGTTCAGATGCAATTACTTCTACCAAGCGAGGGGACTTTCTGCGGTCTTCCGACAAATACCGGCCGACATAAAGGCTCTCGACCAGCTCGGGATGCCGGCAGGAGTGCAAAATTTGCTCATGGTTCGCAAAGGGCTGGTACTTGTAACCGGTCCCACAGGATCAGGGAAGTCCACCACGCTTGCAGCGATTATCGATCACGTAAACACCACCACAGAACAGCATATCATCACTATAGAAGATCCATTGGAGTTCGTGCACAGAAACAAGAAATCTCTTATCACACAGCGGGAAATCGGTTCCCACACCAAGAGCTTCGCGGACGCGCTCAGAGTGGCATCCAGAGAAGACCCTGACATCCTCCTTATAGGTGAAATGCGGGATCTGGAAACCATCTCTCTGGCATTGACATGTGCAGAACTGGGGATACTAGTGTTCGGGACGCTACACACAAATTCTGCGATCAAAAGCATCGATCGCATCATCAACGCGTTTCCGGCCAACCAGCAAAACCAGATCAGAAGCATGTTGAGCGAATCGCTAAAAGCGGTTCTCGCCCAACAGCTTGTGAAAACCGCGGACGGAAAAGGTAGATGCGCAGCCGTAGAGATTCTCATCAGCAGTCCCGCTGTTGCGAATTTGATCAGGGAAGGAAGACTTACACAAATCGAATCGGTCATCCAGACCGGCACGTCCGAAGGAATGCAGACCATGGATCAGGCTTTGCAAGAACTGGTCGACCAAAAGCGTATAAGACCGGAAGAGGCTTACTGGAAAGCCATAGACAAAGCTGCTTTTGCTGTACAATGTTCCGACGAGATACTTGAATAATACCAACTCGAATAGTTGGGGAGCTACAGCGCAGAGTTAAGATGCTCCAGTGATTGGTGGAGCACTTCACCCCAGACGTCTGTCCCATCGAGAAAGGTGTCACATGCTTGACGCGGCATTGCCCTAACCGGCTCCCCCACCCAGGAAGGCTTTCCGAACCTCGGGATTGTTTACTAGCGCATCCGACACGTCTTCCATTATGATTTTGCCCGTCTCCAGAATGTATCCGCGCTCTGCTATCTGAAGCGCGGCCCGCGCGATTCTGTTCTACCATCATAACGGAAATTCGGCTCTCTTTTCTGAGCAGGCTGATGGTTTCAAATATGAACTGCACCACCAGTGGAGCAAGCCCAAGGGACGGTTCATCCAACAGCAGCACTTTCGGTCTGGACATGAGCGCCCGACCGATAGCCAACATCTGCTGCTCGCCCCCGGAAAGTGTGCCGGCGAGTTGGCCCCGGCGTTCCCGCAGCCTTGGAAACATTTCCATGACGCGGTCCATGTCCCTGCCTACTTCCCCTTTGGTCGCACCGGCATATCTAGAATACGCACCGAGCCGCAGGTTGTCGATCACGGACATGTTCGCAAAGATCTGTCGGCCTTCCGGAACTTGCGAAATACCCAGACGAACTATCTTGTAAGCAGGCATGAGGCCGATATCTTGGCCGGCGAGGTTTATTGAACCGCGTGAAGACGGGACCAGACCGCATATAGTATTTATCAGTGTAGATTTCCCCGCACCGTTGGCACCGAGCAAAGTTACGCATTCACCCGCTTCCACGCGCAGGGATAGATCTTTAATGACGTGGACCTTGCCGTAAAAAACATCGACCTTCTTAATTTCCAGCATTGGCTTGATTCCGTGCCGTGCAGTCCGATCACCCGACCCCATAGGAGGTGGATTTTCCCAAGTAAGCCTCTATGACCGCGTCATTACTCTGAATTTCATTTGGAGTCCCTTCGGCTATTTTCTGTCCGTAATTGAGCACAATGATGTGGTCCGAAATATTCATAATAAGGCTCATGTCGTGCTCTATGAGGACCACCGTGACATTCCTGTCTCGGATTTTATGGATGAGTCTTGCCAAACTATCGGTTTCCCCGGGGTTCAATCCACCCGCGGGCTCGTCCAACAAGATAATCTTAGGTTCAAGAGCCAACGCGCGTGCTATTTCGAGGTGACGCTGAAGACCGAACGGCATCGAAAGAGCATCTATATGTGCTTTGTCACTGAGCCCAACGAAATCGAGAAATTCCATGGACTTTTGTCGAATAAGCTTCTCATCTCGGCGGCTTGACGGAAGTTTGAGAGAACATGTCAGAAAACCCGAAGAAGTCTTGATATGGCGGGCAACCATCACGTTTTCCAGTGTGGTCATGTGGCGGAAAAGCCGAAGATTTTGAAACGTTCTCGCGATCCCGATCTCTGCGATCTTGTGTTGGGGAAGATCCGTGACGTCGTCCTCTTCGAAATAAACTTTCCCCTTGGTCGGTGGTATAGCCCCGGAGATGACATTGATCAGAGTAGTTTTTCCCGCGCCATTAGGGCCGATAACTGCCGTGATTGAGTCAGCCGCCACACCTGCGGAAACGTTTCCCAGAGCCATTACGCCGCCGAACTTGACGAAGATTCCTTCGACTGAGAGGATCTCCTTCACTTTTCACCCTGTCTTTTCTGACTTCTCCCGCTTCACAAACCCCTGAAGCAAGCCCACAATGCCGTCAGGCATGAACATCATAATCACCAGCAATACCAAACCGTACATGAGAATATCGTAGTCGTGGAAAACTCTCAGGCTCTCCGGGAGGATGGTCATAATTATCGTGCCTACCACCGCGCCCCAGACATTCATCATCCCGCCCACCGCGACCATTACCACAAACATGATCGACTCGTTAATCGAGAACGTTGCAGGTGATATGAATGTCACATAGTGGGCGTACAAGGAACCCGCGATTGAGGCCATACCCGCTGATATGATGAAAATTCCGAGCTTGAGAGGCGGCGTGTCTATTCCCATTGCACGAGCCGCTTCCTCGTTGCCGTGAATGGCCCTCAAGGCCCTGCCGATCCGCGAGTGAATCAGATTGAGCGCAAGGATCATGGAAATGAGCACAATAAACCAGATCAGATAGAACCACTCTGCGGGAGTAGACAATTGCCAAGGGCCTATGCCAAGGGCCGGTATTTGTCCGAACCCTGACGGACCGCCGGTGATGGCCCGAAAGGGCTCAAGGGCTGCAGACAGACGCTCAGTCGAGTACCCGACTTTTTCTCCGAGGAATTGAATCAGCTTCGTAAAATCTTCGGTGTCGGCCAGGGTAATTATATGAATAATTTCACCGATGCCCAGAGTCGCCATAGCCAGATAATGCCCTCGGAGCTTCAGCGTTGGAATTCCCACAAGAAACGCTACCAGACTATTAATGGCTATTCCGACTAGAATTCCGAACCAGGGGCTGTACCCGAACTGAGCCGTCAAGATCCCCGAAGAATATGCTCCTATGGCAAAAAAACCCGCTTGCCCGATGGAGATCTGCCCTGCATATCCGAGCAAGAGCGACAATCCTATGCATATCAACGTGAAAATTCCTGCAAAATTGATTACCCGCAGGTAATAGGGACTGGTCACAGCAACAGGAAGAACGATGATGAGGATACCGAAAATGATCAACGTGATGAGGTTACCGCGCCCCATAAGCTATTTTCTCCAGGAGAAATCGCCCCGCTTCCGCGAATCTCGGGAACCGGGAGGCAGACCGTGAGCCGGGGAGATCAGAATTCTTTGAATTTTGCAGCTTCAGCACTGCCGAAGAGTCCGCTGGGTTTGTAAAAGAGCACTGCAAGCAGGACGATCAGAGAGATCGCGTCCTTGTACCCGGAAGAAATCAATCCCGTTCCCAGGGCCTCGAGGATACCAAGTATGAAGCCGGCCGCCACTGCACCGTAACCATTCCCCAGACCTCCGAGGACCGCCGCTCCGAACCCCTTTAACGCCAACATGGGTCCACGATCGTAATCCATAAGAGTGATGGGCGTAACAAAGTAACCAGCCACTGCCCCCACGAAGGCCGACATGGCAAAGGACAGCAATATCATCCAACGGTCGTTGATCCCCATGAGTTTTGCAATGTCCCGGTTGAACGCACAAGCTTTCATGGCCTTGCCGGTCAGGGTAAATCCGAAAAACAGACCTACCAGGATTACGACCACGAGAATGGCCGCTACTAACAGCAACGTTTGCGGCAACACCGTGGCACCGAAAATGCTGATAGGCTGTTCCGGCACAAAGTGTGCCATGAAGTACGGGTCCTTGCCGAATGTAAACATCGCAATCCCACGTATCAGGATGGACAGGGCGATGGTAATGATGATCAGTTGAAGCACAGAGGGGTTTCTCATGGATTCCACGGTCTTGCGCTTCAACAATAGGAAGGCTGCCAAGGTGAGCGCAATCATGACAGCGAGAGCCGGACCAACAGTGAGGCCCCCCAGGATTCGGGCGAGACCAAAGATTATGATCGCGAGGCCGGCGTAGTGGAAAGTCGTCAGCCGATCCGTAGGCTCAATGGCAAGCTTCTCCATGAGCATCCCGACGAGCGTAGTGGTCCCGACTGCGAGGACGAACCCGAGGGCAATGGCATAGGGAGCAGGCACACCTAAGTTCTTTGCCCCATGGACAAACGTGACCCCCAGGAGTCCCCCCAGCATGACGAACTCGCCCTGGGCGAAATTAATGATGCTCGTGGAATTGTAAACCATGGTGAAACCAAGCCCGACCATGGCATAAATGGCTCCGATGGTTATGCCTGAAAATACGTTACTGAAGGATGTCTGCGAACGAAACCATACTTTGAGCCCCGGGGCCGGAAAACCGCGACGGCCGTCTATCAAACGGCCACCGCGGTCGATAAGTCGGCCATCAAGTGGCCTCTACTTCTTTTGCGAAAGGGGAATAATCTTGCCTCCCTTGTCCACGGTCAACATCTCCAGGGAGTCATTCTTGTCGAGGCCCGTATGGTCTTTCGGGCTCATGTTGAAGTGGCCGGCAATCCCGACCCAGTTCTTTGTCTCCTCTACACCGTCTCTGATCAATTGTCTCGCCTTGGCCAAATCCATGTCCGGAGTAATTTTTTTGGCTTTCATCGCATCAACGACCATCCAGAGTGCGTCGTACGCGTGACCGCCGAAGGTGCTCACAGGTGGGCCGTATCTCTTCTCGTATTCGGTCTTGTAGTTCATGAGGACTTTCTTCTGCCAGTGGTCCGCGGGTAGTGAATCCGCGACGAGGAGGCGGCCAGCCGGGAATATTATCCCTTCTGCCGCCTCGCCGGCGGCCTGAATATATTTGGGATTCCCGAATCCATGGCTCTGAAACAACGGAATCTTCATTCCGAGTTGTTTCATGTTTTTGGGCACCAGAGACTGCGCGGGCTCAATTGACCAGTTCACCACTGCACCGGCCCCGCTGGAGGCGATCTTCTTGAGCTGGGCTGTCATGTCAGTGTCCTTGGGAGCGTAGGTCTCGTCGGCGACGATCTCGACTCCCATCTCTTTGGCGTAGTGCTGTAGTTGCAGCCGTCCCTGGTTTCCAAAGGCGCTGGTCGAAGAGATGATCCCGATCTTGTTTATTCCCATTTTCTTTAGCTGTTCGAGAATACGTTCAGCCACGTGAGAATCTAATTGTGGGGATTTGAACACGTATTTGGACTCTTCAATGGGCACGACGATTTTTTCGGCCGCGGCGGCTGAAACCAGCGGGACCTTGGCTTTTTCGCAGATGGGCTTTACCGCCAGGCTGGAACCGCTGATGGACGGACCAATTACGGCCAGCACATTTTCTTTGTCGATCAGCTTCTCGACAGCGTTGACCGCTTTGGCTTCCTGCGTCTCGTCGTCCTCTATCAACACTTCGAGGGGATAGCCGTTGACACCGCCCGCCTTGTTGATGTCCTCCACGATCATCTGAACCGTTTTCTTCTCAGGGTCGCCAAGCCATGACGCGGGGCCGGTCACAGAAAAGATGGCCCCGACCTTTAATGGTTTCTTATCTGCCGCATGGGCGCAAATCAAAACCGACAAGCCGAAGATCAGAGCCGTTAAAAGTACCAAAACACGACTTCCCTTCATCACACTTCTCCTTTCTCTGTTGTTTCCGCCCCCCCCATGATTTCACCGCCAAGCCATTTTCGCCGCGACAGAATGGAACCGTCTGCCTCGGTGCACGGGTATGCATGGAACATAAACATAGGCGAGGTAGAAACGACTAGCCTCGCTCCCAGACCAAAGAAGCACGGAAAAGTGACTATATGTGGAAGGATTGCCCGATTGGTCCCCTAACTATTAGTTGTGCCGATAATAGACGCTCGGAATGCCAGTGTCAAGCACCTTATCGGCTTTCGTAAGGCCATTTCGCGTTGTGGATTTGCTAAAGAATTCAGCCGGCGGTAGGCCGACTTTGTGCACTGTTGTGCTAGGGAAATACAATCACATACCGGAGCGCTTGTCTAACTTTTCAAATTGAGCTAAACGCAAATCAAGCGGACAAATGTTCAAAATGGAGGAACCAATGGCCGAAGAGAAATGGACCTTTGAAAGGGTTCGCACTGAAATCAACGATGCGCGCACAAAGATGTTTGTGGTTTTCAAAGTTCTTGAGACCGGCAATTTGAAGTTCGCCGAACACCCTGAATGGGCATTGGTGGTCAGCCCGATGCTCAAGGAATTATCTGATTATTCGGCCAAGATTAAAGACTTCATGGGCCAAGAAACCGCATAGCCTACCAGGACGGCTAAGGCCGAGTGGTCATAGAACCGGGATTGGAAGCGATTGCTCAGAATTGCTCAGAATAGTGTCCATTTGGCCAAGAAGCCGGCGGTTGAAACGTCTAGGAGGTTGTTTGCGCAGGGCAATGCTTTCCCGCGGAACGCGAGATTTCACTCCTCGCAATGACAGTCTTAGCCGCTGTATACTGTAAGGTCACCAATAAAAACGGGGAGAATCTTCGTTACAGTGAAGGCTCGCCCCGTTTTACCACTTTAAAGGCCAATTCGTATTAATTCGTCTTGCCCCACTGGAACTTCTTTGCCGGGGCCATGGTTTCTGCTTGAGCCTGGGAGCTTGATACAGACTGCGCTTCCATGCGTGTTCCCTGAGAGGACCCTGGTTCAGCGCTCACGGCCGTTGGTTTGTCCTGTTTTCCCCACTTCATCGCCGGCTCGGAATCGGTTCTTTCCTCTTTCCCCCATTTCACGTTGCGCTTCGGAGGGGGAGGAGGAGTGGATGAAGCAGTCTGCCTGACAACGTTTCGGCGGGTTCTACGAGGAGTCTGAACCGCCGCAGCGTTGGGGACAGTTCTTGACTGCCTGACCACCGGAGCAGCGGCAGGCGGGATAGGAGCTTGGGCCGGCTGTTGAACCTGAGGGGTTTCACCTTCGCTTGCCACTGATTCTCTGCCGTCCCAATAAACTTCGCTGTTGCTTCCTTGCTCCACGTCATTGGAAACGGACGCAGATGACCGAGTGCTTCTGCTTCCCGTAGCAGTGGTGTAGGAGGTCTGAGGCTGAACCGTAGCACGCTGGGACGTTGACGGCCGCTTTCGTTGACGTGTCGCGGACCGTCGGGTAGGAGCCGATGGCGCCACGTATCCCGGAGACTGGCCGTACTGGCCGGCCCCGTACGCGCCATAACCGGGATTATTCTGGTAACCGGCGTAACCCTGGGGGGCATACTGCTGGCCAGAGCCGCTCTCAGGCTGCGCGGACTGCTGCCCGTATTGTTGGCCATACCCCTGCGGCACTTGCTGACCGGACTGTTGACCGTATCCCTGCGGCGCCTGCTGACCGTACTGTTGACCGTATCCTTGAGGAGCTTCGTATTGCTGGCCGTACTGGCCGTAGCCGGCCTGTCCCTGTGCCTGATCGTAACCTCCGTACGATCCATACCCCTGATATTGCCCCGAATCCCCGTATCCGTAGTAGCCTTGCCCGAAGGCGGCCCCTGCTGCGATCAGAATAACCATCGTTATTGCCAGCGTAGCCGACACTTTCATACCCTACTCCTTTGTCCGCGTTCAGAGGCCCTCGCCGCCATACGGAAGAGTCTAATGATAACTGCCCAAAAATCAAGAGCAAAGATTTCAATTGGAATTCTAGAGAATTCGCTTCAAAAAATCAAGCTACTTTTTTATACTGCCGCGGAGATTGACTTGGGATGCGGGCGGCGCTATGGTTGGGTCCCATGAAAGCGGCTCACCTTTCAGATCTGCATTTCGGCAGACACGTTGCGCGTGAAAAGCTGGATTCTCTGAGAAACGACCTGGTTTCTCAGGATCTGGAGCTTCTTGTCATCACGGGTGACATCACCGACCGAGGTCGGCTTTCTCAATTTCGTTGGGCACAGGCATTTCTCAATTCTCTGGAAATCCCTTTCATCATGGTGCCGGGAAACCGGGAAGTAGGAATTTCAGCCGTATGGGAATGGATATTCCCTCGTTTCGCTATGACACGTTACAGCCATTTCTTTGGCGCGAGCGACCGGGTGGTGTATTGCTCCGAATCTAACAAGATGGTCTTCATAGGTCTAAATTCAGTTCATTCCTTCCCGTCATGGCCCGGCATGGTGTCACGCGAGACTCGTTACTGGCTCAAGGAGCAGGCGTCACGCTTTAATGATTATCTGAAGGTTCTCTTCTTGCACCATCCCGTGCTGCCGGTTATACGGGGCTCATCGTTCTGGGCTCATTCACTTTCCGACGCCGGAGAAATCCTTAACATCTGCACTCAAACGGGAATCAAGCTCATATTGCAAGGACATAAGCACCGGTCTGCAGTTATGGAGGTAAACTTTCCTCAGCGTCAAGCCAAGGTAGTTGTTTCATCGTGCGGATCTCCCTTGATGTCACGCTGGGATAGCGTGTACCACATCATGGATCTGTCACCGGCCTCAATCGTCATACATCCCAGGGAGTTCGTCGGCAGCGGCTTTGTGGCAAAAGAGTCTTATGAGTTTCTTTCCCAATGGCAACCGGCCTTGTCGGTAGCAATCGATGGACAGAATGCCCTTCCCCACAAATTGGTCATCAATTTCGGAAATTACTTTTGGCAGCGAGATTAATTGGGCTGTTTTTTCTCCTCAGCGTCGGACCGTCTGATGTACAGGGGTGTCAGTGAGTGAAGACCGTCCGCTTTGCCCCGTCTGATTCGTTCATGGGCCAGCAGAGCGCATGCAGCCGCAGATGGACCGGCCGCAGGGCCTCTTGCGAGGTTAGGAATTGACTCCACCAGGTGGTCCAACACGGGGTCTCCACAAAGATGAATCTCATCGGAGATTTTTTCCGCATGTTGCAAAAATTCCCCCGCCTTGATGATCATCGGCCCTGAAACCAGGATCATGTTTTCCCCTGATTTTCTATAAAAGGCCGTATATATCTCCCCCCGCCGCGCGTCGATTACAGAGGCTCCGCATTGGCCGTCCTTCATGATCTGCCATGCCAAAATGTCCAGGCTGGATATTCCCGCCACGGGCTTTGCCAGGGCAAGGGCAATCCCCTTGATTGTGGCCAGTCCCACACGTGTCCCGGAAAAAGAACCGGGCCCTTTGGCAACGCCAAACCCGTCTATGGCGGACATACACAAATGCATCTCTGCCGTCAGGTCTCGGATGAGAGGCGCCAGATTCTCAAGATGCTTGCGAGCCGGTGGAAGAGTGATCTCGCGGAGAACTTCGCTGTTCTCAGTAACAGCCACACTCAAAGACGCGCTTGTGGAATGTACGCCGAGGATTACCACGGAGTAAGCGACCAACCCTTTGTGACAATCCTGCTGATATCGTTATATATAACGAGCGCGAACAGACATACGATGAACAAGAGCCCGAACTGCACGGCCACCTCCCTGACTCTGCCGGTAACAGGGCGGCGAGTAATAGCTTCGATCACAAAGAAAAGCAGGTGTCCGCCGTCGAGAATCGGCACTGGCAGGAGATTGATAATGGCAAGGTTTATGCTGATAAAGCTCATGAGCAAGATGAAGCTGAACGCGCCGGCTTTCAGACTTTCGCCGGAAGCCTGGACGATAGTAATGGGGCCGCTCAATGCCTTGGCGCTGATCTCCATCTTGACCAACTTTACCAGGGTAACTACGACCATTTTTGTTAAATGCAGGCTGAGCCGGGCGCCTTCACTCAAGGCTGCCCCAAAACTGAGCTTGGCGGCCTTTCCAGAAGGGGTCACGCCTATTTGGCCCATCGGTTCCCCGAGCAAATCTTTCTGCTCAGCGAGTTTCGGAGTTACGGTCAAATCTATTCGGTTGCCTTCTCTTTCGACAGTCACAGAGAGCTTTTGCCCCGGACTCTTTGCGATGATTGTCCGCATGTCTTCCCAGCGCCACACGGGTTCTCCGTTTATCGCGACCACCTGATCTCCGGCCTTAAAGCCCGCCTCCATCGCAGGTGTTCCCTCAAGGACTTTGCCGATATCACTGACGAGAACTGGCAAGCCCGCCACATATCCTGCGCAAATAAGCACTATCGCCAATAGATAATTGAAGAGCGGACCTGCTAGTATAACAGCCATCCGCGCGGGCAACGATTTGCTGGTAAAAGCCCTCGGGAGTTCCTCCGGAGGCACCTCTTCGTCAGAATCCGGATCTTCTCCCAGCAGCTTGACGTATCCTCCCAACGGAATCCACCTCAGGATATACTCAGTTTCACCCCACTTGCGGTTTATCATGGCAGGAGGAAAGCCGAGTGAAAACTTGAGAACCTTAACACCGACGAGTTTGGCGACTATGAAGTGACCGAATTCATGGACAAAGACGAGTACACCCAGCAGGATGAGAAAACCTACAACGTATTCGAACAAGTGGGCCTCCAATGGCTGGAATAAAAGTCATCTACGACTTCTTGCGACAATTCCTCTTTCAAATTGTTCTGATTAAATATAGAATCTTTCCCGGCGAATACAAGCCCTATCTTCGAAAAGGCCGGCATGTTGAGAATTGGAATCTTTGGCGGGACCTTTAATCCGCCGCATGTGGGGCATCTTCGTCTGGCCGAAGAAGTCGCGTGCAGGCACGGGTTGTCTCGTATAATTTTCATCCCGTGCTTCATCCCACCGCACAAAAGCTGCCGAGAGGCGGCGCCGCCGGAGGACCGCCTTGAGATGATCCGCAGATCCTGCGCGGACAATCCGATCTTTGAAGTATCTGACATGGAGATCTCTTTTCAAGGGCCGTCATACACGGTGAACACTCTCGAAGTCTTCTCAAAAGACAAAAGCCTTGATCCGCACTTCATTCTCGGGACCGATTCTCTGCGAGAAATACACACTTGGAAGGACTACACGAAACTGTTCTCCCTATCTCACTTTATTGTCGTGAAAAGGCCGGGGCTGGATTTCCCAACCGCCTGGGCGGAGGTTCCCGATGCACTTCGCAGGGAATTTCAGGATCGAGGGGATGATTTCCTCCACTCAAGCTCCAGCCGCGTCATCCCGTCCAACGTGGAAGGGCTCAACATTTCCTCGACAATGATCCGAGACCTTTCCAGAGCGGGTCGTAGCATTCGCTACCTTGTTAGAGAATCAGTTCGTCAGTATATAAGTCAACGAAAACTCTATAGGAATTGAGCTTTCATGAACAAAGCCCAGGCTCAACTCAACTTCACCTCTAAAGAAAAGGCCGAAATTCTCCTCCGCGCCACGGTGTCCAAGAAAGCAGCGAAGCCCGTACTCATAAGGCTCGATGGCCTGACAGTGCTTACAGATTATTTCCTGATTGTCTCCGCACGCTCGCAAAAGCATGTAACGGCCGTTGCCGAGGCTGTCATAGAGGATGCACGTAAACGCAAGATTGTCCGCTATTCCGCAGAGGGGGTTCATCAGGGGCACTGGGCTCTCTTGGACTACGGAGACGTAATCGTGCATGTTTTTCACCAGCCGATTCGCGAATTCTATGACTTGGAAGGTCTTTGGGCTGAGGCTCCCAGGGAAGCCATCCCGGATGATATTCTGGCAGAGCTTGAGAACGTGACAGAAGAGCCTGAAGAAGAGGAGGAGGATTGGTGGGAACAGTGAGCACGCTAAGTACACGATTCCGCAAGTTCGGTGTCGCACGGTCGCCGCTTTGTAGGATGAGGTGACCCCGCAGTGAATGCGTGGGAACCGCATCGTTCGAGGTATTTCCGGTCAGTACGCGGCTGTTTGAAGCCTCAACCGGTGCGGTTCCCACGCTACGGGCATGCTCACCAGCACCCTACGCCCGCTCGGCCGCCCGAAGCGGGAAGGACGGACAACATCCGCAACCGTATTTGCGAAATTGAGAACTAAGGCAATCGCTGTTCCCGTGATCGGTGGGACAGGCTTCCAGCCTGTCTATTAGGGATGACCGGCAATCCCACGTTCCCGCGGGACGGTCCCACCAACAATCTCAGCTTTGGGGATGCGGGGGATTGCTTCGTCCCACACAACAGCGGGACTCGCAATGACAGTCTTTAGCCACGGCTAACTGAAAGCTTTCGGGAGTCCCGTCTTCCAGCCCCTAGCCCTTCTTAAAGAGTGCCTCCAGTTTTCGGCGAGCCTCTGCGGCTTTATCGGCTGCTTTGGAGGTCGCAGCCCCTTCCCGCAACTTGAAATAGTCGCAAAAATTGCGGCGATCCTTCACCGAGACCTTATCTGCCTCGGGCTCTCTACACTGGTTGGGAGCCGTCTCACTGTATTCTGAGCAGTTGAGGCAGCAGTAGACGTCCGAACCGCAATTGGTGCAGGTATCGTTTCGGAATACTTTTTCCTCAAATTCCAGGACGTGGCCGCAATGATGGCAAAATCCCTTTCTCATGTCCGACCTCTTGCGCTGTCCCGCTCAGCGAGATATGGTATGGCCAACGTTCACGATCCGAGCACTACTTGATGGCGATGCACGCGCCGGGAGTCCGGTGGAAGTTGTTATTCCCCCAATTCTTCGCGGCACCGGAATCCGTTAGACAATATTACACCATTATGGAAGGTACTGAAATCTGTGCTGCATAGTTTTCTTCGAACCATTGAGCGGGAAGCATGAGAACAAGTGATCTCGTCCTGTTTGCGGTGATCTTCGGCTCCGTAGCGGCCGCGGTCTTTCTCCCGGACGCGGGCAGAATTTTTCATCCCTATCTTTTATGTTTCATGATGCTTCTCCTGTTTCTCAGTTTCCTCAAAATAGACTTCGGCGCACTGGTGGATACGTCGCTGCGCCCTCTGCTGCGCCTGGCAGCCATGGCCTTAGTCAAGCTAATAGTTCTGCCCACAGCACTTTACGCTATCGCCCTGTTCGTTATGCCCGATTATGCAGTTCCCATATTGCTTCTTTCGGGGATCTCCACCGGGGTTGTGGCTCCATTTCTTGCGACCCTCGTAGCAGCGGACGTTGCCACCGTCCTAAGGATGGTGATTGTAACCTCTCTAGCGGTACCGTTTAGTTTGCCTTGCCTTGTCAAACTACTGGCCGGAGCGGAACTATCGATTCCCTTGCACCTCATGATGCGGCTCCTGGCACTGGTGATCTTCGTCCCCATGGGTGCGGTCCTGGTTTTGAAGCGGCTTGTGCCCCAGACCCTCGAAAGGATCGCCGAAAGACAATATCCTGTTTCTTTGGTGCTGTTCGCCCTGATAAATCTGGGGTGTTCTCGAAGTACTCTTCTTTTTTCTTTGATTACCCCTCGCAGCTACTACTTTGCCTGGCCGTTGCCTA
Organism: uncultured delta proteobacterium; assembly: GCA_963828085.1. Taxonomy (GTDB): domain Bacteria; phylum Desulfobacterota; class Desulfomonilia; order Desulfomonilales; family Desulfomonilaceae; genus CAWBBA01. The sequence continues at coordinate 61,296 of CAWHDO010000033.1, forward strand.
CGTGCTTTCGGTAATCTATTATCTGACAGGCTTTCTGCTTATTCCGACCCGGCAACCAGACCAAAGGCTAGCCGCGGGACTCAGTTTGGCTCTCATGAACAATGTTCTGGTGATAGTCTTTTCGTCCCGCTTCTTTGGGCCGCTTTCTCCTACCCTCGCCGCGATGTATATGTTTCCGTTCTTCACGATGATCGTGCCGGTCAAGCTTATTGCCCACCGCGTTGAATTGGCGGCCGCAAAGCCGGAAAAAATATGACGATGATCTTTTCTTCATTCCGGATTCTACTCGCCGTTGCCGCAGGGCTTCTTATTTCATCTTGCAGCCACACGGAGTCAGTCCCACTATATAAATCGACCCGTTTCCTTATGGGCACCTTCGTCCAGGTAACGATTCCGGGCACCGAGGCAACGTCAAAGAGTGCGGCGGAAGCCATCTTTTCCGAACTCAAGCGAGTCGAGGACCTCTCTTCTTTCCACAAACCGTCTGGGCTAACTACGGTAAATGATCAGTCGGGTACCGGGCCCATTAAAGCGGACTCCGAGCTTCTCGCTCTCATTGGCGAAAGCCTGCGATTTGCGAAGGAAACACACGGAGCTTTCGATCCGACAGTGGGGCCTTTGACGCGGCTATGGAATTTCAGCGCCGGCGACCCGCGGCTGCCGGCAAGGCCCGAAATCACCGCTGCTTTGGCCAAGGTCGGCTGGCGTCGTGTGACAATAGACTCTGCGGCTGGAACGATCGTGCTGCCGGACCGAGGGATGGCCCTGGACCTGGGGGGAATCGCTAAAGGGTACGCTTTGGACAGGGCTGCCACGGTAATCCGAAAGCGCGGGATTTCCGCGGCCCTGGTAAATGCCGGCGGGGACGTTTCTGGTGGTCGGCGAGAGGGAGCCCGGGAAATCGTGGCGAATAGGAGTTCAGGACCCGCGAAACGAGCGGGCAATGGTCGCGGTGGCAAACCTGAAGGATTGCGTGGTCCAGACCTCGGGAGACTACGAACGCTGCTTCATTGAAAATGGAAAGCGTTATCACCACATTCTCAACCCCTCCACAGGCTATCCCGCAGACGGAGTGCAGTCGGTCACCGTAGTGGCGCCCACGGCCATGACCACGGTGACAGCCGGTATTTTCGTCCTCGGGGCAGAGGAGGGCTTGAAGTACATTGAGTCAATGCCCAACATTCAAGGATTCTTGATCGACTTTGAAGGTCGAATCCACAAGTCCTCGGGAGCTGACTCGATATTTGATTTCAAGCAAAAATAAAGAGTTGGCGGCACAGGTGCAAAGAAAACACTTTTTACCTTGATCGCGGTCTATAAACGAGGTAAAATGCGCTGACTTAAGATTCTAACGTGTGACAATATGACGGCTTTTCGGAAGAAATTGATTCTAGGCCTGGTTCTTGTGGCTGCACTTGCTGCAGGCGGATGTATGAGCTGCCTGCCCCAATATGTGGCCCCGCCGTCAGGACCCGTGTCCGCATGTTATCCAACCGGCCACGACCCGTACATTCCCATGGATCATAACCCTTCCCCGTTTAATGTTTGGGACCTAATGAGTTCCTTCGTGTCACCTTTTATCTACGGCCCACCACGGTAGGCTAAGAGCGCTTCCCAATCCCGTACAAATTCCGTTTGTGAGGCCATATCGGCAAATAGACAAGGTGTAACCTACGGCGAGGGGGGCGCATCCGTTGCGTCGGGGTGGGATAGCTGAGAGGGAGACGGGTTGGAAGCTATCCTCTTTTCATCTCTGAATGCCCTGTAAAGCTCCACATATCGCTTTTGGATTCTCCGGCGGGTGCCCAGGACAGCGCGGGCATAACCGGTAGCGGCCCAGGGATGATCGCTGTTATATGCACTGAGAGTAGGGTACTAGTTTCTTGTATTGTTCCAGATAGTACTTGAACACCCGGATGCCGCAATCCGCGTTTGTATGGAGGTCCAGCAGATCAACGTACCGAAGGCCGAACTTTCTGGCCCAGGACGGGGCATGAACCTGAAACATCCCCCGGCAATTCTCGCTGTTGATTATGTTGTTCCTGAAGCCGCTTTCGACATGGGCAATAGCCATATAGAGCCACATATCTCCACAGGTGACCCTTCCGAAATGCTTGTTTCCGGCTTCAGCGATAGCCATAGAGATCTCTTTTGCCCTATCACCGCTTATTTTGCCCTCGGTCATCTCATTTATGATAATGGAACATATCGTAATTGCGTCTGAATGCACGACGCCCGCAGCCATCGCGCACGTAGAGCAGACGCACAGCAGCGACAGCAGGACAACCGGCATGATTCCCCTCATACACCCTCCGAGTCGGCAAAGAGCACTCACAAGTTGAGAAGCTTATTGGTGAGTGTCCTCTCTGCCTATCCCCATTTTCACCCTTAAAAACTACTTCTGCGGAATCTCCGGTTTCTGTGGTTCCGGTATCTTCGCCGCGGCCTTCTTGGCATGCCTCGGTTTGAACGTTACCTTTTCAACATATGCCAATGGTTTTTCTATCGGCATGACCGCGATATTAGCGCAACCTTTGACGAAATCTAAGCACGGATTGAAAAGGCTAAAGGTCCTCCGAAGGCAGCCGGAGATAATGCCTTCGGTGCCCTCCAAAGCCGTAGCGCCACCTCTATATATGGCACCGGTGACTTTGGAAGTAGTGGAGCGCTTTTCACGTGCACCGTTCGCCAAAGCGGGAACCGCCAGCGCGACAACGAGTAGTGCACAAAGCGCAATTTTGGCTATTTTGCTCATCAGTGGAACCTCCAGTTAACATCAAAGCGCATAATTATTTCATATTTCTATTTGTTTTGTCAAGCAATTAACGTCTTTATTTTTCCCGTTATTTGTGTTACTTGTGTAAAATAAAGATATCTATACTGAGGTCGAATCATGAAAACCGTCATCGCGATTGTGGCCGTAGCTTTTTCCGTTTGCGCTCAACCGGTCTTAGGGCAACAAAACTCCCAGATGTATGACCGTTCTTACTCGGGGCCGTATAATATGTACGGCCAGCCGACATTCACTCCGCTCACGTCTCCTCAGCGGCAAGCGGCGCAACAGCAACAGGCCAATCAAGCCATAATTCCGAGAGCTGTCGACCGAGTGGGAGATTTCGGAAGCTATTTGTGGAGCTACATGCCTGCGCCCGTCCGTGGAGCAGAATCCCCCTACGCTGTTTCGCCCGGATCGGGGCAGGTCAATGTAAATTTCGTTCCGGGCTCGCGTTGAACGGGGGCATGCGCTGAGATCCGCTGTCTTTGGGGGTTTGATTTTATAGTACGTGGTATTGAGTTTCGCGGGTGAAAATGCTTGTGAATATCCACTTCACCCCTCCCTCTCCCGCCAGGCAAGAGGGTTTCCTCATCCCCTGACCTCGACGGGAGAGATTAGCGAAGGGTGATCCTGGCGCCAATCGCAACGCGTTTCACAATACACCGACCCGAAGCTGTCTGTGGAGTTCCCGTCTTTTCTCCAGCCCTATCCTGGACTTCTGGTCCCGTCAAGGCATCATTGTGGCCGAGAGGAGTGATCGTTGCTCTCAGATCAGGACCTGATGAGTGTTCAGGCCGTAAGTTCAAAGCTTTCCGAGCCGGTAACCATCTTCGTGAACCGAGGTGAGGGAGAGGCGAATCCCTTCGAGGCAAACCTTGTCAACATAGTCCGCCAAATCAGCGGCGTATCAATGAACCGCATCAAGATCGAAGAGGGAGAAGAATCTCTGCTGCCGGGGAAACCATCTCTCACACCCTACCGCGAGCACACGGGCAATATCCATTATTTTGCGGCACCGGAGGGGACTGAATTACCTCCTTTTCTGGATCTCCTCCTGTGGATGGGCAGCGAGTCCGAGCCTCCACAACCCGAGGTTACCAAATCGCTTGAGATATTGGCCAGGCCCAGTCACGTGATGGTCCTGATAGCACCGACCTGCCCTCATTGCCCCCAGGTGGTTCGCGCAGCTCTGTCGCTCGCCGTGCGTAGCTCCTTGATCACCCTCAGTATTGTGGATGCTGTCCAGTTTGAGGACCTCGCTCAACGCTATAGCGTCAAATCCACACCGACCACCATCATTGACGATGGCATGACCTTGATCGGTCGCCTCACGGCAGAGGAGTTGGCCGGACACCTGTTGAGGGTCGCCGAAGGCAGCTCCATTACCCCGATTCTCGAGTCGATGATCAAGGCGGGCCGGGCAGAAGATGCTGCGGGGCTTATATGCGCCAGGAAGCAGCCGGAAGCTATACTGCCGATATACATGTCAAAAGAGTTTTCCGTGCGCATGGGTGCGTTAGTGGCGCTGGAAGAGGTTCTGGAAAAGAATCCCAGGATCCTGGATCCCATCGTTGCTGAACTCACGGCCCTTTTGTTTCAGGAAGAGGTAGGGTTGAGGGGTGACACGGCCGAATTGCTTGGAAAGATAGGAAATCCTGCAGCGATTCCCGCTCTTCGAAGGGCGGCGGAAGACCCCGATCCGGATGTCCGAGAGGCGGCTGAAGAGGCTCTTCAAATTCTCGAACATTGAAACCGTTGCCTCTGTCAAGTAATCTGAGATCTGAAGGCACTTCTCATGCAAGCTAAGCGCAAAATTGAGGCCAAAAGTATTGTCAATGATATTCGAGCGGGACTGAGCAATTTAGAACTGATGGAAAAATACAGTCTGTCATCAAAAGGACTGCTCAGCGCCTTCAACAAACTGATAGCGTCACAAGCAATGGAAGAGGACGAACTGGCCGAGCGCATCCCTGGATTTGATGACACAGTGGACATCAATCATGCACGAGAATTCCCCAGGTGCTATCCGGCTCTTGGCCTTCCCATCTTTGATAAGGGAAACACGGAAGCTGATTACCATGTCGTGGACCTCACTGAGAAAGGAGTTCAGGTAGTCGGTATAGAAGCAGAAGTCGGTGACGTAAAGACCCTGGTCATCAACGCGGAAGGAATTGACGAAAGGATTAAACCTTGCGATTTCGATGCTCAATGCCGGTGGGTGAAGGTGGATAAAAAAAGGGACGTTCTATAGCGGGTTTCGAGATAACCAACATATCCGACAGGGATTTAGATGTGCTGCAGCATCTTATCAGATTGTTGGCTTTTTGCGACGATTGACAGAGTTACGGATCAGCACCGGAAGCGCAGTGTTGAAAAACAAAAGAAAACCGAAAGACAAGGGACAGCAACTCTGGTTCAAATTGGTACTCTTTCTTGTACCCCGCCTCGTAACCGCGTACTTCAGACTCGTTGATCTGACATCGAGGAAGATTTACCTTAACCAGGAATACGAAGAGCAAATCTGCAAGAAGCAGCCATTTAACTGTGCTTGCTTTCATGGCACCATGCTCTTCCCGGTTTATCACTGCGGCCGATATCCAGGAGTCGTCATGGTGAGCCGATCTTGGGACGGGGAACTGATTGATCGATGCCTCCGCCGATGGGGTTACGATTCCACGAGAGGATCGTCCTCACGCGGTGGAAAGGAAGCCTTGGCTGAGATGATCGATATGGCCAAGGAGAGAAATTACTGTTCGGGGCTCGCGGTGGACGCTCCGAGGGGACCGTCGAGAAAAGTGAAGATGGGGATTGTTATTATCGGCCGAGAAACTCAGACGCCGGTTGTGCCACTGGTTAGCTGGGCCACACGGCAGATTCAATTCGGGTCTTGGGATCGCATGGTGTTGCCGCTGCCGTTCAGCACAATTGTCATGGCTTTTGGAAAGCCGACTCAGGTTCCTCAGGGACTTGCCAGTGATGACTACGAAAAGATCCGGCAGGAGATCGAAGACAACATGGTGGAAGCGTCACGGCAATGCGAAGACAAAGTCAGACAATTGAAGGGGGGGGTACAAGACCCGGAAGCTTCGGCCCTACATCGGTAAAACCGGCATGGCGTCAACATGCCGCGCCACCGGGAGTGCACTTGTCCCCCTTGTCCGTCTCGTTCCCACCGGGCGCCTGCTCTCGCAATTTGTCCAAATAAGCTTGGAACCCCTCATCGTACATCGCCTCATTCCATCTGGCTTCCATTTGCTTTTGATAGCGAAGATATGACACCATCCTGGCCATGACCCACAAGAGGCCCAGGGCCAAAAGGACGATGTAGATCGCGGCAAGTCCAATGGTCATATATCAAAAGAGCCCCGGGGCTTACGCCAATGCGCTTTCATACGAGTACGCATTGCGAACACCCCGCGTCCAGCGGGGCCGCTACCACGTTATGGCAGTGGCCGGCGTCCCGAGACTGTTGCAAAATTCCAGGCGAACTTCAAATCGTGCCACGAATGAGGCCAAGATGTATTGCATTTCCCTCACCCCAGCCCTCTCCCACAGAGAGAGGGAGCAAGACTGGCGCGGTCTTACATTTCCCTCGCCCCCTGGGAGAGGGACACAGGGTGAGGGTATTCGTGCTACGATCTCAGCCACTTCATGACTTTTGCAACATTTTCTCCCTGCCGTCCATTGACTCAAGATCATCTCTTTGATCGTTGACGAGTATTACGCTTCTCTTTCGGCCGAAGACTCGGTTTTCGAAAGACGTCTCGCGGCAGTGGGCCTCACGGCTCTGTTCTTAGGGGGAATCCTCTTTGGCGTTTGCTTCTTGCCCGCTGTTCCGGCTGTTTTTTTCTCCACTGCCGGGCCATCTTTCAGCGCAAGCTTGAGAACCTCATCCATGTGCTTGACGAACCTGAAGTCAAGCCTTCGCCGGATATGTCGCGGTATTTCGTCGAGATCCTTGGCGTTCTGCTCCGGCGCGATTATTGTGTAGATCCGGGCTCGGAGCGCGGCCAGCGATTTCTCCCTCAGCCCGCCCACAGGCAGAACCCTTCCCCTCAGAGTTATTTCCCCGGTCATAGCCACATCCGATCTCACCGGAATCCCTGTGAGGGCGCTCACCAGGGCTGTGGCCATAGTCACACCCGCAGAGGGTCCGTCTTTAGGAATTGCCCCGGCTGGAACATGCACATGAATGTCCTTCGAGAAATAGAATTTCTCCTTCATCCCGAAGCGGGCAGCCCGTGAGCGAAAGTACGACAGGGCAGCCTGGCCCGACTCTTTCATCACATCGCCTAATTGCCCGGTCAAGAGAAGGCTACCCTTCCCTTCCATCGGTGTGGCCTCTATGTGAAGCACATCGCCGCCGTACGGGGTCCATGCGAGCCCCGTGGCTACGCCTACTTCGTCGGCCCTTTGCTCATCATCGGGCAGGAATCTCGGCACTCCCAGAAACTTGCTCAGGTTTTTCGCCGTAATCCTGGGGACCTTCTTTTCCCCTTCTGCAATCTTGCGAGCAATCTTGCGGCAAAGATTGGCAATTTCCCGCTCGAGGTTCCGTAGGCCGGCCTCTCGCGTGTACTGATTGACAATCCCGAGTATTGCTTCGTCGGTTATATTGAAATCCTCTTCTCTGATGCCGTTTTCTTTGATCTGTCTCGGGATCAGATACTGTCTGGCGATTTTCAGTTTTTCCTCATCGATGTAACCGGAGAGTTCGATGATCTCCATCCTGTCTTTGAGAGCCGGCAGAATAGTATCCGCCACGTTTGCCGTGGTGATGAACATGACCTTGGAAAGGTCGAATGGCACGTTAAGATAGTGGTCGCTGAAAGCATGATTTTGCTCCGGGTCCAGGACTTCCAGCAATGCGGCCGACGGGTCGCCACGAAAATCGGCCCCGACCTTGTCAATTTCGTCAAGCATGAATACGGGGTTATTGGACCCGGCATTCTTGAGCCCCTGAATGATACGGCCGGGAAGAGCGCCGATATAGGTGCGTCGGTGGCCGCGGATTTCTGCCTCGTCCCGCACGCCTCCCAGGGATATCCTCGTGAACTTGCGACCCAGAGCACGAGCTATGGATCGACCCAGTGAGGTCTTTCCCACGCCCGGTGGTCCGACAAAGCAGAGAATTGGACCCTTCATCTGCTTGTTGAGCTTGCGAACACCCAGGTACTCAAGGATACGGTCTTTCACCTTTTCGAGGTTGTAGTGATCCTCGTCCAGAATAAATTTAGCGTTCTTAATATCCAGTTTGTCCCGGGTGGATTTGGACCAGGGAAGTTCCACGATCCAGTCCAGATACGTCCGAATGATGGACGCTTCCGCCGCGTCCGGGTGCATCTGACCGAGGCGGCTAAGCTGCTTCTCGGCCTCTTTCTCAACTTCCTTCGGGATCTTCGCCTTGGCTATCTTGTCCCTAAATTCTTCTATTTCTTTTGTCTTTTCGTCAATCTCGCCCAGTTCGCTCTGGATAGCTTTCAGTTGCTCCCTGAGAAAGTACTCTCGGTGGGTCTTGCCCATCTCCTCTTTGGCCTGCGTCTGGATCTTGGCCTGCATAGCAGACAGTTCAAGTTCCTTTGAGAGGAGTTCATTGACTTTCTTGAGCCTCTCCACAGGGTCGATCACTTCCAGTATGGCCTGGGACTCTTCCACACGGAGTTTCAGGTTTGATGCCACCAGGTCGGCAAGTCGGCCGGGATCTTCAATGGAATCCAGAATAGCTACCGCATCCGGAGAGATTATTCCACGGAGTTGCAGGATTTTTTCTGAATTCTCCTTTATAGACCTCATCAGGGCCTCGACTTCTATTGTGATCGGACCGGTCGCAGGATCCGGGATTTTTTCTATTTTCACCTTGAAGAATTCACGCGATTCGAGAAAGGACACAATACGCGCCTTTGCAAGCCCCTGAACGAGAATCTTAACCCTGCCGTCCGGGAGTTTGAGTTGCTTAACGACCATGGCCACGGTGCCCACGGTGTAAATATTGTCCGGGGTGGGATCCTCTTCGGTGGAAATCTTTTGGGCGGCGAGAAATATGAGTCGGTCCTCAGCCAGTGCCTCGTCCACAGCCCTTATGGACCTCTCTCGTCCTACCATCAGAGGAAGGATCATGTAGGAGTATATCACCACATCCCGCACGGGGAGCAAGGGGAGCATATCGGGGATATCGGCAAAGTTTATCTGCTGTGTCTTCGGAGCGTCGTCTTGACCGAAGTCATCCTTCTTTTCGATCTCATCGGCCATCAGTGTTGTCCTTTATTCTCACCAAAAGATTAGAAGGTTTTGCGTTAAATCGGGGCAAAAAACAAGAAGCCGCTCATTCGTCCCCCGACATTCCCGCAAAAAACGACTTCTAAAGTATACATATATGCGCCAAAGTCCCCGTGTCAAGCTCCATTGTCAGAAACTGCGGCGCTAATTAACGGTTTTTCAAGAAATGGTGGTGGGTGCTACGGAAAGAAGTGATGCAATGACTAAAGCCTTGCGGTTCAACTCGGACCCTTCCAACAGAGGGAAAGCACACTAGAATTGATCGAGATCGGACCCGGAATAATCCCACCTGGAACCCTTGATGAGCTTGGGTTCGGAGTCGGCAGGGCCACTACCTACCTTGAACACTTCGGGGAACCCGTCGGTGGCGGAGGTGAGAAGGCCGGTCCTTGGATCGATACGTCGAACTTCTACCGTCTGGGGAATGGCGAATTCTTTCACCGGCTTGTCTCGTAGCACTTCTCTCATAAAATATCCCCAGATGGGTGCAGCGGCCTTGCCGCCTGTTTCCCCTTCACCGAGAGACATTTCTTCGTCGAATCCCACCCACACGCCGCAAGTATAGTCAGGAGAAAAACCCATGAACCAGGCATCTATGTTCTCGTTTGTGGTCCCGGTCTTGCCCGCAATATCGGGGCGCCCGACGATTTTCTTCAAATTGGTTGCTGTGCCTTCCTGGATTACTCCCTGCAAGAGCTTGTCCATGATGTAGGCCGTTCCTTCGTCCAGTTGTCTCCTAAGAATCGGCGCCCCCTTTTCGGGAATTTCGCTGTCACCCGCTGCCCCAACCTGTGGCGCTTCGTGTGAAACTTTCTGGATCTGCAGTTCCTGACCGCGAATTGGATCGTCCAGGAGAACCGGCGGATCATGTTCCTCGAGTATCTTTCCGTTGCGGTCCACAATCTTCTTCACATAAACTCCCGGCACCAGGTAGCCCTTGTTGGGAAAGACGGAGTACGCGTTAAGCTGTTCGTCGAGCGACACGCCGGTAGAACCCAGCGCCAGTGTCAGATTGTCCACCAGAGGAGAAGTATAGCCCAGCTTACGTGCATAGGCTTTGGCATGCTCTATGCCGATTTGCTGCAGGATCTTAATTGTGGGGATATTTCTTGAGTGGACAAGCGCATCCCTGAAGGTTACAGGCCCCCGGAAGCCCCCTCTGTAGTTCTTCGGCTTCCATACCTCCCCGGTTCCAGGGATGGCGAGGGCCAGGGGCGAATCAATAATGATGTCAGCACACGTAAATCCTTTGTTGAGTGCCGCGGCGTAAATCACCGGCTTAAAGGAAGATCCAGCCTGACGCCGAGCCTGGATCGCCCGGTTATATTTGGACTCCGAGTAGCTGTACCCTCCCACGATCACTCTGATGTATCCGGACCTATTCTCCCGCATCATAAGCGCGGCCTGGGCCAAAGGCTCCTGTTCAGGGTCCAGTGGAAAATATACCAACATATCTTCGGTATATTCCTTGTAGTTCTTCAGTGTCGGATCAGTGCTGCCGAATTTCTTCAGGTACAGTTCCTTACGTTTAATGTTCGGGTCTTGAATGCGTACCTGAATGAGGTCACCGACCTGAAACGGGAGGTCCCCCTGGGCAAAGTTGCGGGTGCGCATTTCGGACCTTATAAAGGGAGTGCGGACCCACCATTTAGGGCTAGGATCAATTTTGATCTGGCCCACATATTCCTTTTTGCTTTTGCCGTTTACGTAGCTCCCCATGCGTACATAAACATTTTCATTATCTATATGGGTGACTACTCCTTCAGCAATCTGCCCGAATCGCAGCGGCCCTTCCATAGTACGAGTCTTCTCTTCGAGAAATTCCATCACTCCTTTGACGTTCAAGGTCTTTAACGGGCCTCTATATCCCTGGCGCTTGTCCAGGCTCGCGCAACCCCATGCCTATTGATTCCCTGGCCGCCTTCGTCGCTGCAAGGTCTACGGTGGTGTAAACTTGCAAGCCTTCTTTGTACAGGAAGTCCGCACCGTATTTTTTCTCGACGTACCGACGGACGTACTCGACAAAATCCGGCGCGGCCTTCAAATTCGGGTTCTGCTGCGTGACAATTTTGGGTTCTTCCTGATTTGCCTCTTCGTACTGGGCCTCAGTGATATACCCGTCTTCAAGCATCCTCTTGAGAAACGTACGCCCGGCGAGCTAAAGATGCCTTCAGGTTTACCTTTGGGGAGTACTTGGCGGGTCGCTGTGGTAGGCCAGCCAGCATAGCACATTCAGCAATTGTCAGATCCCGCACTCCCTTGGCGAAATACATTTGTGCGGCGGCTTCCACACCGTATGCGGAGCTACCTAAGTAGATCTGATTGAGATACAAGTTAAGAATTTGTTCTTTATTAAGGGATCCTTCGATCTGCGTGGACAGAATCGCTTCTTTGATCTTGCGGGTGAAGGTCTTCTCCGGAGTGAGCAGAAAGGTCCTGGCCACCTGTTGGGTGATAGTGCTTGCACCGACCTCGGCCTTTCCTCGCACAAGGTTCGTCTTGATGGCCCTGACTATGGCCTCTTTGTCCACACCGCTGTGCTGCCAGAAATTCTTGTCTTCCGCTGCCACAAACGCATTTTGTAGTAGTTTGGGGATCTGCTCTATGGGGACCAGAAAGCGGCGCTCGGTTGCGAATTCTCCGATCAGTTCACCCTTGTCCGCGTAAACATGAGTGACTGTGGGAGGCGAGTATTTTTTGAGTTTTTGAATGCTGGGGAGACTGTGAGTAAAGTATGCGTAACCTTGGACCGCGACCCCGGCTCCACCCGCCATGCATCCGATCATGACCAGTAGTACGAAACGGGCAATCCCGGCGAAAAAAGATCCCTTTCTCTTCCCGGTTTCGGCGGGAGTATACATTTCTTGAAACGGGTTCTTGGGAATTCTGCTTCCGACCCGCGGGTTCACTTTTTGCCTCCTATTACAACATCCGGCTGCGGACTCTAACACGGAACCGCCCTGCTGTCTATGGTTATAACCAAATGCTGTTAAATTTCAAGGCAATTTATTATAAACCTAAAGCTTTTGTACATCATCTCTTATCACTCGATTGGACCCATAATTCGTAACATCTTCGCCAACATTTATATTTTCCCCAGTATCGTCTTTCAAGCTTATGACAGGGCTGATTCTCTCGCCAGGATCGGAGAGTTGGAACGAGGATCAAGCTTTGAGCAGCTAACCTGGGAAGATTTGACGAGCTGGGCAAAGGCAAAGGTTCTCTCGCGAGGTAAGTCCTGGGAGAGGCAGGTTCGAGACCTCAATTGTAAGGTCAGGAGCCTGTAGCAGGGACTATAGACGGTGACCCCTGTCGAAGCATGCGATGCGTTTTATAGCATTTGTTAAGGATTTATCAGGTCGAATCGGTTTTCCTCAACACTTGCAATAGCTCTTTTCTTAATTCTTCGGCTGCCGGGGCAGCCTGAGCAAAGACCTCCTCAATCTTGCCAAAGTCGAGCATCCTGACGCCACTGATCTGCGGCCAGACATAAATGTCCGGTTTCAGCTTCTTGAGTTTGGCGGCGAGCATCGTTGTCTGCATGATGTCGAAGGTTCCAAGCACCGACTCCAATGCGTTCGGAATCTCGTCTCCGCCTGCTAATCGCACTCTGCTGACATTCACAGCGATGATGCAGTCGGCCCGGTCCATGAGCAGGTCATAGGGCACCAGGTTCACCACACCGCCATCGACCATGATTCTCCCCTCTAGGGAAACGGGCGAGAAAACTCCAGGGTACTGCCATGCTGGCCTGTATGGCCGGTAACAACGCTCCCTTTTCAAAGACTACTTCCTCTGCTGACCAATAGTCGGCGGCAACGACGAGCAAAGGAATTGCCAGGCCTTCAAAGCTTGACACCTTGATTTCGCTGAGCAAGAAATTCAAGATGCCTTGAGCATCGATTAGCCCGCTGCCCGAGAAGACCGGTTTGAACGCATGAACCCACTTGAGCAAGTCTTCCCTCTTCCCTAACACGTCCCGCCAGGTGTCATCCTTTAGAATGAGGTGTCTTTCGATACCCTCCCTGACCTCTCTTGCGGACATGCCCGACGCATACAGGGCACCGACAATCGCACCCATACTGGTGCCCGATATAACGACAGGACGAATCTGCAGTTCGTCGAGGACCTGAAGAATGGGGACATGAGCCAGCCCTCTTACTCCGCCGCCACCTAGAGCTATACCCACCTTCATGGCTTACACCTCATTACACGGATTAGCTTTTCTATTAGCATTTGTGAAGTGCATATTTCCGTAAGAAATTAGATATTCTGCCCCCTGAACTTCTGACTTCTGGTCCATGCGGATTGGGTCACCCCGAAACGACTCGCCGGCCGCAATGTTGCGGCCGGCGAGTCGAAATCAGGCATGCAAGGCCGGGAGCGTCCGTCAAACCAGTTCAAACTTCAGTTCTCCCAGCTTTTCAAGGCTGCAAGCCAGTTTGTCGCCGGGCTTGAGCCAGACCTGCTTGTCCTTGGGATGTCCCGCGATCACGCCTTCGGGGGTGCCGGTGAAAATGATGTCGCCGGGTTTGAGCTTGATGTAACGGGAGATGAAACTGATCATCTTCCTGCTGTTGAATATGAAATCGTTGGTGTTGGAGGATTGCCGCGTCTCGCCGTTGACCCGGCACTCGATCTTGAGATTGTCGGGATCGATCTGGTCAGCGGTAACCAAATAGGGACCTAAAGGGGCAAATTGATCCGGGGTCTTGCCGATCATCCATTGCCCGCTGGGGGTCTCCAATTGCAGATCCCTTGCCGTGAAGTCGTTGCCGGTGCAGTAGCCTGCTACATAGGAAAGAGCATCGGCTTCCGTGACGTTTTTCGCTTCCTTGCCCATGACCATCACCAGCTCGACTTCATAGTCAAATTTCTTGGCTACCTCGACCGGCAGCTTGATGGTACCGTTGTGATGATTGAGCGCACTGTTGTACTTGTTGAAAAGCACCGGTTGACTGGGGGGCTGCATGCCGACTTCCTTGGCGTGTTTTCGGTAATTCAGGCCCACACAGACAATCTTTTCCGGACGGGTCACAGCCGGTCCGTATTCAATAGTCTCTTCCTTGACAAAGGCCGCGCCCGCTCCCGAGGATTTTAGAGCCGCGTCCACCAGCGCATTGAGGCTGGGACCCTCCTCCTTCTGAAGCAGGTCGTCCATGGTGGCCGGCGCGTGCATGTGGAGCAGTTCTCCTGCCTGGGGCACATCCAAAATTCCCTTGCCTGTTTTGACGCCAAGCCGGTATTGGCTGTTGCGACTGATGGTCAATAGGGTTAACCCGCGAGCCATGCCTCGCGCAGTCGCCGGCGCCGGCTTGGTCTCAGCTTGAGCCACGGTCAGGCCGCCTGTGGCTGCCATGGCGACAACGATGCCGGCCCCTTTCAGAAAATTCCTGCGATTCTCGTCCATGGTGGTCCTCCTTGGTCCCGTGTGTTGATACGCGCTCGTTTTAGCCGGAAATATGCGACGACCGGCCGTTCCTGTGGCCCCCCCAGATCTGACAGGTGATTCCCCGGTTCCACGGACTCGGAAAGGCCGCCGCGTAGTGTCTCGAGACTCTCCTCGGAGACACTGTTGCCACCACGTTGTCTGAAAAAAGAGATTTCCTCAGTTGCAAAGCATATCTCCCTACCGGTCTACAGGTCAACAACGATCTTCATTCCACAATAATCCCTCAATTACGCGGGGAATCGCTGATCCTGTGTCATTGCGAGGAGTAATCGGTGGGATAGGCTTCCAGCCTGTCTATTAGGGATGACCGGCAAGATGCCGGTCCCACCGGCAATCTCAGCTTTGGCGATGCAGTAGATTGCTTCGTCCCCGCGACGCTGGACTCGCAATGACAGACTTTTGCCACAGTTAACTGACAGCTTACATTCCACAGACAGTCACGATTCTGATAATATACGTGCTCATGAGATCCCATCGATACCCAACCCGTCTCCGATTGCTCGTCCTCGCGGTGTGCGGGGGTGCTGCCGTTGTGTCTGCAGTGTTTGCTTACTTGGTCCTTCCCGATTACCGGAATGCGATACGGGAACAGCAGAACCGCGTCGGGACCGCGGTCCTGGATCGCCATGAACGCATTCTAAGGCTGTTTCCCGACGGGAAAGGCCGGATGGGGCTCTGGTGTGATGGGAGGTTGTTTCCAAAGCATCTCAAGGCAGCAGTCATCACGGCCGAGGATAAGCGCTTCTATTACCACCCCGGCTTCGATCCCATTGCAATCGCCCGCGCTGTACACGCAACATTAAGCAAGAGAAGAGGATTTCAGGCGCTTCCACCATCACTCAGCAGGTGGTGCGATTGATCCGGCCTCAACCGCGAACCTACCCCGCGAAGATTGTTGAACTGCTGGCCAGCATGAAAATGGAATTGCAGCTCTCCAAAGAACAAATCCTTGAACTGTACCTCAACCTGTCGCCAATGGGCGGAAACATTCGTGGAGCCGGGCTTGCTGCCCGGACCTATTTCGACAAGGACGTGGAGAGCATCACCTTGTCCGAGGCCGCCGTCCTTGCTGCGCTCCCGCGGTCCCCTTCCAGGCTGGACCCGCGGCGACCGGCCGGTCGGAAGCTGGTCCTAGCGGAAAAGGACCGCATCCTGAAGCGCATGGCTGTATTGGGATGGATCAGCGATGCCCAACTGAAAGTCAGCCTTGGCCCCACGGCGGTGTTCAAGACCCGATCGATCCCGGTTCACGCTCCGCATTTCGTGGATCTGGTCCTCACAAACAGCGGGAAATCCGGGCCCACAATCAAGACGACACTCGACCTGAACCTACAGCATGGTGTCGAACAAATCCTTGCATCTCACCGCGATCGGCTCCGACGGATGGGCATAGACCAAGCGGTCGCTCTGATTGCCTCCTGCCGGAACGCGGAGGTGTTGGCGCTGGTGGGTTCGTTAAGCTACAGCGGGCGTTATCAGGGCTTCAACAACGGTGTGCTCGCTCAGCGCTCGGCCGGCTCCACGCTGAAGCCGTTCCTGTACGCACTGGCGCTGGAGAAAGGCTACGGCAGCTCCTCGGAGATCTCCGATACCGACCTCGTTTACCAGACCCCTCACGGGGACTACCAGCCTACGAACGCGGATCGCCGTGAGGTACGGGCCGGTCAACGTGCGGTCTGCGCTTGGGAACTCTCTGAACGTGTCGGCTGTGAAGGTTGCTCGATGGGTGGGCCTGGAGGATTTGTACCGGGTGTTGGGTCGCGTGGAAGTCATCACTTCGAACTCACCGCCTCCCGATCATTATGGCCTGGGGTTGGCGGTGGGCAACGTGGAAGTCAGCCTGTACCAGTTGGTCCAAGCGTACCTGACGCTCGCCAGTGGGGGTGAATTCCGGCCGCTGCACGTCGTGTCCGCACCCAGAGCGTCCCTTTCGCGTGTATTCTCGCCCGAGGTGGCGTACATCATTTCGCACATTCTCGCCGACCCATCGGCACGGCTGCTGACATTCGGGAATCCGGGTTACTTTGACTTCGGGTTCCCTGTTGCGGTGAAAACCGGCACCAGCAGCAACTACAGGGATGCGTGGGTGATCGGGTACACCTCGGAGCACGTGATCGGAGTATGGGCCGGAAACTTCGACGGCCACCCGAGCCCCGGCAGGATGGGGGCATCGGTGTGCGGACCGATACTGTTGGAAGCGACCCGACTCCTTTACGGAAATGCCCCTCCTGAGGGCTTCACCAGGCCCGCGGGCGTCCGAGAGGAGACTGTGTGCTCTATGTCGGGAAGGCGAGCAACTCCGAGATGTCCCTACACCACCACGGAACTCGTTGCAGGCAAGCACACTCTCATGACGTGTAATTTGCCCCATGAAGACGAGCACCATCCTCTGGGATCCAGCTACGCCAAATGGCTCAACCGCCGCGAGGCTCTACAGGGAGTGAGTCGATTTCAGCTCATGAAACCGGACAATACCGCACCGCGAGGGGGTGGGGAGATCATCAGCCTTTATGGCTCCAGAGGGCCGGGTCCTCCATCTCGGACTTCGAGGATCGAGATCATCAGCCCGCACAATCGGGACCGATTCGTGCTCTCGCGCCATCGTCCGAGCCAGATCGTGTTCAGGGCCTTGCCGGAGAGAGTCGTCAAGCACGTGGTCTGGTATTTGGACGGCACAGAGCTCGCCAGGACAGGGCCACCGTACGAATTTTTCTGGGAGCCGATCCGAGGCTCACATGAACTTCTCGCGGTCACGCCCGAGAATGCCGCGGCAAAGGCATCATTTTCTGTCGAGTGATACCGAGGAAATTGCGAGTCCTCCTTGGCTTTCTATGGTGGAATAGTCGCGACCATCAATCTTCTGGCAAATGGGAATTCAGCCGATGGAAATAGCGTTCAACGTGATTGTAGAACGTGACGAGGAGGGATTCTACGTGGCCTCAGTTCCGGAACTCCGGGGATGTCACACTCAGGCCAAGTCACTGGATACGCTCATGGAGAGGATCAGGGAAGCCATTGATCTGTGTCTTGAAGAACAAGGCCCTCCTCTGTCCGTTCCTCAGTCTGTCGGGGTTCAACGAGTCACGGTTGAATCATGAGCGGCCATCGATGGGAAGACTGTTATTGATGCACTCCGAAAAGCCGGATTCAACGTATCCCGAATCAGGGGTAGCCACCACTTCTTAAGGCATGCTGATGGACGTGGCACCGCAGTGCCTGTTCATCAGGGTGAAATAATCGGTCCTGGTTTGTTGACAAAAATAATCAATGATTGTGACATGACACGAGAAGAATTCGAGCAACTTCTGTAACGGTCTTGTGAAACAGTCCGAGTAGGATGTGTTGACTCCGCGAAACGCGGGAGAACCGTCCAGCGAACCGCATTCTGCGCGTGCTACGCGGGCTGCCTCGAACGGTGCTCAACGGTCGCTCACTTCTCCACAGGCAAGCATGTGCGGCGGCCGCAGATTGTTTGTGCACTGGACCCCCGCGGCACCTGCCAATTTGGAAGTCGTGATCGAGAACTCAATTCGCATCCAGATTTGATTTGACTTTGAACTCCCTTTTTACAGATACTATGAAGCTACCGATTTAGGTGTGCCATAAAAAACGATACATGAGGAAGGGGGGCAATATGAGGCGAGCAATATCGATCCTTATGATCCCTGCGGCCATGGCTTTGTTTCTTTGTTTCACATCAGGTCCCGCTCCGGCCCAAGATAAAAACGTGGTTAGAATTAGCGGAGGAGGGGCGTTGTCTGATGTGGTTCAAGGTTATTCAGATTTGTACAAGAAGGGTGCCGGGAATTGCTCCATCACCGTCACAGGAACGAATACTGGCATAGGCTTTAGGAAGCTGTTTGATGGAGAAGCGGATATGGTTATGGCCACGAGAAAGATAACGGCCGAAGAAGCCAAAATAGCCCAAGAAAAGCGATTATCTCTGAAGTCCACGTATGTTGGCCAAGTTGAAATCGCTATCATTACAAACGCCAAGAATACAGTCAATGAGCTGACGATGGAGCAACTGGAAAAAATATTCAAAGGGGAACTAACAAAGTGGAATCAAGTTGGTGGGCCGAATGAGCCGATAAAGGTTACCACCCGGGAGGTTCCCGAGTCAGGGGTCGGACTGCACTTTCAGAATGTAGTTCTGAAAGGGGCTCCTTACGCCAAGGACCATCTGGTGGTGAGTTCCTACAACATGGCTCTTCAGGTCTGCGGAAAATCTTTCGCCATAGGATATATGCCAACCTCAACCTCCTTTTTCGATAAAATTGAGGAACGTGGAGTCAAGATACTGAGCCTCAGGAAGCAGGCGGATTCCGCGCCGTATCCATTGGCGAGCGGGGTTACCAGGGAAACGCTTTATCCTATTTCGGTGGCTTTTACCTTGTATTGGAATTCGCAATCCAACAACCCGTGTATCAAAGGGTTTGCGGATTTCGCGGAAAAACAGACCAGTGAGTAGTTTGATGAACTACTACTGGCTTGAAAGCGTATCAGTCTGAGGTCCGGAATCGAGAGCGCTCTATTGCTCAATGCCCATGGATTTCCTCAAATGGTCACGCAGGATTTCCACTAGCTTAGCTGAGTACGGAGACTTCTTGGCCTCCGTGTTCCAGAGACGCCTCATTGCTCCACGGAATTTGACAAGCTGGACCTCGGGTACGGTGGATATTTTCACGCCGAGGCTCTCGGATTTGCTCAAAGCTTGTGCATCCAATTCGTCGGAGTGAGCGAAGCTGCTGTCCATGGCGTTCAAAGCTGCCTTTTGCACGTTTTGCTGTTGATCAGGAGTGAGGGCTTTGAGGACCTTGGTGTTAATGAGAATCTCGACGACCCCCGGCGTGTGCAACGCAGGTTTCACGATGTGACTCAGCACCTCGTAGAATTTGTACTGTTCTACAGTGTACCAAGGGTAATCGGTGCCATCCACCAGCCCGCTCTTTAAAGCCGCGTATTGTTCGTTGGCTGGGGAGTCGATCGCTGTTGCCCCAAGCGCCTGGACGATTTCGGCTTCCATGCCCACGGCCCTAATCTTCTTATCTTTGAGGTCCCCAATCTTTGTCACCGGGAACTTGGTCAGCAAGCCCATGCTGCAAACAGACAGGGCGCCCAAGTAGGTGACGCCGTGCTTGGCAACAGCCTCGGCCATTACCTGCATGTAACCCTTGTTCACAAGGACGTCCTTGGCATCAGCAGCGTTCGCCCAATTGAAGGGGAGCCATTGGCAATTCACCTCGGGTACCTTCTTGGCAAAGTACAGAAGGGAGCCGGAGTAGCCGTCCAGCTTGCCCTCGCATAGAGCGTCGAAGGCCTCCTCGATTTTGACGTCTTTGCCAGGCCAGAGGACCTTCACTTGCACCTGATTGTTTGTGAGCCGTGCCACCTCACTGGCGAACAATGACGTCGTCTGGCCGGTATGCGCTTTTTCAGGGTAGGCGCATTGGAACCGGAGAGTGGTCTCTGCCAGCGCGTGGGTGAGTGGGGAAAGGCCAAGCGCCAGGGACACCACTAGAGCAGCAACAGACTTCTTGAACATCTGGACTCCTTTCTTCGATTAATACCGACGTGCAGTCAAACAGGCAGTCATATACGGGCGGCAGGGACGCCGGCCCCACCGTGTTTTTTCCTCGAGGAATGCGCGTTCCTATGAAAACGCGTGGGCGGAAGCACAACGGACGCTCCACGTCCCACGGGGGTCGCTATTCAGGCAATAGGAATAACCAATTTCCCCATCGGTCGCAGTAGCCGCAGTGTTCGCTGTGGTCTTCACGATTGGTTCCAACTATCCGGCTCGGGGCGTTGCATGAGTGAGATCAACCTCCCCCAGAAATATGTACGATTTCGTGAAGTAGTGGTAGTAGTTTTTTCGCTCGGGAGCATTAGCGTCGACCAAAGCGAGGCATATCTCGATGAACGCGTGGCCGCGCTTAAGCCGAGTCGGTATTTAGTCAGAAACCGGTTTCTCGTAATATCGTTTGCGCATCTGTTTCACCCGTTCAGCATATCGCCCAATGCAGTCTCTCCTACAGTTGATGAGAAGTATCTTATCTGACTCTTCCACCACCCGGAAATTCCTCGAGCAATTGTTCAGGCAATCCTCGTATTCCGAAGCCGTCCCCAACGCCTGGAATTGCCCTTTCGATCCCTGGTCGTCGGCTATTGCCTCAAGGACTCTAATCAGTTGCTCAGCTTGTGCGAGATCCCCCTCGTAGGACGCGACAGCGGCAGTCGCCACCGTGTTTGATTTACCTGGTTTTTCGGGCCCGGGGCCGGCGAAAAAGGTCATGACAAGATAGACGGACACACCTCCCACCACAATTCCGGCAAACGCGGAAAAATAATGCTTGTACGCCTGCCAGATTGAACCATCTGCTGAAGGCGGCTCGTTCGCGTCCACATTTTCTTCTTCTACATGTCTCAAACGAGGTGGATTTCGCAGGGAGAGTACCCAAGTCGGTCTGCGAAGGGAGCCTCTCCTCCGGTGCAGATCAGACTGCTCTATTGCTCCGGCTGCCACCAACTTTCTGAAGAGGCTTTCGAGGCCCTTTTGCGAAATCGCATATTTCTCCTTGAGGGCCGCATCGCTCATCCCGGACCTGATGCTTTGCACAGCGTCTTCCGCGTTTACAATTGCTTTGTCCTCAAGCACCTGTACTGCCCCTTAGCCCCAGGAATCTGTTTCTCAAGGCAATGATTATGCCGGAATCGATTTCCGATTGGAATGCGAACTCCTCTTAACGATTGATTTTCAATACTTGGCCGACGCGATCGGCATCACCGACTTTCAATTCATGCTGCCCTGCCTGGACAACCAGGCCGGTCAAACCAGCAGGTGTTCGTAGGCAATTCTGACCCATTCGTCGGCCAACGTTCCCCGAACGTGTACCCCCAAGGATTTTCTCACACCTCTGCCAAGGTGCAGAAAGATCACGTTGCCGTCATCGTCGAAGGCTCGATCCACCTGAAAATCCTTTAACGGTGAGGACCGCGGAATCTTCTCCGAGAGGGTCGGGTCCCACAACGTGTTGGGACAGGCAAATACTTCGTAGCCCTCCTCTCTGAGCCTGACCGTGACCTTGTCCCCGACGTCCAATTGGGGCAGATCGGGCAGGTAATCCAATCGGAGCTTCTTGAATAGCTGAAAATCCACCATGTATCCCAGTACGTGCAACACCCCCGCCGGAGTCCTTGTTCTGTCCATGCGCACACCGGCCGCCGGCACCTTATCATTGATCTTGGATTTCAAGTAAGACAGCCATCCTGGTCGGCACGGCATGGTATCCATATGCATGGACATGAGATACTTCGATTTAGGATCGATTACTTTGGCGGCAATTTCCAATCCTATTGCATTGGCGTAACTATCCCAGGTTAGTTGAGAATCGGGATCATCCGTGACTTTGTGCTTATTTCGCGCCTCTGCGGGAAGGGGTTCCGTGCGATTCAAGGCAATATTGACTCCGGTCTGTTCTGAAAGCCACTGGATGTTCGGCCAAGGAGAATTGTTGTCAATTACCCACAATTCGTGAGGTTCGGCGGTAAAATGTGGTACCGCGTCAATGCAAACACGCACCAGATTCATGGCCGTCTCATTGTTTTGACGTGAAACTACCGCCAAGCGGGGCGCTGCCGGCGGAAGCGAGACTTTTCGAGTCACTTGAACATCGTGTGTACGCCCATCTATAACCAGTTCCATTATTGAGCTCCCGTTCGTGCGATGCGGAACCATCGACCATTGACACGGTCCGGCAACGAGCCCCTTCTCTCCGGCTGGACCCTTGACCGGAAATTTCAAAAGCCCGGCAATTCGCTCCAGCGTCTCGAATGAGGCCCCGTCCCGCGTGGCAAAATGGACCTCATAAAAACCGCTCAGCAAGTGGTTTTCAGGGTACCATGCCCTCACGAGGAAACGATCAACTGAGCCGGCCACCGAAAGCCCGTCCTCCAGGGAAATGTTCCACTTGCACAGTACGCCGGCATCATTGTGAATCCCTATGGAAAACATGGGCCGCTCCAGGACATGGTTAAGGCGCAAATCCACCTCGATGCCGAATGGCACACCGGTGGAAACTTCTTGTAGCGTTCGCCACTCTGCATCGTAGAGCCTGGCATCATAAACGTTCACTTCTTCGGTTGAAATTCTACTCCTCGCGGTAGTTCCCCCTGCTCTTCGTCGTTACGAAAAACCAGCTTTTCGTATGCATTGATCGCATCCAGGGCAGAGCCCTCGGCCAAGAGTCGGCCTCTTTCCAGTAAAAGACCGCGGTCTCGCTACGAACTGTAGGGTTTCTAGGCCGTGGCTCACCAGCAATACCGTAACCCCACTTTCCCGCATCTCTTTAATGCGGGCCATACTCTTGTTCTGGAATTTAAGGTCACCTACCGCAAAAGTTTCATCAATGAGAATAACGTCGCTCTCCACGTTAACGGCCACTCCAAAACCCAACCTACTCAACATGCCGCTCGAATACATTCGCACAGGCTTGTCAAACCACTCCCCCAGGTCAGTGAATTCTTCTATTTCCGGCAGCCGCGGATTCAATCTCACGGCGAGCCATTCCCATCACAGCCCCAAGCAGGCGCACGTTTTCTCGACCTGTCAGATCTTTGTGGAGGCCCGCGTTAAGCTCTATCATGGGGAAGATTCTGCCGAGAATCTCAACCCGCCCGCTAGTGGGCACGGTCACGCCCGCCAGCACTTTGAGGAGCGTGCTCTTGCCCGCGCCGTTGCGCCCCACAATTCCGATGGTTTCGCCACGGCGAACTTCCAGGTTGACGTTCCTGAGTGCCCAGTTGCCTGCATCTCCATTGTCCGGGGCGGAATCAGCGCTTCCCAAGAGGTTACGGACTTTCTTAAAAACGTCCGGAATCGGCAGACCATACCGTTTCCAAAGACCTTCTATTTTTATGACTGTATCGGAGGACATTAAAACATCTCGTTAACCATTCCGGTCAATCCGGGTCGCTGGTATGATATTGTACCATCACCACGTAATTATTATCGCAAGAGGCTACCAAAAGGACCTTTGGCGGTCAAGACTCAGGTGGGGCTTCAGTCCTTTCACCGCGTCCCGACAGGCAAAGAATCACTGCGATTCGCGGCGAGAAGTCGCCACAAGGTGGTTCGCGGAAAGGGCCGAGCAGCAATCCAGTTTTGTGCTGGAATTTGATGCGCAGATCCAGACCTGTCTACAACTCGAACTACATGAGTGAAGCATAAAATGACATATTTGTAAGAACCGTGATTACTGTCGGATTGCATTTCCGCTTCAACAGACGTTTCAATTTAATGGCACGAATGTTGATATGGGTTGTCCTCGCATGAGGTGTTATGATATGTAGTCATGCTATGACTAGTAAACATCTGAATATAGTTAAAGCCGAGATTTCACGTAACCCGGCTGAATACCCGGTATTGGGCATACTCGCTCTGGGGGAAGCTCATGGTTACGATATTTGCCGTCGGCTTCACAAAGGAATCGGCCCTATCTGGAAGCTGGGCAAGAGCCAGGTTTACGCGCTGCTGGCCCGTCTGGAGCGGGACGGTCTAGTGGCTCATGAAAGGGTGGGTCAAGAAAACCTGCCTGCTAAAAACATTTTCAGCATTACCGCGATGGGAGAGGGAGTCTTCTAGAGAATGGGTCGATGCCCCTGTAAATCACGTTCGCGATATGCGGCTGGAGTTCCTGGCCAAGCTCTGGTTTGCTCGACAGGTGGACCCGGATCACGAAAGAACGCTGATTGAGCATCAGTTGGATATGTGCCGAGAAAAGGTGAAGAGATTGGAAGCTCTGAAGGCTTCGTGCAGCACCGAGATTGAGTCTCGATCCATCGGTTTTCGATTGGCGGTTGTTCATGGCGCGATCTCGTGGTTGGAGGAGTTGCCTGGGCAGACCGGAGATCATCCTTCATAGGAAAAGCATCGCCAGGAGAGTGTGGAAATGGGCACTGGTCGTTGTTTCCTCAGTCCGTGTGAGAAGGACGCCTGTTCCTTCACGCACCGGTCAGGTCAGTGCAAGCTGAGACAGGGTTGTAGATCGGTTTCTATCAGAGGTTCCGGCATCGCGGCTTCTTGGTATTCAAAAGGAGGTATGAGTTTATATGGATGTAGAATCGGAGATAGCTCCATTGACATTGACAGAGATCGATCACGAGGAACCCAATGACCTTGGGTTCAAAAGGGTCCCCGCTCTCGACAAATGCTTTGCTATCCTGGACCTCATTACAAGCTCCGCACGGCCTCTTGGTCTGAGCGAGATCTCAAGGCAGCTCCATCTGAATAAGAGCACTGTTTTTAATATCATTCGTACCTGTTAGCTGACTTGGAAATTCTAGAACACAGGCCGGACGGCAAGTTGATATTCGGAACACGCCTATATATTTTGGGCAAAGCATCTGGCAGTAAGGCAGAATTGGTGAGTACCGTTCGTCCTTACCTGGAAGAGATTTCAGGCACGTCAGTTTTCTCCTCTTTTCTTAGCGTAAGGTCGGGTTTGGAGGCCGTTATTGTCGACAAAGTCGATGCCGGCGCAGACATAAAAGTATCTTGCGAAATAGGCATGCGGCTGCCTCTCCTTGTAGGTGCCGCAGGAAAGGCGCTTCTATGTCAGCTTTCCGACGCGGAACTAGACAAGATGCTCTGTAGGAGCGCACTGAAAAAATCCGCTGCTCATGCATGCGTAGATAAGGTTGAGTTCAGGGAAGCCGTAATGAAGGTTCGCGCGCAAGGCATTGCTGTCGATGTGGAAGACCAAATTAGAGGAATTGTAGCCTTGGCTGTGCCCTTTAACACCCACAGAGCAGATCTCCAGGCGGCCATCTGGGCGGTTGGTTTGAAGTGGCAGTCACGGGATGGAGACATCTCCGCGCTCTCAAAGCTCTTGAAAAAGATTGCGAAAGAACTTGATAGCCGCTTCTCGAACGTCACGAGGGGACGTTCAATGGAATAAGACTGCCGTATAGTGAAAGTGTTTCAGACCGAGACAAACATCAGCAGATTTTCGCAGCGAAGCGCTCGTAGACAACGAAGTCATCGTCGGTTATGTCGCCTGCCGGTATCCGGAGCCTGGAGAGCGATGGAGAAAGCTCGGCGAGCTGATGCACGAGATGGGGGCAATCCGGGCAATCCAAGAACAACGTGGCGGCGCTTATCAGGAAACGTGCTCGCAGGAACACAAAGAGAAAGTGCTGTCTGTTCTAAAGCATATCGTTCTACGGGATAAGCAACCGGCTAATTCAACCTTGTGAATGATCCGAATGAGATTGCAGCTTCATAACAATTGGAAGGAGGCATATTCTTCATGGAAATAAAATTGAAGACAACGCTTGCCGATGATAAAGGGCAAAGTGTTTTGGATGAGCACGGGGCCTTGTGGAAGTATTCAGGCCCTAAACCGGCCCACGGGATATTTCTGGCAACTACGAAAGGATTAGATGGCGAGGACATTCAGGCATTTTACCAAAACGGCACCTTGTTCATCGTGAACTGGTCTGACGCAAAGAATTATTTTAACTCCATGAACTTCATGCAATACTGGGATATGCACAATCTATAAAAGAAGTTGTTACATCACCGAAGTCTTGGCCGCCGCATGGGGGATGTACCACAACGCGGAATGTGAATGGTGGTGCCGGCAACATGGAGACAAACCTTTAGCAGTCGTCCTGCCCGCGGTGGGCACCGTCGCCTTGGAGGCTATAATCCATGTCACAAGAAACATGGGAACTTGTGTTCTTTTAAGCCTTGTGGCGTGTCTCGTCGCGGTTATTCTATTCGCTCGATGAGGCAGGCAAGATGACAACAGCCTGCGGGCTCAACCATTGGTTTGCGAATCCATCCAGACTTGCGTTTGAACAGCGGTGGGTCTATTCTGAATGTTAAGGGGCCACCCTGGACAACTCCGATCCGTGGCATATTTTCCTTTTTCAGAGCTGACCGGGGAAGTGGGGCCTTGACATCACATTGTGGCTGATAAGGAGGAAAGACCATGAAGCTGAGCACCAGAAACGTCATCAAAGGAAAAGTTGCCGACGTGCAGGAAGGTATGGTCGCAGCTAAGGTGAAGGTAGACATCGGTGGGGGCAATACAATTACTTCTACCATTACGGTTGAAGCGGTCAAGGAGCTTGGAATCAAGGTTGGAGATGAGGTCAGTGTCCTAATCAAGGCTAGCAGCGTGATGCTGGGAAAAGAATAGCTTAGATATTCGCGAAGTCCGTAACCCGCAACAGGGTATGTCGGCTGGATTTACTGAATCATAGCCAACAGGAGCATCCACTGGGAATGTTCTGCCAAGGGCACGTCAATGGAGGGGGATAGGTTCGTTTGATTCGTGTGAACGTGCGCAAACGTCTGATGGGTTCTGAAGGCCCTTTTGAACTGCGTGCAGAATTCACGATTCCCAAAGGACGGTTAGCGGTCCTCTATGGAGTGTCCGGAGCCGGCAAAACCACTTTGCTGCGCATGTTGGCAGGGCTGGAACAGCCCGATGACGGATGTATTCAAGTAGACGGGGAGAAGTGGTTCCACCGGAAACAAAAGGTGTGTGTGCCTCCCCAAAAACGCAGCGCCGGCTTCGTCTTCCAGAATTATGCTTTATTTCAGACGATGACGGTGAGGCGCAATCTAGAGTTTGCCGCAGGCCGTCGAAAGGACCCCAGGGTTGACATTCTCATGGAAATGATTGAGTCGGCAGAATTGCAGCACAGATACCCACAAGATCTGTCCGGAGGCCAGCAGCAGAGAGTGGCTTTGGCAAGAGCCTTAATTCGCCAGCCAAAAATTTTTCTTCTTGACGAGCCACTTTCAGCGCTGGACGAAGCGATGAGGGTAAAGCTTCAGGAACAAATCTTGTGTCTGCACAAAGAACTAGCGGCAGTACCTGTGCGCCGCGACTTGGACAGGCTTGACAATTAGAGGGAGGCCGGCTATGAAAGCGGCGATAACTACTCCCCATAGGTTGAAGATTATCTCCAGGCCGAATACACCCGTAACAAAACGTCCGATCATCCCCGCTTTGCCAAGTATGAGAAGCAATAGGAACCCCAGAGCTACAGGAGGAAAAACCAGTGGCAGAGTGACAAGAGTATCCACTACATTTCCTACCGGGCTGTTCTTTTTGCCAAGGTAATAACCGATCAGGAGACCGAAGACCGCGTGCAACACCAAAGACATTGACGCTACCTTGGCACTAAATACTACTGGAAAAGCAATATTTGTGAGCGCATCCGAACTTATCAGAGAGCCGACGGCCATTATCCCTTTCCCCGACCAGGGTTTGAACCAATAGCGAGAAGAGAGGAGCCGTTTCCCCACAGCATGGCCTCAATGGTATGAGAACTGAAAGGCAATTCCTCAATCTTGCGAGCCTGTTGCGCAATAGAACGAATTGCGGGCCAATCGCTCCCAAAGAGGAATCGGTCACGAAACTTCTCCAGATGTGGAAAGATGGCAGGTAGTCGTGATGGGGGGATGCCCGATATATCGATATAACAGTTTTCATGTCTGCGGAGCATCCATTCGGCCTCTGAATACCAGAAAGGGCGGCCTCCGTGACACATCACTATCTTCAAGTGAGGGAAATCGTCCGCGATGTCGTCCAAAAGAAAAGGGTGGCCGTACCGCAAGAACGCGATCCCTTAAGTAAGGACGTTCCGGTGTGAAACATGACAGGAACCCCATGAGCGGATGCGACTTCGTATACCGGCAGTAGCCTTGGATCGGTGGGATAGAAATGAACTGTACGTGGGCAACAAATTGAGTCCACGGCAACCGAGGGCCCTGATACAGTGTTCGGCTTGTACTGCAGGCTGCTCGGCACCGTTGTCCAGAGAGATGGAACCGAAAGGGATGAGACGATCAATTCCCCAGCAGAATGCCGCGGTGAATTCGTTTGTCACCACTCCGGTAGTTTTTGGAGCGTACCAGAAAGGACTATCGCCTTGTCCACTGCCTGAGAATCCAAGTACGCTATCACCGCCTCATAGGTAATCTTTTCGGACATTCTTTTCGTGTATTCGGGATTCGTCTTCGCAAAATACGCCATGACCCAAGGGGTCCACTGGTGCTTGGTGCCAACGTGCAGGTGAAAATCAAGTAAGGGCATTGCTTGACCTTTTTGGGCAGGAATGGGCCTGCAATGGAAGCTTCAACAGCGGCTCGCCAGCAGGCCCGTAATCACACGCTCCCAAATTGCCGAAACAACATCTACAATCCGGCCTTCTTTAGTATTTCTTTAACCTTGGGATCCACTTCCAGATAATTCAGGAAGTTCTTGGCCTCGGTGTTTGCCTCGAACCCCTTGATCACCCCAAGCACTCGTTGGACTAAGCCGCTTCGGGCGGTGCGACGCGTGCCAGCGTGTTCGATAGGCCGCCTTGGATGGGGGCTTATTCGTTGGTCTGCCTGGATTCATGGGTTCGGATACGCCCCTCGTGTTTGGTGTGGAAAAGGCGTAGCATTTCCGATTGTTGAAAAACCACGACCAATGGAGGTCACGGATGGAAAAGCTACGCGATGAAATGCTATCAGATTTGGCGTTGAGAAACTATAGCACGAGGACGCAGCAAGCGTATCTCCGATGCTGTTCCAACCTCGAAGAGCACTTCCGGCGATCTCCGGAAGGATTGGAGGAGCACGAAATTCGAGCGTTCCTCGTGTATCTGACCCAGGAGCGCATGCTCTCCGCCTCTTACCTGAAAATGCACGTGGCCGCGATCAAGTTCCTTTATCGAGTCACCCTCAACAGACCTGATCAGGTCCAGCATATCCCCTATCCCAAGATCCCGAAGACCCTTCCCCAAGTCCTCACCAGATCTGAGGTTTCTTGCCATCCTCCAGGAGATCCGCTCCGTAAAGTGTAGAGCCATCGTCACAACAGCCTATGCGGCGGGCATGAGAATATCCGAAGTGTGTGCGCTGCGTGCCAGGGGTGATATCGATTCCCAGCGCATGCTCATCCATGTGCGGAGCGGAAAAGGAGGAAAGGACCGCTGCGTCATGCTCAGCCACCATCTCCTCGTCCTGCTGAGGGAATACTGGAGGCAAGCCAGGCCCACAGGATCGTATCTCTTTCCTGGCCAAGGTTTAGATCAACCCATCATGCCCTGTTCCGTGCGGGGGGCCTTCAAAAAGGCCGTACAAGCGGCCGGAATCTCCAAGCCCGTCACCTTTCACACGTTAAGACACTCCTTTGCCACTCACCTCTTGGAATCCGGGACCGATCTCCGAGTCATTCAGGCTCTGCTCGGACACGGCTCCATCCGAACCACCACACGCTATACCCACGTGAGCCCTCATTGGATCGGTCGCATCAAAAGCCCATTGGATATGTCCGACCGGCCTTAACATCACGGTACGGTGAGCGACATGAGCGCATGCTCTGCTCTGTCGGAGGTGGCGGCCCCAATAAGGCCGCGTCTTGAGCTCGCGGAGATCTTTCGCAGCCATGGGGAACACTATCGTACAGAGTATTCGGTCGCCCCTGAACAGGCAAAAGCGATGCGTGACATTCAAGCCTGTCGCACCGCCGCCCTCGGCGGCCATCTGGACGTCTGCGATGAGGGCTGCGGGTACCAGCGCATCTCATACAATTCTTGCCGCAACAGGCATTGTCCAAAGTGTCAGGGCTTGCAGAGCGCAAGGTGGCTCGAAAAACGATTTGACAAGGTCCTCCCCACACCGTACTTCCATATGGTCTTCACGATTCCCCATGAACTGGTTGGAATCACCCTCCAGAACCGCAAAACCCTCTACAACATCCTCTTCCGAGCAGCGGCTCAATCCTTGCTCCAACTGGCGCAAGAGTGGGAGCGCTTACGAGCGCATATAGGATTCACCGCCATTCTGCACACCTGGAGCCAAGAGCTCCAGTTCCATCCCCACCTCCATATTGTGGCCACGGGCGGCGGCCTGGATCAGTCAAAAATCCGATGGATCCCGGCTCGAAACAACTTTCTCGTCCCCGTGCGCGCACTTTCCAAAAAATTCCGAGGAAAATTCATCGACCTCCTCAGGCAGGCATTCGACACCAAGGTGCTCAGATTCCAATCGAGCAGCCGACATCTTCTCGATCCCGGTGCCTTTGAGCGCCTCATGAAGAAACTCTCCGGCATCAAATGGGTCGTCTATGCCAAACAACCATTTGGCGGAGCTGAACAGGTCTTCCGATACCTCGGACTCTACACGCACAAGGTGGCCATCTCCAACCACCGCCTCGTGGAAATGGATAATGGTGAGGTCACCTTCCTGGCACGAGACAACAACAACCCCGGCCTTAAAAGATCCGTAACGCTCCCTGCCGGAGAATTCATCAGAAGATTCCTCCTCCACATCCTTCCGCCAGGCTTCGTCAAGATCCGACACTACGGACTCATGGCTCCTCGCAACGCAACAACCAACCTCGATATCGCCCGCAAGCTTCTCGCACTCTCTGCGCACCTCCCTAACAACGCCATCGGTCCGCGTATACAAGCCGCCACATGGATGGATCTCCTATTCCACCTCACGCGAATCGACCTCGCCGTCTGCCCCGCATGCGGAGCCAAGCTGATCCGCCACCCCTTGACGAGCTTTGAGCACCCCGCGGACTCCCCTGCCCGCAGCGGCCCCAATTTCCAGAACTCGTCATGAACCCGCTGCTCTCTTCAGACTTGAGGTTCCCCATGAACGCGTTTGCCGGCAAACGTCCGCCTCTCCAAGTACGCCATAAGCCCGAGATTTACTGCATCTCCCTCATTACAGAGGCTCCAAACCACACAGCATTGCTCGTCTGTTCGCCCCACTTTCGCAACACACACCTCAAGAACGCACTCACGTCCCAGAAATCGTCCCGCCAGGCTAACTCCCCAACTCATTGAATCCCCATACCCTCAGCAGCCTCCTTTTCCCCACCCACGCGGCTTAGTCCAACTAACGTTTGTGAGAATGTGCTTCGCAACTCTCACAAACGCCTATTAGTTTAATAGGATTGTATGTGCTCCTGTCAGGCGTGAGGTAGCCACCTATTCTATCTTTGATGTAGAGCGCATCGGTAACGTTGATGAACCCCGCCTCCACCTCACCGCTTATGAGATACGCGGACACTTGCGGCAACGTTGAGACCACGAGCAGCTTATTCTCGATTTTGGCCAGCAACTTCGTATTCTGAAGAAACTCTTTCCCGGCCTTCCCGTATATGGCGTGTTTCTCGTCCGGTATGGCTATCCTGGCGACAGCCGGCTTCAGGAGGTCTTCCGGTTGCTGAAGAGTGAGTTTCTTCCCGTAGGCGATGACCAGCACGCCTTCCCCAATCGGGTGAAACGAAGCGAATTCCAGGCCCGATGAGGTTTTGAGAAATGCCTCTTCGCCGACAATGAAGGCTATGTTTCCACTGGCCTTGGCCTGCATCATGACCTGGCTCATGTTTCCATAAATCTGATCCATTTTGGCGCCGCCGGATGTCTCGTATGCTTGAATTATCTGGCTAAGAGGGCGCTTATAACCGGTGCCGGCGGCCAATATCAGGGGTTCAGCGACTGCCAGGGACTGGCAGATGAATAGTACGATGGGGATTATGAAGAGACGAATCATTTTTGCCTCCAGGACCAAACAAGTATCTTCTTTTATTACACAAGCTTCGCTGCGCATTCCGTGGAGAACCTGACGCACAATCTCCAGTGCCGCCTGAAGTTCCATGGGGACAGAACCGCATCAGATTCAGGAGATGAGCGGGCGCGGCTATTGTAACCCCGTAGAAAACAGTCGGCTTCTGGATGAGGAAATCCCGGAGCGTGTGTTTAGTGAGAGAGCTTCCAGTGACCAGAGCAAGATCGCTCCATGCGATGTTGCCAGTCGTCTGCTCCGGTCCTTGAACACTGATTCCGGACTTGATGGTTCCCACATTGTCCGGATCAATGTCCGTCACTCTCAGCTCAAATTCTTGCCCAAGGGCTTGGGCCATTCTCGGTTGGAGACCCACCAGTGCCACTCGAGGCTGCTCCGAAGTTCTGCTTTATGTAAGATACCAGATCCTTGGCGCACTGCGGTGGCTCAAAATCCTTGCAATGGGTGGTCTTTTCCACAATTGCAAGGTGTCGGGCGACAGCATTGAGGGTGGCAAGAAAAATCGCTCTCCGGTAGTTGTTCCTGAGTCCCAAGGAGCCAACTTCTGCAAGAGTGCCTGAAAACTCTCCATACATATCCGTAAACGCCTGGCCTCGGCTGCCCAGAAAATCAGCCCCCATCATCCTCTCTTTTCCTTTGATCAAGGGATAATCATGATGCTCATGATTTCCGATGGCCTCTTCGGGCGTGAGCGTCTTTACCCTCACGTCTACAGTTCTGCCTTGCCAACAATTCTCTCGAACTAGACGCTGAAATACGGTCTGTAGTATATCGAGCCAATCCATTGCACCGCCTTGCAACGAGGCCTCAACAGTAGGCCCGGCGAAAGTTCGGCCTCTCATTGTCGTCTTCTCACAGGTCGGCCGGCCTTTCCTTGAAAATAGGACCAAAAAGCTGAAAGAATCTCGCTCCGTGGGTACGAGCTAGTTCCAGGGCTTCAAATATTTCGGCCACAATTTCGGGAAGCTGATGGAGGGCCTCCTTTGGGATCAATGACACGGCCCCCATCCTGATCGCAGCGTTGAGGATTTTCGCGTTCATTGGGTGGGCAGTCAACACGGCTGCAGGCACCTTGTTCTTGCTACAGGCTTCAAGCAGAAAAAAACCATTGACGCCATTTGTGTCCAGCATGACGAGATCAAAGGATTCCTTGGCAATCAGCAGCCTCGCCTCGGTGAAACTTTTGACGGTTATTACCTGTGAGGACGCGAGGCCCCCCTCTACCGTGTCCAGAACATCCGGTTCATTATCTACAACAAGAATTCTTTTCCCTTCTAGGATATTGCGATCCATGTCATTCACCACGACAAGTCCCTTGCTTTGAGGTGCCTTATGACGAGGTTGATACGGTCCTTTGAGACCTGGCCCTAGAACGTCCACAAGAAGCTGCTTTCTATTGCGACGAGGGGGTCTATATCCCTGCCTGCATTGAATTTAGCCTGAATGGGAAACTCCGTGGCACTGTCTGCTGCGAAACCCCCGCTTAAAATGGCGGCCGTATTCGGATACGCGTATGCCCACCAATTTCCAGGCTTCCAATAGCCAATGGTGGTGTTCCAGGTCAGGCCCTCCAAGAGCTTCCAGTTGACTCCGAGGTCCACTTCCCATCCGATTTCCCTGGCATGATCAGGGACTGCCTGAACTCCGGCAGGTCTTGTGCGAATATCCTCGTTGGTAAAGGGCCTCGCTCCTCTTCTGAAATCCCCTCCGAGCCGATAGGCATTCGGTTGATCTCGCCATGCGTACGAGTAGATCCCGAACAGGTTGAGATTCGCAGCTATAGCGTAATCGAGCCTCGCTCCAACATGATGAAGATTGGTGGGCTGTCCCCAGCCGGCTGCGTCCCAACCGTCGCCCGCGCCATACATGTAGTACATCAGATAGCCCCAGCCTTTCATGTAGCACGACATCAATCCCGTATCGCCGTCCTGCGCGTCTTCGGAAGTAAATCTGTGGCTGGGGTCTTTGCCCGTTGCTCTCACATAATTTAGCGTCGCCTTGGATGGCCCTGCCACCGCTCCCGATTCTACTCCGTACATCCAGGCTGTACCATTGCGGCCTTCTCTGACAACAAAGGGGCCGGAGCCGTTCGCCGGATCTGCCGATCCTCTGCCAGATCGCCATCGATTAAAGGAGTCCACTTCCGCGTTAAAAAAGTACCTGCCATTGAAATACTTCGCTGCCAGCCCGAACCTGTACCTGATCATGTCATCAGTAGGTCTTTGACTCGGAGAATTGTTGGCCGTGAGAATCTGGCCGCGCGTCAATGTTACATCGGGAGCGCTGGGCTGTACGTAAGAATCGGAAAGAAAGTCTATGTACAGAGGACCATTACTGTATTCGATCTCGCCATAGAAAGCGTCGAAATAGTTCCTGCGCCCTTCATGCCTTTCAACAGGGCTGCTTCCCTCATTGCGAGATCTCGTCCCTGTTGGAAAATTCCAGCCGGCCAAGTCGCTGTTAAAATATTCAGCGAACGTCATTTTGAAAGGTCCATAGTAACCACTTACGGCAAAAGTCCCCGAAGCTCTCGTACAAATCGTTCTTCCAAAGCCCTATCCCGAACTTGCTCCCTTTGAACCCAATGCTGAAATCCAGCATCGGGGTTTTCATTGTCACCTTCAGCCACTGGAGCGTCACAATGGTATTGGGAGTATTCACGGATGCCGGTCTGTTAGAGAGGGGTACATAGAGCGAATTGGCAAATCCCACGTTTGTAGATGTTGCCACAATACTGCTCCCCACCAGGGGCTGGCCGTCCGACCAAATACCGAGAGATGTCAGGTTGACCGACGCGGCAAATTCAATTGCCGGATTAAACACTATTTTGGGAAATAGGGTCATTCTGAAATCATTCAGGCTCATTTCAGGATTCCGAATCGGTTCTCCCCCGCCAACACGCCGAAAGTGGCCAAACCATTGGCCCCTGCATTCCCTATTCTGGTGGTAGTTCCTGTTGTCGGAAACGTAACAAGATGATTGATACCTAGGTCGCATGCGGTCGAATTCATCTGTCCAAATATGTCCCTATTGCCAGTCCTAGTCCAGTAACGATACCGGTACTCTGCCTCGCCCTTCATGGTAAATTCCCACGCGAGCACTTCGAGTGTCGTGAGAGCGACCATGAGGCCTGCCAACGCGAATATGGCAACCTTTCTCATAAGCCCTTGACCTCCTAACCTTAATCAGCTCATGCCGGCCATTCCGGACACAC
This sequence comes from uncultured delta proteobacterium, assembly GCA_963828085.1. GTDB lineage: Bacteria > Desulfobacterota > Desulfomonilia > Desulfomonilales > Desulfomonilaceae > CAWBBA01. The sequence continues at coordinate 96,625 of CAWHDO010000033.1, forward strand.
CAGGCCGTGGACGAGCCTATTGCACGGCGGATGCCTGTTGCGCGTAGGCGAACAAGCACTTTCGAGAATGACGTAAGACTTCTTGGCAGTGGTTATGTCTTGTTTGACATAACCTTGAGCAAGCCACCAAGCGGAACGGCTTGTCGGTACGCTTCTCGCACCGGTCTGCTTCACATAACGTGAATCTGCGCTTCTCCCCTCCTTGGGCTTCATCAAGCGCCCCGCCAAGGCTGCGCTCAAGCACCCGATTCGCGTAGCAAACGAATGTCGGCTCTCGGACGCAGAATTGCTTTCCAGTGGTTAGCGCCACCTGGTGTGGGACATCTGGAAGGTCCCAGTGTGGGGCGGTTAATCACTCCGTGGTCAGTCACGTCCTGATTATTCATGTCATGAATAGGTGAGCTTCAACCATAGGGACGATGACCGCCCTTGTCAAGCGAATTCGTCTCGCCCGTCTCGCGTTTTGGTTCTTGACACAAAGTTCGGGAGAATGTTAAGGATTATTCATCTCGTGAATACTCGGTAGCATAACATGCGGGACAAAAAGCTGCGTAACCCAGCCGACTTTCCGGGTACTGGGATCCTTTATCGCGGACCGGCTCACGGCTATGATCTGTGTCGTGAACTTCGAGAACGGCTGGGAGAGATTTGGACACTTGGTACCAGTCACATCTACGCTCTCTTGGCTGGTTTGGAAAAGGATGGTTTGGTGCATCACCAGCGCATAGATCAGGAAACCCGCCCAAGCAAAAAAGTCTTTACGATAACCGATGAAGGCAGGCTTGTCTTTCTGGAGTGGGTACGCTCACCCGTCATGAACGTGCGGGACATTCGACTGGAATTCTTGGCCAAGCTGCATTTTACTAGATTTGATTCCGCTGCAGCCGTGGTCGACCTAATCGTCAGCCAGTTGTCAGTGTGCCGTAGCAGCCAGCAACGTCTAAGAAATAACAGAGCACTGTGCAGGACAGAGACGGAGTGTTCAGCGCTGGACTTCCGCATGGCAATGTTGGAGGCCACTGTGGAGTGGCTAGTGAGACTGCTGCCCCTTGACCATCGTCAATTAGAGGATACTGGATGACCAAGTCACAAGAGCTTGGTCCCGCCCGCACTCTGCCGTATCGGAAGACAATGTGAGCGCGAGGTCCGTTGAGGAGCCACTGTTCCGTTGCATTGTGCGTAACGAATGAAACCTTTGATTTGACCGAGTCGAATCCTAACGAATACGGCTAGCGGGTGAGACCGCGCCGGATCTGCCTCACGTGCTCTATAACTGAGACCAGGAAATTACCTATGGTTAGGAGGATACAATGGATAAGAGAGTACCCAGGTTATTATTTTGGATGACGTCAATCGTCGCGCTGTTGTCTTGCAGTCTGCCCATAATAGCGATGGCCGCTGATGCGGATTCTGTCACGGTTTTCGCTGCGGCATCCACAACCAACGCTGTGAACGATATCGGCAAAATGTTTGCAGAAAAGGGGATGGGCAAAATCGTTTCGTCATACGCCTCGTCTTCTACTCTTGCAAAGCAAATCGAAAACGGGGCACCGGCAAATGTGTTCATTTCTGCGGATGAGCCGTGGATGAACTATTTGGAAGAGCGAAAGCTGGTTGAGCCAGGGAGCCGATTCGATCTGCTGAGCAACAAGCTGGTGCTTATAGCCCCGTCCGACAGCTCAATCAACAAGGTGGAGATCGGTCCAAAGTTCGGTTTGGCAAAGCTGTTGGGGAACAGCAGGCTGGCCACTGGAGACCCCGATCATGTGCCCGTCGGAAAGTACGCGAAGGCAGCGCTTGAAAAACTTGGAGTGTGGCACGACATCGAGAGCAAGCTTGCACGCGCCGCAGATGTCAGAGGTGCCTTGACGCTAGTGGAAAGAGGCGAAGCTCCATTGGGGATCGTTTATTCTACAGACGCGGCAATCACACCCAAAGTGAAAGTGGTTGGGATGTTCCCTGCGGGAAGCCATCCCAAGATCGTATACCCCACTGCATTAATAGCCGGAAAAGCTTCAGCAGCAGCAAAAAAGTTTGTAGAATTCCTCAAGACGCCTGAAGCAAGGGCCGTGTTTGACAAATACGGATTCACTACACTGCAATAATGGAATTGTTTAGTCTGACTCCCCTTGAAGCTGAAGCTCTGCGTCTGAGTCTCTGGGTATCCCTTTGGGCGGTGGCCGGCAGCCTGCCGCTCGGGATCTTAGCCGCTTGGGTGTTGGCAAGAGGTAACTTCCCAGGCAAGGCTTTGCTGGACGGCATCATTCACTTACCTCTGGTGCTGCCTCCCGTCGTTATAGGCTACCTGCTCCTTGTCTTGCTGGGACGGAAGGGAATGCTGGGGGCCGCTCTTTACAACACTTTTGGTATTTCCTTTGCCTTCAACTGGAAAGGGGCGGCTGTCGCCTCCGCCGTGGTTGCCTTTCCTCTCTTGGTGCGCGCGATTCGCCTTTCTATAGATTCCGTGGACCAGGGATTGGAGGCTGCCGCCCGCACTCTGGGCGCGGGTCCTGTGAGAGTGTTCTTTACGATCACGATTCCTCTCGTCGTTCCCGGGATTCTCACTGGGGTGATCCTCGGCTTTGCCAGAAGCCTGAGTGAATTCGGGGCCACCATAACTTTTGTATCCAACATCCCGGGTGAAACCAGAACGTTGCCCCTTGCTTTGTATACCCTGACCCAAGTCCCCGGTGGCGATGCCGGGGCGCTCAGATTGTGCGTCATCTCAGTGATAGTGGCTATGCTGGCCCTTATGGCTTCCGAGATTCTGGCTCGTCGGGTAGCCTTGAAAATGAAAGGCTGACCTGTGCTGGAAATCAAAGCAAAAAAAAGACTGGGCAGTTTCACTGTAGATGTGGCTATCTCCACCGGAGCCGCCGGAGTTACCGCTTTGTTTGGACATTCCGGAGCAGGGAAAACCTCAGTGATAAACATGGTTGCCGGACTTATCCCTCCCGATGAAGGGCGCATTGCAGTTAAAGGACGCAAGCTATTTGATTCGGAACAGTCCATAAACATTCCGCCAGAAAACCGGCGATGCGGATACATCTTTCAGGACGGCCGGTTGTTTCCTCATCTGACGGTCAAAGCCAATCTCACTTATGGTATGAAGCTCGTGCCACGCACCGAGCGCTATGTCAGCTACGATCAAGTGGTCGAACTCCTTGGTATCCGCCATCTCCTGCCCCGCAGACCCGCAAAGCTCTCCGGCGGGGAAAAGCAAAGGGTCGCAATAGGGCGGGCATTGTTAACGAGCCCCAGCCTCCTACTCATGGACGAACCTCTTGCTTCTCTGGACACCGCACGCAAACGCGAAGTGTTGCCTTTCATCGCTCGCCTTCCTCGTGAGCTTTCCATACCGATTCTGTACGTGAGCCACTCATTAGACGAAATTCTGGACCTTGCCGACACAGTAGTGCTTCTTGATTTTGGAAAAGTCGTGGACAAGGGGAGCGTGGAGGACGTGATGAGCCGGTTCGACCTGCAACACTTCGCCGGGCCTTTTGATGCCGGCGTTGTCGTTGGGACTGTAGTTGAGGAGCACGAGCGGGTCGCAGGTCTGACTAGTTTGCGGTTTTCGGGTGGTTTGCTGAAGATTCCTCTCTTCGATGTGCCCGTAGGGGGTCGTGTCCGAGTCCGCATCCGGTCGCGTGATGTCGCCATTGCGTTGAGCCGACCCGAAAAGATCAGCGTTCAGAATATCTTTTCAGCGACAGTGGAGGAGATAGTCGAAACTTCCGAATCCCTTGTGGATGTCCGGTTGAACATCGGCTGTCCTCTCCTTTCGAGGATTACTCCTGCGGCAAAGGCTGATCTCAAGCTCAGTTCAGGCCAACAAGTGTTCGCTCTGGTCAAGAGCGTGGCCATTTCTCGTGGAAACTCAAACGGCCTGGATGAGAAAGAGTGAGTCCAGCACTGCGAAGCTGGCACAGACGCAAGTGTAGGCTTGATTGACCATATCATTGGTTATACGTGCCGAGGAGAGCTTCGAGAACGACCCCGCCCAGCGCCCGAGCCTTGTCGGAAATTGTGTCGCAGTAGTCTCCATCGCCTCGGGGGTCAATGTCTCCGATCTTTAGCCCGACCGTAACAGGAAAGCTTGGCCTGATTAGGCCGCGCAACATGCCGTCGATCTCTGCGGCGACCTCGGCCTTACCCACCCTGCCGATCACCTCCCCCTTGCGGACGCTGTCCCCGATCTGCCTTTCGGCGATGAAGAGGCCGTCAGCTGGTGAGCGCAAGACTCGCTCCTCTGTGAAGCCGCCGATGTTGCCGGGAATTCCAGTATTGGCCTCTGCAGTTCCTGCGGTAATCAGACGGCCGAGATTGTGCCCGCGGTTGGTTTCCACTATTACGTGACAGTCTTTTCCGGCAACGAAGCCTGGGCCGAGGGCGATGACCAGGGAAGCGTCCGCGATGGAGGTGCCGAGGTTTCGCTTGGCCACTGTGGCATCCACAAGAACTTCCGGTTTGAACCGGCGGATACTCTCTCCCGTCGGGTCCACTCGGACCGCGATCTTTCCGGCCCCCCAGGCCTCGATGACTTCGTACTCTTCGGAAACCTTGACCGCTTCGATCCCTTCCACCGCCATCGTATGCTCATGGATCGCTTCACAGAAGGAAACGCGCCTCCTGATCGCCAGAGGAGCGGCGGTTTCAAGCATCAGAATGTTCCTGAAATTAGCACGAAAGAGTCTTGATGCCACTCCCGTGGCCATCTCTCCAGCTCCTTTGATCAGGATCACCAGATGCTTGAGAGCCTTTTTCTTCATCTCGCTCCCGCCGATAACAAGTGAAAGGTATCTGGTTCGACAAATTTATAGCACTCTTCAACGGAGTCTGTCGCCATTTTCGTGCCCGGCTGACCTCTATCCGCTTGCTATCCGGTTGCGAAATGTTTCGATTTCTTGTCTAGGTACCCGGAGTGTTCACAATTTCTTCCAACAGCCTTCGACACAGCACTCGCGCCATGTGGCGGCGATGGGCTGGGCTGCTGGCCTGGTTCTTCACCGGTCGAGTCCCCTTGGTGACGAGTGCTGCGGCGCGGTTCAGCACATCAGGGCTGGCCTGGGAACCTTCGAGCACTACCATGGTCTCTACAGCCAGAATCGGGGCCGAGGCCAGGGCCCCGACCACAACGCGGCACATCTTGAAGTCTCCCTTCCACGATGCGCAATGCCACAGCCAGTGAAACCAGGGGGTAGTCGATGGACGCCCGCTGTCGATACTTACGGTAACCGGAGCGAAGGTCGTCTGCCGGCGGCAAATGCAGGCCCACGACCACCTCACCAGGGCACAGGACGTTTCGCCTAATTCCATCCTCCACCAAGAAATCCTCCAGAGAGAATTCGCGCTCCGTCAAAGCCTCTTCGTGCCAGCGAGCCAATGTTACGCGGGCACCCAGAGCAATCAGGGCTGGCACGGTGTCGGATGACAATGTTGCGTAACACCGTTTCGATCCAGCGGCAGCCTGACAAATGTTTCCATCTCTCTTCAGACAGTAACCCCGACTCCGTCTCCAGAAGGCGCTCTGATTGTAGTACCAGCACCGGGTATCCAGGCAGACGTTGCCCCCCAGTGTGCCTCGATTCTGCAAAGGGGGGCTTGCTACGAGCCCTGCGGCCTCACTTAGCGCTGGATAGCGTCGACGAAGCTCCGTATGGTCCCTCAGACTCAGACAGGCGCAGGCACGCCCCGAGCGAAACGCCGTGTTCCGTGATCTCGATTCGTTTCAGGCTCGGACACTCCCTTGAGATCCACGAGGTGTGTCGGATGAAACAAGCCCTGCTTCATCGACACCAACAGATCGGTACCTCCCGCGACGGGAAGCGCCCCCGGATTCTCCGCCAGGGAGCGAAGAGCTTCGGTTAACGACTCCGGCTTCACAAGCTGGAACGGTGGTAGACCCATCATGGGTTCGTCTTCTTTCGTAGGGCCTTGAGGACAGCTTCCGGAGTAATAGGCGCCTCGTGGAGCCACACCCCCACTGCGTCATACACAGCGTTGACCACGGCAGGAATCGAGGGGTGGAGACTGCCTTCGCCGACCTCCTTGGCGCCGTAGGGTCCTTCAGGATCGACGCTCTCCACAAGAAGCACCTCAACCTCGGGAATATCCAATGCTGTGGGGACCTTGTATTCGAGTAAGCTTGGGCTCGCATGTTGGCCCGTGTCCAGAAACGCGTGGTTTTCCAGCAGTACCTCGCCGAGTCCCATCACGGCAGCTCCTTCAACCTGTCCCTCCGCGGCGGGAGGGTTCAGCGCCAGCCCTAAGTCGTGGGCGGCTGCCAGTCTGAGAACCTTGACCTCGCCTGTCTCCTCGTCCACCTTAACCTCAGCAGCATGGGCACCGAAAGAGTAAGCTGGGCTGGGGCCTACCCCACCGCCTCTGTATGAACCAGCGAGATTGGGTGGCGTGTAGCTGCCGGAGCCAGTCACTGGCCCGCCTCGGGCTTCGGCCAGCACGACGGCGTCGGCAAAGGACAGCGTTTTTCCCGGTCTCCCCGGCACAAACACCTCTCTGTCACGAATGTCTAGTCGGTCGATAGGGATGTCTAGCGCCTCGGCCGCGGCGGCAAGCACTCGGCTGCGCACCTCTGTGGCGGCTGCCTGGCATGCGTTGCCCGCCATAAAGGTTACCCGGCTGGAGTACGACCCCAGGTCCACCGGTGTGGTGTCGGTGTCTGCTGAGACCACTATCACGGATTCCGGAGGTATCCCTATGGTTTCCGCGGCTACCAGAGCAAGCATAGTGTCGGACCCCTGACCTATGTCCGAAGCCCCGCAAAAGACAGTTACCCTTCCGCCTCGGTCCGCCTCGATGCGTACGTTGGAATGCGGCATGGGGTTGTAATAGATGGGAAGCGCAGCACCGGAGATGTAGAAGCCTCCAGCGATCCCGATGCCACGGCCTCGGGGAAGCTTGCCCCGCCGCTCGGTCCAGGAGAGTGCACGGGAAGAACGCTCCAAGCACTCCTTGAACCCGCAGGAAGTGATTCTCAGTTCGTTCACGGTGCGCGTGTTGGGTTCCACTGCGTTTTGGAGCCGAATCAAAAGGGGATCGATCCCGAGGTCGGTGGCGATCCGATCCAAATGGACCTCGAACACGTACCGGGGCTGAACCCCACCGTGGCCGCGCTGGGCGCCGCAAGGAGGCTTGTTGGTGTAAACACGTGCGCCGTCGAAGCGGTACGCAGGAATGACATAAGGCCCTGTGAGCAGTTGACCCGAATAGTAGAGAGTCACCACGCCGTAGGATCCATAGGCGCCCCCATCCAAAAGACTTTCGAAATGGAGTGCGGTGATAGAGCCGTCCCTCCGGACGCCTGTCCTAAACTTCATATACATCGGGTGGCGCCCCCTGTGGGTCAGGAACACCTCCTCCCGGGTGTGAACAATCTTGACCGGGCGGCCGGTTTTGCGAGACAAGAGGCAGGCGGCGAACTCCAGCGCAAAGGGCTCGCCTTTGCCCCCGAACCCTCCGCCCAGAGCGGGTTTTACCACCCGGATCTGTTCCGTAGGCATCCCCAGGACCTTGGCGAGAGTTCGGTGCAGGAGGTGGGGTACCTGGGTAGAAGACCACAGAGTGACTTTACCGTCCCGGTAATGAGCGAGGGCCACGTGAGTCTCGATGGGAGCGTGGCTGGCGGCGGCCTTGAAGAAAGTGTCCTCGCGCACATAATCAGCGGCCGCAAAACCAGCCTCCACATCGCCGAAGGTCAGGCTCACCCTGCGTTCGATGTTGGCCTCCCGAGTCTTCTCATGGATTTTCACGTCCTCTCGAGTCAGGGCCTCGTGAGGGTCGAAGATGGCGGGCAGGACCTCGTATTCTACCTCGATCGCGAACAGGGCCCGGGTGGCCGTGGCTTCATCTATCGCGGCAACTTAGCAACTTCGTCCCCTACGAAGCGCACCTTGTCCACGGCTAGAGGAAACTCGTCCTCAGCCACCGCCAGGATGCCGTATCGTACGGGAGCGTCCCGACCCGTGACCACGGCCTTGACGCCAGGCATGGCCTCCGCCCGGGAGGTGTCAATGCGCACAATTCGGGCGTGCGCGTGTGGAGAGCGAAGAATCTTTCCCACTAGTGTGCCCGGAACTCGCAGATCGTCAGTATAGAGGGCCTGACCGGTTACCTTAGCAATCCCGTCGACGCGAAGCGTCGCCTTGCCCACCCACTGGAGATCTCGGCTCATGACTCCTCATCCCGCCCGAGGCCAAGCAGGTGTCGGCGGCCCGCTGCACAGCGCGAATAATCTTCACATACCCCGTGCAGCGGCACAGGTTACCGGACAGGGCGTGTCGGATTTCTGCCTCCGTGGGGGTGGGGTTGCCGTCCAGGAGCGCTTTGGCGGCGAGCACCATTCCTGGGGTGCAGAAGCCGCATTGAATCGCACCTGCCTCGTGGAAAGCCCTCTGGACGGGATGGAGTTCCTCCCCTTCTGCCAGACCCTCGATGGTGACAACTGTATGGCCTTCGGCATCGGCCGCTAGTATCAGACAAGAGAGGTACCGGCTCTCCATCTAACAGGACTGTACAGGAGCCGCAATCTCCCAGATCGCAGCCCTGCTTCGTCCCAGTGAGCCCAAGGCGCTCCCGTAGTGTCTGAATCAGGGTCTCCTCGGGACGCACCCCTAGTTCTATGGGGTCGCCGTTGAGTGTGAATCGGATCACCTTCATAATTCAACTTTCCATTCCAACAATTCTCTCGACACGGCTCGGGCGGCTTGCGCCACGGCCTGGCCCAGTGACATGAGACCTTCCTCTCCCAACTGATCTTGAAAACCAGCAGAGAAGAGAATGCCCACTAAACGGTCGCTATCCAAGATCGGCGACGCAGCAGCATACACTCCTCGCAGGTACTCTCCCCGATCCAAAGCAAGCGCCTCTCCCCGGACTCGCTCCAGTTCCTCGCCCATAGCGCTCACATCCCCCACAGAGTCTTCGGTAAAGCGCGGGAGAACTGCGGGCATGGACACAGCCTCCCAAGCTAGGGCAATCTTGCCCACCGCGCCCGCCAATAGCGGAATAGATCTGCCCTGGACAGCTTTCACTCGGAAAGGAGCCCGTCCCTCAACTACTGTCACGATCCGAAAACGGTCGCCGTCAGGCACCCCAAACATGCCGGTCTGGCCTATTTGCTCGACGAATTCCGCGAGATGGGGCTTGCAGATCTCGGATGAGCTTACGTTTGCCCCTCCTACTACGGCCCAGTTCCTCAACCAAAGGCCCAAGACGAAACTGACGCCTGCCAGCATCTTCTATCGCCCCTGCTGCGAGAAGGGCCTGCATAATCCCGTGAACGTGCTCTTGCCGATACTTAAGGCTCGCGCGAGGGCGGACACCCCTTGCGGTTCTTTTGTCTGACTCAGGAGACGAAGAATTGCAAACGCACGGGCGACTGCCGGGGCAGGTGAAACGTTTGTGGAGCGAACAGGTTCTTCATAAAGAACAGATACCACTAGCACGATACCTCGTCAAGGCTAAAATGTACCCCTATGTAACTATTCACTCACGTGGGGGCGTCTCTCCCGGCTGTCATTGCGAGAAGTGACATTCCGCGTTCCGGGGAAAGCAATCTCCAGTCTCGCGAACCGCGGAGAAAACCGAGATTCCTTTGCTACGCTCGCTGTGACAAGATGCACCCTGTGAGACCGGATGGTTACAGACCGGACAAATAATCTCTTTTCTTGTGCCCAAAGCTCTGCTATTGATTAGTTTTGTGCGTCAGATGATGTATCGATTTTCTTTATGTTGCGGGAGCGCAAATTGGAAAAAGCCGGATTTCGGGAGGCAAATAGGTCAAACTTCAGATTGTTATTGCTCCTTGCTGCGGGTCTTCTCACATACGCCATCCTCCTCACTGCCTTGACTGGGGACATAGGGTTTGACGGTGACGACTGGTGGTACTCAGTTGGCCCTACTGGCATCAGTTCCCCGGATCGGTGTTGAGTTATGCCAAGGAATTTCTCCGCCCGGTGGAAGGCATTTATTGGATCAGTATGTTCGAGATCTTCGGCCTCAACAGCGTGGCTTTTCATTTGTTTTCCCTGCTACTCCTGGCCGGATCTTGCGTACCCATGGGAGCGTGCCTTTCAAAAGCGTTTCCGGAGCGCCGCCTCCTGGTGGCACTGTCTGTGTTATTTGCGTTCTCCTTCCTATGATCGCGTCACTTACGTACGTCGTGTTCACAGACAATTCCAGGCTGAGTCTGCTCCTATTCTGGGCCGCGGTATTGGCATTCCAAGCCTGGGCGGCACGCTCGCAATCGTGGGTCGGGTTGATTCCACCGGTTATCTATCTATCTCCTGTCTTTCCTCACGTATGAATCTGCAAGTTTCCTGATATTCATTGTCCCTCTCCTGGTGTGGCCGATTCATAAGCGCCGGACTAAACAATCCGACAAGAGATTCATTCTGAGAATCTGCACGGGCGTTGCCGCTGCGTTCGTATCCGCTTTGGCGATACGCTTCCTGCTTTTGAACGGGGGAGCCATCGACCAAGTGGGTATTCTTCCGCCTCCCAGCCTGGTGGCAGGGTATTTGGCACTATTACCTTTTTACCTTGCAGCGCCTTTCGCCTCGATCCCTCATGGCCAGCCCGGTGTTTGGCTTGTGGCCCTGCTTGTCACCTCGTGGGCGGCCGGAGTGACACTTTTTCTCAGCCGGGACACTGGAGGCGCAGAGAACCTCGCGCAGGTGGACCATCGAGGAAACCGGCGAGAAGTATGCTACTTGGCGCTTATCGGAATAGGGATTTTGTTTTGCGGAATGCTCCCTTATCAGCTCGCAGGCTATGGGACTGCTCCGCCGACATTAATTCATACCGTTTTGGCCAAATGGGGGATAATTAAGGATTCAAGCAAGGCCTGGTTCAATTTCAACGAAGCTGGCCGACTCTATTCATCTGCGTCCTTTGGGGTGGCGTTGCTTCTCGCCATTCTGGTGGCCGGTTGGAGGAGCAAGACAGTTCAGCAGGTCGCCGGAGTTGCCGCAGTGATAGCAATAGGCTTCATGGCTCTTTTTCATGCGGGCCTCAGCGCCGACTGGAAAGGAGCGGCCCAGAGGAGGAACGATCTCTTAAAAAGCCTTATCAGCCAAGTCCCGGAGGTAAAACCGAAGACCAACTTTGTTTTTTTTGATTTGGAATCGTATTACAAACGAGCGGCGGTAATACGCGGATGGGCAGGTTTAAGGGAACTGATCAGAATGCTTTACGGTGACCGCAGTCTGGGCGCTTGGTAAGTATACCGATCCGACGGCGACAGGCCGTTGCAAGGCTTGCAGCATGCCTTTGTTCTGCCCAAGGGGTTCGTCAGCCGAGGCATGAGCTTTGATTATCCTGCCCCTCATGACAGCCTGTTGCTGCTCAGACGCCGAGGAACAAATCTGCTCTGGATGGACGAGCTTACCTCCGACGCCAGTGTAGGCACCAGCGCAATCTCGTGGAGAGGAGGCGATGCGCTCCGTTCGAACCCCGAAAGGGTGATTCCATGGGCGGATACGGAACCGCCTTTGAGTACAACTACTGAAAACAGATGGGAGGCCGGCCTGACTTCCACCCTGAATCTAATCAGGCTCAGCATCGGTGCGCGTCGATTCTTTAAGCGGACATCGCCCCTCCGGGACTACATAATCGCAGCACCACTTTTGAGAAAATAAATCCGTCGCCTGCCCCATTACAACGCTGGCCAAGAGTTTTGACCTCATGCTAAAGTCGCTTTCCCAAAGATAAGTAGGGGCTGGCGTCCCGAGACTGTCTCAAAACTCATGAAGTGGCGGAGATCGTAGCACGAAGACCCTCACCCTCGGTCCCTCTCCCAGAGGGCGAGGGAAGTGCAAAACGGCTTTAGACTTGCTCCCTCTCCCTCCGGGAGAGCGCTGGGGTGAAGGCAAGAGAATACATCTTGGCCTCAATCGTGGCACGATTTGAAGTTCGTCTCGAGTTTTGCAATAGTCTTTCCCTGCCTGCCCGAGCTATAGTCCTCTGCATTGACTCACGCGCGAAAGGTATCAACATTTTTCAAGGAGTGAGGGAGAAAGGACGCGACATTGGCCAGGCAATTTGATATTGACCCTCTCAAGACTTTATTGGGAGGGAACCGATGGCGAGACCTGGATTGAGACTGTCGCAACGAGAGAGCGAGGATTTGGCTCCGTACCGGGATGCGCGATTTCATCGAGACCTCGACATGTGTCTGCGGATTCAAGCTCTGCTACTCGTCAGTCGCGGTAATCGGGAGAGCGACGTCGCAGAGGTTGTTGGAGTTGGGCGGCGAACCCTTCAGGATTGGATACACCGGTACCGAGCAAAGGGAATCCCGGGGCTCGCAAAAGGACCGTTCAAGGGCGCAAAATCTCGACTGACTGACGAACAAAAGGCGGAACTGTCACGCATCATTGCAGCCGGTCCTCTGGAAGCCGGTCTGGACACCGGTATCTGGACCACTCGGATTATCGTCAAGCTGGTAAGAGACTTGTTCGGTGTCTCATACCATCCTGACCACATGGGGAAAATACTTCACGGGCTCCGGTTCTCCGTGCAGTATCCAGGCAAAACGTTGTCAAAAGCAGATAAGAAGGCCCAGCAGACGTGGCGAATGGAAGAACTTCCAGCGATTAAAAAAAAGCGAAAAAGGAACGGGGCGTAGTGCTCTATCAGGACGAAGCTGTATTTCAGCAGGCCGGCACCGTCATCAGGACATGGGCACTCGTCGGCATTGGAGTGCAGATGCTGACTCCACCTGTTCGGAAAAGCGTCAAAGTTATGGGAGCCGTCAGAATCGGTGCACAACCCCAATGGCATTCCCGGTTCGTCCGTGTGTTCAACGCCGAGACGTTTATTGAGTTTCTGAGTCAACTTCTTCGGGTACTACCGTGGAATCAAGATTCACCTTATCACGGACAACGCCCCATATCACAAATCGCCAGAGGTTTGGGAATGGATTAAAGGCAAGGAAGATCTCATTGAGCTCCATTTCCTGCCTGCTTACTCTCCGAAACTTAATGCCGTCGAGTATCTCTGGAGAAAAACCAAGAGGGCCATCACCCACAACAAGTTCTTTCCGAGGTTGCAGGACCTCAAGGAAGCCCTGATGCGACGGTTCAACCGATTTCAAGGCAATCCCGCTTCCCTCAGAAGCGCCATTCCCTATTTTGCTTAAGTGCAGAGGTCAATGCAGAGGTCTATAGTTGATTATCTGCATCGCGCGTTTCGCGGGGTTCGTCGGCACGGAGGCCGGCTGCAACCGATTTGCTGAGATCGTTCTTCACAATAGGATACCTCTTCCGGCATCGGCATGTTGCTGTCACTGCTGTTTCTTAACCACAGGCCGTACAAGCGCCAGTAACCCGTTGGACCATACTACCTCTGCATCCGAAGACGATACGGCCGCCGCGTCGACAGGGAAATCAACGAGCAAATAGTCCGCGCCTAGCCTCCGCGTCAAGGCCAGCAGCCCCTTGAACCTGGTTGAATCGTCCCTTATGGCTCTTATAGCTTCCATCTCTCCCCTGACTCTGTCCCACTCAGCCAGGGCCCCAAGGTTTGTATCAGCAAATATTCCTCCATCCTTGTATGCGTAAGCAATCGGCCTCAAGGCGCTGTATCTGACTTCCAAATCCAGCACTGTGGGAAGGATTTTCGACCCGGCGGGAGTGATGCGTCGCACTGCTTTCATCGCCTCGATTCCGGCTCTTTCAGTGCTCGACACCGCAGGCATCAGGGAGCCTTGTGACCAGGCCCTTGCCGCATCCAGGAATAAGCTTGGAGGATTTTCCCAAGCCCAACCGCCGACGACGAACGCTCCCATCAGCATTACCAATGCCCGGTTGAGAGAGCGCGACGGCATTCTGCGGGACATTTCCGAGAGAGGCCAAAGACATAATACTAAGATCAGCGGAACTATATATTTGATTCCCCGTATGGAATCCATCTGGAGACGTTTAAGGTCATAGATCCTGCAAATCGTCTGCTCAATAAAGGTCAACCCTACGGCGACAAACAATATACCCAGCGCCCAAATCGCGATGAGAAAGATGTCCCTCCTTCTCTCCGGCCGGACAAAGGCGACCACCGCAGAGCCGCCAACAGCCCATGAAAAGTACAGCCATAACGGCCATGATGATACTTCCTGCCACCACATCTGTAGAGCCAATCCCACATCCAGCAATTCTTTGCCGACGCGTTCCCCTATGATTCCCAAGGCTTCACGGTACTGCACTCCTTCGGAAGCCGGTCGATCATGAACCAACAGAAAGTTCAACGCCCAGGGTAATACCGAGGCCACGAAGATAAGCCCCAACACGAACATGTAAGCGGTTTTCTTGTACCAGGTCCATGTTTCCGGGAGAAAAGCCCAAATTCCCAGCCATATCGCTAAAGCCCAATGCGGCGCACTTACCGGATGCGTGTAAAACAAAAGCCCGACACCTACCATAAGCCAGGGCCACACACGTCTTTTGGTTTTCCAATAGATCGCGGCCGCAAGAAACGTACGGTAGACAGGCATGGAAAAGAGACCTGGGCAGAGGATCGTCAAAAATTCCCCAAAACTCTCTTATTGGCAGAGAAATCGGGCAGAGGGCCATCACGCTGAGCAAAAACGCCCAATATCTATTGCGGAAAAGGACTATTCCAAGAAGATAGAATCCGGAACATTGGAGGAAAACGGTAAGAAGCAGCAGGCAAATGTATGCCATGCCGTAATCGCCGGTTAGTTTGTTCAATGCGAAAATCAGAATGGGATGAAGCGCCAAGTAATACCGGAAATTGGTGAAGTCACCCAGAAGAGGGTCCATTTTGAAGAGGTCGGGATGCTCGTACGCAGCTACAAAGCTCGACACAATCCCCGCGTCGCTTCCGAGAAACACAAAGGGGTACATGCCCTTCCAGCGGCCGAGAAAGCATCCGATCGTAAACAGGGCGAATGCCGCTAGGATTGCGCCATCCACTCTCGTGAATCGCATTGAGTTTGATCCGGTATCGCCAGAATCGACTGTTAAGAGGGTATCAGTTACGGAGAACATCTCTATTATAATCTATGAATGATGTTTGCGCATGTAAGTGAAACAGTCGAGAAGTGTCAAAGCTCCGGTGGCATTAATCGTGTGTGTGCCGATCATTCCTTTCCTCCACGTCGGGTCGATCCGGGCCACGCTTTCCTCTTTGAATTCCTCTGGAGTTAATCTAGTGATACGATTCAGCACTATTGCCCCGCCCATTCTGACGGAACAGTCCTGCGACGGTCGGTACAGGCCCCCATCCCGGTAAAAAAGTCTGCCCGCAGGTCTCGCAGACCTCACATCCGATTTGACCGGGTTCCGCCTGTGTGGCGTCCAGGGACCAAAAGGCGTCTTCGCACAAAATAAATGTAATTCATCGTTCGACGAAAATTCCCGGCCTCCTATGTTGCAGAAGAGCCACCATATCCCGTCATCTTCGTGCAAGGTGGCATCCACGGCCTGTACCTTGTCAATGAGGACTCTGTCAAATTCCCATTTCAGGGGAAATTCCACACAGCGATAAAGCTCTATCGTGGAGTTACGCTTGGTTTCCGGAACCATGTACAGTTGCCCGCGCCATTCAAACAGAAAAGGATAGGAGAGGTGATAATCCCTCTCAAGCACTTTCACAGGCTGCTTCCAGGTGCCGTCAAGGTCCATTTCTATGACGGAGATGTGGGCTTTCTTTGCCTCGTACAGGAACTCTTCCATGAAAACGTAGTATTTTGCATCAATCCGAACGGGGAAAGGATCAGCCCAAAATCGGTCTCCAGGCGGTTCCATGTAGTTGAGGTCTTCAAACTTTGGAGCAGGGTATTCAAAATCTCCCAATTTGTATGCCAGGTACCAACATTCCAAGCGCGTGGAATTAAGCAGCCTTCTTTCCGCTTTTCTCTTGCCGATTCTGATGAGGAATGCCAGCATCTGAGCATTCGTTGGATCAGAATAACATCGACTATCGGAGGGTTGAACACATGAGGAAGAGCTTTCGTGATCTAAAGACTCCGACTCATGCTCAAACAAATCACGAAGCTTGCGTACTGCTCCGGTCGCGGATTTCCAATATAACTTGCTCCGGGTCCCCTTGACCGAAAAGAGGTCGGTGGAAGTATACGATCGATAGGCTATTCTTTCACATCTCTCCTCACCCGTCGCAACGCGCAATGTAAACTCTGTTGTAGGTTCCCCTCCCAGGACTTCCCAGAACCCCGGCGGGCCTCCGCGAAGGACTGCATTGCGAGAGGTACCGGCCGACCAGACGCCATGTCTCGCGATACGCGTACGGCCCCTGCCATTCTCCGGTCCCCAAAATCCAGCGCCACATGGATGTCATAGGAGACGATTTTCGATATGTCTTTCTCACTGAGGTGATGTTCTTGACCCCTTAGGAAGGGTTTGACCGTGACCATAGGCCAATCTTCGGCCGCTTGGCCTATGTGAATCGGCTCGAAGGGATCCGGGTAAGGAGACAGGGCTAGATTATCGAGCTTCGAGCATAAGGCCCAGAGCAGCTTATTCACTCCTAGTGATACCCTTTGGAAAAGACTCCGGGACTGGTTATTGGATGCATTCTTTATCACGATCAGAACAATTTCAGCAAACTGAGAGCCGTGGATGTCTTCAATGATTTTGTGAACCCATCGCGGCTGACTGAATGAATCCATCAGCAGTGCAATACGCAACTTTTTTCTCTCGTCCTCGACCATTTACCCTTTCCCTGTGGCCTTGCAATGAAACAGCGTAAGACTATTTCGGTTCGATCTTCTCTTTGGCGGGGCCTCAGGTTCTCGCTTCCTTGCTGGGAAGGGGTGGGAGCAGGCGGTGGTCCGGCAGCGGGAGGCGGGAGATTCTGCGAATCTTCTTCGCCTTCCATAGCTTTCTTGAAGGTCTTGATCCCTTTTCCGAGGCCGCTCATAATCTCGGGAATCCTCTTGGCACCGAAGAGCAAGACCACAACAAGTAGTATCAGGATTAGTTCAGATGCGCCTAACATTGGCCCGACTCCTAATTGTGGGTAGTAGATTTGAGTTGAAGGGGTCGATTGTCCGCCGGTTCTTGATACCATGTGGAGGGAGGAATCAGTTCATTAGGCGATCCCACGTCTTCCGCTCCTTTGGTGAGACAGAAAGACAATTACGGTCACTAGAGGCACCAAATGCAATGCTGTAACCTCGTCGAAGATAAGTCGCTCTCTTTATGGATCTCACGTTATTGCGGAGCGAATGTACCAACTTGCAACAGCTATGTCAACGGAACCTCCTGATCATGATTCATCAGTCATTGTCCACCTATCACTGCCGACGCGGACTTTCAGAATCACCGGCGGAACTTTTCGGCAATCGTCGCGTCTATTGCTCTGAGACGGGCTGTCCGTCAAGCGATACGTCGAAGCAAAAAAGACATGACAAACCGCTTACCCGACCTTTACGATGATTTGTCATGTCATAGGAGTGTTGCTGCGGGTTTGGCAGTATGACCCGGCAACATGATTAATATACGTTAATAATTCTGTTATGCGCCCATTGTGTGGACAGGGAGGAGCCATGCTGGAAAACATTCTTTCACAGCTTGCAACAAGGATGGTGACAAATTTGAAGAGGCCATGAGCCCGTCTCAACAAGAAGAATTCAGGGCTAATGTTAGAGTTATGTCAGCCGCTTTTCTTGTGGGCGTGGGCCTAATGGGTTTGAAATTTTACGGCTTCTGGATTACCGGATCCTCGGCGATCCTATCGGATGCCCTGGAATCTATAATAAATGTGGTTGCCAGCGGTTTTGGACTGGTAAGCATTTGGATTTCGGCCAAACCCGCGGATGAAAGCCATCCGTACGGGCACGGCAAGATCGAATTTTTTTCGGCAGGATTCGAAGGGGCGCTGATACTCATTGCCGCGGGTGGGATCTTCGTTGAAGGAATTAAGCAGACCTGGAGTCCTCAATCGCTTCCCAATCTGGAAAGAGGGCTTTTCTTCCTTTTGGCGGCCGGTCTTGGCAATCTTGTGCTCGGATTCCGCGTTACTCCGAGTCGGTCGGCGCACGAAGTCACTTGTCCTTGAAGCGGACGGAAAACATTTGCTGACGGATGTCTTTACCTCCGGCGCAGTCTTGGTAGGATTGGCGGTTGTGTATTTCACCGGCTGGTTCCGGTTCGATGGAATAATTGCCTGCATCGCAGGGATCAATATAGTGTTTTGGGGCGTCGGCCTTGTTCGGCAGGCCTTCGGCGGACTCATGCACGCATCCGATCCTGAACTGTTGGATGAGATTTGCAATCTTCTCGCCCGCCACAGGAAGGATTTATGGATTGATGTGCACCGGTTGAGGGCCTGGAGATCCGGAAGGCTGGTCCATGTTGACTTCCACTTGATTCTCCCGAGAGATCTTCCCTTGGAACAGGGCCATCGTCAGGTCAAAGAACTGGAGGGGGTCTTCAGCAGGCACTTCGGCGGCGCGTCCGACCTCCTCATTCATCTGGATCCCTGTCTTGATCCGGAATGCCCCGTGTGTGGCAATACTCCATGCGATCTGCGCCAAGAGAGCATGATTCATCGAAAGATATGGAATCGACAAGCCCTGACAAGTGAAATCAGCGGTAATCACTAGAAGGAAGCCAGTCGTAAGTAGTTCAGTTTCGCATTGGAAGACAAGACTGGTCCTGCGGAAAGATTGTGTGCTAGGCAGGGTTCATCGGTTAAGCGTGGACGAATCCGTCTTGTTTCCAATATAATCAATTGATGCCGGTATCCGGAACTTCCACCATTTTAAGCGCCAGGCCCCGCCAGACAGAATTCTTTGTCGATCCTGCACGCGGCAGCAGGAGACGCTGGGCGATCTTTGTTATCGGCAGTCTGAATTTCATGCTTTCCATGTTTTATCGTGTGTCGACCGCTGTCATCAGCCCTGCGCTTGTCAGCGACCTTGGACTTACCAGCGGCCAATTGAGCGATCTTTCCGCCATGTTTTTTTATGCGTTCGCCGTCAGCCAGATACCCATCGGGATGGCTCTGGACCGTGTGGGCTCACGAATCACCATGGCTTTTCTCGCGAGCGCGGCTATCTCGGGCACGGTAATCTTCGCCACGGGGCAGACCTTCCTTCACTTGCTGATCGGCAGAATTCTCCTGGGCATAGGCATGAGCGGAAATCTGATGGTCCTGCTCGCTCTGCTGGCTGTCTGGTTTCCTGTGAACCGTTTTGCTTTCCTCAGCGGCGCGGCCGTAGCGATTGGGGCGCTGGGGAACCTATTGGCTGCGACCCCGTTGGCCCTTATGACTTTGTGTATGGGGTGGCGATGGAGTTTCCTCGTATTCGCGGCTCTGAATGCGGTAATAGTCGGTGCGCTTGTCATCATAATGAGAAACCACCCTTCAGCATCCGCAGCGATCTCCTGGAAATCGCGGTCCCCGACCGGCGGCTTGGCACACCTGTTGAGAACTTACAGTTATTGGGCGATAAGTTTGAGCAGCTTTGTTCGTTACGGCTACCTTGCGGCCCTGCAAGGGCTCTGGGCAGCCCCTTTTTTAGTTTACGGGCTGGGCCTGGGCGAGATCGACTCCAGTAATGTGCTGCTGTCCACGGCGGTGGGTTACATGTTGGGGCTCCCTCTTAGCGGCTCCATAAGTGACAGCGTACTGCGTTCACGCAAACAGATCATACTAGGAAGCTTGGTCGCTTTCCTTTGCCTCACAATTTTGGCCCTTTGGCTGACGCCTTCCACCCCGCTTCGGTATATAATGTTCATCTTCTTCTGTCTGGGGTTCGTTGCCGCGCCCGGCCAGATTATGTACACCCACATAAAGAGCTGCTTCCTCCATCCATGATAGCTCAGGCCATAACTGCCGTGAACCTGTTCACTGTGCTCGGAGCCGGCATTATCACGCACGTATTGGGCCTGTGGGTTGGAGATGACCCAACGGCACTAGCCGGGCCGGCTGGCTTCCGGCCTATCTGGTACCTGGGAGCAGTCGCTTTGGCAGTAGTTTGCCTGCTCTACAGCCTGGTTCCCGACAGCAAGATCCGTGGCAACCCAACTCATGTCGATTCTCAAGAGTGATGACCCTTTGATGACAAGATTCGGAAGTCCGGAATTGTGCCGGTGCCACAAAACTGTCATTGGGAGGGCATTATACCTATTCGCTTTCATGCGAGCAAATATGGCGGGCACGGAGGCCCGCCGCTACCATAGTATGGCAGGGCCGGCGTCCCTACCGGCCGTTGCTATGATATAAGCTCTTTGATCGCGCATTGGTAACACACCTTCCTCAGGGAGCCGTCGGGCCTCGCTGTGGTCGGGGGCCTGCCCTTGTCCCAGGCGATCACATTCTACCGCAACCCCGTTGTTCACTCGTACCTGGCGAAAGTCCGTAGTGGCTGTACAGACCTGGCGCACCGAAACACCGGATCATGGGCATTTCGTGACACCAGGAGCAACCACAGAGATAATGTCAGAGCCCATCTCTTGACTTTGAAAACATGCAGACCAATCGTAAATAAGAGGAGATGGGGCATAAGTTGCGTGATCGCCGTGACGAGGTATTTTACGGTCTCGCAAGCCGGTATGGCCCACGGTCTTTCCGATATTTGCAGCGGCGCTAGCGATAGGTGCAATGCGATGAAAAAACTTATATATACGTTGGCATGTGTGTTAATGGTTTCCGCAATTTCAATCCCATTTGCGATGGCCAGAGATCAAAATTGGAATTCCCTTCAGCACAGGTTGGCGGAAGAACAACGACAACAGAAAAGATGGCAGGCAGTGGTGCACTCAACCGGGGCCGCCAGACAGGAGGCATTACAGCAGTACCTGTATAATCTGCCGGAACTATGGGATGATCAGTCGGCACCGTAATTGATGACTATGGATTACCGGATGGTGGTCACACGCTGATGCGGCGGAATTCAAAGCCGTGGAAGAGGACTCTGAAGAATCCGTAATGCCGAAATCGGTGGAACAGTCAAGAGTGGTTTTTTTTGTTAGGTCTGAATCTCGACTTTAGGGCGCGAGGCTAAGTGGTTACGCTTTCTGTACTTCTGCCAGCGAAATGTCATCACCAGCAGGTGATGACATAGGTGCAAGTTTCAGCGCCTTTTCTCCGGCAAGGGCTCTCTTCGTCATGTCTCACCAGCACTTCTTTCCAATCCGCGGCGCCGAACCGTCGAGCGAATCCGTCCAAATAGCCGTTGGTCAGAGAACACGGATACGGCGTGGAAGCAATAACCTGATAGCGGGTCAGTCCTTGACTCGTTTTTTCCTCCTTGACCTCGTAACCGCCTATATTGCCGCCTCGATGGAATTTGTGCAGGGTGGGATTGAGGGAAAATAGACACACGTTGAGAGAGTTTATTTCAGGCGGTATAGGAGCGCGTTCAGCCGCTTGCTCGCCCACCTCCCGGAGCAGATAATGCCCGAAGCTCTCTTCGATTTCTTTCAACGCATCTAAGACGGGTTGTACAGGATACCAGTTTTCAGGAACCACATCGTCCAGGCCATGTTTGGCGAGAACTTTCTTTAGCACTTCCTGGAAGCCCTGTGGAAAAGCAGTCCAAAGAGAATAAATCATGCCGCCGAGCAACTCTGCATTGGGAGAAGAGATCTTGTACTCGGTCATGTTGCCCTCTATCGATTACCAAGAACCAGTCGAATCATGAAAATCTCAGTCGGTACTGGAATCACTCTCGACATGTTTCAAACATCATAGCGGGGGGAACCCTTCTTCGTGAAGGGTTCCCCCTGGATCTCAAGGGTTGATAAAGGAATATTCCAAGTCGGGTCCGGCTGAAACCGTTGTCGACTACTTTGAGAACCAGGCAGTATCCGGCATCGGCTTGCTGGCGTTGTCCAGTTTATACTGTTTTACGGTAACATCCGATTTCAACCAGTCCAAGGCCTTCTTGAGGACGGGATCGGTTTTGGGATCAGCCGTTTCACGCATAAATCGGCTCTGCTTTGGTTTCTTTTTGTTGTCAGGTTTTGCCTCTTCTTCAGCTTCCTGTTCCTGCTGTTTTTTCACTTCCTCTTTCATATCCACATCAGGGACAATGCCGGTCTTCTGAATGTGGCGCCCCTTGGGAGTGTAGTAGTACGCGGTCGTTAGTCTCAATCCGGACTTGCTGTCCAGGGGTATAATGGTCTGAACCGAAGCCTTGCCAAAGGATTTAGTCCCGAAAATGACGGCGCGGTCGTGATCTTGCAACGCTCCGGCTACAATCTCCGAGGCGCTGGCGCTCCCTTCATTTATCAACACTGCGATCCGATACTTGTAATGTTTCCCGGTTCTGGTGGCCTTGAATTCCATTTGTTGATCCTTGGCCCGACCATCGGTGTAAACGATCAACGCTCCCTTTTCCAGGAATAGATTCGCAACCTTCCATGCCTGATCAAGGAGACCGCCGGGATTGTTGCGCAAATCCAGCACCATCCCCTTGATGTTCTCGTCTTCGCCCATCTCTTTAATGGCGTTGGAAAGATCGGTGTCCGTGCTCTCCTGGAAGCTCGCTATCCTCACATAGGGATAGCCTTTCTCGAGCATTTGAGTCTTCACGGAACGCACATGGATGACGGCCCTTTCAAGTGTGTAATCCTTGAACTCCTTGAAACCTTCCCGCATGATCGTCAGAATGACCTTGCTTCCAGGACGCCCCCTCATCTGCTTTACCGCTTTGAGCAGCGTGATATTCTTGGTTGTCTCACCGTCGATCTTTAGGATCTTATCCCCGGGTTTCAGTCCAGCTTTATATGCGGGAGTGTCTTCGATGGGCGACACAATCGTCAGTATCCCGCTTTCAAGAGTAATTTCGATCCCCAGCCCGCCGAATTCTCCTTTGGTTTCAACTTGGAGTTCCTTAAACATCTCTTCGTTTAAGTACCTGAGAATGCGGGTCCAGAGACTGAAGCATCCCATTAATGGCTCCCTGGACGAGTTCCTTATCCGGCACGTCTTTGACATAGTGTTTCTGAACGATTCCCATGACCTCGCGGAAGAGCCTCAGCTCTTTATAATCCGGGGACTTGGCATTGCTCTCGCCCAGAATAGTCTGGGCCGGCAAGAGAGCCGCAGCAATGATAGTCAATACGAGAAGCGTTGATTTAATAGTTTTGTTTACCGTCATGGGCAATCCTCCCCTCTGGATGTTGCAGAGGTTTCCAAAAAAGCCTCCATTCCGAAAGTATTGAATGCTATCATACGCCATCGGGTGTCACAAGTGAAGATGTCCGCCGGAAGGAACAAAAAATGGATAACAAGATTTATCGGGTAGACCCCCGAATGATCCCCCCGGTGGCGTTGGCAATGGGATTCGGTATCTTTCTCTTGGTCCTGGAGGGAGCAACCCAAAAAGGGCTCCTTCTGCTTTTGCTGCTTTCGCCGTTCTTTTATCTGGGGGCCGAGATCTTAGCAAGAAAAATAGTTGTCGGCACGGCCGGCATCACCATCTCGAAATTTCTCCGATCAGTGAGCCTGGAGTGGTCTGACGTTCAATCGTTGGATGCAGTTCGGTCTGGCAGCAAGTTGTTCCTCATTCTTCAGCGGGAGGAAGGCGGGCCGGTAATAATCACCAACACGATTCGACCGTTTCCGGACCTCGTCTCTTCGCTGGTGGCAGCAGTACCCACGGAGAAGATCTCGTCACCGGTTCACGAACTGCTCACTGATGCGCCGGCCAAATTTGGCCCAGTGATCCAGGCGTGGCTGGTGTGTCTGGTGTTCGTTGCACTGGTAATGGGCAAACTTCTCGGTTACGGGCAATAATTCGGCGGCTCGACAAAGACCTTGACACCGGTGCTACACAGAGTTAAGTTCCCGTGCCGATGTCACTCCAACGCGAGGGTAAAGGGAACAAATTGATGCAGATCACCCCTCTGGCCAGCGGCAGTTCCGGAAACTCGTTCTTAGTTCAAGGCAACGGGTCGGCCCTGCTGGTAGATGCAGGTCTTTCCGGCAAGCAGATTGTGGAGAGGCTGGGCAAGGGGGGGTTCGATCCCGCGTCACTCGATGGAATACTTGTATCGCACGGCCACTCCGACCACATTAAAGGCGTAGGGGTGCTTTCGAGGAAGTTCAAGCTTCCCGTGTGGATGAATCGAGGCACATGGGAAGTCGTAGACGGCCAAGTAGGCAAAATCCACGAATTAAAGATCTTTGAAACAGGCCGGGTGTTTGTCATTGCCGGATTTCGCGTTCATCCCTTCTCTGTGCCGCACGACTGCGCAGATCCCGTAGGATTTCGAATTTCCGTGGGCACGGCCGGCGTAGGCATAGCGACAGACCTGGGAACACCCACCGGCCTGGTCGCAAACCTGCTGACCGGGTTGCAAGTAGTTGTCCTGGAGAGCAATCACGACCCCGTAATGTTGAGAGACGGCCCTTATCCCTGGGAGTTGAAGCAACGGGTCCGGGGTCGCCTAGGGCACCTGTCGAACCCTGAAAGCGCTGAGCTACTGCAGCGCATTGTCACCGATGAGCTGCAAACGGTGATCCTTGCTCACATGTCCCAGACAAACAACACTGCAGAACTAGCCCTCGATTCCGCGTGCGCCTCTCTTCATGAATTCCTCGCCCAGAATGGGGCCATTTGCTGCGCCTGTCAGGATGAGGCGGGTCCTACCATTGAATGGTGAACCGGGAATGGGTCGGAGCCACTGGCCAGTGAGCATCCCTATAGAACGGAAAGCGGAATCGGCACGATACGAATGATACCAGTTCGCGATCAAACGTTGAACAATCAGCTGAATTCAGCACGGATCTGGGCACCATCCCGGGCACCAGGTCAGTGCCGGTTTTGCTGCCAACGGATTCTCGCTGTTTGAACGCGAGTTGGTATGAGTGCAATTCAGGACGAATATTCTCAGCTCTTAAAGATTGAGCGGGAGATGGAGGTATTCAAGGCTGGCGTGTGATCTGCCTATTCGTCAATGAGCGGAAGGAGCTTCTCAAGTTCCGACATCTTGAAAAGGAACTCGTTAGTGGCGTCTTCCAGTTCCTTGGAGAGCAAGTGCAGTTTCGGATTAATTGAAATTTCCTTTTTTTCTGTCGCTTGCTCGGCCATATCGTCACGTCCTACCTGTTGTATGAAGTTAAAGGAGAGCATCCCGCTATATTTAGGCGAATTGTAAACTAATCTCTAACAGATGTCAACGACGAAGGCATCATTGCATTTGAATCAGTGAGGTTTAATCAGGAGATTCAGCATGTCCGTGATCAAGATTATCGAGTTGGTCGGCGAATCAGCGGTGGGATGGGAGGATGCCATGACACAGATCATCGCAGAAGCGCAGAAGACATTGCGTGGAATCACCCGCATCGGTGTGGTGGAGCAGGATGTCAGAATGATCAACGATCAGATCGATGTGTGGCGGGTCCGGGCGCAAGTTTCGTTCAGGGTTGAACGGCCGGCTTGAAACCCGATTCAAAGGGAAATGCATCCAAAAACGTATCCGTCTCACGAATCAGGGCATCCTCGCCGCCCACATGGAAATGGTCTACTCCAGGCAGAATGACCCCTCTCTTGGGTTCCGGGATTCGATCCAAAAGCTCCTCAAAGCGATCCAGTGAGCAGACAAAATCTCTATCCCCCGCAATGAGGAGCTTGGGACGCGTTTCAGTCTCGAGAAAGCTGAAATCGTAGGAATCTACAGGTGGAGAAATCCCGATCAGCCTTTTTGCTCGTGGATCGCGGGCCGCGGCCCTCAACCCAACCCAACAACCGAACGAATAGCCCGCCACGATGATTCTTTTGGAATCCACCCGATCCTGGGTTTGGACGAAATCGACTGCTGCCAGCACATCATCGATCTCACCGACGCCGTTGTCGTGAGTGCCCCAACTTTGCCCAGTGCCCCTGAAGTTGAATCTCAGACATATCACGCCCCGCTGATTCAGACCCTTTTTCAGTGCCCTTACCACATTGTTGTGCATATTTCCGCCGTACATCGGGTGCGGATGGCAGAGTACAGCAGCCGCGACCGGATTTTCAGCCGCGTCAGGGATCTCGAGGACCCCCTCGAGTGTGATGGTTCCGCAGGGAATGGATACGTCTTGTCTATTACTCATTTGTTGCCCGAAGAAGTCTTAGATTTCCAGTTCCGTAATGCGGGCCAGACCTGTACGTCAGGGGCTGAATGATGACGAACAGGGCAACCGCCAGCGCCCCCAGAAAACAGCCGACTATCAGGAAATAATCGTAAGTCTTCAGGCTTAGCTGAAAATATCCGGCTGAAACGATCCGATACACGGGAAAGGCTTCAAGCAGAATCACTGCCGCCACCGCGAGGGCCGCATAGATCATCGTTAGAAGACCCCCGAAGCCCGTGAAAGCTCTATTGGGATCCACTTCCTTGAAATCCGCGTAAGTAACTCCCATGCCGATAGAGAGTGAGGTTATACCCACGGTAAGAAACGCCATAGTCACTGTGGAAACCATCGAAATAACGAGCCCCAATCCGAGCAATCGATTAGTCATTATCACCAGAAATAGGCCCAGAGTCAGCATAGGCACCAGGTAGAAAAAGAATTTCACCCACAGTATCTTGCGGAGCCCTATCGGCGATCCTTTGATAATCCAAAACGCCCTCCCCTCGGCAGAAATGGCTGGAAAAAGGAATCTGACGCCCAATGAGGAAAGCACAAAACCTGCGAGCCCAATATTGAGGAACGCGATGGTATTCTTTAGGAACATGGCCGCTTCAGGTGAATCCAGCGAAGGCAACACGCTGAAATTATACAAGTAAACCACTATTAACGCGAGCAGAAGAAGAAGTTGGCTCAGTCGGCCCCAGTCGCGTGCCATCAAAAGTGTCTCTTTCAGCACCAACCGCACCGTAACCCTATCAAGAAGTCGGCTGAGGACTCGCCCGAAGACATTGATAACTCTACTTTGACTGAGTCTAGCGCCTTTCGATTCCACAGCCTTGGAGTACCCGGAAAAATGAACCACCTCGTGGTTATGTCCGGCCAAGCGGAACGCGCCGGCAGCCCCTGAAAGAAGAAGGGCGAAAAAGAAAGGGATTTGATCGAATCCCTGCCCCGTGATGTATGGCCGAAGCGTTTCCATTATCCAGGTTGTCGGCAAGAGAGGAGATGAAGATTCCGACATGATGGAAAGGTAATCCATGACGGATGCGAATCCCGCGGGATTCAAAAAGTCTTCGGGGCGCATCATCCTGAACAGTAGATAAATCCCTACAAATATCAAGACGCCCATCAATACGAACAGATCCCTGAGCCGTCTGACCGGAAAGGTCCTCACCAGGGTCTGCATGATGAAGACTGCCGCCGCGGTGGTCATGACAAGGAGGCAGAGGAATCCCGCAAGGCTGAGAGCGTAAAAGGACCATGGTGCGTCGAAGACCCTGCCGTAAGCCAGGAAGATCGGCAGGCCAAAGACGAGCACCATCCATGAAGAGTCCGCTAACGTTTCGATGAATCGCGCCGTATATAGCGAAGAACTCGGAACAGGCGCAGCCATAATGAGTTCAAGATCTTCAGAAAGGAAAAAGGTGGAGAAGGTCGTAATCATGTTGCTGATTGTGACCACGAACGTGAATGTCGCCAGGATCATCGAGAGGAGTTTGGTCGCGGCAATAGTTCCGAACATCTCTTCGGCAGTGAAGTACATCAATGCCTTTACAAAGACGACGTATATCACCGCCCACAGAATCGCGACCAGTCCGGTGACGAAAAGGTATCGGAGCCTGTCGTGTCCGGAAGCTCTAAGGCGATTGCGCAGTTTTCTCCAGCGGGGGCTCAAAAGTAGTAGAATGTTCGACATGTGTGTTCTTTGTATCTGGAGGTACTCAACATTTTTAAAGATTTGCAGCAATGAGACCGTCATCCCGGACCCTGGATAAAAGTCCGGGGCGGGCTTTGATCCGGGGTCCAGCCCGTGTATTACGCTCCTGGTTTTCCATTACGCGGGGAACTTTCTCTTGGCTCTTTCTCCTTGTCGATTTTTTCCTCTATTTTCTGCTCCGCGTCAGCCGAGTCGAGTGACTCCGCTTTCTTCTCTTCTTCGCTCGCTTTTTCCAACAGTTCGGCGTAGAAGTCAGGTCCGGTTTTCTCTCCGGGCGGCGGCACAAGGTCACCCTGGGCTACCATTCGTTGCGCCGTCTCATCGCTCTTGCTTGGAGTTTCGTAGTGATGGCTCCCCGTAGAAGTGAGAGAGTCCAAATCAACGCTACTGCGAATATCCCACATCATCTTCTGGAGTTCTCTGTACATCTTTCCCGCAACTTTGGCTGTCTCTGCCAGTTGTCGCGGTCCCAGAAAGATCAGAGCGATGACGAGAATAAGCACTACTTCCCACATTGATATTCCGAACACGTGGAGCCTCTCTTGACTGCGTTATATCTCAGATACTATAGCACATTGGTGTCAAATCTCGCCTTCAGTGGAGACTACCCTGGTGAATTCAAAGATGTCCATATAGTGTCGTCCTCCCCCCCCAGGATTCAATGAGCAGCGATACGTTACCGATCAGCGCGTCGAGACGAGTATCTTGCGAATTAAATTCCGAATTCTCGTCCGAGAGAGACTTCATCCAATCGAGCGCGTTGGAGCGCAAACATATCTTCACCTCGAACCCTTGACCCGCTTTTATCAGAATGACTTGGCCGCAATGTTTTTTGTCGGTTGAGGCATCAGGATGCTTGATGTCGTAAAGCTCCACATCTTGGCCCCGGATAGTCCGGATGAGTTCAATTCTCCGCATCTCCTCATCGAACAGAATTTCCGATTTTTCGGAACATGGGCCGCAAACTGCCGGCTTGTCCTCAGGCAGGGTCGCCGGGTTTTTGCCGCAAATAGCGCATGCTCGGTCAGGAGCAGATGACATTGGCATGATTTGTCCTCCGGTCCGCGGTGGCTCCAGGCGTTAGTAGGACGCCATTGTGAAAGTTCTCGAACCATGCATCAGGCACTTCAGCGCCCCAAAGTTTTGCTTCGCCCTGGACCGTGACTATAATGGGGCGAAGGCGCGCTGTGCGACGTAGCGCCCCCCACGAGGCTACAAAAACAGACTGGTCTGGACGCCGATACCACCGAGAAAACTTATTCAAGGCTCGTTTGACTTATGATAGCATCGAGCATCGGCATTGAGAAGGAGAAGAACCATTATGCGGACAGCAACAGTTGCGATTTTGGCCATCCTCTTAGCCGTGCCCCTATTGATTTGGGCAGGAACCGGCCCTGTTATAAGCTTCGACAACGAGAGCCACGATTATGGGCCAGTCATGTACGGCGACAAAGTAAGCCATGAATTCACCGTGACCAATACAGGGGACCAAACCCTGACCATAGAGAAACTCGAGTCGACTTGTGGTTGCACTCAAGCAGTAAAAGGCGCTTCGGAAGTGCCGCCTGGTGGAAAGACTCATATCCTGACCTCGTTTGATACTAAAGGCATGAAAGCAGGCAAAAAGCTGAAGAAGGTCTATGTCAACTCGAACGACCCCAAAAGGCCCATGATCGCTCTGGCAGTCACTGCTGACGTGATAAGACAACTGAGTGTTGATCCTCCAAGCGTTGCTCGAAAGCTGCCGAAGCCCGTTGAAACGCTTTCCTTTCCCGCGAAGGTTACTAACTCCTCGGATAAAGCGGTAACGATAAAGGGGGCGAAGGCCCCGGCCGGCTCGCTCCAGGCCGTATTGGACCCTGAACGCATAGTAGTGGAGCCTCATTCTACATCGCCGTTCACTGTCGTACTAAAACCCAAAAACGAACCCAATCGATACTACTGGATGGGGAAGGTCTTGCTGGAAACTGACCATCCTGGGGAGAAAGAGCTGGAGATGCGATACTTGATACAGATCAACCCCGAGTAGTTGCTGCGAGGCACTGTTTCGTTTTCGTGGAAGAATTTTAAGATGCAGACCGGACACCCGGCGCGTTCATGAGGGGTGTGATGATGTTTTCCGGAGGGAGAGAACAAGTTTTGGAATCGGGGACAGAAGCTTCCGAGCGGGACCTGAAGCCGTTGATAAGTCGGAGTGCTTGATCCACGCCGTACTTCCAGAGCACCAGGACAAGGACCGCGGTCCCCGCCAGTCCTAACAGACCGGCCACAAGCAAGATGTAGCTGATCCACTTCGCGCCCAAGCTATCCGATGACAACGGGATTGCCAAGAGCAGAAGCAGGAAGAAAGACTTTGGCAGAGCCCCGAGACTGCCCAAGAACGTCTGGACGCAATCCAGCACTTTCATAAGTATCTTGAAGCCAACCCAGATGAGGCCTGCCCCAAAAATCAGAAGAACACAGAGGCGCGCCAAAAAGATCTCCGTCGAAGAGACCTGCAGGCCGCTGAATAGAAAATCCAGTTGGAAAAAGTTCTGTAAATGAGGCAAGCCGTCCCAGGGTATTGTCACGCCCGACTCCTCGTGGAACCACCGTTCTTTACATTTAGGTTTAATTATTCAGCATAATAAACCGAAATGTAGTTACTATTAATGCATATAAGTCTTCGGGAATCAAGAAAAAAGAACCGTTGAAAAATCATGATCATGAAGCTGTTGGAGGCAGCCGGCCAACGTTGCGCGGGGCATGTCATTGACAAAATCGGTATCCGATCCTACAGTCTTGACCGATGAGTGTATCGCCGATCTCATGAACGCTATACCACCCCACGAGATTCTCTTTTTGACTCCCTGCCGGCGCCTGCTTCGAAAAGGAGCGCCTCAGAGAGCCACCACTATCCTTGTACTTGTCCTCGCAATCGTTATAGCAGGGTGCGGGCGATCGCCCACATCCATCGTGGATCAGGCGCGCCGACTGATAGATGACGGAGAGTCTGCCAAGGCAATCGAGATTCTCAACGGGGTGATAGAAAAGAATCCAAGGGATGCTTCAGCGCTGATCATGAGGGGACGAGCCCTGGAGAGGAACGACGAACAGGATCTGGCGCTTCGGGACTACAAACTAGCTCTGGAATTGAACTCGACCGTAGCGGATGCCTGGGAGGCCAGAGGACGCCTGCTGGCACGCTTAAAGGATTACGACCACGCCCTGGCGGACCTGCAGCAGGCTGCGAAGCTGGCAGCGCGTCCGGGGCCAATCATTGCGGCCATTGGCATGGTTTATTTCGAACAGGAAAATTATAAAGAAGCTCGGCTGTATTTCGATAAGAGCTTGGCCCTCGATCCCAATGAAGAAGCAGGTTATTTTGGGAGAGCGGCAATTCTCGTCGAAGAGAAGAATTACGTTGGCGCAATTGACGAGTTTGACAAGCTGCTCAAGATCCAGCCAAAGAATGCTCAGGCTCTGTTCAGGCGAGGTTTCGCTCGGCTCAAAGCCTCTCAACCCCGCAAAGCAGTGTCGGATTTTAACAAGGCCCTCGAACTTGACCCTGATATGAAGGAGATATACTGGTATCGGGCCGATGCGTACCGGGCCCTCAATGATCTTGAACAGGCCTTGAAAGATTACAAGAGGGCAGCGACGGCGGATCCGGAAGATTCCATACTCTTCTTGAACCAGGGAACTATCCTTATGATGTTGGGCAGGTATCGAAGAGGCGCTGGAGATGCTGCGCCGCTCGATAGTGCTCGACCCTGACAACCCATTGCCCTATACAAACAGGGCAGTACTGCACCTCCGGACCGGTAATTATCTGGCCGCCCTCAGGGATCTGAACAAAGCTCTGGACATCAGGACTGATGATCCATGGCTCCTGGTCAAGCGGGCATACATATTCAAGCTCATCGCGAGGGGAGATAGGGCCCTGGCCGACCTTGATCGGGCACTGAAGCTCGATCCCGACAACCCCGAAGCCTGGTTGATCAGGGGGAGTCTGTATTTTAGCGAGAAACAGCTAGACCGAGCGATAGGAGATCTCCACCAGGCCATAAGACTGCTCCCCGATGATCCGGCCCCGTACCAGCTTTTGGCCGAAGCGCTCATGCGGAAAGGCAACAGCGTCGAAGCTCTGGACAACGTAGGTATAGCCCTGAAGAAGGAATCGTCATACGTGCCTGCCTACGTGACCATGGGGGACATACACATGGCTGATTCGCAAACAGACCGACCTCTGGAAGCTTATTCGCGAGCGCTGAACATTGACCCGAATCATTTTGAAGCGCGTGTGAGGAGAGCCAAGTTATATATGGAATTAAACAATTATAAAGACGCAGTTGCAGACCTCGAACAGGCAGCGAAGGCTAACCCGTATAGTGGCGAGGTTTACGTGCTGCGTTCCCAATGCTATGAGATCCTGGGCGATAGCGAAAAGGCAAGGGAAGACACGTGGAAGGCAAGAGTGTTTGCGGACCGTTGAGTTAGAGGGGGCCGGGACCTCGGCAAAGTTCCCCCTTTCCAAAGGGGGATTTAGAGAGACCTTCGATGAGTTAGATCAAAATCCTCCCTGACCGCCTTTACGAACGAGGGAAACGACTCGTTTTATTGGCCCTTACGCCCGACGTCACTAAGGAAAAAGCTTACCTTTCGTCGATGATTCTCTTGGCTTTTCCTATACTTCTCTCAATGCTGTCATGAGGCAATATGTTTACCGGGACATTGATCCCTATGACCTGCTGTATCCTTGAAGATATTTTCCTGGCGAGTTCGTCCAGTTTCTCCTGGCCGGCTTCATACGTTGCCGCCTTTACTTCTGTTTCAACCAGAATGTGATCTATATAACCTTTTTTTCTCAGCCGGATCTGGTATTGGGGCTCCACTTCTTCGAATTCCATTAGGACCACTTCCACCTGGGACGGGAAGACATTTACTCCGCTGATAATCATCATGTCGTCAGAGCGACCGAGAATCTTGTCCATCGTGATCAATGTACGTCCGCATTCGCATTTTTCGCGGCGCAGCGTGCAGATGTCACGCGTCCGATAGCGGATCACAGGCATCGCGCGGCGTTGAAGAGCAGTGAAGACCAACTCGCCTTCCTCTCCCATGTCCACCGGTTCCAGAGTACCCGGATCAACTATTTCCGGAAGGACATGGTCTTCGTTTACATGAATCTTGTAATACTCGCAGGTGAAAGAAACGCCGGGCCCCATGAGTTCTGTTAGGCCGTAGTGTTCGTACGCGTGCATCCCTCCTCTTGACTCGATGTCGGTGCGCATCTCGACGCTCCATGGCTCCGCTCCGAAATGGCCTGTTTTAAGCCCGGAATTCTTAATGTCGAAACCCAACTTTTCAGCCTTTTCGATGATCGTCAGGCAGTATGAAGGGGTGCAGCATAAGGCATTGGTACCAAAATCCTGGATGAGCAATATCTGCCTTTCGGTCATCCCTGCCCCCGAAGGGACAACCGCACATCCAATTCTTATTGCGCCTTGAAGGAAGCCGAGACCGCCCGTGAACAGCCCCATACCATAGGCATTTTGAAGTATGCTGTCGGGTCTCACCTCCTGTGCCCACAAGCCCCGTGCCATGCATTCCGTCCACTGTTCCATATCCTCAGCCGTGTACGGGCCTGTAATAGGCTTGCCTGTGGTTCCCGAGGAGGCATGAATACGAACAACTTTCGGCATGGGAACAGCGCACAGCCCGAACGGGTAGTTGTCTCGAAGATCTGTTTTCACCGTAAATGGAAACTTTGCTATGTCCTCGAGCCTTTGCAAGTCAGCGGGCTTTACTCCTTTTTCATCAAAGACCTTCTTGTAGAAAGGAACCTTGTCGTAAACCCAGTTGAGCGTTTCTTTCAGTTTTTCCGTCTGAAACGCTTTCATCGCGGACTCGTTCATCGTTTCGAACTTTTCGTCCCAAAACTTTCTTGACATGCGGTGCCTCCTCGACGACGGATATATTCTTTTCCGATGATGGACAATACAGGAAGGGCTCTGCTGATCTATAATTATGAAATCACGCGACCGCTGTCAAGCTAAAACAGGGGCGTTTTCATTCGTTTGTCCGCGCAAACCTGCATGTGCGTAACTTCAGCAGACTGAATTTTGAGAAGTTGGAAAAGAGATGATCCGTCGGAACGACAAAACTCTACACAAATTCTCGGAATCCTCGCGGTGGAACGTGCACCTTTCAGTTCATCAACGATTTCAGACGCGAAAGCGTAGGCTTGTCAAGCGCGGTTTCAAGCACCGGCGACACTTGAGGCGATGATGCAGAGCCGTGAATCTTCAGAACTACCGTAACCGGGGTTTTCACCGGCTCAGGCGTCTCCGGCTTGGCCGCCGTTGAATCGGGGACCTCTATGCCAAAGCGCTTCAGTTCTTTGCCTATACCGGTAATCTTCAAGAGGTCTTCGTGCTTCTTGACGAATTTCTGAACCGTGGGGATTTTTCCGAGAATATCCCCTACCGAGGTCACCGTACGAATACGCGTGAGTAGGTCGAGGCTGAGAAGCGTTCCAACGCACGCTTCCAATCATGGCAGCACTGACGTCCTGCCCTTTCAGCCTCAAATTGTCGCTGGAGGCCGTTCCAGGCTTCAATTGGATGTCTCCGACAATAGACTGAAACTCCAGCAAATCACTTTTCGTGTCCGCAACCTGGGGATCGAGCAGAGTGCCGACAAAAGCCTGGACGCCTTTCAGTACGCTCTTCAAGCGGTCCGCTCTTATCTTCCCCTGCCCCACTTCGAGAGCGAGGCGACCATTCAGCCTTTCCGGGGAGGTGACATCTTTCAACGATCCTTTGACCTTCAACGGTCCTTCTATGGGTCCTTGGATCATGCCGGTCAGTTCGGGGATCTCCGCATCACCGCTGGTCGTTTCGACGGAACCCTTGATCTTCTCGAAACTCCAACCCGAGTTTTCGGGTCGGTAATTCACTGCAAGAAGGCGAACAAAACCAGCGGGAACAACCCCTTTGTCCGACCGGCTAAGCCGGATCGTAGCTTCCGCAGGTCCCGACAACCTTGCCCGCGTCATGCCGGGCAGATATCGGAGGACGTCTTTCAGTTCGGTTTTCTTCATATCCAGCGTTGCTTCCCGGAAGTTTCCTTTGCGATCTCTGAGAACTCCGCGGCCGACGATCATAAGTCCTGGCAGAGTGAGCTTGCCGCTGGACAGATCCAATTCCTGTTCGGACAACTTGCCAGTGGCGGTCAACGAGCCCGCGATGCCGCCCTGCTTGCGAAAAATCTGCTCAACGCTCACATCGAGATGGGTCAGAGGGAGGTCCAGTGCCCACGTTAGGGCCGTCGGTGACCCGGCAAATTTAGCTTTCAGCGGTACATTCCCGGTCACCACCGTCCCAGGAGGGAGTTTCAATCCTGCAATAGCGATGGTATCAGAGTTGAAAGCCAGGGTTGCGGTCCCGTCGATCTTGGGATCTGCCGTCCCGAGGTCGGTAATATTTGTCTTGGCGGTGAGCAGATCGGCCGATTCGGTTGCTCTCCGGACAAGAATGGAGGTGTCTCTAAGATCCGTGGTATTCGGCTTGAACAGAACCTTGGAATCGAGACGCATCACCAAACCGGACACCCACGGCCCCTGCGAGCTCAGGCGCACTCGGGACCCTATCACGCCGACGTTAACGACGGCCGGCTCCAAGGTCTTCTGATTCCTCCATGGAAAGAAGGTCCCGTTGACCGAGATGGTTCCCTTGCTGCCCGAGGGTTTTTCCAGATAGGGCGGCCATTCAATCGCCGCGGCGGTAATGTCGCCGGCCATGTCCAGCCACAGGCTTTGGGGCCGACCTCGCGCGTTCCATCGAACGGGGATGTGCCCTTTAACATGCAGCGCTTTCGGCAACCGAATCCCAAGGCCCTTCAACCATTCGGACCGCAGGGAAATATCTCCTTGCAAATCTACGGCGCGATTATTGCCTAAAGGGCTGGTTATCTTGCCTTTTATGGATGCCAGCCTGCCGTCATCACGTATCTCCATGTCGTCTAAGAGCAATCGCTCCGGATCCAGTTTGCCCTCCGCCCAGAGACTCACCTTTGAAGCTACCCCTCTATACACACCGGTGGGGACTGCATTTTCCAGGCTCAGCGTTCCCTGAAGCTTCCAGTTGTTCCTTTGGTTCCATTCCCCTTTAATCGCTGCCTTTATTGTTCCGCTTCCGGGTTCTAAAGGAAATGTTGGGGGAAACGATGCCTTGAAAATCGCCAGTGGGAGCGTATCCGTTTCCGCTCTCCCGTGCACAAGTTGAACCGCTGACAAGTCCTGGGCAAGAACAATGTCACCCTGGACATTCAACTGGGCACCCCCTTTGGTTTTCGCTTTCACATCCGTTTTCAGGGTGAGATTGGCGGAGTCGCCCTTTTCCCATGTTACGTGCGTACGAACGGCGGCATTGTCGAATTCTCGGGTTAAGTCTGCCCATGGCGGAAGATAGACGTAGAAAGGCTTCAGTCCCAAAGAATCGGCAGAGACATCCATCGCGATCCCTTCCAGACTTGACAGGTCCTCGGCCAATGATGCCTGCCCCTCAATGTGCACGGAATGATCCTTTGGCTGCCCATTTTCCAATCGGCCGGTAATATTGATTGCAATCACGTTTCCCGCCGCCTTCCTCTTGACGGAGCCCGCAATCTGTTTGAGAGACCTCTCAACCACCTTGCCCGGTGCGATCTTCTGATCGATCCAATCCACGCGTCCATCAACAAACTTGATTTCGCCGATTGAGAACTTGAATCGCTTCTCCCGCATGCCACTGGGGGGCCTCTCACCGTCACTGACAACCGTCAGTTCGGGACCCACTTTTTCCGGCTTAGTCTGAAGCGTTTTCTTATCCGGAGAAGTTACGTGGTGTGGAATTAAAGCTGCCTCAATCGTTCCATCCGGGGATCTTCGTATCGAGGCGCGCAGTCCCAGAATGGTCATTGACTCGACAGCAACTTCCTTTTTCAAGAGACGAGCCAGGGAAGGAATTAGAATAAGCTTATCTGCTGAAGCAAGTTTTTTCCCGTCCTGTGAGGCTATTGAGATGCCTTCGACATTCAGGCTTACGAGTCGAGGGAAGGACCAGGAGACCTTCAACGGCCCCAAAGTCACTCCCTGACCGGTAAGGCTGCTCAACTGATCCTGCACTCGGCTGCGGATCAGATCCGTCTCCGGCAGGATGCGGATGCTTACCACTACCGCGGTCAGGAAAAGAGCCATCAATAGCAAAAAGACTATCAAAACACGCCGAAAATGCCTCATTGTCTGCTCCCAAAAGACCGGCAAAAGCGAGTGATCGTTTAACCTTCATCTTGAATGGACCCCCAGACTCGCTATCGGTTTTGAATCGCCGACGGTAATTGAAGCCGAGCGGCTCCCACTGGTCTTCGGATTACCGTGGGATTGGCCCTGACAGATCCGGCCAAATATTCTTCAATCATTCGTGGAGGTTCTACCTGCTTCGGCACTTTTGCACAAGACTTTTGTCAAATGACGTGGGATTCCTTCCGAAAGGCGCTTTCTCGCTGGGGAAAGTCCTTTTTATACCGTTGACAACACGCTTCATGAGGGTCTATAAACTCTAACTATGAGCAGAAAAATATTTGCAGTAGGGGATATTCACGGCTGTCACGATAAACTCGTGGCAATGATGAACATATTGCCGTGGCGCAAGGACGAAGGTGATCTACTTCTATTCATAGGTGATTACATCGACCGAGGCCCTAAATCTCGTGAAGTAGTCGAGTATTTGGTGCGGCTCAAGCGGGAAGGCGGCGACTTCGTGTTCCTAAAAGGAAATCACGAAAAGATGCTGTTGGATTATTACATTCAGCAAAAGGATCAGATGCTGTACGTGGCCAATGGTGGAGCCGAGACTATCGCAAGTTACGTCGAGGGTGGAATAGGAAGAAAAGCCTTTGTCTTGCCTGAAGACCACCTTGAATTCTTCTTATCTCTGACCCTTTTTTACGAAACTGAAGATTACATTTTTGTCCATGCGGGTCTGAGAGACAACGTCCCTTTGAATGAACAATCCGAAGAGGATTTGCTCTGGATCCGGGAAGAATTCATATATTCGGCATACGACTGGAGCAAGAGAGTAATTTTTGGACACACAGCCCTTGAGATACCGTTCGTTACTCCGGGAAAAATAGGAATCGACACTGGTGCAGTCTACGGAAACAAACTTACGGCTGTGGAGCTGCCGCGTATGAAGTTCTATCAGGTGTGATGGTTTGAGGGACTGTCTTTATCGCCTTCCGGCGAAGGATTGGGAACACGGCCCAGGTCACGCTTTCCATCCGAGGGTCCTTAAGAACCACTCGTTAAGCATTCCAATGCAACGCGGATCGAGACGGAGACGATGCACGCCTCCCGGAATCACATGTAGTTCCGCAACGCCTGCCGCCGCATGCTTGAAAATATCTCTACTATGCTCCACGGGGATTAGCTCATCTGCATCGCCGTGAACGATAAGGATGTGCTTAGCTCGTACGTGAGCGATCCATCGCCTGGGCTCTATCTCCTTGAAGCCATCTATCCAGTGATCCAAATCCCGGGGAAATCCCGGTTCCCGTATCAGTCCCCTTTTCTTGAAGTCTGCCACGATATCGGCCGGGTCTTTCTCGAATAGCTCGAAATGAGCCGGGGTTCCAACCGCGGCCAGGCTATACACACGTGCACTCTCTGCGGCCGCCCGGATGGCCGCGGCCCCACCTCCGCTGAACCCCAGGAGCATGACACGTGTGGGGTCTATGTGAGGCGTGTTCAGAATCTTGTCCAGCACAGCCTCCAGATCGCGAACCCATCCCATCATGTCAAAGTTTCCCCCCGAGTCACCGCATCCCCTGAAATTAAAAATTACGGCGGCGATACCCGAGGAGGAAAAATCTCCGGCCAATCCCTCATAGCCGGGATCGTCAAGGGGTCGTTCAGCCCCACTACCGGGGATTCCATGACAAATAATGAGTGTAGGATACAACATTGCCGGTCGGGCTGACGGGAAAAAAATCTCTCCTCTGATGGTAATCCCGTCGGAGACCACACTGAAGGATTCTTTACGCCGTTGATCCGAGGCGTCTATCTCCACTCGCCGCGCAGGAGTCGATTTGATGCGAAGCACCTCCAGAAGCTTATTGAAGATAGTTTCTTATGAGGTTGATCTCCATTTAGGACGCCAAGTCTCAACCTCTGGGATAAATCCTCTTGCAAAGGGGACAGAAATAGACCTTTTCTCGGGCCAGAAACATGAATGATCCGACGGTAAG
The DNA here is from genome assembly GCA_963828085.1 of uncultured delta proteobacterium. GTDB lineage: Bacteria > Desulfobacterota > Desulfomonilia > Desulfomonilales > Desulfomonilaceae > CAWBBA01. The sequence continues at coordinate 135,680 of CAWHDO010000033.1, forward strand.
GAGCGAAGCACCGACCAGGAAAGACACGCCTGTAGCACAGACCAGGATTAATCTCCACAGAGAATAACCGTCAAAGAAGCTAACCATTATGCATCCGAGAATTCCAAGGGCAAGGAAAGTAGCGGATATCTTCATGGCCAAATAGCTTCGAGGCCGATCGTAAACGTCTCGCAGACCCGATTGCATCGCTTCTTGGCACGAGTCACAGAGGGCCTTTGCCGCCGGCGTGTCGGCGTCGGCATCGTTCTCATACCCCAAAGGGCTGCCGTGAACTATATCATCCAGTGGATCTTCAAATCCTGAGCGGGCTTCACTCGACGTGTCCGCCACTGCAAAATAGCCGTCGTCGCGCTCTTTCGGCGGAGCCCCGGCAATTATAGCTTGTTGCCTGGCCACAGTGGCGCCGAAGAGGCTGCGCTCTCTTGCACCGCCGAAAACATCAAGTATTTTTTCCCCGAGAGGAGCGCTGTTCCGGTCGTACCGGAGAGGCGGCCTGGGGCTCTTCCGGGACAGGCTTGTTGGGCCTGCGTTCCCTGCTCATCAGTTCGTGAAAAGATACACCGCACTTGGGACAAATGTCGAACATGGTATCTTGAGCCGCCAAGCAGGCCGGACAGATGAAGCCGGCTTTTTCTTCCTCGTATTCTGGAGCTTCTTCTTGACGATGACTCTCTCGTCTGTAATGGTCCTGGAGTTGCTGGGAACCGAGAATGCCGCGGTCCAAGAGCATGTTGTAGAATTTTTCCAGCCCCGCCGGGGTGAGATGATATCTTTTCAGGATCTCCCCGTCCGACATCCCGTCGTTGAAATCCTCCAGGAAATCCTTGACCCTAATTGTTCGTTTCTCATGACTCGCTTGAATGGTGTTCATATAGTTTTACCTCGCGTGGACAGTGCAACTGTGTTATACCAAATAAACCTTAATCTATCAAGTAAAAATGTCATGTTATATTACTTTCAGATAATTAACTTGAAGTTTGACTCCCCGCTATGCCTCGCCGAATTTCTGAGACGGACCTTCATCGCCTTGCAAAGACCAGAGCTTTCGGCTAGATTCTCAACTCGGAAACAATGTTGAAATTGCCTGATCGCTCTCGAAAAGAAGGATTTGCCCTTCCTTTCGGGAACCGGCGGACATAGCCGATAGAACTGGCTGACCTGGCAATCGTGGCTTTGGAAGACCTCGTATGACAAAAAATGGTGTTTTTGCTCTTGTCTTATTGTTTTTTGCACTGTCGGTCATGGGGGCTTTCGGCTTTGTGTCCCTGGCCTTCGAAGAAGGAGTTCCTCAGGTCTGCCGCCCAAGTCTCGGTCCCTCGCCCGCCATCGAACTGGGAAAAGCGGGCGTATTCACGTGGAGTTGTTCCGGAGGTGATGAAAAAGGAAAAGGCTTTTACATCGTGTTCATAAGGCCGTCAGGCACTTACGTGCTCTTGAAGGTTCCCCAGGGGAGAACCTCTTTTGAGTTTGCGCCGGATACCGCTGGCGTGTGGCGCTGGATTGTCATCAATACTGACCCTGACCGCACCAAACCGGATGTAGAGTCGCAGGCGGGTCATTTTCAAGTCGTAGTCGCAGAGGAGTCTGCACATTAGAAGGCTGTTGCGTGATCACGCCTTCCGCGGGACTTATCCGACCTGTGCAATCGATGGAACATCTTCAACGATAAAAACCATTAGACGACTAATGAGCAAAGTGGAAGTTGCTCTTCACTGGCATAGCCCCGTGTGATATAGATCTGGGCCTATTGGCAAGCCCGACGTCTGTCAAAATACAATCAGAACCCAGACTACGGATGCGAGTCAAACCCAATAACTTCATTAGGTCTAGAAGGAGAAACATCTATGACACAAGACCGTTACCGGTCATTTGACATTCCGGTTGTCGTGATGATTGCAATTATAGTGCTGGCTACTATTGCCCCACTCCCGTCAACCGCGGAAGCGCCGCCGGCCCTTAAACAACTGGACGAAGCCTTCGTGCAAGTAGCCGAAATTGCCACACCTCTGGTGGTAAACATAAAATCTTCAAAGAAAGTGAGTTCAGGCCCGATGGGTTCGGATCTGGAGCCATTTTTCAGGTCTCCCCCCTTTAAAGAGTTTTTTGGAGACGAGGATTTTTTTAAAAAATTCAAGAAGGAACCCCGCCACGATGGAGGCTTTCGTGCCGAGGGCATGGATCAGGGGTCATTGTATCGGCTGATGGCCACATTCTCACGAATTCACATGTCGTTAAAGACTTTGATGAAATCACGGTAACTCTCTCTGATAAACGATCCTTTAAGGCCAAGGTTATCGGAGCCGATCAGGAAAGCGACATTGCGGTGATCAAAATTGAGGCCAGTGGCTTGCCGATGGCAAAATTCGGAGATTCTTCGAAGCTACGGGTCGGCGAGATCGTTATGGCCGTGGGTAACCCCTTCGGGTTCAATCGAACCGTCACCTCGGGCATTGTCAGCGCTACCGGCCGATCCAACGTGGGAATTATCGGCTACGAGGACTTCATTCAGACCGATGCGGCTATTAATCCCGGCAATTCGGGCGGCCCTCTGGTCAACATCAACGGAGAAGTGATAGGGATCAACACTGCCATAGCCACACGCAGCGGTGGTTATCAAGGAGTGGGATTCGCCATACCATCTAATTCCGCCAAGTTGATCATGGATGACCTGGTCAAGGAAGGCAAAGTCCGCAGAGGACTGTTGGGCGTGAATATTCAAGACCTTGACGAATCGTTGGCGAAGTCGTTCGGCGCGTCAGGAACCAACGGCGCACTCGTGTCCCAGGTCGTTGTTGACAGCCCGGCTGAAAAGGCAGGGATCAAAGCTGGGGACATCATTCTCAAATTCAACGGACAAAGCGTGACCGGCGCGGCAAATCTGAAGAACCTGGTCGGACGTGAGAAGCCTGGAGCGACAGCGAAATTGACGGTTTACAGAGATAAGAAGACCTTTGACGTGGACCTAACGATAGGGGAGCGCACTCCGAAGGCCCTTGCCTCTGCAGCTCCTTCAACTCCAGGGGAAACATCGAACGAACTCGGGGTGGAAATCGAGAAAGTGCCGGCCGCAATGGCGGAAAAGATGGGCTTGAAGGAAGAGGAAGGCGTCCGAATAAAGGAAATTACGAACTCGGACGGTCCGGGAAGCAGGATGGGGCTACGAGAAGGTGATGTGGTGCTTGAGGTGGACGACAAACCTGTTTCCGATGTCACAGCATTTAACAAAGCAGTGGTGGAGGCGAAAAGCGGCGGACTGATACGTTTGAAGATCCAGAGAGGGCCTGCCAAGATATTCCTGGCGGCTCCGCTGGGCTAGAGTGTTCCCCAGACCTATGCTTTTCCGCCGGCAAACCGCCTTGGTTGGAATTCGTCTCGGCTGACACGCAGGGGCACGGCATGCCGTGTCCCTGGTACACACGACGCTTTGCGACATCTTCCTCAAATTCAGTGTGCCGCAGCACACTTAGGCTCCCCTTCGGCTCTCAGCGGAAAGTTGCGTGAATTCGGCCTCGGTTTTTAGACGAATTCTACCCGCACCTCATAGCCGTGAGGTCCAAGGTCTTTGAGCAAGGCATGAGCAGCTTGTTGGAAGAGAGACCTATGTTCTTTTGCGCTCCCCACGCGACGCATCTCTCCTCGAAAGACACTATCTTTGGAATCGAAAAGCCCGTCATTGAAGTAGATGTCAAGGGCTTCTTCCCACTTGCCCCTTAATTCCCCGTTCTCAGAATGGGCCAATGGGAAACGTATCTCGGCACTCTGAAATTCCTTGGCAACGCGCACTTCGACATGAATGCCGGCCCTGTAGGTGACATCGGCCACCGGCTTTCCTTTTTGGGATATGTGCGCGACGATCATCGTGGGCCGCCTTGGCGGAAGCGCTGTCAGGAAGGGCTGGGAAAATCGCCCAAGTTCAATGCAAAGGTAATAATACTAGCAACTTCTGCTTTCAGTGTCCAGAAGAAATCCTGCGATTCCCATGTGGCGGCTGGTGGTCCCGCTATTGTTGCATTCATCGGATAGGGATGATAAGGGAGGATGAGACGGTCGGATTCTGAAAGAATCTCTCCGTGTGCTGCTTGACTGGACATTTTGGTGAAAATCCTTGAACGTGACACGACATGGCCCTTCTTCAGTCTCTTCTGGGAAAGGGGGGGGGAATCTCTTTATCCGGTACAGCGGAGGGAACCGTACGGGATCTGTGGAGGTCTTCTGTCGGAATCCCTTTTCAATGCATCGCGATTTTAAAATTTGAAGGCTGCCGCGAGCCAGCGATGGCCTGGGAAGCTTGACAACCGCCAGGCTCTGGTTTAAGGAATCGTATTTCCAGGGATCTCGGTGACTATGTCCCTGAAGGAGCATCAATATTGCAATTTGTTCTCTAACCGGCGACTGATACCGGAGACATGAACACGCCATTGAAACGGCAGGGGCTGCACGAACAATGAGAGATGAAAAGCGAGACATTCTGCAACAAATGTTTTTCTCACGGCTTTAGCGTAACGGTGTTCGTTGATTTTGCGGAGATGGCGAAAAGATCTTCCGAAATGCCCGGTCGGCTTCCTGTGAAAGGACGTCCATCTACCGGATGGGAGGTTGGTTGAAGAAATGGAACCGTGTCCTGTACCTGGTGAAAGGCAACCGAGAATCGGACAGACCTTACAGAAAAGTAGACTGCGACCATTACGGCTGTTGTCTAGACACAGCGTTGAAGAGTCGATGGTCTGACTTCTCGTGCTGCGAATGCGAGGCATACACGAGGACCCGATTCATCGAACAAGCCACCGGCTCAGACGACTACTGGTAGAAGTTCCCAAGTAAAAGGGAATAAGGTGAGACTGGTTCCCGCGATCGTTTTGTGGGCCATCGCGTTCGCGTTCGTCGAGGCCGGAGTGGTGGAGTACCTTCGGGCCCTCTACTATCCTATCGCCAATGGTGGGTTCACCTTCCCCGTCCTTACAGTCGAGCAAATTAGAGCATTGGGGGTAGAGCATGAGCGGCGTCTTCTCATAGAGGTCGGCAGGGAAGTCGCCACTCTGGTGATGTTGGCGTCGATCGGGATCGTCGCCGGGAAGAATCGCCGTGAGTGCTGGGCCCATTTCATGATCGCCTTCGGGGTCTGGGACGTCTTCTACTATCTTTGGCTCAAGCTCTTCCTCGACTGGCCGCCCGGTATCATGACTTGGGATCTGCTTTTTCTCGTCCCGATTCCGTGGGTGGCGCCGGTGCTGGCCCCTGTTCTTGTCTCCGCAGCGCTGATAATTTCGGGTCTCATTGTTCTTTTTTACGAGAGCCAAGGCCGTCCTCTTCTAACCCACGCCGGAGACTGGGCACTCTTGACCGGGGGCGGATTAATCGTGATCATCTCCTTTTGTTGCGACTACGACAATATCATCAACGGAGGGTACCCGAATCCTTTCCATTGGCCCCTGTTTTTTGTTGGCTTTGCTGTCGCGGCGGCAGCGTTTTTGGCCATCCTGTGGCGTCGGCGTGCCGGGCCCGCTTGAAAAATCTTCCTTGCCCCTCTGCATCCAAGAAACCGGATAGTTAAATCTGATTCAGGCTGGGCTTGACTCAATTGCCGGCCTTTGGTAATTAATTAGGGTCAGACCCGGATTCCGTTTTAATCCCGGCTTGCTTTGCCGCCATGTCCGCTCAGCGCCAGGAACAAGCCCCGGGCCCGCAGAGTATAACTCCTGTCCGAAACGTGAACGGAGGCTTCATGGGAACCGTACCGCGCAATAGACCCGGCTCGCAAACGTATGATGAGGACAACCTCGGGTTCGGAACCATCTTTACGGACCACATGTTGCAAATGTCATTTTCAGCCAAGAAGGGCGGATGGCAGCCGCCGCAAATCGTCCCTATGGACAATCTCGTTCTCCATCCGGCGACAATGATTTTGCATTATGGGCAACAGGTCTTTGAAGGTCTGAAGGCTTTCGCAGGCCCAAACGAAGAGGACATTTTTCTATTCAGACCTGACATGAATATAGGCCGCTTCAACAAGTCCTGCGAGCGGCTATGCATTCCTATGGTGAATCCGGAACTGTTCATGGAGCAGATGTGCCGTCTTATCAGGATGGATAGGGACTGGATACCCAGGACCCCCGGCACATCAGTTTATGTGCGTCCTACAATAATCGCTTCGGAACCGCACCTGGGCGTGAGGCCCTCTCAGCAATATCTTTTTTACATAATTCTTTCACCTGTCGGGGCCTATTACCCCGAAGGCTTCGCCCCTGTAAAGATCATGGTGACGGACAAATACATCCGCGCGTGCAGAGGCGGCGTCGGTGAGGCGAAAACCGCTGCAAACTATGCCGCCTCACTCCTGGCCGCGGAAGAAGCTCATGCCGCCGGATTCACCCAGGTTTTGTGGCTCAACGCTGTGGACAGAGTCTCCATTGAGGAAGTCGGCACAATGAACATCTTCTTCCGGATAAACGATGAAATCATTACCCCGGCACTCGAAGGAACTATCTTGCCGGGTGTCACAAGGGATTCTGTTATTCGCTTCGCAGGGGGCTTGGGCTTGAAGGTAACAGAACGGCAAGTCTCCATAGACGAGGTGGTGCGAGCCGCTGAGGACGGAAGCTTACAGGAGATCTTCGGGACCGGAACGGCAGCCGTCATATCTCCGGTAAGCAGCTTTCGATACAAGGGGATAGATCATGTTGTGGCAGACGGTAAAACCGGACACGTAGCTGCAACATTGTTCGAGGAGCTTGTGGCAATTCAGACAGGCGCGAAACCTGATCCCTACGGATGGGTGGTCAATATCGGGAAAGATTAGCCGAGCGCGCCAATGTGCTACTGAAACGCGAATACTTTTTCTTCACCTCCGGGGGGAGTTATGAACAACTGCAATGCGCTGGGACCTGTCCCCTGGAAATAATCGAGAAACATTTCGTGGCTGCCCGTTTCCATGGTAGCGGTTCCGGATTGCTCAACCGTTTTTCCGCCTCCTTCCGCGTTGATAATGATCTTCTTCCCAATAATCAGGCGGGCCGCGTCGCCGCACACAATCCGAAACTTGTAACTTCCCGCCTCCGGATCCGCAAGGGAAAACTTTACGTAAAATCTGAGGCCCAGCCAATCGGCCCGCTTGGGCACACCCGGGAATTCCCGAGAGCCCCTGTTAGAGGGGTAGTCTATCGCCTGCGTAAAGAACATGCCGGAAGGGGAAAGTTTATTGTAATTCGGCATCTTCTTGGTATTGGGCTTCAAGAAGTATACAAAAGCCGGAATCAAGCTCACCTTACCCTCCTCTGACGAGAAACCCACCAAAGTTCGGGCCGGCGCAAATAATTCCTCCTTTTCCTTGGGTGCGGTGACGTACAGTTCCAGTTGCGGGTCCCCTTGAGCATGGAAATAGTCAAGCGTAATCGGATAACTCCCTTGCTGGAGGAAAGCCCATCCGAGCTTCCCCTTTTGATCGGCCTTTATTCCGCCTGTAATATCCACAACATTTTGCTTGCCGATGGTTAGACGAGCAAAGTGATCGGCGAGGAGCCGGAAAGCAAAAATTCCTGCTCCTTGAACATTGAAGAACCCCTGGTACCGAATTCCAACCATCTCTTTTCGCCCGGGCAGGCCAGGAAATCCCTCTCCTCCCTGTATGTTGAGATCAGGAGCAATGAGCCTACCAATGGGGCTGATCTGACTAAAATCCGGCCCCTCCGGATAATTACCCTTTGGAACGAAATAGACTTGCCCCCAGAGTACGTCGTATGGCTTTGCCGGTTCCTTCCAACCGGCTAGCCCACTGCCCAGCGAGAAGAGTTGCTCACGCCCGACCGGTGGCTGTACGAATAATTTCAGGACCGGAGGTCCTTGTGAATTGAAGCTGTCGACAATAATTGTGTGGACCCCTTCTGCAAGGTGCAGAAACGCAGTCTTGGACGACGGCTCGTGGATTCCGTCGTTCTCGATGAGGGTCTTGTCGTCTACATGCATCCTTGTCCCGTCTTTTGAGTAGAGCCTCCACTTGAAGATCCCTTCTCCGGAAACCATAAACATGCCCGCAAATCGCATTCCCAGATTATCAGGTTTCTCGGAGATGCCGGAGGGCTCGTTTTCTCCTTTTGTCGGATCAAGATCGATCTTGTCAGAGGTGAGGGTTTGGGCGGGCTTGAACGCGCTGTAATCCGGTAATGCATTAATCTTGTCCGGTAATTTGTATATATTTATGCGAAATGATCCTTTGCCGCCGGGCATTGCCTCAGAAACAGGGCCTGACACGGACTTTCTCGGCGGAGCGGGAGCCGGTTCTTTGCTTGAAGGTCGCTCCGAAGGTTTAGCGCCTGTAGGCGATTGTTCGAATTGGGTCTCCGTGTCTTCTTCCTTGACAGCCTGTCCGGGACCCGCACCACTGGAGGACGGCGGGGCAGTTCCGGGGCCTTTCTTCAGGATCATAGGAGGTGTTGAAGGAGCCCCTGGCCTAATCTCGGGAGGTTTGCCTTCGAGTTGTTTTCCCGCAGCGTCGCCTTGAGCCTCTCCGGCCCTCTGTGCTGGTTCCCCCCCCCGTGTGCCGGGGGCTGTTTTTCCAGACGGAACCCCCGGTGCCGATTCCACTTGAAAAGACTCGATCTGGTCAGGAGCGAAATTGAGCGGTACCTTTTGAGTCGGCCCACCTTTTTTTTTGATCACGAGGAAGTCTTCGCCCAAGCCGGCAATTGCTGTGCAAAGAACTGCAGCCAACGCGACAGCGATTATTCTTGGCAAAATAGATCTCATCTGCTCACCTCATCCCCGCGAAAAGGGAAGCGCGGCACGTTTATTGAAGCCGATCCGATTGGAACTGAGATGCGGCAGGATTCTTGTACCCGGGAGATACCGGCAACGGGTGTTCCAGCCCAGCGTCGTGCTCTCGACATTGTATTTTTGCGGAGGCATTTGACCGTGCCATAAAGTGTGAGTCATGCGCTGAGCCCGTCAGTTCCCAACGGTTGTTAGCCGGTTCAAGCCGATTCTATTGTCTGTCCCCTGAAGGTTTCTTGATCCCGCTTTCCCTAAGCCTCAAGGGATTCACTCTCAAAGTTGGGAAAAGTTTACCGTAAAGATTCTCCCATGCTAGCAGTTTGTTGTCGCCGGTCAAGCTCCGCTCTTCGATCCACACGGCCGGCAGCAGACGATGTGCTTGATTACCGCCCCGTGCCGCTTGATGTGGCCCGCACAGCTAACCGTTTGGGGGCTCGGTCTCAAGGCCGTCATGATTTCCGGTCTCCTAAGGATCGAGCGCTCCTCTCCAAATCTTCAATGCCCTTGCCCGTCATGGGGATCGGGCTGTCAGTGAGGCGATTATAGCACGCGTAGGACCTTTCGTACAAATCGCCTGGCCGCCTCTGATTGATTGAGCTTTTCTACCGGGCCCGGTCCTATATTATACGCGGCCAGGGCGAGGTAGGTTGAATTTGGACAGTGTTTGTAGCGCTCGAAGCAGTTTCGCAGATAAGCCGCACCGGCCATAATGTTTTCATGAGGATCCCAGGGATCCGTGACCCCCAAAACCTCCAGCACTATCGGCCTCAACTGCATGAGCCCTCGGGCGTTGCGGCAAGAAGCGGCCCTGGGTCTAAAACTTGACTCAACATGAGTGACGGCAGCGATAAACACTGGATCAATTTGGAATTCCCGGCCTGCCGATATAAGTATTCGCGCATAGTCCGACTTTCCTCCAAGAGAGGAAACTACTGATTTCAGGCTCTCCAATTCCTGGACGCTGACAGGAACTTTTCGTCCGGCATCGACGGGTCGGATCACAGCTGCCCGCTGGGCTTGCGGCATGCATATCTCGGGTCTGGCCAGCGCCGGGTCATAATACGCGCTGGTCAACATTCCCCCTAGAGACAGAAACAGCATGCCATGGAGTATCATGTGCAATTTCCTGGCGACGCTACCGCAGTGGGTGAAGGTCTGTCCTCAACTCCTATCGTCGTCGGTATCCCCTGCCGCCTGCACCACCTGCTCCTCGTTCTCTTCCAACGCTTCCTCATCGGGTTTCCACGACGACGGATATCTTTCCACAAATTTCACCTGGAATGGCAGAAACTTCAGTCTACCGACGTCCTTAGCCAGACGTCCGGACGTTTCAAGTCCAACGAGCTCGCGCATTCCTTCGGGGGTTACGGCTTCCGAGATGGACTCCGCTGAAAAACAACGGACATTGAATGCACACTGACTCAGGGGGTTGAAGAGGCGCTCAGGTGCGACGATTCCCTTCAGGTCCGGCAGGACTTTTCTCTCGAAATCTCCTTTAGCCTCTACATAGACTAGACTCGATCGGAACCGGTAGATGGCCATCAAGGAACGGGCTTGGTCCAGAAAGCTCTTTCCGAAAAGAATTATTGCCACGTTTAACAGGATATCGACTACGAGGCTGAAAAGGTAGAGGCGGAAAAAATCCTCGTATCCGGCTGAAAAAGTTGGATATTGCATTAGGATGATTTGGAGGAAGCCCACGAGGATCATCACCGAGCCGAGAAACAGACTCAGAATAGCAGCTAGCCGCGACGAAGTCCTGACATATTCGGGGAAACTTTCGATAAGAGTCCCGAGCAAGGTCTCACCATCTTCGCACACGACACCCTTGGACCTGGAGATCCTGTTGGAAAATCCCTTGTGGGAAAAAATTCTCGAACCTTCTTCTAAAATGCTGAAAAAGACGCAGGGATGCCCCTTGCCCTCGACGATCATGGAATCCATTTCCCGGCTGGCCCCAGGCCTTTTTAGAGGTATGAGGCTTAGGGCTATCAGAAGCTTCAGCGCACAGACTACAGCGAGAAGATTGTAGAACGGCATGGGAGAAGGTATCACGTAGCCTGTCCCCAAACCGAGCCCCGAGAGATACGGAGGTAGTAATTCCAGTAACTTGAATAGAAAATGAATTCCAATTCCCATGACCAGAGCCTTCCAGACAAAGCGCGCATTCCAACGCACAATCAAGCCCGGAATCTCGGAAATGTACCTGGCATTGGACCAGACCCTGCCGATAAGCGAAAAGATAAAAGAAGGGGCCCGATCGTATAAATGGAGTTTTCCTTCTTTGAGACCAAGAGACACCCCCTCCGGGTGGTAGTAGTCCCCGGCCGCTCGGAGCGGTATCCGCAGATGGGACATGTGCCTCATGCCCCCGAATATCCAGTTAAGACCGACTATTAAGCCCGCCAGAGCCGCCACGGTGGTGATAAAGGTACCTAGAATGAAAGGCACGTAATTGAGAATGAATTCGTTTACCTGGTCAGGAAGCCTCAGCGGAAAGAACTCTCTCAATTCGTAGAGGCGGGTCAGGGACCCGAGGGTGACGAAAATCCCGAGAACAACAAGGATGATCCCGTACAGGAGTGTGTGGTTGGGTAGTTTGACTGTGTCGTTGGAGCGTCCTGAGAGTATGAAAGGCATGCATAACCCCGGATTACGTTCTCGACAATGCATTATCATACCAAATATCTGCCGTCAATTGAAAATGTTATGTCATTTATCCATGTCATTTCATAATATGTGTCCTCAACATACCGGACAAACGTTATAAAATTGTGTGCCAAACGCTGTGCGTCACGATTGGACGCCCTACAACCCGGTGTATTTTCGGTTGACAAGCTCTCCCAAGTGAACTATTAGCGAAGCCACCACCGTTGAGGCACTGGAACAAATAATTAAACCCAGGAGGGTAGAGAATGCGAACTACCGACTTGTCCGGTCCCGAAACCCGAAGGCAACCCTATCGGCCACTTCAGGAAGACCGACGATACGACGAAATCAAGAGGATAATAGACGACTGCCCCGCGGAAAAAATGGAAAAGCTGAAGACATACATCGAGAGGTGGCTGCGCCACTCTTAAAATCGAACAGACCCATGCCTCGGAGAAGGGCCGGAACTACTGTTCCGGCCCTTCTGGTTTTTGTAGCCGTCCTCGACAGTTCCTACCGCTTTTGGTCGAAGCAATCGTGGAGGCTGTGTCATTGCGGGAAGTGAAACGACGAAGCAATCCTTTTTTGAATTCGAGATTGCCTCGGGCCGTCCCCCTCGCAATGAAAGTCCGAGGAGCAGGATAACTATCTAAGATTATTCCCATTCAATGGTACTGGGAGGCTTGGATGAAATATCGTAAACTACCCGGTTGATACCGCGCACTTCATTTATGATGCGATTTGAGATTACTGCCAGCACTTCATGAGGTATGGGATACCAGTCCGCAGTCATCCCGTCCGTGGATTCCACGGCCCTGAGCGCCGCTACATGCTCGTATGTTCGCTCGTCCCCCATGACTCCTACAGACCTGACAGGAAGCAAGACCACAAAGGCCTGCCAGATGTTTCGGTACAAACCGGCCCTTCGGATCTCTTCCATGGCAATGGCGTCCGCCTCTTGCAGTAATGCTACGCGATCGGCCGTGACCTCTCCAAGTATTCGCACAGCTAAGCCTGGACCGGGAAACGGATGTCGCCACAGGATCGTGTCCGGCACGGCTAATTTGGCCCCCAACTCCCGTACCTCATCTTTGAAAAGCTCTCTGAGGGGCTCTATCAACTCCAGGTGCATCTTCTCAGGCAAACCACCCACGTTATGATGACTTTTGATCGTAGCCGATGGACCACCCTTGAACGAAACGCTCTCTATGACGTCGGGATAAAGAGTTCCTTGGGCCAGGAAGCCTACGTTAGGAAACTTCGCAGCCTCGGACTCGAATACCCTTATAAACTCCTCGCCAATAATTTTCCTCTTTTGTTCCGGATCTGCGACCCCCTGAAGCCTGGCTAGAAAACGATCGGATGCGTCCACATAATCCAGATCAATGCCCAGTTTCTCCCTAAACGTGGACAGAACTTCCGTGGCTTCTCCCTTTCTCAAAAGCCCGTTGTTAACAAAGATAGGGTGAAGTCGGTCGGCAATGCCCTTGTGAAGCAGAGTCACCATTACCGACGAATCCACTCCGCCTGACAAAGCTGCGACCACATGGGCTTCACCGATTCGCTTCCCCACCTCAGCCAATGTGCTTTCAATGAAAGAGGCCATGGTCCAATCCGGTTGAAGCCCTGCAATCTTGTGGAGGAAGTTTTGGATTATCGTAAATCCTTCGGGGGTGTGGACCACCTCCGGATGGAATTGGACGCCGCTGATACGGTGATCGTTGCTTTCGAACGAAGCAAACGCGGTGTCCTCCGGTACTGGACGTGACTCGGAACTGTTCCGGAAGCTCAATAACTTTGTCTCCGTGGCTCATCCAAACCTGCGCGCCGGCTGTGATTCCTTGAAGCAGAATCGAGTCGTCCCGTACGTAGTTCAAGTTGGCCCGTCCGTATTCTCTGTCCTGAGCCGGCTGAACCCGGATCCTAAAGTGTGGGCAATTGCCTGTAATCCATAGCATATTCCTAGCACCGGCATGCCGAGTTCAAGGATTTCTCTGTCCAGTTGAGGTGCATTTTCGTCGTAGATGCTTGCTGGCCCCCCGGAGAGAATGATAGCGGCTGGTCTCTTCCTGCGAACGACATCTATGCCGCGATCAAAGGGATGTATCTCGCAGTACACACCAGCCTCTCTAATTCGCCTGGCTATTAGCTGCGTATATTGAGAACCGAAATCAAGAATGAGAACATAAGAAGAGGTTGGCAACGCGTGACCCCCTGGTTAAGGCTGTTGTTGCGTCAAAAGAGATGGTACTTCTTTATCCGTGAACGGGTGTTTTGTCAAAGTGCGGAAGACGTCTCGATTACGAGGAGTGGGGCGTGTCAAGCCTTAGCCTTGCTGAATCTCTGCACGGGAGGCCTGGCTGGAATAAAAAGAGACCGGGAACATCCGGCCCCGGTCTCTTTTTGCAATATATGCTGTTTAGAGATTCAGTCTTACTTGACCTGCTGTTTCTTGACCATCTCATACTGGAGGCCAGGCATCACGCAGGGATCACAGCCAGGGGACTTTATCGAGTATTTCTCGATATTGCTCACTAGCTTTCCACCGGGCATAAGCGCAGGAGGAGCACCCCAAGCAACAGGGCCGCCATACGCGGGCGCAACGCACTTCGGGGGGATAACCTGAACCTTCATGGCGCACTTTGTGCCCATCCATACGCCCCAGGGACGGAAGCCGCCGGTGTACTGCTCACAGCCATCCAGCAACAGCGTGCTGTCACCGCCTGTGGTACCGCCAGTGGTCTTCTGGTAGGAAGTCTTCACTTTCATGGGGATCATTATCGTGTCCCCAGTTGCGCACATACCGCCGGGCATGCCTGCCATGTAGGCGCTAGCCACTCCTACCGCAGTGATGATCAGGGCCAGAGCGCTGAGAACAACTATCATCTTCTTAACCATACCCAATCCTCCTTTTATTAGGCCCCACCACCCAGTAGGCGGGGAACCGAATTTGGAATTATAGACAAATAAAACCTATTGCCATTCTGATTATCAGAACACTCCCGAGAAGTCAAGACATTTTTTCCCGAGAAAGCCCGATCTCATCCAGAAGTCGATTACGAGCATACCAGAAAAAAATCTGAATTCAACCTTTTTTTCAGATTGCATTACTTGCGCTTCAGTTTCACAAAGGAGGCTTCTATAATGTGCTGGCGGAAAATTCCCTCGGATCGGCTACAATTCCGGCCACTGCCGTTGCAGCCGCCACCGCCGGAGAAGCCAGAATGACCTCGCTCTCCGGGTGCCCCATGCGTCCTACAAAATTTCGGTTAGTAGTGGACACAGCGCGCTCTCCTCGAGCCAATATCCCCATGTATCCACCGAGACACGGCCCGCAAGTCGGGGTAGACACTGCCCCGCCGGCCAGCATGATCTCTTCGACAAGCCCTTCGGCTATCGCTTGCAGCATAATCTGAGGAGTGGCGGGGATAACTATCAATCTCACCCCCCTGGCTACTTTCTTTCCTCTTAATATGGAAGCAGCGATACGCAGGTCTTCAATTCTGCCGTTGGTGCACGACCCTATCACCACCTGATCTACGGTCATCCCCTTGATCTCCGACACGGGCCGGACGTTCTCGGGGAGAAACGGGAGGGCCACAACCGGTTCGAGGGAGGCAAGGTCTATCTGATGAGTCTCCACAAAGACTGCGTCCGAATCAGACTCGTAGACCGTGTACGGCCTGCGCTTGCGGGCTTCGGCGAATATCCGCGTCTCCTGGTCAAACGGGAAGATCCCATTCTTGGCGCCGGCCTCAACTGCCATGTTTGTTACGGTAAATCTGTCTGACATGCCCAAATGCCGGAGCCCTTCCCCTGCAAACTCCATGGCTCTATAGAGCGCGCCATCCACACCTATCTTACCAATTATGGACAGGATCACGTCCTTGCCCCCCACCCAGGGGCCGGGCTCCCCAGTCAACAAAAAGCGCATTGTCTCAGGGTCCTCTGAACCAGCAATTTCCTGTAATCATAGCCGCAGCAAAATCCGTGCTTCCAACGCCCGTTGAAAATGCTGCCAGAGCGCCATAAGTGCACGTGTGGCTGTCTGCTCCGATTATGAGGTCCCCCGGCCCAACTAATCCCTGCTCCGGGAGCAGTGCATGCTCTATTCCCATTTCTCCGACGTCATAAAAATGGACTAGTCCGACCTCGCGAGCGAATTCCCTTGCTTTACGCAACATCTCGGCTGAAGCAATGTCCTTGGCCGGGTTGAAGTGGTCCCAGAACCACCACTACACGCTCCCGATCGAAGACGTCCTTTCCTCCCGCCTCTCTGAAAGGACCAATGGCCAAAGGAAGCGTAATGTCGTTAGCCAACGCAATGTCCACTCGCGCCTCTATGAGTTCCCCGGGCTGCACAACTTCTTTTCCGGAGTGCGCAGCTAAGATCTTCTCGCTTATTGTCATTCCCATATATGATAACTCCTTTGAATAGGCTCCCGTCCCGCGGCTATAGCTTTGAGGGCTCTCCTAACGCAAAGCAATACAATACTTCGTAGATTACGTCTTTTTATCAGACTCGTCTATCTCAGCTAGCATAGTATCTCTACCTTGATTTTAAGAATTGCTCTCCGCGACATATTGCTGCGCGCAGGGGCCTTCCGCGCAGGCAACTGTCCCTGGTACGGCGCGACCGGCCGGTTAACTTCTAAGGGTGAGCGCCGCTCGCGCCGTGCCATCATGTTTGCGTTCTATGTTGCTTCCGCTCGCCGAGATACTCCTTCAATGCCTCCTCCCAGTTTTTCAGGCCCCAGCCTGTGATCCCAATGAAGCGAGAATTGTCCATGATTGAATACGCGGGACGGGGCGCGGGCCTGCCCAGTTCCTCGGTGGTGATGGGCTCGACGCGCACGTTTCCAGGCCCGCCTAGCTCAAGTATCTTCCGCGCAAATTCATACCACGTGGCCTCTCCGGAATTGGTGACATGGAAAGTTCCTCGCGAGCATAATTCGCACAGTTTGATCAGCACGGTCGCGAGATCCGGGCAGCGTACATAGGTGAACCACGCTGATCGCTCACCACTCTGAGCACGTCCCTCTTTTGGGCCTGGGAGAGTATTGCCTCTACGAAGTTCTTCCCGTGTAGTCCGAACAGCCACTGAGTTCTTACAATGCAATGCCTCTCGGGAAGCAAGTTCCTGACGTAGCCTTCTCCCTCAGCCTTGGATCTGCCATACACTCCCAGCGGATTCATCGGATCTTCCTCCACGTAAGGGGCCCCCTTATTTCCGTCAAAGACGTAATCAGTGCTTATATGCACAAGGAAAGTGCCGGCGTTTAGCGAAGCCTCGGCGAGATTCTTGGGACCCTCCGCGTTAATGTTGAAAGCTTTGTCCGGTTGCGATTCGCACCCATCCACGTCAGTGTATGCGGCCACATTGATGACCACCCCCGGCTGATATCTTGCGAAGGCATCCATCACCGAATCGGGCATACAAATGTCCATCTCATCTATGTCCAGCGCTACAGTCCGCGTACCGGATTCCTGTAGGAGCCGTACCAGATCCGTGCCAAGCATCCCTTTGGAACCTACCACCAGATATGGTTCCCGCAACTTCACCATGTCTGCCTCCAGCCGCATCTTAGCAGTTGAACTTGCAAGCGTTTTTCAATATGATGAGTCGAGATCACTTCTTTGGATAAACCCCTGTCATATCCGAAGGTTGGAGCATGAGGCACCAACGCGGTGTAATCTGTCCATCTTCAGCCACTTTGTTATGACACTCATCTTTGACGGAGCGCAAGAATCCCGATGAAAATGGTTCTTAGATCCACGCTGAAGCAGGACCTCGCGGCTATCAAAACGATCCTCAAACCTTGGACCGACCATGACCCCGAAATCCTCGAGCTTTTGGACAACTTGCCCCCGACCGGCGCGCAGGGACCGATAGGCTGCCGAATCCTTGAGACCGACAAAACCATTCGTTGCGTGTCCCTCTGGTCTCAAGAAAGACCGGACGAGGCACAGTTGCTGGCCTTCGGGCTGGGGCCCGGAGCATCCGAGCTCGGCGCGGACCGGAGGTTGCTGCGTGAGGAGATCCTCGCGTGGTCGGAAATGGGGATAGCGAAAGTGAGTATCCGGCTTCCCGATGCCTTTGCCGGGAGCCTCATCGACTGCCTGAAAAGCTGCGGCTTCATGCTGGAAGGAATTTCATCGTCTTGCAGTGTTGCTAACAAGCCTCAGATATGCTTGTGCAAACATTTCCTCTACCGTGTTATCCCCGATTCCCAAGTGATGGGCTTTCTGCGAGATTTCTTCCTGTCGCTTGGCTACGAGGTCAAGGACGAACCAGAGGGGCTTGGATATCGCATAAAAGCGGAATACCGCCTTCCCTTTATTTTCAGTACCTGGCATCGCATTACGAGGAGCGGATCGGACATAATCGTGCACCCCCCGGCTCGGGTGCTTGAGATGCATGAGTTGGAGACGCTTTTTTATCCGCTCAGAATACAGGCGCGGCACGAGCAGCCTCTCCTTCTCCCCATGGAGAAAAAAAGGGCCTTACATCTGATCGACCTTCCTCAGTCGGACTCGCAGCAGGACAGTCTTTTCGAGACCGGCCCCGTGGCCCGGCAGAGGTCGGTTCACTTCAACAACCTGACGTACGGTTACCCCACGGGGGTTCGCGGGATTCGCAAGGGGCTTCCACTACTATTTTACGTTAACAGAATAGGAGTTGTCGGGTCAGGTCGAGTCGAGGATTGGTATCTGGATGAGCCGAAAAACCTTTACAACAGAATTGAAGAAATGGGCTATTTCGACCCTGAGGACGTTAAAGAGCAGGCGGCAACTTCCGGATCTAAAATGGGGAAAGTTCTGGTCATTCGTTTCCACTGGTACAAACCCCTGAAAAGGTCGGTCACGCTCGAGGAAATCCGCAAAATGGACGAGAACTTCAATCCGCAGCGCGCACGTACCCTTGTCTGCCGGGCTTTATCAGTCAATCCTCTCCGCCGGAGACCTGGGCAAATGATGTGCGATCACGCGGTGGGCGGCATCAAGAGTCGCGGCCGCGGGCGACCGCGTTCCAGCCGTCCAATGACACTTTGGTGACAAACAGCAAAGAGGTATCAAAGTTCATGATCTACGAATACAAAGGAATCAGGCCCAGGATCGGCGAGAACGTGTTTCTCGCTCCCGGGGCTGTCGTGCTGGGAGATGTCGAGATAGGAGACGGGAGCAGCCTATGGTTCTACGCGGTCGCAGGGGAGACGTTCACAGCATCAAGATCGGCAGAAAAACCAATATACAGGACCATTGCATGCTGCACGTTACCGGTGGCCGCTTTCCTCTCAACATAGGAGATGGAGTGATTGTGGGCCACCGAGCAACTCTTCACGGCTGCACGGTCCATGACAACGCTCTCATAGGTGTAGGAGCCCTTGTGCTTGACGGTGCAGTGGTGGAAGAAGGAGCTATCGTTGCGGCGGGTGCAGTAGTCACACCCGGGAGCACCATTCCATCAAACCGCGTTGCAGTCGGCATCCCGAGCGCGGTCTACTAGGAAACCCACAGCGGAAGAAAAGGCATACCATGAGCAAAACCTCGCTCGCTACCACGAATACGGCCGACTTTTCCACGAACTGGTTCGGCCGGTATCGTGAAATTTCCAGTGATCCAGTGCAGAAAGCATTGGGAATGCTCTTTGGCCGATGATCAGGTGAAAACCGTAAAAGGCAGACTTGTGCGTGTGCCCGGATTTGGGCGCAGTCAGGTGCGCCCCTACCGACCGCCCTTGTAATGGCATATAGGGCCATTCTCAATGCCCCTAGTTGTAGAGCCTCGACTAACATACCGACAAATCCCCCGCTTAGGCCCTGACCTGTGCTCCTGCCTTGCTATATTATCTAAGAGTAATAGGGGGTTACTCTCATGCGTTAAAATGAGGTTGGTCGATTTCTGACAAGCTGGTTGTCCCGAAGGGACATCCCCACAGTAACCCGGCGATTTAGAGATTGTTGCAGAATTCGGGATGAGGTCGGAATCGTGCCACGTTTTTGACCTTGACGTGAGGTTTGCAACAGTTTCTTTATCGCCGGGAATGAGCGGCTAATTGTTCATCGGTTACCCGGCAATGAAGAAACTGTCTCAAAACTCTCGAGGATCGCGAAATCGTGCCACGATCAAGGTGTCATCTATTTTACAGCCCTCACCCCAACCCTCTCCCAGAGGGAGAGGGAGTCCTTGCAGAGCGGCTTATAGTTCCCTCGCCCTTTGGGAGAGGGACACAGGGTGAGGGTATTCGTGCTACGATCTCACTCATTCCACGAGTTTAGAGACAATTTCTGAATTGCCGGGCTACTATCATATAGCCCCTCCAGGGCTCACGATTTACGAGAAACTTCTTCTAAAGCCTATGAAGGTTATCCCTATTTCGCTGGTTCTCTGCGGCCCATCTCCCGGCTTGCGTGGAAACTACTTAATGTTTTACTTTAATTATTGACAATAGCTCATTGTTATGTTTTATTAATTTTGTTGCCTGGCAACGTCATCCACTCGAGTGCGGGAGGAGTTCGCATGCCTCATTCACACAATATTGACTACTACATCGGACACATGAACGATGAATCCCTGGCCGACGCCCTGGCTGACTTTGAGGACCCCCTGGAGGGGCGATCTGCCGAGTTGTTATCCTCCCTGGACCTGGAAGACGATTTCGGCGAAGACGAACTCACAATGGATTTCGACGACTTCTGATCGGCCCGGCCCTCCATACGCAGTCACGGCCGAAAGGAGCATGCTCCTCTTCGGCCGTTTTCGTTTCCAAGAATTGCCTGGGGAGGCAAGCCGGCTGCCAATGCCTCTGAGTTCGCGGTATCGACGCACAGCGGAAGATAAGTGACAGCCCGGACCGTCTTTACCGGCCACTTCATGGTTTCAGGGTCTTCTAATGCCGAGACCGTCCCGCAATTGACGTCCAGGCCGGCACGCATGACCTGGACGTCAATTGCTGCAAAGGGTCCGGATCCCCTCACCTCACTAATTACCCCGCCGCGGGTTTGTCCGTCTCGACGAGATCCGACGTTCCAAATCTCATTACATATGTCGTAGCGAGTAGAATTCGGGCATTCTTTGCTATGGCAGGCACTGTGGAGCCCAGAGCCTCTATTTCATGCGCGAGCTTTTCGATGGTTTCAATTCTGGAACTCACTTCTCTCAACAGTGTTTTCTCCCGAAATGCCAACTGGTTCACTTCTGTTCCCCTCCTCTCTGATCTAAAAACCTTTTCGCTTTAAGCGTGTGCCGGGGCAGTTCGCCCGGTGCGGCCACTTCGATAACGAAACGTAAATTCGTCTTTGTTTTTAGCTTCTGGAAAAGTTTTTGCGCAAGGTCCTTGACGGCGTCTTGGCCTGTATCCTTGTACAGGTTCCACCTTCAAGCTAATCTCGTCCATAATTCCCTTTTTGTTCACAAAAATCAGATACTCTGTAATTTCAGGGAATTCCGCTCTAATCAGTTCCTCGACTGTAACGGGGCTAAAGAGTTACCCCTCGAATCTTGGTGAGGTGGTCCGTCCTCCCGGAAACTTCATGAATCATCGTGGACGTTCTCCCGCACGGACAGCCATCTTTTCCTCTTCTTACTATATCTTTGGTATTGAACCTGATCAACGGAAAAGACCGTCGGCCCAGGGGCGTGACTACCGCTACGCCTAGTTCCCCTTCCTCCACTTCTCTGCTCTGATCCTCCATGTCGAGAATCTCAACCAGAAAGAAGGGTTCCATGATATGTAAGCCCTTTCGTTCAAAGCACATAGCGCCCCAAGCACAGGGTTCTGTGCCGCCGATATGGTCGTAAACCTCTGCTCCCCAGGTAGTTTCCAGTCGTTTGCCGCGTCGCTTGAGGCAGAGGCTCGCCGGCACAAAGCATCCTTTTGATCCCCAGGCCCCGAGGATCCACTCCCATTTTCTGGGCCTCTTCAGCCATATGGAGACCGTAGGTTGGAGTATTCAAAAGCCCTGTGGCCTTTAACTCACGGATTTTGCTTATTCTTGCCTGTGTATCAAGCGCTCCGCCGGGCACAACCATGCAACCAAGCTTTTCGGCAGCATAGTGGCCTTCCCAAAAAGCGACATACACATTGTATCCAAAAGGAACGAAGACGCGGTCAGTCTCTCTGAAGCCTGCCATCCAGAGAATGTGGCACCAGACCTCAACCCGCCACTGCCAACTTTCCAGAGTTTCAGGCACGTACACAGGCGTGCCGGTGGTGCCGGAAGTCTGGCGAAAAGTGGTGACGTCTTCGGCGGCCACGCTGGCAATGGTTCCAAACGGAAATGTCTTCCTTTCTTCCTGAGACTTTCTCAGGTCCTCCTTGTCTATAAGGGGTAGCTTTCTCACGTCCTCCATGGTTGCGATGTCCTCGGGATTAATGTGGCGATAGTTCTCCCGATAGAAATCACTGTTGAGCTTGGCGTAAGAAAGGAGGTGCCGTAAGCGCTTGAGCTGAATGCTTAGGATCTCGTCTCTCGACAAGGTCTCCAAATACGGATTCCAGTAGTTCTCGTGTGGGTTTCCCATTCCAGCTCTCCCTGCAAACGTCCTTTTCCCTTCTCATCGTGGCACTGGAGCACATGGGAGGTCCATTAGGGTGTGACCGATATTGAAAACAGTGCTCTTGTTAAGGTCGAGTATTTTTGCGATTTCGCTCATACCAAAAGGCCTTCTCGATCTCGCCATGAGGTCCAGGATGTCGAAACATTTGTCAATAGCATGGACCCTTTTGAAGTAATGCCTCAGTTACGCGGGGCAATCGCTGACCCTCTGTCATTGCGAGGAGTGATCGGTGGGACAGGCTTCCAGCCTGTCTATTAGGGATGACCGGCAGGATGCCGGTCCCACCAACAATCTCAGCTTTGGCGATGCAGTAGATTGCTTCGTCCCGCGCGACGCGGGACTCGCAATGACAGCCTTTAGCCAAGGGGTAACTGAGGACTTACCTTTTGAAGCGACAGTTGGCAGAGCGCTTCATCGCGGTTCTCCTGAGAACAGTTATTATCTATAGTGAACGGGGGACAAGGCGATGTCAAGCAAAAAAACTCGACCAGTGTGATCCCTCAGTTACGCGGGGCAATCGATGATCCTGCGCCATTGCGAGCTTATCGGTGGGACAGGCCTCCAGCCTGTCTATTAGCGAGGCAGGGCGGGCCGTGCCCGCCAATTCTTCGATCCGGCGGCCACGGGCCGCCCTACCAGTGCTATTCAGTTACGGGGGGAGCAAAGGTTCCCAGGCATGTCATTGCGAGGGCGGCAGCCCGTGGCAATCTTACAAGTCCCGCCACTGGAGATTGCCAGTGGGGCGGGCATCTTGCCTGTCATCCTCAATAGACAGGCTGGAAGCCTGTCCCACCATTCACTCCTCGCAATGACAATACTGACCGCACGTCCTAATTCCGCTCATAACTGAATGGTTACGGTTGACAGATTTTTTCCTTGACATCGCGCGGTTCGCTGTTCAAGATAGAGATTAATAGTTTTCTATAGAGAACAGCGTTCCATGCCTATTCTACCCAAGTCTGCTTTCAAACAGGTTCCGGCAGTAAGAAAGTGCTTTGCGGTTCTGCAACTTTTTGCCAGCCTCAGAAACCTCTCGGTCTCAGCGAGATTTCCAAGACACTCAATTTAAACAAGAGCACCGTGTTCAACTTGGTTCACACCCTTGTGGATCTGGGCGTTTTGGAATATCGGCTGAACGGGAAGTTCGGCTTCGGCACTCAACTATACCTCCTCGGACACGCGGCCGCAGCACAGGCCGAACTCATCAAGACGGTTCACCCCTACCTTGAAGACTTCAGTCGAAACTCGAACTTCTCGGCCTTTCTCGGCATACGATCGGGCCTTAAGGCAGTGATTGTTGATAAAGTCGATGCTGCTGTAAACTCCGTGTCGCCTCAGATGTTGGAATGCGGTTGCCGCTGCACGCAGGGGCGGGAGGGAAAGCCCTTCTCTGCCGGCCTGTCCGATGCGGAACTCGATGAGATTTTAGCTGAAACTGAGCTTGAGAAATTTACTCCCAGCACCTGTACTGACAAGATCAAATTCAGGAAAGCGGTCGTAGAGGTGCGCACGAAAGGCCTGGCTGTCGATGCAGAAGAATACATGTTAGGCATTGTCGCCGTGGCTGTGCCTCTCAACACTTACAGACCGGGTCTCCAGGCAGCCATTTGGGCGGTGGGCTTGACTCGACATGCTGCCGATGGGCAAATTTCTGAATTGTCCGAGCGTTTGAAAAGCATTGCGAGACAACTCGACATGCGATTTTGCAATTTGTGACTTTCGTTTTTTGCAGGGGTGAGAGGAAGGAAATGGTCACATGAGCGAGGCCATGAATCGCCGGCTACCCTCAATACGTATTTTGGGGCTCCTTAGCAGAGCAAGATAAAAATCCTTCGAGCGAAAGGAGGGAGACAGTGAGGTTACCGAAATTTGGTACAGGCGCCCTGAGAGCGTCCAAGAGGCGTCGGCCATATTGCTGAAAGACCCGTCCGCGAAGGTGCTGTCAGGCGGAACCGATCTCTTGGTAAACATGAAATACAAGGTGGAGACGCCGTCTACCATCGTCAGTCTAAAGGGCTTGCCTGACCGGAACTACGTAAGGAATGAAGGGGGCCTGCTGAGGATTGGCGCACTTACTCCTCTCAAGACCGTCTATAACAACACATTTGTGGCTCAGAAGTTACCGGCCATGGCTATTGCCGCTGCCTCCGTGGGATCGTATCACCACCAGACTATGGGGACTATCGGAGGAAACCTGTGTCAACAGACCAGGTGTAAGTACTTCAATCAGTCCAAGTGGTGGCGGAATTCCAGGGAACTCTGTTTCAAAGCCGGCGGCGCAATGTGCCATGTCGCCCACAAGGAGCAAGTGTGTTACTCGACCTACTGCGGTGACGTGGCCCCTGCCCTCCTGGTAATGAATGCGGAAGTGGTCTTGACCGGCAAGGACGCTTCAAAGCAGGTTCCGCTGGAGAGCATCTTTTCGGGCGAAGGCAAAACGCCATTGAAACTCGAACCGGGGGAGATCTTGACCGAAATTCTCATACCTGAGCAGGCTGCGAACGGATTCTCAACGTACAAGAAATTTGCCAATAGACAGAGCATTGATTTCCCTATCGTGGGCGCGGCCCTCTGGACATCGAGCACTACTCGGGAATCGAGAGTGGCCCTGACCGCTGTTGACCGCAGACCGCTCAGAGCACGGCAGCTAGAAGATTTCATGAAGGATAAGCAACTCGGAGAGGAAGTCATCGAAGCAGTAGACGGCCTGGTAGCCAAAGAAACAAGACTGATGATGTCATCAACTGATTCCCTTTCGCTCAAAAGAAAGCTTATGGCCCAGTTGGTTAAAGGCGCAATCAGGGAAGCTATGGGAGGTTGCTGAAGTGAAGAGCGTAATTACACTCAAGGTAAACGGGGACGCTCACGAGGTTCTTATTTCGCCAAACCAGACCCTTCTTGAGGTGCTCAGGGACAACCTGGGGCTTATGGGAACAAAGAGAGGATGCGATCTCGGCGCGTGTGGCGCATGCACGGTATTGGTAGATGGCGAGGCTTATCTCTCGTGCATCATGCTGGCGATTGACGCAACCGGAAAAGAAATCGTTACGATTGAGGGCCTGAGCGAAACCGGTGAACTCCATCCGCTGCAGCAGTCGTTTGTCGAAGTTGGTGGATTGCAATGCGGCTTCTGTACACCAGGCATGATCATGACCGCTCAGGCCGTACTTGTCGAAGAACCTCATCCCACCGAGGAAAGCGTCAAGAAAAAGATGGCGGGCAACCTCTGTCGCTGCACAGGGTACAAGAAAGTCGTAGAGGCTGTCATGACCGCGTCCGGACGGAGCGGAGGTAAACAGTAAATGGAAAAGCAATTCAACGTGGTGGGCCACAGATTGCCCATGATCGATGCAGCGCCCAAGGTTACCGGTTCGGCTCAGTTTACCGATGATCTGGTGTTTCCCGGCATGCTCCACGGAAAAATCCTGAGAAGCCCGTTTCCTCATGCAAAGATACTCAATGTGGACGTATCCAAGGCATTGCGTCTTCCGGGCGTCAAGGGAGCCGTCACTGGTGCGGAGATTCCGGACCGCCAATACGGCATAGTGCCCAAGGCACGGGACGAGTACGCTCTTGCAAAAGGAAAGGTCCGGTACATCGGCGACGAAGTCGCGGCTGTCTGCGCCATTGATCAGGAGATAGCCGAAGAGGCGGTGGATCTTATTGAAGTTGACTATGAGGAACTGCCCGCTGTGTTTGACCCGAGAGAGGCGATCAAAGAAGGGGCCCCGATTATACACGAGGGTGTGGCCAACAATACCTCGTTCGCCATTAAAAAGGAATTCGGTGACGTAGAAAAGGCGTTTAAAGACAGCGATCTGGTTTCTGAGGACTCTTTCTATTCCCAGCCGGTGAACCATGCACCGATGGAACCCCACGCGGCAGTAGCGCAATACGATCCCATGAGGGGGCAGATGGTGTTATGGTCCAGCACACAGATACCGTTCTTCCTGAGACGAAATCTGGCCGCCACACTCCAAATGTCGGAAAGCAAAGTTCGCGTGATCAAACCCAAAGTGGGTGGGGGATTTGGCCAGAAGATCGACATGTTCGCAAAAGACTTTTGCGCCGCGTGGTTTGCCATGAAAACCGGCCGGCCGGTCAAATTTGTTTACGACAGGGACGAAGTCTTCATTGCAACCCGCCAGCGGCATCCAATGTACCTCACCGTCAAAACCGGGATGAGCAAGGACGGGAAAATCCTTGGCCAACAGTTCCTGTCGTATGCTGACGGCGGAGCGTATAACAGTACCGCTCCCACCATGATGGCCCTTTCCTGCTTTTTCCTTATGGTTCCGTACCACGTGCCCAATCTGCTCTACGAGGGCTACCATGTCTATACAAACAAGCCGGTCGGAGGCGCCATGAGAGGGCATGGAATTCCCCAGGCCCGTTTTGCAGTGGAACGCCAAATTGACCTGATGGCAGATCGACTGAATCTGGACCCAGCCGAGGTTCGCTTCAAGAACAGTATCAAGGCAGGAGAGCCCCATCCTGGAGGATTCGTTATCAACACTTGCGGGTTTGCCGACAGCGTGAAACTCGCGGCCGAAGCGATAGGCTGGAATGAAAAGCGCGGCAAGCTCCCTTTTGGCCGTGGTGTGGGTCTTGGCGGCGCTTCGTTTCCCAGTGGGGTAACGAATATGAGCCACATAAGTTCGGGCGCGGTGGTCCAAGTTGGCCAGGACGGAGGTGTAAATGTGCTGACCGGCGCCGCGGACATAGGCCAGGGAGCTGAGACCGTCATCGCACAGATCGTTGCAGAGGAACTAGGAGTCCCATTTGAGCAGATCAGGGTGACCGCTGCTGACACCGGAACCACTCCCCTTGACCCGGGCACTTTTGGAAGCGGGGTAACCGTGAGGGCGGGCAACGCGGCCCGGATAGCCGCTGCATCAGTGAGAAAGAAGCTTTTTGACGCCATAGCGGATGAACTGGAAGCCAATCCGGAGGATCTGGTGGCCAAAGACGGCAAGATATTTGTCACCGGGTCGCCCGATATCAACGTCCCTTTTAGCAAGGGCCTGAAAATGTATCAATATCGGGACCTACCGATGCCTCTGGTGGGCAGGGCTTCCTGGATGGCGGACACCAGCGAACCCACCACTCTGTTCAACCAACCGGGAAACTTCTCTCCAAACTACTCCTTCATGACTCAGGCAGCGGAAGTCGAAGTAGATACGGACACGGGTAAGGTGAAAGTGATCAAGATGGTGACGGCGCACGACTGCGGCCGGGCCATCAATCCTATGCTCGTTGAAGGACAACTGGAGGGGTCAATTGCCGGCGGAATGGGACAAGCCCTTTATGAGGATGTAATTGTTGAAAGAGGCCAGGTAATGAACCCCTCATTCCTCGACTACGGATTTCCCACCACGCTGGAGATGCCGGAGATGGGGCTCATCGACATCGAGACTGACGATCCGGTCGGCCCATTCGGAGCGAAAGAGGCTGGAGAAGGTACCCAATTGTCCCCTGCGCCGGCCATCGTGAACGCCATCTATGACGCCATAGGCGTCAACTTTAACGAACTCCCCGTGACCCCGGAGAAAATTCTCAAAGCTTTGGAGGAAAAGAAGAAGGAGAAATAGAGACTGGATTCGCGTTTCCATCTTCAAATGACAGGCAGGATGCCTGTCCCACCATCACTGGGGACAAGCAATGGACAATTCTCCCGGTGGGACAGGCATCCTGCCTGTCATTCTTCCTGGTCATCATGCACGACAAATCATAAATCAACCCATGCTTCACCGTCATGTCCCTCCCAGCATTGTATCTTTGCACCCTATCTTTCATCTTCAAATGACAGGCAGGATGCCTGTCCCACCATCACTGGGGACAAGCAAAGGGCAATTCTCCCGGTGGGACAGGCATCCTGCCTGTTATTTCTTCCTACATTTGAGACTTTGCCCAAGGATACTTTTCAGTCTCCGGCCATCGTTTCATCGGATTCCCAAGAATGTACTCTGCTTTCTGAATCAGATCCGCTTCATCCCTCACGATTCGATCAAAGTATTCGTCCTGCCAGACAGGTACAGCCCTTTCCCGAAGTTTCCTTAACCCGTTTGCCGTAAATGATTTCCACGAATGGACTATCTGTTGCAGTGAATGGTTGGCAAGTGGGAACACCAAGACATGGACATGATCATCCATGACGACATAGGCAAGCAGGTCGTAGCGCCGGCCATCGAAATGTCCTATCGCGTCGGCTACCAGAGTTCTCTCCTCATGTTGGAGAATGGGCTGGTCGCTTGCAAGACGCCAAGTGACAAAGTAAATGGAGTCTTGTATTCGCCAATGCGGTAGTTTTCGCCGATATGTTGTGAGTTCAGGAGTTTTCATAGGTCGGAGTCTTCTCTCTTAAGAGATGACAGGCAGGATGCCTGTCCCACCATCAATCTTTCAATGTCATTTGTGGGACAGGCATCCTGCCTGTCATTTTGTCTTGGTCATCATGCATGACAAATCATAAATCAACCCATGATCCACCATAATGTCCCTCACACCATTGTGTCTTTACCAGGCCATCATTCATCATCAAATGACAGGCAGGATGCCTGTCCCACCATCACTGGGGACAAGCAAAGGGCAATTTTCCAGGTGGGACAGGCATCCTGCCTGTCATCCTTTCCTAGTTAGCAGGTATGGCAAATAAGAAACCCGGAGGGATAACCCTCCGGGTTTGGTTTCAGACCTTGTATGGGTAGGCGCGTTCGGCGAACGCCCTTCCCTTCTTAGAAATCAACCACTACGCTGCCCTGGAAGCCGATTATAGGATCGATACCACGGTTCGGGTTCACAGGCATGGTTAGACCGCCGACAGTAGCCGTTCCAAGAGAAACCGTAGTCAGTATAGGCCCACTTGAACCAGTCACCCGGCTGCCAATATGCAAACAGGCCGTTGAAGGTCATACCTTCCAGGAGCTTCCAGTTCAGTCCGATATCCCCTTCCCATCCAAGGTAATTGTCGGGAACGTTGGGGATCGGAACCGCCTGCGCACCGGCAGCAGTGAGGCCCGGATGAATCCTTATGATTCCGGTGCCAACTCCGGTGTTTGGCACGCCGCCACGGAACTGGCCGATAAAGGTGTTGGTATTGCTGTCACGGTCCATATATATGAACGAACCGGACACGTTCAGGTTGGCAGCCACCGCGTAGTCCAGCCTTGCAGCGTATGCGAGGATGTCCGCGTAATTGGGTTTGCCTCTGCCGTCAAAGCCGTTGTTACCACCGCCGTAGATGCCAAACAGCCATACGTAAGGCGCCATGGCCTGTTCACGGCCTGAGAAGGGGAGAAAATTACTCGTATGGTCATAGACGTTCGCCCCGAGATTGGCCGCACTGCCCGCGCCGCCAGTGGGGCTGGTGACGTTGGCAACTCCACCGCGGCGGTCACCGCCGCTACTCCGGAAGGCCGCGAGAGACAGCTTGGCAGGTCCGCAGATACCGCCGAGTTCCCCCATCCAGGCATCGGCATACATGCTGATTGGGCGGCCACCGCTTCTGGGAATATCCGCGTACTCGTAGTTATATTCAGCGTTGAGAAAGAATCTCCCATTGAAGTACTTAAAATAGTTTATCCCAATAACAAAGTTGATATCCCCGTAGATTGGAGTGGTACCAGTGACATCGGTACTCGCGAGCCATAAACCGACAAGTGCCGCGGTGGAATTATCATCCGCGCCATTAGGTCCGGCTCCTTGAGCGACAACATGCTGACCCGGGTAAAGAACCCACTCCTGGAACATACCTAACTCTACAGGCCCGTTTCGATAAGTAAAAAAGGGACCGAAGTCATTGCGTGGGCGGTTCTTGTCAGTGCCCTTTGCCTGATTGATATTCGGCACGGGCAATAATGCGGAAGCGTTTTCAGTGAAGCCGTCCCCGCCGACAACCCTAGTGTGGAGGTACATGCCGAAGGTAAAAGGACCGTAGGGTGCGCCGACAAACCAACTCTCCGAATCCGCATCCCTCTCGTGAGCGACCGACCAACCTAGACCAAAGGGGAACGGACGCCTGCCGACTGCAAAAATGCCCCAGGGGAGCTGTGCAGTCATCCAGAATTTCTCCCACATGCCGACGCTCATTCCGGTAGGTGTGGTCCTGTTGCCGTTCGTGCCGTCTTGTTCAATGTACCAGCCGGTGTAGCCAAGGGGAGTGGTCCAGTTATCGGCGGGCAAAGTAGCACCGACACCACCGGCTCCATCATATATACCCCTGAGATTTGTACCGGTTACCCAGTATTCACCTCTTAACCGAACAGCGGGGTTGATACGGAATTCAGGATAGAGCCACACACGGTTGTCGCTGATGGACGCGTCCGAGGCTTTGGCTGCAAAACCTTGGTCCAACACAGTGTTGGACACCGGTCCGGCGAAACCCAGGTTTCCGACGCCGCCGGTAATCAACGGGTTCGTGTTGACGTTTCCGAAGAGGTCGCCGTCACCTTGCCGTGCAAAGTAGCGATAGCGGAATTCGGCCTCACCCGTCATGGCGAATTCCCATGCAAGGGCGGGGCTGTGATAGCTGCGATGAGCAGCCCAGCCAACATAATAGTAAGAAATCTTTTCATCTCTTCCTCCCAATCCAAAAAGAATCGAAAAAAGATGCCCTAAGGCAGTTCAACGCTCTAATCTACCGGCAGCCACAACGCTTTTTCACTCCCCCGCCGGCGGGGGACCGGATAAAGTGCTGATCATGGCTGCTAGTCCGGCGAATTTACTATTCGCCATCTGGTACAGATCTTCTGATTTCACACTCTTGTAACACCAGCTCGACCGCGGTGTCAAGAAAAATTTATGAGCGCGGGAGCGGCTCAAGCAACCGCGTACGGCGCGGGTTTGAATCCCGCCGCCACAGACCCAAGCGCCATTTGCCAGGACCGGAGCCGCATAGCTGAGTTTTCGCGGTTAAGATACAGTCAATTTTCGTTGAATTATAGGGACATAAAATCTTTTTGCAAGATTATTTTATTCACAGTGCAGGGGGGATGTGCTTTTTGACTGTGGGAATTGAAGAATGACAGGCAGGATGAAACTGTCTCAGAATGGCCTTTGGAGAGATTCTTACTGCAGGGGCGCTGCTCGCTGCGCCCTCTGCGGGCAGGGCAAGCACTGCCCCTACAAAACGGTCGCATCGTCATCATTCGGGTCCGGTCTGTATTCGTGACCGAATTTATGAAAAGGAGTACTTAGCAAAGGGGGACTTTCCCGAATGAATGACAGGCAGGATGCCTGTCCCACCATCAGATCGCTTCCACCCTATCGGTGGGACAGGCATCCTGCCTGTCATTTTATTATGGGCACCAAGGAATGCCCCCTCACCCTTATTTCAGCTTCCCTCTCGCTGAAACCTCATCAATTCCCGGAACGAACAGAACTTTTTCACGCGAGGAATGGCCTCGAAGTATCGATATGGATGAGGGGGGCACGCCTAATATCTTTCCGATAAATTTTAAGAGCTGCTTGTTAGCTTTCCCCTCAACCGCCGGGGATGTAAGCTTGACCGACAGACGGTCCCCATGCTCCGAAGCTAGCGCGTTTCTCGACGAGTTTGGGGTCACCTTCACTGTTACAGTGATGCCGTCTTCATGTGCCCTGAGATACATGGGGCCTCGGTTGGGGTTCAGCGGGTAATCCGGATTTACCGTCCCGCGAGACGCGGGATGCGCAGAGACCGCAGAGATAAGAAATGGGTTGCACACGGCACATAAACCACGGGGGGAACTCAGTCAGACCGATATCGCCGCTGCGGACCCAGGCCGGAATCCTCTATTATTCACCCAGGAGTAATGCGGTGAAAACAAAAGTCTCCGGAAATCTCCGCGGTAGAAGATTTAAGGATCTGTTTCATTGCAGGTTCATCGCTATCTGGTGCAAGGTCCTGATCAGAAACTGCTGCACGAAGACAATGGCGAGCAGCACTATAAGCGGAGAAAAATCGATGCCCATGTACGGGAAAGGGAGCATACGCCGCACGGTAGCGAATACCGGTTCCGTGACGCTGAAAAGGAAACGGACGATCGGGTTATACGGGTCCGGGTTCACCCATGAGATCAACGCTGCAATAATTACGATCCACATGTAGATGGTAAGAACTATGTCTAAAACTCCTGCTATTGCGCCGAGGAAATTACCCAGAACAAACATTGACCTTCTCGCCGGTGAATTTAAATACTATTTTTTTGTAGTTTGAAATTATCAACTTCTTGATAATATGTCAAGTTGTTGTTCAGTGTCGTGCCCCGCCCCTTTCAACTCATCAAACCTGAATTCGATGGATACCACTCCGTCTGAGACAGTTCTATGTAGCACGTAGGGAAGCTTCTCGAAAATCTTCAACATCGGCTTGTTCGAGAACAGGATGTCGGCTCGAAATCCTGGTATGCCGCGTTCCTGCGCGATCTCTATAAGATAGTGAAGCAAACTGCTCGCTATTCCGCGGCGTTGAAAGGTTTCGTCCACCATAAATGCTACGTCGGGATACCCGGAACTCGGTTCCGACATATACCGCGCCTCGGCAATGATGCGGCGATTTTCTCTCGGGCCGATGGTAACCACCAGAGAGCAACCATCCTCTTCCCGAAGGTTCACGTATTTCCGTAGGTTCTCGTGAGGCATGCTCTTTCGA
This sequence comes from uncultured delta proteobacterium, assembly GCA_963828085.1. Classification (GTDB taxonomy): domain Bacteria; phylum Desulfobacterota; class Desulfomonilia; order Desulfomonilales; family Desulfomonilaceae; genus CAWBBA01. The sequence goes on from CAWHDO010000033.1 coordinate 168,282, forward strand.
GGGCTGAAATACCGGAAATAGACGGAGCTTTCCGATAGATTGTAGAATAAATCTCTCATCATTGATTCGTCGGACGCCTTGACCAATCTTATGTGAGCTTGAATCCCGCCTTTGAATACCCGGTTGGTCCTAATTCGTCTGCGAAACTCGGGAGAAAACGTTGGATAGTAGATTTGATCCGGATAGACGTAACCCATGTCCCGGGCCTGTCTCGTAAGCTCGTCCCTGTGATCCGGATGCGCGATCTCGATAAGGGCCATGGCGCGGTCCCGGATTGACTTGCCGCCAAGATACGCGATACCGTATTCCGTAATGATATAGTTTACTTCGCCCCGGTTCATGATGACCGCGGACTTGGGTCCGAAAGTAGGAACAATGGTGGACCGACCGCTCTTGGGCGATGTAGACCTCAGACAGATAATGGACCTTCCACCCTTGGAGAGGTTCGAGGCCATCATGAAGTCCTGATCGCCACCGGATCCTTCGAACGCAGTCCACGCGGGGGTCCCCTGCTTGATTTGGCCGCGCAAGTCTACTTGAACGGCCAAATTTACGGCCACCATGCGGTCATTGGAAGCGATGAAAGATGGGCTCAACAGCACATCGGACGGATACAACTCGATAAGGGAATTGTCATTAACGTAATCGTACAGGCGGCGTGTCCCCATGCAGCACGTGGCTAGAGACTTTCCGCGAAACATTTTCTTGGTGCTGTTATTCACGACACCCGCCTCTATCAAATCGATGAGCGGATCGGTGAAAATCTCCGTGTGAAGTCCCAAGTTCTTGTGGTCTTTAAGACAGTCCATCAGGCCCTGCGATATCCCGGCGAAGCCGAATTGCAATACCGAACCGTTTTCAATTAGTTCGCTGCAGTAACCACTGATTGCCTTTTCCCGTTCTCCAAGTATCTCTACGGGGAATTCGCATAGCTGCTCGGGAGCGTCCACAAGAAAATTGATCCTGTCAATCGGGATGAAGGTATCGCCGTGAGTTCGCGGCATCCAGGGATTGACCTACGCGATCACCATCCGCGCAGACTCGACCGCGGCAAGGGCAGTGTCCACAGAGACTCCCAGACTGAATCGCCCGAATCTGTCCGGCTCGGAGACTTGAACTATGGCCACGTCTACCGGTATTCTTCGGTTCCTGAAAAAGAGGGGGATCTGAGAATGAAAAAGCGGGACGTAATCCGCTTCGGACAGGGGTTGGGACTCGCCGGTACGGCCCCCGACAAAGAAAGTTTTGATCCTAAATCGACCAGGAGCCATTCTGGCGAGAGACGAGGCCTCGTGACCGCTTATGAACTGGATCATTTCAACGTCTTCAAGGAACGACTCCCCAAGGGCCTTGATGATTGCGGTGGGTTCAGAACACATGCTGCCCAAGTATATTCTGTCGCCGTTCCGCACGCGGCCCGCGGCCTCTTCAGGGGAGATTAGCTTTGAGGCGAATCTGTGTTTCCAATCTTGCATGGTTAGGTCCTATACACACCTCTCGTAGATGAACGGTTACCTCTTTTCATCCTTACTTCAGAGTTATGGCTTTCTCAGGGCAAACTTCCTGACAGCAAAAACAAGTGATACATGTGTCCGCATCGACCCGCGGCAGGTTGTCCTCCATGAACAAGGCGGACACTGTGCAATGATCGACGCAGGTGCCACAGGCTGTGCACAAGTCAGGGTCAGCTTGCGGCCGTACGATCGTGCGACCGTGGATCAGCTCCTGTACGTGCAGATTGTCAATAATCGCCTCGCCGCCCAGCGGAGGCAGCTTGAAATCCACCAACTGTTTCAACTCACCAATGATCTCAATCTTACTCAGATCATAATCCCCCAAACCCACTTCCTTCGCCTTCTGAAGGAATCGCAAGAGATCGGGTTCGCATCCCATCATCCGGGCAATGACCGCGTCTAATGCCACCGCGTTATCAGAGGCCAGGATGAGGCCGATGTCTCTCAGGTCCGGGGAAGCCGGACCATTCCCCTCCATACCCACCACAGCGTCGACTATGAACAGATCCGGCACCCGCAGTCGAAACACATCTATCAACATTTCGTGAAAGCGTTTCGGGCTTCCCGCGGCCTTGTGCAGTTTGGCTTTCTGCGCGCCCGGCAAAATGCCGTAACTGTTCTTGATGGCTCCGGTGACGACGGTCAGGCCGTGAGTTTTGAATTTTGGCAAGCTTATGACAATGTCCGCGTCCAAGACAGACTCGCGAGACGCTCACCGTGGTCATGAAATCGGCATTGAATTCAACCTGCTGCGAATCGTTGCCGATATTCTGGTAATAACCGCGGGCTGCTTCCGTCAGGCCCGTTATTTTGAAACTTTCCTCATTGTCCCCATAGTTGAAAAGACCGGGATTGTCGCCCACAACGATGGACGCGGGCCCCATTGTTTCGACCTTTTCCACCACGGCGCGAAGCACCGCAGGATGGGTTACGATGCCTTCTTTTGCTTCCGAGGACCTGAGTACATTGGGTTTGATCAATACTTTCTTCCCGTTCAATTGCATGGGGAACAGTTCAAAAGCAGAGTCCACGGCTTGGCGGACAGTCTCATAATCTGCAGGATGGATCATCACTTTTGACATTATCGCCACCTCTTTCTTTGATTTTGTCTACTGAAGCGCTTGAACTTTGCCAGCCTAAGTGTTGCAACCTTTTTCTCGTTCCTTTTGAGCCAGACGAGCTTCTCTCCTAATCTGCGCTTCGCAATTGCGTCGCTTCTCTTCGTCGGTTTCCAGGTTCAGGGGCGGCACCTCAGTCGGAACGCCTTTTTGGTCCAATGCCACAAAGGACAGGTAAGCCGATGCCGTATGCCGCACTTGTCCGGTAAGAAGGTTTTCTGCTTCCACCCGGACGCCCACCTCCATGGAAGTCCTTCCCACCAGGGTAATGGATGCCTTCAAGATGAGCAAGTCCCCCACAAAGACGGAATTATGAAAATCCAGCCGGTCAATCGAAGCCGTAACCGCAATTTTTCTCGCATGACGGATGGCCACAGACTCCTGCGGCTGTATCTACATATTTCATAATTACACCACCGTGGACGTTGCCCACAGGATTGGCGTCTTCCGGATTCATTTGTACGGCCATCGTTATCTGGCTCTCTCTGACGGTCTTTCCCTCCATACGGCCGATTCCTCCTCATTACTTCCCGCTGGCCGGCAAGATACCGGTCCTGCTGTGCAAATGGTATCACACCTCTGAAACGCTATTTTAAGATTCTTACTCTGACCCCACAATGGGGTCTTTGATCGTCAAGAAAACTTCGTAAGCATCGCTTTTCCTCACGCCGAATCTCCTGTGGGCCTCCTCCGCCAATCGTTTCCCCGACAGGCCCTCGGTTATCAGGAGGCTTACCGCCTCGTGTACGTCAGTCTGCGAGTTTGCTCCCGATCCGCCTTCCACAGCCACTATGATCTCTCCCTTTACGGATGCTCGGGTCTCAAACCTAGCAAGAATGCTCGCCGCGGTCCCCGTAATGATTTCCTCGTGCAGCTTGGTAAGCTCTCTTGAAAGAACCAATCGCCTATCACCAAGGATTTCCCCCACGATTCGGAGAGTTGCCTTAATGCGTTTCGCTGTGTCGAAAAAAAGCGTCGTTCGCTGTTCCTGCCTAATTTTGTCAAAGAATGTTCGACGTTGATCATCCGTTCTGGGTGCGAATCCTAGGTACACGAAGGATGAGCAGTCCATACCGCAAACAGACAGTGCAGCCGTGATCGAGGATGCTCCGGGAATAGGAGTTACAATGAACCCGGCCTCAAGTGCCGTTCGAACGAGCCTGCTACCTGGATCGGAAATGGCAGGGGTTCCGGCATCGGAGATAATCGCCACATTTTCTCCTCGGTCGAGACGCTCCAGAATGACTTGGGTCTTGCGGCTTTCGCTGAAGCGATGCAAGCTCATGAGCTTCGTAGAAATTTGCCAGCGATCGAGTAGTACTCGGCTCTTGCGGGTGTCTTCACACGCTATCAAGTCCACGTTACGAAGCACATCCAACGCGCGAAAGCTGATGTCCTCCAAATTCCCTATGGGAGTTGACACCACATACAAGACACTGTTTTTCATCGGTCGGATCTCGCGTGCGGGGGCTCACTGTACAAGTAGGAATTTCTATACGCAGTGATGGCAGTTGCGAGTAGTACCTGCAGTACGGCGGTCGCTGGAACGGCCACAAGCATGCCCACAAAACCAAAGAGGTTCCCGCCGGCAATCACAGCCAGAATGTAGACAACCGGATGCAGACCCGTAGCGTGCCCGACTATCCTGGGCGTCAGGACATAAGCCTCCAAGAGTTGCACGAGTGCGATCCATCCCAGGACGTAGAGCACATGGACCAGGTCCCCATACTTGGCCAACGCCATGAGAGAACCGAAGACCAGGCCGATCATGGTTCCAAGATAAGGAATAATAAAGAGGAGACCGGAAACGAGTCCCAGGACTACGGCCAGATCTATGCGTATTAAAACGAATCCCAAACTGTACAGAACTGCCAGGATAAGGCAAATGGTCACCTGGCCTCGGACGAAGCCCGAGAGCACTCGGTCGATCTCCCCGAGCTTTTGAACCACCGGATCCCTTGCGTACGGCGGGATAAGATCCCTTATCCCATGTTTGATATGGTGGAAAGAGACCATCAGATAATACGTGATGATGGGCACCAGAAGAATGTGCAGGAGTGTGGATAAAATGCGTAGAGTGGATTCGAATATCGAGAAAAAAGCCCGGACTGATATGTCGGCTATCCGGGGCAGGAATTTTCTACCCCTCTCGATAAGCAGAGTGGTTACTTGGTCCCAGTCCTGCGGAATGCTGACACCGAACTCTTCCGCCAACCGCATGAGTTGATCGTGAAGAGCCCAAGCGTATCGCGGGAGAACATCGGCAAAGCGAGTGATTTCCTGGATGACGACCGGCACGACAAAAAGCACGAGTCCTACGAAAAGGGATAGGCCCGAGAGCAGAATTATGGATACGGCCAGCGGTCGGCCAAGCCCCCATGCTGTCAGCCGTTCAACGAAGGGGTTCAGTATGTACGCCAGGAAAAAAGCAACCATGACAACGGTGGTGACGGATTGCAAGGCCCTCATCAGCCATATCAGGACTATGATGAAGGCAGCGACGGCCCCGAGTCTGATGAGCGTTCTCTTTCCTTCTGAGGTCATGGGGCCTAACCTCCCCCGTGTGAAAATTGATGCCGAGATACCCTGGACTAGTTCATCACATATTGGAAGTATTTTGTGTTGCCTATGGACGCTTCACAATCCAGATTACCCATTTGGCTGGGCCGATCTACGGAACTTGATTACGGTGAGGCCGATCAGTAGAGAGACTGCAATGCAGGACCAGGCGAACACGTCGCCAAAGCGTGTGTAGAACGAGCCGGTCGGAGTGGAGCGAGGGACACGGACTGTGCAGGCTCCCTCCTGCTCCAATGGGATTCGCGACACGATGCGGCCGGTAGGGTCGAAGGCAGCGCTGATTCCCGTGTTTGCCGACCGCAGGAGCCACACCCGGTTCTCCACGCTACGCATGCCGGCCATTGCCAAATGCTGGTAAGGAGCGGCAGTGTCTCCGAACCACCCATCATTGGTGATATTTATCAGGAAGCTAGCTCCTTTACCAACGGCCGTCCGCGCCAGATCAGGAAAGATTGTCTCGTAGCAGATCAAAACGCTGAAAGAGGGGAGCCCTTTTAAGTGCATCACCGTCATGTGATCACCAGGGGAATAATCCGCATCTCTGGCTGCTATCCCGGGGCCCAGCGGCAGGAGCCACGTCAGGGGCATATATTCCCCAAAGGGGACCAGATGCATTTTGTCGTAATGGTCACGTAGCCTGGTTCCGTCCACGAGGAACGCACTATTGTCAGTACCGTGTAATCCCATCTACCATCTTAAGGGATGGGGCCCCTATGAGCATGGGTACCCCAGCCGCGAAGAAATCTCACCGGGCCTCTGCCAGTCGGGGTTGCCACCACCAAAAAGCACTGGAGCGCTGGTTTCAGGCCAGACTAGCAACTGGGCACCCGCTTGTACGGCTTGCTCGCCCAGTCTCTCATAAACGGCGAACGTGTGGTGCCGTGACGCTTCTTCCCATTTTATTTCCTGAGGTATGTTGCCCTGAAGAATGCCAACGACAAAGCCCGACTTGTCTTGCTGTTCGGGTGCGAAACGGGCGATTATGACGTTGCCGTAAACCAATGCAAGTATCAGCGTCAGGGCTGTTGTTGCCGCTAACTTCGCCGGAAAACGATCCCTCTTCGTTGTTGCTCGCAGGAGTTCCCATAAGGTCCCGTTAACCAATAACAAAAGAAAAGAGACCCCATAAACTCCGGTTATGTCGGCAATTTGAATTACGGTTGTGCGGCCGGCCTGTGAATAACCTACCAGGTCCCACGGAAAGCCGGTGAACAGAACGGTCCTAAAATATTCCAGGGCCGTCCATAAGAAAGGCGCGGCCAGCGCCGGTGCGATCCCCCTATTCAAGAGTATCGCCGATACGAACGCAAAGGTTCCCGGAAAAAGAGCCAGCGTCAGGACCATGCCGAAAAACATGGCTAGGGCAGCGGCATATCCAAAGTGGCCGTGAACCGTCAAGGTATTACAGATCCAGCTCAAATCCACAGAAAAGAAAGCGATACCAAAAAGCACACCATATAGAGCGGCCAACGCAGGCCGAGGGTCTTTATGGATTGCCCAGAAAAGGGGAACAAAGGCGATCCATGCAAGAAGATCGAGCTTTAGAGGAGGGAAGGCGAAGGATAAGAGAAGGCCGCCGCCTATTGAGACGACGAGAGGAGCTATCATGGGTGCGGTTCTTGGCGACTTGAAGACGTCCCAGCGCCCGCCTCGACTTCGAGAGTCACCAGTACGCGGGTTATCCTCTTTTGGTCACCGCCTTGAATGCGCATTCGAAGGCCCCCGTAGGAAATCTCTTCACCTTTGCGGGGGACCTTACCCATGAGATGGATTATGAACCCGCCCAGGGTGTCAAAGCCTTCCTTGGGAAGTTTAACCCCGAAATGTTCTTCGAAATCGTCAAGATTTGCCCTTGCATTGATCAGGACGGACCCATCCTCTTGCGGTAGGAACAACTCCTCCTCGACGTCATGCTCGTCGCGGATCTCGCCGATAATTTCTTCAATAATATCTTCTATGGTGACAATGCCTGCGGTTCCACCGTATTCGTCCACGATCACTGCGAGATGGGATTTCTTGCTGCGCAATTCGCTGAGAAGGTCATTGATTCGCTTGGTTTCAGGGACAAAGAACGCTTCTCTATAGATTTCCTCGATGCTGAAGTCGTCTCTGCCATTGAGCCAGAATGGGAGAAGGTCCTTGGCATAGAGTATTCCGACTATTTGATCGACATTTTCGTTGTACACCGGAATGCGTGAATGCCCGGACTCAATAATAGTATTAAGAGCCTCTTCCCGCGTACAATCCTTGGAAACTGAAACAATATGGGTTCGCGGGATCATTATCTCTCGGGCCACGGTCTGCTTCAGATCGAATATGCCCTCGATCATGTCCCCTTCATCATGGTCGATGAGTCCCTGTTGTTCACTTGCGTCAAGGACTTCCTGGATTTCTTTCGGGCGCCGTTCCAGGCCGATCTTTTTTAACCAACGGAGCAGGTTTCCCTCTCTCGCAGGCTGTGTGTCATCCAAGTAGGGAGACACCCCCTTTTCCCGCATGCCGCATATTTTCTTCCAAAATGAGTCGGCAAAAGTGCGTTGTCGCTCTTGACATAACAATCAGAAGGCCAAGTGTCAAGAGGCGGAGATTCGTGGTATTACGTGGGTCAGGATTGGGGATTTCATGGTTGAACCGATGACAACAGCAGCACCTCTCAACATTCTGGTCGTGGATGATGAGGTCAACATTCGCAAAACGCTAACCATTTGTCTTGAAACAAGGGGGCATAAGGTCATTGCGGTTAGTAATTTTCAGGATGCGGCTGCAGAGCGGCACGGCGTTCTTTTGACTTGGCTTTTGTGGATCTCAGGCTTGGCGCGGCCGATGGGATGGATTTGATCCCTCTGCTATTGGCCTCAACCCCTTGGCTCAAAGTAGTCGTGATAACCGCTTATTCTTCTATTGACACCGCAGTGGAAGCCATGCGTCGTGGGGCGACTGACTATATTCCGAAGCCGTTTACACCGGCGCAAGTGAATCTCGTTGTCGGCAAGGTAGCAGCAGTTCGTCTGTTGGAACAGAAGGTTGTCGCCCTGCAGGACGAGTTGGGAAGATCGATCCCGGAGGCGGATTTCTCCAGTACCAACCCTGCAATGCAGCGGGCAGTGAACATGGCGCGTGAAGTTGCCGGTTCTGATGCCACTGTCTTGCTTCGCGGCGAGAGTGGCACGGGAAAAACTGCCCTGGCAAGAGCCATCCACCATTGGAGCAATCGCTCTGAAAAGCCTCTTGGGGTCATCTCATGCCCGACACTTCCCGGGGAGTTGCTGGAAAGTGAACTCTTCGGGCATTCCAAAGGCTCATTCACAGGAGCGGTTCGTGATTATCCGGGCCGTATGGCACTATGCGAGGGTGGGACTCTTTTTTTGGATGAGATCGGCGACTTACCACTACCCCTTCAACCCAAGCTCTTACGATTCGTTCAAGAACGTGAATACGAGCGCGTGGGCGATCCCGTTACACGAAGGGCCGATGTTCGCATTATAACGGCCACTAACTTGGATCTGGAACACGCTGTGCGGGAGGGACGCTTCCGTGAAGATCTCTACTACCGATTCAACGTTATCCAAATTGAAATTCCACCGTTACGCGGCCGGCCCGAGGACGTGGCTCACTTGGCTCGGCTGTTGCTCGCGTTCTTTGGCCGCAAGAATCATCGGCAGTTTCAAGGTTTCACGCAGAACGCTCTGCAAGGACTCAAAGAATACGAATGGCCGGGGAATGTGCGGGAATTAAGCAATATCATCGAGCGGGCAGCTATCCTTTGCAAATCCACTCGTGTTGGAGTTGAACATTTGCCGGATAGAATTGCTCACAGCGTGGCCGGACTTAAACTTGGGGACGCCGCAAGCCTGGCGAGAATTGAAGAGGAGCACATCAGGCGGGTTCTGGCCTCAACGAAATCACTACAAGAAGCCGCGGAAATCCTGGGGATAGACCAGGCCACCCTTTGGCGCCGACGGAAACAATACAAAATATGATGCAATGATAAGCATCCGGTTATGCAGGAAGTCTGCCGCCCCTGTCATTGCGAGGAGTGAAATCCCGCGTTCCGCAGTATTTGAGATTGCTTCGCTTCGCTCGCAATGACAAGCTCCGGCCCGCTAGACCCAAAGCATACATTCAATAATACCGAGACGGCCTGCGTCCCGTGACGCGCGACTTGCCTTGCATAATGCAAGGTGTTTTGCCTACCCTCCTTGCCAAGCGCAAGGCCCTACCCCGCGACTTATTTACCGCTTATTGTAATTATAGGGGGTTATGAGTGAACGAATTTGGCATGAAAGTTGCCTATTACAACTCAGAAAGGAACGGCTGATGCTCGGATTGCGTCAAAAACTTTCGTTGGGATTTGGAGGACTGCTCGCGATAATGCTCATTATCGGCGGGCACAGCGTCATACTACTCTCCCAACTGGGTGACTCTATTGATGTGATTCTCCGAGAGAACTATCGCAGTGTGATCGCATGCCAGCAAATGAAAGAAGCGCTGGAGCGAATAGACAGCGGAGTACTGTTCCTGCTACTCGGATATGAGCAGGAGGGGATGAAGCAAATCAGCGCCAATGAATCGGGCTTCGAGAGAGCGCTGCAAGTGGAAGTTAACAATATCACGCTTCCTGGAGAAGGCGAAAAAGCTCGCCAACTCCAAGAGTTCTTCACGCAATATAAATCAACGATTAAGGATGCGACAGACGTAAGTCTGCCTGTTGTCGTCCGGCGCACAAATTATTTCACCAAGCTGCTCCCCCTTTTCGAACAGATCAAGACCACAGCCGACGACGTCCTCCAGATGAATCAACAGAATATGGGTGATGCGAATGACCATGCACGGCGCAGGGCCGCTTCAGCCAGACACCAGATGTATTTTCTTCTGATTGCTGGAGCAGTTATGGCCGGTGGTTTCATAATATTCACCGGACGATGGGTCCTTCGGCCAATCACTCGTCTCATCGTTTCAGCCAATGAGATTACAGCGGGGAATCTCGACTTGGTTGTTAAGGCTGACTCCCGCGATGAGATCGGTCAATTGTCGGAGGCTTTCAACTCTATGACCGAGAGTCTCCGACGGGTGCGACGAACTCGCGAGGCCAAATTGGCTCAAATTCAGCATGCGATACAACAAGCCTTTAACTCTCTCCCCGACGCTGTCGCGGTCGTGAACCTCGACGGGCAGGTGGAGGTGGCCACAGAGGCGGCTGCCAAAGCTTTCGGGCTGAAACCCAACACGCACATTCAAGATTTGTCACTTGACTGGATCATGCCTCTGTTCAACAGCGCTATAACGAATGGAGGCCCGGGCGGGCCGGGTAGGAACCCGACTCCGATCCAATGCTTTGTCAACGGGGAAGAACGATACTTTCGGCCTGGGGCAGTGCCCATTTCAGGCCAAGACAAGCAAGCGACGGCAGTGATGTTCATTCTTTCAGATATTACTCAGCAGCGTCAACAGGACGATCTGAAAAGAGGCGTAATTTCTACTGTTTCCCACGAGTTGAAGACTCCGCTCACATCTGTTCGCATGGCAATTCATCTCCTCCTTGAAGAGGATTTGGGGGTGCTGACTGAAAAACAGATCGAGGTGCTCATGGCCGCTGAAGAAGATGCCGAACGACTGCATCGGATCCTTGAGGATTTGCTGGACATCGGCCGGATTGAGGCGGGAAAAGCACACATGGATTTGCAGTCGGTTTCCCCTCATGTTCTGGCCCTGGATGCGGCTGAACCATTTCGGAGTGCCTGTCAGGATTGCGGCATAAGTTTGATTATGGATTTACGTGACGATCTACCGGAAGTTTGGGCAGATCCGACGCGAGTGACCCATGTTTTTGCTAACTTGTTTTCCAATGCTCTGAAATACACCGATCCAGGCGGCACAATTACTCTTGCCGCAAAGGCTGACGAAGAATCCGTGCTTTTTTCCGTCTCCGATACGGGCAAGGGTATACCTGAACGCTATCTCCAGACCGTTTTCGAGCAATTCTTCAGGATTCCCGAACAGGAGCCTGGATCAGGCGCGGGCCTGGGACTGGCCATTGCAAAAGAGATCGTGGAGGCTCACGGCGGAACGATCAGTGCCGAAAGCAGGGAATCTGAAGGAAGCACTTTCACGTTTTCTCTCAAACGAGCTGACCGTGTTTTGGCGGAGGCAAACCCAATATGACCGGAGTCGTTCTTATCGTAAACCTGTTGTTCATGATCTTAAGGCTGGAAAGATTCAAATAAGAATGAGGTGAACTGTGACCAACTATTCAGAAGGGTATCAATTGACATGGTTCGTGGGTGTTCTGCGTGCCAGGAGCGGGCTCGTGGGCACACGTCTCGTGCGGTTCCTGGAAATCAAAGGGAAGAATCTCCTGAACTCCTTAACAGAGCCCATGGAGTGGCTCGCGTATGCCGTTTTGCGCACAATCCCGCAGAAGTGGACAGAACGACGAGGAGTGTACCTTTTCCCTGGCTGTCTTCAACCTTGTCAACTCAAGCCAGTCTTTGTCCAATCAACACTTCAAGAAAAGCTTAGGAGGAATCCGTAAATGAGTCTCGTATCGTGGGTAATAATCACGTTTGTCTTGGGCATCGTTGCAATGGGATTGATTTTTGTGTTCATGAAAGCTTGCGAGAAAATATGAGAGATGGGGTGAAGTCTCATGATGATCTATGTGGCAGCGTGTGTGGCGGCCTTCTTGTTCGTTTACCTGGTTCTTGCCCTTGTACGACCGGAATGGTTCTGAGCAAAGGCAGAAACAGGTATTGAGAAACCGAAAGGACTGAAACAATGTTTATACAGACCTGGATTCTTCCCGGTGCACTCCTCGTAGCGGCAACGATCATAGCGTTTCCATTGAGTCGCTACATGGCGTGGATCATGGAAGGAAAATACAAGCCTTTGCCGATTTTTCAATGGATTGAAAAACGCCTGGGCAGCGGCCCACAAAACTGGAAGCAATATACTGTCTCGTTGCTCCTGTTTAATGTTCTGCTGTTCATCTACGGCTACGTGGTTCTAGCGCTCCAACCGTGGACCCCGCTGAATCCGGATGGCAAAGGGATGATATTCCCCTCTACCATCTTTCAAGCCGTCACATCGTTCATGACGAACACGGACCTTCAGCACTATTCCGGCGAACAGGTCCTATCTAACTTTAGTCAGATTTTCTTTGGCATCGCCATGCTCTTCATGTCTGCCGCGGTAGGCCTCTGTGCGCTTACTGCAATCATCCGTGCTTTGCGAGGCGATTCCGTGCTTGGCAACTACTTCGTGGACATGTGGCGAACGGTGGTTTACATGTTCGTGCCCATCGCGCTTGTCGTAAGCCTGGTTTTTATTCAACAGGGTAGCCCGATGACGTTCCAGTCCTCGGTCCCGGTTTCGACTCTCGAACCCGCGGCAATGGGAACCACGGAAAAAGGTGAAGTAAAGCAGCAGAATATCACCATCGGGCCGGTGGCTGCCTGGGAATCCATCAAGATGCTCGGAACGAATGGGGGCGGATTCCACGGCATGAACGCAGCGCATCCTTTTGAAAATCCCACCGGGTTGTCGAACTTTCTGAACTGCTTGTCCATGATGATTTTTCCGTTCGCTCTTGTGCTGATGTACGGCCGCATGCTCGGTCGATTGCGTCACGCTCTAGTGGTTTTTGCGGTCATGATGACGCTGATGATCGGTACCATTCTCTGGACGGTTTATTTTGATACGCTGAAACCAAACCCGGGATTGACAGCCCATTCAGCTCGAACATTCGCAATCCCCAGCGCGACGGCACCTGGAGGCAAACGGGTGGTCTCCCAACCAGCCGTTCCAGCTCTGCCTGTGGATCAGCACCTGGGCAATCTTGAGGGCAAAGAACTGCGCTTCGGGACCTCAGCGGGAGCCACGTACGCCGCTGTAACAGTAGACGTGACATGTGGAGCCGTGAACGCGGAGGCCGACAGCCTCAATCCGATTGCTGGTTTGTCGCCCATGGTTGGTATGTGGCTCAACTGCATATACGGCGGCAAAGGCGTCGGAATGGTCAACATGTTGATATACGTGATCATTGCGATCTTCGTGGCCGGGATGATGGTAGGACGAACCCCTGAGTACTTGGGCAAGAAAATCGGTGCTCGCGAGATGAAGCTTGCGACGCTCGCTTTGCTGGTCCATCCGTTCATGATTCTCTTTCCCACCGGACTCTTCGCTGCAACAGTCTGGGGACTCAAAGCCGTTAGTAATCCTGGTGCGCACGGTTTTTCACAAATGCTGTACAACTTCTCTTCTGCCTCAGCGAATAACGGCTCGGCCTTTGATGGATTGCAGGTTGTCTATGGTTTGGCGAACAATCCGAATCCTAATCCAGAGGCAATCCCGTGGAATATCGCTGCTGGTCTCGTGATGCTCTTTAGCCGCTACCTGCCGATTGTTGCGCCAATTGCCATGGCGGCATTCCTCGGAGAAAAGAGATCGAGCCCGTTTGGCCTGGGGACTCTCCGGTACTGACACTGTCACCTTTGGCATACTCTTGCTCGGGACGATTGTTATTGTCGGAGCCCTGCTCTTCCTGCCGGTCGCTGCACTGGGGCCGGTCGCGGACCATTTCGGTCCCATTCCCTTCGGAGGCTAACTTGAAAAACGCTTATCTAACAATCGTTGAAGTTTGCAAGAGGAATGATGAGATGGAGATAGTGCTCAAAGGAGTGCGACATGAATAGAGTTGCAGGTATGAAAGAATCCTTACAGGAAGCTCCTCTGCCTTCGGCGCAGCCATTGTTGCAGCGTCGCATAACAAGGAAGCCGTTGCTAGACAGAGAAACAGCCATAGCGGCGTTGAAGCAGGCATTTATCATGCTTCGGCCCGATACCCAATGGAAGAATCCCGTGATGTTCGTGGTTGAGGTGGGGGCCTTCCTGACTCTCTTATATATCGTTGAGGCTGCATGGGGCAGGGAAGCGAGTGAAGTGCCGCTAAGCTACTTCATTTGGGTTGATGCATGGCTTTTCTTGACGGTATTGTTCGCTAACTTTGCAACTGCCCTTGCAGAAGCTCGCGGCAAAGCCCAGGCAGAATCCCTGAGAAAGACTCGTCGAGATACGGTGGCCTATCGTTTTAATGCGATGGGTACTATTGAGGAAATTTCCTCGGCGGCTTTAAGAATGGGTGATCGAGTTGCCGTGCAGGCGGGACAAACAATTCCCGGCGACGGAGAAATCATCGAAGGCATCGCATCCGTTGATGAGTCCGCAATTACCGGTGAGTCCGCTCCGGTCATTCGCGAGGCGGGCGGCGACCGATCCGGTGTAACAGGGGGCACAGTGGTGCTCTCCGATCGAATCGTAGTCGAGATCACCAGCGGTGCCGGGGAATCGTTTCTCGACCGGATGATCGCTTTGGTGGAAGGGGCAATCCGACAGCGGACTCCCAACGAGATCGCCCTCACTTTGGTGCTCTCAGCCTTTACACTGGTTTTTCTGATCGTGGTCATTCCCCTCTGGGCGATGGCGTGGAACGCCGAGCAATACATGATGAGTTACTTGGGAATCCAGGAGCCTGTCAGAAGCCTCGGCACTGACGTTCCCACACTTATTGCCCTCCTGGTGTGCCTCATTCCCACCACCATTGGCGCTTTGCTCGCCGCCATCGGAATAGCAGGAATGGATCGTGCCCTCCAGGCAAACATTATAGCTAAAAGCGGCAAATCGGTGGAGTTAGCCGGTGATGTCGATGTTGTGCTCCTGGATAAGACGGGCACTATCACCATAGGGAATCGGAATGCGACAACGTTCTTGCCGGTAGGAACCTATTCGGCTACGGAAGTTGGGCGGCTGGCTGCTCTTGCGTCCGCCGCCGATGCGACGCCCGAGGGCAAGAGCATTGTGAAATTGTTCGTGGAACAGAACCAAACACCAGTCAGCATGCCGAAGGACGCGCGGTCTGTCCCGTTTACAGCTCAAACGCGTATGAGCGGCATCGACCTTCCTAACGGGGAACGGATACGGAAAGGAGCGCCGGACGCAGTCATCAAATTCGTCGAGGACAACCATGGCAGCGTGCCGGGGGAACTAAGCAAATTGGTGGATAGCGTTGCGTCTAAAGGAGCGACCCCGCTCGTCGTCGCCGATGACAACAACGTTGCCGGTGTGGTCGTCCTTGAAGATATCTTGAAGCCCCATATGCAGGAGCGATTCGAGAGGTTGAGAAGGATGGGGCTCCGGACTGTGATGATTACCGGAGACAACCCGCTGACAGCCGCCACGATTGCCAAGCAAGCGGGCGTGGATGACTTTCTAGCCCAGGCCACGCCGGAAACCAAGCTCGCCTACATCCGAAAGGAGCAGGCAGAAGGAAAGCTGGTGGCCATGATGGGCGACGGTACGAACGATGCCCCGGCCTTAGCACAGGCCGATGTGGGATTGGCCATGAACGCGGGCACGCAAGCAGCCAAAGAAGCTGCAAACATGGTGGACTTGGACAGTGACCCCACCAAGCTGATCGAAGTCGTGGAAATCGGGAAGCAACTCTTGATCACGAGAGGCTCTTTGACGACCTTCTCAATTGCCAATGACGTGGCGAAATACTTTGCGATTATCCCGGCACTTTTTGCAGGAACTTTACCGTGGCTGAAGATGATCGATATCATGCATCTGCATTCACCGACCTCCGCCATTCTGTCCGCGGTGATTTTCAATGCGATCATTATTCCGGCACTCATCCCGGTCGCCCTGAAAGGAGTTCGATACCGCGCGCTGGGTGCTGAGGCGCTTTTGCGCAGGAATTTGCTGATCTGGGGACTTGGTGGCGTGATCCTGCCCTTTATAGGCATCAAACTGATCGATCTCGTAATCGTGAGTCTGCATATGGTGAGCTGAGGTTTCAGTGAATCGAGGAGAAAAAGATATGTTCCGATATATTACGAAGAGTATCATGTTGTTGTTCGTCTTGGTGGTCGTTGGCTGTGTCATTTATCCGCTGGTGTTGTGGGGGATCGGACAGACCTTGTTTCCGTTCCAAGCCAATGGGAGCATTCTGAAAGGTCCTGACGGCAAACCGGTGGGGTCACGGCTTATTGCACAGCCGTTCACCAAGGACGAATACTTTCAACCCCGTCCTTCCGCAGCCTCCTACGATGCATCCAATTCGTCGTCGTCGGCCCTGGCAGCCTCCAATTATGGGCTGCGCGACCGTGTCGCCAGGACGCTCGGTCCAATCATGAAATACCGAAGCGGCCCCAAGGCAGGACAGGCTGTGGCGCCGGATATCGAAAGCTGGTTTCAGAAAGATCTTTACCAGGGCAAACCGCACATCGTGGCTCAGTGGGCAAACCTGCACAATTCCCTTGCCCAGGCCTGGGTGACCGGGGACACAACACACGCTCCGTACGTGGACGATTGGACGAAGACGCATCCGGATTTGGTAGCCAAGTGGATCAAGGAGAACCCCGACACTCCTGAACCGAAAGCCGCCGATCTGGCCGTGCTGTTCTTTGAGAACTTCTCCAACGAAAACCCCGGCAAATTTCCGGCTGGCGTGACTGAGACGGGAGCCGACGGCAAGACTCAAACCACGATAAAACCAGTGAATGAAGGGTCTGACATTCAGTCAACCTTCTGTTTGATGTGGCGAGAGGAAAATCCTGACGTTGACCTTGAGGATGTACCCGGCGACCTCGTTATGGCTTCCGCTTCCGGGCTCGATCCTCATATCACGCTTCAAAATGCGGAATATCAGCTTGATCGGGTGTCTTCTAAATGGGCGGCGAACCTCAAACGCGACCCGTCTGAAGTCCGAAAAGAAATCGAGCAGATATTGCAGCAAAATGCCTCAGCGCCATGGGGCGGTCTGGTAGGTGAAAAGTTCGTAAACGTGCTTGAAGTCAATCTCGAGCTTCACAAGCGATACGGAGCGCCACAAGGGTAATGGATAGTCTCAATGGAAATCGGGTTGTTCGGTCCGGTTTTCAGGTAACGCACAGAAACTTACTTTTGAGTGGTTGTTGCACCTATGGCAGAAGATAGAGCCAACACTTTCTTACGAATGATCCGCCGCTCCCGCCGCGGGCGGCTGAAGATTTACCTGGGCTACGGCGCGGGAGTGGGAAAAACTTATCAGATGCTCCAAGAAGGTCATCGGCTCACGGGCGAAGGCTTAGATGTGGTCGTGGGGCTGATTGAAACTCACGGCCGCATCGAAACTGCCAAACTAGTCCAAGGGTTGGAAGTGATTCCCAGGAAGAGGCAGGAATACCGAGGACACATTTTAGAAGAAATGGACGCTGATGCCATCTTGAACCGTAGACCCGAGGTGGCGCTCATTGATGAACTGGCCCACACTAATGTCCCTGGCAGCCGAAATCCCAAACGTTATCTTGATGTTCAAGACATTCTGGCGGCGGGGATACATGTTATCACGACTCTGAATGTTCAGCATTTGGAAAGTCTGTACGATACCGTGGAAAAAACCGTTCACGTGAAAGTCCGGGAACGGTTACCCGACACGGTGATTGCTGAAGCGGATGAGATCGTAAATGTGGATCTGACCACTGAAGACCTCCAGGCGCGTTTGCGAGAAGGAAAAATCTATCCTCCGGAACGTGTCGGGACGGCCCTGGCTAATTTTTTCCAGACTTCGAACTTGGAGAAACTCCGTGAGCTTACACTTCGCGAACTTGCGTCCCAAATAGATTTGAGGATGCGCGAAAGTTCGGAAGACGGAAGCGACGTCACTCCGGATAAGGTAATGGTTTGCCTGAGCTCGCGCGGGCCCAATAGTGAGATGCTCTTGCGGTACGCTTCGCGTCTCGCCGGACGACTCAATCGGAACTGGTATGCAGTTTACGTTCAAACGCCTTCGGAAGAGCCCACGATCATAGACGTCCACACCCAGCGAATTCTATCGAATACTCTGACTCTGGCGAAACAATTGGGCGCCCTGGTCTTCACCTACAAGGGAGAGGACATTGCAGACACGATCCTGCGTTTTGCTCGGGAATATCGGGTTGGCCACATTGTCCTAGGCAGTCCCGGCGACGTTTCGTTTTGGAAAAGACTATTGGGGAAGAAGAGTGTTGTTGAACGACTCATCAAGAATTCAATAGGAATTACCGTAGTGGTTCTCGACACGAGCGGCAAGGAAACTCCGGCAGCAAAACCGGAGGCAGAGATTCTCGAGACTAAGAAGCCGACCGTGGGCGAGCCGACTGTCATTCCGGATTCCCAGCGCCTTAGCAGTTTTTTGTCAAGTCGCCGCATCATCATGTGGGATGGGCCTGTTGAGAAGGACCTCATTCTTAGGACGTTGGTCGAGGTCGCCCAAGAAAATGTTGAAAACGGTAATTCTGAAGAAATCTTGGAGGCGATTCGGCAGCGGGAAGACCGGTGTTCTACCTTCTTTAACGAGGGAGTGGCATTCCCGCATGCCCGGATCGAGGGAATTTCCACCCCTATAGTTTCAATTGGCTTGACCAGGCAAGGCGTGCTCGACGTAGCGACAGGGAAGCCGATTGAGTTGGTTTTCTTGATTCTTTCTCCGGTACACGTACCTGCAGTTCAAGTTCAGGTTCTAGCTCTCATCAGCAGAGCCGCGCGCAATCGCCAACTGGTTCAAGGTTTGTTGTCAGCGAGTGATCCCGAAGGGGCTCTCAGAGTTATCCGCAATTGGGAAATGCTCCAAAAACCGGAGGCACATAAGGAATGAGAATACCCGAACACCGTTGCTATTCATGCCAAGGGACTTATTCATGAGAATCACTCAGAAAATAAAGGAGATGATGATCCCCCTTGGCGACACTGCTATCGTCACGGCGGACGCGCCGCTGAAAGAGGCCGTACCAGCTCTGAGGAAGCTCTATTGCGAGGTCGAGGAAGGTAAATGCACCGAAGCAGGTTTCCGGACCATTTTAGTATCGGATAGAAACCGACAGATCATAGGCATTTTGGATTTTCAGTCAGTGATAAGAGTGTTGATTCCCGAGATTGCCGGTAGTTTTCCAGCCAAGGTGCGGGCAGTGTGGGAGGCGCTCGGTGCTGTTGACACAAAATCTCGATCCTTGGACGCAGCAAAGCTAGGGCTTGAGGCACGTATTATTAAGAACGCGGAAAAGCCGGTGAGCGACGTTATGCTTAAAATTAGAGGAACCATAAGCGCAGACTCGGACGTTTTGGAGGCATTAATGGTCCTCTCTGACAACAAAGCGAGTGTACTGCCCGTGTACGATGGCGATCAACTTGTAGGGGTTGTCCGCGATTCAGACTTATTTCTGAAGATCGCGGACATGTTGCAGGACACAGATCGAGACTGACCATGTTGTCCGCAAGTCGAGCTGCCTCCTGCACGGAAGTCGAGATTGCTCGGTCGTTTCACTCCCCGCAATGACAGCGTGATATCTAGGGGGCAAATAGCCGTCCCTAACGAATCTCACAAACCTTTTGGCCGCCAGCATATCCGTACGCATTCACTTATGCGGAGACCTCACTCCGATCTGTCATTGCGACGATTGAAATCCCACGTTTCGCGGGCAAGCAACCTAAGCTTTGGCGCAGCAATCGTCATTCCGGAGTACGCCGGAATCCAGTCTGGACCCGGATCAAGTCCGGGGTGACGGGGTCATTGCCTCGCTGTGCTCGCAATGACCGTCATTAGCCACCGGTAACTGAACGCTTAACATATCCAGCTTTTTCTTCCTTGACAGCGCGCGAACTCCGTGTTAGCGACCGGTTCGGTGTTGGTTTGTTTTGTTTTGTTTCTTGTCGCTTCGTTCATGGAGGATGTAGTGGGTTTGTGCTGTCGCGTGGTTTTGCGCGTCGTTGTTTCAACGACGTTTATTACCATTTTGACTTGCTTTTCGGCCCTGAGCTGGGACGGCCCCTTGCCCGACATGAACCCGTCGGGAAGCGCTCAGCCTCCGTGGCCATCAACCGGCCTGCAGGCTACGGTTCTTCCCCCGGCTCCAATTTTCCAACCTGCCAACGATTACCTCCTAAAACTAGCCTATGGACGCACCTATGGGACTTCGACGCAGCTCGACTACGCAACCTTGGAGCTCAGCAAGCAGGTTTCCAGTTTCCCGGCGTTTACCGTTTGGGGACCTGCAACAGGTGAAGTGCAAGTGGCGATGCTCGCTTCGTATGTTTTCTACTATGAAGGGACCATCGAACGGATAAAGAAACTGGACTTCCATGACGGCTTTGAGCTTGGATGGGTACCCAAAGGTCGGTTTACATTTCCTATTTGCTCGCTTGGGATGTCCCCGTATCTTGAAAGCGGGGCGGGGCTTAGCTACGTCTCGGAAACCTTCCGCAATTCAGGTTCCCGGTGGAACTGGTCTTTTCTCGGCGGATTCGGGTTTGAACGGTGTTTGCCGGGAAGTGGAGTAATTTCCCTCGGGGTGCAGTGGCGGCACCTATGCAATGGAAATATGTGGGGTAAGGGGGATGAGTGCACAATTCCAACTCGGGAACGGATATGATACAGGGTTTGGCATCCATTATTCACCGTTTCTGACACCGAGTGTTGGTCAAATCTGTTAAATATGTTCCAGCACAATTTGCAGAGATGATTCTTGGCAATCGTCATACGGGAATGTGTCATTGCTAAGAGGGGAGCGACGAAGTAGTCCGCTTTTCTTCAAATTGGAAATTGCCACGGGCTCTCGCCTTCGCAATGACAGCATTCAGTCGGCATTATGCGGCGCTTGCACAGTTCAGCCGCGAAGTTGACACCAATTCATCCCTTTGTTACATTTTCTCCTTCCATTATTCAGTAAAGGGGTGGACCAGCCATGGCTGACATTGAAGGATTGGTAGAGGCTAGAAACGTGAAGATGTCGGCTGCAGGGAGTGCAGCCGGCTTTCACTTGAAAGGATCCTCGCATCTTGATTGGGGAATGAAGAACCGGCTCTCCAGGATCATCAAGCCTGACACCGGGCGGACAGTAATGCTGGCCGTGGATCACGGATATTTTCAAGGCCCGACCTCCGGTCTTGAGGTCATGGAAGAGACCCTGGCCCCATTGATTCCGTATGCGGACTGCTTGATGCTCACGCGGGGAATACTACGCACTTCTGTCCCGCCCGGCAGCCAGGTCCCGATCGTGCTGCGGGTTTCAGGAGGCAACAGCGTGCTCAGCGAACTGTCCAACGAGACCTACAATGTCTCGCTGGAAGATTGCATTCGACTGAATGTGTGCGGAATGGCGCTGTCAATTTACGTGGGAGCCGAGTATGAACACCAGACTCTGGTAGCATTCTCGGATCTTATCGATGCGGGTTATGATGCCGGAATTCCGATTTTGGCGGTCACGGCGGTCGGCCGAGAAATGGCGCGGGACGCACGCTATCTCTCTTTGTCTTCGAGGATCGCCGCGGAAATGGGCGCCAATATAGTAAAGACCTACTATTGCGAGAACTTCGCCAGGGTTACGGCTACATGCCCGGTTCCCATCGTCATGGCCGGGGGGAAGAAACTTCCCGAGCTTGAGGCTCTGACTATGGCTTACAACGCTGTCTCCGAGGGAGCGGTCGGCGTAGACATGGGGCGAAACATATTTCAGTCCGATTGCCCCGTGGGAATGATCAAGGCCGTTCGTGCCGTCGTTCACTATAATGAGAAGCCTAAGACCGCGCTGAAAATCTATAAGGACGAGAAAAAGGCGGCCCGCTGCTGAGCGCTTGTATGTTCACTTACCAAGCCGGGGGACATCTTTGGAGCAGCATATATGCGAGTAGCCATGTATTACAACAACAAGGACGTCCGGATCGAAGAGATGCCGACTCCGAGCCTCAGTCCCGATGAACTCCTTGTGAAAGTTTGGGCGAGCGGCATTTGTGGTAGTGACGTCCTGGAATGGTATCGTCTGCCCAAGGCGCCTCTTGTCCTCGGCCACGAAATTGCCGGGGAGATAGCCGAGGTTGGGAGCGACGTCCGGGACTGGAAGAAGGGTGATCGCGTCTTTGTTTCCCATCACGTCCCGTGCAATATGTGCAGGTACTGTCTGGCCGGTCATCATTCGGTTTGTGACACCCTGTCAGCTACTAATTTTGACCCTGGCGGGTTCACGGAGGACGTTAAGATACCGGCAATCAACGTTCGCAACGGTATGTACCGCCTGCCTGACTCGATGTCTTATGACGAAGGGGTCTTTGTCGAGCCACTTGCCTGTGTGGTCAGGGGTCAGGAGCATGCGGGATGGTTGCCGGGGAGAAGAGTCCTTGTCATTGGTAGCGGAATAGCCGGGCTTTTGCACATACAGCTTGCCCGGGCAGTTGGAGCGGCCCGAGTAATTGCAGTGGATGTCAATTCTTCCCGGCTGGATGCGGCCCGAAAATTAGGGGCGGACGTTACCTTAATGCCTGGTGAAGACTTCATAGACCGCCTGAAAGAGAGCAATGACGGCCGACTTGCAGATCTGGTCATAGTTTCAACAGGCGCTGTTTCGGCCGTAGGCCAGGCATTCCGAGCAGTAGATCGGGGTGTACTCATCCTCTTTTTCGCCCCTTCCGACCCTGGAGCCGATATCGAGATGCCTTTCAACGATCTCTGGCGCAAAGAGGTCACTATGACCACAACGTATGCCGGAAGCCCACGAGATATAACCGTGGCCATCGATCTGATATCCTCGGGCAGGTTAAATGTCCTCGACATGATCACGCATCGTCTCCCCTTAGAAAAGACAGGCGAGGGCTTCTCCTTGGTGGCCGAAGCGAGAGAATCCATGAAGGTGGTTATCGAACCTCAGCAATGAAGCGCATGCATTCAACCCCCTCTGAAGAAATTCAGCGACGTATCAAGACCCTTCAATCCGCGATGGCAGACAACCGCCTCGATGCGGCGTTGATAGTTCAGCGTGTAGACCTCTTCTATTTTTCAGGGACAGGCCAGGACGCTCATCTCTTTGTGCCCCTAAAGGGGTCGCCCATCCTTTTAGTACGAAAGAGTTTTGAAAGAGCGCTACAGGATTCTCCACTTGAGCACGTGGTGGCAGTGGAGAGCCTTTCCGGCTTAAAGAAGACCATTGAGAGGGAATATTCCTGCCCCTTGAAACGCATTGGGATGGAGTCGGATGTTTTCCCCGTCAATAATTATAGGCTCTACTCAAAGCTCTTTCCAAATGCGGCCATCAACGACGTCTCTCCTCTGATACGGGAGACCAGAATGGTCAAATCCGAGTACGAGCTTGAAATGATCAGGCAGGCCGCTCGGATGAACGACGCGCTCGTTTTCCGCAGTGGGAGCGATCCTAAAAGAGGGGATGTCGGAAATTGAGTTTTCGGGCCTCCTGGAAGCTCAGTACCCGAAAAAACGGCCATCAGGGGTTTGTGCGGGTCAGAAGCTTTAATAACGAGGTGTTCTACGGACATATAATGTCGGGCGCGAATCTAGCCGTGCCAAGCAGTTCCGTCGGCCCGACCGGCGGGCCTGGACTGAATCCCACAATGCCTCACGGTGCCGGCGCTAAGATCATTAAGAGACACGAGCCTGTTCAGATAGACTACGTGGGAGTAGTGGGCGGCTATATGGTCGATCAGGCGAGAACTTTTTTCATCGGGGAGCCCCACGAGAAGTTCCTGAAGACGCATGCCGCGTCTCTGGGCATCCAAGAGGCTCTCATTTCCCAAGGTCGTGCAGGAACAAAAGCGGAAGACCTCTACGATACTGCTATGCGCATAGCCGCTGATGCAGGGCTTGCGGAAGGCTTCATGGGATACCCTCAACCTGTACCGTTTGTCGGGCACGGAATCGGGCTGGAACTCGATGAGTTGCCGGTGATTGGAAGGAAGTCGCCCCATGTTTTGAAAGAGGGGATGGTGATAGCGCTGGAGCCCAAATTTATTTTGCCCGGTGAAGGACTCGCCGGCATCGAGAATTCCTTCGTTGTGACCGGAAAAGGCCTGGATAAGCTGACCAACTTTGATGACACCATCCAGGTGCTGCAATAGGTGTGCGTCACTCCCCGAGGCTCAGAAACCGTATTTGCCGATGGGGACCTACCTCGGACGGTGTTGTACCTACACTTGTGTTTATGGTGACCCCTGACTCCGGTCCTTGCAGAATTCCACAAACCTCTTCACGTAATCTGCCGCTGATGCGCTGTCGTAATAAAAGTATACCGGAATACACAGAGGGTATGAATTATTCTTGACTGTTTGCGCTGTTGGAAGCACTGCTGGCGCATCAGCATCCTTCTTTATGCCTAAGATTTTGACCATATTATTTTGGACCCCCCTCTCTGCGTCCACAGAGCCGGCATAGCTGATAGCCGGCGGCTTCTTCTTGGAAATCTCCCTCATGATATTGTGGTAAAGGTCTCTAATGCCGGCATCTGAAGTGAAATATCCATTTTCCATGACGTTGGCTCGGAGAAAGAGGCCGACCCCGGAGGTTTGTTGGTTGGTGATTACTGCTATGGATTCATCCGGCCCCCCGACTTCTGACCAGCGTGTGTAATCACCAATGAATATTTTTCGGAGCTGTTCAAGGGTCAGATCACGCACGGGATTGTCGGGATGGGTTATTATGGCGATACCGACCCTTCCAACCTGAACCTCAACGGGTTTTGACTCGCTCAAGGCCGCTGCCTGCACTTCCTTTTCGTTTATCTGCCGAGACGCCATGGTTAGATCGGCCCTCTTGTCGAAGAGTGCTTCGAGGCCCGCGGCGGTGCCATCACTGCCTTCGGTCGCGCCGCCTCCACTGACCAGCACTCTGATACCGGGATTCCCTGCACTGAACGTCTTGGCCCAGTTGTCGACAATGCTTGCCATTACATTGGAGCCTCTGATCCTTATAACTTTTCCCGACTGGTCCTGCGCGTCGGAAGAGCACACCGTGGCCGCCAACAGTAGGGTCCAGACCAATCCCAGCATGGTGAAATACCTTATATTCATCTCTCTTCTCCTAGCGTGTGTGACGGAATCAAGGGGGCCATGTTTTTCGGACCAAGAAAAATCTTCGTCTCGGTTTTTGGTCTGAGGAATCCTGGAACCGGCATAAGATGCCGACCTTTTAGGCGGGAAAACTGTGGAGACCCTGCCTTCCCAGGACGGAGGCTACGGATCCCCCCGCCCGCGCTGCTGAAAGGAAGGGCGCTTGGACTTTTCAGCGTGTGATAGTACGAACTGTCTTTCCTGAAGGAATACGATACCCTGCTACAGTTGTCATGTTACACAAAGACCCAGATCTCTTCAACCATCTCGTGGGAAGACGCAGGTCTTGCGACTCCTGATATCACAATCCTAGTTCGTCGCTTATTCCGTTCATCGCTTCCAGACTCAGGTCTATGAACTCGTCCAAAGGAACCCCGATCTCTTCGCACAAGCGTATGTGATCTCGGTTCACGGACCTGGCGAATTCCTTGGCTTTCATTCTCTTCTTCACAGACTTGACCGTCACGGCAGACAGTTTCTTCTCTGGAGTGACCAGGCTGGCGGCAACCAGCATCCCGGTTATTGTCTCTGCCGCTGTGAGAGCAAAGTGAATGGGCTCGTTGCGGGTCAATCCAAGGTTCTCAGCATTATGATACTTGATCGCCTCAATAATTGCCCGATCTACTCCCTTTTCAAGGAGAATCTTTTCTGCGAGGAGCGTATGTTGGGGCATGTTGTCGCGGGTTTCGTTGTAATCGATGTCATGGAGCAGCCCGGTCAGGCCCCACATCTCCGGGTCTGAGCCGAATCTCGGAGCCAGAGACCTCATGATCGCTTCAGCGGCCAAGCAGTGCTTTCGCATGTTGTCCGTTTCCAGGTACTGCTCCATGAGCGCCTGAGCTTCTTCCCTGGATATACCCCAATTCTTGGGTACTCACATCATAGCCTTTCTTAGTGAAAAACCTTCTTTACGGATGCCAGCACGTAGGGATTACTAAAGTGAAACGCATGGAGGCTTGCGCCACTATCACCCTCCCCCTTCCCCTGGCGGGAGAGAGCAGGGTGAGGCGGGTCTTGGGCCATCACAGTATGCCCACAAGTTAGCGTCTATGAGGCACAGGCCCGGAACGAGAAGAAATATATTCAATCCGACGAGCGCTATTTCACCAGATTCAGCCGGACAGGGGACTTGAGGACAACTGTACGAGCCGTTTTCAGAATCGGAATCCCTGCGCTCTGCGATGCCCACGTGTTCTTTGATCAAGTTTGCCACCTTGCGCGCGTCGTCAGGCAACATTCTCACACATCCGTGGGATTGATTCTGGCCTATGCTTCGCGGCGCGTTCGTTCCGTGGAAACGATAACCGTCGTCATTAAGTTTGACCTGCTCTGCGATCTTGTCTTCCGGGTCAGGCGTCTGTTTCTTCGTCTTCACGGGCCTCTTTTTGAGGAGCGGAGCCATGGTCCCGCCGTACACCTTTTTACTCGGGGATTGCCCGGCTGCCCAGTCCCGGTTGGTAGGCGGTATCCACCAGGGATCCTGATCGTAGATGTGTGTTACGTAATATACTCCTACCGGCGTAGGGAATTCGTGCGGATTTCCCAGGCCGACTCTGCATTCGTAGAGCACTTCCTTCTTGCCGAACAAGGAGCTCGCGTACAACTTGAAGACGTGCGCTGAATGGCTCACCTCTATTTCGATGTAGCTTAAGTCGCCCCCCTCAGGTCCTGTAGGGAAGTTCCCAACTGCCTTGTGGGAGTCCGACGGCCGCAGCAGCGTTTCCATCCTGTGTCGGTCCACCAGCGAAGGATTCCTTGCCGTTCTCGTCGGTCCTGCTGATGCGCGCACAACGACGGCTGTCTCCGCGGAGTCAGGAGATGCCTGAGCCTGGAGTTTTTGTCCCCCGGAGCGCTGGACCGCATCAGAAGCCTGGTTTGTTGCATGATTGACAATGGCCGGTTCTGCGGCCTCGAGAGGCAGTACCAGAAGAGAGAACACAACCAACCCTATACCCATCCCAAAGAACAACACACGAGACATGACAATCTCTCAACGCTCTACTGGCGCATTATAATAAAAATGAACCGTATATCTAGCATGTTATGTCACAAAAATCAATAATAAAAAGCGCTCCCTCGTCAAATCCACCACTGGGGCCTTCCGAAGCGGCGTAACAGGCACAACAATTGGAACGACCTCACCGCCGTAATGGATCCGACAAGGTTTCTCCGAGGGCTTCATCCAGTAGCGGAGAACAGCACTGGTCCAAAGACGCAATTCCCACATCGTAACAGGATCCTATTTTCATATTTAGACAGTTTGCTAACGGAGGGGTTTCGGTTACGTCCGTTACCAGAGTTCTGTTTTTTCCCTTTGGCATCCAACACGAGAAGGCCACTTCACGGGTGCCGCTGCCTCTTCTGTGATTCCCGCGTACACGAAAGCGCCCTCACCCCGACCCTCTCCCAAAAGGAGAGGGAGCCTCTGGAGGCCGTCTTATAGTTCCCTCGCCCTTTGGGAGAGGGCCAGGGTGAGGGCTAAGACACCTCCCAGCCGCAATTTTGGCACGATTTGGACCTTGCCCCGAATTCTGGGATAGATTCATCTTGCCCGTCTTTCATGCGTTTTCAGGCAGAACCTGGGAACAAGGACCAAAATTCGCCATAATGAATCCGCAAGCACGGCATCTCTGAGCAATAATCAACCATGAAATAGCTCCTGCAGCTAACTATATAAAATTATCGACGTGGCCGCTTCCAGAACTTATTTTGCCTTTGCTGAACTTCTTGACACCATTCCCGTCCAGGTCTAGGATGAGCAACAACGGATCTGTTCCGTTCACGGAATCCCTCACGCAAAAAGCGCGTAACCAATTCAAATATAACCGCAAGTTGCGCCGAAGTGGTATACCATTGCATCTTCAAACAGGTAACGTCGTTAACGACCGTTTCGAGCGATACTCCGGAGCGCAGGAGATTTGCCCGTAACGATGCCAACTAGCGTGATGAAGTAATATTCGCTCGAAGCCGCACTGGTATCAAACCCCTCGCGAGTCCATCATGAGCCGGCAGTGCCGGAAATCAACGAAAGGTGAATGAGCCGTGAAAGAGCTAATGTCAGGAAACCAAGGCATAGCACGCGGGGCCTATGAGTATGGCGTGCGATTGGCCTCCGCGTATCCCGGAACTCCCAGCACGGAAATTCTGGAATACATCGGGCAAAAATATCGCCAAATCAAGGCCGGTTGGGCCCCCAATGAGAAGGTAGCGGTGGAGGTAGCTGCAGGAGCCGCGTACGGAGGCTCAAGGGCCATAGCCGTAATGAAGCACGTAGGACTCAACGTGGCGGCAGATCCTTTCATGACGCTCTCTTACACCGGAGTCAATGGCGGGCTCGTGCTGGTCGTGTGCGATGACCCGGAGATGCACTCCTCACAGAACGAGCAGGATACCCGCAATTTCGCGAAATTCGGCAAAGTGCCTTGCCTTGAGCCTTCCGACAGCCAGGAGGCCAAGGACCTCATGGGATCTGCACTGTCCATAAGCGAGGAATTCGATACCCCGGTCATTCTCAGAAGCAGCACACGCATTTCCCATTCCATGTCGCTGGTTGAACTGAAAGAGCGTGAGGAAGGACCCAAGCAACTGGGGTTGAAAAAAGACCCCGCGAAATTCGTCATGCTCCCGGCCATGGCAAGGCGCCGCCACCCCGTTGTTGAACAGAGGCTCAAGGACTTGGCCGTGTTTGCAGAGACCTTCCCGTTCAATCAAATTATTATGGGGGACGATTCGCTGGGTATTATCGCAGCCGGGGTTGCGTTCCAGTATGCTCGGGAGGCTGTGCCGTCGGCTTCTTTCCTGAAGCTCGGTATGGTCTGGCCGCTTCCCGAGAAGATGATCCGCGACTTTGCATCCCGCGTAAAACGGCTCGTAATCATCGAGGAATTGGATCCCTTTATAGAAGAAGCAGTCCGCTTGATGGGAGTAAAGGTGGAAGGCAAGAACCTGACCGGCCTGTGCGGCGAGCTTTCCCCCGAGAAAGTGGAGGTTGCCCTCACAGGAAAGAGCACTGCCAAAGGGATCGGGCCAATAGAAATGGAATTGCCGTTGAGGCCGCCGAACATGTGTCCCGGCTGTCCACACAGGGCCACTTTCAGCGCGTTGAAAAAGAGAAAAGTCTACGTGGCAGGAGACATCGGCTGCTACACCCTTGGCGCGCTTCCGCCAGTGGGTATGCTTGACCACTGCCTGTGCATGGGGGCCGGAATCGGCATTGCCTCCGGATTGGACAGATCCCTGGGCGAATTGGCCAAGGGCAAGGCAGTTGCGGTAATCGGTGATTCTACATTCTTCCATTCGGGGATGACGTCCCTTCTGGAACTGGCTTATAACGGCGGTTCCACAACAGTCGTCATTATGGACAACCGGACGACCGCCATGACGGGGGCTCAGCCGCACCCCGGAACCGGCTTCACCCTGCGGGAGGATCCCACAATATCCGCGGACATGACCAAGCTCGCCGAGGCTTTTGGCTTCAAGAGAATACGAGTGGTCAATCCCTATGAGGTGAAGGAAACGGACAAGATAATCGGCGAGGAACTGGAAGCCAACGAGCCCTCAGTGATAATAGCCCGAGCCCCCTGCGCCCTCTTGAAGACTGAACGCATCCTGCCGGACAAGCCTTTGAAGATAGATTCCGAGATTTGCAAGGGGTGCAAAAGCTGCATCAATACTGGCTGCCCGGCTCTGGAATTCGTCAAGATAGATGAGCCCGCAGAAGGGGAGAAACGCAAAGGCTTTTCCAGGATAAACGAAGCTCTTTGCGTGGGGTGTCGCACCTGCCAGGAAGTCTGCAAGTTCAACTGCATCGAGGAGGCATCATGAGCGAAAACCGCGTTTACAATGTCCTCATCGTCGGGGTCGGCGGCCAAGGGATCATTTTGGCCAGCGACGTGCTCGGCCGCGTGGCGGCACGCCACGGATATGACGTGAAGAAGAACGAGATCCACGGGATGGCGCAACGCGGGGGTTCGGTCTCAAGCCACATTCGGTTCGGGAAATTCGTCAGTTCTCCCATAATCAAGGCAGGGGAAGCGGATGTACTGCTTTCCTTCGAACAGATAGAGACATTGCGATACTTTCATTACCTATCCGAAAAAGGGAAGGTGATCGTGAACGATGAGAAGATCCTTCCGCCGGCAGTATTTACCGGGAAGCAAGAGTATCCCCCTGATGTCTTAACCAGGATCAAGCAGAAAGTTCCCGACGCAGTGGTCGTCGACGGTGCTGAAGTCGCCCGTCAAATAGGAAACCCCAGAGTGCTCAACGTGATTTTCCTGGGCGTGCTCTCCAAGTACCTGGATATACCCTCCCAGACGTACGAGGAAGTGTTGAAGGAATCGTTGAAGCCGAAACTGGTGGACATCAACTTGAAGGCGTTCCATGAGGGGCGCTCCCTTGCCGCAATGTAACAGCCCAGCCGCGCAAATCCCAGGTTTTCCCGCTTTCCAAAATCTGCATCCCACGCAATAAACGCCACCCAGGGCGACCGCGCAGTCGCCCTGTATTCCTTAATTCCAATCGCGCGGCTGTGCCATGGCACAGCAAGCAACGCACCGGTCACTCACACGGGAGCCCGTGTAGGGTAATGAACATGACGGGCGTAAAACAACCATTGATTCCTCCGCGGGGCAAAAAGGCCCACTTTTGCCGGAAGTATGTTGCTGATTTGACTTGATTTGCAACTACCTGTTGCGATTTCGCCACACTGGTGCGTAAAGGGGACCCCCTTTTTTGATTGGTCTCGCCGATCGGTGGTATCCGGCAGTCCCCTGATTAGACATCATTTAAGCAAAACTTTGAAATTTGTGTGGGTTTGGCACGGAAAATGCTTAGAAATATGGGCACGGGTTAGCTGATTCAAATTCGAGCAATACAAAAGACGGGGTTAGGCCCAACGAAAGGGCTGTAGAGTCGGGGGAATAGTTTCCAACCAAACCGTGAATTTTTTGCGCATAGGGCCGGTTATATGCTCTCCGAAATTTCCGCTGTGCAGAATGTGCAGCCATTGTCAAACAGAGAGCGAGTGAGGCGGCCCATAAAGTGGATGCGGCTGCTGGCTGACAATTGATACCAGGTTTTGCCGGAATTGTTAAATAAGAATGAGAGGACGAGAGGAGGATGGCAAAATGAAATGGCTGAGCAAAGTGGCAATGATACTGGTCCTCCCGCTGCTTTTACTTTGTTGGAATCACATTTTTCAGAGCAAGCGCCATCTGGAGAGCAACCTCATCGAGGCGACGAGGATAGGTGACTATCTCGGGGTTGAAAGGCATCTGAACGAAGGAGCGGACGTGAACTGTAGGGATAGGGACGGCCTGACCCCTTTGATTTGGGCGGCAATCCAGGGCCATGAAGAGATTGTAAGACTCTTGGTGGAGCGCGGCGGCGATCTGGAAGCTAGGAACCACAATGGTGACACGGCTTTGATGTGGGCTTCTCTCATGGGGCATAAAGGGGTAGTGGAACTCATACTTGATCGTGGCGCAAACGCCGACCTCGGCGAGCCCAAGAGCGGGGTAACCGCGCTGATGGCAGCCGCGGCGAGAGGGCACGCGGACGTGGCGCAAGTTCTGGTGGAAAAAGGCGCTGCTATCAATGCTAAAGATCGAAATGGCAACACGGCTCTGACGCATGCCTCCATAAGAGGTTATGGAGAGGTGGTGGAGCTGCTCTTGGCCGGAGGCGCAACTTTTAATGGGACACGGCCCACTGCGGTTGCGGCCGCGTTCATCTTTGTATCCGACAACGGGCACCCTGCCGGGGTTGATGTCATGCGCTTGGGGGCCAATGCCGGCCCTCAGTCCAGCAGCCACTATCGCATTCCAGTGACGGATGCTTATCTCAGAGAGGTGCCCCAGACCGAGGATTGGTGCTTCACAGCCGCCGCGACCGCTGAGGCTCACGTAATGCCCGCGGTTTTCATAGGCGCGAGCAGATCCGGCGAATTTTCCTCGCATTGAGAGTGGCCACGTGCGCGTGCCCAAAGAGGGGGCGGACACATGCGTATGCGTCTTATACCCTTAAGCGCCAACTTATTACGATGTAGCCATTAATTTCAAGATGTTATCACCCTCCTCCTTGCTCCTCCCGTCAAGAGAGTCCCGCGAAACGCGGGATCTCCCCGCCGCGGGAGAGGGGGAATTCGGGAACATGGCATCGCCCAAAAGTTACCGCCTATGGCCCCCACACTCCTCTCGAAGGCCCTCATAAAGGGCCGTTCTCAATGCGTGTGGTTTTAGGACAAAATCTCTGGTGTAACAATCCACGTTAATATATGTGATATAGGGTAGAGAATAGATCTGTCGAGAGAAGGACATCACATGGCTTCCGATGAGATCAGGCTGACCACTCTATCCAAATCGTCCGGCTGAGCGGCCAAGATGGCTCCAGGGGACCTGGAGCAAGCTTTGTGCGGACTTGACATTCCTTACGATCCCAACGTCCTGGCGGGAGTTGCCGGATCGGAGGACGCGGGTGTATATCGTCTTAGCGATTCCCTGGCGCTGGTTCAAACGCTCGATTTCTTCACGCCGATTGTCGATGACCCCAGAATCTTCGGCCGTGCCGCGGCCGCGAATTCACTGAGTGACGTGTACGCGATGGGTGCGCACCCCATAACGGCCCTGAATGTCGTTTGTTTCCCTACCAAGAGGCTTGGGATAGCTATGCTGAAGGCCATCCTCGAGGGAGGCCTGGACATCCTCCGGGAGGCTGGGGTTGCTCTGGTGGGCGGCCACAGTGTGGAAGACGACGAACCCAAGTACGGACTGTCAGTGGCCGGTCTGGTTCATCCGGACCGCATAATGACCAACGCGGCCCTCCGTCCCGGCGACCGTTTGATTCTCACCAAGGCTATCGGGACCGGCATCATCGCCACCGCCGTCAAGGCTCAACTCGCTTCACCCCAGTCTATTGATGCAATGGTCGCCTCCCTTTGCACGATCAACAAGAAGGCCTCGGAGGTTGCCTCCCGATTTGACGTCAAGGCATGTACGGACGTGACGGGGTTTGGCCTCGCCGGACATCTCGTGGAAATGGCCCGAGCAGGCAAGGCTAGGCTGAGGATTCAGTCGCAAGCGGTCCCGATCCTCGAAGGAGCAATAGAAGCGGCGTCCATGGGATTGATTCCGGGTGGTGGCCACTCCAACCGCAAATTCTTCGGCTCCTGGATTACTCTGGACTCCAACATGTCTGCTGAAACAGTGGACCTGATGTTCGACCCTCAGACGTCCGGAGGGCTGATATTGGGCATTTCGGCTGAACGCTCTCGTGATTTGCTCGATGCTCTAATCGCGGAAGGGGTGGAACCGGCTGCTGACATAGGGGAGGTCCTTGTGCCTGATCCGGAGGGTCATCTTGAGATAGTGTAAGGCACGTGCGGTGAATTTATTCAGTTGTTGATTACCCCCTCCGAATATGATTAAATATGGCGCAATTAATTGCCAGGTTGAGGGGGGCCCAACCATGAATCCGAAGCGCAGAATCAAGGCCAGGGACATCGTCGGTGACATTCGCGGGGGAATGAATGTTTCCGATCTTATGGTGAAATACCAGTTGACGATCAAGAGCTTGCGGACCGCCTTCCATCAACTCGTGGAAGGCAGTGCTATGAGCAAAGAGGAATTGAGCAAGCTCAAGTCATTGCATGATAACACTGTCAAGGGATTGCGACATTTTCCCCGTTTTCCTATGAAATCCCCGATCAAAATATTCGATGGCGGTGACCCGTTCAAAGGCGGCGTCGTAAAAGACATCTCGGAAAAAGGTGTTTGCGTACAAGGTATTGAGGCGCGAGTAGGCGAAGTCAAGAATTTTATCATCCGTCTCGGTTCTTTGGGCGCTGAGTCTACCATCGTGTTCCAGGCCAGATGCCGCTGGATGAAAAAAAGCGAGACGTCCGGAAAGACTATACTCGCCGGATTTGAGATAACCGACATTTCTACTTTGGATTCAGGGGTATTCGCTCGATTCATTTCCGCATGATCCGGTCCCCGTTCCGAGCCGAGACTAAATTACGATCATTCGCCTGTGCGTCCCGCCATGGGAGACTCTGCGCCGCAAACGAACCGTTTCTCCTATCAATTTTGACTGACCGGCATCAGTGTCCGATTTTGGGACACCCTGGGCGGTCTTCACAAAGTGTCACCCCGGACCCCGGATCTGAGTCCGGGGCATGCTTTGATCCGGGGTCCAATCCCGCGTCTCGCGGGATGGATTTCGGCAGTCGCTGATCGTGTGTCATTGTGAGGAATCATGGGTGGAACAGGTTTCCAGCCGGTCTATTAGGGATGACCGGCAAGATGCCGGTCCCACCATCAATCTCAGATCCTGGAAATACAGTAGATTGCTTTGCTGCGTTCGCAAGGACAGTCTTTAGGCGCGGGCCACTACCAGCTTAACTGATCTTGGAAAAAGGTTTGGATCTTTGATTGATTAAATGTTACGGAATCGGGAGCCGGCCTGGATTTCACGCCGGGGGGCGCTGGTTACCATGTCCTAAATTCTTGGTGAGTAAAATGAACAAACCGAAGATCGGCGCTAGGGAGGCTGTGAAGGATATCACATCCGGAATGACTGACGTCGACCTGATGAAGAAGTACAATCTAAGTGCCAAAGGACTGGAGAGCCTATTTCGAAAACTCGCAGAAGCCAAGCTTCTGGAAGCGTCGTTTGTTCGCAAGCGCACTCCGCCCACAGCGGCTGATGAAATCGCAAAATCGATGCAGTCGCCGGTCCCGGCCCCCGCACCCACGAATCATGGATCGGGCAAACCAGCGGAATCGGACCGGGCCGTTCTCCAGGATATCAAAGCCGGACTCCATGATGCAGAAATCATGCGACGTCATGAATTGAGCCCGGGGAACCTGAAGCAGATCACGGCAAGCCTTGTACAAGCGGGACTATTGGACGCGACCGGCATCGGCCGGTCCGCAGACAGCAAGGCTCGGCTTTGCCCGTTTTGTTCCCGGGAACTGAAGGCATCTGCAGGCAAATGTGTGCACTGCGGCCGTTGGCTCGAACCTGCATCGCCCACTGATCCGACCGAGGCGGCAGCTCCGGCTCAATCTTCGACCGGTGTTCATTCAGATGAGGAACAGTTTGATGAAGACAAAGAGTGCCCGTGGGAGGACAGAGAAAGTTATGGAACCATCGGTGCATATTTTCAGACGGCATCCAAGTGCATACTGACTCCCACAAGCTTCTTTTCGAAACTCCCTACACGCGATGGATATCTTAACCCGATTCTTTTCGCGGCCATGTCATTACCAGTCACAGTCATCTTCATGTACCTTTGGATAATGCTGTTTACCGGTGTCCATATAACGGGGTTGTTATTCATTCTTTTCCAAATGTCTCTTGTGTTCGTGGGAGGCCTGATCTTTGTGCCTATTGCGCTCGCAATCTGGAGCGGGATCTTGCACCTGTGCCTGTACCTGGTCGGAGGCGCTCGCGAAGGATACGAGGCTACTTTTCGTGTTGTCTCGTATTCATCTGTAACAGGCATATTCAATGCCATACCCTGTGTTGGAATTTTGGCCAGCTTATGGGGACTGGTGCTGACTGTGATTGGACTAAGGGAAACTCACAAAACTACAACGGGCAAGGCAGTGGCAGCGCTCGCGATTCCTCTGGGTATTGTCGTGACGTTCATAGTTATCGTTGGTCTCATAGGTACTGCCAAACTAGCGTCACTGGGCTGGAGTGTGCCGAAGCAAGCATGCCAAGCTTTGGAGACCTACATTGCCCGCGTGGATGGGGCCGCGGGTCTCGATGCTCAGGCTCTGGAATCCGAGATACAGGACGCAGCGCGCGACCTTCAAAAGGGTCTGGAACCCTTCAACAATCGACCCCGCACTCTTTTGCTTCAGCAGAAGGCGATTCTTTTCGGAAT
Organism: uncultured delta proteobacterium; assembly: GCA_963828085.1. Classification (GTDB taxonomy): domain Bacteria; phylum Desulfobacterota; class Desulfomonilia; order Desulfomonilales; family Desulfomonilaceae; genus CAWBBA01. The sequence continues at coordinate 204,284 of CAWHDO010000033.1, forward strand.
GGCGGCCGCCCAGCAGGCAAAGGTAGGAATACAGTTTGGCAAAGGGCTTGATGAACTGCGTGATGAATTGCGAAAGACGTGCAAAAAATAGTGTCTGTTTGGCCAAGAAGTCGACAGCAGATTCGATCCCCGGTCTGATCGACCCCTGTCAAATTAGGTGGAAATTAACACTCAAACATGCAATTGCCAACATTACCCATCCTACTGTCATGAGTACCTTGCCTGCGGTCGAAAACGTGGAGTTTCGATAAAGAGCATAGAACCCCAACGGGAAGAGAGCAATCAACAAAAGCGCCACAATGACTGGTCTATCGAACCACGGGATACTGAGACTCTTAAGATTCTCTTTCGCCTCCTCAAACTTCTTATTGTGGTTCTCACCCGAATAAGGCGCAGTCTTGGAATCCTGATTGACAACGGTGGCACGATCCGTTTGCTTGGGCTCAGGCTCCACACCACGACGAGAATACGCTGGAATTCCGGCCCCAAAGTGGCGTAGCGCAGCGCTCAGACTCAGCATCTCCTCCCTCAAGTCCACGGTATGGTCGATCCCAAGATCTCTTCGCCCAATCTCCTCCCGAGTTATTAAACCGGCAGCAATAAGTTTATCAGAGAGGCTCTTGAGCCCCTTGGAGGTGAGACGATATTTCTCCATCAGAGCGGCATCGCTCAACCCTAATCTGATGTCCCTGGCCGCCTGCTGTGCATGTATCCGTGACGGCGACTTCGGGTAAGGCCCTTTGGGGCTATCTGTCACCGTGTCTTCTTGCGCAGGCAGATCATATTCAGTTATCACGACGGTTCCCAAAAATCCCCGCAGCCGGCGTTCCATCTCGGACAAATCTATGAATCCGGCGATTATTAGCTTGTCAAAAAGGCTCTGAAGTCCGTCGGGTGGTAGATTGTATTTTTTCATGAGAGCCGGGTCATCCATCCCTGATCGGATGTCGGCAACAGCTTCTTTTGCACTGATCTTTCTCTTTGCCATGAAATAACTTCCTATTACGTTACACGAATCCCCAATCGTTTAAGTTTGTCCAGACACCGGGCAATTTCCTCAGGGGTATACCGAAACTCGGAGTTGATGTATTTGATCTTACATACCATTCCCAGATGTGGCGTTTGGTTGTTGAAAGTTCCGGGAAGTCTGAGCATTGTATGAATTTTTGCCTCTTTCTTGCACTTGAAAAAAATACCGATCCTCTTGAGCCCTTCTTCTATTCTGGCAGCATCAAGAATTTGCATGGGCTGATCCAACAGCCAGTACAGGTGCAGCCCGCGGCCAGATTCCACAATCATAGAGGGAGCCAAAGGAAAGTACCTCACCGCTCTGGCCGCCTTTTGACAATTATTGAATGCGTCCTTTCCGGAGTATCCTCCCCCAGCAACGTCAAGGGCCGCCCAAAGCGCCGTAATATAGCACACGTCATCTCTGCCGGGCCTCATTTTTTCGCGGGGGCAAACTCCTAAGAAGACTTCCTGGTCTCTCGGGAAGTGTTCCCTTGCAAGAGTATCAATGTTTGGGAAAAATTGAATGTGGGGTTGGTGCCTGAAAGACGCCACGGTTTGGACCTCTATGAAGCCCTCATGCCGTTCAAAATATTCCCCGAACAGAGCGTCGAGGAATTCCCTGCGGGAAAAATTATTGACAATAGCAATGTCCGTACTAGTTCTCAATGCATTTAAAACCAAAAAAGGCTTCCTCCCCGCGAGGGTTCAGCAATCACAATACTATGAGGGCTGATTGTGTGTGCCCGGGGCAGACACGCCAGTCCGCCCATACCGAATGAGGGTGCAGTCCGGATCCCCGCCGGCTATTCCCGATTTTTGTCACCTGTTTGAAAAACGCGTTGGCATGCCGTAGGGCCTTTCGCGACGATCTCCTCTTTCTGAATGCTGATTCCTGAGAACCACGGAACACGTTCCCTCCCTTATGACGATTATGGTTGTTCACAACCTGGAGTGCGTTTTACGCGGACTGTCCCTCCTCAATATCCCCGAAAAAGTATCCGCCAAATAATTATGAACAGACCGTCATACAGAATTAAAAAGACCAGCCTCTTTCTGACTGTTTAGCGAATTTCGTGCCATCTAGTCTCAAGGTTGGCACACGAAGACAAACAGAAGCATCCGTCCCGCCTCATGGAGTTACGGTCTGGTTGCGGATCCCGGAACTGGGGGGAGAAGAACGACCTTATTGGGTCATATAGGCCCATAACCATGTTGTTATGCGCAATACAGTGTAATTTCACAGAGTTGAGATAGGTCGAAGCGGCCCGTACAGCACTATGGACGGGTCATGGTGGCTCAGTCAGACTACACTCATTCAATCGAGGTAGGACCGCCGGTTACCCGACGGCCCCCTCACGGATCCCGGCGTGCGGTATTCTCGCACCGGGCTCTTCAGGGCTGCTCGCTTCCGCATTGTGATGCTATTCCCCGCAGTGAGGTTGGCATGAGAAACCCCGGTTCAGCAGACCGGCTCATGTTTCCTTTGCGGGCTACGCAGCCCTGTCGCTCCCTTCCCCATGTGGTCGGTTCTCCCGCCTCGGAGTACTATGGAGCGATCTGACTCCCCATGATCCGCCAGGCGCCCTTCGTTTCTTGCGTCGGAACACCCTACCCTCTTATGAGGGAGACCATGGGGCCTCCCAGGTTCCTGGCATCTCTCTTCCTGCGTGCCACGCTCTCTGACCCCGGCAGGCCCTCCAGGATCTCACCAGTAACGATCCTCTTGTGTTGGCTTCCGGTTTGCTAACACCGTCGCCACCTGCTCTAATGACGTAACGAGGCTGAATCGCTTAAGGGAGTGCGGTCTCCCCTGCGGCCCACAGGATTCTCTGTGTACGCTTCGGATATTTCGTTCGTTTGCCCTAAATTGCATCCTCCTAATATCCGCAACACTCGATACGGGTGGCTGGTTAGGCCTTACCCGACAGGGACTCTCACCCTGAAAGAGATGCCAAGCTTGGCCTGGCGCACTAGCATTTGTCGAAAATTCTGAACTTATCCCATGCCTTGGTCCGGAAAAATCAATGCGACGCTTACTCCTCAGTCGCGTAGGAGGCGTTGAGCGAAGCGAACCGCATCGCTCGAGAAAATACCGCAAATCCCGTATTTCCGGGAACGGTTTCTGTTGGTCACCCCATGCTACGGACCTGCCAAAACCCAAGTCCGTGGCACCCCAAAGCCTGGGAACGGCGCGGACCGGTGTGTGCGTCCGGATTTGGGCATACCTGCCGCGCCCTTCTTACCCGTCATTCCCATGCACATGGGATTGTGTCACCGCCATATCTCTTGTTTCGTCACACCATCTCGTGTTAAACTAATGTTAAGCTTTGTTTTCTTCCACCATGAGGGAAGCCTCCCATGAGGAGGCGACGGATACCGGATACCGTCCGTGATGAAGACAGATACCAGCTAGAAGTTTCCGATGAGTTGCTGTGTCAGCACAACCTGAGAAGTGAAGGGGGGCACTTGGCGATGCACGCGCGCACGTCCCCTTGTGTACTGCGCTATAGAGTCGGGAGAGCTTTCAAATATTTCGCTACAGGGGGAAAGAGAAATGACCGGCACCAAAAGAAACATCACTGTCGGAGTTGTCCTCCTGAGCCTGATCGTGTTGGTTTCCGTCATGCTGGCGCCGAAAGGAGACAAGAAATCCTCGCTGGTTTCGGCTCCCTCCGATTTGGCCGGCCACCCTGTTTATTCCGCGTACCGGTTCGAAAAGGACGAAAACATAGTCCATTTCGGGATTCAGCCCCTTTGGATCTTCGAAGGCAATGTCTCCGAACTCATGAAGCGTGATGGTATCCTGCGTGACAAGCTTCGGGAGTTGGGCCTGGTGATGCGCTTTCACGCATTCCTGAAGGGAGAGGATGTAAATTTCTTTATTCGCAGAGGAGATCTCCAGGGCGGAATGCTAGGGGACATGCCGACACTCATAATCGCCTCCGATGTGGGAATGACAATCCCGGCTTTGGTGGATCGGGGATTCAACTCAATCGTGGCCGATCGTTTCATTCTGGTTAGAGACTTGAAGGGAATGCGTATAGCCTACCCACCCGGCTCCATTTCCCACCAGGCATTGTTGGAAGAGTTATTGTCCGAGGGACTTTCAGAGCATCAAGTCAATCTTGTCCCCATGGACGTGACGGAGATTCCCGGGGCATTCCGGAAGGGAAGCATAGATGCTTTTGCAGCATGGGAGCCCACTGTTTCAATTGCTTTGAAGGCCAGACCGACAGGGGCGGTAATTCATAAGAGTCTATACTTAGGGTTCGTGGCATTTGGGAGACATTTTGCAGAAGACCATCGTGACGCTGTGAGCGAAATTTTGGCCTCGGAGATTCGTGCCATAAAGTGGATGCAGTCAAATAGTCAAAACGTTCGGCAGTCCAGCGAGTGGGCCATACAAGCCGGCAAGGTGTTTACAAAAGAAAAGCCCGCCATATCCTCCGACCAATTTGTTAGAATGATTGCGGAATCCAGTGATTTGGATATGGTTCCCGTCATTCCGGAGGAAGATCTCCAGGAAAATGGGCACCTGTGCAGGGAGTTTGAATTTCTTAAGGCCCTCGGCCGAATCCCTCAGACAAAAGAATGGAGAGATGTCGTGAGACAGTTTGACCGTAAGATCGTAAAGGAAGTCCTTGGACATGGGAGAAAATACCGCCTCAACGAATTCGACTATGTAACAAGGGTGCAGAGATGAACCAGGAATCTGCCTCCGGTTCCCAGCCCAGACCTCCAAGTAGGCTTCTCGGCTTACGATCGAGAATGCTTACAGCATTCTGTGTGCCGATGGCCGCGACCTTGGTGTTGGTCGGCATGGTAAACACATTCGGCATACCGTTTACCGGATACCGAGGCACATACGATCTTGAACGGGACCAGGTATTGAGGAGTCTCAGCCTGGTTGCCGATTTAAAGAAAGAGCGTTTCGAACTCTGGCTCACGGAACGGAAAGACGACATCAGGACTTTATGCCGCGATCACTCCTTTGTGGCTACAATTGGCCGTCTCAGCCAGCTAACCAGCCCTGAAGGGCAAACCGAGAAAGGGAGTAACGAACCAAGCGGTGGTCTCCGGAAACAAACGACCTATCAGAATGCCGTCCATGAGCTCCGTCTCGTGTTGCACTCCTACCCTGTCTTCGCAAAGATAGGCGTGACAGATGCAAAATCGGGTCTGGTCCTGGTTTCGACCGAAGAGGCAGATCGCAGCAAGAATGTCTCCGACAGCAGGTTCTTTGTCACCGCGCTGAATGGAGGCTATGAAGAGTCGGTCCAGGTCGAAAAGGACCCGGTGAACGATAAGCCGTATCTGGTCATATCCCGCGTCCTCAGCACAATCCCTACCGGAAGCAGTGGCGAAACCGTCCCAACAGCGGTTGTCTCCATGTACGTGGATACCGAAGAATTTCTCAGACCCATGCTCTATACGGGCGGAGGCTTGGGCGAGACCGGAGACATCGTTCTCGTCAACCAGGATGGGATCATTCTCATGTCTCTGAAGTTCCCCCTCAAGGACGGGAGCCGCGCCAACATATTGCAATATAGAGTCAAAGCCAAGCCTGCCGTCCTCGCCAGTCAGGGAAATGAAGGAATCGTTGCCGCGGAGGACTACCGAGGCGTTCCGGTTCTCGCTGCGTACAGACACCTTAGAGTGGCTCCGGATCGGGGTTGGGGGATGGTGGTAAAACGTGACCAGACGGAAGTGTTCGGCCCTCTGTGGCACCAGATTGCTCGTTCCTCTACAGTGGGCTTTCTAGGCTTGGCTGTTGCGGTTCTGCTGGGTATCTGGGCTTCAAGCAAAATATCCAGCCCGATTCGAAGACTGTGTTCAACAGTCCAGGAGGTTGAGGCCGGTAACCTTGCCGCTCGATCCCCAACAAACGGGCCGACTGAAGTGTGCATTTTGGCCAACGCTTTCAACTCGATGATAGATCGTGTCCAGAATTGGCACCAGCATCTTGAGGAGCAGGTCAAGGCGAGAACAGCGCAGCTCAATCTCTCCAACAAAGAATTAGCCGCCGAAGTCCTTCAGAGGAAGCAAGCCGAGCAGTCTTTGCTCCGAGCCAACCGCGCGCTCAGAACCCTGAGTGACTTCAATCAGACTGTAATCAGGGCTGAGAGCGAATCGACGCTTATGACAGACATCTGCCGCATAGTAGTGGAAGTTGGCGGATATGCGATGGCGTGGGTCGGCTTTGCCCAGCAGGACACTGACCAAACGGTCCGGCCTGTGGCGAAGTACGGACTTGAAGAAGGTTACCTGGATAAAGTGAGCTTCACTTGGTCCGACGACGAAACCGGCCGTGGACCTACGGGTACGTGTATCAGGACAAAAGTTGCAAGTGTGGGCCGGCAAACAGCTGCCGACGAGAGCTACCCGCGCTGGAGGCATGAAGCCATAGAGCGTGGCTACCTTTCATCCATAGCACTGCCACTGATTGAAGACGGGGCGTGCTTCGGAGCATTAAGTATTTACGCATCACATCCGGACGCTTTTGATGAAGCAGAAATCAGCTTGCTGAGCGAACTGGCCGCGGACTTGTCCTTTGGGCTCAGGGCACTGAAAACCAAAAGTAAACATCAAGAGAGTGAGGAGAGATACCGCCTTCTGGTGGACTTGTCACCGGATGGAATTATAGCCCAGAGCCGCGGCAAAATAATCCTGGCGAACAGGGCCGCAGCGACGCTTCTGGGGGCAACCCGTCCCGAGGAACTCGTGGACAGGGCCATGAGGGATTTTGTGCATCCGGATTATTGGCAAAAGGTCAAGGATCGTGTGAACGAGATGTTCAAGAGCGGCATCCCCCAGCCTCTGATTGAAGAAAAATTTCTTCGGCTTGACAGAGCGGAGATTGATGTAGAGGTTGCCGCTGCTCCGGTGATTCAAAAAGGCAAAAAACTGGTGCAGGTAATATTTCGTGACATATCTGCTCGCAAGAGGGCCCAAGACGTTCAACGGCGACTGGCCACAGCAGTCGAACAGGCGGCAGAGGCCATCGTCATAACAGACCCCCAGGCGCAGATCCAATACGTCAACCCCGCTTTTGAGCGGATGACCGGTTACACCAGAGAAGAAGTCATGAATCAGAAGCCAAGCCTGTTGAGAAGCGATGAATATCAGGGGGAGGCTTACAGGGACCTGTGGATTACTCTCGCCAGGGGAGAGCGGTGGGCGGGCCGCCTGGCCAAGAAGCGTAAGGACGGCAGCCAGTACCGAGGAGGACGTCACGATTTCTCCCGTACCAGAGACGCGACCGATCGGATCGTAAATTATGTAGCTGTGAAGCGGGATGTGACAAAGGAAGCGCTCCTGGAGCGGCAGCTCCTTCAGGCCCAAAAAATGGAAGCCGTCGGAACCTTGGCTGGAGGAATTGCGCATGATTTCAACAACTTGCTGCAAGTGGTCCTTGGATACTCTGAATTGATCCTCCTGCCGCGAAGGATTGGACGTCCGCTTGAAAGATGACCTCAACAGAATCAACGAGGCAGCTCGCAATGGGGCTGAGCTTGTGCACAGACTTCTCACATTCAGTAGAAAGACCGAAATTAAGGCTCGACCGTTGAATTTAAACTATCAAATAAATCAAGTCAGAAAATTGTTGCAACGCATAGTCCCTAAAATGATCGAGATAGAGCTTGTTCTGGACGGCAATCTGACTGCAATCAACGCAGATCCCACCCAGGTTGAGCAAATTCTCATGAACCTTGCGGTCAATGCGAGGGACGCCATGCCTGACGGTGGGAGACTAACTATTGAGACCAAGAATGTTGTTCTGGATCAAGACTATTGCAAGACGCATCTGGAAACCGCGCCCGGCCGCTACGTGTTGCTAATCATCTCGGATAGCGGTCAAGGCATGGACAAAGAAACACTGGAGCATATATTTGAGCCGTTTTATACCACCAAAGGGCCCGGCGAAGGAACCGGTCTTGGTCTCGCAATGGTTTACGGCATAGTCAAACAACATTACGGGTACATAACATGCTACAGCGAGCCCGAGACCGGCACTACGTTTAAAATTTACTTTCCTGCATTGGTCTCCGAACCTCAAGTCGAGGACGCATCGACGGTGACGGTTCCGAGAGGAGGCAGCGAGACCGTTCTTGTTGTGGATGATGAAGAGGTAATCAGGGACCTTGGAGAAAGGATTTTGACCGGATCCGGATACAGAGTTCTTGCAGCAGTCAATGGAAAAGAGGCCCTGGAGGTCTATGGACCCAGGCGCAAAGAGATATCTCTCGTGATTTTAGACCTTATCATGCCGGATATGGGTGGAAAACAGTGTCTCGATGAGATCCTCAAAATTGATCCACAGGCAAGAGTATTGATCGCCAGCGGTTATTCCGTTAACGGTCCCACCCGAGAAGCCTTGTCAGCGGGGGCCAAGGGCTTCGTAAACAAGCCTTACGACATGCGAGAAACTTCTAGCCACGGTTCGCGAGGTTCTGGATAATACCTAGGACCAATGCGCCTTCTGACAAGCGATACTAAGAGGGATTGCATAGATCGCCACAAGCTTGCGGCCCTGCGCTGACAGTTTGCAACGTTGTGCGTGATCGGGATTGCTGCAAATTTCAGCGCGTGGCCCAAGACCAGGTCAGAGGATTCTGCTGAAACCGAACAGGAACACCCCGGCAAATACAATCAAAAACGCTCCAATGATGACATAGAATATGCAACAGGTTAAGTTCATCTTTGAAATTGGAGAATTTTGGTAGTCCTCATTCATGTTATTGACTATGTCAACTAGTACGCTGCGGAACTGCCGCTGCTTCATCTTTATTTGCGCTGTTCCTATCCAGGACTGAACAGCGACCTGAAGATCGGCTCCTATTGTCGGCAACCGCAAGATGGACATAGTCTCTTCGTAATTCAGGTTCAGCTTTTTCAAGGCGGCCAGCAGCCCTTCTCGGAAGGATACGTCGGTAACACCAAAGGCTATGTACCCCCTCATCGTCAATGACAGGAAAATGACTAAAACAATCCACATAGTTGGCAGGATCCAACGTAGAAGCATCATGGTTCCCGATCCGTCACCGCTTGTTGGAATCGATACGGCATGTAATATCCCTGGTGCGAATCCAAGCAATATTAAAACAAGCAGCCACCGACTGAAATTAAGAATGGCTTCTTGGTCATAATGCCACGCAGACCGATCACCAAGAAATACAACGCCATGGTGCCAAAAAGACAAGGATACAGAACAGTAATGACGAAATGCCGTTTTGTCGCCAATAACGGGGATACCGGGTCCTGTGCGCCCGCAGTGTGGGGCCGGAGCAAAGCCGCAACTTCAGGGCGCTGTCTCGCGGCGGCCATCTTGTACGCGGTTAAGCCTGATGTATCATGTCGGATATTAGCGTCCGCGCGGTTATCCAGCAGCAGTTGCGCCACCTCCTTGTGCCCTTGCGATGCCGCGACCATCAAAGGCGTCATTCCATTGTCGCTCTTGGCGTTAACGTCCGCGCCTTTGTCCACCAAGAGTTTGGCGATATCTGCTTTGCCTCCGAGCGCAGCGGATATCAGCGGGGTTAGACCCGCCTGGCCTCGGACGTTGGGGCTGACTTCCGGTGGCTAACAACTGCCCGACTTTGGCCGTGTCTCCGGACTTGATGGCAGCAAACAGCTCGACCGATGTATCAGCCGCATAGGTCCGATGACTCTGCACGACCAAAAGGAGAATTGAACCTGCAATTATGAATGCGGCCTTTTTGTTCATCTCGACTCCCTGGGGAATAATTCGATACACACTTCTCATGGATCTTGATGCGAAGCAACAAGGTTGGGTTCGCGACCCGTTTTTTGCCCGAGCGAATCTTTTTCCGTAACCCTTCAGCGGGCAAGCGGGGTTCTCCGTCCTGCGCTGCTGCAGGCCAACCCAAAAGCTCTTGACAATTTTTTGGTTCACAGGCTCACAGGAAGGGGATATTATTTATATTCTATAGTCATTGTCAAAAGTAATGACCTGCTCACCACCCGTCACCCCGGCGAAAGCCAGGGTCCAGAACATATTGAAAAGACTGGATTCCGGCTTCCGCGGGAATGACGGTTTCAGGCTACCTCCAATCTGACAAACTCCCATGACCGGTTGGTCACAACGGAACATGAAAATACCCTTTAGAAGAAAACCATGGCATCCTCAAGAAAAGACAAAACCCGATGAAAAGGAGGTTGCCATGGCTAGAAAGGAAGATACCAAAATAGTGCAAGTATTGCACCCGGTTTGCTGTGGTCTTGATGTTCACAAAGACTCGGTAACTGCATGCTTGATCGTGGAGACCCCTGCCGGTCAGCGCATTGAACAACGTGAATTTCGTACTTTTACCCATGATTTGAGAACCCTCAAAGAGTGGCTTCTCGATAACGAGTGTCCGGTCGTTGCTATCGAGAGTACCGGAGTCTACTGGCGCCCGGTCTTCAATGTTTTGGAGGGAGCGGTTCGGGTAATTCTCGTCAATGCCCGCCATACCAAGCATCTGCCCGGTCGAAAGACCGACATGTCCGACAGCAAATGGCTTGCCGGACTTCTCAGACACGGACTGGTACACGGTAGCCTCATCCCCGAAGAAGAGATGCGACAATGGCGCGACTGGTGCCGCATACGGAGAACCTTCGTGGATACAGTGGGCGACTTTAAGAGACGCGTCCACAAATTGCTTGAAATGGCAAACATTAAGATTGGTTCAGTGCTGAGCGACATCTTCGGAGCCACTGGTCAAAATCTTATCCATCTGCTGCTTAGCAAGAAGCCCATCACTCTCTCCGATGTGGAGGAGTGCTTGAGAGGCAAGCTGGCTAGTAAAAAAGACCGAGAGAAAAAGACCTTTGAACTCTACGATGCAATTGAAGGCTTCTTCGGGGATCACCAGCGCAACACCTTGCAACCTTTGCTCAGAACTATCGATATTCTCGAGAAAGAGATTGCACTCATAGATGAGTGTCTCCAAGGACTGCTGGCACCATATCACGACGTCATTGGACGGATGGCGGCGGTTCCCGGAATAAGAGAGGTGTCGGCATGCGCAATTATTGCCGAAGTAGGCCCCAGTCTTGAGACATTCGATACTATCGAAGCATTCTCCTCCTGGTGCGGAGTCGCCCCAGGGAATAACGAAAGCGCAGGCAAAAGAAAGAGCGGCAGAAGCCCGGTTAAAGGAAAGATGATCAAAACTATACTTATCGAGGTCGCGTGGTCTGCAATCAAGCGCAAGGATTCTTACTACCGGGCTAAGTATTACAGCCTAAAGGCACGCCTCGGATCTGCGAAAAAAGCCATCGTTGCGGTCGCACACCGCATAGCAAAGGCGCTGTTTCACATCATGAAACATGGTGCAGACTTCAAGGACCTGGGGAAGGATTACCTCTCGCTGCTTCATCTTCACAAGAGACACGCATATCTGTCTCGCGAGGCAGAAGTCATAGGATATAAACTAGTTCCAATGACTAACTGATATTCTATATCTAATCAACCTAATCCTGGTACAGAACCAGGATGATCTCAACCTAAAGCCGATAAATTAATGAAGCCTCTGAGCGCGTGACAAACATGGCCCATCGTCAGCGAGCACAACAGACTGTAGACCCGTTAAGGGATCACGCAGGTAAAACTTTTACCTACCGCTGACACCCAACAGCTTTTCTCTGAGGACCTTCGCCACAATGCGCAACCCTAAACCCCAAAAGAATCCCCGTGACCCCCCGCGCCATACCATCCCCTACGCATCCACCCCGAAAGTCCCGGTGTACCCAACCCGGGTATTTTCAGGTAAAACTTTTGGCAATGGGTATATATCTTCTTCCGGCGCTGGAGAAGACCAAAATGACCGAAGGCAAGCAACCCTAAGTCCAGATTTTCTTCGTTGTCGGAGACGCAAGGGGAGGGTCATGATTAAGAGACGGGATTTCTTCAAACTTGCAGGGTGGGGAGGAATGTCGTTCGCCCTTCAGGGGTCGTTCATAGCGGACCGTCTATTAGCGCAACAGGAGCGTCCGGTCCCGAAGAACCCGGTCCTTTCCGGCACCAGGCCAGGCAACAGCTTCGTCAAATATGTCGACCCACTGCCGCTCATTGACGTCATGCCCAATACACGGGTGCTGAACCAGTATCAGATAGAGATGGTACAATTCACGCAAAAGCTCCACCGAGATTTGCCGCCGACACAAGTCTGGGGTTACGCCCCGGTCGGCTTCCCTCCATCTTGGCCCGGACCGACCATTGAGTCCCCGGTAAATGTGCCGGTTAAGGTGAGGTGGATCAACAATCTCCCTGACACACACCTTTTGGCACGGGCAGTAGATCATACGATTCACGGCGCAGGGAAGGAATTCCCTGATGTGCGTGCCGTAGTGCACCTGCACGGCGGGGCAACAGCCGCTCAAAGCGATGGCTATCCTGAGGATTGGTATTCTCCCGGCGGCGTCAGGATCGCCGGTCAGGGGAATAATCATGTGGACTGTGCGTATGATAACGGCCAGTTGGCCACAGCGCTGTGGTACCATGATCACGCTCTAGGAATAACTCGACTTAATATCATGGCGGGGCTTGCGGGCCTCTATATCCTCCGTGACGGCAGGGATACAGGCGGACCTCCGCCCATGACTCCGTCAAATCCGCGGGCAGGTGAAAACACACTGGGATTGCCCGGACCCGCTTGCGGCCACGGTGCTGGCCCTTTCCACGAGATTCCCCTTGTGATCCAGGACCGCGCTCTTAATGAAGATGGGTCTTTGTTCTATCCTACGGAGGGAGTCAACCCGGATGTCCATCCTCAATGGATCCAGGATTTCTTCGGGGATGTCATCTGCGTGAACGGCAAGCTCTGGCCATATCTCGACGTGGAGCCCCGGCGCTACCGCTTCCGCATTCTCAATGGGTGTAACAGCCGCGTTTTGAAGCTAAGCCTCGATTCTAGTCAACCCATTTACCAGATTGGTTCGGACGGCGGCTTTCTACCGGAAGTGGCCCAACTGGACAGCCTTCTGATTGCGCCTGCGGAGCGTGCTGACATCATCATAGACTTCACCGGTATGGCTAAATCGACAACGACATTGGTCAATGAGGCGCGAGACTCCCCTCCTGCGCGGGCCGAGGCCGGACCCGCAGACCACTGGGCAGATCATGCAGTTTCGGGTGGTCAATCCCTTGAACGGCCCGGATCGCAGCCTGCCACCGCAGTCTATCTCTTTGCCTGCCTTCGTAGATCTGCGACCGCTCGTCACTCCTGACGTGATGAACAGCCCTCGGCGCTCTTACGTTTATGTGATAAATGGCAACAACGGGCCTCTGATGCTCACGTTCAATCACTCCCGATGGATGGACCCTATCACGGAGAACCCGAGGGTGGGCTCCATGGAAGTCTGGGAGATGATCAACACTGCTGCCGACTTTCATCCCCTTCATCTACACCTGATACAGTTTCAGATTCTCAATCGGCAGGCGTTCGACATGAGTGGGTATGCATTGGCCCTCACGTCCGGCAGCACGCCATTTGCAATGCTGGACCCTACGCCGTATCTTCACGGCACGCCGGTCCCCCCATCCAAGGGAGAAGCCGGTTGGAAAGATACCGTTCTCGAATCACAGGGGCACCGTCACCCGAATCGTGACTAGATGGGCGCCGCAGGCTGCGGCCTTGGCTGGACCGGGAAGTCCCTCGACGGGTGTTAACCTGTATCCGTTCAATCCGACTCAAGGCAAGTACGTTTGGCATTGCCACAACCTGGAACACGAGGACAATGAGCTTATGCGACCATTTGTGGTCTTGGCATAGGCTTCATGTTTACAACCACCTGCTTTTCCGGCGGCCCGGATCAGACAAAAGTATCAGGAAGCTCTGGTCCGGTATTATTGGGGTATTTCCACCGGTTCCGCGGAATCACCACAGTTCAACTTATCTATTTTCGTTTCACTGAGGCATCTTGCAGCCGGTTTGCTCCAGAGGAGGAATTATCTCTTCACCCGGAAAGATCTTGAGAGGATCGAGTTTTCGACATCGCAACTTTGGGTCAAAATCACCTGTCATGCCCCAGACCCCGTCCATGATCGCCTGGTGATCTCCGGCCCGAATAAGTGTCCTACCTTGTGGCAAGTCAACAACTAACCCCTCCAGTGCCTTTATGACCTTCTCTTTGTTGGTGGTACCGGCTTTTTTCACTGCCTCGGCGTAGGTCTTCACCCCTGCATACCCTCCGTGAGCATTAAAATCCGGAAACACGTGGTATCGCTCCGTGTAAGCGGCTACAAATTGTTGATTTACGGTGCTGGAATTTGCCAGAAACCAATATAGCCCTCCCAGCCACAGCCCCTTGGGCAGTTGAGTGCTAAGACCGATCATTACGTCCCCTGAAAACGCAAGATTCATCAACACCTTCCGTTTCCCGTCAAAAAAGCCCCTGGCAGACGCCTCTCGAATAAAATCCATCAGATTGCCACCATATAGTGAGATGAGAACACCGTTGGCTCTCGTTTTCATAATTTTCTCTATATACGGCTTGAACTCGGTTGTGGTGACAGGGGCGTAAGCAATTTCCGTGTCTGGAGCAAATGTTACATCACGGCGCTTTTCCCCGAGGTATTTCTGAAAGTATTCCCAGCATTGGTAGCCGAACAGATAATCCGGTCCTATCGTGGTCCAGTGATTAACATCCTTCATATCGGCTGCCAAAGTCGCGGCTCCCTATCAGGTTTCTGGGGCCCATTCATAGAAACTCGGAAAGTATATGGATTGCACTTGGATCCCGTAACATCCGGGGTCATCGCAAGAGTTATGATTAGAGGCATACGCAATTGATTCATTACCGGTGCAACCGCGTCTGCTACCCCGCTGGAGACTATCCCCATAACGACGTCGACCCTTTGTTCCGTAACAAGCTTTGTCGCTGCCTCGACTCCAACCTCGGGTTTCAGTTGCGTGTCGGAGAAAACCCCTGCGATTTTCCTGCCGAGCACACCACCCGCTTTGTTGATCTCGTCCATGGCAATCTCAGCGCCCTGCTTGGCGCCTGCACCGTAATGGGCTAGCCGTCCGGAAAACACGTAGAGAAAGCCGATCTTAATGGGGTCTTGGGCTATGGTGGGAGATGGAGAGAAGAATGCAAATACGACGGTGAGCGCGGAAGCGGCAAAAAATGCGATTGGTTTCATGGCAACTCCTTTGGGGTAGTCTGGAAACGCGAACCGCAGTGGTCTGATTTGCAATTAAGTTCACTTCTAAATTTTGCGGTCCCAGGACGGGAAGCCGATGGCTTTCCACCTAAATACCGACTACGTCTGCTTCTATCACCCCCTTCCAGGTAGAATTGAGGAAATCTCCTGCCCGTGGAGAATCTTTTTGCGAGGCGTTCGAGAATACCGCAGTATTGCTTGCCAGTCAATCGTAAGTGAGTCGTTCAATGGTGGGCGAGGATCAAAGTTGACAGGAACGCAGGTAGAGCAGTATGCTTAAACCATTGGGAAAGAATGCACTGAAAGGGATTCTGGAGCATGTTAAGAGTAGCGCTATTCTGTGCCATAATCGCTCTATTTATTTCATGCCCAACTGCGATGGCCCAGTCCGATTCCTCTGACCAACCCGAAACGGTTCAGCCATGCCCCAAGAGCCCGCTGGAAGCTAGCAAAATGGCCACCCAGGATGTTCAAAAGTTTAAGAAGATGTATTTCTCAGGCACATGGTCTGGTTTCTTGCATCAGTTCAGACTGAAGTACACGGCATGTCCGGAGTATATTAAGGTAGTCTATGTTGATACAGCTCGGCAACTGATGAACGCAGCTCGTCGCAGGTGGGATCTTTTCAAAATTTGCTCAAAAAATGACAAACCCGAATTTCCATAAAACAGCGTAAACGAGCCGAAGGGCCAAACTCAAATCGCCATCATTGAGGGCCCAGAAACTCCGGCCCCAGGATCTCTTTCTCGCAGTCACGGATCAACTGCGAGAAGGAGATACTTGCCGGCATTGTCATGGGACCCTTCGGAACCCGGGAGCGGTGGAACTAGCGGCAGTGGCAGGTGTTGGAGCGGGACCCGCAGCGTGCTTGGCCGCCTCGTTTGCCTTCTGAGTCGTCTCGGCCTTGATCTTGGCCGTCTGGTTCGCTATCTGCTGCTTCACGGCCACAAGATCCTCTGTCGCGCTGCTTCACCTGTCTGCTACAGGTCGACAACGCGCTCTGTTTGAGATCTTGAACCTGGGATTCCATTTGCTGAATCTGGGCTCCGAATTGCACCCTCTGCTTGACCAGGCTCTCGATTGAATCCGAAAGCGGTTTCAGTTGGTTATTCAGCTTTGCACCGCACTGCTGTTGAGCCTGATTAATCTGGTTTTGGATCCGTTCCGCCTGCTGCTCAAGAGCCGCTAGCTGGGCCGAACTGTCCTGTGCATAGGCGCTTAGACCCATCACCAGCATGGCAACGGAGAGAATCATCAGCAAGAGGCTCTTCTTCATGTCTGGACTCCTATTTTCCTTAATTTGAGACACTGAGATCTCACGTACTGCGTGTTATTTATATCACATATCTCTGAAAATTCAAGTTAAATTTTAATAAATCAATATAACTTGATGATTATGAAGTTTATAAGTGATGTGATCTCGGAACTGAGCGTGCGGGAATTGTGCCGGCTAAGAAAATGCGGGACCCACCGGAGAAGTTTGGCTCTCGGGTAAAAGGGGCGCTAGTTTCCCTTCCGATAAACGGAGCACCCGATGGGCCAGAGCTTCCACCTTCACAATGTCATGGGAGGTCAATATAACGGTGGTGCCGCGTGTAGCGTTCAGTTCAAGGACGGTCTCTTCAGTGCGCCGCACGCTTTCTCTGTCCATGTGGTTGGCCGGTTCGTCCAGGAGAAGGACCTCGGGTTCCAGCACCAGAGCACGTGCCAGCGCCACCCTTTGAGCTTCGCCGCCCGACAGCGAACGCGCGATAGCGGTCTTCAAAACCGGCTAAACCCACCGTTTCCAGTGCGGCCCGTGCAGCCTTTCTCCCAGCGCGTCGAGGCACTCCCCTCACTTGCAGGCCCCACAGTACATTGGAGAGCACAGAGGCATGAAAGAGATAGGGATTCTGAAGCAACAGCCCCACCCTTCGCCTGAAGCTCAACAGATGCTCCTTGCATGCGGCTGCCCCGAAAAATAAGATCAGCCCGTGCTGAGGTGTCTCCACAAACGCCAGGTTATGGAGAAGAGTTGTCTTACCTGACCCGTTCGGTCCCACCAGTGCAACAATTTCACCGGCAGGGATCTCCAGCCGGTCTATCTCAAGAACAGGCCGGCTCTGGTAAGAGAAAGTCAGATCCTTCAGGCTATAGGCCAACGTCATGCCTTCCCCCTCTGCAGAAGGAAGAGAAGAGCATTAATCGAAAAGGCCACCAGCAGAAGAAACATGCCCAGGGCCAGTCCCAGTTCGAATTCTCCCTTGCTGGTTTCCAGGGCTATGGCCGTTGTCATGGTTCTCGTGAAACCTCTTATGTTTCCCCCAATCATCATTGCGATGCCCACCTCGGATATGACCCTCCCAAAGGCGACCACGACGGCGGCCACTACCGCAAACCTTGCCTCGACGAGGATCTTCCGGGTCTGTTGGAAGGACGTAGCCCCCAGCAGCTTACACGTAAGGATTAATCTTGGGTCCAAGCCCTGAATGGCCGCAAGGGTGAGGTTTATCACTGTTGGGATCGCCAGGACAAATAGACCCAGCGAAATCCCCGTCGGAGTGTAAAGGAGTCCCAAATCGCCGAGTGGACCGCGGCGGCTCAAGATGGCGTAGAAAAGTAGCCCGACTACGACGGTGGGAAGAGCCATGAGCGTGTTCAGAACGACCAGCACAGCGGACTTGCCCGGAAAACGCTTCAATGCCGTAAAGACTCCCAGTGGGACGCCCAAAGCCGAGGCCAAGAAGGTTGCCAGGATAGAGACCTTCAGTGAAGTCAAGACGATAACGTACACGCCCGAGTCGAAGCTGAATAATAACGCGAAAGCATTGTAAAGGGAACTGAGCAGAAAACCCAAGTTGGCTCCAACTGTGTCTCACAAGGAAGCATCGGGGCGATTGAGGGGACTTTCTTTACACAAAGGTTCCGCCAATCTTAAGGCTTCTTCGCGTCCGGGAAAAATAGCTGCTTGCCGTTCTTTTTGTAATCGGCTATCACCTTCTGGCCCTCAGGGCCGGTTACGTAGTTTATGAATTTTTCTGCCAGATCGTAATTCACCTTGGGATACTTTTTGGGGTTCACCGCAATTACTCCATAAGGGTTGAACAAGGCCTTGTCGCCTTGAAAGAGTATCACCGAGTCGATTTTGCCTTCGTAGTTTATGAATGTTCCCCTGTCGGACAAGGTATAAGCTTTCTTTTCAAAGGCCATCTGAAGAACTCCCCCCATACCTCGGCCGGCTTCGACGTACCATTTTCCTTTAGGAGTTATTCCGGCCGCTTTCCAAAGCTGTATCTCCTTCTTATTGGTTCCGGAGTCATCACCGCGCGAGATGAATTCGGCTTTGCCTTCGGCCAAACGCTTGACGGCATCCACGGCTGTCTTAGCTTCCTTGAGCTTGGCCGGATCGGCCTTCGGCCCCACTATGATGAAATCATTGTGCATTACGTCACGCCGGTCCACGCCGTACCCCGCTGCGACGAACTTGTCTTCCGCGGATCTGGCATGCACGAATACTACGTCCACATCCCCGTTTTCTCCGAGCTTCAAAGCCTTGCCGGTCCCCACAGAAATGACATCGACTTTAACATTATTGGCCTTTTCAAAGGGCGCCAGCAGAACCGGAAGAAGTCCGGACGCTTCGGTGCTGGTTGTGGTGCTCATGCGCAGACGGATCTCCGCACGAACCGAAGAAATCGCAACACACAAAAGAACTATGGCCCCCAGAGCTGAAATAACCTTTTTCACACGAAACCTCCTTGAGTTGACTGCATTGTGACCACCATGAAAATTAGGCTAACAGCAAACGGATCACCTGATCATAAGCCATTTAGTAGTCGGTTTGGCAAGTTCAATAACGTAATTTAGTGCTCGATTTCAATATACGGTCACGTATTCCCAGGAGCCGTCGTAGCCCCGTACGGCGCGGCCCAAGGGTAGTCCCGCGGGACGCGGGATGGAACCCACGGTAAGAAGGCCCTCATAAGGTGGTCCGGACCCCGAAGGGGTCAACCAATCCTGCAATCCAAAGCACATCCTTGGTCGACCCCTCCGGGGTCGGTTCTTCAAATGATTGTGTGGACCGCTTTCCACGGGCTTCTGCTCGTGGCTACTGTTGGTCAGCCCCTGCGGGGCTCGGGAGTTGGACTGAATACGGTGCCGTATTTGAGCCATTTTGTAATTAATCATCATACTTTTTTGCGTATTCTGCGTCGTTGTACAGACCCTCTCCGTGCTTGTCCTTGCCGTAGTTGCGAATTACATCCTGTCCTTTCTTCGAGGCCACAAAAGCTGCGAAGCTGGCGGCCGCAGACGCTCCGGGAGTGGCCCCTTCCGGCTGACACAGAGCGTGATAGGTGTTCACAAGAAACTTGTCACCGCGGAACAGTATTGTGAGTTCCGGCACATTCTTTTTTTCGGCTACCCAAGTGCTGCTATCCGTCATGAAGTATCCCTTTTCCGTGTTTGCTTTTTTCAGGGTCGCCCCCATGAAATCCTTCGTGACGATGTACCAGTCTCCAGACGGTGAAATCCCGGCTTTGCTCCAGACCTCCATTTCCTTCTTGTGGGTCCCCGAGTTATCTCCTCTGGAAAAGAATTTATCTTTGGACCGTGCTATTTTCGAGTAAACGTCCGTGACTGTCTTGGCGCTGGAGATTTTCGCGGGATCGTCAGCAGGCCCGACGATGTAGAATTCGTTCGAACCGATAAGAGTCCGTTTCGTAGCCCAACCTTCTTCCACTGCTTTCTTTTCTGCGGCCGGTGCGTGGACCATGATCATGTCCACTTTTTTGTTCTTCAAAAGGTTGAGGGATTCCCCTGATCCAGCCTTTTGCCAGCACAGTGTCGTTTTTCCAATGGAATTGAAAGCTTCTGCAAGGACTTTTACCAAGCCCAGCTCTCCGGGACTGCCGGTGGCCAAAGAAAACTTCTCCGGGCCGACTTCGTAAAGGCCGTCACATTTTTCTCCTGCAGAGGACACACAGACCAAAAATAGTACAAACCAAGGCACAGCCAAAAGCTTCAAAAATTGCCTCCTTGCCACGCTATTCCGCCTTTGTTCCGGCATGTTGCGGAAAGACCATCTTTCCGCAGATGCTCAGGTCATATCCCTGTAACTCTTGAGACAACTCCCGGAATGCCTGTTCGTGAAGCAGCCCCAGAAACAGTTGCACCCCCTGCTCAAAGAACCGGTCTTTGTAGACAAGGAGATCAAAGCGCTCGCTGCGCAGCGGCACAAAGTCGAGCCCAAGAAGTCCAGCTACCGCGGTTATTGCCGGCCCTACGTCCGCTCGACCTGCAAGAACTTCAAGTCCCACATCCAGGTGGCGCTGTAATTCCCTATGATAGCCCTCGATCTTATTTCCATCCAACCCAGCTTTTTTCAATTCGAGATCCAAAAGCAAACGGGTACCGGTTCCCGGCTGCCGGTTGACAATTTTCAAGCCGAGTTGGGCAAGATCAGCTACGCTCCGAATATTCCTCGGATTCCCCTTGGGGACCAGTAAACATTGCTCGCGGCGGCAAAAATTAACAACTGCCGGCAACTCGGTGAGTTCTTCCTTCGCAAACTTGAAATTGTATTCGTCCTCGTTTTCTTGCAGCAGATGACTGGCTGCCATGTGGCACAAATTGCGGCGCATCGCCTTAAGTCCTCCAAGGCTGCCCAGATTCCCGAAGACTGCAACGTGTTCCGGATACAAGTTGTTGAAAATGGAAATAGTTCTGTCAAGAAGGATATCGTTGCTTCCGGCGATAATCAGCAGCCCGTGATAAGGAGGTAGAGGGTTGGGGGAAACCGGATGGTTGATGGTTCGCTCGGCAATCCATTGCTCAACAAGGCTGCGAGGGAACAGCCATTTGCCCGTCACCTTGGTAGCGGGAAGGTTCTTCTCGGCAATGAGGCTGTAAACCATTTTCTCGTTGATATCGAGAAGCTGAGCCACTTCCTTGGTGGACAATAAGCTTTTCATCGCCTCGTCACCGCGTGCACGGGGTTGTTAGGCATTTGAGTCGCACGTGCGCCAACTCATGGCAGATGAGCGGCCTAAGAATTCTCCGTTACCTTCCCGCTCATGTGGTGAGAGAGGGTTTTCTTGACCCTCCCTTCAACGGGAGGGATATGGAGGAAGATGATGCCCCATTGAGATTACTCAACCACTTCGTGAAAAGTTAGCGCACATGCTTAGGGAGACATCCTGTGGTTTGTTGATAGCATCATGAGCCATAATGTGTCAACTTGGAATCAAGATGAGATTTGATAATTACCAACCCTGACTTTACATGACCAACAGTCGCAAGCCCAATCGTCGCGGTGTCATTCCCTCGAGTCGCACATAAATTTTGGCAATTGCTATATATGATTTGGGAGGCACTGGTGGCACCCCTTGCAGGGTAACCTCCGATGTTGGTGCATTCAGTATGCGGGCGCTCCCCCTAAGGCCACTCGGAAATTATTCTCGAGAATTGCACTATTAAGATTGCCCGGCGTCGCTATAGCGGGTCTTGAGAACTCTATGGAGGATCTTTCCAGTGGCAGTTCGTGGCATCTCCCCATCTTCTATGAAGTCGATGGTCTTCGGCCGCTTGTATCCGGCTATCTTCCCACGCGTGAAATCCATAATGCTTTGGGACAAAGTCGTTCCCGGCTCATGTCCTTCATTCAGCACCACAACGGCCTTGATCGCTTCACCCCATTTATCATCCGGTACACCAATCACTGCAACGGCTCTAACTGCCTCATGAGACTCAAGCACGCCTTCCACTTCCGAGGGATAGACGTTCTCGCCGCCTGTGATTATCATGTTTGCTTTCCTGTCAACCAGAGTGTAGTAGCCTTCTTCGTCACGTCTTGCCAAATCGCCTGCTGAAAACCACTCCCCTTCAAATGCTCCCTTTGTCATTTCCGGTTCCTTGAGATATTCTTTGAAAACGCAGGGCGCTCGGTAAAACAATTCTCCAACTTCCCCGTCCGGCACCTCATTTCTATCCTCGTCCAAGAGTTTGATCCGATCGATCCCAAAGATTTCCTTGCCGATAGAGCCGAGTTTCCTCAATTGATCTTCCGGTCTTAGCAGTGTTCCCAATCCTCCTTCCGTGCTTCCATAAGCCTCCCAAAGCTCCGCATTCTTGAAATAATCCATGATGGAAAGTTTAAGCTCTTTGCTCGCGGGAGCGGAGGAGATCAGCAGTTGCCGAATACAAGAGACATCGTGTCGCTCCTTAACGTGGCTGGGCAAATCCAGGATCATCCGATAATGGGTGGGTACCAGTGAGGTGAAAGTGATCCGATACCGATCGATGGTCTTGAGTAGATCTTCAGGATCAAAGCTCACCACATTGTAAACAAAGACAGGCGCCGCCACCAGTGTATAAGGGAATGAGTATTGTATGGAATTTACATGACACATGGGCATGACAAGCATTACTTTATCGTTGGGGCGTACGCCCATGTTGAGATTGCTCAACAAGTAATGGGCCATGTGGCTCTCATGGGTTCGTACCACCCCTTTGGGCCGCCCGGTGGTCCCCGAAGTGTACATGATGTTCCAAACATCATCTCCGCGCACCAGGCGGTCCGGCTCATCCGCTGAAGATCCCGCCAGAAGTTCTTCGTACCCTACATATCCTTCAGGCACAGGCCCGTCGCCCAGATATACATACGCGCTCCCTGGGAACCTGGAGTTTGTCTTTTATGCCGTCTATCAGGTCCACAAAGGGTGCTTCAACGATAAGCCCTTTGCATTCCGAGTGATTGACGATGTACTCGATTTCAGGCGCGGCCAATCGGAACATGATCGGAACAACCACTTGACCGCCCTTGGCACAGCCGGCATAGATATCCATCCACTCCCCACGATTGTAGGAGATGACGCCAAAGGTATCTTTGGATCCAATTCCCAAGTCCTGTAGGCCGTTTGCAATACGGTTGGACCTGTTGTTCCACTCCTGGAATGAAAATCCTCTGTTGGTATCCTGCCATCCCAGGTTCTTCGGATAGTTGATGGCATTCATCCTTAAAACAGTGCCCACGTGGGGCCATTTGCTATTGCTCATTCTTAGACCGCCCCTGCTAAGCTCAGGCTATTGTTGTTTGTGCAAATAGCTGTCCTCAATTGCCTTCACCAAATTTGTCATGGCAATGTAGAAGGGCGTGGATATGCCCAATTCTCGTGCATATTCAACGACTTTTCCACCCAGGAAATCGATTTCCGTGGGCGTCTTATGCGCAATGTCATAGCACATGGAATCTTTGTGAACTCCCACCTTTGCAAGATAGGCTAAGGCGTTTCGAACATATTCATCCCCCAAGTCATAGCCCCTACCCTTGGCTACAGCAAGCACTTCTTTGAAGCAGTTCTCTGCTATTTCTCTGGTGGGAGGAAAATCAAGGACCTCTTTCAAGGTCCTATCGGTGACTGCACAAATGGATGCCATAGTGCATTTCATCACCATTTTTTTCCAAACGTAAAGTTTAATATCATCGACGCACTCGGTGTCCAAGCCACTTTTGGTCAACATTCGAGCGATCCTTGAACCAAGTTTCTTATTTTCTTCCGTCAAGCTTCCCAGGTGATTGGGTCGATTGAAAAAGGCCATTTCAACCTCACTGGGCCCTTTCAAGGAAACACCATAGTTCAACGACATACGGAGCGCTGCGTCAGCCCCATAGGTGTCCGCAATCACATCCTCCGTGCCCAGGCCGTTATGGGTGCTGACGATCTTTGTTCCGTCCCTGAACACCCCCTTCAACTCCTCCAAAACCCGGGGGATATGAAACGTTTTCGTGGAAAGAAATATAAGGTTTGGATTGAGGTCTTTCATCATCTCAATCCGGTCGAACCAATTGATAACAGGAACGTCGTAAGCCACTGCACCAGAGATTTTGATTCCATTCTTTCTAATGTGTTCTCCTAAACCGGGTCTAGGATCTACGAGAACGGTTTCGGGATCTTGGTTGAGCAGGGCCGCGGCCAAGACCGCGCCCGTGGCTCCAACTCCCACTACGGCAATTCTCAGATCATCCATGATTCCTCCCATATCTCATCTCGTTCTCTCGCATTTGCTTGGTAATATACGTGGGTTCGGGCTTGCTGGAGACTCATCTTTTCCGCGGGACAGCTAAACATGAGCCGAGTGCCGACTTGGTCCCTGCTCTTTAGGAAACCAAGGGGATTTGTCAATGCGGAATTCTTTGGCGAGTGGTTGTGGCTGAAAGGAAACAAAGACCGGGCAAGGTCGGCGCCTGACCATCGAGGCTCTCAGGATCTGCGGCTCTTGGAAGCCACTTCTTCCATGATGGCAGAGATCTTTTCAGACAGGACGTAGCTGATGCCGCCCCGCTCAAAGGAATCCCTGACCAGAACTATGAACTCGTCGAAAGCCCCTTCAGTTCCCAGAATGGCCGCGGCGTTGCGAGCTTCCTCTTCGGTATATTCACCGTCGTTATTCTGGGCCACCTGCGCGAAAGTTTCGCGGAACTCTCGTTTCCCTCCCCAGAAAACGATAACATTGTCCATATAGTCGTTCATTTCCCTGATGTGCTGGACCAACTCTTCTCGGCTCATGCCGTCAAAATCCATGACTTGTCCCCTTATACTTGCAACTTGACACCATTCCCGCATGGCGGGCGCCCGCTCGGAGCACCGGCGCACATTCATCACTGCTGACGTGTTTGGTCAATCGGACGCAAGCAAGGATCAAAAACCGAGGGGAAGTTTCTTTATTTCCCGCAAATCCTCTTCTCTTAAGGAGCGACGCATATTTTCTTCCCATCGAAAGAACTTCTTGGAAAGGCTCTCAACTCGGAACAGAATTTCCCCAACTTCGGACACCAGTTCCTTGTTTCGTTCCCGCTGGGCCCTGTTCAACTCCTGCCGCAAGTGGCGAATCAACTTGCGAGCCTGCTCAGGGGTTTCGAGAAAGAGGACGGGATCGTAGAGGGCTCCTCGCCTCTCTTTAGGGCTCCAGCGAGTCATTATGTCATTGATATGTTCACGCAACATGGCAAAATAGTTCCTGTGCGAAAAATCGTCATACCGTCACAAAGATTCGTCTGAACTTCCCCCAAAAAGTTCCTCCAGCGGAACTTGGGCGCGCCGGCGAACTCATTTTTGCCTGGCTCGAGGGTGCGCTAAGCGACGGCGCCATAGTACACTACATAGCCGCGAATTTCAATCCCGCGAACCGTGCTGTCGGCGTGCGAAGCCGGGAACAAGCTCCTTTCCAAAAAAGGGCCGCTTGAACAAACGCGATAAGGAGGCTTTTCGTCGGGCGGTTCAGTTGCTATACTGTGCCAGCCCGCTTGGCCGAGCTGGCTTCTGAGTCGTCTTCAGCAAAAAGGGCCTTTACTAAAGAAGAGACCATGAGAACCCCGAATGAGCAGGAGTGCCTTGCGCTTCTGGATAAATATCAGACGCCTGACCACATCATACTCCATTCCAGAAAAGTCTGGGAAGTTGGAAAGGTCCTGGGCGAAGGCCTCCTGCGGCAGAACCATCCTGCGGATTTGTTGCTGATCCGGGCTTCATGTCTTCTTCACGACATAGGCAAGTATCCCTGTATCCTGGACGGCACAAAGCACCACGATATCAGAGGTGAGCAAATACTCGAAGCCGAAGGACTCCCTTCTATAGCGCGTATTGTTGGCCAGCATGTGATTCTGCGAAGTGAGATCGAGGCACCACTTAAAGAAGAACATCTCGTCTACTACGCTGACAAGCGAGTTGTTCATGATGAGGTCGTGAGTCTGGATGAGAGATTCCTATACCTCAAACAGACATACGGAAAAACACCGGAAGCAGTTAAATGGCTCATGCTGATGAAGCAAGAGACGCAGCGGCTGGAGGAAGCGATTTTCATGTTGCTGGATTTTGGTCCCGAGGATGTGCCAACGCTTTTAGTCTAGGAGCCCCTAGGAGCCTGTCGCGTAACTTCGAACATTGGCGAAATCGTGCTCCCTTGGAGGCTATGCCCACTGCTTCGATGATCCACCCCGGCTCCTAGGAGTCTGACATACTAAGTTTTTTCCGTGGCAGCCCTCGGGATATGCCGAGTCAACAGGCACCATCGTGCCACGAATTTGGGAAAGCATTGCGTTGCGCAACAGCCTCCTAGTATTTCAGGTTCGATTTTACGAATTGCACTCCGCTATGACTTGGATTGATGAGTTTTCCCTTAGAGCCGACAGGATTGCCGTGACAGTCCTACCAACTTAAAAGCCCATTCAATTTAGTAACTTCTAACTTTTTCGCAAATATTGTATAAAACTCTTGACCTATCTTAAAGAATAAGCTTTAGATCCTGTGAAAAGAGGGCGACCGCTGCGCGCCTGGGCAGACGGTTGTATTTCGTGAAACGATCTGATATAATCACGTCGTTCAATGATATTTGTTGCAATATGTTCCGACTGGAGGTTTTGGAGCCGATTGGCCTTCCTATCCTGCCCAATAGGCAGCCCCGTTGCGGGGAGAAGCGACTTTCCCGCGGTCGGTGTGTCTAGGCAATCCACTCCTGTATTGACGTGATGGGATGGAGAAGTCTCCCCCAAAAACTCCCTGTTCGGAACGAGAACTCTGTGAGCTGAGCGTACCGAAAATCTCGCAGCAGTCAACACATTTGTTTTGAGTGGGATATGGTGACTATGATCTGGAAAAGACTAACTATTCCGGCAATTCTGGTCGCGGTCTTTTCAGTGCAGTCTGTGGGGGATGAATTGAAGCCCCCTTTGGAAAGGCACGCAAGAATAAACACTCAATCTGCCGATTACGACAGGGAGGTAGGACTCGACGAAGAGTCTGCGCTGCCCGCGTGGCTCGATGATCTGCTGACACGTCTGCCTGAAGAAGTTGTGGCAGAAAGTCCACAAACAGAGGACCCCAGAGCGGAAAACCTCCAAAAGGAATTGGAAGCCACTGTTGCAACTACTCAGGCTGCCGTGCACGAAGAGACGAATCCTTTATTTCCGAGGCCTCGCGACATTCCGCCGCTTTACACATCCCCCAAGTTGGACGGGGAAGGCGTTTGGACATCGGAAGATATGCCCAGATCGGGTGAGGGGTCACCTCTGATCTACAAAACCGTGTACCGTCCCAGCGAGGAGTTCCCGACTTCCACGGTCTACATGGCGCTCTTTGATATGAATCGGCTCAGGGCACGCCTTTTCATCGGCCAGACAGAACCGGGCATATACCAAGTCTCCCACAGACCCGATGAAGAAAATCTATCTAAAATAGTTGCAATTACCAATGCCATGTGGATGCAGCAGCATGCGAGAGGGGCCGGCGCGATTTTCAGGGGCCAGGTGATCTACCCCATGGTTCCCGGCATGGCCACCTTGGTCATTTACCGCGACGATTCGGTGGACATCGTTGAGTGGACTGATGAGATACCCCTCTCCCTCGTTAGAGACGCTCGACAGTTGCGGCACCTGATAGTGAAAGATGGCATGGTAGTCGAAAAGATAGCCAAGAACGGGAAGATCACTGACGCTGAAGTCGGCCTGGGCGGCTTTTTAATTGATGAAAAAGGCCGCAGCACCATGGGGAACAAGTATTGGTTTTTGGCCACCAGGACGGCTTTCGGAATTCGGGACGATGGAAACGTTGTCTTCGCCATGGGCCACCATGTGGGCACCAGAGATCTTGCCAAGGCCCTCGTCCTGGCTGGATGTAAGAGAGCAATCCACGGGGATGCCAATATCCATAATACTGTGTGTAACTTCTACTTCAGAAACGAGCAGGAGAAGATAGTGAAACGAGACAAGCTTTCTCCTGAACAATTGCAGTACACCATGAAGCGATACGATCAGGGTTACGCGAAAGACTTCTTTGCTTTTTATGAGAAATGAGACTACGAGGGAGAAGGTGGCCCTTGCTCAATACTGAAGGCCGCCTTCTCCTGTCCCGAAACTTAACCTAGCTTCCGTATATCCCACGGTCCCTCCCAGCCTCGTTCATCGTCTTTCTTGTCCTTGTCCTTTTCTCCCTGACAATCCTCATCTTTAAGTTCGAGTCTGTTGACGACATGGGAAGTCAATTTGTTCTTTTGCGATTGCGCCCCATGAAATAGCCGGCCACACCCACAATGCCCAAAATCCACCCTATGCCTCCGATGATTTCGGTCATGGTCGGCCCACTCTCCTTTTGTTCCATTATGAGCCTCTGCTGGGCACCGAGCATCTTTACGAGCGGCTGAATCTTCGCGTCCACAGCCTCTTCCACGATCTTCTTCATTAGAGCCGAATCTTGAACCTGGGCCGACGGCTGGACCGCCGCTAAAGGGGGACCCGTTATTTTCGTGTCTTCGGTTTTCGGCTGTGGAGCCGAAGTTTTTTGTGTGGACGCAGGCAGGTCGGCTTGGCTGAGCGTGAAATCTGCCCTGTGCCCCATCCCAGCCTCCAGCACGATCTTGATGTCTCCCTTTAGAGGGGGAAGGTCTGCCAGCTTGAAGGAGTAAATTCCCTTGTCGTCAGTCTTACCTTCCAGGATTTTCTTTCCGTCAGAATCCAAGACTTCCACCGCCGAGTTTTGAGCCTTGATGTTGCCGCTGAAATAGCCTTCGACAACAACCTTGTCGCCTTCCACGTAAGCGAATACGTTGACCTTATGAGCCCAACCGGGGGCGCTAGAAAACAAAAGTAGAATTACGGTTGTCAGCAGGCTGCCCACGACCTTCATACCAAAATACAATTTCAATTCCGCCCTCCTGGTCTTCAAAGGGATGAGAGTCAATTTCTTCGAAAATAGAGGAAAAACTTTCAGTTAAGAAAGTTGCCCCCATACTCCCGGAAGAGCAACCAGCCCCGGCTAAGGGCTTTTGGAAAACAGTTTTGGCTCGACAAAACGATAAGTCAGGTCAGGTACGTAACGATTATCTTTAGTTGTTCTCAAAAGCTTTGACCTCATCCAAGTAAGCCCACTACAAGAAATCGGTAGGGCCCGACGTCCCTGCCGGGCCAAATTGGCTGATTCATTTGCACATAGGCCAGCGGCACATAGGCCGGTGGCTACCAATGTCGAGAGATCGTTCCTCGTAATCGGTCATTACTTTCGAGAATTACTATAGTTATGCGGTCAGCTTGCACCCGATTCTGTGTATGGTGACAGCATCTCCGGTCTTACACGCCTCACGAATTCGATGACGAAGACGGTGATTATTCCTTCCACGACCATGATGGGGATATGAACGACGACGATAAGCTTGGCTACCGCATAGAACGATTCCCCTGTAGCCACGAGGGATATGGCTACCAATATTCCCGAACCGAGTATGGCGCCGGCGCCCGCTATGAACTCGGCCACACCCCTGGTCGCAACGCTCGGACTCCGGATCAATCGACCGCATAGAAACTCCGACCAGCACAGCCGGAAAAGCCATATTGAACGTATTAATACCCAGCGTTGTCAGCCCTCCGAACTGGAAAAGAATTCCCTGAAGCACCAACCCGACAAGAATCGCGGGGAAGGCCATCCAACCCAGGATAAGCCCGCAAATTCCGTTAAGCACCAGATGGGCTGCTGCAGGACCAATGGGGACATGAATTAGCGAAGCCACAAAGAAAACGGATGAAAGTACCCCTACTTCAGGCAGTTTTTCGTAGTCCATCTTCTTCAGGCCGATCGCGACCCCTGCCAAAGAGAGAACGGCCCCCGTCGCCAGAACGGGAGCACTCAGCACGCCTTCGGAAATGTGCATTGACCACCTTATTCCATGGGATAGGCATGTACCCAGAGGACCGCGCCTAATTCCACTTTCTTGTCCTTACCCTCATATTTCACAGGTTCGGAGCCCTCCATGACAGCGGAAAATCCCCACCAGCCGGGTTTCGGCATCCCATAGGAAAAGACCCCGTTTGCATCAGTCTTCACCACCTGTCTTACATGCTCTTCCGTCGGGGCCTTGGTAGTGCCCTTGCCCCACCATTCAACCTCGACCGTCACGTCGGGCATGGATTTACCGTCTTTGAAAACCCGGCCGGTGAATATATTGCCTGCGTACAGGCTGTAGGGTCTGGACAAGGGAACAATTTCCGCGGGCAGCCCGGCTTCTTTCGCAATGGGCTTGTCCCACCCCTCTTCTGCTCCGAATGCATCAACAATCACCTTGGTCATATGGATGATGAACCTGTCTTCAGCGGCCTCCCAGTAGGGCTTCGGTTTCAAGAAAAAAATATAATCCCCCGGTCTGGCAATCTTGAAGCTGGTTTCCCAGGTCGACTTCCCGTCCACCTTCTTCTCATTGATGGTTCCCAGCAGATCGGTCACTTTGTCGCCCACCACCACTCCGAATTTCTCCGGCTTGTCCATCTGCATCAGAGGACCTCCCTCAAACGGATGCGTGAACTGAACCAGGATCTCGATCTCTTTCTTATCATCTTTTCCAACAACGTCCTTGGAAGGGATGATCATCCCAAAATGAGCTGTTGATGTCCCTGTTGCAAACCAACACAGCCCACATGGCCAGTGCGTAGATTGTGACTTGTCTTTTCAAGTGTGCCCACTCCTTATTTCAATTAATGTCAGGCAAGAGTCTTGAGATGTGTAGCACTATATCTAGGTCCGTAGCACGTTGCAAGTCGTATTTTTAGGAATGTGGCATCGAAATCAGGACTCGTGTCATGTCCCTCAAATAGCTTGTATTACTCACGGTCTCTTGGCTGAGCCAGAAACTGCATTTCATTATGCATGTTATTTCCGCGACAGGCTCCTAGGGTGTCGGAAGTGCAGCCTCCTACCAGACCCTCTTCATTTCTCGGACCGGCCCGCATATACTATGGCAAACAGGAAAATCAGTCTCTGAACCGGAGGAAGAATTGAAGCACGACAGACCGCGCATAATCATATTTTCAGGAAAAGGCGGGGTCGGGAAGACGACAGTCGCTGCGGCCACCGCGCTGCGATGTGCCGAGAAAGGACTGAGGACAATAGCCATTTCCATAGACATCGCTCACAGTCTTTCCGACGCTTTTCAACTGAATGCTGACCTACACGACCACAACCGCGGCAAACCTCGGCACATAAGAGAAAACCTGTGGATTCAAGAAGTGGACATTCAAGAGGAACTCGACCGCCACTGGGGTGAAGTTTCCAAATATCTGGCTGCACTGCTCGGATCCGCGGGGGTGACGGAGATCCTAGCTGCGGAGCTAGCGATTATTCCGGGGATGGAAGACGTTGTAAGCCTCCTCTACATCAATCAGTATTACAGGGAAAATACGTATGACGTCATCGTGATAGACTGTGCGCCCACGGGAGAGTCTTTGCGATTCATCGGTATGCCCACCACTCTGGAGTGGTACATTAAGAAAGTCTTCAAGCTCGAGCGAAGTTTAATGAAGGTGGCCAGGCCGATAGCCAAGAGGCTGACAGATCTTCCCCTTCCGGAAGACACCTATTTCGCGAGTCTCCAAGACCTTTTTTCGAGGCTGGACGGAGTTGATCGTGTGCTTTTAGATAGGGAAATCACTTCCATACGGTTAGTGACCAACGCGGAGCGGATGGTAATCCGAGAGACTCAGAGGGCATTCATGTACTTCTTCCTTTACGGCCTGGTGGTTGACGCGGTGATCGTCAACAAGCTCTTTCCGGAATCTTTGCAAGATGCCTACTTTAGGGACTGGCTCACGACCCAACAAAAAAGTCTCGAACAGATAGAGGCTGTTTTTCAACCCATCCCCATTTACAGGGTGCATATGCGCAAGGACGAAGTGGTGGGCCTGCAAAGGTTGTCGCAGATGGGCAAGGCGCTCTACGGAGGCACAGACCCGTCTTTAGTACCTCATGAGGAGACAGTGTACGAAATCGAGCAGCGGGACGGCGACTTTTTCCTCAAGATTAAACTACCGTTTGTCACAAAGGATTATGTGGACCTCTTCAAGGAAGAAGGGGACTTGGTAATACGTATCGGCTCGTTCAAGCGTCACGTGTTTCTGCCCAGAAACGCTTGCGCATAGGCAGCCAGGAAGGGCCTCATTAGACAATAACGTGCTGGCGATACATTTTCCTAAATCAATCGAGGCAGGAGAAAAAACATGAGTCCACTTTTTTTCGTCGCCAGGGTCGCTGGAATCGCCCTGCTTACCGCAGCAGGCATGGCCCTGGTCATCGAGAAGCTCTGGCCCCACCCTTCGGACTTGGTAGCCGGCGCTATTCATTTTCGAAAGGGCATGAATGAATTTCAAAAAGGGGTCACGACCATTCTCTTCGGATCCGCGATGCCTTCTGCAGAGGAGGCAGCCAGAGAAAGAGAGGCTTCTCGGATTCCGATCGATTGAATCCCGCTGAAACCAATGCGTTGTCGAATCATTACCATCGCCGATCGCTGTTGCGAGGGGACCTCCTGCACTACGAACGGCAGGTCTGTCCGCGCTCCGGAGATCTGCCCGAAACGGCGCCAACTGCTGTAGTGACTTACCGCTCGCTCGAAAGCGCAATGACGTGAGATCGAGCGCAGTTGCTGCTGTCAGTATTTTTGTCATTACCGGGACGTGCTTCTGCACGTTCTGGTATTCGCGGCGGCATTGATGGTAAACCCAAGGACCGCGAACGGATGTTTACGAGCCGAGAAGCGAGTCTCACGTAGGTCTGCAACGGGGACCTGTGCATGCTGTTCAGCTATCTCTTGAAGGGCTTTATCATCGGGTTTTCGCTTGCAGTGCCGATCGGGCCGATAGGACTGCTGTGCATCCGGCGAACCTTGACTCGGGGGCCTGCGGCCGGAATAGCCTCGGGCCTGGGGGCTGCCACGGCCGATGCCGTCTACGGCATGATTGCGGGCCTGGGGATCACATTTATTTCCAACTTCCTGTTCAACCACCACATTACTCTCCGCTTCATCGGAGGCTGCATCCTATGCTATCTCGGAATCAAGATAATCCGCTCCATACCAGGTGAGGAGGTCAACTCGGCCCAAGAAAACGGCCGCGTCCACGATTACGTTTCGACGTTGCTCCTCACTTTGACAAATCCTGTGACGGTCATTGTCTTTGCAGCCATATTTGCTGCCGCCGGCGTCGGAGATACTGAGGGGAACTATTTGGGCGCAACAGTGCTGGTGGCGGGGGTGGTTTCGGGGTCCGCGTTGTGGTGGCTTATTTTATGCGGGGCCGTAAGCTACTTTCACGGAAAGGTCAATGACAGGGTGCTCAGACTTGTGAACAGAGTCTCAGGCACTCTTATTGCCGGCTTCGGCCTAGTCGTGTTATTGAGCCTTGCCGGGTGGATTGTTCGCCAGTGAGGCTCGCCGACTTTACCGGCTATTCCGACCGCAGGCCGCGGCACTTTCACAGCCGGCAAGGTGGAGATCGACAATGAAATTTGCCGAAGATATCTACGAAGATATTTTGGATAACATGTACGAGGGTCTTTATCTGGTGGATAGAGACAGGAGAATTACCTACTGGAACCGGGGAGCGGAGAAAATCACCGGGTTTTCGAGCGGTGAAGTAGTAGGTTGTGCTTGCCGGGACAATATACTCAATCATGTGGACGATCAGGGGATCCCGCTGTGCGACAGCGCCTTGTGTCCGGCCGAGAGAAGCATGATTACCAGAAGCGCCATTGAGCGCACTTTGTATCTTCGCCACAAAGAAGGTCATAGGGTGGCAGTAACCACGCGTATTTCCCCTATCAAAGACGCAGAGGGCAACATCGCCGGAGCCATAGAATTGTTCACAGACAATAAGGCCACGGTAGAAGCTCAACGCAAGATGCAAGAATTAGAGAAGATGGCCCTGCTAGATCCCCTCACGCAACTCGGAAACAGACGTCATTTAGAGATGCACGTGCAGAGCAGTCTTTCTGAAATGCGCCGATATGGCTGGCCGTTCGGAGTATTGTTTATAGACGTAGACGGGTTCAAGAAAATAAATGACAACCATGGCCACGATGTTGGAGACCGAACTCTCAAGATGGTTGGCGCCACCATGTCCAATAGCCTCAGGTCATCGGATTTCCTGGGCCGATGGGGCGGGGACGAATTCCTTGCCATAGTGCTGAATGTGGGGCCGGATCAATTGCTCGCCATTGGGAACAAACTGCGTGCCCTTGTGGAACGCTCCGCTATGAGTATAGGCCGCAGCTTCGAGCGAGTTACAGTCTCGGTGGGCGCGGCAGCGGCGGACGCGGACGACACTATGGATACAATGCTGAAACGGGCGGATAGTCTTATGTACCGGGCAAAAGCAAGCGGCGGCAACCTTGTGATAATGGACTACATCGAAGAGCAAAAAGCCCAGTAGCCGTTCAAGCATTTTGAAGGTTCTTCCTGTAGACTTCCAGGTCTGAATCGGAAAACAGGACGAACACTACCCGCTTGATTTGCGGAAACCTCTCAAGCTGAGCTAACGTCGTTTTCAGGGCGATTCTTGAAGCCTCGACTATGGGATAACCATAGGCTCCCGTGCTTATAGAAGGAAATGCCACGGGAGGCTGAGGCTATTTTCGTGGGCTACCTCAAGGCACCGCTTGTAACAGCTTTCCAGTAGCCTCGCTTCCCCCGAGTTCCCGCCCCGATAGACCGGACCAACGGTATGTATCACGTGGCGCGCCTTAAGATTGTAACCACGTGTGATCTTCGCGTTGCCGGTTTCGCACCCTCCCAGGCCGCGGCATTCAGCCAGCAGCTCCGGCCCCGCGCCACGGTGGATAGCGCCATCCACGCCTCCTCCTCCCAGCAGGCTTTTATTAGCGGCATTGACGATGGCGTCCACGTCCATTGTGGTGATGTCGCCGCGAACGATCTCAATTTTGTCTTTCATGGCTGTTCCCTCCCCGCGACCTGGTGCAAACGCATTTTTTCTCTTACGCAAATCAGTATTCGAGCAAGATCTTCAATCTATTTTCAAAATAAGATGACTCTGTCAAGGTGCTCCTTTCGCCGTATGAGGCCGCTTCGACTCTAACGGGGTGGGCAGTGCATTTGGTAAGCATTTGTTTACGCGGGCCATCTCACCGCTGCCCTGAAGGGGCAACCCATGGGTAGTCCCGCGGACGCGGGATGGAGCCCACGGAAAGCTTTCAGGGTCTGTAATTAAGACGTTTTGGCCGCATTCCTGATCCACGGGTTGCATCCCGCGTCTCGCGGGACTACTGTTGGGTACGCCCCTCGGGGCTCAGAACCCGCTCTTCCCCCGCGTAAGGGAATGCTTACGCGTCTTTGCAGCTTTTAGCTTGACAGTCGCTGTCGGCTTCATTAATATTGGTCGATTCTATGAATTAAAGGGGCATTGCTCGCCGCGGGGAGGTGCGTCCAAATATGGCAGTCAAAATACGCTTGGCACGCTACGGTGCCAAAAAGAAGCCCTTCTACAGGGTTGTCGCAGCCGACTCACGATTCCCCAGGGATGGTCGATTCCTGGAAGTCCTCGGGACCTACGACCCCAGAAACAAATCAGCCGGTCTAAACCTGGACCTCACCAGCATTAAGGGCTGGATTTCAAAGGGAGCTGAGGTCTCCGATACTGTTCGCAAAATTATGAGACAGGCTGGCGGGCACCAAGCCGCCAAGGAATAAGGCTATTACCGATCCGGGGGTTCACTATCCGCCAGGACTGCCTTTGGAGAAAGAGAGGGGACGGATGAGGGAACTTATGGGTCCATCGCCAAAGCCCTTGTAGACATTCCTGATGAGGTATCTGTCTCGGAAGTGGAGGGGAAGTTACCTCGGTGATGAGTTGAAGAAGCCAAAACGGATCTGGGCAAGGTCATCGGAAAACAGGGCCGAACCGCGGAGCTATGAGGACTATACTAAGCGCTGCCTCGACCAAACTTAAAAAACGGGCCGTCCTGGAAATTCTGGAATAGCTGAAACCTGGGACCGCAAGGCGTTCGAGGCGTGGCTGGCTACGGTCCGGCATAAAGGATGACCCGAAATAGACTGATTGTGATCGGCAAGGTCGTAAGGGCCTTCGGGATCACGGGAGAAATGAGGATTAACCCCTTCACGGAATCATTCGAGCCATTTGAACGATCCGGGGTGTTGATCCTTGATGAGTCTTCCTACACTGTGAGAAGAATTCGCATTCACCAGAGAGCCGTGCTTGCGATCCTCGAAGGTGTGGGCACACGCGGGAAAAAGCCAATAAGCTGGTGGGAAGCCTCGTCAAGACCGATGTGCAGAACTGCCTCCCAAGGAGGAGGATGAATATTACTGGTTCGAATTAGTCGGCATGAAGGTTTCCACGGTGGATGGCCGTTACCTGGGTGAAATTACGCGAATCACACCAACAGGAGCTAATGACGTCCTTCACGTGGAGGGAGCATACGGAGAAGTGCTGCTCCCCATGGTAGATGGCATCGTGGTGACGGTTGACCTCCAAAACAACCAAATGACCGTGGACCCCTTGGAGGGGCTGATTCCTGATGCTTGATTAGGATCCTGACGATATTTCCCAGGATCTTCGACTCATTTCTGACCTATGGTAATCCGGCGCGAGCCATAGAAGCAGAAGCACTTAGCGTCGAGACGGTGGATTTGAGGGACTTCACCCGGGATCGCCACCGCACCACGGATGATTATCCGTACGGCGGCGGAACGGGTATGGTGATGAAACCCGAGCCGATAGCCAGAGCTATACGGCACGTTCGCGGATTCATGGGAGACGCCAGGGTCCTCCTTATGACCCCGCAGGGAAGGCTTTTCAAACAATCCGTGGCGGAGCAACTGGCCGGCCTGCGGAGCATGCTTATTGTCTGCGGCAGGTATGAGGGGGTTGACGAAAGAATCAGGGCCCTGGTGGACGACGAGATCTCTGTGGGTGATTACGTCCTCTCCGGCGGAGATACCGCAGCCATGGTGCTTGTCGACGCGGTCAGCAGGCTGATCCCCGGTGTTCTCGGCGCTGACAGTCACATAGGAGGGGAATCGTTTTACACGGGATTGTTGGAGTACCCTCAATACACCAGGCCCAGCGTCTTCGAAGGGATGGAAGTCCCGACAGTCTTACTGGAAGGGCATCACGAGAAGATACGGCGGTGGAGACAAAAACAAGCATTGGCCCGCACCCTGGCCAGAAGGCCGGACCTGTTGAAGGGTCGGGTGTGGGACGCTGAGGAACAGGAACTCCTCGACGAAATCCGGTCTGAGAGTTTCTGAGTATAAGGGAGAAGAACGATGAACGTGCTGGAACAGATTCACAAAGAGCAGGAGAGACTGGACCTCCCGGCGTTTCGGAGCGGAGATACTGTCAAGGTCCACGTGAGAATCGTGGAGGGGACTCGCGAAAGGATACAGGTTTTCGAAGGCGCGGTGATAGGCATTAGTCGAAAGGGAGCGGGTACCAGCTTCACAGTCAGGAAAATTTCATACGGGGTCGGTGTGGAAAGGGTCTTTCCTCTCCACTCACCCATGATCGACAAGGTGGAAGTCGTCAACCGCGGTCAGGTTCGCCGCTCGAAGATCTACTACATCCGGAAGCTGAGAGGTAAAGCCGCTAGAATCAAAGAGCCGCGTGACCCGAATCGAAAGGTGACCCTACTGTCGTGGGGTGAGAATGATTGCTTCCGGACGGTAGCGTCATGGCCCGCCACAAAACTCCTGCGAAGACCTCTCCGTCGTCGCGATTCGAAAAACAGGCCGAAAGGCTGGGCGCCCAGAGAATAGCCGGAATTGATGAAGCCGGCCGCGGACCGTTGGCAGGCCCTGTGGTGGCCGCCGCGGTGGTTTTGAGCACTCCCGACTGCCTCCCCCATCTGAACGATTCGAAACTCCTTCCTGCAGACGCCCGGGTGAAGCTCTACGACGAGATCCAAGAAAATGCTTCTGCCATAGGAGTCAGCGTCATTCCGCCGGAAACCATTGACCGGATCAATATATTGCAGGCAACCAGGCTGGCAATGAGCCGCGCAGTGATGGAGATCAGCCCTTTGCCTGATTATCTGCTCGTAGACGGCCCAATATCTCTCGACCTCTCCATACCCCAACAAGCCATAATCAAGGGAGACCGTCTGTGCTTTTCAGTAGCGGCCGCGGGAATTATTGCGAAAGTGACTCGTGACAGGATCATGAAGGAACTGCACGAGCAGTTTCCACAATACGGTTTTGCTCAGCACAAGGGCTATGGAACTCTGGCCCACAAAGAGGCGATAGCTCGGTACGGACCGTCTCCGGTACACCGCCTATGTTTCCGCGGAGTCAAACCACCTCACTTGCCGCTTTTTGACGATTCTCTCGACGGTGAAGACTGACAATTTGAGGTGGGTAGGTCGGGGCGCGGACAGCGCCCAGGTCCGTCGCACCCAAGATTTGAGTCGCCCCAGACCCCGATCCGGGGTCCAGTCTGTCCCGCGCCTCGCGGGACCGCATGCGTGGGAATGACAACTGGCGGGACGCCCGTCGCACCAGAGACTGCTTCGGGCCTGCCCGCTCGCAATAACATGTTTTCAGACATTCCGTCTTGCGGGCACTCGGGCTTCAATTTTGCCAAGGGGCGCAAATCTTTCCAGAATTGTAAATAAACCGCATCCTGCCATCAGGCAGACTATGGGCAAGACAGGATGCCTGAATCTGCTGTACCCTATGCCCCCCATTGAGGCTGTCAAGACAAGGTATGCTGCCACCAGAATCAATACCATCAGCTGCGCCCCGTTTGACCACCGCTTGGACAAAACCCCTATCGCAGCCAGTGTCCAGTACGCCAGCAGCACTATGAATAAGGGCAATTTCAATATCCACTTGAGTTTGGCCCCCTCCGGGGATGCTTGATCCATCTTAACCAAATCCAGTAGATCCGTTGCTCCAGTCTCACGCAGAGTCGTCATCGCGTTTTCAGCGCCGAGCCTGAAGAACGTCCACGGATTCTCAAGAACCAGCTTGAGTCCTTCCTTGCCTCTGTAACGATACACTTCGTCTCGACTCCAGCTTCGTTGTTCGGGGTGGAGCGAAAAATAGGTTTCAGGCACGCCATATCCCATATTCTCGAGCTGTTGGGAAACTCTTACCCCGTGCTTCTTGGCCAAGATTGCTCCACCAACATAGAAATACAGATTCTGGTCCGAGATGGCTGAAAATCCGGAAT
The DNA here is from genome assembly GCA_963828085.1 of uncultured delta proteobacterium. GTDB lineage: Bacteria > Desulfobacterota > Desulfomonilia > Desulfomonilales > Desulfomonilaceae > CAWBBA01. The sequence continues at coordinate 243,457 of CAWHDO010000033.1, forward strand.
AGCCCGTCTCAATTTTGTTGCGCGCCTGCCAGACAACGATCATCGCCATTGAGATCAGAAAGAACAAGCCCGCATGAAAGAATAGTTTGCGATTGTGCGATCGCCTCATCAGCGTCCAAAGGATAAGCGCAACTGTGATCAGGGAAGGCATAAAGTAGGAAATGGGTCTCACATAGGCCGTGGCGGCCAAAGCAACGCCAGACAGGATGATGTCGGACAGCGCGCCGCTCTTCAGATACCTGATCAGAAAATACAAAAAAACCAAAAGAACGGTCGCGTATAGAGTTTCGCTGTAAAGCTGGCTCGTATACATTATGGTCAGCGGCTCCACGGCATACAGCGCGGCGCACAGAAGGCCGATTTCATATGTATCAAACAAAAGAAGCCCAATTTTGTAGACAATGAGCACGCTGATACAGCCCAAGACAATCTGCAAAGCGATAGTGATGAGATCGATGCGGCCCAATAATATTCCAGGTACGAGTAACAGAGGATATCCGGGAGTCCGCTCGATTTCAGGGACGCCTTTTGTCACGAACTGCCCGGAGGTTATGAGGCTCCTGGCAGGCTCAATATATTCTATTGTGTCGTTGTCATGAAAGACATTTACATCCCTGTTCAGGCCAAATATCAAAACAGGAAACGCTATCCTCAGAGCGAGGGCCACGAGGATTATATTTCGCAGTTTCAGGTAAGGCATTCCTCAATTCCCCGTTCTCAATTGGTCCGAGACTACGGCAACATATAACCCACACCGGGGACGCTGACAATGTACCGAGGTTCGGCCGGATTGCCCTCAAGGGTGATCGGACAGAATTTTTCGTAGCCTTCATGATATAGTTTCAGGTACTCTGTTTCGTAAGTTCGGTCTCGTAACTGGTGACACAGTCTCTGCCGTTTCGGTAGGGCCGGCGTCCCTGCCGGCCGTGGACCAATGATCGGCACTGAGGCGGGTCCCACCGGTAAAGGCTTTCGGCTAGGAGGACCCAGCCTGATCAGAATACGTGACCGAATTTTGAAAACCTGCACTAAGGGACCAACCGGCCTTCAGCCAAGAGTGGAGAGATGCCATGGCACTTGAACCATGCCAGGAATGCGGGAAAGAGATAGGTGAGAGCGCGGTTTCGTGCCCGCACTGCGGTGCGCCCCGTCCTGCGCCCAAAAAGTGGATTGGAACCGGAATTGATTGGAAATCACGGGCGAAGGTGTTCGGCATTCCTCTCATTCACATTGCTTTTGGAAGGGACAGTAAGGGCAAGCGCCGCGTGGCCAAGGGAATCGTAGCAATCGGGCAATTTGGAATTGGAGGGATTACAATAGCCCAGTTTGGAATTGGCATAATTTTCGGCATGGGACAATTTATGATCGGTTTGACAGCGTTGGCTCAGGTTGCCGGGGGCATACTCATCGGCGTAGGGCAGATCGCTGCCGGGATCGTGACCGTAGGACAATTTGTCGTAGGAATTTATGGCTTGGCTCAGGCCGGCTGGGTGAATTACATGTGGAGCCCCACCAGGGTCGACATGGAAGCCGTCGCCCTTTATTCCACGATACAGTTGAGGCTTGAGCAGTGGCTGGGTCTTTAGTCTCGCGTTAAACTGGTACCGTGTTTCAGTAAAAACTCTACAGCCTGTCCATGCGACGTAGGGCGGGCCGTGCCCGCCAATTCTTCGATCAGGCGGCCACGGGCCACCCTACCAGTATAGGACTCCGTCACTCAAAGCACGCTTGCTCAAGAAATCCTGCGTTTCAGGTCTGACGCGGCGAGAGCTGCCTGGCTGCGGGGGAACTCGAGCAGCAGCCATTCCAAGATGGCTTTAGCCTTGACAAAATGATGGGCCTCAAAGTCAGCCTTACCTATGCCCAGCATCAATGAGGGAATAAATTCCTCGGGCGGGAGAAAACCGACGGTCCGGTGATGCTCTTTTCCTTCATCGTCCAACGTAATCACCGTAGGAGTGTATTGAATTACAAAACGAGTTGCCCAGGTCGCGAGGGAATTTGTGTATGCGCGCAGCGGTATCATGTAGCGATTAACGAATTCTATCGTTCGAGGATTGGAATACGTGACCGCATCCATCTGTTTGCACGAGGGTCAACCGGGGTTGAAGAAGTCCAGCAGCAGGTGTTTTTCCTGTACCCTAGCCATAGCCAGGGCAATATCCCAATCTGATTCCCACCTGATGTTCGCGCTCATGAGACAGGTTCCCTTATGTCATGGTATCATAAAATGTTTTGTCCGTATTCGGAAGAATCGTAGGCCCCGGCAGGGACGCCCAAGCTGTTCGCTTTTCAGTAGCATTCGGCGGGCGAGGTTGTTATTCCCTTTCTCTTGATTCGCGGAATTGCCTCGACTATTTCCTCCCTGGAAAAACCTTTGTTCAAACCTGGAACATCAAAGGGGGAACGGCGCGGACTCGAAGATTGGGGAACAATTGCGAACCTGTCGCCTTTACGACGGAGGATGACTACCTCCTCAGTCTTGGATTCTTCAAGTAAGCTCGCCAGTTTCGCTCGCGCTTCCGAATAAGTATAGACTTTCATAACCTATATCGCCACCTTTATCACACGGCCTTTCGCCACAGAGCGCCGCACGCGTTTCTTTGCCGAGACCGGCTTTTTCACCATTCCGGATCAGAACTTGAAATTCCATCCGTCCGGACAGAGAATTAGGGTATAAGGAAAACGGAGTGACTACAATGAAAATTCAGTTGACCCTTTACGCATCACTTGCCTCGCGCTTGCCCGAGACGAGCGGAGGCAACGCTTGCACCCTTGAAACTCGGGATGGCGCTGCGGTGAGGGACATTTTAGGACAATTGAAAATAGGTCTGGAAGTCCCCAAGATCATCTTCTTGAACGGCATCCACGCCGGGCTTGGACGACGTAGTGAAAAACGGGGACAGACTGGCTGTCTTCCCGCCTATAGCAGGCGGATAGGCGTGCGTACCATTTGCGATAACCGTTCAGCGGGGGATCAGGATTCACCGCAGAGTGCGCCGAGAACGCAGAGAAAAAAATGGCTCCTACAAGCCCTTATGAGCCGCGAGGGTACACAGTCAGGCCCGTATTATCTTCGGTGCCCGAGAGCGAAATGCTTTGTGCCTCACTTGAGAGAAAGACACAGGAAACAGAACCCTCCGCGGTCTCCGCGATCTCCGCGGTGAAGGATTAGCAGTTTGCATTCAAAGCAGTAAGATCACGGCGACTTTCTTGTGTAAAGCCAGTTTCCCACGATTCTTCCTGACTCGATAGTCATGTCTCACGGGTGGTCACATGGATACGCAAATCCCTCGATATAGCCGGCACCAACTTCTGAGAGTGATCGGAGAAGACGGCCAAAAAAAGATACAGGAATCCCGTGTTTTCGTAGCGGGGCTCGGTGCTCTCGGGTCACTCATTGCTATCCTTCTGGTTCGGGCAGGAGTCGGTCTTGTTAGGGTTGCCGATCAGGACTGTCCCGAGCTTCACAACCTTCACAGGCAGATTCTTTATGACGAGGAGGACGCGACTCGCTGTGTCTTCAAGGCTCAAGCAGCAGCTCATCGCCTTAGGGCAGCCAATTCCGAGGTAGAAGTGCAGGCCGTTGACGCGGCAATAGGCCCGGCCAACGTTGAGGAACTTACTGATGGTGTCGATCTGGTAGTGGACGCGCTCGATAACATAAGGACCCGCTACCTGATCAATGACGTTGTTCTCGACCGGGGCATCCCTGTACATATTCGGAGGGGCCGTCGAAACGGTGGGGAATGTCATGACCATCATCCCCGGTAAGACTCCTTGTCTCAGATGTCTCTGGCCGGATCCACAGGCGGTTGATGATCATCCGAGGGCCTCTGACGTGGGAGTTCTTTCCGCAGTTGCCACCGCGGTCGCGTCCTTTGAGGTGACGGAGGCGCTGAAAATCATGGTGGGGCGGGAAGAGGACATTCTCCCGGGCCTGCTGGTGCTGGATGTGTGGCGGAACGATTTTCACATTGCTCCGCTGGAACCTGACCCGAGATGCATTTGCCGAAGATTGTTTAAAAATCGTTGAAGCCGGGCGTGCGCATCCTTTCGCCACCACACGGGCGGAAGCCCTTTCCTTTCCAGGGACGTCTTCTGTATTCTTGTACGGACAGCTTCCGATCTCGGCTGAAGAAAGAGATGGTTCGCTCATATTCAGGCAAACGAGTAGACACTAATGATGGAAATCGGCCTACCTTTCACTGCGCTGATACTGGCCGGAGGATTGGGTAAAAGGCTGCGGTCGGTTGTGTTGGACCGGCCCAAGCCTATGGCCATGGTTAGAGGAGTGCCTTTCCTTGAAATGCTGATTGACTCGCTCGCAGATAAGGGCGTGCGGCGCTTCGTTCTCCTCACCGGATACAAAGCGGAAGCTATCGAAGATCACTTCGGTTCGAATTACCGCAGAGACTTAGAAATAGTCTTTTCTCATGAACACTCTCCTCTGGGAACCGGGGGAGCAGTCAGAAATGCCGACGCATTCGCCACTGATCCTTCCCTCCTCGTGAATGGTGACACATTCTTTGACGCGGACCTCAGGAAGTTGCTGCAATTCCACATGGACACAGGCGTGGACGTAACTCTTTCCCTCTTCAAAGTAGAGGACGTGAGCCGCTATGGTTCGGTGGAGGTGGACCAAAGAGGTATGGTGATCGGGTTCCGTGAAAAGGATGAGAACATCACTGAACCTGGATTGATCAATGCCGGCTTGTCGCTTCTTTCGAAGCATCTTATCAACAGTCTGCCGCCGGGGTCCTTCTCAATGGAACGAGAAATCTTCCCATCTCTGGTGGGCAGCGGGAAGATGTTCGGGTTACTCCAGCAACGACCGTTTTTTGACATAGGAACACCGGAAAGCTATGAGGCATTCAAACTGTTCATGAGGGACCGCAGTAAGAGTTGACGATTCACAGGCAGGGAGTTACGCTGGAGTTGTTCGCAGGAGGTTCGATATGTGTGTAGATGGGGTCAGCCGACTCGTCCTGGGTAACGTGACCGTGCAAAACCTAATGTCCAATCCGATCCTCGAAATTGTTCACAAACAAGTGATAATGACACTCTACTCTCTCGCGGCGGACAATTGCCTCCATGAGTGTGAGAAGATGCTGCCCGTCTACCTATCGGCCGATTGGGATCGGTGCTCGGCCATTTTGGACACCATCGAAAAGGCCGGCCTGCTCACGAGGACCAAAGAGGGCATAGCCCTGACTTATCCCATCGAGGCGGAGGACGCAAACGCTTCCTGCGGCTGCAGCCGCTAATCATCCCGCCTGCATAGATTAGTTCGGCCCCACGGACCGCACCTCCGCCTGACGATTCCTCCCGTTGAAGGCTTCGTCAAAACCATCCGAGACAACACTGCCGTCTCTGATGCGGATGATTCTGTCACAGGCGTTTCCGATGTCATCCTCGTGGGTTACCAGGACTACCGTGAATCCTTGCCGCGTAAGGTCCCTCAGTTGTTCCACAACTATGTCCGTATTTTTTTGATCGAGCTGTCCGGTGGGCTCATCCCCGAGGATAAGGGAAGGGTTGTTGACCAGGGCCCGGGCTATGGCAGCGCGTTGGCGCTCCCCCCCGGAGAGGCGGTTGGACCAGTGGTCCACGCGATGAGAGAGACCCACCCTCTCCAGCGCATCGAGGACCTTCTTCCTGCGGGAATTTCGGTCGGATTCCGCGTATATTAGTGGTAGCTCCAGGTTTTCAAAGACAGTGGAGTTGGCCAAGAGATCGCAACTTTGGAACACGAACCCAAGTTCCCTATTCCTGAAGTTCGCCTGCTCCTCGCGATCATAATTCAGAATGTTTTGGCCCTTGAATATGTACTCCCCCGAAGTCGGGGGTTGAAGAAGCCCAAGAATGTACAACAAAGTAGACTTGCCTGATCCGGAGGGCCCCATTATGCCCACCATCTCTCCGCGGCTGACCTTTATGTTAGCTTTGTTCAGAGCGTGGATAACGTTTCCACCGTCGACGTAGTCTTTGCCCAAGTCCTTGGTTTCAATTATTATGTGATTTGCCATCTGCAGTCACTGCTCCCCACATAACAAATTTCGTAGACGAATGCCAGTATAACCCATTGGAAGCCAAACGCCTATGCGGTCTTAGACGACATTCGGATTTTCCCCCTTTGGGGCACTACTGTGCTATATTGCCACGATGTTCCAGATAGCCAAACAGGCCCGTGGTGAGCGAGGCTCTTTCGTAAAACTCATCCGATTGGACGCCGATGATTTTGCAGTAATCGTGCGTGCGCAATCGGACGTAAGGCTGCATCACCGGTACACAGGGCCTGATCCGGCCAAAGCAGAAGAGATTTTCAACGCCGAGGTGGGTAAGCTTAATACCGGGGACCGTCAGCAGTAGATCGGCATGTCCGGCAAAAGTGGTTCTCCGGATTCGTTGACGTCATCTGTCGGGCTTGTGGTGAGGAGTGCCTCGTATGGCCAAAATACGGTTGCAGAGTGAATGGAAAATTTGGGCTGCGCTGGGCGGGATACTCTTGCTCGTTATCTTCTACCTTTACATGGCGAGTCGGCCTCCGATGGAGGGTAGTGAATATCTCTGGAATGTGACAAAGATAGTGGACGAGAAAGACCTCGCTCTGAGAGGCTCCGGAAAGGTGATTCAGCTCAAGCTTGCGGGCTTGAGTGTCCCGCCGGGTCAGGCGCAAGCGGCACGCGATTTTCTTACAAAAACGCTTGAAAATCAATGGGTTCGAGTAAAGATACTTCGTGACGGACCGAAAGGAGTTAAGGAAGGGTTCGTGTTTCTGTCGGGAGAGGACACGAGCGCGCGAATGATAAGGCAAGGATTAGCCGAAATCGAACGGGAAGAAAAAGATTTCGACGTCAGACCATATATTGAACTAGAACAAGAAGCCAAAAGAGAGCAGAGAGGCCTGTGGCGACAGCAGAGCCCTGGAGCTAAGTGACATGAAGATCCTTATCGTAGGGTCCGGGGGACGGGAGCACACCCTCGCCTGGAAGGTCGCCCAATCGGATTTGGTGAAGGAAGTCATCGTAGCCCCCGGCAACGTGGGTATTGCTCGATAACCAAAGTGCAGGGTAGCTGATGTCTCTTCGGACAACGTCCCCGGGCTTCTCCAATTGGCGCAGGTTGAAAGAGTGGACCTCACGGTGGTAGGACCTGAAGCGCCTCTTGTGGCCGGCTTGGCTGACACGTTCCGTGCAACGGGGCTCAGGGTTTTCGGCCCTTCCGGAGAGGCAGCGCAGTTGGAAGGGAGCAAAGTCTTCACCAAACGCCTGCTCGCCAAATACGAGATCCCATCCGGCGATTTTGAGGTCTTTCAGGATTTTGAAGCGGCCTCTTCCTACCTGAAACGGTGCTCCGGCCGTGTGGTGCTCAAAGCTGACGGGTTGGCCGCGGGGAAGGGAGTCTTCGTCTGCGTGGACCAGGTCCAGGCCCAGAAGGCTCTCTTTACAATCATGAAAGAGAAGGCCTTTGGCGATGCCGGAAACAGAGTGGTAATAGAAGAATGCCTTGAAGGTGAGGAGGCCTCTTTCATTGCCTTCACTGACGGCAAAGACGTGGTTCCACTTGCCAGTTCCCAGGACCACAAGGCCATCTTCGACGGCGATCAAGGCCCTAACACGGGGGGTATGGGGGCTTATTCTCCGGCGCCCGTGGTCACACCGGAAATTCACCACCGGATTATGACGGAAGTGATGATCCCGGTGGTACGCGCGATGGAAAACGAAGGGACTCCATATATGGGGTTCTTATACGCGGGCCTGATGATCAAGGATGGAGAGGCCAAAGTCCTGGAATTCAACGCGCGCATGGGAGATCCCGAGGCTCAACCTCTCCTTTTCAGAATGGAAACCGACCCGGTGCCGCTGATGGTGGCCGCGTTGGAGGGTGGACTTGGCAACATGACAATCGAATGGGCTCCGGAAGATGCTGTTTGCGTTGTCATGGCCTCAGGAGGTTACCCCGGCTCCTACGAAAAGGGGAAACCGATTACGGGAATTGAAGAGGCTGATGCAATGGAGGGAATCAAGGTGTTCCATGCGGGAACCGGCAGGGGAGCCGACGGAATCGTCACTGCGGGGGGCCGCGTTCTCGGTGTCACCGCCAGGGCCCCTGGTATAGCCAACGCAATTGCAAAGGTTTATGAAGCAGTCGACAAGATTCACTGGGAGAACGCATACTACAGAAAAGACATCGGGAAGAAGGCCCTGCAGAGGCCCTGTGGCTCGGCCTGATATCAGCCGAACAATATGGCGTAGAACGCGCGTGTCCGGGTCTTTAAGTAAAGAACCCGGACATGCTGGAGAAAACGTGCTCGCCTGTTGTCCTAATTATACTGCATCTGAGCTGCGGGTCAACAGGACTTTTAGACCGGTGGCGAGGTAGTGGTGGGAGTTCCGGGGGTGTGGGCTTTCGCTGATGTGCTGTGTGCCAAAAAAAAGCCCGTTCGAAAACGGGCCAAAGGAAGGATTAGGTTTGGTTTGTCGCTGGACGAGAAAAAACCACGTTATGGATATGTTGTCAAGTTTTTTTAAATCAAAACATTAAAAAATATTAACCATAATCCTGAATACTATGCCAACTTATTAATATTACGTGAATATATGTTCGTAGCCCCCACCCCAAATTATAGGCCACGCTCGCTCGTCTCAACGCGGCGATAGCCCCAAGGCTACGCGCAACCCCCAATTCGCCCCCCCCAACGTACCAAAGGATGCCTATCCCCGCGGTCTGCACGTTGGCACATCCCCGTTTAGGGTTTCAGGCTCCGGTTACCCAAAAGAACTATTTGGAAGAACGATCACACACTGCCGAACAGTCACGGCGCTTCTTCCGGATCGTTGACGTCGCACACCGGGCACTCGCACACGTCGGGCCCATCCGCGGGTTTTCGGTAGTTTACACCCTTGTTTTTAGCCCTGTAGTCTTCGATAGCTCTGTGCAAGGCATCAGCGCCCAAATTGGAACAGTGGTGCTTCTTCTTCGGCAGTCCGTCAAGCGCATCAATCACTGATTTATTAGTGATCTCCATAGCCTCATCCAGAGTCTTGCCCTTGGCCATTTCGCTGACCATGCTGGACACCGCGATGGCCGCTCCGCATCCGAAAGTCTTGAATTTAACATCCTCCAGGATATTGTCCTTGACCTTGATATAAAAGGCCATGATGTCACCGCATGCGGGATTGCCCACTTCTCCGACGCCGTCGGCATCTGGAATCTCACCCACGTTGCGGGGATTTTTGAAATGATCCATGACTATCTCACTATACATATTCACCCCCTGTGATTATGAACTGCTGTCACTGGTCAACGGACTTGGCCTTTGCCGTCTTTTTGTAGAGCGGGGACATGTCACGCAGCTTCTGAACGATCGGTGGCAACACTCCCACGACCACATTTACATCGTCATCTGTATTGTCCTGTCCGAGTGTGAAAAGGAGCGATCCTTGCGCAGTGGCCGCGTCAATTCCCATGGCCAGCATGACGTGCGAGACTTTCAAAGATCGGGAGATGCACGCCGAGCCACTCGCTATCTTTATACCTTCCATGTCCAGGAATAGCAGCATGGACTCTCCTTCAACATACTTCACGGTGAGGCTGGCATTGCCGGGGAGGCGAGTGGTGGGATGCCCTACCAGTTCAACTTCCTCTATCGCTCCGGTAATCTCCTCGATCAACCTGTCTCTCAAAGGAACCAGATGAGCAATCCTGGGCTCAAGTTCTCCGGCCGCGATCTCGGCTGCCTTTCCCATGCCCACGATGCCGAGGACGTTTTCAGTGCCTGCCCTGTAGCCCCCTTCTTGGATTCCGCCATCCATCAGCGGCGCGATCTTGACTCCTTTGCGTATATAGAAAGCGCCCACTCCCAGGGGACCGTAAAACGGATTTGCGGCCAAAGAAAGAAGATCCACGTTCAAAGCCTCTACGTCAACGGGGATGGTGCCCACGGTTGCCACAGCATCAGTATGAAATGGTATTTTGTGGCCGCGTGCGATCCTCCCGATTTCCTCGATGGGCTGGATAGTGCCCGTTTCGTTATTGGCATGCATCAGGGAAATAAGAACAGTGCGAGGAGTAATTGCTTTTTCTACGTCCGCCGGGTCGACCATCCCATACTTGTCCACCGGCAGGCGAGTTACTTCTGCTCCTTGGTTTTCGAGTGCTTTTATCGCGTGCATGATCGAGAAATGCTCGATGGAGGAAGTCACAATATGATTGCCTCGGGCGCGGTTTGCCTGAAGAACTCCCTTGAGCGCCCAATTGTTGGCCTCAGTCCCTCCGGACGTGAAAAAGACCTCTGGGGGTTTGGCGCCGATCAAGGCCGCAACCTTCTCCCTTGCCTCGTCAATCGCGTCGGTCACTTCTGCACCGAGGCTATGCATGCTGGAAGGGTTTCCGTACTGCTCTTTTAGAAAGGGCATCATCGCGTCCACCACTTCAGGCAGTATCGGGGACGCGGCCACATGGTCCATATTTATGGTTCGCATGGGATCACCTCACTGATGAAACCGGAGAAGGCAATTCAGAAGTCTCATAATTGTCGCGTTTAACATAGCCACCACGAGATGAAATGTCAATGACAGCGCCTTCTTTCAGGGTTGTGACAACCGTCGAGGTTGTGATAAATAAGTTATTCTGAAGTTCATTGAGTTTTGCGGGTGGATAAGCGGCCCGAAGATCCCCCTTGCCCTCTCCCGCCAAGGGAGAAGGTTTTCGCATTCCCCTCCCTTGACGGGAGGGGTTAAGGGAGGGTGCTAGAAGACTGAAATCACTAAACTGATTATATTAAGGTAGCGCCTATGAGGCAGAGCCTGGGAACAAGGCGCTCGCTACAGAGAGGTGAGGGCACGGCATCTCGCGCCCTCACAAATTTTCCCGGCAATGCCCGTCGATGATTTCCAGCCATTTTTCCAGGTCCACGCCGCAATCGTAATGGTCACGGCTCAACCCCGGAGAGAAGCATTCTTCGAAGATGGTGTCTGAATTCACCAGGCAGACCGGCCACCCAGGGACGTGATGTCTCGCTCCGCTGTGGCTGTTGACTCGATAGACCATGAAAGCCTGATCATCGCAGGACACGCGGTACCGCACCCCCTCGTATTCCAGTGACAAATTCGAGCCCAAGATACCCAGTTTTTGGAATACCCCCCGGATGCGGGTGAAGACCGCGTGAGGCGATCTACCGGACCTTTTCGGCGATGGCGGATTTCCTGTATGGGTCGGCATGGAGCATACCTCCAACCGGGTAGGGGCGACCAACGCTCGGCCCTACTGCGTCGTTCTCTCTAACGTAAACATTTTACTGAAACATTGCCCTGGTTAGCCCATACCTCCAAAGTTTGCCTCATAGCGGCTCCAGAATTCTTCCTGGGAAAAGCGATGGCATTGCGTGCCCTGGCATTCCACTGCATAGCCCGCACACACCGAGCCCATTTGGCCCGCTACCACGAGACTCTTTCCCATTACCAGCCCCTTAATGAGGCCGGCCCTGAACGCGTCACCCGCTCCCGTGGGGTCTAACACACGCTCAGCCGGCACGGCAGGGATTTGGACATCTCCTTCAGCCGTGGAGATCCGCGACCCTTTCTCTCCGAGGGTTGTAATTATCGCCCCAGTCTTCTTGAGCAGGTCACTCTTCTCCATACCGGTGGACCGCATGACCATCTCAAGCTCGTAATCGTTAGAGATGAACAGCCGAGAGCCGTTGAGGGCCTCGATCAGAGCATCAGTCGAGAGGGCCGGGATGGATTGCCCAGGGTCGAAGATGTAAGGTATATTACGTTCCCGGTAACTCTTTGAATACGTGAGCATATCGTCAAGGTTTCCCGGCGCCACAATGGCCAGGGTTTCCTGTGGTTCCGCGCCGTCAACCTGGTACAGGCAGGGATACTTCATCGCGCCCGGATTGAACCCGGTTATCTGATTGTCGGCCTTGTCTGTGGTAATATAAGCTCCGGCAGTGAATTCATCCGAAATGATGCGGATTGCGTCCAAACGGAGTCCATGCTCAGAAAGCCAGTTCTTATAACTGTGGAAATCCTTGCCCGCGGTGGCCAGAATGAACGGCTTTTCTCCGAGCAGGGCAAGGCTGTAGGCAATATTGCCTGCGGTTCCTCCGAACTGTTCCTTCAGGCCGTTTACCATGAAGCAGACATTGAGCATGTGGATTTTGTCCGGCAGAATATGATCCGAGAATTTTTCGGGAAAATCCATAATCCTATCATAGGCTAAAGACCCGGAGACAAAGATTTGCATCCGTCACTCCTCACGATCCGACGAGAATTCCAGAATTCATCAGCTAAAAACATAGGAGAAGCGGGTTCCGGTGTCAAGAGCGATTCAGCTTCAGATATTCCGTCCTATGTAATTGAAAACCAACCTGAAATCAGAAAGATTGAAATCGGTGAAAGAGTAACGGATATAATGAGTCTATCATGGGACTAGGATAATGACCGAACGAGTGTCAAAGACCGGTATGTACGGCCATGTAGCCGTTTGGGTCCTCATACTGTGCGGCTTGTATCTCACCAGCCTTCAAAGCTACCTACTGTTTCACACTCTGGTCGAGCTGTTCAGCATCGCGGTAGCTTGGGACATTTTCTTCCTCGCCTGGAACTCGCGGCGGATCATGGCCAACAATTATCTGCTGTTCCTTGGCATCTCCTACCTGTTTGTCGGCATTATTGATCTGTTTCATACCATTGCCTATAAGGGCATGGGGGTTTTCCCAGCCTCCAGTTCAGACCTTGCTTCCCAGTTCTGGATTGCCGGTAGGTTTGTTCAAAGCGTTTCTCTTTTGATTGCTCCTCTGTTCCTTGGACGACGGCTCAAAGTCCATCTGGTTATTGCCGCCTTTGTGCTTGGTTTCGCAGCGCTGCTTGGATCCGTCTTCTACTGGAAGGTTTTCCCCGACACTTACATCGAGGGAGTCGGACTTACCGCGTTTAAGATATGGAGTGAGTACGGTATCTGTCTGATTCTGGCCGTGGCTGCAATACTGCTGTTCAAACACGGGGATCAGTTCGATCCCGGCGTGTTGAAGCTCCTGATGGCGTCGATCGGCGTTACCATAGCCTCTGAATTGACTTTCACCTTATACGTAGACGTGTACGGCTTTTCCAATCTAATCGGTCACTACCTTAAAGTCATTTCATTTTATCTGGTCTATCGGGCAATCATACAGACCGGCCTGAATAAGCCTTACAATCTGGTGTTCAGGGAGTGAAGAAAGAGCAGGAAGCCTTGGCGCACAGCGAAGAACGCCATCGGGCGGTGGTGGAAACTGCAAACGACGCTATCATATCTATTGACGGCGTCGGCAGCGTGGTTCACTGGAACAAAGCAGCCGAGGACATCTTTGGCTATTCGGCCCAGGAAGCTGTGGGCAAATCTCTCTCCCTCATGATGCCTGAACGATTTCGCGAAGCCCATGAAATCGCGTTGCACCGGATGGCTTCGTCCTCCGGATCACGTCCTTCCAGGAGGACCGTGGAAGTAGCCGGCCTTAAGAAAGAGGGGAAGGAATTCCCTGCAGAACTGTCCGTTGCCACCTGGGAAACAAGGGAAGGAAAATTCTTCACCGGCATCTTGCGCGACATCACCCCTCGCAAACGCGCCCAAGAGGCCCTGCAGAGCACTTTGGCAGAACTGGAGCGGTCTAACGCAGAGTTGCAACAATTTGCCTATGTCGCGTCGCATGACTTGCAGGAGCCGCTTCGCATGATCTCAAGCTATGTGCAACTCCTCGAACGTCGGTATAGAAACAGGCTTGACCAGGATGCGGACGATTTCATCACCTACGCGGTAGATGGGTCGAAACGGATGCAGCGCCTCATCAATGGGCTTCTGCTGTACTTCACGTGTAGGAACACATGGAAGGCCGTTCGAGTTGATTGATTGCGAGACGGTCCTGGACAAGACCCTTGCCAACCTCCGGATGTTGCTCACCGAATCCGGGGCACAGGTTACGCACGACCCTCTCCCCACATTGAAGGGTGATTCTACGCAACTCTTGCGGCTCTTTCAAAATCTGATCGACAACGCGTGCAAATTTCGCGATGATGATGTCCCACAGATTCATGTGTCGGCCCGGCTGGAACGTAGTCAATGGCTTTTCTCCGTAAGTGACAACGGGATAGGAATTGATCCGGAGTATGCCGATAGGATATTTATCATATTCCAGCGCCTGCACAGCAGGGAGGAATTTCCGGGAACCGGCCTGGGACTGGCAATTTGCAAAAAGATAGTTGAACGCCACGGCGGCAGAATTTGGGTCGATTTCGGAAATCATAAGGGCGCCACCTTTTGCTTCACAATCCCGGAGAGAGAGGCCAAGTGATGTATGATAAAAGTAGCTTGCAAGGAATTGAGATCCTCTTGGTTGAAGACAACCCCGGTGACGTTCGCCTCACCAGAGAAGCGTTAAAAGATGGCAAGATAGTCAACAACCTGCATGTAGCAGAGGACGGCGTTGAGGCCCTGGCATTTCTGAGGCGGGAGGGAAAGTACCGCGATGCGGTTCGGCCGGAACTCATTCTCCTTGACCTCAACCTTCCTAAGAAAGATGGAAGGGAGGTCCTGGCTGAAATCAAAGCCGACGAGGATTTGAGGCGTATCCCGGTTGTCATCCTCACCTCTTCCGCGGCTGAACAGGACATTGTCAAAAGCTATAACTTGCACGCTAATTGCTACGTGACGAAGCCCGTCGACTTGGACCAGTTTATTAATGTTGTGAAATCTATTGAATATTTCTGGCTGACCGTCGTGAGGCTTCCTCCGGAGATATGAAATGAGTGACAATCGACTCCAGGTCTTGCTGATCGAAGACAATCCGGGGGACATCCGCCTGATAAAGGAGATGCTGGCCGAGGCTGCTACCTCAGATATCGGAATAGAATCTGCTGAGAGCCTTTCAGCCGGCCTTGACCTCTTCGCCACGAGAGGGTTCGACGTGGTCCTCTTGGATCTTGGACTCCCCGACAGCCAGGGTCTGGCTACGTTGGGCCGTCTCTACGCTCGAATTCCCGACATCCCAATCGTGGTCCTCACAGGTCAAGGGGACGAGGCAATAGCCATTGAAGCCGTGA
Source organism: uncultured delta proteobacterium (assembly GCA_963828085.1). Lineage (GTDB taxonomy): Bacteria > Desulfobacterota > Desulfomonilia > Desulfomonilales > Desulfomonilaceae > CAWBBA01. Next base: position 258,543 of record CAWHDO010000033.1, read on the forward strand.
AGCAAGGAGCTCAAGACTACCTTGTTAAGGGGGAGGTGGACGAGAAGCTCCTCGTGCGTTCCATCCATTACGCTGTTGAGAGGCGGAGACTCCTGGCCGAGCTTGAGGTCAGTCGGGCGAGCTTCACCAGCATTGTAGAAAAGAGCGCTGACGGCATATTCGTGCTGGGAGACGACAATGCAGTCCTTTATGCCAACGGTGCAGCGAGTGAGTTGATGGGAAAATCGGCGGAGGCCCTCCTGGAAACCCCTTTTCCACTTCCCGCAGTGCCGGGTGAAAGGACCGAGGTAGAAGTAGAGCGCAAGGAAGGCGCCGCGGGAATTGCTGAGATGCGGGTTAGAGCCACTGACTGGAATGGGCGCCCGGCATCTCTCGCAATATTGCGTGACATCACTAAGCGCAAGCAAGCCGAGGAAGCTTTGCGCCAAAGCGAGGAGCGGTTCCGCGCCGTTTTCAAGGGAGCCCAGGACGGCATCTTCATTAAAGACGTAGCTCAAGTACACTATGGTGAATCCCGCCAAGGAGAAGCTCCTGAATCGTCGGGCTTCCGAAATAGTGGGGCACACCTCCGAAGAGATCTTCGGAAAGGAGATCGGCAAACATATAAGGGAGGTAGACCGTCGTGTCCTGGACGGGCAGACAATCGAGGAAGAACGGGTCAGACCTATAAATGGCGTCCCGCGTGACCTTCCATGACATCAGGGCCCCCTTACGTGATAGCTCGGGGGAAATTGTCGGCGTATGCGGCATCAGTCGTGACATAACGGATCGAAAGACGGTAGAGTTGCCTCCTCCGCAGGCCGCGGGTGAATACCCTTCAAAGGCAATGAAGGTCCATTATGACGCGGGTCAATTTCGCGGCAGAAACGGAATCTACGGTTCTGCTGTTAGGGGAGAGTGGCAGTGGCAAGGACTACCTGGCTCGATATATTCACGATCAGTCTAAACGGGCGGATGGGCCCTATTGGGCGATAAATTGCGCCGCGGTGAGCGGAACGCTGGCGGATTCGGAGCTTTTCGGCCACGAACGGGGCGCTTTCACGGGAGCGCAGAGCCGCAAGCGAGGACTTTTGGAGCTGGCCGAGGGTGGCACGCTGCTCCTGAACGAAATCGGTGAACTCTCGCAACCCTTGCAGGCAAAGCTGCTGACTTTTCTTGACACCAAACAGTTCACGCGAGTGGGAGGCGAAAAGCATATCACCGTCAATGCCCGCCTCATTGCAGCCACGAACCGGGACCTGGAGAAGGAAGTCGAGGCCGGGAGATTCAGGCACGACCTCTTTTACCGTCTAAACGTGCTGTCCGTAGTAGTTCCCCCTCTCAGGGAAAGACGTGCGGATATCCCGATACTTATCCAAGAGATGATGTCCCGGCTCTGCAAAGATATGCAAGTATCTGCAGTTCCCACCATCGACGCGGCAACTGTTAATGCGCTGAAGAGCTACGAGTGGCCGGGAAATGTGAGAGAACTTCGCAATGTCCTGGAGAGGGCTCTGATGCTTTCAGGCGGGCAGTGCATAAGCCTTGCGGGCCTTGGACTGGACACACATGATGGAAATTCCAAGGACTGGTCGATTACGGTATGTTTCCCAACTGAGGAGTCCCTGAACGACATAACCCACCACGTGAAGCGTTCCCTCGTAAACGAGGCCCTTCGACGCTCCAGTGGCAGCAGGCAAGGAGCAGCACGCCTGCTGGGTATTTCCCGCTATTCCCTCAAACACTATATGAAGTCGCTCGGCCTATCGTGGGATTGATTTCGGCATTAGGAGGTCGGTCTTCTATATATGACCGGACCAGGTTTCTGCCGCTGAAATGCCCTAGGGTATAATAGGCTATGGACATTTCCCGACCGAACAGGCGGCGGCGTATCCTACGTCGGCCCAAGCCCTGCCGTCTCAGATCAAACACCCTTTCGCCCGTCTCCTCCAGGTACTCGATCTTGCGCAACAATTCCTCATGAGGGTCAACGTGTGGGATGCCGCTTCCCGGGAAGAGGACTTTGACTTCCAATGACGCCAGGCGTTTTAGGGAGTCGATGATTTGCCAGACGTTGTAATCAAGCCTGAGGGCACGATCGCGACCGCCGATGTACACGTCCCCCGTGAAGAGCCATCCCTGTTTCGGCTCGTACAGGCAGATGTGATCGGAGCTGTGGCCCGGCGCGTGGATAACCTCAAAACGATGGTGCTCGGTTTCTACGAAATCTGCGATGGCCTTTCCATTCGATGGTGCCGGGTAGCCCCACATCACCAACTGGTATGGGCGCAGCCTCTTCTTGCGAGGATGCGCGAGAATCGGCAAGGCCTGAGGATGGGCGAGCACGTCGGCTCCAAACTTGGCCTGCAATGCAGCGTTGCCTGCAATGTGATCTTCATGGCTGTGAGTGTTGACAATGCAGCGAACCGGGAGGTCGTCCAAGGATTCGAGCAATTCGCGGACAGTATAGGCACAACCGGTATCGACCATCAGGCCATCAACCCAGTAGGCAGCGGTAAAATACAAGCCACGGCCGTACATCGTGCGTGCCAGGCGAAATTTTCTTACTTCACCGATTTGTTCGATTTGTATCATGACGATGCCGACACTATAGTCCCATGAACTTTGCGGCTATCCCCTTCATGATCTCGTTAGTCCCCGCGAAGATCTGCATGACTCTTATGTCTCTCCAGGCTCGCGCAATCGGGTATTCCTCACAATAGCCGTATCCGCCGTGGAGCTGCATGCAGCGGTCGGCCACTCTCATGGCCATTTCAGTGGTCCAGTACTTGGCCATGCTGACCTCTACCACAATGTTCTTGCCTTCCATGTGATCCACTACTAGTTTGTCGAGGAAAGTCCGACCAAGCTTGATTTCAGTTGCCATCTCCACGATCTTGAATTGCGAGTTCTGAAACTTTGAGATGGGGCGACCGAACGCGGTCCTCTCTTTGCAGTACTTGATAGTCATCTCCAGCAAATTTTCCGCAGCGGGGACCGCCCCTAGACAGACCATGAGCCGCTCCTGCTGGAGCTTTTCCATCAACATCAAGAACCCTGACCCCTTTTGGCCAAGCCGGTTAGCCTTGGGAACCCGGCAATCGTTGAAATAGAGTTCCGCGGTGTCCTGGCTGTGCCAACCGACTTTTTTCAGCTTTCTACCTTTTTCAAAGCCCGGGGTACCGGCTTCGACCAGGTAAAGGTCAATGGCTTGATGCGGGTTCTCTTCTTTGGGATCTCGCACGGCCAGCACGATAAGGTCACAAATGATACCGTTGCTTATAAAGGTCTTCTGGCCGTTGATCACCACATGATCGCCATCCTCGACCGCATTCGTTCGCATTGCGGCAAGGTCGCTCCCCACGTTGGGCTCAGTCATCGCCACTGCTGTGATGATATCCCCGGATACGCATCCCGGCAGGTATTTATGTTTCAGCTCCTCTGAGGCGTACGCCGTGATGTACGGCACCACTACGTCACTATGGAGCGCCGCGGCCAGTCCCGCATGGTTTGTCCTGACAAGTTCTTCGGAGAGAATCACCGAATAGAGAAAATCCGCGCCCATTCCGCCGTACTCTTCGGGCACGTCCATGCACAAGAATCCCTGGTCCCCCATCTTTTTCCATATACTCCTGGGGACGATCCCGGCCTCTTCCCATTCCTCTACGTACGGAGTGACCTCTTTTTCAAAAAACTTCCTTATGGTTTGTCGAAAAATTTTGTGTTCCTCGGTGTACTTTATGATTTCCATTGGTCAGCCCTTTTCTTTTTCATGTAGGATTTCCACCGGATATTGGTTCCCTTCGCTGTCATAAAAAACCATGCGTAGAGACCGATTCCAGAGCGCCCCGTCCATGTAGCAATAAAATGCGATGATTTCGCCGACTTTAATCCGATGCTTTCCCGGAGGGATCAGCGTATCGATCCGATGTCGGAATCCTCTTTCACCCTCGATGTCAAAGTAGCTGGGCACAGTCACAGGACCTACCCCGCGGTTTGTCACATGGACCTCAAGATTTTGATCGAACATCTTGAGGCTGCAGCAAGTCCTGAAGGCCAGGATCTCCTCCACGGGAGAGTTCATTATGACGCGGATGTCCAGCATGGGATATCGTTGCGGCCCCAAGAGATTTGTCAAAAGGTGACAGCGCCTGCAATAATTAAGAGTTTTTGAAGGGGGCGCCGGGGGAAACTTATTGCAAAAAGTTGCCCCCGGCACACTTCGAATGCTCTTGAGATTTTGCAACACGCTAATACTTTCCGATTATCGCGATGCTGCACACGTTCATAAAGGGCACGCCTCCCAGGTTGTGGGTGAGGCCGTACCTGGGATCGGGGATCTGCCGCTCCCCTGCTCTGCCATGAAGCTGCAAGTACATCTCATAGAGCATGCGCAGTCCTGATGCACCGATGGGATGGCCGAAGCACTTCAGCCCACCATCCACCTGACAGGGGACCCCCGGCCCGTCGCGATCGTAAAACCCGTCAAGAGCGTCCTTTACGGCCTGGCCCCTTTCCGAAATATGGAGGTCCTCGTAGGTGACCAGTTCCGTGATGGAGAAGCAGTCATGGACCTCCATCATGCTGATTTCTTTCCTTGGATCACTGATACCCGCCTCCTTGTATGCTCTGATGCTGCACTTATCGGTAGTCATAAAATGGTCCCCGTCCCAACTGTTGAATCCCATCTCTTCGCCGCTGCTGAGGGCCAGTTGCAGGGCCTTGACCGTGACAAAATCCTTTCGGCCCATCTCCTTGGCCTTTTCAACGGTGGTAACAATCGCGCAGGCCGCTCCGTCACTCACACCGCAGCAATCAAAGAGCCCCAAAGGGTGCGCGATTATCGGGGCCGCCATAACTTGGTCCTCGGTAACGGCCTTCCTTAAGTGGGCTTTAGGGTTGAGCGTACCGTTCGAGTGGCTTTTCACGGATACATGAGCCAGGGCTCGTTTGAGTTCCTGATCCGGCACGCGATACTTTGCCGCATACGCTGTGGCAAGCTGTGCAAAGGCCCCCGGCGCGGTGACATTGGGCCACCAGAGCCAGCTCAGGGAACCCCAGCCTGAGCCCGGGTTTGGAAGTCCACCGTAGCCGGTATCTTTCAGCTTTTCCACTCCCATGGCCAGGCAAATGTCATAAGCGCCGGAAGCAACAGCATATACTGCTCCTCGGAAGGATTCGGTCCCGCTCGCGCAAAAATTCTCTACTCTGGTCACGGGGATGAACGGCAGGCGGAGCGTTGTGGACAAAGGGAGCGCGCTTTTTCCTACATTGACTTCCTCTAAGCATGTTCCCAGCCATGCAGCCTGAATTTCATCCGGCCCGACACCTGAATCGGCCAGGCATTCGGTGAAGGCTTCCACCATCAGCTCTTCGGCTCCCACGTCCCAGCGTTCGCCGAAGCGGGTGCAGCCCATGCCTATTATCGCGACCTTGTCTTTGATTCCCGTGGCCATGTTCAACCCTCCCGGGGTTATGCAGTAGTACCGGCGTCTCGCCGGTCAGCATTCCGAACCGGCAAGATGCCGGCGCTACTGACTTGGTACGGCGCGAGCGCCCTTCTCATCCGAACTTGAACAGCTTCTCGATGAGCTGCGATTTCACGAGATCTCCCTCGATCTTCAGCTTGCCCGCGGTGAACGCCTGCATAGCATTCAACTTTCCAGCGATCAGGCTGAGAAAATCCTCATCAGACATAACGATTGTGGTTGTGGGCTTTTCGTGGGCACCCTGCTTGACTTCACACGAGCCCTCTTTTACGGAGACGTACCATTCTCCGCCACCAGCACCGCTAATCCGGTACTGAAAGACCACGTTCACTCCTGAAGCCTTTTCCGCCTGAAACGCCTCGGGCATGCGGTCGAACACTCCCTTGACCGTCATCACGGAACCCGAGGCGGCTTCCTTCTCCTTGGGGGCAAAAGCCTCCAGCATCTCGGACAGGGCTGCGGTTAAGTTGTATGGCTCCTTTGCGCCGGCAAGATTATTGATCGCGTCCCACTGCTGATGGATCTGTTCCGGCGTGGGGGCTGTCAGTCCGTCACCAACCACCGCACCCGGGCCGATAACCACTGCGGCCCGATTGAAACAACCCATTCCCGCGTTGAAGGTCATGCCTGTCTCCGAGCAGCCTTCAGAACACAGGTAGAGAACCATAGGGGCCACAAATTCAGGCTTCACCTTCGTCAGAAGATCCGGGGGCAGTATGTCTTCGGTGAGTCTCGTAGCTGCTGTGGGAGCGATTGCATTCACCTTGATGCCATGCTTCTCGCCTTCCAGCTTCAATGTGTTCATGAGCCCGACCAGCCCCATCTTGGCCGCAGAATAGTTGGTCTGACCGAAATTGCCGTACAATCCGGCAGAGGAAGTGGTAACTATGATCCGACCGTAGCCGTTTTCGCGCATCTTCAAGAAAGCGGGCCGCGTGACGTTGAATGCTCCGTCAAGATGCACCGCAAGGACCGTGTCCCATTCGGCCGGCTCCATCTTGGCAAGGGTTTTGTCTCGGAGAATGCCTGCGTTGTTGATGAGGATGTCCACCCGGCCGAACGTCTCGACGGCCTTGGTGATTATGGCCTCCCCGCCTTCAACCGTGGCCACGGAATCGTAGCTTGCCACGGCTTCGCCGCCCAGGGATTTGATCTCTTCTACTACCTTGTCAGCCGCGCTGGTGGAGCCCTGGCCTGAGCCGTCCCGCGGTCCGCCAAGATCGTTGACCACTACTTTCGCGCCTCGCTTGGCCAGTTCCAGGGCATACACTCGCCCGAGGCCCGCGCCCGCGCCGGTCACAACAGCCACCTTGCCGTCAAAGCGGATCTCCGCGTCCTTGCCTTTCTCCGCTTCTGTCACCGGAAGCGGCACGGCTTTCCAAAAGTACCCGGTGAAGCCGCGTTGCTTGTCGGCGAGCCGCATTCTGAACGAAAGCTTCACCGGCTGGCCCACGCGAACATCAGCAAGTTCGCAATCGGTAAAATCGGCCATGAATCGGCCGCCGCCCTCAAATTGCACCATGCCGTAGATCGCGGGAGGATCCACCGATACTGCCAGGAGATCTCCAGTGAAGCTCTTCACCGTCGCAGGCACTTCCGCAAACTGATAGTCCTCTTGGGTGTAATTGCCGTGGCAAGCCGGGTTCACACAAATGTCCATCTTCGGAAATTGCGGGGTCCCACATTCCGTGCATTTCCCGCCGACCATTCCCAGGACCATTTTGCGCTTCCGCCAGAGCACGGTCATTGCGGTTTGGGAGGGAAATTCCGCACGAATCCCCATTTCGGTCTCAATCAGGTCTCTGAACTTCAGGAATTTTGGATAGTTGTCTATGACTTTCTTGTTCTCGAGGGAGCTGGTAATGCTCGATCTTTTCTTAAGGTTACGTATGTTCTCGGTGACCTCAAAGTACAGCGCGTCGCACCCCTGCCCGAATCCCGCGAGCAAAATCCGGTCGCCCGGTTTGGCTTCTTCAAGAGCTTGGGCAAACATGACAAGAGGATGGGCCGCGCCTGTTTCACCGCAAACCTCATGAAGATTGTCCGCCAACTTTTCCCCGCCTGCGCCCAGTTTTTTGGCGATCTTTCTGTGTTCGGCCTTGAAAAAACAGGGGAAAACAAATTTGTCCACATCGTCCATCGAGATTGAGAGCTTGTTGAAGAGCCCGCAGACAGCCTCGGGTATGATTTTGGAATACCCCTCATCCCGGACCCAGCGTTCCTCCCACATGTAGTCGTATTTGTTCCTATCGCCTCTATAGTGGTCCACAAAGTCGTATGAAACCGAGTAGGACCCCTTGAACTCTGCAATCACATCCCTGTCGCCTACCAGAACGGACGCAGCGCCGTCTCCGAACCACATTTCGTAGAAGTACGCGGCCTTGGCCTCTCTTTTGTCCGCAGCCGTCACTAGGACTTGTCTGGCATCGCCGTGACCGACGGCGGACAGCGCCGTGATCAGGCCGGTCGTGCCTGATTTGAGCGAGGAAGTCAAATCCTGCGCGATGATGTTGTCATTCAGGTTCAAGGCGGTCTTGACTACGCCCGCGTTCAGGCGGTCTGCAAAAGGCAAAGTGGTGGAGCATAGATAGATTGCATCTATCGATCCCCTGTCCATGCCTTGAAGGCAATCCTGGGACGCGGCCACGGCCATAGTGAGACTGTCTTCATCCCAGTTGCAGAATGACCGTTCACCCTGCGCCACCATGATGATGGCGGGTGCAAACCAGCCCATACTCTGGAATATGCTCATACGGTTAAGGCGCAGCCTCGGGATGTAGCCGCCGTAAGAAGTGACGCCGATCATGGTTGGGTCTCCTGTTTTGGATCAGAACCTGAACAGCTTCTCGATTAGCTGGGATTTCATGAGATCACCCTGAACTTTGAGCTTCCCCGTGGTGTAAGCCTGCATAGCATTCAACTTGCGCTGCATGAGGCTCAGGAAATCCTCGTCGGACATGAGAATGGTTGTGGTAGGGCTCGGATGCACACCCTCTTTCGCATCGCATCCCGCGTCTTTGATCGTCACATTCCAGTCACCACCGCCCGGCCCGGAAATCCGATACTGAAAGACAACATCCACCCCCGCGGCTTTGTCCGCCTGAAACGCTTCGGTGATAGTGTCAAATACGCTCTTGACCGTCATGCCTTTGGCCTGGGCCTGTGGTTCCTGCTTGGGCGCAAAAGCGTCCAGCATGGCTCCCAGCGCCACTGTTGCGTTATGTGATTCGACAGCCCCTTCCAGAGAAACTATCTCTTTGATGTGTTGTGCCACCTGTTCGGGGGTGGGGACCTGTTTGCCGTCACCTATAACCTTGCCCGAACCGGTCACGATCGCTGCTCGGCTGTAATAACCCATCCCCGCGTTGTAAATGGAGCCCGTAACAGGGCACTGCTCTGAACACAGATACAGAACAAGCGGGGCCACGAATTCGGGCTTCAGCTTGCCCTGCAGATCGGGCGGCAGAACATCCTCCGTAAGCCTTGTGGTGGCTATGGGCGCTATGGCGTTCACCTTGATGTCGTGCTTTTCGCCCTCGAGCTTGATGGTGTTCATCATTCCTATCAGACCCATTTTGGCCGCGGAATAGTTGGTCTGGCCAAAATTGCCGTGCAGTCCGGCACCGGATGTGGTTACTATGATGCGGCCGTAGCCAGCCTCGCGCATCTTCAAGAAAGCCGGGCGGGTAACGTGGTACGCCCCGTCGAGGTGCACGGAAAGAACCGAGTCCCATTCGGCAGGCTCCATTTTGGCCAAGGTCTTGTCCCTGAGTATCCCCGCGTTATTGATGAGAATGTCCAATCTGCCGAAGACTTCAACGGCCTTGTTCACTATTGCTTCACCACCCTGGGGCGTAGCCACCGAATCGTAATTTGCCACGGCTTCGCCCCCGAGGGCTTTGATCTCCTCTACGACCTTGTCCGCGGCGCTAGTAGAGCCTTGCCCTGAACCATCTCTGGCGCCTCCCAGGTCATTGACCACCACTTTGGCGCCCCGTTTCGCCAACTCGAGGGCATATAACCGGCCGAGTCCCGCGCCTGCCCCGGTCACGATAGCCACTCTATCGTCGAACCGAATGCCCTTCTTCTGCGAGCGCTTCTCCATCTCTTCTTGGCTCAGCCATTCCACTATGCCCCGATCTATAACCACTTCGCCGGTTTCGCCATTCACCGTCCGAAAGAGCGCTCGGCCTTCGGCGACTTTCCAGATCTGTGTCTTCATGGGCGTACCCGGATAGATGGTCCGTGAAAATCGATTCCGGAATCGCGTCATGCGCTCCGGTTCACCGGGGAAAAGGCTCTTGATGACAGCCCGGCAAGCGTAGCCGTGGGTACACAGTCCGTGCATAATCGGCTTTTCGAACCCGCTTGCCCGTGCAAAATCCGGGTCCACGTGCAGCGCGAAGATATCGCCCGAAAGACGATACAGAAGTGGTTGATCCGGCGACGGGATGTCTTCTTCCTCGAAATCGGGAGCACGATCGGGGAACTCCACCGGCTCCGTCGGGACGTCAGGACCGCCGAAGCCGCCGTCCCGACGGCAGAAAAGGGTGAAAATATTGGTGAAGAGCTTCTGGCCGTTCGAATGGTAGGTTTCGGCCTCAGCCACCACCAGTGCTCCCTTGTCCGCGCCTTTATCGTAAATATGCGTGATCGCGCCTTCGGTTGACAGGCGTCCGGACGTCGGTATCGGATTGTGGAAAATAATGTCCTGTTCACCGTGGAGTATGCCGGCCAAGTCCGCGTTCGAGCTCGAGCCCCACCTCCGCGAGGAAGTCAAAGACCGCGCCAATGGAGAAGCTGGGGATCGTCTTCAGCCGGTTTTCGTAGCAGTACTCCAGGTCGTCGAAACCCGCTCCCACGCCGAGGGCATAAAGGACCACGTCTTTCCAGTCATAGTCCTTTATTACGGGGCCGATCTTCTTCCCGATGCTGTCGAGGTTAAGGGCCATCGAGTCCCTCCGTTACGACCAAATTGGGTGCCAAAGCCGCAAGATCGGGCGGCCTTCTTTGGGGAAAGAAGGCTCTCCCCGATTGGGCTTCACTCCGTGGGTTTTGTCTGGGGTCGCGTTCCTACAAAGGCCGGCAAAAGGACGAATTTCAACGTCTCTTTCACCATGGGTATGTACTCATCTCTAGGTATCTTGAGCATGGACCGGAAGAAACTCTCACCCGACACGAAGCTATGGATGGAGTTCATCAGTGCGAGGACCTGCATCCTGACGGGGTCGGGGACGTTCTTTTTATCCTTGCAAAGGCTCAAGGAGCGAGCAATGTCGGACACAAGCTCCGGCACTTGAAAATCCAGGATCGATTCGTCTCTGGTCTTCCCAAAGTAGCGGAAGAGTATCAGGTTCGAGATTTCCGAATGCTCGAAGAGGTAATCGGTCATGAGATCGAGGGAGGTTGCCAACCTTATCTCCCGGGGAAGTCTATGCACTATATCTTCCACTTCCGCGAGCTTCTGACGCAGGTCTTCGGTAATGTCCAGGATGACCGCTTCGTACAGATCGCCTTTTTCGCCCCAGTGATAGTAGAGGGTGGAGATGTCGATCCCGACTTCTTCGGCAATCATGCGTGTGGTTGCGCCGTGAAAGCCGTATTCCCCGAAGATGCGCCGGGCCTTGGTGAGTATCCTGGCCTTCATGGAATCGGGGTCTTTTCTGGCTTTTTCGAGAGGTGACACCATCGGGTTGTTCCAGTCAAGCCTTCCATCAATTGATGGAAACAATGAACGAGGTAAAGATGGAAGTCAAGAGGAAAGTGAGATTTCAGTAACTGGCAGTGAAAGGCTGTCATTGCGAGCGAAGCGAAGCAATCCTATTCTTTGAATTCTGAGATTGCTTCGTCGTTTCACTCCTCGCAATGACAGAGACTCGAAGATGCTCCGTGCTGGGCGGAGCCTAGATGTGGCGGGCCCACCGCATGGCAGAATCTGTATTCTGACAACGCGTAGAAATCTCAGCAGCGCGCAGTAGCAGAACTATGGCCGTATCATTACTTCAGAGAGCTTATCGTAGCATTCAATTATCTTTTCCAGGAGCACAGTGTAGACGTTTTCAAAGCCGACTGCCTTTCGAGGAATTCCCAGACGATCAACTGCGCTATGAATGCACTGTTGGTAAGTGTCTTTCGATTGCAGGTGTGAGTAGGTTATTCGAAGGTCATACAGGACATAAAGCGGCGATAATATCTCGGCAATGGGCTCGTGCGGAAATTCGAGTTGGTATAATTTTTCCAATCTCTTCAAACTTCCGAGCTTTTTCGGCGACAGGCCCCGATCTTCCATCAGGGTGCCGAGTTGACGAGAGTCTAATGCCTCGATGTTGATCCTGTTGAGAATATCGGTGATGTGCCGGATTTCTTTGTCCGTGAAAGCTACTGGCGCACATAGGTTCTGAATTAGTTGCAGGGTTTCTTCGTCAAGATGTGAAATTATCTCACCAAATCTCTTGAAAGACTCTTCATAGAAACTTTGATC
>CAWHDO010000034.1:0-153772 GCA_963828085.1 uncultured delta proteobacterium
TGTGTACGCTTCGGATATTTCGTTCGGTAGTCGTTGACTTCCTCCTCCATATCCGCAACACTCGATACGGGTGGCTGGTTAGGCCTTACCCAACAGGGACTCTCACCCTGAAAGAGATGCCAAGCTTTGCCTGGCGCACTACCCTTTGCCAAAAGTTTTGTCCGATTGGAGGTAGCCTGACACCGTCATTCCGGCTGAAGCCGGAATCCAGTCTTTTCAATATGTTCTGGACCCCGGCTTTCGCCGGGGTGACAGGTGGTGAACAGGTGATTACTTTTGGCAATGGCTATAGATGGTTGGGATTTGTCTTTTTTGTCGGTCCCGCGTTTTCCTGAAAGTGCGTGCCCATTATGCAGGAGTTGACGGAAATTTGGTGCCACGGATGTGCCCAGCGCCCCGTGGGGCTCATCCGTGCGGGGACGGGCCGGCGTCACGTCCATGCATCAGGTTCTCTTGCTGGAGAGCATCCATGGCCCATTGTGCAGTGACCGGCGAGCGCGGATGAGTCCCGCCTGGCGGAACACATCCGTGGCACCAGACATAATCGCAGCACTTTTATATTCCGTTGTGGCCGACAGGGCATGGCAGTTTGCAGGAATGACGGTAGTTCCCCTCTGTGAATCAGACAAACTCCCATGACCGGTTGGTCACAACGGAACATGAAAATACCCTTTAGAAGAAAACCATGGCATCCTCAAGAAAAGACAAAACCCGATGAAAAGGAGGTTGCCATGGCTAGAAAGGAAGATACCAAAATAGTGCAAGTATTGCACCCGGTTTGCTGTGGTCTTGATGTTCACAAAGACTCGGTAACTGCATGCTTGATCGTGGAGACCCCTGCCGGTCAGCGCATTGAACAACGTGAATTTCGTATTTTTACCCATGATTTGAGAACCCTCAAAGAGTGGCTTCTCGATAACGAGTGTCCGGTCGTTGCTATCGAGAGTACCGGAGTCTACTGGCGCCCGGTCTTCAATGTTTTGGAGGGAGCGGTTCGGGTAATTCTCGTCAATGCCCGCCATACCAAGCATCTGCCCGGTCGAAAGACCGACATGTCCGACAGCAAATGGCTTGCCGGACTTCTCAGACACGGACTGGTACACGGTAGCCTCATCCCCGAAGAAGAGATGCGACAATGGCGCGACTGGTGCCGCATACGGAGAACCTTCGTGGATACAGTGGGCGACTTTAAGAGACGCGTCCACAAATTGCTTGAAATGGCAAACATTAAGATTGGTTCAGTGCTGAGCGACATCTTCGGAGCCACTGGTCAAAATCTTATCCATCTGCTGCTTAGCAAGAAGCCCATCACTCTCTCCGATGTGGAGGAGTGCTTGAGAGGCAAGCTGGCTAGTAAAAAAGACCGAGAGAAAAAGACCTTTGAACTCTACGATGCAATTGAAGGCTTCTTCGGGGATCACCAGCGCAACACCTTGCAACCTTTGCTCAGAACTATCGATATTCTCGAGAAAGAGATTGCACTCATAGATGAGTGTCTCCAAGGACTGCTGGCACCATATCACGACGTCATTGGACGGATGGCGGCGGTTCCCGGAATAAGAGAGGTGTCGGCATGCGCAATTATTGCCGAAGTAGGCCCCAGTCTTGAGACATTCGATACTATCGAAGCATTCTCCTCCTGGTGCGGAGTCGCCCCAGGGAATAACGAAAGCGCAGGCAAAAGAAAGAGCGGCAGAAGCCCGGTTAAAGGAAAGATGATCAAAACTATACTTATCGAGGTCGCGTGGTCTGCAATCAAGCGCAAGGATTCTTACTACCGGGCTAAGTATTACAGCCTAAAGGCACGCCTCGGATCTGCGAAAAAAGCCATCGTTGCGGTCGCACACCGCATAGCAAAGGCGCTGTTTCACATCATGAAACATGGTGCAGACTTCAAGGACCTGGGGAAGGATTACCTCTCGCTGCTTCATCTTCACAAGAGACACGCATATCTGTCTCGCGAGGCAGAAGTCATAGGATATAAACTAGTTCCAATGACTAACTGATATTCTATATCTAATCAACCTAATCCTGGTACAGAACCAGGATGATCTCAACCTAAAGCCGATAAATTAATGAAGCCTCTGAGCGCGTGACAAACATGGCCCATCGTCAGCGAGCACAACAGACTGTAGACCCGTTAAGGGATTACGCAGGTAAAACTTTTACCTACCGCTGACACCCAACAGCTTTTCTCTGAGGACCTTCGCCACAATGCGCAACCCTAAACCCCAAAAGAATCCCCGTGACCCCCCGCGCCATACCATCCCCAACGCATCCACCCCGAAAGTCCCGGCGGACCCAGCCTCGGTATTCAGGTAAATATTTTCGTAATGGCCACAAATGGTTGTCTACGCCCAGTCCTAGCGAAAAAATGTCACAACGCTAATACGTGACTAACTCAGTTGGTGCTTAAACCGAAGAGAGGATCAGCGCTTGAATCCCATACAGAGGTGACTGCAACGATGCTTGGTTTCCGGACCAAAGAGGTGATAGTCGCAGAAGACGATGGTCCGTCCTCCATTGAAGCCATACGTCAGGTCCTCGGGATTCCGGGAACCAGGAGCGTAGGATTTGTGGAGTCGATACCTTTCGTGCTTTACGATGCCACGGCGGGGTCGGAGACTGAACTCCAAGCGGCCGTATCCGGGAGCAAAGAATGTGTGGATCTGCCGATAGTGATTGAAAGCTCCAACTACTTCGCCAACATCATGAGGAGAGCTGCCGTGGGGACACTTCCCAGCAGGTTGTCACGGATCTCGAAGAGTATCTTGCCAAGAATTCCGAAGGCATATGGGAGAATAGCTGGGTCAGGTTTCCGGTGAAGAAGCTGAGTCCGTTCGCGAAGAGAATTTTTGATTCGGATCTCCGCCTCGAAAAGAAGAATACGAACAGCCGATTAAGAGGCGATGCCCATAAATTTGCCTGCCGGCAAGACGGCGAGGACTATTTTCGCGTTCCGATAAGTTACTTGCTGAAACTGTCTCTGGCGGATCTGATGGGCTCGCAGGAAGGACTGCCTGACCTTATCCATTACACGGGGATGCGCGTCATGGACCACCTACTCAATGACAATACATCGCCGGAAACCTTTTCTTTTTATGTAGTGGGGCCTCGATCCGGTACGGCCTTCGGTCGATCCCTCGCCAAAGAAACATCGAAGAGATACCTGCTCACACAACTTCTGATAAGTACGCGAACGAAAAATTTGCTCTCAATGAAAGCGGCCAGAAAGCTCTCCTGTATTTCTCTCCGCATCCGCCTATTCGTCAGAAGAAACTCAATGAATGTATCGCAGACTCGTTTACAGAGAACTCTTTATGAGCCCGTGCCTCTCCGGATGGGACAACGGCAAGGACAAACACGAGTATATGTGTCTGTGCCACCAGGTATTGAGTCGGAGCCAGCTCAATGCAGTTGCAAAGCTCAAGGAGGCGGCCATAATTACCCGCAATCTCGTTGTCTTGCCGAATATGTCGAACATCAGCCTTGCGAATAACGGGGCTCACATAAGCCTTGGCAGCGCCAAGCTCACAGCCCATCTCGCAGACGAAGCTTCCGGATTCACAGCCGCTCATGAAAAATTCCTGGGGGACTTGGTAATCAAGATAGTGGAACACTTTCTCCCGCTCTTTGTGGGAACATACAGCGCAGCACCGTACAGACTCGATTTCGTAGATTTTCATCCGGAGAAGGTTCGGCTTTTTGCCTCACGAACTTGACTACACCCATTTGCGAATGATCTGGCGGCGGTGGAAGAAAAAAGCAAGGCTGAAGATCCTGGGTCGGCCGGTGACGCCTTTCGGCGTCGATTTTCTCGATAAAGCAATTAGCCTCCTTTTTCGGGCGAAAGGGGACTTTGTTGCGGATTTCAGGCTCCTCGACTATCTGGTGACGCTGAGGAGCACTGAAAAGAGCCCCGCACTCGATGGAAAACTCGGAAATGAAGAACGCTTAAAAAAGGACCTCTCCGACCTGGGCGTGTTTGACCAAGAAATGTCACTCTACCTGCTTTATCGACTTCGAGAATTCAGAAAAGTAGGGTTCTCGGGATTCGAGGGACGTCATTACAGCCTGTTTGAAAACCTCGAGCATGACATGGCTGATGCTACCAACCTGCAAACCCTGGTGACTGCTCTTGCCTACAAATTGGCGCTTCAAGGCAAGATCACACATTCCCACATTCCCGACGACCCTTTCACGGAAAGCGAACGCAGGCAAGTGTTTTTCGGCTCCGCCATCGGGCTGCCGACTTTTTTTATTTTCAATAATACTCGAAATTTGTTCATGAAAAGCATCATGAAGCGCACGAGAGGAGTGCGATTCAGCCGACGCTATCGTGGATACTTGAGAGTGTACAACCGGCAGTATCGGCTAGCTTTGATTGATCTCCTAATTCATGAAGCTTCTGATCTGATCGAAATCCTTCAATTGGAAGGTACAGTGGCGGATCTCAAAGCGAGGCTGGAGAATCCTCAAGAGTTTTCAGCCGCGGGAAAGTTGACTACCGGCATACTCGAGTCCACTGGTGCGAACTCTCCCATGAATTTGGCGGCAGACGAATTCAACCTGGCTTCGGAACGGTACGATAGAACGGTCCTGAAGAAACGGCACCTGGTTGAAGCGATGCGTTTCCTGCATGGAAGATCTTCAAGTGGTGGAATTGGGCTCGGCTGAATTCGGAAGAGATTATAGAGAGGCTCTTTCATATTCCACAAATGACCGAGGGGTCTGCGAATTTCTCACATCCGTTCAAAATGATGTGTTCGACGAAGCTGCGTCTCTTGAAGTGTTGAAGGCACTTATCGACCTTGTTCTTGTCACCGTTCACCATGAAAGCGTCTGCGCTTCAAAAGGGGCTGTGAATATATGATCGCGGCTATGCAGCACCAGTTCGTGGACAGAGAGTCCGGGAAAGTTTGCACCGAGAGGTTCATTGGAGACAAAGCGATCCGACTGCTGTACTCCGTATGCAGAGAAAGAGCTTCCTTCCTCTTCAAGATGCTCACCAGCGCCCGCACGTCTCGGTTGCTCGCGTGCATACAATATGATGCTCGTCTCGGTTATCGGGCCAGAGCCTCACTGAAAAAATACGGCGTAGACTTGGACGAATGCGTTGACCCCAAGAGCCTGACAACCTTGAGAAAGGTCTTTGAGCGTCAAATCCGGTATTGGGAATGCCGATCTATGGATGAACGGCCGGAGGCCGTAGTCTCTCCAGCGGATTCCAGAGTTATAATCGGCTCACTGAGCGAGAATTCCAGCTTGTTTCTCAAAGAAAAGTTTTTCGATCTTGAAGAACTTCTCAGTCCAGACAAGCCGGAATGGATCAGAGCGTTCCTAAACGGAGATTTTGCGGTCTTCAGGTTGACCCCGGACAAATATCATTACAACCACACACCCGTGGCCGGGCAGGTGGTCGATATATACGTAATCCCCGGAGACTACCATTCGTGCAACCCTGGTGCAGTTGTCGCTCTTGTGACGCCATTTTCAAAAAACAGGCGCGTGGTCACCATCATAGATACGGACGTCCGGGGCGGAACAGGAATCGGTCTTGTTGCGATGATAGAAGTCGTGGCTCTGATGATCGGTGACATCGTTCAGGCCTACAGCGAAACTCGATACGAAGATCCGCGGCTGGTGGAACCGAGCATGTTTCTCGGGAAGGGATTTCCCAAGAGCCTGTACCGGCCTGGAAGCAGCACCGATGTGGTTTTTTCCAGCAGGGGCGAATCGCGTTTGCAGAAGATCTTCTGCGTAATTTACATCTGTACGGCGTACAAAGCCGGTTTTCCAGAGGCTTCGGCCGGCCGTTGGTGGAAACCGACTTGAAGGCGCGGTCCATTATCGGCACCTGCGCTACACGTTCCAGCGTGAAGAGTGATTCGGATTAGTTTGCACGGAGTGCACCGATGTGCAGATCGGTTCAAAGAAAAGCCAAGTAAAGGTAAGCTTTCGCTTTCGCGCCGCATGCTGTCATTGCGAGGAGCGATTGGTGGGACAGGCTTCCAGCCTGTCTATTAGGGATGACCGGCAGGGTGCCGGTCCCACCAGGAATCTCAGCTTCGGCCATCCATGAGATTGCTTCGCTTCGCTCGCAATGACACGCGGTCGGCTCGCACCGTTGTGTTCCGCGTAAGCTAACGTATAGACTTTTAAGGGAGTTGTGGAATGTCAGATGAGTCGTTCGTGTTGGGGCTGGCAATCGTTTTCGCCTTGGTACTCACATGGGCTTTCAAAACTTTGCCGCAAGAAAGATGGCAGATCATGGCAACGATTCCCGTTGCTAAAGAAGAGGGAAACAAGTGGAGGGGATTAAACTTTACATACTATGGACTTTTCAGTGCCGCAGCGATCATGGTGGCCGCGTCGATCATGTTTATTCTCATCGGCGCAATTGGAGTGCCCGCGACTGAGACGGGTGTAATACTGTGCATGGTCCTCGCGGTCTGCCTTCCGGCCTCAAAGTTCGTGGCACGGACAGTGGAGAAGAAGCCTCACACCCTCACAATAGGGGGAGCATCCTTTGTCGGTTTTCTGGTGACTCCCGTCATTTTGTGGATTGTTGACATTGTCTTTGGAGGGAAATATCCCGTTCCTATGATTCCTGCAATCGCGTCTATTTCCATATCTTACGGATTGGGAGAAGGTTTGGGACGTTTGGCGTGCATAAGCTTCGGCTGTTGCTACGGCAAACCCATGTCTCAATGTGGGCCCTGGATTCGACGCATCATAGGAAGTCATCCTTTTGTCTTTTCAGGCAAAACTAAAAAAATAGCCTACGAAGGTGGTCTGGACGGAACCGAAGTCATACCCATACAGGCCGTTACTGCCATTTTGCACCTGACTGTAAGCCTTGCCGGAATTTTCCTTTACTTGAAGGGCTGCTATTCTGCGGCACTCATCCTCGTGATGGTATTTACCCAGGCTTGGAGGGCCATATCCGAGTTTCTGAGAGCCGATTACCGGGGAGGTGGCAAGATTAGTGCCTATCAGATCATGAGCATGGCCGCGATCGTGTATGTCCTTGTGCTGGTTGGCGCGAGCGCCCCTGAACGAGTCACTACGTCTGCCGACCTGGGCATGGGCATTGCCACATTGTGGGACCCTGCCGTGATCCTATTTTTACAGGCGCTCGGTTGGGCCGGGTTGCTATTCTCCGGACGAAGCATGGTAACAGCGTGCACGATGTCATTTCACGTGGTTGAAGAGCGGGTTTAGCGTAACCGTTCAACGGGTAATCAGTCTCGCAATCCGCGCGGGATCACCGTCCCGCGAGACGCGGGATGGGCCGGGAAAGCGGAGATGACAAATGGCTTGTACACTGTTACCTCGGCCACCGGGATACGCAGTTTGGCCGGGATTGGCTCCGAAGTGACAAACCCGCAAGCGCCATGCCTCAACTCGAAAAAATACAGAGAAAACAGAATGCTCTGCGATCTCAGCGAGCTCCGCGGAGAACGATTGCCAAAAAAGTGTCCGAACCGTCATTTTTAACACAAACCTAATACGGACCTAACAATATTGACACATTCTTAACATGAAGCTAACCTACAAATGGGGAGTAGTGTTTATAATCGATCAGAATGAAGGAGACGTCAAATGGCAATTTGGGATTACAGACCTAAGGCTGATGTGTGGACCGGTATTGCAATCGGGGTGGGATTGCTCGTAGCCCCCGTGGTGATTCCCATGATTGCAGCCGCGGCGAGACCGGTGGCTAAGGCAGCGATCAAGGGCGGCATTATGCTTTTCGAAAAAGGCAGAGAGATGTGCGCCGAGGTCGCCGAAGTAGTGGAGGATCTGGCTGCAGAAGCAAGATCTGAAGTGCAGGCCGAACTGGCACCGGTGAAGGGCAAGGGAGCGTAGAGGATCAGCGACCGCAAAGAGAAGGCGAATGATTCCCGATGCTCACGTTTCTCATGGGATGGCCCATAGGCTTAGGATTAAGATCCCTTCCAAAAGGGGAGAAGTTTCCTATTTTTCCTCTCTCCGAGAGCGCTTGTCCGGCTGCCCCGGTGTAGGAGAAATCAGGGTGAATCCACAGACGGGAAGCGCCCTGATTTCCTACGAATGCGAAAGGAAGACCATAGCCGAATTTGCAAGGGATAATGACTTGTTTCTGTTGAAGCGGTCCACCCCTCGCCGGAAAACTCTGTTTGGCAATGTGGCCGACACTTTTCAGGGGTATAACCGATACCTCAGGAAATTGACCGGCGGCGAAGTAGACATCCCGAGTCTGGTTTTTGTGAGCCTGTTAATCTCCGGGATGTGGCAGATTGCCCGCGGAAATTTGGCCATGCCCGCGTGGTACACGGCCTTCTATTATGCCCTCGGCGTATTTACACGGTCTCAAGTGGATGAGTGGGACGAAGGGGAAGATCTGGCGCCAGAGTACGATGATGCAGACGGAGACTGATAGCCACGTCTCAACCCCGATGTTGCATTGAACAGATTAACTTATATCCCGTTTTCAGCAAGCCGTGGGCTGATTTCAGCGTGACGCGAGGCGTTGCGACGCTGAAGTATGTTCTCGCGCGTTACGAGGCTAACCGAGTTGGTAAAACAAATTCATGACTCTGTACCAGGTAGACTGAGGTACAGGATCAAAGGGCTTTACCGTTCAGTGTCGCTCAGGTACCGGCTGGAGATGCTGCTCTCGGAAGTCCCCGAGGTCAGTCGAGTTACGGCCAGCATACTTACCGGAAACGTACTTATCGTTTATGATCCTGACTGTAACCCTCGCAAGATAACTTCCCACGTGGAGCAGATCGCTGTCACTTACCAGCAAGATATAGGGGTTTCTCAGGCGGAGAACGGTTCGGGTTTTGTTCCGCAGCGACTCCCTGCCGGTGTAACCGAACTTGCGGTAGCTCGCGCCAAGAAAGATCAGCAGGGCGTCTTAGCTGCAAAAGCGCAGGATAGCAAGTCCTGGCACTTGATGGAGGCGAAATTCGGTACCTGGCTTCACTGAATTCCTCGAAGAAAAAGGGCCTGTCAGCCGAAGCGGCCAAGACCAGCTTGAGTAAATACGGCCTCAATATAATCCCTGAGCCGCTCGCTCGCTCCAAATGGGCGATCTTTGTCGACCAGTTCATGTCTCTACCCGTTGCGTTGTTGGCCGCAGCCGCCGGTCTTTCTGTGGCTACCGGGGGCTTGGCGGATGCCGTCGTGATCATGGCCGTGGTGGGCATTAACGCAATAATCGGCTATTTCACAGAGAGTGAGGCGGAAAAGACCATTAACTCACTGAAGAAGCTGATCCGCCCGTACGCCCTGGTAATGCGGGAAGGCGGCCTGCTGGAAATACCCGCGATGCAGGTTCTGGTGGGAGACATTCTCGTCCTTAAGCCAGGGACCTACGTCACCGCCGACGCGCGGCTAGTCGAGGCCGGTCATTTGACTGCCGATGAATCTGTGCTCACCGGCGAAAGCATGCCCGTTAGTAAGTCTTCAACGCCGCTCAAAGGCTCCAGGATTCCTCTTGCAGATCGCACCAACATGATCTACTCGGGCACCCTGATTACGGGTGGCCAGGGCCACGGAGTTGTTGTGGCCATCGGCCGAAATTCGGAAATGGGGAAAATCCAGTGTCTTGTCGGCGAGGCCGAAGCTCCGGAGACTCCCGTTGAGAGGCAGTTAAGCACAATTGGAGATCAACTCGTTTTGATCTCGGGCGCGGTTTGCGGGTTAGTTTTCTTCATCGGTCTCGTCCGCGGGAACGGCTTTTTCCAGATGTTGAAGACGGCGATTTCTCTTGCGGTTGCGGCTGTTCCTGAAGGTCTGCCGGCTGTTGCAACGACCACGCTTGCGCTCGGGATTCAGAACATGAGGCGGCATAAAGTCCTGATCCGGAATCTCGATGCGGTATGCACGCTCGGCTCCGTCCAGACGATATGTTTCGACAAGACAGGCACCATAACGCATAACAAGATGACTGTCTTAAGGATCTATTCCGGGATGGAACACATAGAAATAAGGGAAGGGCTCTTCTATGGCACAGCGGGGTCTTTAGATCCCTGCAACTCTGATGAGGTCTTGAAACTTATTCATGTATGCGTGCTCTGCAATGAGACCCAAATAGAGACGAGGAAGCGCCAAGTTGTGCTGAACGGCTCTGCAACCGAAAACGCTCTGATTCACATGGCCATAAGCGCAGGCGTGGACGTTCTCGCTCTGAGAGAGCAGCACCCGTTGATGCAGACTCGCTACAGGTCCGATAATCATCAATTCATGAGTCACTGTACACGGGTCTGTGGATAGCAACAGATTGGTTGCGATGAAGGGAAGCCCAGCGGAAGTACTGGCTAAGTGTGGCCATCAAATTAGGGACGGGAAAAAAGTCCCTCTTAGTGATGAAGACAGAGACCTTATTGAAGCTGAAAATGACGCGATGGCGGGCAAGGCTTTGCGGGTTCTCGGCGTCGCATTTGCTATCCGGAATGGCGAAGAGCACTTGCATGCTGAAAATGGTTTTACCTGGCTGGGGCTCGTTGGCATGGCCGACCCGATACGGGAACGGGTAAAAGAATCCATCACAATGTTTCATAAAGCTGGTCTCGAAACGGTAATGATCACGGGGGACCAAAGCCCCACGGCTTATGCAGTAGGCAAAGAGTTAGGGCTTAGCAATGGAATGTCGTTAGAGATCCTCGATTCGACACATCTCACAAGCACCGATCCTGCTATGTTGAAAGCCCTTAGCAACGAGGTGCACGTCTTTTCAAGGGTCAGTCCGTCGAACAAGCTCCAGATCGTCCAAGCTCTTCAGAGCGCCGGTAAGGTTGTAGCCATGACCGGCGATGGCATCAATGACGGACCTGCTCTCAAGGCAGCCGACGTAGGCATAGCCATGGGGCGGGCGGGTACTGATGTGGCTCGTGATGTGGCTGACGTGGTACTCGAAGAAGATGACCTTGAAACTCTGATAATTGCCATAAGTGATGGCCGCACCATTTATAACAATATCAGGAAAACGCTCCATTATCTTCTCGCCACCAATTTCAGCGAAATCCAGGTGATGTTCATAGCAGGCGCGCTGGGATTGGGATACCCCATTAATGCCATGCAACTACTCTGGATCAACCTCGTCTCCGACATATTTCCCGGCCTTGCACTGGCCCTGGAACCCGCGGAACCTGATGTGATGAACCAGCCCCCACGGGACCCTATGGAGCCGATTGTCAAAATGGAGGACTTTAAAAGAATAACCTTCGAAGCCGGAACCCTGACAGCGGCTTCACTCGCCGCGTACGGCTATGGGGTTATGAGATACGGCGTGGGTCCTGCTGCGGGAACATTGGCGTTTCAAAGCCTTACTACGTCACAGATCCTGCACGCCATAAGTTGTCGTTCGGAACACCGCAGCATATTCGATGCTGAGAAACCTGCTCCCAACAAATACCTGAACATAGCGGTCATCGGTTCGCTCGGGTTACAATTGGGCACTTTCTTTGTTCCCGGACTGAGAAGTTTGCTCGGTACAACCCCGGTGAGCGCTTTTGACGGGCTCGTGATCGGGGTTGCGTCCCTGGCTCCTCTACTCCTAAATGAAGCCACAAAAGGCGGAGCGGTGCATAGCAAATGAAAAAAGACTTCATACACACGTCAGAATCGGTTACCGAAGGACACCCCGACAAACTGTGCGATCAAATAAGCGATGCTATTATAGACCGCTTTCTCGAACATGATATCTGTGCCAGGATTATCGCGGAATGTGCGGTGTCGCTCTCCCTGGTTTTCATTGCAGCCAGGTTTGCATCGGAGGTCAAGGTGGACTTTCCGAATGTGGCCAGAAAGGTCATCCGAAAAATCGGCTATATTGATCATGAGTTTAATTTCAAGACTTGCAGCATATTGACCAGCCTAAAAGAAATGGCGCCGGAGCAACCTTGCCTGGTTGACGTAAACGAAGCATCCGAGAGCGACATTGACGGAATGGTGGCATACGATCAGGTCACCCTTTTCGGTTTTGCGTGCAATCAATCGCCTACACTTTTGCCACTCCCGATATGGCTTGCACACAAGATTTCGCGAAAACTCTCCGAAGTGCGCCTGCAAGGCGTGTTGCCATATTTGGCGCCTGACGGCACCACTCAGGTCGGAGTGGAATACCGGAATCGAGTGCCTCGTAGAATCCACAGCATCACCATCAATTCAAGCCAGAACGATCGGACTTACCCCAGGCCGGAGCGCCTTCGTGAAGACATGATGGATGCAGTCGTACGGACAGTATTTGAGGATGAGCCCATAGTTCCTGACGAACAGACCAGAATCTTAATAAACCCCGGTGGTCCCCTGAAATTGGGCGGACCATCGGTGCACTCGGGTCTTACGGGCAGAAAGAACGCAATTGACACGTACGGGGGATATTCCAGAAACAGCGGGTCCGCCCTCAGCGGAAAAGATCCGTTGAGAATTGACAGGGTCGGCGCGTACGCGGCCCGATATGCAGCCAAAAATGTTGTGGCCGCAGGGCTGGCTGACCAATGCGAGGTTCAACTCAGCTATTCAATCGGCCTCGCGGGCCCGGTGAGCATCCAGGTCGAGACCATGGGAACGGGCAAGATCTCCGACGGTGAAATCAGTGCTTTGGTTGAGAAAAATTTTGATTTCAGGCTGGGCGGGATTGTCAGACAGTTCAACTTGAGAAGGCTGCCCTCCTTGTCGGCAGGTGGCTTTTATCGCAAGCTTGCAGCGTACGGCCATTTCGGGCGGACCGACATCGACTTGCCGTGGGAAGAGACCGACAAAGCTGAGGTTCTCAGATCGTAGTAGTAGGGTAAGCTTCAGCCATATTATATGGCGAACTCTAAATGAAGGCGGTGAGAATCGAAAGAGGAGAGCCCTGCAAAGCGCGATCCAATGCAATTCCTATAAGAGCCTTGGACGCGAAGTGACCTGCGTTGGAGAGGGCTGATTCCACATATTGATGGCTTGAGACAGCTCTTGCGACGTCAATAAACTCTTCCCGGGAAAGAAGGGTCAGAATGGTCCTGGAATGCACGATATCCGGATCATAATGAATAATTATGCTGCCTGTAACGGTGTTCACGGAGGTTGATTTGATGCCGGAGAGATCCTCCAGGAGATCCTGAACCTCTTGCGCGCGCAGCGGGCTTCTCTTCAACGATGGAATCTGTATTCTCAGACGCCCCGGCACCTCGTGGAGATAGAAGGCCATGCGTTTCTCCTTATACAATTCTGACGAGCAGTGTGGCGGCCTTTAAGGCCAAATCTTTGACTGCATCGTTCTCTTTAGAGAATTGCCCCCTGCATGTTAGGAGAATATTAGCAACAAATTAAATGTTAATGTGGAGGCATTTTTGGAGATTACGGTCAGTTCCGGAGTTTTTGCTTGCAGGTGGCTAACGCGGTCCGCAGGGTATTCTCATGAGACTTGATGGGCTAGGAGACAACGGATAGGATGGGGCTGATCTTGAATATTTGGCATGTAGGAAAATCACCATGGAATTTTGGATTGGACTCTCCGTTGGCATGCATCTCGGCAAAGTGATCGCCGACTATTTGCAAAAATTCATCAAAGCCCAGGGGCTTTTGGATGAGACAACTCTCAAGGAGATAGATGAAATTGAGGAGGCGGCGAAAGAAATAGGTTCAATTGCCGACACGGAGTTGGATGGTGACTGAATGGCTTCGTTCTAAGTGACAGGCATTACCGATTCATGAATTCCTAACTTGACATCGGGGTGACCAGACCACAGGCTCAAGATAGTGGGAAAGAAGAAGATGGCCTCACGGTGTCAAAAACACAATAGAAGGAGGGGCCCTGAACATGGCAATTTGGGATTTCAGACCAAAGGGTGATCTATGGACTGGCGTTGCACTGGGGGCTGGCCTGCTTGCGGCGCCAGTGGTTATACCATTGGCATGGTCCGCCACCAGGCCCGTGTTGAAGGTTATTCTAAAAGGCGGATTCATGCTTTATGAAACCGGCAGACAAATACTTGGTGAGGCTAGTGAAGAGCCGGGGAGAGAGAAGGCAAAGACAATAGAGAGAAGCAGATCGGCGTCAGCCTCGAGGATGAAAGGGGACGAGGAGACTGAAGAACAAGTGACCGGGAAAATCATGACTTTGGAACAGCAAGCGAGAGGTGACGGCGCGAAACCTAAACCACGCGGGCAGAAACAGCGAAAAAAGGACGAAAAAGAGAAGTAGGAGGTTGCGTCATCCCGCGTTTCACCGGACTTTCCTCAATTTCCGGAATAATGATGCCGATTGTGAGGCATGACCCAGGGGCTGACAAAGAAAGAACTCGGCATGTCAGAATTCTAGGAGCCTGGGCAAAGTACCGGAGTGGTGGGCGGAGGCTACGTACAGCACGATGACCGGAATGTGTGCGGATACGACGCGACGGGCTCCTAGACGGCACCTAGAATTCTCGCTCGATCCACCGGGTTTGAAGTCCGGTACTAATGATTTAGGGCTTGCCCTATTCTAGCGGCTCAGCTTTCAGTTTGGACAACGGAGGGATGTGATGACGACAGATATGGTAAAGTGTCCGCACTGTTTCGGTGATAAACCCGCAGCAGCAAAGGTGTGTCTTCATTGCGGGCGTGACGAGCACGGTTTCGGCCCCATGGTGCGAAGCCAGGCGGTGACGGTTTCGGACAATGCGCTGTTAAAGAGAAAACGGCCGGGGACTGATCTGAGAATCCACGTCATTCTCGCGTCTGATAGTGGCGGCACTGGGTTTTCTCATAATGTTGTCGTCGGGCTTAGGGGCTCTGTTGTTCATTTTGGGAGTCGTTTGGCTGGTAGGTACGAGGATTCGAATCTGGTGGCGACAGCAACAATGAGACGGAACCCCGAAGGTAGAGCAAGCACACACAATCTTAACGCTTTGAATCACGTTCGTATTAGAGGTACGCTCTCAAACAGTCAAAATCGGCAAAAAGCAAAACCAGCACTGACCCGGGGGCCAGTTCAGCGGCACCCAACCTCCGGTCAACATAGGGTTATCTTCACTCTCGGACATTACATTTTACGAACACTATAGTCGATTTATGGCACAGTGGGGTCTTGTTCCGTCGAAGACTTGCAGAATGTTACGCGCGGCTTCCAATGCAATTTCACGGCGCACATCGTCCACAGCCGAACCGAGGTGCGGGGTAAAGAGTGTCGAGCTTTTCACACTCGGAAGCTGCGCGGAAATTCCTGTTGGTCTGTCGCTTCTGGCCCAGTCTTCGAACTCGAACACGTCGGCAGCATATCCTCCAAGATGGCCGGATTCAAGCGCGCACGCAACAGCTCGTTCGTCGACCACAGACCCCCGACACACATTGACAAGGAAGCTGCCCGGCCTCATTTTGGCAAGCGCACTCTCATCGATAAGGTGCAGAGTGTCGTGAACTAACGGAACACACAAAAGCACGAAATGGCTTCTTTCCAGAAGACTGTCCAATGAAACGCGGGTGAGCCCCCATGCCCTCTCCGTCTCGTCCGCCAGCGGGAGATTGTCCGCGTAGAGCGCCTTCATATCAAAACCCGCCAGGCGTCTTGCGACCGCTTGGCCCAAAGCCCCCATGCCTACTATTCCCAGACTTCGGCCGGCCAAACCGGTACCGTAAAGCTTGGGGCGCCAGCCTCTGAATTGACCCGTCCGGACCAAGCGGTCCCCGTCGAGCATCTTCCGAGTCAAGCCGATCAGAAGCCCCACCGCCAGTTCTGCCGTAGGAATGGTAAGGAGGTCCGGCACAATGGCGAACCAAATGCCGCGCCGCGTGCAACTTTCCACATCGAAATTGTCGTAACCTTTGAGAGCCGCCGCTACAATCTTCAGATTCGGGCAGGCACCCAGGAAATCATCGTCTATACTGTCCGTCATAAAGACCATAAGGGCATGAGCGTCTTGTGTTCGCCGTAAGATTTCCTCATATGGCAGAGGCTCCCGCTCGTTATTGGAGATGACATCGCACGATTGCTCTAATAGCTGAATCACCTCCTGGTGCACCCAAGATGTTATCACTACACGATGTTTCATTCGGCCCCTTTGCATCTACTTGAAGCGCTGCCTCAGGTGCGCGCCGAAGCTATCAACCAATGTGACCATCAGCAGAATAACGATCAGAATGGCTGATACATGTTGATACTGCATGATTCGCAACGCGCTCATCAATTCACAGCCGATGCCGCCTGCTCCGACCATTCCCATCACTGTCGACGCCCTAAAATTTGTACTCCCAACGGTAGATGGACACGTCAGCTATTTGCGACGAGACCTGTGGTAGTACTGCATGAAGAATAACCTGCATCGGACGCGCACCTACGGCCTTGACCGCTTCAACGGGTTCCTCGGCCACATGCTCAATGGCTTCGGCAAAGAATTTTCCTACCATTCCCACTGAATGAAGCCCCAGCGCCAGCACTCCAGGCAACGCACCAAAACCGACGGCAGCCACGAAGATGATGCCCATTATCAACTCAGGAACGGAACGCAATCCGTTAAGCACACCTCGTGTGAACTGATACACTAATGGGTGCGGAGACGTATTACGTGCTCCAAGCAGGGCCAGAGGCAGCGATAATCCCACTGCTATCGCTGTGCCCGCAATGCTCATGGCCAGGGTGTCCAGAAGAGGTTTGAACCAACTCGGCAGGTCACCGAAATTCGGAGGCAGGCTTTCAGCAATTAGGCTCAATATAGATGGTATGCCGTCCAGCACGCGTTCCCGATCAAACAACCCGACATAGTAGAAACAGATTGCTATGATAGGAGCAACAAGTGCGATCTGGAGTGCCGAATAATACCATTGCCGCCGTTGTTCGTTCAGTACCCGGTCGTAACGCTCACTCATGAAACAGCGCTCCAGCGGTCGTCAGATTTTGGACAAGTCTACATTGAGCACGTGAGCCAGATCTCGCACCACATCGTAGTCCTTGTCGGTTATAGGGGCAAAACCGTCGGCCTTAAAGGTCTTGAGAATTTCTTTGTCCTTTATGCCGAGAAAGACGTCAGCAATTTGCTTCTTGAGCTCCGGCTTTATGCTGGCTCTAAGTACCCAAGGGTATTCTGGAAAAGGTTTCGATTCAGCAATAACTTTCACCTTCTCGGGTTTTATGATGCCTCGTTCGACCAGAGACTGGAAAATCGTCTTGCTCAAGCCGCCTGCATCGGCCTTTCCCGTTTGGACAGTCAGGGCCACTGCATCGTGAGCCCCCACAAAGTGTTCCTCGTAATCTTTTTTGGCCTCCAGCCCCTGCTCGGCCAGTAGGGACTTCGGGATCAAATGACTGGAGGTGGAGGCAGGATCACCGTATGCCATGTTCTTGCCTTTGATGTCTTTCGGTGAGTTGATACCCGCGGCAGCGTTGGCCACGATTACGCCCTGATAGGTGGTACTCCCTTTGCGTTCCACCGCGGCGAAAGGCTCTATCTCGCTTTTGGATTTCGCCAGCACGTAAGAAAGGGGTCCGAAGTAAGCAATATCGATACGACCGTGACGCATGGCTTCAATCATGGAAGAATAGTCAGTTGTGACCACAAGTTCGATTTTCTTCCCAAGCTTCTCCTCGAGATATTTCTTGAGAGGCTGGTTGTTCTTTATGACCGTAGACGCATTTTCATCCGGAAGCAGTGCGACCTTTAGTGTCTCGGGATCGGCATTAGTTGCTCCGTATGCGAGACAAGCCGCTGAAATACTCAGAATAAGGGATAGTAGAATAGACACCATTTTTTTCATTTTCAAGTCCTCCTTTTTTGTCGTTAGATGGCCGTTGTACCAACTCCCATAGCTAGAAAGCTACAACGAAGCATGAAAATGCCCGAAACATCGGTGCCACGGACGTGCGCTCTGGCTCGTCCGTGCGCGGATAGCTTCGCACATCCGTGGCACCACGCGTTGAAGCTGCCTCTACGTTGCGAGAGCCGCATTTCTATAGGAATGCGCTTTCATACAAGTGAACATAACCGGCGCGGAGGCCGGTCCTACCCATGAAAGCTTCCGAATACGTGTACCAGGCCGATCAGAATGCGTGACCTAATTTACGAAATCGTGCACTCAGGCTGCTGCCGAGGTCCTCACTCTTTTCCCGTGATAAATCTGATGGAGCATGTCCGCGGACAGGCTCTGGGCGCTTCCGTCAAACACTACTGCTCCCTCTGACAGCCCTATGATTCGATCAGCGTACTTTTGTGCCCATTCCACCTGGTGAAGGCTGACAATCGCAGGAATGACATCCTCTTTGGTTATCTTGTGAAGGAGCGAAAGCACGCTGTCAGCCGTACCGGGATCGAGGCTTGCGACTGGTTCGTCTGCCAGAATCAACCGCGGCTTTTGAGCAAGTGCTCGTGCTATGCCTACTCGCTGCTGCTCGCCTCCGCTTAGGTTATCCACTCTTTCCAGCGCTTTATCCAGAAGGCCGACCCGCTCAAGACATTCCAAGGCGAACTCCTGTTCACGCCTTGGCAACGGAAAGAGGCTACGAAACGAGCTATACTTTCCGAGTCGACCCACTAGAACGTTTTTCAGGGCGCTTTGGCCGGATATCAATTGATGCTGTTGGAAAATCATGCCGGTGAAGCCTCTGAGTTGTCGCAGTTTTCTCGCGTTGAAATCGAGTCTTCCCAGACCTTCGATGACTACCTGACCGCATGTGGGCCTATTCAGGAAGTTGAGACAGCGGAGCAATGTAGACTTGCCGGCGCCGGACGGCCCCAGCAGCACCGTAAAGTGTCCCCTGTAGAATCTGAGGCATGTCGGACGAAGCGCCTCGGTTCCGCTTGGATAGCACATTCCGACCCCGTCCAATTCAATCATTCCATTCTCCTTATCCGGTATCCCGCGGAAGAGTGATATCTCCACTGCTGTGATCGATGACGTTTCGTCATTGACAAAATATGTCGATTACATCTTATTTACCCGGACAAAATTTGGCAGGAATTAGGATCAAACTAAAAAATGGTTAATCCAATTTCCGGTACCGGTGGGATTTATTATTCCACAGCGTATTGGAATAATGGCTGAACATCATGACTTCAAGAAGGCGCGACCGAAAGTGCGTTTTCGTTTGCCAGTTTCTCGGCGAACCTTAC
This sequence comes from uncultured delta proteobacterium, assembly GCA_963828085.1. Classification (GTDB taxonomy): domain Bacteria; phylum Desulfobacterota; class Desulfomonilia; order Desulfomonilales; family Desulfomonilaceae; genus CAWBBA01. The sequence continues at coordinate 19,059 of CAWHDO010000034.1, forward strand.
CACGACGCTGTCAGCAGGAAGGCCGCGGCGGTGAATGACCATGAGTTCCTTTTCCAGCCAGGGGCCATCGATCTGTATGCTTTTCAGGGCGCCGTTTTTGACCTCGTCCACAACTGAACTCGCCAAGACCATAGAGATGCCGAGCCCGGTCTGAACGGCGTTCTTAACGGCCTCCGTGCTCCCAAGCTTGAATGCCACGTGAAATTCAGACATAAGGTCCCCCAGGGCTTCACGCGGTACTCGGCCAGTCCCGGTGGCTGATTCGCCGCCGATCATCGTTTCTCCCATTAGCTCTTCCGCTGAGATAGAGTTTCGAGTACTCCAAGGATGACCCGGGTGGACAATCACCACCAGGCGTTCCTTCTTCCAAGGGCGGTTCACGAAGCCGGCTCGATTGTCCCACCACTCCATAACTGCAACATCAATCTCGCCGCTCTCGAGTCGATCCGCGATCCGATCGTTGCGGTCAATGACCAGGTCTAGAGCCAGTGACTCGCGGTTGTCTTCGTAGAAGTCTTTGAATATGGGCTGCAGCAGGTAGGTTCCTACATTTGTACTCGCTCCAACAGTCATCGCCGGACGGCGCAACGCATTCCGAGCCTTGTCCGCGATCCGGACCAGCGTCTCGGCCTGGCGTGCAAAGGCTTCAGTGCGTGGCGCCATAACGCATCCATTGCGGTCGCGGATAATGAGAGTGGCGCCAAGGGTTTTCTCCAGTTTTCTGATATGCTGACTTACCGTGGGCTGTGCCAATCCGAGTTCTTTGGCAGCCTTATGGTAGCTCCCAGTGCGCACAACCGCCAAGTAGGATTTGACATGCTCCAGATTCATCACTTTCAGGGTCCTCTGACTTTTTGCCCAGGCGCTACGCGCCGATTGGTTTCTCAAAACACGTTTCGTGATCGAACCAAAACATTGATTACGTAATACATACGAAGAAAACGTTTTGGGGGTGTTAGGAATTAATTAAAAACCGGTTAATCGAGGTAGGACCGCCAGTTGCCCGACGGCCCCCTCACGGATCCCGGCGTGCGATATTCTCGCACCGGGCTCTTCAGTGCTGCTCGCTGCCGCACGGGCAGAGGTGATCACAGGAGGCGAAGCTGAGCTGGGCCGTGCTGCTGGGTGATCCGAGGTCCCTCCACGCCAAAGAAATCCAGGAGAGCCTGGAACCCCGTCCAAGTATAGCTCTTACGTTGACTACGGCGATTGAGCCACTTGAACAGGATACGCTTGCTCCGGTAGAAGAACTGGCCGAGACTGGCTGAGTTGCCAATCACCCCATAGTAATTCCAGTACCCGCGGTATTTCGCACACAGGATGGAAAGAAGCTGACCCACCCGTAGAGAGCGGTTGCGCCTGATCCAGTCGGTCATATTGGCAAGGGAAGCGCGAAGCTTCTTCCGGGAGGTCCGCCGTTTGACGCCGAGGCGTCCTGTGCGGGTCCGCTCCCAATAGGTACTTGAAACCCAGAAAGTCGAATCGACCGCTGCCATTCAGATCAAACCGGCAGAAGCGGAGGATGCGAGTCTTGTCCGGGGCCACTTGAGCCCAAACTTGCCCAGCCGCTCACCGAGATCACGATAAAAGGACTCGGCATCAGAGCGGTACTGGAAGGTGCAGACAAAGTCGTCAGCAAAGCGGATGATCATGGCTTCCCCTTGACATCGGGGTTTGATCCGCCGCGGCAAACCAGAGGTCCAGCGCATAATGGAGGTAGATGTTGGCCAACACGGGAGACACAATGCCGCCTTGCGGAGTTCCCGTTACCGGGTGCACCACTTGGCCGTCCGTCTCCAGTATCCCCGCTCGAAGCCATTTACGAATGAGGCGGAGAAACGGTTTATCCTCGATACGCTCTTCGAGCATCTTGATCATCCATTCATGATCTATATTATCGAAGAAGCCCCTGATATCCGCCTCCACAACCCAGCAATATTTCCCTCCTTGAAGCATCCGGGCCAGATCCTTACTAGCGGCCTTAGGGCTGCGACCAGGACGATACCCATAGCTTGAGTCCAAGAAATCTTGCTCATAGATAGCTTCGAGGATTTTGGCTACTGCGACTTGCAACAGCTTGTCCTCAGTGGCCGGGATGCCCAGGGGACGCATTTTCCCATTCGGTTTGGGAATATAACGTCTCCGCACCAACTTCGCTCGGTACCGCTGACCCTTGAGACGCTCGACGAGATCGCGAATATTGGACTCCAGCTCTTGCCGGTAATCCAGGACATCCACTCGATCTGCGCCCGGTGCTGCGTCCTTTCGCAAGAACTTGAAACACCAGGCCAGATTCGTCTCATTGAGTAGCCCGGACAGGTTGCGAAACCGATGCTCCTTGTGGGCCGCTGCCCGATTTGCTATTCCCCGCAGTGAGGTTTGCATGAGTTATTCCAGCATGTCGTATCCAGCCCATGTTTCCTTTACGGGCTACACAGCCCTGTCGCTCCCTTCCCCATGTGGTCGGCTCTCCCGCCTCGGAGGACGATGGAGCGATCTGACTCTCCATGATCCGTCAGGTGCCCTTCGTTTCTTGCGTCGAAACACCCTACCCTCTTGTGAGGGAGACCATGGGGCCTCCCAGGTTCCTGACATCTCTCTTCCTGCGTGCCACGCTCTCTGACCCCGACAGGCCCTCCAGGATCTCACCGTAACGATCCCTTTGTGTTGGCTTCCGGTTAGGTAACACCGTCGCCGCCTGCTCTAATGGCGTAACGAGGCTGAATCGCTTAGGGGAGTGCGGCCTCCCCTGCGGCCCTCAGGATTCTCTGTGCACGCTTCGGATATTTCGTTCGGTAGCCGTTGACTTCCTCCTCCATATCCGCAACACTCGATACGGGTGGCTGGTTAGGCCTTACCCGACAGGGACTCTCACCCTGAAAGAGATGCCAAGCTTTGCCTGGCGCACTACCCATTGCCAAAAGTTTTGTCCGATTGGAGGCAGCCGGACACCGTCATTCCGGCGAAAGCCGGAATCCAGTCCCGCCGCAGGCGGGATTTCAATCCCGCGGGACGCGGGACTTCTGGACCCCGTCCCGCGCAGAACGCGGGATTCGCCGGGGTGACGGGTGGTGATCAGGTCATTACTTTTGGCAATGGATATAGTGCGCTATTCCAGAAGAAATGGGCGATCGTAGTCAGGATCTATGGCTCATCCAACAAGATCGTACTTGGCTGTGCGGTGCGCATAAATTTTGGGAGTCACGCCAAGGGCGTCAGGTTACGGACGTCCCTACCGCGACCATTTTGAGAATGAAGAATGTTCGATCCCGGAATCCATCGGGCTGGCAGTTAGTTTGCCAATAAATTGGGAGACAGTTGGTTCAATTCCGCGTGGGAGGACGGGGAACGTCCGACGGCGCTGACAGAATTGGTCGATTATTGAACTATTTTTCTCGGGGCCAACAAAGGGTGTGGCCATGCGGGCATCCCGTACCGGCGTTTGGGGGGCCTTCAGGCTTCGTTGGGCAATCCGCGTTGCTAAGATGAACGCCTATCGTGCTGCAAGACCGATCCTATAACAACGTGACCAGCCGTACCAGCGTCCGCCTGACCTATGACAGCAGCGCTTAAAGATTGCGCCACGGAGTCTCCGTAGACCAACATCAGGGTCGCACGAAGCCTACCAACCAGCGTTGCAAGAGCGGAATATCTAAGCTGACTGCCTCTGAGGGCCCCTCTGCTTGCATGGGCCAAATCCAGGGTGCCTGATAACTGGTCCCAAGAGAGTCAGGAGATTCGGTGTAAAGATCCCACGCCTCGTTGAATGCAATGTCGAATGAGCGACTCTCCGCATACCCACGGGCCGCCTTCCCCATCTCCTTCAGACGCCGTGGGTCTGACACCAGGGCCTGTATTCCGTCCAGAAGGCTTTTCTCGCTGTTTCCTTCGACGATCAGACCGGTTTTCCCGTGTACGACGTTCTCCCGGGGTCCGCCGAGATCTGTCACGATTACCGGGAGCCCGGATGCCTGGGCTTCCAAAACCACGTTCCCAAAGGTATCCGTCGTGCTGGGAAACACAAAAAGATCGCAGGAAGCATAAGCTTCCGCCAGGGCCTCACCCTCCATGTATCCCATGAAAACACTCGGAGTTCCACTCAGGGCCTGCTCCATCTCTTTGCGATACGGACCGTCTCCCACAATCACAAATTCCACGTTCCCTTTAGATCGGGCAAGCAATTTGAAAACATTCACAAGAATCTGCAAGTTTTTTTCTTTGGACACGCGGCCGACGTACAGGAGTTTCAGTGTACCGGGCCGTGCGCAATGTTTGTCCAGATTCCCATTGCGTTTCGAAGGATGGAACCTTTCAATATCCACTCCTCTGGGAACTATTCGAATCTTGTGTGGAGATATACCCTTCTCCGCCAGCTCGGCGGCAGTGCTCTTTGAGTGGGCATACACAAGGTCCATCTGATCATAGTACCACCGGACATAGCTCCACAGGACTTCGGCGACGGAGCCATCTTCGGTCAGATACTCCGCATATTGGGGGAGCGCGGTGTGGTAAGTTCCCACGATGGGCAGTTTCAAAATGCGCGCTATCGCCAACGCGGCCAGACCGGCAGGGCCGGGGGAGGCGGAATGGATATGGGTAAATTTTTCCTCATAGCAGTAATCCAGCATCTCCAGAAAAGGTGGATACAAAAGCTTTTGCTCGGGATATACAGAAAGCTCATAGACGCCGATGGGGTTGAAATTTTTGACTCCCGGGTCATTGGCATGATGTCCGGAGTCACAAGCTATCACTGTGTAATTCTTATCCATTCTGCGAGCCGCTTCTATCTGTCTCCTCAAGGTGCGAGTCACCCCGTTGACTTCATAAAACGTATCGGTGAACTGGGCCACTTTGATCTCGCTCCTGGCCAGCGGGCACTCCTCCGTTTCGGAGACAAATCGTTGCAGAACTTGCTTGCCGAAATTTCTGTCCTCCGAGTAAATCGAAAAAGCCACAAAGTATGGTGCCAACACGGAATATAATGCGCCTGCCGAACCCAGAGAGTGGAATACATTGAGAAATTGGGCGCCGGCAAGACTATCGATCACGTGGTCGGTAAATGGCAACAGGACCTTGTTGGAGATCTTGTTCACGAACTGAAACCACTTTTCGTCGAGGTTTTTCCCCTCTCCATTACCGTTCTTGAAAATCGCCGAAAGTTGCGGATCGTCCCAAATCAGTCGGTGGGTTTCCTCCCTTAGCAGATTCAGAACGTTGCGGTTTCCCGAATTGCTCGGCTTGGTCCGCCTACCGTGGTTCCAGAAAAAATTCAATCTTGCCAGGAGACTTGGCTCTCGGTTCTGATCTACGCGGAGGAACCGGTCCAGGAACTTAAAAATAATGTCACTGCTGGCGCGTCGTCCCAGGTCGAACTTGTGCTGATAGAATTGATAGGCAATGCTGTACACATTATGAGCCAGTAGCTTTGGACCGGATCCGAGGCCGGCTACCACGGCCTTATGGTTTTCTAGTTTCTCGTAGAAAACCCCGTACAGTCATCGGTCCCTCTATTTCGGTATATCGGCGTGCTATTGTGAGGGAACTGTGATCGTCCGATCCTCCGGTCAGGTTCTTAACCCACGGAAAGGCGAAAGACGGCGTTAAATTGTGCTTATCTGCCAGTCGTTCAATAGTTTCCTTAGTTAGAGTCGAAAGTATGAGTTCCAGGCACCTGTTTTGCTCTTCATTTCGAGCGCCGCTTATCTCAAAATTCTTGAAAAGGAGCAGACACTTCTCGAAATGTTCCGGAGTCAGTTTATGATTTATGGAAAACAGCGGATGAGCAAGGACATGGGTTATTTTGTTTTCTGTGAGGTAAGCTATCAGATCGAAAACATTCTCCCGAATCTTTTGAATCTCCTGGTGTTCTTGCTCGTCGACGTCATACGCAAGAACATGGAGCTTGCACCCGTCCTCCGGGAAATAGGTGGTCACTTCCTCACTTATGAAAGTGTCCGGTAGATGGGCGATTTCCAAACAGCCGTCGATTGCATTATGGTCGGTAATTGTGACTGCGGACATTCCTCTCTTTTTCGCAATTCTGTAAAGATGCAAGGGGTCCGTAAAACTTTCCGGACAGCCAAGCTTTTTGAGTATCCATTCGGAAGGCCGTTTGGAGTATTTCGAATGGACATGCAGATCTATTTTCATGCCAGTATCACCTCTCTTGGACATTTATGTACGGTTGGATTGGATTGATCATTCTACGAGCACAGATTCCCCGGCCCGCACTTTGTCTCCCGGGCTTACCTTGACTCGCATGTCGGCAAACTCTGGAACAACGATATCCACTTGAGATCCGATACGTATCATTCCAAAGATCTCTCCCTTTCGGACGTCTCCGCCTTCGGGGATATAGCTGTCAATTCCGTGGACGTTTTTCGCCGCTATCTGGACCACATAGCAGGATGCTTCATCTCCTCTGAATTTTCCGCTGAACCTTGTTACGGTCCTCTCGTTCTCCACAATGTGGAGGCTGTTTTCATAAAGGGGCAGGCGATTGAGAAGTGTGCGAAAATGCATAGGTCCCATGTGGAGATTCGCCGTCTTTGGAGGATGATGAACAATCTGCTCGACCCTCCCTGCTATGGGCGCCCGGTTATAGTGAACATTAAATGGGCTCATGAAGATGCCTACCACGAGCTTGGGCGCGTCCATGTCCTGCCGCACTATATCTTTGATGCGCGCTGCGACTCCTTGTTTTATTACTATTACCTCTTCATTCGGCTGGACTCTCTTGACGTACACAACAGTCCCGTCGGCCGGGCTGACAATGTTTTCGCCCTGAGCAATGGTCCTGTCCGGGTTCCGGAAGAACCAGACGTAGCGCCAGAAAAGGAACGCTGCGACCACGCTCAAAGCAAAAACCATGAAGATACGGGTCAGTGAGATTGTTTCCATATTGTCGGCTCCAGGACACGAACCAGTGCAACACCTGAAGAGAAAGGGAAATTTATAACTTCGAAAGCCTGCTCTTCTCTCTTAACAATCTTCATCCACCGTTTAACGCCCGAATGGTGAAGTAATTCTCGGACGTAAATGTTGGTGTCGTGAAGAAAGATGTAACTGTTCTTTCGACAACGACCGAGCATGCTGATGAAATCATATTTCACATCTTCATACGAATGGCTTCCGTCTATGAAGCCCAGCTCGATGGGAGGCAGCTTCAGTTCCTCGTAAGAAGGAAACAACTGGTCGCTCCTCATCTTGTAGTGGGTTACGATATCTTCAACCCCGAATCTCTGAAAATGCTCTTTAACGCTGGCGTCGGAGTTCCAACTGGCGCGGCCTCCCAAGGTTTTTAGAGGGCCATCCTTTAGCAGGGAATACGAGGGATCCACAAACGTGAGGGCCCCCTGTCCATTGTCTTTCATGGCAAGAGCCAGGCAAACCACGCTGAAGCCGTATCCTGAACCTATCACAAGGGTGTGTTTGGGCCGGAGGGCTCTTGCAACGCCGTAATAAATGAATCCGAAACCAAGATTTAGCTTGCGAAGCTTTTGATTATGTCCGAGCGGTTTGGCGGTACTGAAGGACATCCTTGAGTAAACCTGTACTGAGACTGCATTCCGCCATTCTTTCCTCCTAATTATTCTCGCAGTGGGCTTGGTCCAAGGAACCTCACGAAACGGATTTCAAAATCGCCGTGTACACCATAACCTTGAGCAGGCCCGGCCCCTTACTAGGATGGCATACGTTACGGGAATATTATCCGGGCATGAGTTTTTCATTAAACCTTGCAGTGTCTGTGGACAGCCTGATTGCCTCAAACTCGTGAAACTTCGGTGCGAGAGTCTAAAACAAGGCAGAGTTGCTGTGCTTGGATTCCAACGGCTGTGTCTCCTGCAAGTTTGCAGCGGATACATGCCCACGTTAATGCGCAGATACAATGACCCGAAAATGTGAGTGGCTCGTTAGGTTTGCCACAAATGTTTGTTAGAAATCCCGATTTTGAGTTGTTAGAGAGAAATTTTGGGGATTGGCAGGGAATAATCGCCGTGTTTTCAGGCTCGCGATCTAGCACCTAAAATTCCGCTTCTATCCAACTTTTAACTTTGCTCTAGTGATCCCTTAACAGAGATTGTTTCTAATGAAGTCCCGGCTCCTGATGCCCGTGCTGTCCTTCAAATATATGCCGCCCAAGCATCCTGATGGGCAGCCGGGCACCTTCTAAGCATTCTTGTAAGCCGGGTGGCAACATCTTGCTGAAGACAAAAAGGAGGACAAAATGGGTCAACGGATTGGTTGTTGCGGGGTCAATTCAACCTCAATGCTTAAACTCACGCTTGTTGTGGCTGTCTTACTGGCTTTGCAGGCAGCGCTGTTTGCAAATGCAGCCCCGGACGTTGAAAGTCTGAATGGCGCCGGTGCCACGTTCCCGTATCCAGTCTATGCCAAATGGGGAACAAAGTATAATCAAAACACAGGGTTGAAACTAAGCTATCAGGCAATAGGGTCCGGTGGGGGAATAGCCCAGATCAAAGCCAAAACCGTGGATTTTGGGGCTTCCGACGAACCCCTGAAGGCTGAAGAGTTGGACCAGCACGGACTGACTCAGTTCCCGATGATAATGGGCGGAGTCGTTCCGGTCGTCAACATTGAAGGCATAGCCAAAGGCAAACTCAAACTTACCCCTGAACTCTTCGCAGATATATACCTGGCCAAAATCAAGAAGTGGAACGATCCAAGAATAATGGCGGTGAACCCGGACTTGAGATTGCCCGATCAGGAAATCACAGTGGTGCACAGGGCTGATGGCTCCGGGACCACATGGATCACTACCAACTACCTCAGCAAGGTATCTCCGGAATGGAAGGAAAAGGTAGGAAATGATAAGGCCGTCTCCTGGCCCACCGGCGTAGGGGGCAAGGGGAATGAAGGGGTCTCTGTTCTCGTGAAGAAGACTCAAGGAGCCATTGGATATGTTGAATATGCGTACACCCTGCGAGAAAGACTGAAGTTTGCCCAACTCCAGAATCGCGCAGGCAAATTCGTCTCCCCGACAACTGAAACCTTCCAAGCAGCGGCTGCCAATGCAGATTGGGAGACAGCTCCGGGTTTCTACATCGTGCTTACGGACCAACCCGGAGAGAAGAGCTGGCCCATCGTTGGCGCCTCATACATTCTCCTGTACAAAGACCAACCTGATGCGGCAAAGGCTCAAACCATGCTGAAGTATTTTGACTGGTGTTATAGGCACGGGCAGTCAATGGCCACAGATTTGAACTACGTGCCAATACCGCTCAAGGTTTACAATTTGGTGGAGGCGGCTTGGACAAAACAGGTTTTCGCCAGCGGAGGGACCGCTTGGAAAGGGGGCCAGTGAGCTGCAAAACGCCAATCCGATTTGGCCTAATCCATCTATCTGAGAGTGAAGGTTAAGGCTATCACGAACGGCAGATTGGACAGGAGTGAGTTTTCGTGGGCCCACAATTGAGCATGAAACTGCGCGAAGCATCGGTGCCACGGACATGTAGGCCCGCTCGTCCGTGCACGGATGAAAGTTTGGCACATCCGTGGCACCACGAGTTATACCTTGTTCCGAGGTTCTACCTGGGAATGTGTGATTGGAGGCTCTGCCTCCAATCCGGATTCCGGCCTTTCCAATCTCGCAATATACTTTCGCAAACGTGGGCACTGTCAGACAGAGCCCGGAATAAGGGAGTTACCGGGCACAGCCTGGTGACCGGGAAAAATTCATCAACGAGAAAGTGGCGACAGGAGACAACCACCCCCCTTTGGATGCGATTGATTCAATCTCCTTCCCGTCATTCCGCAATCATGGTACGGTCTTAAGTCGGTGCCTATGGGGGCGCAGACGTGCTGCGCCCCCACGTTCACACTATCGGAAACATTTTAGGTTTCCCGGCTCTGTTAGGGCTCAATCTTGGTGCCTAGAACCTGAAGGAACTTGGCCATCCAGTCGGGATGCGCGGGCCAGGCAGGCGCGGTCACCAGGTTGCCGTCCACATGGGCCTTGTCCAACGGAATATCCATCCATTTACCCCCCGCACTGTTGACGTCAGGACCTACCGCGGGGTAAGCCGAGCATGATCTGCCCCCAACAACTCCGGCCGCGGCTAACACCTGCGCACCGTGGCAAATGGAGGCTATGGGTTTGTTTTTCTCGGAAAAATGGCGCACAGCCTTGAGGACGTCTTCGTTCAGTCTGATGTATTCCGGAGCGCGCCCGCCCGGAATCACCAGCGCATCGTAATCTTCAGCCTTTATTTCGGAGAACGTGGCATTCAAGGTGAAATTGTGCCCGCGCTTCTCGCTGTACGTCTGGTCCCCTTCAAAGTCGTGAATCGCGGTCCGCACTATTTCGCCGGCCTTCTTTTCCGGGCAAACTGCATGAACCGTGTGCCCGACCATCAACAAGGCTTGGAACGGCACCATCACCTCGTAATCCTCCACGTAGTCCCCGACCAGCATCAGAATCTTCTTTGCTCCCATGGTTTTCTCCTCCCAAGTGTGGTGATGAAGTTAGACAACCCCTCTGAAATTCTGCGCCTACTATTTCATCCTAAAGGCCCTGAGATCCGTGATCAAGGTTTTTTCGGTTCCTCGCAATATCCAGTCACTACGCGGGGCATTACGCCGCGCTTGTCTTGGCCGCCGGAAGTGAGAAGAACGGACAACATCCGCGACCGTATTTATGAAATCGTGACCAAGTAAATCTGTATGAAAACGGGCCGACGCCGGGCTCAATTGGGGGGTACTGAATTGCATCGGCCCGATAACCATGATCGGTAATTCGCATGTGACACTCACCTCTATTTCTTCGTCAAAGCATGGTGCGAACCCAGGCCGCGGTCGGCGCAGAAGGAGACAAACGCGGTGAGGCCCCGGGAGGTGGATTTCGTGTCAAAGTAGAGGACCTGAGGAGCGGACAAGGGATACGAGTGGTCGGCGATTGTATCCGCGGACGGCATGACCGCGGCAGATTTTTCATTTTCTTTAATGGCGATGATCTTGACCATACCCCGGATCCTGCCTCTGACCGCCTCGGTATAGCGCGCATCGGCTATGGAACCCTTCCGTTTCCAAACAGCCCGGACTATGTCGTGGTCAAACAACTTGACGGTTTGCTGCACGAGCGGAAAACCGTTCAGCGCAAATTTGCGAAAGAATCGCTCTGTGCCCGACACGGATTCATCTCGGGACACCGGCACTATTGGCTCGTGTAATCCGCCAACCTGGGCCCAGTTGACATACTCACCGAGGAATATCTTCCGGACCTGGTCCATGGTCAACTCATTGACCGGATTCTTTGGATCCGTAACGAGCACCACGCCGCCCCAGGCCACAATCTTCTCCTGGAGGTAGATTCCTTGTTCCGCTGCCTCTTCCTTTAAGTCCTCATCCATTTTTCCCAGTGTCATAATTGCATCACTGGTGTTGTCGAGAAGGGATTGCACGTAGGACTGCTCATCCGCGTGCGTAACTACCAGCTTGGTTTCAGCATCGCTTTCCATGTATCGCCGGGCGAGATCCGTTATGGTGAAATACAAGTATCTGGAGCCGCTCACGCGGACCACAGTCGAGTTCTCACCTTGTACGGGCAAACTCCACACCGCGCCATTGATTAGAATTGCAAAAAGAACCGCCATCCCAATATTACGATACCAGTTCATCGAACAATTCCTCTCTTCTCAACTGTCAATTCTCTAGCCAGCGTCGGAAAACAACAGCACCAGCTTCGGATGTTCCGACCCGGATGTCTTTCGCCACGGGGCCAAGAAGTAGGTGAAGACGCTGTACCGGCAGGTCTAAAGGCTGGGCATTAGTGCAGTATTAGGGGCAAGCTAAATCTCGGTTACTTCATTAAGTCAGGTGAATGACGTCCTGATTCCGGGTCCTTGTCATTTCGGCAAGAGCAATAGAGAGCATGCGCTTCTGTGGCGGCACCTTTAGATACTTACGGACCTAGCCGGGCAAGCCCTAAGTTACGAGCGGCACAAGATTGTCATTGCGAGCGGAGCGAAGCAATCTCCTGCACGGCCAAATCTGAGATTTCTGGTGGCACCGGCATCTTGCCGCTCATCCCTAATAGACGGGCTGTAAGCCTGTCCCACCGATCACCCCTCGCAATGACACACGATCTGAGATTTTCCAGCGTAACTGAAGGGTAACCTAGCCGACTGATTTGTCCCGGGTCTTAGCACATCCGTTCTGCTTTGGGCTTATGATTGTGTGCAGCAAATGGCTCATCTCTGACGCTGTATAGGGTTTGGCAAGCACCCCGGCAAATCCATAAGTTCTGAAGTTTGCCATGATGGGATCATTACAGTAACCGCTGGAAACTACAGCTTTGACCTCCGGGTCCAAGCTAAGCAATTTAGTTATCGCTTCTTTGCCTCCCATGCCACCGGGAATAGTCAAGTCCATTATCACCGCATCGAACGGTTTTCCTTCTTTCTTACAGCGTTCGAAGAGGTCCAGAGCTTCAAAGCCGTCCTTGGAGATGCAGACCTGATATCCAAGATTCGTCAGCATGTCACTTGTAAGCTCGCGGATCAGTGGCTCGTCGTCCATGACAAGCACCTTTCCTTTGCCTAGTTGAAAGGAATCAGACAATTCGTTTCTTGGAGGCGCCTGATTTTCTGAAGCAGGCAGGTATATCGTGAAGGCTGTTCCAAGCGCGGGCAGCGAGTCCACGGTGACATGGCCTTCGTGTCTCTTTATTATGGCGTAGGAGGTAGCGAGTCCGAGCCCGGTCCCGCCTCTTTTGGTGGTGAAGTACGGATCAAATATCTTGGGAAGATGTTCCGGGGCCACTCCTACTCCTTCATCAGTCACTGATATTTTGATATATTTAGTCTGTGTCAAAGGAAGACCGTCGCCCGGTCTCGGAGTGAAGTTTTCCGCTGATACGAAAACTGTTCCCCCATCAGGCATCGCTTGATCCGCATTAATGACAAGGTTGTGAATCACTTGGCCGATCTGGCCTTCGTCGATTTCCGCGTCCCAGAGATTCTCCTGAATACTGAACTGACACTTCACATTCGAGCCTCTTAATGCAAAGGCCGACCAACCCGTCAGGAGTTCAGGAATGGACTCTGTTTTCTTGATTGGAGCCCCTCCCTTGGAAAAGGTCAGCAGTTGCTGCGTGAGGTTCTTGGCTCGCATCGAGGCCTTTTCAGCTTCGGATAGCGTTCGGAATACCTTGCTTTCCGGCTTAACCTCCATTTTAGCCAGGGACAGATTCCCCATCACCGCGGTCAAAATGTTGTTGAAATCGTGAGCTATCCCGCCGGCCAATATACCTACGGATTCAAGTTTTTCCGCCTTCAATGCTTCCTGCAGCATGTGCTGTTGGTCGGTGATGTCCCTAAACACCAGAACAACGCCCACAACGACACTTGTTTTGTCCCGAATTGGCGCCCAACTATGCGAAATTATTCGCTCCGCGCCGTCTTTGGAGATCAGGCGGGTGTGGTTGGTCGGCCCGAAAATCAAGCCTGATTCGAGTACCTCTTTTGCGAGGCCGTGGGATGGCGCCCCGGTGCCTTCGTCAATCGTCACGAAGACTTCCTTCAAGGTTCTTCCTGTTCCTTCTTCATGTCGCCAACCGGTGAGTTCTTCCCCCACGCGATTTATCAGAGTCACTCTCCCGGCAATATCTGTGGTGATTACGCCGTCGCCGATTGAGCGCAGAGTGACCGCAAGGCGCTCCTTCTCATCGGCCAATGCGTCCTCGCTCCGCCTACGCAAAGCAAGGTGCCTATTAACAACGAGGTAAACTCCCAGCCATGCTGCAAGAAGAATCAGAAGAGTAGCCACAGCAAGAAATCCGGTGTGCCAAATGTGTTTACGGAACAATTCGATTTCTTCTGCTATTCGATCTTGGACTGCCTCGGTCATTTTGCTGATTCCTTGCGAATACATGGCTTTCTGCCGGTCATATTGCGGACTAAAAAGAAGTTTGGCAGCCTCTTCGTGCCGACCCTTTCGAACAAGGGCAAAGCCCACGGATTCCATTTCTATCAACTTTAAGTACGCCAGCTTGGTCTGAGCAACGTAGGTCTTCTCATATTGCGCTCGTGCCTGCATGGCGACTCCCACAATGGCGTTATCAAGCTCGGGCTCTACAGCCCTGTATCGCTTCTCCCATTTTGGATCGCCCGTTGCAGCGGCCAGCCTCGCATACATGGTGAGAACCTCGTTGAGGTGCGCGACATTTCCTATAAGTCGCTGAAGTTGCAGCTCATTGTTACCAATTCTTGATAAAGAATCATACATGTTCCACACAATGGAACCCAGGATGGGCAGCAAAGTTACGCCCAATACCAAACCCAGCGTGAGAACACTCATCGGATTTCGGAATACGCAGCCGCTGAGTTTTCTTAACCCGAACATCGTTCCTCCGTATTGTACTCGACGGGAGCACATGATTACAGTTGTGTGAGCTTCCGGCACGATGATATCGTCCGCTGGAGCTTATGGTCCTTTGGTTGGATTCAGATTAACAGACAGTTAATTTTCTATTAGATTAGTTGTTTCGATTCCAACCGGTAGTTCCATGTTTCATCAGGTTCAAGAAACCATCTATACTTGACAAGAACTATTCAGATGCCTACCATAAGACCAGAAATGGCGGTCATGATGACGCTATAAATTTGGAAGGTTACAACCGGGCAGGAGAGGAAATGTTGAGAGCTTTCGAGTGGAGCTACATTGTAGCGCCACAGTGAAGCTTGAGAAAGGGTGAAAGAAACAAAGCAGCAGGACGAGGTAGAGTGACCCGATCATTGGGAATGGCAGATTGTGCGTTGTTCGCATGTGGGGAAGGCATTGAAACGGTATTGATGACACGAACAAATGGTAGACGCAAAGATTGATTTCAATGCCGGGTGTGAAAATTAGGGGAGGATTTAGAAGGTGACTGACTCGGCCACTTGCTTTGAGCGAGATTTTCTTCTGCGACCCGTTCGATCTTCGAGGGGCGGGGCAACGGATGCGGGGGCAAGAGTGGGACCATGAATGCTCACCGGCTCCTCTTGGAGCAATAGAATAAAAAACGTCCGACCCATCTCCTCGATCAAAATTAATAGTGAGATGGATCTGCTATTTTGCCATTGAGAACAACAACCTCACAACAAAAAGAGGGCTGCGTATTATTGAAGAGCAACGGTTCACCGGAAAAGAAGTTTACCGGATCTAGAACGTGGCCGGCACGGGGCCCGTGCCTTACCAGCTTCATGGTAGGGTGCACGACTCCGCGGACTTCAAGGGGCTGGCCAGCAAATGGCCGATGCACCGTTACATTGAAAATATGACGATCTCGCATGTGCGGGCATTAATTTGGCGTGGCGTTAAGCCAAGGGAATAAAAGAGCGACAAGAGTCAGTTCCAAAAGCGCAGATTCTGATAGACGTTGTGTTTGTACCCGACGAAGTGAACTGACGTAATATTATGTTTTCCTTTTGAGGTTTTGATGAAACCTTCATGTGAAGTCCCCTGTGGTTCCAACTCCAAACGGGCAATTTGCGGGATCTGTCCGGCGGGCTGTTGGGTTAATGTCGTTTACGACTCATCAGGCAAAGTGGCTGAAGTGAGAGCGGATAGCGAGTCCGAGTGGGGCGCGATCTGTAAGCTGGGCTGTCATTCAGGTGAAATAATATATTCGAAGGATCGAATTCTTCACCCGATGCGTAGAGTAGGCCCAAAAGGAACTTACGAGTTTGAACGCATATCCTGGGATGAAGCCTACACAAATGTAGTTGACAAGTTGCAAGCCATAAAAGCGCAGGACGGGCCCGAGGCCACCGCTATCTACACAGGTCGGGGCAGTTTCGAGCTTGCGAAATGTGACATTTTTCAGCCCAAAGGTGTGGCTGTATCTTCGGCTTCCAGTCTGCTCTTTCCTTTCGGGTCACCCAACACGCTGGGTGTCGGCGCCCTTTGTTACGTGTCTTTTGCCATGATTGCGCCGCATGTGACAATGGGCGGAATGCTGATCAACCTGTTTTCGGACATCGAGAATGCTGAGCTGGTCGTAGTGTGGGGGGCGAATCCTGCTACTGACTCGCCACCCCTTGAATTGACCCGTATCATGAATGCCCGTGCTCGAGGAGCCGAGGTCATAGTGATCGATCCTCGGCGTTCGGCAACCGCTACACTGACGGAGGCGCAGTGGATACCAATCCGTCCGGGAACCGACGGCGCTCTTGCATTGGGCCTCTGCAATGTGCTCATCGAAGAAGAGCTTTATGACGAGACCTTTGTGCGAAATTGGACCCACGGATTCGAGGATTTCACACGTTATGTCCAACATTTCCGGCCAGAGGTGGTGGAATCCATTACCGGGGTCCCTCCGGAAACGGTCCTAAATCTTGCAAGACGGATTGCTTCAACTCGAGGAGCATCGCCGGTCATGTACAGCGGTCTCGAATATAGCGACAGCGGCGTGCAGGCCATCCGGGCCACTCTTGTCCTCTGGGCGTTGGCCGGTCAGTTGGACGTTCCCGGAGGCCGATGTTTCACCATGCTGCAAAACCAGTTCCCGATCAATCGAGACGGACACATTGCCAATCCTGACGTCCGCAAGGCGCTGGGCCGTGATCGCTTCCCCGTATACAGCGCTTATCGGGGTGAATCCCATGCGATTGCCCTACCCGAGGCGGTACTGGAGAGCAAACCCTATCCCATCAAGTCCCTTATCATTGTGGGAGGATCAATTATCACGGCATGGCCCCAACCTGCTGTGTGGCGAAAGACACTGAGCTCTCTCGATTTTCTCGTGTGCGTCGATCGGTTCTTAACCGCAGACGCTGCCTACGCGGATATAGTACTGCCCGCGACGACTTACTATGAAATTGAATCGTACATGGTATATGGCCCGGTTTTCCGCTTGCGCGAAAGAATCATTGACCCGGTCGGCGAGGCTCGGCCAGGATTTTTTATCCTGGCGGAATTAGCACGGCGTCTGGGGTACGGTCACCTATACCCTCAGAATGAGGAGGAGCTTCTCCGCCACGTGCTCAAAGGTTCAGGTTTTTCTTTGGAGGACGTCCGGGCGGCCGGCGGAACGGTTCAAATACCAACTTCCATGATGCAATACAAGAAGTGGGAGAAGGGCCTTCTGCGGGCTGATGGCAAGCTTGGTTTCCAAACGCCTACGGGCAAGTTTGAGATCGCATCCACCATTCTCGAGGAACACGGTTATGATCCGCTCCCGGTTTACACGGAGCCCAGGGAAGGGCCCCTAGCTCAGCCGGAACTCGCGAGGACTCTGCCGCTGGTATTTAACTCCGGTTCGCGCGTTCCCACGGATTTTCGATCGCAGTTTCACGGCATTCCCGGCCTCGTCAAGGACCGCCCTGAACCGACGGTAATGATGAACGTGGCAGATGCCTCTGCCAGAAGCATCCTGCACGGAGATCTTGTGGACGTGATGACGGCACGCGGACGGGCAACCTTCCGTGCGCAGGTCACGGACGGGATTATGCCTGGTGTTATTGATGCGGACATGGGCGGTGGCGGCCCGCTAGGACCGGCGGCCTGGCAAGAATGCAACGTCAATGAGTCTGACCGATCTCAACCACTACGACCCGATTTCCGGTTTTCCAGTGTACAAGGCCCTGCTCTGCGACGTCGTCAAGGTGAGGGCGGGCGAAGGCGCACTCATAGCGGAATCTGCCGATAAACCCCAGGGCCGAATAGATCTCAAGGGGCGTTGCAAATCTTCCCAGGTTCAGCGACGGATTTATTTGGACCATAACGCAACAGCGCCGGTAGATCCCGAAGTCGGCAAGTTCATGAGCCGACTCGTGGAAGAGACTTATGGAAACGCATCCAGCATACATCACCCCGGTAATCAAGCCCGTTTTGCCATGGAGTCAGCGCGGAGGAGCGTGGCGCAATTGCTGAACTGCACGGCTCGGCGGATCATATTTACGGGCGGAGGCTCCGAGGCCGACAACCTGGCCATCAAAGGAGTGGCATTTGCTCAACGACGCCGGGGCAAGCACATCATAACCTCCGCCATTGAACATCCGGCGGTTTTGGCGGCCTGCCGATGGCTCCAGGATTTCGGATTTGAGGTCACTTTCCTGAATGTGGACCGCGAAGGAGTTGTGGACCCTGCCGATCTGAGGAAGAAAATCAGGCCGGAGACCATACTGGTGAGCATAATGGCCGCGAACAATGAAACCGGGGCCATACAGCCGACTGGCGAGTTGGCTGCGGTGGCGCACTCACAGGGGGCGCTCTTCCACACGGACGCTGTTCAAGCTGTGGGTAAGATAGCGCTAGATGTTCAGGAGCTCGCTGTGGACCTGCTCACGCTGTCAGCCCATAAGATTCATGGTCCTAAAGGGGTTGGGGCACTGTATGTGCGCCAGGGAGTCACACTGGACCCCCTGGTGCACGGCGGCAAACAGGAGCACGAATTGCGTGCAGGAACCGAGAATGTCCCCGGTATCGCCGGGCTGGGAAAGGCGGCTGAATTAGCCGTGCGGCGATTGCCGAAGATGGCCGATGTGCGAGCACTCCGGGACCGACTGGAGCAAGGCATCCTAGAACTGGTTCCTGGCGCAAAGCTCAACGGGCCGGCGGAAAATAGGCTTCCCAATACATTGAACGTCACGTTGCCCGCGCTTCGCGGTGAGTCTGTTGTCCTGGCGATGGATCAGAAGGGCGTTGCTCTTTCATCCGGCTCTGCGTGCCGCGCGGGTTCGCCGGATCCTTCGC
The DNA here is from genome assembly GCA_963828085.1 of uncultured delta proteobacterium. GTDB lineage: Bacteria > Desulfobacterota > Desulfomonilia > Desulfomonilales > Desulfomonilaceae > CAWBBA01. The sequence continues at coordinate 37,755 of CAWHDO010000034.1, forward strand.
ACGCCTTGCTGGCGATGGGATTGTCTGAAGCGGACGCTCATTGCGCGCTGCGATTTTCATTGGGGATGGGTAACACCGTGCACGAAATTGACCGTACTATAGAGCTTTTGGGCGAATTAATGAGAGACGTATCCTCAGGCATGCGGTTCGTTCCTTGCCGCTGACGCAATGAGAGGGGAAGTGAAATGCATCAGGTTTTGTTGGCCGAAGAGAGAGTATCCGGAATCGAAAACGGCCCTGAGAAATTAACCAATTTACAAATAGCAACAGACGTTCGCCGCGGTTTGGCCGCGGACCCTAAATTTATCCCGAGTAAGTACTTTTACGATGCACGCGGATCGAGATTATTCGAAAAAATCTGTCTGCTCCCTGAATACTATCCCACTCGAACGGAATTGTCCGTTTTGCGGCGGGATGCAAGTGTCCTGGTAGACGGCTTTGACAGAGGCGACCTGGTGGAACTGGGTTCAGGTTCCAACCTGAAAATCCGCACGCTGCTGGACGCTATGAGTCGTGCCCGCAGAGCGACGACGCGTTATGTACCTGTGGACATAAGCGAGACGGCTCTTCTGTCCGCGGCTAAAGGGTTGGTGAGGCGCTACTCGGAACTAAAGGTTGCCGCTGTGCTGGCGGATTTCACCCGGGACCTGAGCAATCTCCCTTCTGACCGCCGCAAGCTGCTTCTTTTCTTTGGGAGGACTATCGGAAATCTCGATGAAGAAGAGAGCCGATTCTTTCTCACGACTGTTGCCAACAACCTGAAAGTGGGTGATCGCTTTCTCTTGGGCCTCGATATGTTGAAACCCAGAGCAATCCTGGAAGCCGCGTGACAATGATGCCCAACAGATAACCGCAGGATTCAATAAAAATATTCTACTGGTATTGAACCGTGAACTGGGCGCCACATTTGATTTGAATGATTTCGAACACGTATCTTTTTTTGATCCGCACAGCGAGCGAGTAGAGATGCACCTGCGAACCAATTGCCGGCTCGCCGTCCACATTCGAGATCTCGGCTTTCGCGTAAGGCTGGATAAGGGAGAAACGATAAGAACCGAGATATGCCGCAAGTTTAGCCGGGCTACAGCGGAAAAGATGATCGAAGAGGCAGGCATGATGATTGCCGGATGGCACTCGGATCCCAGGGAGTGGTTCTCGATTGCTGAGATAGTGCGCAAACCCGGTTGATGAGCTGGCCCAGCGAGGGTTCGGCGAGATAAGATTGTTAAGGCAGGCCGTAGGGCGGCCCTTGTCCGCCATTTTGCGAATTCCCGTGGCGAGCACGGCAAGCCTGACCTACGGGTGTATACTGATCATTGAGACGCTACACTAGCCACGGCCTACAGAAAGTGTCTCAAAACCATTGGAGGTTGCTAAATCGTGACATGATAACGATGTAGTCTCACTAGACACCAAACGGTATGATATGTGGCGTTTCTGCTATAATTGCAGAGAGTTCTGGTAGGGGCGGGTTTCATGCCCGCCCTGCATCGGGCGAGCCGAAGATGGGCAGGCATGAAACCCGCCCCTACCGACGCATCGTGCTATGGGTCTGGTAGGTCTGCGAATTTTGAGACAGTTTATACAGTCCGAGACCCAACCTTGCATTCTGAGAATTGATCACAATGTGCCGTGCAATCTGAGTCTTCTGATACGGGGAGTGCTGACCTCGTGAATCACCACACGATTTCGACCCTGTTTCTTGGCTTCATACAGAGCCATATCCGCCTCATGAATCATGTCGTCGACAGTCTCTTGCCCCGGGGCAAATTCCGCAATGCCGACAGTACAACTTACTCGGTAAGACTCTGAATCTTCCTGAAAAGTGGCTTGCTCGAAGACAGATCGTATTCGTTCCACAGACTCGGCCGCGCCGCTCGCCGGCGTGTGCGGGAACGCTACGATGAACTCATCTCCGCCGTACCGCCCAGCAAAGTCACCACCACGGAGCTGCTGCCTCATGACGTCTCCAAACTTTCTCAACACCTGGTCGCCGGCCCGGTGCCCGTACTCGTCATTCACCTCCTTGAAGTTATCTATGTCCAGAATGCCGAGACTGAGAGGGGTTCCGTAACGCTTGGCGTTTTCATGCAGGAAATCGAGAGTGTGAAGCAGATGTCGGCGGTTCGGTAGGCCGGTGAGAGAATCGTTGGAGGCCAAATTCACAAGTTTCTGTTCTAACTCCTTCTTTTCGGTCACGTCTCGAGCGACATGCACGCAGCCTGTCACCTGCCCGGTTTCGTCATACAGCGGTGTGACTGAAACCATGAAGTAGCTCCTAAGTCTCTCTTCAAATATTTCAACCGATTGTTCCCTTGGCTCAAGCATCATAGCAACCGACGGGCAGTACGGGAGGAGCATCGGTTCCGTGCCAAACGTTGTAGCAGTGCTTTCCGATGGCCTCTCTTGGATGAACCCCCATTTTGTTTGCCATAGATTTGTTGAGGCGTACTATCCGATGATGGCGGTCCAGAATCGCTATCATGTCCGGCATCGTGTCGAAGGTCCGCTCCCATTCTTGCTTCGCAGCGACAATGAGCTTCTCCACACGTTCCCGTTCTCGCATTTCCTTCTGCAGGTCTTGATTAATTGTTTCTTGGCGGGCTTTTGCCTCAATCAGGTCGGCCTGAAGTTCGACAATCCTTTGGCCGCATCTGATACGAGCCCGGAGTTCATTGGGCTCAAAGGGCTTAACCATATAGTCGTCTGCGCCGGCCTCCAGTCCCTGTAGCAGATCGTTTGCCTCTCCTTTTCCGGTCAACAGGATGATGTAGACGTACTCTTTCTTGCCCAACTTCCTGACCTCGCGGACGATATCGGGACCACACATTCCCGGCATCATCCAGTCGAGGATGGCTAATCGTGGACTGCCGCTCGTACTAAGGAGTTGAAGCGCTTCATCGCCCTTAGGCACTGACACCACGTCATAGCCCCATTTACTTAAGGCTGTCTCCAAAGTTTTCCGCAGAAAGATGTCGTCGTCAGCGATCAAAATTTGCATCGACCGAATCTCCCCAGAGTTTCTCTCACGCATAAAGTCTCGTCAACGTCATCCGATTCATTGAGCTTGGTTTTTTTGTTGACGATCTCCATCCGCGATTTCGGAAAATCTGAAATTCTCTCTCCTGGATGATCAAGTATGTCAGTAGGCAGCAAGCTCTTTACCGTCAAATTCATGCTTTCGCAGGTCGGGCATTCACCTCCGTCATCCGGCAGACGCTGACCGCAATCGGGACATCGCAAATAGCCATCGGATTCCGCAGAAAAAGCTGCGAATAGGTCACTTTCCCTCAGCCTGGATCTTGCGTAAAATTCAAATTGAGTCATTAAGCCTGATTGGATCAGCTTCCTAAATACATACTGTAGGATCACAGACGTTATTCTATACTTTTCCATAAGTTGGTCATCGGTCAAACCGGCGCGAACATCTTTGAGGAATTTCTTGGCGCTTATCTTCCGTTTCATCGAGACTATCTCCGAGGCTGACTTGCCGATAGTGGTTGCCGATTTTTTTTGGCATTGGCATAACCAGATTAAGCAAGGGGCATGCCAAAACAAGACAACGACCCACTATTCGGTTAAACCTGTGAAATAAGGAGAGTTGCTGGATCTCAAGAGTCGAAGAGGGCTAGCAAACCGGGGCAGGATCGATCATGCAATACGTGATCTTAACGTATTGCCGAGGCTAAACAATAGTCCCATCGCAGAAAAACCTTGTCCATGCAGTCGGTTAGCAACAAGGCAAAATGCGTGTGGTTCACGTATGAGCAACGAATTCGGGAGCCACATTCACGGATCAATCCCGAGAGATTTTCTCTGATGAAAAAATGAGTCCCGAGAGACACCCAGTAGGCGGGCTGCCTCACCGACATTGCCGCCTGAGCGGCGGAGCCCTTCGGTCAACAGAAATTTCTTGGCTTCGAGCAGGATTGCGTGCAGTGAGCCCCCTTCTGACAGCCGTACAGTGTATGAAGGCTCAACCTCGTTTTCCTCGCCTTGATGCTGCAAGCCCAGAGCTATCTGACTCGCCGTTATGAGGTGTCCGTCACCGAGAATCAGGCAGCGTTCGATAACATTCTTTAATTCTCGGATGTTTCCGGGCCAGTGATAACTTTTCAGCAATTCCGCGCCTTCCGCATCAACAACGGGCAACTTCCGGAGCCCGACCTTTTCTGCGAGTGGTGCCATAAGAGCATGAACGAGTACCGGGATGTCTTCGATCCTCTCCCGCAATGGCGGCAGCGTGATGGAAAAGACGTTGAGGCGGTAGAAGAGATCTTTGCGGAAGCGCCCTTCAGCTACATCCTTGGCCAATTCTCTATTGGTTGCGGCGATCAACCTGGCGTGGACTTCAATAGTCTTTTCACCGCCTACTCGAATAAATGTGAACGTGTCCAGAAAAGTGAGGAGTTTGGCCTGAAGAGGCAGTGATAGTTCTCCTATCTCGTTCAGCAACAGGGTTCCGCCTTCAGCCAATTCCACCATTCCTCGCTTTCGGCGGGTCGCTCCGGTGAATGCGCCCGACTCATGGCCGAAGAGTTCGGATTCGGCTAGTTCCGCAGGCAGGGCCGCGCAATTGATAGAATAAAAAGGGCCGCTTGAGCGTCGCGAATTGTCGTGGATGTGCAGAGCCAAATGATCTTTACCGGTCCCGCTTTCGCCCGTGAGTAGGACCACCGTGTCCGTCTGGGCTGCAACATGCGCTGAACTCAAAACTGAAGACATAACCGGGGAGATATAACCTTCCATCGTGGGCTTCAGAGAAAACGTGACATTTTTTCGCTCCGTAATGTTGCGAGAAATACCGCAAATGCCCACTATTTTTCCGCCGGGGTTGCGCATGGGCGCTCTGACGTCCAGGAATGTAAAAGCAGTCCCGTTGACCGTACGGGTGTGTTTCTTCTTCGATAGTTTCCCCGCTAATGACTCGGGAATCGATTTCACGTAGGTGGCGTGCCGCTTCCGAGTCGTACAGGTCTTCGTCGGTCTTGCCGAGAATGCGGGAAGCGGGCAATTCGAAAAGGTTCTCCATGGACGGGTTGATGACCGAGTACTTGAGAGAGAGATCTTTGATGAAGATGCAGTCCGGCGCCGTGTTGAAAAAAGTCCTCAAACGCGCTTCGCTTTCTCGGGCGATTTCTTCGGCTCTTTTTCGCTCCTCGATCTCGCCCCGAAGTTTTTCGTTTGATTCCGCGAGTTGCAAAGTTCGTTCAACCACTCTCTTTTCAAGCTCATCGTGAGCTAGCATCAGTTGCCGTTCTGCGGTCTTGCGAACCCCTATTTCACGTTGGAGATCCGAATTGGCCGCTTCGAGGTCGGCTTTTGCAGCCGTCAACCACGTTTGGAGCTCCAAGAGTTTTTGTCCCGCCCTTATGCGAACCAGAAGCTCCTGCGGATCAAAAGGTTTCACTATATAATCATCCGAACCCGCGCCGATTCCGGTGACAATGTCCTCTTTCGATCCTTTCTGGGTAATTAAAATGATATAAATGTACCGATCACGCATGGACAAATCTGCTCGCACCTTGCGAGCGACTTCCACTCCGTCCATTCCCGGCATCATCCAGTCGAGGAGCGCCAGTTGTGGGCCATCTTCGGCTTGTAGCGCCCTCCATGCCTTGTTGCCGTCCTCCACGGAAAGTGTTTCGTAGCCCCATTTCACCAGCAGCTTTTCCAGCATTTTTCGGCTCATGGGCTCGTCTTCAGCTATCAGGATTTTCATCCGACATTCCTCGCGGTCAAATTCCGTCAAAGCCCAATTCGCTCAGAGCCAACTCTGCCGTCCAACTGAAATGTGGCCGGCAGGGACTTTATTGCCCTCACCCCAACCCTCTCCCAGAGGGAGAGGGAGTCCTTGCAGAGCGGCTTATAGTTCCCTCGCCCTTTGGGAGAGGGACACAGGGTGAGGGTATTCGTGCTACGATCTCACTCATTCCACGAGATTAGAGACAGTTTCTTCATTGCCGGGTAACCGATGACCAATGATTCAGGTCTTCGTCCCCGAGGGGCGCCCAAAGGATGAACCCTTCGGGCGCCCCTCGGGGACGAGGCAGGCTTTCTTGGCCGTTCATTCCCGGCGATAAATCGCCGGGCTACTATCGGGATGTCCCTCCGGGACAAAAGCTTATTTTGACGCCTATGAGCTGAAAGCCTGTCCCACCGATCACTCCTGGCAATGACACAGGTTCAGCGATTGTCCCACTTAACTGAGGAGTTACTCCACGACCTCCCTCATTGTCGCAAATTCTTTTTCAAGTTTATCGATGAGATCGGTCGCCGTCCCAAGATCACCGGCCTTTGCTGCAACTTCCATTTTCAAAGCGATCCCTTCCATTAGCTTTGCGCCGAAATTTGCGCAAGCTCCCTTTATAGTGTGACAGCTTCGAGCAATTTCTGTGCAATTGTTCTCTTCCAGGGCACTGCGTAGCGCTGTGATTTGCAGCAACACACTTTGAAAGAAAAGCTGGCTGAGGTCTCGAAATGCCTCCGTATCCCCATCGACGCGAGCCAAGAGTCCGCTCGGGTCAAAAGTTTCGGTACAGTACTTTTTTCTGCCGGTCGCGATTGGCTTTCAGATAAGCGCTCCTTATTCTTGCGTGATGGAGAAAAGCGCACCAGAGCTTTCAGTAATTCAGAGGTCGCGATTGGTTTCGTAATAAAACCGTCCATCCCCGTTTCCATGCATCGTTTTCTATCTTCAGCGAAGGCGTGGGCCGTTTGGGCAATAATAGGGATTCTGGTAGCAGTCTCTTTCGCTCTGACAATTCGCGTCGCCTCATATCCATCCATTTCCGGCATTTGCAGGTCCATCAAAATCATATCAAACTGGCGGGCCTCAAAGGCTTCGACAGCCGCTCTCCCGTTTGAAGCAACCTCGACCTCACATCCCAGTTTCTTCAAGACCTCAACCGCCACAGCCTGATTAAATATGTTGTCCTCGACCAAGAGAACTCTCATCCCGGAGAGATCGGTCATGGCCATCAACTCTTGAGTTGTTGACTCCTCTGCTCGTTTAACAGAATCACCTGCTTTGAAGCGTACCGTGAAGTGAAACGTGCTACCTTTTCCCAGTTCACTCTCCACCCATATATCTCCACCCATCGTCTTGGACAGTTGCGCGGCAATGGCCAGGCCGAGTCCCGTGCCGCCGTATTTTCTGGTTGTAGACGAATCTGCTTGCAGAAAACGATCAAATATTGAATGCATCTTGTCCGCGGGAATACCGATCCCAGTGTCTGCAACCATGACGTGGAGTATCACCTCGCCGTCTCTTTGTTCCTGCAACTCCACTCGAATGAATATTTCACCTTCATGCGTGAATTTGATGGCATTGTTGCCCAGGTTGAGCAGTATTTGCCGAAGACGATTCGGATCGCCTCGAAGCACTTGCGGGACTGTATCGCTTACCTCATACCTTAGAGCCAGGTTCTTTTCTTCTCCTCTCACCTCCAGCAAACTTATCGCACTCGACAAGATAGACCTGATATTGAAATCAATCTCTTCCAATCTCCAGTTTGCCCGCCTCGATCTTGGAGAAATCGAGAATGTCATTGAGTAAAGCACGCAGCGCTTCCGCTGCGGACTTAACGATGTGAGCGCGCTGTCTCTGATGAGGAGGTAGCTCCGAGTCCAGGAGAAGTCCGATCATCCCCAACACCGCGTTCAGGGGCGTCCTGATTTCGTGGCTCATGTTGGCCAGGAATTCATCTTTCGCACGTGTGGCGGATTCGGCCGCTTCTTTAGCCTGTTTGAGAGCCTCTTCCGCCCTCTTGCGTTGGGCAATCTCCCTTCTTAGATCTTGCTGAGACATGAACTCTGCTCTTCTCAAATTGCTAAGGTGCACAGCGACGGGAATTCCAAGTGCATTTGAGATGATCAGCGACAGGATCAAAACGTTCGTCCAGGGGGCTGGCTCCGAACTGGCGCGAACAAGATTAAAAGCACGCCTAACGATAGAACCATGTTTGCAAGAATGCGAAAGGTCACCCTGGTCTGGAAAATAAGGTAGGCGCTCAATATCGCTAGGGCATTTGTCATCGCAGGCCCTGCGAATGAAGGCGGTCGAGTGCTGTTAGAGTAGAGAAACATTAAGGCTCCCCCCAGCATAAAGCTGAAGATGAGCCAGTCATAAGTGGTGGCTTGCTTTACTTTCTTGAAAACAAGAACCACCACCATGCCCCAGACGTTAATAGCGGCTCTGCCGACGGCTAGCAGCCAGAATTGCCGACTGGTTCCGAATAAGACGTAATCCGAATAAACGAAGGCAGCGTTTGCAATCACCCAGATAATAATCGCTATCGTGGATATTTTTTTGTCGAACTCGAGAAAATGCTGCCGGTAGACTTTTTCAAGCTTGCCAAGCGGCTGTTCAATCCACAATTGTCTCATCCTCATTTAAGACTCCGTCAAAGCCCAGTTCCCACAGCGTCACGCGGTAGGACCGGCCTCCGTGCCGGTCGTTCATGGTTTGCCGGCAGGGACGCCGGCGCTACCCTGCGAGACGTGCGGTCGCCGGATGCCCGATGAACGACTAAGACTCCACGATCTCTCTCATTGATGCAAATTCTTTTTCAAGTTTATCGAGGAGGTTAGTCACTTTAGCGAGATCACCGGCCTCTGACGAAACCTCCATTTCCGAGGCGATCCCCTGCATAAGGTTTGCTCCGAAATTGGCGCAAGCTCCCTTTATCGTGTGGCAGCTTCGAGCAACCTGGGCAAGGTCCGGATATTCCAAGGCGCTGCGCAGCGCCTTAATCTGGAGCGTTACACTTTCAAGAAAAAGTTGGCTGAGTTCCTGGAATGCCTCTGCATCTCCTTCCAAACGAGCCAGCAGTGCGCTCGGGTCGAAATTTTCCGCACGCGCCTTTTCTGCCGGCTTCGATGGGCTTCTATACAAGCCCTCGTCATGCTCGCGGGCAGGTGCAAAGCGTGCCAACGCTTTCAGCAATTCAGAGGTTGTGACGGGTTTGGAAATAAACTCGTCCATCCCCACTTCTATGCATCGTTCTCTATCTTCAGTGAAGGCATGAGCTGTTTGAGCAATAATAGGGATTCTGGTGGAGGACTCTGTCGCCCTGATGATTCGTGTCGCCTCATATCCATCTATTTCCGGCATTTGCAGATCCATCAAAATGATATCGAATTTGCGCGAGGCAAAGGCTTCGACAGCTTCTTTTCCTGTTGAAGCAACTTCTACGTCACATCCGAGTTTCTTCAAGACCTCAACGGCCACGGCCTGATTAAAGATGTTGTCCTCGGCCAGGAGAACTTTCATCCCGGAGAGATCGGTCATGGCCACCAGTTCTTGCGTTGTAGATCCATCCGCTCCGTCAATGGAATCACTTGTTCTGAAACGCACTGTAAAGTGAAACGTGCTGCCGCTTCCCGGTTGGCTCTCTGCCCACATATCTCCGCCCATCGCTTTTGAAAGCTGAGAAGAAATCGCCAGCCCGAGCCCCGTACCACCATACCTTCTGATTGTAGAGGAATCCGCTTGTGAAAAACGATCAAACACTGAATTCAACTTATCCGGCGGTATGCCGATTCCAGTATCCGATACTGCGAAGTGGAGCACCACTTCACCATTCAACTCATCTAGCAGGTCGACGCGAAATGATATTGTGCCTTGATCCGTGAACTTTATGGCATTATTGCCGAGGTTGAGCAGTATCTGTCTAAGTCGATTCGCGTCCACCTCTGAGATAGTGTGGAACGGCATCGCTTGTAGAAAAACTCAGAGCCAAATTCTTGTCATCCGCCTTGACCGCCAATATAGCCTCGGTCGTCGAGAAGACAGATCTTGTATCAAAATCCATCTCTTCGAGATCGAGTTTGCCTGACTCTATCTTGGACAAGTCCAGGACATCATTCAGCAGGGCAAGCAAAATATCTGCGGCATGCTTGAGCACCCTGGCACGCTCGGCCTGATGCTGGTTCAGACCCGAATCCAGTAATAGGTCTATCATTCCCAAAATAGCGTTGAGGGGCGTTCTGATTTCGTGGCTCATGTTGGCAAGGAACTCGGTCTTTGCTCGAGCCCCGGATTCGGCCGCTTCTTTCGCCTGCCTGAGTTGTTCCCCGGTGCGCTCACGCTCTTGAATCTCAAGTTGCAGATTCTCATTGGCCGCCACAAGCTCTGCTGACCGCTCTGCAACCGTGGTTTCAAGGATGTTCCTGAAGTTTCGTTGCATTACTGCAAACTTATCGGCCAGAGCCAATGAGAAGAAGATCCCTTGCCAGAGATACGCAGCCTTGAATAATTGGGCCAGGACTGGATTGTACGGCACGAAGCCTACCAGGAGGCCGGCAACGACAATGGCTACGACCGGAAACGGTGCATGAGCCAGGAACAAGTAGCGAGCATGAGTTTCACCCGTATACCACATCAATCCAAGCATCGCGGTAAGAGCGCACGCAAGAATTGGAGCGAATGCTATCATAAGGTAGTTGCCCGTATAAAAGTTGACAAGGTAGAGAATAACCAGGGCGACTGAAACTACCAGCAGAATGTCGAGAAGCCTGTACATAAAAGGGTACTTGCGCCTCGCATCCATAAATGAAGATACAAATAGTATGTTGCAAACACGCGCCAATGCGAAGGCCGACGTGAAGAGATGCAATAGATTTTCGGGACGCGAGAATACTGAGATGCGAGGAATTAGGCCGTCCCAGGCTAATTGAAAAATGCAGATCAAAATAAGGAGCAGGATGTAGTAAATGTAAGCGCTCTGCTTCAGGATGGACCATGCGAACACATTATAAATGATCAGAAATCCCAGAATTCCATAGAAGACGCCCAGCAGGGAAACTGTTTCAAGTTTGCCGCGTCGGTAGGCATTTTCGCTCAAAAGGTAGAGAGGGATTCTGACGGAGGTTTTCGATTGAACCCGCACGAAAATCGTCTTTGTTTCCCGAGGCGCAAATTGAAGTCGAAGGACAGGACCACGATCCCCGAAAGCCTTGTCGCCGGATGAGACAAGGGCGCCGGCTCGATATCGCTCAAAATTGGTCTCTCCCCCCGATCGCACAAAAAAATCAACTAAATCAAGCCAAGGATTGTCAATCAGGAGATAGAAGGTTTCCGGCTGTGAACTAGGATTTTCCTCGAATAGCCTGATCCAATAAGCGGATCCGGTGTGGCCAAAGTTAGGTACCTGGCCGCTCGCTCGGATGGAATGTTTTCGACCGTACAGTGTCAATGGTTTCTGAGCCGGTCTTGTCTTCATAGATCTCGATGCCCGAGGCAGGCGCGAACTTCTCCCCTGCTGTATCCGCATCAAGGGGCGTCGGGCTGCCATAGGCAAAAATGAACGCCAAGCAACAGACTCAGCAGAACAATTGTCACCAATTTTCGGGGCAACCGTGTTCTCCCGGAACTACGTATATTCTCGGTCTTGGAAATCGGGCCGACCGTCAATTCCAGATGGCGTTTCTCAGGCTCACGGCCTGCGGCGGGGAGCAGCACTACCTACCCTCTGTTACCGCGTAGAATTTGCCGTCATTGCTGCCGAAGTAGACTATACCATGGGCAACAGCGGGGGAAGATGACACAGGCCCGTCTGTTTCAAAACTCCACCGCAGCGTACCGGCCTCAGCATCCACGCAATAGAGGTGATGATCGGAACTGCCGAAATATACGGCGCCGCCGGACAATGTGGGGGAAGAGAATATGGCATCTCCGGTCTTGAATCTCCATAGCTCGCGTCCTGTCTGACTCTCGAGAGCGTAGAGATGCCCATCGGCGCTCCCGAAATAAACCGCAGCGCCGGCGACCAGAGGTGACGAATACACTGCGTTTGCGGTCTTGAAGCGCCATCGTTCCTGCCGCGTTCTTGATGTCCACCGCATACAAATTGGAATCGTTGCTCCCGAACAAAATCAGTCCTTCGGATACGGTGGGAGAGGAATCAATAGAATCGCCGGCAGTAAACCTCCACATCTCCTCGCCGGTTTGGGAATGCACCGCGTAAAGATCCCCTCCGTGAGTGCCGAAATAGACGGTACCATCCGCCACAACGGGTGAAGATTCAACCCAGTTGAACGCCAGGCCTTGACTCTTGAATCGCCATTTCAGCCGCCCTTGCCGCGCATCTACGGCATAAAGGATGCCGTCTGTGCTTCCGATATAGACTATCCCGTCGGAGACAGCGGGCGATGACCAGACTTCTTGGCCGGTTTTGAAGGTCCATATTTGCATGCCGGTGACCGCGTTGACGGCATATATATGATGGTCCCAACTTCCTACGTAAACGATATCATCCCAGATGACAGGAGATGACCGAACCACGTCGACCGCCTTGAAGGTCCATTTGGAATGGCCGGTTTTCAGGTCCAAACAGTAAAGATTCCCGTCCCAACTGCCGAAATAGACTGCGCCACTCCACAACACGGGCGAGGAGAATACCCAACCACCTGTTTTGAAGCTCCACTTGAGTTTGCCACGGACCGTGTCCTGCGCAATTTCAAAGGGAAATTTGTCAATGTCCAGCTCGATGGTCGTTTCCAGCGCATTCATGCGCCGATCTATCTCCCCTTGATCGACGATTCCCGCCTCAAGCAGTTTCTTGAAAAGACTGACCAGGCCCTTGGGCGACAATCTATACTTTTGCATCATATCCGAGTCGCTCATCCCTGACCTGAGATCTTCCGCGGCGGTCTCAGCGCTGATTTTCAGTTTCGGTCTGGTCATGAAACACCACCGTAACGGTTCACCGCCGAGATCGCAGAGAGTTCTGTTTTCTGCGCCTTTCTCCCAAGTGAGAAGCAAGGCATTCCCTTCTCTGGCACTGAAGATAATGCCGGTCTGACTGCGTGCCCCCGCGGCTGATGTGGGCTTGTAGAAACCATTTTTTCTCTCTGCGCTCTCGGCGTATCCCGCGTCTCGCGGGACGGTGATCCCACGCAGATCGCGGGACTCATTGACCGTTGAACGGTTACGAGCATAATTATTCTCGATGGGCCAAAACAGGTCAATGTGTCAATGTTTGCGAATATATGATGTAATAATGATAATACATAAGAATCTATCATGCCACGAAAAAATATGTTTTGGTGTCAATATATTAATATAGCAATTGAAACTGAGAACGCCCCTGGCTGCAACCGGTAAAATCATCCTTTACAAATCGTGAAAAATCCTGACAATTGTTTGAGCCGCTTCCGGGGCGCGACGTCGGGCTTAGAGGACAAATGTAGAATTCGGCCCTTGCTACAGCCTCGAGTCTGCAGACAGTCGTGGCACAGCTCTTGCTTTCCCAAAATTCAGCACGGCATCAGGAGGTGATTGAGAATGAAAGACCATCGCATAGTTGTGAACCCCTTTCGGATGATCAGCCCAAAGCTCGATTTCGAAGCTCTAAGGCTAGAAGAACTCCACGAAAAGCCCTTTTCCGAGAGCGTCGCCCTGCAAGAGGGCTTGCTGATAATGATCAGTAAAATCCTTGAGATGACCCGCTTACTCTCAAAAGCCGTAGTTAGTGGATCCCTGGCACAGATGGACGCGTGCGAGGCCCTGGCAAAGGAGGTCCATGAGCAGGAAAACGTGTTGACCAGGGCTTTGATATCCGCCGACGTGAAGACTGTGCGGCTCAGTGATGTCATCCGTTTCCCGTTCCGGCTGGAAAGAGTAGGAGATTTACTGGAAAACATTCTGAAATGCTGTCGAATTAAGTCCCGAGACGGAATCCCGTTTGGTGACAAGGCCCATGCTGAACTCGATCAGATCTTCGCACTTTTGGTAGACATGTTTGTCAACCTTCGTGATGCCTTCGTGACCACCAATAAATACCTCGTAGATCGTATCCTGGCTGATGGCAGGAACCTGAGCCAAGCGCTTCAAGATGCCAGGCTGGCGCACTGGGAGCGCCTTGAGCGTGGATTCAGCGCACCTCAAGCCTCTTCGCTTTATCTGGACATTCTGGATTCCATTACTGCAGTTACTGAATACATAGCCAAGATGTGCGACAGGCTTGTGGTACTTGCGGAGGCCATGGAAGAAGACTAGGCCGAACACCGAAGTGGTGGGGCCGATTCGGCGCCACGGCATGAGGAAAGCCACCTTTCATGGAAGCATTCACTTACGCCGGGGAAGAGAGGATTCTGAGCCCCAAAGGGGCGTACCAACAGTAGTCCCGCGTAACTAAATGGCTACTCAATCATCTCTTTGAACCCCTTAAATAGGAGGATCTGATGCGGATCGCGGTCTTTGGAACCGGTGGCGTGGGAGGCTACTTTGGGGGTCGCCTCGCGCGAGCCGGGGAAGACGTCTTTTTTATCGCTCGCGGTGAACATCTCAAGGCGCTCCGCTCCAAAGGTCTCCGTGTGGATAGCCCGGATGGTGATTTCACCGTTTTCCCGTGCCAGGCTGTCGAGGATCCTCGGGAAGTGGGACCGGTCGATGCAGTCATATTGGGGGTCAAGGCCTGGCAGGTAGGGCAGGCTGCGGAGGCGATGCGCCCTCTGATGGGGCCGGAAACCTTTGTGGTACCCGCTTCAAAATGGCGTTGAAGCCCCTTCGGCGCTGGCAGCAATTCTGGGCATGGAACACGTGTTCGGCGGTATGTGCTACATTGTGAGCTTCATCGAGAGTCCAGGACACATCAGACATGGCGGAATGAAGCCCTACGTAGCGTTCGGAGAATTGGACAATAGTCCCAGCAGCCGGGGGCAGCGACTCCTCGATGCCTTTTCGCAGGCCGGGGTGGCCGCGGAAATGCCGGCAGACATACATGCCGCCATGTGGGGGAAATTCCTTTTCATAGCCTCGTTGAGCGGAGTTGGAGCGGTGACTCGCGCTCCTGCGGGCGTCATGCGGACACTGCCTGAGACCAGGCGCATGCTGGAAGAAGCTGTGAAGGAGATAGCCGCAGTGGCAAAGGCCCGCGAGATCGATCTGAAAGACGACGCGGTCAGTGCGACCATGGCAGTGATTGACGGACTGCCGCCACAAACGACCGCTTCCATGCAACGGGACATCATGGAAGGGCGACCTTCTGAACTGTCGTCCCAAAACGGCGCGGTAGTGCGTTTGGGTCGCGAGGTCGGGGAGCTTGCCAGGCTGAACGAGTTTATTTACAGCAGCCTGCTGCCGCTGGAAATGAAGGCGAGAGGGGAAGTGCAATTCTGACACGGATGCGCCATCGGATAGGTGACATCGCGGATCGCCATTTCGCACGGATCTCCGGTTGATGGCTCAGAAGAAGTCGGCGTTGAATGCGTCCCGGATGATTTCCACGACTACCGCTTCACCGAGGGTGACGATTGCCACATCAAAGCGTGCCGGCGGCGCCTCACGGTAATGTTTGCCAAGATAGACTTCCGCAGCCCGGATAATTCTTTTCTGCTTTTGCCGATCCACTGAAAAAACGGGGTTTAGAGCTGAAGCCGAACCCCTTGAACGCACTTCCACAAATACAAGATCTCCGGTGTGCTGCGCAATTATGTCGATTTCTCCCAATCGGCAAGTAAAGTTCTTCTCCACAATGCGGTAGCCACGCGCTGCCAGGTGGTCTGCCGCGACTTGTTCGGCCAATCTGCCCCTGTCTCGAGTGTTGGATCCGGTTTTAGCTCTCAATACAGACTCCCCTCCAAAGCATGTTAGCGGCCGAGCTGAAATAGGAAGGAAATGGGTTTGCCCGGCCGACGTATTGGGAAAACCCGGCAGTTTTTAGAAGTTTTGAGGTGGTGTCCGAAAAGGCCCATTTTGCAAAAAGGGCCTTCCCGGAAGATTTTTCAAAATGTCATAATGCTTGCAGCCGACTCTACGCCTTTACATCCATCATCCGTTCGTGCAGGCGTCGGGACTGGAGGGCAAAGGCCTCCAACCTCGCCTCGATGATTTGCGGAAACGCATTGCCATCGGTTTCGATGGCCAAGAATGGGAGTTTCTGATTCTTTTTCAACAGAGACTTGAAACCGGCGGCGTGCCCGTCAGTCTGGGAGAGAAGTGCGAGCTTCTCAGAAGTCGTGAATTTTTCAGAAAGAATTGATTCAGCCACGCGGGACGGCATGCAGCCGAACGGGCCGATGGAGATGACCCCGCACGCGGGATTGAGAATCTCGTGCAATGCCGCGCCAACCGTCAGAATCGCCTCTCCCGTCAACATCGGTGAAACGAACTTCTCTCCAGCACGAATCAGGTCTTCAACGTAGAGCGTTTCATGGAAGAACAGACCTGACGGAGCAAAGAGATCACGAATCTTCCGGTCAAAGTGCCGTTTCACAAAGTACCGAATCCAGAATGGAATGTCCGGCCGACCTTCTATGCCATTCTTGATCAGCCAGTCCACATATTTGATCCATTCGCTGGTCTGCGAGGTCCGTACGATGAATCCCCGGTCCGCCATCTTTTCAACGAGTTTCTGCAGCGAGATAGGATCGTTGCGCACGTAGATTTCGCCGATGAGCGATATTTTGGGCATTTCTTCGTAGGGCATTTTCAAAGGAATCCGCGCCAGAGCCTGAGCCGCGGATTGAATACTACGGCGGATCTCTTTCCACGACTTGTGGAGGACCTGCACGAGAGAATCCCACTCACGGAAAAAGGTCTCCATGGCTGATTTCCGATCCGTTGCCGCGGCCATCAACGTGGACCAGATTTCATACATGACATCCCCGATGACAATGGCCCGCCATGCCGGCAGAGTGAACCGGTCCCCCAACCCCATGTATCCGTTGGCGGCATTGAGTGTAAGCACGGCCGCGTCCGGGATGCGGTGCCGTTCAATGAGACGGCGGGAAAAGACGTTGTACTGGCCGAAACGACATGGCCCTCCCGCGCCGGGCATGAAATAGGCTGTCACCTCTCCTTCCGGCCTATCATGCCAAAAATAGTTCAGCATCGACCCCACCGTGGTCTGAAGCGGCAGACACTCTTTGCACGTTGAGTTTCCGCGGCCTATTTTGAGCACTTCGTCGTCCGCTGGTGGCAGGCCGTGCGCATTGATCCCGACCTTTTTGAAGGTCTGAACGAGGCCCTCATGCGCGAAGCGTCCCATGGCCGGGAGAACGATCCTGACACTGGGGTCGTTCAGGGGAAGCTTTCTCCCGTCAGCCGTTGCAATCACCGGCTTCCCGTCGGCGATTGCCGTGACTGCAACCCGAAACTCTTTCCGGACAGCAGGGATCTGCTTCTTGCTTTCAAGCTCCAGGTAATACTTTACAATGTCGAGAAAAGCTTCGATGCGTGTTTCGAGCCCTGCGTCAGCGGTGTGGCTGTCGAGTTCCAGGGTTAGCGATGGCTTACGGCCCATCTCTTCCCGGAAGTACCCGACTATAAAAGAGTCGGGACCGCATGAGAAGTTGCTGATATAGGTCCCGAACAGTCTCGGATGATTCTTCACGAACCGCGCGGCCTTGAGGATCATCCGGCCCATGGACCAGTACATGGTGTCCGAGTCGTCCAGGGTCTGATCCTCGTAAGGGAGCATGTCAAACGGTATTATCCGATAACCCCTGGAAGAAAACTTCGCAGGTATGCCTTTATTTGCCTCGCCTGCGAAGGCATTGTAAGGCCGACCGAAGAGCACGATGGCCATCGCTTCAGGGTCTTGTTCAATCTCTTGCAGTATTCTTGCCCCAGCAGCACGCATCTCCTCTCTGTAAGCAGCCTGCGCTGCCATGCCTGCCTTAAAGGCCCTCAATCCATCTGCTTGCGAGCAACCCAACTCCGAGGCAACTTTGAGGAAGTCCGCAGTTCTAGGCTCGAAGCCTCCGCTCAGATCCAGGTATGGGGTAATCACCTTCTTGGACTGCGTCCCCTCAAACGTACTCTTCAGGTAGAAAGCTTCCCCCTGCACGAAGACACACGTACAGGTGTTGGCGTTGTCATTGTCGGTGGGGACACCTCTGATGTGAGGCAGAAAGAGCAAATCCGGATCCCTGCGGAGCAAGTTCGCCATGAATCCGTGAGCTATCTCTACGGGGAAACAGAAGGCGGCTCCTTGTTGATCCACGCCCGACGGTTCGACCGTGTCGGGCAATACCGGTCGATATCCCAGCGAATTGAAGAAGCTATTGAAGAAGGGGAAATAGGTATTCACGAGAAATGAACGGTTCATGCCTATCGTCGGCCGGTCGTCCACAATGTTGTCGGCCGCGAGATCTCGAAAGGTCACTTTCTGGCGGTGGTCGACCATGTCGAGGGCACGCTTGTCGAACTCCAAATGGCGGATAAGATTCACGTATCGGTTACAAGCGCCGCCGAAGGGGTACGTCTTTTCCTCTATCTCAATCCGGGCAATTTCACATCGCCGGTCGCATTTTTCTTTGCCGCCGCCGCATATGAACGGCTTCTTGTAGGTCACATCACGCTCAGCGAGACGGTTCAGGTCGAAGGCAGCCTCTTTCATCAGGCCCACTTCGATGCGACGTTCCACTTCCAGTGCGACCCCGAAAGCGCCCATAAGGCCCGGTTCCGGAGGGACAATGATTTCCTTGCCCGTAAGCGCGGCCATTGCCGCAGGTATTGCCTCGTTGTAGCATACCCCGCCCTGCATGAAGACTTTTTTCCCTACCGGACGATTGCCCTTAACCCGGTTCGAGTAGTTCATACAGATGGAATACACCAGCCCCGCGACGATGTCGTTGACCGGAATGCCTTCCTGCGCGGCGTTCTTGATGTCGGAACCTATAAACGCGGCACATTGATCATTGAAGTTTGGTGGATTGAGACCTGTGTACGCCACCTTACCTATGTCTGTCACTTTGAGCCCCAGGCTCTCCTTGGCGGACTCCTCCAGAAATGAGCCCGTCCCAGCGCTGCACGCTTCGTTCATCGCGTAATCGCTGGGCACTCCGTTGGTGATATACGTGTACTTGGCGTCCTGGCCGCCAATCTCGAAAATGGTATCCACCTGGGGATCGAAGTGCACCGCCGCGGCGGCATGAGCGATGATCTCATTGATAACGCCGTCGGTCATGGCATGGAGGCCGGAGATCTGCCTGCCTGATCCGGTAACTCCTAGTCCTATGATACTGATGGGAACGTCGATCTGTTCGGCAAGGCTGCTGTAGACTTTCCGAGAGGCCGCGACCGGGTCTCCGTCGGTGCGAAGGTAGTCGGCTGCCAGTATAGCCTTATCCCGGCAGCGCATGATCACCCCTTTGGTCGTGGTGGACCCGACGTCCAGACCCAAGACGGTGCGGTCGCCGGCTTCGGCTTTCCCACGGGGACGATCTTCGAACTGGACCATGTGCCGGAATTCGGACAGCGGCTTAAGGTATTTGAACGCGGAGCTTTTCTTCTGATAAACGTCATCGGAGCCCGTGTAAGGGACAGTGGGATTGTCCAGGGCCCATAAAGCGGCTCCCATGGCCTCAAAATAGGGCGCTTCTTCGGGGACGTATAGGTCTTCAATCTCATGGGCCAGATAATGCATCATGGTTTGATTGCGTGACGAACCGCCGACCAGAAGAACAGACTTCTTGGGAAGCTTCTTCAACAATTCCACCACCTTGCCGGCCATCATCTTGGCCAGGCCCGCGACTACCTGTGCCTTCGGGATACCCTTATTCAGAGCGTGTGTGCAGTCGCTCTTGCAAAATACTGAACATCTTCCCGAAACCTTGTGGGTGGTCGGAGATCCCCAGCCTGGCCACATCGTCAAGGGTCAAGTTCATCCTACCGATCTGTTGCAGAAAGAATTCCCCCGTGCCTGAAGCGCATTTGTTGCCGGTCTGAATTCCCTGGATTTTCCCGTCTTCATCCAGGTGATAGACAAGGAACGTCTCTCCTCCCGCGCTCACGACCACTCGATGGGGATCGTCCTTGGCAATATCTGAGCGACCGCCCTCTCGACTGCCTCGGGCTCGGAAATGGTAGTAAGGCCGAATAAAATTAATGAATTTGCGGCCAGTGACTGCAATGGGGATGTTGCGCACTTGAGGAACCTGTTCAATGCTTCGAGCAGGGTCTTTCTGGGGTTACCCTCATGAGTGATCGTAGAGGCGTCAATTACATCTATTTGTTGCCGTCCCTGCGCAGACGGACCATACCAAGCGTGGAGGCTCCCAAACAAATTCCCAGGGCTTCCATGAACAACTCTCCCTTTCAACTTCCGGGTCATCGGAATTCCAAAAACTCAATTCTTTACTATAGTCGAGCCTACCATTGGCCGCAAGAAGTAATCGAGACCTTGAATTTTGTATGCAATGATTATATACATATAATGAAAGTCGGCCAAAAAGGAGAAGGTTCGGGGACCGTGGATTTCAAGCAACTCTCCACCCTCAACGGATTTGAATGGGACGAGGGAAATTCTGAGAAGAATTGGACCAAGCATAGAGTGGCTCGCTCGGAGTGTGAGGAGGTCTTTTTCAATCGTCCGCTTGTAGTTGCAGAAGATCAAGAGCATTCACAGGACGGAAGCGAGATACTACGCGTTGGGCCAATCCGACAGGGAGAGAAAGCTTTTCGTGGTATTCACAATCCGAGGCGCCCTGATCCGTGTAATTTCAGCCCGAGACATGAATCGGACAGAG
This sequence comes from uncultured delta proteobacterium, assembly GCA_963828085.1. Classification (GTDB taxonomy): domain Bacteria; phylum Desulfobacterota; class Desulfomonilia; order Desulfomonilales; family Desulfomonilaceae; genus CAWBBA01. Next base: position 58,233 of record CAWHDO010000034.1, read on the forward strand.
AGAGGGATAGTATAATGAAAAAGAAGATTCCGATGTTCAAAAGTGAAGACCAAGAACGGGACTTCTGGTCAAACCAAGACTCTACTGCGTATCTCGAATGGGGAAAAGCAAAGCGGTTATCGTTTCCCAACTTGAAGCCATCCACTAAGACAATTTCCATCAGGCTCCCCGAGTCTATGCTTGATGATTTGAAAATGCTGGCAAATAAAAGGGACGTTCCGTACCAATCCTTACTGAAAGTCTTTCTAGCAGAACGAATCAAAGAAGAGTTTGGATCACAGAGTGGCTAATTACCGAATAGACCAGCGGCCTGTAGGGCGGCCCGTGGCCGCCGATTGCGTCGGGCACGGCCCGACCTACCTGCTAGTGCTCGCATGGGCCGAACTTCACAAGGAAGAACTGATGGCCAACTGGCGTCTGTTGATCAACGGAGAAGAACCGTTTCGGATTCAACCGCTTCAGTAAGGGAGTAAGGCAGTGCATCCATCTGTAAAGGAAGTTGTCCCGAATCATGATTATACCCTCTCGGTTGTCTTTGATAATGGCGAGCATGGTGTCCTTGACATGAAGCCTATTCTTAATTTTGGCGTGTTTAGACGAATCAAAGACTATGAGACATTCAGCCGAGTCCGGATTGCGTTCGACACGATTGAATGGGACTGCGGGGTCGATCTTGACCCGGAGTTCGTTTACTCCAATTGTAAGACGGATGTGCCCGCATAGGGACTCGTTCGCTTCGAACGAGGAGTTCGGCGTGGCGCTTTTCGGAATTGCCGAAATGAAGATCACCGACCCAATTTCTTTTATTCGAAAGGAATTCGGATTATTACAGACACTGAAATAATAATGAAGGGGCTCCAAGTGCTCCTGGGGGCTCGTGGTGAAGTTGACGCCGAAAGGTTCATCTCTCTTGCAATACGGGAACCATTTGATTACACGAAGTGGCAAAGATCTCTTTGGACAGATAAAACAGTAGCTGAAATCAGTGGCCGATATGACAGCAACGAGTAAAACCACGAGAAGGAAACCTTCGGAAGAGGAAATCGATAGGATGGTAGTGGCAGAAGTCGACGACGATTCGGCATGGGAAGAGCCGATTCAGGTCGAAAAGGCCAAGGAAGCTTCTTTGTCCATTCCTGCCCAGCTCGCAGCAAGGGCCACTTTTCTGGCAAAACTCCATAGGGAAAGTGGGCTCGAGGAGTGGCTTACACGCATCATTCGCGAGCGGATTGAACTCGAGGAAATTGCGTTTGCTGAAGTAAAACGGGAGCTTAAAGCGGTCAGAACTTGCCTGACAAAGGCGACAAGCGGGCGGGCGACCCAGCGTGACTTCTGAAAGACACTATGAGAATCCTTTTAGCATGGTTGATCGCCTCTCATGACCAATGTTGGCTTGCTGCTCGAATGACCGGTGCTTGCGGGTCCTGTGACAAAGCACTGGCATTATTCGAGGCTCTCTCTCCGAGGCTGTCGAAACCGTGCCCAGCCTGTGAAGAATCCCCAATGCCAGCTTATCACGGTAATCACCATTAGATATGTGAATTGGAAGGCGGTTTTGATACTGAGGGTCTTGATATAGAACCAGCCGAACAGAAGAGGCAGCGGCAAGAGAACTATCGGCCAAATAATAGGCGCCCACGCTAGGGCCGCAATCAGGAATCCCAACCCAAGGACCGCAATCACCGGAACTGTACTGTATTCGGCGAAAAAACCCGTATTTCCTCACCAGATACCACTGGCAGGCCCCGTACCGGAGCATCATGCGGCTAAAATCGGCATAATTCTTGGGCCGGTAGTGGAAGACCACAGCGCGGGGATTGTAGATCAGCGATTGGCCCAGAGTCGTTATTTTCAGGTCCAACTCCACGTCCTCCCCCGGCCACAAGGCTTCATCGAAGCAGCCGACCTGCTTCAGCACGCCCTTCCGATACATGGAGTTACACGACGGATTGTGTTCGGTCTCCTTCATAGCCGCATCGGTTTTGATGTACCCCGTCACAAAGCCAATGGTCTTCAGAAATCGCTGAATCCGCTTCCCCACTTCGGTATCATCCTCAGGGCTTTTCTGATCGCCGCCAACTCCGGCAATCAGCGGCCCTGTGAAGCCTTTCTCCAGTTCCTGCAGCCAGCGTTTGTCTACAAGGCAGTCTCCGTCGGTAAATGCCACAAATTCTCCGCGGGCCGATTTTATCCCTCTATTCCTTGCCCGTGAGGGTCCACCCTTTTCCAGCCTGATGACGTTCACTCCCGCAAACGACTCACAAATCTCAGGCGTACTGTCGGTTGAGCCGTCATCCACGATGGTTACTTCAAAGCTGGGATGATCAAGGCGGGAGAGCGAATCCAGGCACTTAGCTATTGTAGCCTTGCAATTGTGAACCGGAATGACAATCGAGATCTTAGGCGCAATGCTCTGTGTCACCCTTTAATCCTTGTTCCGCGGCTGCACCTAAGCTGGTGTCTCCTTAATCAATTTACGACGGTAGGGCTGAGTTTGAAACCCGCCCCTGCTTTCCATCGCCTTTCATTTCTTGTGCTTCTCAGCCCAGAGGTACGAGAAGAAATTCTTGGCCCCGCGCAGTTTCCGGTACAGGTCCGATCTGCTCCTTGTGCTTAGTAAGAACTTGACCATGTACATCGGCCGAAAATAGAACTTTTTTAGGCCGCGATCCACGGCCTCCTTTATGCACTCCTTGCTCAGTCCCGGATAATCTATCACCGCGGCCTGTTCCCCGTCTTCCAACCACGCGTCCCATCGGTCTGTTTTCAGTAAGCCGCGTTCCTTGCAATAATCGAAATACCTTGTCCCGGGGAATGGAACCGCACCGGAAAACTGGGCGGTATGAAGCCCCAAATCGAGCGAAAACTGTATGGTTCTTTGGATGGTTTCTTCAGTTTCGCCCGGCAGTCCCAGGACAAAGCAGCCATGTACATCGATACCCGCTTTTCGAGCAAGCTCCATGAATCGCCGCGCCTGCTCCGGCGTCTCCCTCTTATCCATGCGAGCCAGCATGTCTCCGTCTCCGGATTCGAAGCCGACCAGCAGTTCTCTGCAACCGGCTCTTTTGAGGATCCGAAACAACTCTTCGTCGGCAGTGTCAGTCCGCGCATTGACCGAAAAGGTTATGTCCAGGCCCCGCCTCAGAATCTCTTCGCAGATCCCCATAGCGTTGGATTTGACGAGGGTGAATGTGTCGTCTTCAAAGAAGAATTCTCCTCCCGTACCACCTGAGGACACAACTTGATATCGTGTTCGATCTCGTCCACCACTCTGTTCGGGGATCGGAGCCGTATTTTCCTTCCGTGCATCACCTGCGGCCAGAGGCAAAACATACATTTGTGCGGGCAACCGCGGCCTGAAAAGATGTCAATGTAAGGATAGAGCTTTGACCCGTCGAAGTATTTCATCAGATCGAGGTGATGCCACGCGGGGAACGGCAAGATATCGAGATCTTCTATCAACGGGCGGGGCTGGGTAACGGTTGGTTTCCCATCCTGGAAGTAACAGATGCCACTGACGTCCCGGAGATTGGTAAAACCCTTTACCGCTTCAAGCACTGAGTAGTCATATTCCCCAATGCAGACAACATCAACGGCCCCGTCCGCGAGTCTGAGCGTCTCCTCGGGAAGCGCGGAGGCGTGAGGCCCGACCATAATGACCGCAGCCCGGCTCTCTTCTTTGCAAATGCGGGCACAGTCAATGTCCGAGTAAATGGACGGCGTTGTGGAATCCAGGACAACAAAATCGGGGGCTTCGGTTTTGACGAGTCTTCTCAGATCGTCCTTTTCCCAGTCCATAGCAGGAAAATCGAAGAGTCTGGTTTGAATACCTGCGTCCTCCAGAACCGCGGTAGCATACGCCAACCAGTCAGGGGCACGCAGCACTCGGCCTCTGGTTCGGGCTGCCCAGCGCTGGGTTCTGTTGAATCCCTTTACGTATGGCTCATTTACGACCAAAACCTTCATGAAGATCCACCACACATGGGAGGTTTGGACGCGTTCAACTTGAACATTCCCAAGAAAAAAGAGGAGAAGACAACCTGAAGTCCCAGAGCCATGAGGGTGGTTGCTACAAAGACCGCGTGAGTGGACCCGAGATGCCCCATATCCCTGGCCAGCCATGTGGCAAGGATAGCCACATCCGCAAGCAACCCCAACCAGACCATCACTGCACCGATAAGGATGCCCGCCTCAAGGGTGAACCAACTCAATATCTTGTTAAAAACACGGCCGCTCATTTCGAAGGATTCATTCATCGCGAACGTCTTCGCAAACGCTCCCAATGAGAGTATCTGAAAGCCCATCAGCGAGAAGAGACACCCCAGAGCGAGCCAGTGTACCCCCAGATAAAAGCCTCTGACCACGATCTCTCCCCTTAAGAGCAAAGCTTGAAGAATCGCCCCCGCAACGAACAAAACGGATCCCGGAATGAGATACAGGTAATCCGGCGCATAAAATAGCAACAGCCGCAACGTTCGCCAGCCATCCCGGAATGATCTCAGGTGCGGAGGTCGTGATCGGCCGTCTGTGTGGAGCATCACCGGTATCTGCGTGATCTTCATCTTTTTGTTGGAGGCTTTCATTACCATTTCAATGGCAAATTCCATGCCTATAGCCTGCAAATTCATCCTGTCGAAAGCTTCCCTCGTGAATCCCCGAATTCCGCAATATGCATCACCGACGCCAGTCCTGAAGAAGAGATTCATCGTTCCGGACAGGAAAGGGTTGCCGAAGAAACGGTGCAGCGGTGGCATGGCTCCAGGGAGAATGGTGCCTTTCATTCGGTTTCCCACGACGAGGTCGTACCCTTCTCGCAGTTTCTGGATGAAGGGTTCCATCGCGCTCCAGTCATAGGAATCGTCGCAGTCCGCCATTATGATGAATTTACCGCGAGAAGCTCTTATTGCCGCAGACAGGGCCGCGCCATATCCCATGACAGGTTCATGCACCACACGGGCTCCGAGAGACCGTGCAATCTCAGCGGAGCGGTCTGTTGAACAGTTATCGCCAACGACCACTTCCGCGCGGACACCCAGAATTGCGAAACAATTCACGGCCTTTTCTATACACTTGGCTATGGTTTCCTCTTCGTTGAGGCACGGCATGACAGCAGAAACTTCTATATCCGTATCATGAGCCGACATTTAGCTATCTCCCGGAATGTTTAGACTCGGATATCTCTCCCACAAAAGAGCCCGGGAAGAGAAGGATAGGGGATACAGCGTAAGAAACGCAGGGGGCCGACTTCGAGTCGGTCCCACAAGGCAACGGGAAAAGCAGCAAAGACCCTTCTGCCTGCCTTCAGATGAAATTCCACCAGTTTGGGGAAATCCTCGAACTTGTCCTGGCCCGGGAAGCCTATGCGAACCCTGTCTTTCTCGATCAGCCGCATGAACGGGTCGATGAACGGGGCTGTAAAGAACATGGAATCCGGCGGGATCAGTGGAAGCACCTTTTCGCCAATTTCGTAGTTTATCACACGCTGCTTGCGGTGTTGTGGATAATCGTAAAAAAGGGCCACCAGGCCCGACCAGACCATGGCTGCAATCAGAAGGACCCAGGCCGTTGTCCGCAGCAAACGAACTCCTTCGACTTTTATCAGTTCCCCCGCGATGAGCAACACCAGCAAAAAGCCCGCCATCAGGAGCGGCAACCCCAGCAACGGGAATTCCAAGTCATTGAGACTCTTCGGTAATTCCGACGTTAGCAGGAAAAATCCCACAGCAGTCAAAATAGCAACAACAGTGGCGGCAACCATGCTGATATGTGTGCCCCAACTCTGCTGTAAGTCCCGAATTGCGTATGCAGCGAGAATCGACGTGAACGGCAAGACAGCCAAGAAAAACCGAAGATTAAGGCACAAACCGCCGTGATCGCGGCCATACGCAAAAAAACCCGCGGTGGCAACGGGCATCAGAAAGAGCATGGCCAGCCCGGGAGAATCAGCATTTCTCCGTCTCAGGGCGAATAGGGGAATTACCAGGGCCACAAGGTAAGGGAGGCTCTGTAAAAGGGACTTCTTCAGTCCTCCAATGTAGACAAGTGCGCCACCCGGAGTCCTTTCAAGCGAAGGCTCCCGGATATTCATGTCATGTATCCGCAGGTCCACGATCATCATATAAGCCCCGGACAGGACTTTCACAATCAGCGCTCGTGTCGCCGGGATCAGCGCGGCTGCGACCGCAAGCGCTATTGCCAGGCCGATCACAAGGATTTTCCGACTTTTCATCAACTCGACGACCGGAGAGCGTGACAGGACCCACGCCCCTGCCAGGACAGCTACGAGAAGCAGCATGAGCCCAATGGGAACCGATGGCGTATGTCCACCAAATCCGGTTCCGTAAGAGAAAGGACTGAGCACCCCGAACTTGATGTAATTAGTCACCGAGAGCACAGCGATGCCCGGCAGCGTCCCGGCCAAAATAACCACCGTTTCAAGTGGTCGCCAAGGCCTGGCAAAGAGAAAAGGTAGCAGCAAGCACGGTAATACCAGAAAAGCATCCATCCGGATGCCTGGGGCAAAGCCAGACGTTAAGCCCGCAGCGAGGGCAAAGAGGAGTCGCGGACCCAAAGTGTCGGCAAAATAAGCTCTGACAGCTAAATAGAAGGCCGCGGTTACAAAGAACGCGGCCGTTGCATGCGGCCAGGCAGCCTGCGAATACTCCCATGCATAAGTAGCCAGAATCAGGATGAGGCAGGAATTAAGTGCAAGGTTCCTGTCACGAAATAACTTGAACGCGATCGCAAATACGAGCGCCACGAGTCCGACAAAAGCGAGGGCGTTGAACAGAAAAAGGCCGTAAAACCCGGCAAGTCGGTAAAAGGGTAATGTTAAAACCGGGAAAAGGTACGGATATTGCGGAAACCGGTCTGCCGAAATGTACTCGTACTGTACTCGTGAGCAAGTTCCCATGAGGGGTATTCACGATAGCCCGTCCATATTTCCAGTCCTCCGGTGGCGGAGAAACTTTTCGACATCATGTGATAGAGGGACTCGTCAATGCTCAGGTAACCGGGGACGGTCACCAACAATGTAACCACAATATGAGCCGCCAGCAGCAAGGCCAGGAGAGCAATCTTGATGCGCATGACGGAAGATCCGGGGTCACGCGCGACGCCCTCGGATTCTCTTCTGTCCGGGTGAGAAACTTGTTTCGAGGCAGGTTGTTCGGCCACTGCTCCGTTCATGCCGGGCGACTCATTTGACGGTTTTGCTGATTTGGGATATCGCAGCTTGAACCTGCCGCAACGTCGGCAAGAAGCTTAAGGCTAATTATAACACACGTTTTCGGCCTGCGGAAGGGCCTTGACGGCAGGCAGGCGATGACACATACTCTTCAACTGAAGGAGTCGGTTTCTCAACTCCATAGGATCATGGACCGCCGCACATTTATCAAAAACACTCTCACAACGCTTGCCGGCTTGGCCCTCAGTTCCACTGCTTACGCCCGCGAAGTACTCCATATTGTCTCCGCTTCACCAGCACGGGAGGGATATGCAGTCGTAATTGGGGGAGGCGTATCAGGATTGGCCGCGGGACGCAGGCTGGCGGAAAATGGCTGGAGGGTAGACCTATTTGAAAAAAGCCCGACGTATGGCGGCTGGTGTTCAACGCTGGTTATTGATGGATTTGATTTCGATCTTGGACCTCATGTCTTCCATAATAGTATTCGGCAATTAGCTCCTTTCAAACCTCATGACCTTGCGCCCGCAAACTTTGCAGAATCCTTTCTCTTATCAGGTAAGATAGCGGATTTCCCTCTCGATCTGGTCACTCAAGGATATCTTTTCGACATGTTTGCCACGCTTGCAAAAAACACTTTGAGCGGGCCGAGAGTTGAAACTTCAAATTTGGAGGAAATTGCCGCTGCCAGTTACGGCCGCAAAGTCAATGCCGAAATATTCAAGCCACTCGTTGAGAAGTGGTGCAAATCCCCGATGGACCAACTCGACCCGCGCTATTTCGTATCAAGAATGCACAGCAAACTGGAGATGGACTGGGTTTTGGACCAAGTGCGACGTATTTACAATGACGTGGAGAGAGACATCGCCGACAGCCTGTGGCGAAATGCCTCCCCTGCCGAGCCCGCGCGGAAAGTAGGGCCCGGAGGAATTCCTGACGCTCCGGGTTATTCAGGTAGCATAGGAGCACGAATAGTCCCAGACCGTCTTGCCCTCCCTGTGGAGGGACTCAGGATACATTGTGATTGTCCAGTGACTGACATGCGGGTGGAAAATAGGCGGATCGTAAGCTTGGAAGCAGGAGGACGGCAAGTCCAGCCGGACTTCGTGGTAAGTACCGCGCCGTTGAATCGGCTGGCGACAATGATCAGTGGTGAGAGCTGCCTGACGGGATTGAAAGATGTCTCGTTCCTGAACCTTGTTCTTGTCCTTATCAGAATTGCACGCCCCGGCTTGTTGAAAACCGAATGGACCTGGATACCTGATTCGTCCGTACCGTTTTACAGAATGTCAGAAATGAAAGTCCTGGGGAAAAACCATGCACCGAAGGAGTCCACGGGTTTGTGTCTGGAGGTTTCTCTCAAAGAACACGACCCGGCGTTTCATAGACCCGAACAGTATTGGAAGCAGTTGGCCCGCACTTTTCTGGACAAGACTTTCTCGATCCGGGGCCGTGAAATCATAGGTTTGAGCGTCGAGAAGCGAGAGTACGCCTATCCTGATTTCAACAAGAGCAATACCGGGATAATCTCAAGATGTCTCGAGAAGCCCTACGTAACAGGTGAGATGCATCAGCAGTTCGGCACGGGAATCGAAAATCTCGCTCTCGCCGGCCGCGGGGGAACTTTCGTTTATCTGCTTACTCCCTGGGCGATCTCGTCCGGCATTGCCGCGGCCGACAGAGCCCTTGAGTATGCAGGGGAGAAATCAAGAGCTTGACTTGCCGGCTCGATCACGGCGGCCACACTACTAACGTGTGATCGCTATGTCCTCCCGGCTTAAGGATGCGGAGTTATAGCAATTATAGTTATGTCTCCTTTTCCGGGACCGTAACACCAGAAGACTCGGTACGCGCTCGCGGTATGCTGCTGAGCGTACGCCACGAAAACTTTTTGGTCTTTTTGGTACGGGTGGGGGATGGCCGAGAACTGGTGGGTTTGCAGGCCCGGATGCCTCGGGTTTTGCTGCAACATGAGTATGCACTTGCGAACCTGCTTGAAAAGCCCCTCGTCCCGGGTTGCCTTTCTGCGTTCGGATTGTTCTCTGGCCTTCAGTGAGACTTCGGCCTTGAGCTTGAGAGAATGATAGACATCCTTGGCCCTGCGGTCCCAAACGAGAGAGAACTTCATGTTCAGTCCTCAATCTGAGATGCCAGTTCTTCGTCAGCTTCCAGGTCTGGCGGGTTTTCAGCAAACTCCCCTCGTTTGAGTCGTTCCAAGGCAGAGAATACCATCTCTCTGGCTTCAGGATTTTGGTACAGCCACATTTCCCTCTCCGGGATAACGCGAGCGATCGAGACTTTCACCTCGGTGTCGCTAATGTCTTCGATGATCACTGGCTTGTTGGCGAAACGTTGGCCGAGTGTGATTCGACCCTTGGAATCAGCGGTCTTGATCATGGCGGGCTTCCTCCCTTGCATCTACATAGACCAGAAGTCCAAAATGGTCAAGTGGGAAATTCCTACATTATCAGATTAACCAACTTTTGTTCACTCCGATCGGAATGCATTGAATGAAGCCGAAACACAGCGTGTCTCTTAATTGGAGCATGTCGGGTAGCTTTTCTGGATTTTTTCAAGGAGTTTTAACACGATACAGGCGCCACCGGCCCTCCGTAGTGACCGGGACCAGCCGAGATTGGGCCGCGGAGACTGTATGAACCGGGTCGGTTCCATTTATGATTACATAGTCAAAGTATTGCAGATCCGATTCCTGCACCAGCCTCGGGTACCACTCCAAACCGTGCGTCCAAGGCGGCACAGAGCTATCTTTGAAGACCACCAGACAAGGAGGAGAACTCCGCGAAGGAGAAATTCAGGGTCCCCCCCTTTAGTACCCTGGGAATACGCAAAAACCTGGATAAATGGATACCCATTGACTAGATTGCTTTGCTGAACCAAGTCCAGACCCAGCACCTTTGGAGAATTAGGAAGAGACGCCAAGGTCTCCTTGAGACCGGATAGTTCCTCCTGTTCGAACCTCACCCACACGGCGGTTGTAGTGAGAGAAAAGGCCGCTACGACCACCAACGCTATGGCCCGCCTCAGATGAGGTCTGACATCCGGTGCCGGCACAGCCAAAAGCAACATGATCGTGGCCGTGGGCGTCCATCTCTGGCCTAATCGGATAGTGTTCATGAACTTGTCAGGTAGGACGAGGGATAAAGCGAAAAAGAACCCCGCTGCTAGCAACAATTCCTTGTCGACCGAGCTATTGAGGCTTTTTCGGTGCTGGACGACTGAGACAAGGACCCACACGAGCGCGGCAGCAAAAAAAAACGAGCTTGTGAGACCTTTGATTCCGCCTAGAGCGGCATCTGAAAGCCACGAGAAGGAGAGACGCGAAATGGGGCCTGAAACCCACAGCGGCGGTGTGGCCATAGAAGAGCCGGCAAGAGAAGGGTACGAGATCCACGCCACCACAACTATGGGCACCACGTAAGCCACCCTCATCATCGTCTCTTTCACCGGCCGTCGGAAGACTATCCCGTTCAGGACCAGCCATGCCGCCCCCGCCATGAACCAGAGCACATGACACATGTACAGGAGAAGAGCCCCACAAATCCACAGCAGAGCATCTCGAAGGGAAAAACGCTCAGACGAACCTTCAGAATTGATCAAAAACCAGACGAGGAAGGCGGGCCAGCCGATTTCAAAACTGTAAAAGCCCCAGTAAACAGTATGGTTCAAAATGAATAGACAAGAAAGAGTAGCCGCGGCCGCTGATCGGTCGCGCCTGTATGCTGTGAGATGGATTGAAATTGCCCACAGCACAGCGATGGCGAGCATTGCTATTCGGCCCGCGTTTGGGCCGCCAAAAATGGCCCACGAGATTCCCAGTATCAGATAGGACAGGCTGTATGGAGTGAACCACTGTATCTTGTAGGGACTGCCTGACGGGTCATGCCAAGCTTCCAGGAAGAGGCGAATCTGAGCGGACTGCTGGGGCAGATCCGTGATTGGAGGAAATGTGACCGATAAAAAGGGAATTGCCACAAAACAGCAGCAAAGAAGCGCCAGCCAAGTCCTTGGTTTGCGTGTAGGTCCGTTCATGGGTCAGCCAGGATAGTCTTATCTATATACTTGTAACTATTGCTAAAATTAATGTCACTTACCCCGGATTACACTTTCAAGGTCGGTGCGGCCGGAAAATGTCATTGCGAGGGTGCAGGCCCGAAGCAATCTCAGTTGGCATGGGTGGCCCGTCCATCGTCATTCCCTCGTCTTTTGGGAGAGAGAGGCCGGGTGAGGGCATTCGTGGTACGATGTCAGCCAATCCAAGAGTTTTGAGACAGGTTCGGATGCCGGTCCCACTAGTGAGATTGCCTTCCCGCGTTCCGCGGGATTTCACTCCTCGCAATGACAGGCAAGCAAGTCGGACAAAAAATTCGGCACCGCTATGACTGAATGATAACCTGCCTTTCCAGACGGATCTTGTCAATGGCGGGCGCCTCTGCTAAGTCTTTTTGGCCTGACGGAACACCGGTTGAACAATGAGTGACCCTAGTAATCTCATAGATGTGGCAATCCCGCTCCCGTTGGATGGTCCCTTTACATATAAGGTCCCTTCAGAGCTACACGCTCGCGTGGACATAGGCCGGCGAGTCCTTGTTCCCTTCAGGAATAAAATACGCGCCGGGTTTGTCGTCGGGATGACGGCTTCTGACCCGGGCAGCCAAGAAATCAAGGAAGTTGTGGACATCCCTGAAGAGGGGCCATATTTGACTCCCGGCCTATGGCTCTTCATCCGCTGGGTCGCAGACTACTACATGCTTCCCATCGGGCTGGTGCTCAAAACCGCGCTTCCTCCAGGCTCGGACAGGAAATCACGTCCTTGGGCAATCCTGACTCCGGATGGTCGGGCGTCGTCCGGAGATGCGGAAAATAGTCAGCGCCTGACCCTCCCCGCAAAGCTCATAAAGGCGGGCGTGATGACTCTGGGCGAACTTGATGATCTCATCGGGGCTAATGGTCGCAAGGAAGCCCTTAAGAGAGACTGGATCCGAATTGAAGAGAGGATCGCTCGTCCTAGACTCAGTTTGCGCAAAAAAAAGCTTCCGGAGCTTCTTGATCCTGCGGGGACGCCTGTTTCTCCTACTGAACAGCTACCCGAACTGACCGCGGACCAGAGATCAGCAGTTACGTGCATTGGTGAAGCAGTCTTGAAAGGAGGATTTAATCCCTTTCTCCTCTTTGGCGTTACCGGCTCGGGAAAGACGGAGGTTTATCTCAGGGTTATCCGCGAGGTGTTGAAGAAGGGTGAACGGGCACTGGTGCTAGTCCCGGAGATAGCGCTGACACCGCAATTGGCCCGTCGCTTCTTACGGCGCATAGGAGGAGGAGTGGGGATCTTTCACAGCGGGTTGACACCTGCTCAGAGGCTTGACGAATGGCGACGTGTCCAAGCCGGCAAAGTGAACGTTGCAATAGGGGCCAGATCGGGCATCTTTTTGCCCATGCGAGACCTTGGCCTGATCGTCGTGGATGAAGAGCACGATCCGTCGTACAAACAGGAGGACAGTTGTCCGTACAATGCCGCGTGACATGGCCCTGGCTAGAGCGAAACTCGAAAACACATGTGTGATCCTGGGCAGCGCGACCCCATCCTTTGAAACCTTTGTCAATGCTCAGCGCGGCAAAATTGCTCGCGTGGATCTTCCGTCTCGGCATCATGGGGGAGCGCTCCCCGCGGTTGAACTCGTGGACCTCAAGGGGACCAAAGGCAAAAGTAACCAGGGGGCTTTCTTAACACCCATTCTGTTAGACGCGATGGAGAAAACCCTTGCCTGCAAAGAGCAAGTAGTGCTTTTCCTTAACAGAAGGGGCTTTGACACCTTTGCACAGTGCCGTTCGTGCGGAAACGTGTTCAAGTGTCCGAATTGCGATATCAGCCTCACTCACCATAAGAGAGCGGGGGACCTGCGATGCCATCTCTGCGGCTTTTCCCAGGCTGCACCGCCCTTATGCCCGCAATGCTCAGGTGAGAAACTCTTTTTCGGCGGTGTGGGGACTCAGAAAGTGGAGGAAGAACTGGCTGCCGTGTTCCCGGACGCACGCATTGAGAGACTCGATAGGGACACCACACGTCGAAGGGAAGAGCTCGAAGGAATATTGGACCGTTTCAGACAAAAAGAGATAGACATCCTCACCGGGACGCAGATGATTGTCAAAGGTCACGACTTTCCGGGCATCTCGCTGGTGGGCGTGCTCTGTGGGGACCTTTCATTGCACTTCCCGGATTTCAGAGCAGCCGAGAGAACTTTCCAGATGCTTACCCAGGTCGCCGGCCGTACCGGCAGGGAGAAAGATTCAGGCAGAGTAATCCTTCAGACCTTCGACCCGGATCACGAAGCTATACAGTGTGCCGCGTCCCACGCGTACGAAAGTTTTTTTGAAAGGGACTCGGTGCTTCGCCAAGAACTCCTCTATCCGCCCTACGGTCACCTGATCCTGGTGAGGGTGGAAGGCAATAATGAGAAGCGGGTGGAAAAGAAAGCCATAAAGATCGGTCGAGCAGCCAGGCTGCTGAAAGGCGAATCAAGGGACGTTATGATTATGGGGCCGGCTCCGTCTCCGCGAAAGAAGATAGTGGGACGATACCGTTGGCAACTCCTCTTTAAGTCGGCCACACGCGCTCCTGTACGGTCCCTGGTCAAAGCGCTCATCTCGGAGGGTTACTTGAAAGGTCATGGTCTTAAGATAGTCGTCGACGTTGATCCCATCGATCTCATGTGAAGAAAATGAGATAATGCTTTCCATTGTGCCCCCGAGGGAGTAAATTAGTTAGTAGATGTAATGCGTCGCGGAGGCAGCATGAATAAGACGGGGATAATAATAGTAACCGCCATGGCCTTTCTTATCGTAGGTGGTTTGATAATAGTATGGTCGGTCTACCAACAAAAGGAGGCTGTTCAGCCCCAACTGGCTTCTAACATCCAGAGCTTCACCGATGAAAACTTTGAGAAAGATGTGGTGGAAGCCTCGAAGAAGCGGACTATCCTGGTGGACTTCTATGCTGAATGGTGCTTCCCGTGCCGAATGCTGGAGCCGATACTCCAGGAAGTGGCCAAAGATAGCAGCGGCTGCGCCACCGTAGGCAAAATCAACACCGACCAGAATCTGATCCCCCGTCGATTCGGAATCAACAAGATACCGGCCCTCTTCATCATTCGGGATGGTGAGATAAAGAACGCCTTTTATGGCGTAGTGCCTAAAGAGACCATACTCAAGGCGCTTGCAGAATTCTGTTCGTAAGAGAGAACTGCTCGGATGCCTCCCTCGCTCGCCGGCCTGAAAATAATTATCCGCGGTGCCGGCGAAATGGCCACTGGAACTGCGTGTCGCCTCTATAGCGCGGGATTCCGCAAGCTTCTCATGACTGAAATTGACAAACCGTTGACCGTGCGTCGCCTGGTGAGCTTTAGCGAGGCGCTGCATGAAAGGAGTTGGACTGTCGAGGGCGTAGAAGCCGCGGCAATCCATGATCTGAATGACGTTGCGAGGTTCTGGCAAGAGCAGCAAGTACCGATTCTCGTAGACCCCACGGCCTCTTCCACGACTATCTTCAAGCCCGACGTTCTCGTGGACGCAATCCTGGCAAAAAAGAATCTGGGCACGACCATGAACGACGCACCCCTGGTCATCGCCTTCGGACCGGGTTTCTATGCAGGGAGGGATGCCCACTGCGTGATAGAGACCAATAGAGGGCACGATTTGGGTCGTCTGATTCTGCATGGAGAGGCTGCTCCCGACACCGGCGCTCCCGGAGATATTCAGGGTCACACGACGCTGAGAGTTCTCAGGTCGCCCGTTGACGGCATCTTTGAATCAGACCGGCATATTGGAAGCCTGGTGGAAAAAGGGCAGCACATAGGTCAAGTCGCAGGCCAACCTGTGAAGGCAGGTCTGGACGGAGTAATCCGGGGATTGATAAGGCCAGGCACCCCGGTAAGTCGGCGCTTGAAGATCGGGGACATAGACCCGCGGGGAATTCCGGCGGTACTGTAATACGATTTCTGAAAAGGCCAGGGCCATCGGCGGAAGTACCTAGAGGCTATCCTCATGCGGTTCAATCTGCCCGACACGATTGATCCTGTCTGAAGAAGATCTGTTCGATGTACTCCGGGGAGGGCCCTTTACACCAATTCTCAAAAGTTTTTTGCCCATATCCGATACGTGATGCAGAGTGGTGGGACAGGCTTCCAGCCTGTCTATTACGAATGACGGGCAAGATGCCCGTCGCCACCAAATCATTTTCCTTCGCGATTTTTTTGAGAATCCCTATAGCCGCGCGTGGGATGCTGGTGACCTCGCGAAACGCGGGTCAACCGCATCATTCGCGGTCTGCGGAACAAACGAGATTCCCGCCTTCCCGACGGCCTCCCGAGCCCCATTGCTCTTCCAGCTTCTGATTCTTATTGAAATTTAACGCATTTTAGGGTATAAAAATAAAATGCCCCTATGAATTGTCTTGGGGATTTATGTTGAAGTAACTTTTGTTTGAGGGTGGCTGAATTGCGCGAACGAATATTGCTGGCCATCGCGGTAGCGGTCGTCTGTTTGTGGGCGCCCGGGGTTTATGGAGGCCATGAGTATGTTAAGTACGAAACTTCGACCTCCCGGGCTTCCGACAAATCTTCTACAACCCGCAACGAGTCCGCTCAAGTCAACTCCGGAGTCTCACTTCTTGCTCAAGCCGGGAGACACGCAACACCAACAGGGAATAGAGACAAACCGGATTCCTCTCGTCAGGTAACCGAAACCGTCTCGGTCCCGGTTGTCGGGGAATTTGATCTGCTCTCCCGTGATCCGTTGGACCAACTCCGCCTGGACAACATTAAGCCGCTTTATACCTCTCCCGGCCTCCCTGGTGAGGGAGTGTGGGAGTCATCTGAGGCGCCCAGAGATGCTCGGGGGAGGCCTATCATCTACAGGACGTTCTACAGGCCCAGCGTAGAATTCCCCAACGCTATCGTCTATATGATGGTCGTAGATATGAGTAAAGCGTACATGCAGTACTACGTGGGTTCACAGGAACCTGCTGCCCGTCTGGCGTCTTCAGAAATCGAGCCCCCGCTCAGATCTCGCATAATGGCCATAACAAATGCTATGTGGATGCAACGACATTCCCAGGGAGCAGGCGCGATTTTTCGCGGCAAAGTACTCTATCCGATGGTCCCCGGTATGGCCACCCTCATCACTTACGATGACGGTTCGGTCGATATCCAGGAATGGCACTCAGAAATTCCGGTGAATAGGGTGCGCGACGCTCGCCAACTCAGGCACCTTATAGTGAAGAATGGTATGGTCGTGCAGTCGGTGCTAAGAAACGGGCACCTGGAGGACGCTGAAATCGGCCTCGGGTTTCTGCTGGGTGGTGGCGGCAAGAATTACGACGGCAAGCATTTCTGGTTTGTGGCCCATCGCAGCGCGTTTGGAATTAGGAAAGACGGCAACCTAGTTTTTGCAATCGGGCACCATATCGGAAGCAAAGATATGGCCAAGGCCCTGGTACTGGCCGGATGCGAAAGAGGAATGCACGGGGACGCCAATCCACAAAACATAGTGGGGAACCTCTACATCAGGGATTCTTTCGGCAACCTTGTGAGAAAGATGAGGCTTTCCCCGGAACAATCCAAATATACACTCAAACGATACGAGGACGGTTATACGAAAGACTTTTTTGTCCTGTTCTTCAAAGAACCCCTGGATGCGGCCGGCAAGACCGTGAGACGCAGCGAAAGCGACGACCCCGTCCGATCTCGTCCGTGAAAGCACTAAAGACTATGAAAAGAAAAGCCATCAGGCTCTATGGGCACCATTGCGATCATTTTCGCGCTGTTACTTACGGCACACCATTTGTGTGCTGCGGAGCCCGCTCATGTATCGGGCGAGCAAGCCTTAGAGTTGGCGCGGCGGGGCGTGATTAAGGCCAATGCCGGGAATCTAAAGCTGGCCCTTGAATTGTTCGATGCGAGCCTGAAATCGTCCGGCGGGAACGTAACCGCTCTATTCAATCGCGGCAAGGTCTTCATGCTTCAGGGTCGCCTGGACCGTGCTCTCCAAGACCTGGACAAAACAATCAAGTCCGATCCGGACGCTGTCGATGCTTACATTGTTCGGGGAACCATCCATAGGTTGCAAGGGGACTTTTCAAAGGCCGTCAAAGATTTGAACAAAGCGGTCAGCCTGGATCCGGGAAATACGGGCGCACTGATCAACCGCGCGGCTGTGTTTTTTGACACGGGTGAGCACGAGAATGCATTGGAAGACCTTGGCCGGATCATCCAGCTTAACCCCCGTATGATCAGGGCCCTGGGTAACCGCGCCTACATATTCGAACAACTGGGCAAATACGACGATGCTATCAAAGACCTGGCAGTCATAGTAGCTCAAGAGCCGAACCATCTCATGGCCATTAAGCATCTCGGGTTCATTTACAGGCAAAAGGAAGAGCCTGCTATGGCCGCGAGGTGGTATCGGATGGCGTTGAAACTCGAAGATGACCAGAGCGCGCGCAGGCGTGTCGCTGAAGAAATCGTCGAATTAGAAAAGAAGGCTCAAAAACAGTAGGTAAGCGTCCTGCGGGCGGTCAGTCCCGCGTTCTGCGCGGGATCACCGTCCCGCGAGACGCGGGATACGCCGAGATCGCAGAGACAGGAAATGGCTCGCACACTACCGCATAAGCCACGGCAGCACGCAATTTGGCCGGAATTGTTTTCACCGTCACATGCCCGAAGAAGTCATGCCTTTCCTGGAAGAAATGCCCTCGAAACAGAATGCTCTGCGATCTCCGCGATCTCCGCGGTGAACTATTACGAAAGGCATTCAGCATGAGAATCAACATCAACATTGGCAAGCTCTCCATGGAAGCCGAACTCAACGATACCCTAACCGCGAAGAAAGTGGCGGCAGCGTTGCCGCTCACGTGTTCCTTCAGCACCTGGGGGGATGAGATCTATTTCACCATACCTGTGACAGCCCCTTTGGATTCGAGCGCAAAAGAGGTCGTGGAGATAGGCGAACTCGGGTACTGGCCGACAGGCGAGGCATTCTGCATATTTTTCGGCCCCACGCCCATGAGCAGTCCGGGCAAAATAGTCCCTGCGTCTGCTGTGAACATCATCGGCAAGGTTGTGGGAGACCCCAAGAAGTTCAAAGAGGTCATGAGAGAGCGGGAAGTGACTCTGGAACGGGTTGAGTAAAGCAGGGTCGCAAAACTTCAAGAGCATTTATAACATTGCCAAAATTTTTGTCAGATTTTGGGGGACCCACGCAGTCACGCCGGCGGCGTGACCACCCCCGGCTCGATCCGGGGTCCAGTTCGGATAGGATGCACACCCATATTGGTCCGTGATTACGGCGCGAACATCTCCTGCAATACTGCAAGCGCGCGGTTCAGTGTGGATGAAGAGAGCTTTCCAAGCCGGCGCGTCAAACGTTCTTGATCTACGGCGCGAATCTGGTCGAGAATGATATAGCCTGCACGCCCTTCAAAGCGACATGGTACGCGAAACGGATAGGGATGGCCTCCAGTGCTCAGTGGAGCCACGATGAATGTTCGGAAATAGGCATTCAGTTCGTCAGGCGAGACGATCACGCACGGGCGACTTTTATGGATTTCACTTCCACGGGCGGGGTTCAGACTGACCAAGAATACATCACCGCGGCGGACTTCTTCAGCCATCACCATTCCCACTCCTTCTCGTCAAAGCTCGTAGGAGTGGGCGGATCCAGCAGCAGATCATCATCGCGCTCGCGCATCCGCTTAGCAGCATCAGCCCATCCGGACCGGGGAGTGGCGGCGGGCTCGATAACGATGGTCCCATCTCGTACGCCCATTTCCACTTCGTCGGTCAAACCTGCCTGCTCAATCAGCGGCTTCGGTATCCTGACTCCCCGCGAATTGCCAATACGAACTAAGCGGGTTTTCATAGAAGTATCCTCCGGATTCAACGTAATTACATTATAAGCACATTATGAAGTCATGTCAAGGTTGGAGTTCGGACTAAACGGTTAGCAACATACAAGGATGTGGTGAGCGAAGCGAACCGCATCGTTCGAGGAAGAACCACGAATGGTGCTTTCCCTCGCGTCCCGCGGGGTCACCGGTATCCTACGCACCCAGCCCCAATCTCCGAAATATTCCATCATACCAGAAGCTTGCCAGCCCTATAGTTAGGTTTCCCAATGAATAGTTGACGAGCCTAATTAATTGCGAGATAATGTAATTGTAAGGACGGGGAAGCGAGGAAATACAGATTCGCTTTCACGGCCAACTCACGCAAAACAAAACCAATCAAAAAGCGTAACAGTTCAGCAGGGACACCCCTTTTAAGACGACTCACCGCAGAGGGCGCGGAGGTCGCAGAGAAGTCAGAATCCTCAGCGTTCTCTGCGCTCTCAGCGGTAAACGATTACGCCTAATGCATCCAATGTGTAGCCAACTATCTCCCAAAATGTAATTCCAACCGCATTTAGGACAAATACCATGATTGTAAACGGGAACGGCGGCAAGCCGAGGGAGAATAACGCCCTGCTTTCCGAGATGGTTCAGCGCGAGTTTGAGGTGCTGACCTTCAAAAAGGAAAGATACGATCTGAATAATCCCGAACACGTCAAGGGAGCTCACAAAGTCGGAGATACGGCAGATCGCACGGGAGAAGGTCATGGAAGAGATCTGTGTCCTGCCCTGTTGCCCGGAAGAATGCCCCAGCTTCGGAGACTGCCGCGAAAATCCGGATAACTGCGGCTATATGGGGCGCTGAATTTGTACGGTCGCGGGCATCTTTCCCCCCTTTGGTAAAGGAGGATTTTCAAATGGACTGTGGGGGCAACCCTTGTGGTTGCCCTTCTGGGCGGGCACAAGACCCGCCCCTACAGAAAAATCACCCTAAATCCCCCTTTAGAAAAGGGGGACTTTGAGGGCCTCGTCCCGCGAGACGCGAGATGCGCTGAGATCGCGGACCGGTCAACCCATTGCTCGGACGCTGATCCAGGTGCGTATGGACGACCGGCGGTCGCCCTGGGCGAATGCCATTCGCCCCTACGCACCGACAATCGAGGAAATGATGATTGGTCTTCTCCGCGATCTCTGTGTTCTCTGCGGTGAACCAATATGAAGGACAACACAAATGGATGATTCAACCTCGATCGTTTCCGATGCCAAAAACGCGGCCGGGTCCGGTTCTCTTCATGACACGGGAACCCCGCCCGATTCGTCTGGCCGCTCTCTGGCGCCTCCACCGGTCCCTTCCAAGGAATTCCAGCAGGAGGCATTCAAGTATGTGAGCCGATGGTGCAAAGCGGCCCGGGATTTCGTCAAGCGGAAGGTTGAACGATGGAAACTCCTGGAAGACCTGTATCACAACCGCCGCGAATTGAACTCGTGGTCAAGCCGCTCGGACCTGGTCGGGTCTGAAAACCTGGCCGGTCTCAGAAAGCAATCCGGCTCAGGGAAGGATCGCTGGCAGTCGGATATTATCCTTGCGCCTTCGTACATCGTGGATACATGGGCGGACAAAGCCTATCAGTCGGTGTTCAACGGGCCTGAATGGCTGACCGTGATACCCGAAAACCCCCAGGGCCCCACCACCGAGGATCTGCAATTTCCCACCTCGTATAAGCTACAGGAACTCCTGCTTGCAAGGTTGGCTGAAGGGCAAATCAATGTGAGGCTTTATGAGATACTCCAACACCTGGTCTTGTACGGTTCGGTCTATGCCAAGATATTTTGGTATCCAAGGGCGTGACGCGGCATCGGTGGGACTTCGAGACGCTGGATGTGATCGAGGATGAGGAAAAGATCTATGACTGCCCCATTGTGCAGGTTATCCCTCTCGACCGGGTGCTGCTAGACTGGACCGCGACCCACAGCGACGTGCAGAGGCATAGCGGTATCGGCCATCGGGTTGATAAAACGTATGACCATGTGCTCGAGCAATTTGAGCGAGGGGTCTACAACCTCAACCGCGAAGAATTCCTCACCCGATGGCAGAATGCCCCGTCTGCCGCGACAACCGCAGAAGATGCCCTGCTCCACGATCCGGACAGCGACGATCTCGACACTGACGACATAGGAAAAGTCACTATCTGGGAATGGCACGGTCGGGTCCCCACAGAAAAAGGCCATAAGGAGTGTTTGTGCACGATCGTAACCGACAAAGGAGCCGACTCTCCCGAAAATGGCATCCTGGTGCGCCTGACTGACTCGCCGGTGCTATGGTCGGGACTCAGGCCCTTCCTCGCAGCACACTACACGCCTCTCCCGGGGCCTCTCGGCATGGGGGCCGTGGAAAGCAACCTCGACCTAATTCATTCTATATCCCAGTTCATAAGCCAATCTCAGGACAATGCCAGGCTGACTGCAAACGCTCAACTAATAGTCCGTCGCGGCTCTTCCGCGGCCAGGCAGATCAGCACTGACAGCGATGTGGTATACCCTGGAAAAATATGGACTGTTGACGAACCCGGCGATATTCAGCCCTTCCCTTCTCTGAACTTCCCGCAACAGGAAGTAAACAGCCTTATCAATTATCTGAACGGCCTTCTGGACCGGCGCACCACGGTTTCGGATATCACCTTCGGAGTGGGCGGCGGCGGAATGACCGCTACTGAGGCGCACATCCAGCAGGAATCGTCTATGAGCCCGTTTGCCACCAGAACGGACCTGTTCGCCAGAAGTTTTCTGGAACCGCTCGGCCGGCTTGCCCTTTCGATGCTCCAGCAGTTCCTTCTTGAGGATCAGACAATCACGGTGCGGGATTTCAGCGGCCTGGATGTGCCGGTGACCGTAACATCGGAAGAGATACAGACGGGGCGGTACAGGGCTGTAGCCACACTTACTCGGCAGGATTCAACCAGGCTCGCGAAAGCCCAGAGTATCGAGCGAGTCCTACCCACTCTCGCGAAATTCCAGTCGATTCTAGCAGGCGAGGGGGTGCAAATCTCTTTTTCCGAGATCATTAAACGCTATCTCGACCTGCTGGGGGTGGACGGTGTCGAGCGAGTCCTGAGCCGGACACACCCTCTACGAAAGAACCTGCCACAGCGAATGATGAGCAGCGACTCGGCTGAACGCGGGATGCCTGCCGAAAGCGCGATTCCGTTTGGAGGCAATGACACCCATCAGGAGTCAGCCGCACCTCTCGTGGAACAGGGCGGGCCTATGGGGCCTGAGCCCACCGACGCCAATGCCCTGGCCCAGTTTCTGCAAATTCAGGCTAATGGGGCACTTGGCCGCAGAAGCGGGCCCTAGCAGGGCCGGTGAACCAGTTAAGAAAAATCCCCCTAAATCCCCATTTAGAAAAGGGGGACTTTGAGGCTCTCGCAGTATTTGTAAAACTCTCGGAACCGACAAGACGAGCCTTGTTTCCACGCCTGTTGCCTATGACCCCCCTTTTGTAAAGAGGGGAAGGGGGAGGGGGGAGTCGCGTGAAATGACGCACCTGAACTCTGCAAACCACCACCCATGCATAACCTCTCGGAGGAGCTCATGACAATGTTTTACAAGGAGTATTTGCTGTTCAGAGACGGTTGGGACGAGGAATCGGAAAAGGAGATCGAAGAGAGACTGGTTCAGTGCGCAATGGCGCCGGCGTGGCAAAGCCGGTTCCTCCCCGCATTCGTGGAACTGCTCAAGCGGGAGCAGTTTATCAAGATTATGGAATGCCTCGACAAAGACAAGAACCTCGAATTCAACCGCGGCTTCGTCGCGGGAATCGATCTGGTCTTAAACAGGCTGGACCGCATCTATATCAAAGCACGGCCCCGGAACCAGTAGCGGGAGACCGGCGGGAGGAAGCGTGGACCTAGCAACATTTTCTCAGGACGAAAAGCCTTTCGAGACGCAAATGGACCTGGATGAGTATGACGAGGCCCTTGATGATGGACATCAGTTGGACGAATCCTCGTCTTCAGACGACCCGGATGATGATAACGCGGCAAGAGCCGCGGGATTCGGCAAAAATCGGAGAGAAGTTTTCTTCCCCGGAAGAGCTTATGCAGGCTTATAGGGCAGCCGAAAGCAAAGTGCAGGAGAAAGCGCGCGAAGCTGAAGAGTACCGCCGGATACTCGATCAAATGGGGCACAATGCAGGGCTTCTGCTTCGTCAAGCGGATGAAGAAGCCTTCATGCGGGAGATACGTGAATCTTTCCAAAAGGACCCTGTGGCCGCGACAGCCATGATGATAAGGAAATTTCAGGAGGGGTCTCAACAGGACGTCGAAGCAAGGATTGCTGAGGCAGTTCGGGATCAGGGTGATTTCAGGCGTCTCTTCGATGAGTTTCTGAATGACCCGGCGAACTCTCGACTGAGACCTTACGATAAGGAATTGGAGTTTCTGATTCGCAGCAAAGGGTTTTATCCCGACGAAGCCGCGGACTTGCTCAGGAGCATCGAGAACAAGCGCGACCTGGCATCGAGAAGGCGGTCCGCTGCTGCCAGAGAAGTGAGAACCAGGGCCGCGGTCGAGAGTGGAGGTGAAATCACCGAGCCTGTGGATTCCGACAAAGAGTTCTACCGGCAGATGAAAAAGGCCAAAACGCTGGACGAGATGTTCGCGGCGCTGCGCAAAACAAAGTTTTGAGGCTGAGATCCGGGTCTGGCAAGCCGGGGAGGTGCTTTTTGCAAAAAGCGCCTCCCCGGACCCCTCCGCAAAAACTCCTATAACAAGGTGACCAACTCTCTCTTCCGCAGTCTGCTGCTTTCTTTGAGCCGTGGTAAGCTCCCTTCCCGACGTGGGTGCCAATGCTGGCTAGTCCGACGGTGGATGCCCAAGTTAGAGTGCTGACCGAGCCAACATTTCCTCTACCTAACCCGCGGGCGCAGTGCCACTGCAATCCCGCCACAGAATATTCAAGGAGTCAATGGCTATGGCCGGAAATGTTTCTGATTTCATGAAGCTCTGGACACAAAGTGATCAGGCGTCGGAGCGTAGGCTTCAAAAATTCCTGCTTGTGGGATTGGACAAAGTCGTTCAAGGCCAGAGCGACGTCCTTTCGAAGATCCCCGTGGGCACTGCCGCGACCGGGCCGGTGGTGCGATGGATGGAAGAATGGGGATATCCCTCACAAGTTACTGCAACTCTTGCCGGAAACATTCTGACGTTTTCGGGCCACCTGTTCGGCCGTCCCATAGACGCGGAATCCGTAAAGAAGGTGATCCGAGCGGGAACGATCCTGGAACGCCCGACCGACGGAGTCCAGGCAAAGGTCTCATCTGTAGACGGTTTGACCGCGACGGTGGCGGCATACGGCAACACAGTGCTGAGCAACGACTCCGGCGGGGTCGGTTGGGACGTCATTTCCGAGGTGTGGTCCGACTATCGGGATGCCACCGACCCTCGATCGCTGGACAGAATTTTCCGGGAAGTGGGAACACAGATTCATGCGGAAACCTTCGAGATTCCCAAGACCCGCAAAAACACCAAATACGAAATAGTAGCCGACGAGACCGAACATCAGATTGGAGCCCTTCTGGAAAAGCTCCGGCGCCAGCTCGCTTATGCTGCGCTACGTTCCAGACCCTACCACGACGGGTCGGACTTCGTGTACGGAAACAAGACGGACGAGCCCACCATGTGCGGCCTTTGCACGTGGCCTGTGATTACACAGAGCGAACTTTCGAACCCCGGTGTGTACGTCAACAAGAACTCCGTTGCCCTGACCAAAGCTGACCTGGACAATCTCGCCCGGCATCTCTGGCTGGACGAGCAGGCCGATTACAACAGAGGGAACTGGCACATAGTCTGCCATCCTCTCACACACCAGTACATCCACGACTTCGACATATCGTATCGCAGAATGGAAAAGGAAGAGAAAGGAGTCGGCTTCTATGTGGACCATTTTGACTCCAAAATCGGGAAGACCTTTCCTATTCTCCCCGACAGGTACATGAGGCCGGACACGCTCATGATCGTCAATTTCGAGGCCACAAAATACGGATACTTTGCCAACGACAGGCTCGATCGCAAAGAGATCCCCACTCAAGGGCGGTATCAGCGCTGGCTGATTTCCTTCCAGACCTATGGAGTGGTGGTCCGCGGTCCGAGATCCAATATCGGCATGATCTATGGCCTGCCCACGAGTTGATC
This sequence comes from uncultured delta proteobacterium, assembly GCA_963828085.1. GTDB lineage: Bacteria > Desulfobacterota > Desulfomonilia > Desulfomonilales > Desulfomonilaceae > CAWBBA01. The sequence goes on from CAWHDO010000034.1 coordinate 83,506, forward strand.
TCGGCACAGGTCTTCAAGCAGAAAGAGAGTAAATGATGAAACCTGTTCCAAGAGACGATAACGGTCATCCGCTTCTGGACCGGGGCACAGAGATCTTCACTCATCGGATTGTAGAGCAGGACACCTCTATGTCGGGCTTGTCCTTGCCCACTGATTTCAAAGAGGTGATGCTGCATGTGGAATCCGGAACCGAGGTCCTCCACGTGTGCGGCACGGTCGAGGGCTCCACTACGGCCCGGCTCACTGATTCCGGTATCAGTTGGACGCTTCCTGTCAGTGCGGCCGGCGGCAACACCATTGCCCATCTGGCTGCAGCGGCGGGCACGTGCAATATAAGTGTCTTTGCCTGGAGGTAAGACATGGGCAACATGATTGTCAGCGCGGGCAGGGGTAATCAGGGCGACCCGATTAGGGATGCCCTGCTTGGGGAACCTTGCGGCCGGCTCGTGGTCCCTCCCGCGTACATGCAGACATCCGGGGACCTGGCTATTGAGTGCACTGTAGAAAACTTGAATCAACTTCTTTTCGGCTGGACCGAGGAGGTGGATTTTACTCTTTCTTCATTCAGTGTTTACCTCACAGCCATTGCGGTCCCTGGATACTTTAACTTTTGGATTTCCAAAGCAGATCGGAATGGTGATTGTATCTATGCGGAAGACGATCTGTGGGGGACGGTCGAAACTGGATCAACTCCCCATGTTTGGGTGCGAACCACTTTTGATCCGATTCAGTTGCAGCGGGGCCAACGGTATTGTCTTGGCTTATGCGCGAACGGACAAGAAGGCAACCCTGTCGTGGCCGTCTCCTTTTCCGCTCGCAGACAGAACCCGGCTATAGGCTCCGGACATCCCCAGGGCTGCTGGAGCAAAATTAGTACAGACCCTGACGGCGAAATCTGGTCGGATCTGCAACAGGACTCACGACCTGCGTTGCTGAACGTGGTGCTCAATTCGACTTCCAACCATTCTCCGCAACTGGTCTATGGGCGCTCCAACGGCAAGGATGTCGCTCTATACAACGGTTCGAGCTGGGAATCGAGAGAGATACCCCAAGCCGGAATTACCCTCAATTGCGAGGGCCTGCTCCCTGAGACGCTCTACAAGATCTATTTGCGGGACAATTCCGGCACGCTAGCACTGGAAGCATCAAACTCGCCTCAAATGATAACTGAGGGGGTTGAGGTCAAATCCGAGGCTCCGACTCATCGTTACCTCGGACTGGTCTGTCCGATTGAGAGACAAACAGGCTTTCAGGCCCCTATCAGAGTATCTGACTGGATGGGCCTCTATAACGCCTACAACCAGCGTCCAACCTTCGTGGGCAAACCTCCACCGTATACCATTACCACAGAGGGCTCAGGGTCGAATGCCGATTGGGTTGCCATTAGCGATTTCACTGCCAAAGTCGTCGCGGGGCATCAATGCCGGTTGGCCGCGGACTTCAGCCTCGCATCGCTGAACGCGACAAGACTTACCATGTTGTTGGACGGGGTTGCCTTATCCCATGTGCCGATATCATGGACCGTGCGCACATCAGACCTGATTTCTGTTCACGCGGAATTCATGCTTCCCGAAGGGTGTCACGCTGTATGTCCTGCCGCGTCCGGATGGCCCACGTTCGATTATTCTCTCCATGATCCGATCTATGGGACCAGTTCATTGACGGGGGAGATAATGGCATAAAGCACTCGGGGTGAACGCAAACACGGACCTGCCAAAGCCCAGGTCCGCGGCACCCAAAGGTTGGGTATAGCGCGGACCGATGTGTCCGCCCGGATTTGGGCAGGGCAAGCCCCGCCCCTACATTCCCTCACTCTAGCGTTCGCGGGAATCCGGGCCTTGTAGGGGCGCCGCTTGCTGCGCCCTTGCCACATGTAGAATCAACCGCATCGCTGCTGCCTGAGTCCGCCAGTTCGATTATGGATTTGGTGCCACGGATGCGCCCCGCGGAACGCGGGGTTCATCCGTGCGGCACGGACGAGCCAAAGCGTCCCGCGAGACGCGGGATGGCACCAGGCACAAAAAACAGAATCCTCTGCGACCTCCGCGATCTCTACGGTGAGTGATTATTATCCAAGGGGTTTGCAAATGTCCCCAAACATGTCCGACCGCGAATTGCTCGAACAGCTCAGGCTTGACGTGGCTGTCATCAAAGAGAAACTCCCGCTACTCGAAAAGATCAGCAACTGTTTGAGCAATCTGAAAGAGAACTGCCGGATACGCCACGAGGCGTTGGAGCGGGCACGCCAGGGGAGGCACGAAAAGCACGAAATACGATTTTCCGAGCTGGAAACCGCGCAAAGAATGGCTCACACCTTTTATGAGGCTCGCGCCTCGTGGATGAGCAGGCACAGGGCGTTATTTTGGTCGTCGGTGGTCGCGGTTGCCACCTCGGCCCAGGTATTGGCAACGGTCATCATTCATTTCTTATCAAGACATTAAGCAAGTTGCGATCAAGGTCCTCCTGTCCGATGCCCCTTGATCGCATGCGGATTGGCCTTGAGATAATCAGCCAAATGGCTCTGTTCGTGAACAACACTGCACCTGAGGCAAGGATGCTGCAGATCAGCCGGTAAGCTATCGGCCGATCCGGCGTCAAACAGGGATCTGGCAGTGGTAAACGCCTCGTTTTGGCGAATTTTTGCAACGAGGTCTTCTGAATACTCTCCGAGGTCATCTTGCTTGAAGAACAAATAGCAGCAAGGCGCTATGCCGCCATCGGACTGCAAGACCACCGAGTGCCATAACTGATGACAAAACTTCTCAGAAATGTGGTGCCCGGAGTCCGCCTTGCCCTGGACTCGCGCTTCGTCAGGACCTCCGCCATGTAACCATCTGAACACATCCACACCGAGTTCTTTGGCCAACTTTCGCGCAGGTTCAACTTCATGCAAGTTATGGCTAAATGCCAGGAACTTCCACTCAATCGCCGGATTGCCGACGTGTTTCCTTTTCTTGTATTCGATGATGTGCCGCGTATTGTCCAACACCAATGCGAGATTGCCGGTGCGGTGATATTGCTCATAGGTCTCCTGCGAAGCCCCGCTAATGCTGACGGCCAAGTGATCGAGGCCGGCATCGCATAGTTGTTCCAAGACCTTCTTTCGGCCGGTATTCAAATTGCTCGATATAGCAGTGAATATGCGACGTGTATGAAACGTATTCACCATTTCCGCAATTTGAGGGTGGAGCAAAGGTTCACCCCAATTGTACAGATCGAGCTGTAATCAGGTATTGGCCAAGTTCGTCCACCAACCGGTGGACCATCGACGGGTCGATCAGGCTCTCCGTACGTCCGCTGTCCCTACGGGCACCTGTAGGACAATAAGGGCATTGCAAGTTGCAGCGGCTGTTTACATCAACCACGGCCACCAACGGGAATGAAGCCGGCCGAGCCACCCGTCGCAGTTTTTCCGCCTCGCAGCGCAGCAAATTGGTCAGTTTGCGGAGCGTCAGATATTGCCTCACCCCCAGCCCAAGGCTTGTCATTCTCCTTATGGAGCCAAAACGATACGGAATGAGCTTTATCACGTTGCGAAAAATCTCCCTTTTCCTACAAAATTGGAATGTACGTGATCAGCGCCACACGATGGAATTCGTAATATCACTCTTTTTGGTGACTCCCCGCTTCGCATGGCCGCAGATCTTGTCAAGGGCACACGGACAGCCATTTAGTGGGCTTCCCATCAGGTGCCCAGGAGAACAACACTTTATTTCATCTTAATGAACAAGGATCTTTTTAGCAACAGAGGCTTCGTCTGGTCGCAATAGGAGCGCATTTCAGAGAATTTCAAACCCCTTGTAGGAGGTGTCATGTCGAGGGAAATAAGACAGTGGCTGATTGCATCGACGATTGGGGGCCTGGGGGTATTCGGCTTGCTCCTGGGCAGCCCACTGGTCCTGCCGGATGATCCGACCGCTCTTTTACGCTACGTCATTATCCGAGTCATCGCGGTCCTGATAGGACTCATAGCGTTGACCGGCGGGATGCTTTTCGTTGATTTCATAACCCCTGACGATTGGATGGATGGAATTGGCAAAGATCACACGGCCTCGGCGATTCTCATGTCTGCTGTTGTGCTTGTTATTGGCGCAATTCTTTGCTGGACCTGATGCTTGGGCGCTTGGGCCGCCCTACAAGAAGTCCCTGAAACGGCAGTTAACATTCATCATTGCCAAAAACCCGAAATATGCCTGGGGAGGGGCTGAAAGTCTGGATCAAGGGCTGGATTGTTCGGGCTATATCTTTCTGGCGTGCAAGTGGGCTGGAATTCCAGGGGTTACCCGCACGACGGCATTGCGCATGTCGCTGGGACTGGGCGGCTGGCGCGGCAAAGATATTGGTCTAAGCGATGCCGATGAATGCGACCTATCCTTCTGGACTTTCAAAGAAGAGAGACAAAACGGCCATGTGGGAGCGCTTCTCCGAGGTCAGGACCGCGAAATTCGCGTCACGCACGCAAGCGTACGGAAGGGAGTGGTAATGGAACGCCTCCGCGGGCTGCTCCTGCAAAAACTCACAAAGGTACGACGATTGACAATAGGAGATTGAAATGGATGGAACAAAGGTTTGGTGGACGTCAAAGACAATATGGATGAACTTGATTGCCCTGATGGGCTCAATCCTCATCGCAGTCGGCTTTGACCCTGGACGCTGGGCTGAAATTTCTACGGTGTCGCTTGCCGTGGTGAATGTGACTCTAAGGCTTTACACGCATGAGGCCATCACCCTTGAAACCGATGCGAAGTGAACTGAGAACGATCAACAGAAGGGAGGTGCCTTGATGGCCTCACACAAAGGAAAACACAATTCGCAGTGTCCGAAACGGCCCGAAGCGCCCGGAATTAGTGCAGCACGGCAATCCGGCGCCGGCTGGGCTGCGATCAGGTATTTCAAGCCTCGCGACTTCACGTGCAAATGCGAAGGGCTCTGCGGACACCCCGATATTATTTCTTGGGATCTCGTAGCGAAACTCGACAAGATCCAAGATCTCATCGGCATGCCGGTAACTGTGCTCTCAGGGTCTCGATGTGAAAAATTCAATCGCAAATCCGGCGGTCGAGACCGGTCAGACTCACACTTCCAAAGGCGGGGTAAGCCACGCCGTTGATATCCGCTGTCCGGACGCGACTTTCAGATTTGCATTTCTTACCGCAGCTCTCCCTCTTTTCAACCGGATAGGCATCGGAAAAGACTCTTTTCACGTCGATGATGATCCGGAATTGCCGCCGAACCAGGTCTGGCTTTGTTGAACAAAGGGGTAATCATGGCTCTAACACCCGATGACACGCGGATTTCGGATTGCCAGGGAAGAGTCGGGGCCATCATCGACACCGCTCGGGACCTCTTCAACGAGGCAGCCGGAGGATTTCTCACCGATGCATTCATTTTGCGCTGTATCAATAGATGCCAGCAGGACATTGCCCAGGACAACTACTGGCGCCGCGAGACCTGGATCCCGAGCGTCTCCGCAACAAATGAGATAGCCCTTCTGGCCCAGATCCCCCAATATCAACACCTGCACCAGCTCCATTTCGTGGACCGAAGCGATCCCATGACGCCGCTGGGCAGTTTTCAGGAGTATCAAGAGCTTCAAGCCGCCTCCAATACGCCGGGCATACCGCAACATTATGTGTTGCAGAACAACACCTTGTTCGTGTGGCCTCCCCCCGATAGAGACCTTGAATCCGGTTTTTGTGTGTACCACTCTTATGTGCCTGACGATTTGACCTGTTCGGCTGTCAATCCAAACCCGCCTGTACCAAAAGCCCACGACATGGTGTTCGTTTATTTCGTGCTCAAACAAGGCTTCTTGAGAGATCGGCATGCGCCTGGAGCAGACGTGAAGTTTCAGGAGTACTCCGCGTTGTACGACCGAGAAAAACAGAAGTTGCTTGCAGCAGGAGACGCCCCCGGGCTCGCTTTAAGATCTTACAGATAGCTCCTGGGAGTGTCAGTTCGACACTGGTTACCAGGCTCTGCCTGGTAACCCCCGGTGCCGGGCTCCGCCCGGAGCGCAGAATTGGCATGCGCTGGACACTTCACATGCGAGTTTCGCCACTGCAGGGAGGCGGAGCCTCCTGAACGCCATTCCCAGGCAGAGCCCGGGAACGAGGTAGCAAGTTGCCTCGGGCCGGGCTGCGAGTGCTTCGAGAAAGGGGTATCGTGTTGACTCAGGATTCATACCGCACAATCAACCTCTTCAACTGGAACGGCGGAATTGTGGGCCGAAGGCACAATCCACTCGGCTTTACGGAAAGTGCTCTCGCGGCCGGTGAAAATGTAGACGTGGCGGATGGAGCCCTGCACACCCGGCCCGGCTCCTCGATAATGTCCTCTGGGAGCCTTCCCGCAGGAGAGGTCCTTGCACTCAAGAATGTGCGCTTCCCCACGAATGAGGTGAGCTATCTCGTGGCTCAGGTGAAGGCGCAGGATATTCGAAAGTTGATCCTGAATTTCAATGGTGATTACAGCGACGAACTCGGTAGACATACCCCTGTCCTGCTTCCGGACGGACCGATCTTTTGGTCGTACGGATGGGCATTTGACGCGGCCTCTGCTTATTCCGGGTCTTACGGCTGGAAATTTGCCAGACGTATAATACCAATGCGCGGACAAGAATATGATTTTAATTCGCGTTAGGTCGGGATTTGTGCTATCTCCGTCCGAGCTTTTGGGAGGTAGTTATGGGAAGGATCACTAGAGCCTGTCCGCATGTGTCAGAAAAAGAGCTTCGGGCGCGTTTGAAGAGTACAAAAAGATCGCAGGACCGCTCTGAAATTGCTGGTAATCTTGAATGCGACGGTGGATCCGAGACCAGCTGAGGAGATAGCCCTGCATACGGGGGTCTCGATTCACAGTGTACACAATTGGATTCCGGCGTACAAACCGATCCGGCCTGGAGGGCATCTTGGGTCCTGGAACAGGTGGGCGCCGAAACGCGCACATGACGGTGGAGGAAGAAAGCCTGTTTTTGAGGCCTTTCTTCGAGAGGGCCGCGACGGGGGAAATAGCAACAACGGCCCAGATCCGGGAAGCCTTGGAGGAACACGTGGGCAATCCTCTCCACCACTCGGTGGTGTACCGTTTCTTGGACAGAAACGATTGGCGCAGAATAAAGCCCCGACCTAGTCATGTGCAAGCCAAGAAGGGAGAACAGGAAACCTTTAAAAAAAATTCCCCAACACAGTAGCCCAGGTCCTGGCTGAACGAGATCCGGAAGACACAAAGCCGGTTGTTATCATGTCTCAGGATGAGGGCCGATTCGGTCGGATCAGCGATTACCGATACTGTTGGGCTCCCAAAGGTATGCGCCCAAAAGCGCCCCGGCAGATTGTGAGGAAATTCTTGTACGTGTACGCAGCGGTTTGCATGGCTCTGGGGAGAATGACTTCTCTCATACTTCCCTATGCAAACACTGAAATGATGAGCCTGTTTCTACAAGAGGTCGCCGAAGACTTCAAAGACTTCTTCGTGATTATGCTGATTGATCGGGCCGGATGGCACGTGTCAAAAAAGCTCAAAATTCCAGAAAACATCAGATTGATACCTCAACCTCCATATAGCCCGGAACTCAACCCTGTTGAGCATGTGTGGGAGCATCTCAGAGAAAAGGCAACACCCAACAAGGCATTCAAATCTCTCGATCAACTCCAGGATGTCTTATGTGACCATTTGAGAGCACTCGGAAATGCCCCGGAGCTACTACGCTCAATGACCAATTTTCCTTATATGAGAGTCACTTGTTAGAAACCGCATTGGTATAACTCAGTTTCCCGATGGTCATCTGGAATATCCCGGTCGTATCTCTATGCAATACGAACCGCACAACGATTTCAATTTCGGATATGATGAAACACCACATCTGTCCTGGAAGGCATTCACTTACATCCGAAAGATTCTATCCACTGAACCGGACTTCACGCAGTTCTGGATATTAAGGACCGAAGGGCTCCAATGGAAATATACACCGCAGCACAGCCCCACAGCAGACGGTCTATCCTTTAATCTTTACGACGCTGAAGGACTGCAACTTGTTACGTTGGCGGCTGACATTGTTATTCCTGACAATGAATGGTGGCGGCTACAGATTGAGTGCATAGCTGGGACCTATCGGTTGCGTGCAGAAGCGGTTTCTAAGCTGGACAGAAGGCACAATTCTCGACGAGCAAACGCCGGACAGCTCACTTCAACCCGTAACAAGTAACGGGACAGTCGTATGGTACGAGTTAAATACTGACTATTCCAATCCAAACGGCCTTGAACTCGATGTTGATAGAATGGTTATCAAAGTAGGGGATTCCGTGAGTGTGGCCCATAATGACCCTCCCGGCCAAGATGCCGATGCAGGTGGCATCGGGTTGTGGGCTTCTGCTGATCATCTCCCCACAGAAACGGGAACCTTTACGAAGATATTCGACCTGGGGGCTAATGCTGGGGTCTGTACCTTCGCCCCCCTCAATGACCGATGCGTGATAACTGAAGGTGTCGCCAAGCCTCCCCTGGTCTGGGGCGGCTGCATGGCGGATGATGCGTCGGATTGGATGACCCCCAAAGCTGTATTGGTGACGCAGGACGGCCAGAGGTATTACGATATCAGCCCGCAGGTCTGCGACAAGGATCCGGACACCATTGCGGACGTAGCTAATATTCGCATGAACGGCCACATTGATATTTGCCTGGACATGCCCCAGGTGGAAGCGATCCATATCGAGATGCAGACCCCGAATTCCGGCCTACCCGTGGAAGCGCAGGTTTTCCACCAGACCGCGGCTCTTGAGGATACCGCCAAGATCGCACGGCAGGATCTGAAGGCCGGCATTGTTCAATGGTATAGAGATGGTTCAGGAACCGGTCACTTCGAGGGAGTAGAGATCGACATTGATGCGGGGCCTGCCGTTGACAAGGGAAGCGGTAAGGTCGGCATCCCCGCGACTGGGCATGGCCTGATATCGGGTCAGCGGGTAAGGATTGAGGGGACTACAAATTACAACGGCTTCTTTGTGATAGACACGACCACAAGCGCGGATGAGTTGGTCATCGCTCATGGCTATGCTGCTGAAACGTTCAACACTGGAAACGAAAAGGCCCGGCATGGCCTGACACTCGGCGCGGGGAATGACTGTCAGGATGTGGTCCCTGGAATGAGCGTGGCGTTCATTGATGCGGAACAGTCCATCGTGTCAGTGACCGGTGACGGTTCCGCGACCAATGGTGTGACCCTTGATGCAGATCACACGACCGGAGATGTGTTGGCAGTATATGGCCTCGTGGTGAGTGACTCGAAGCTGACCCTGAATTCCGTGGCCAGCGGCACCATGGTTGATTCTTTCGTCAGGACGCTGGATGACAATCCATTCATTGCGGCTCAGGGCGTGAGCATCCGACAGATAATCAGCGCAGCGGATCTCGCGGGCAGCGGCGACTATATCCAGGTTACGATTGATCTGTCGAACGCCGAGAGCACGCCTACTCAAGCCAATCGCGGCGTCGTATTGGTCGGGGCCTCTATTGTGGAACGGAACGGGACAACCGGGAATGGTACCGGTCAGCCGACGTCTCTTAATTTCGGGGGTTCCACGGGATTATTGACGGGAACTGTGACGAGCAAGCTTACCAAATTCACGGTTGACGAGGCCAAGGATTACATAGTCACCCTGGATCTCATTGCGTATTACACATACTATGCATTCAATTTTTATTCCTACGATGCAGACTGCGGCAAAACCCCCGCTGTGTTCCTGAAGCAAAAGTTCGAGGGATCGGGTTATTATTTCAAAACCGGCGGCGGGAAATATGGAATAGGTTTTCCGTACAGTTCCAACCTTCAGGCTATGCCTTCAGGCTTTACGGATTACACAGACCACCCCGTTACCGTCGGTGTGAGTGAGATCCTGGTACACACTAACCGGAGCGCATCGACTGCTTTGCAGGTAGCCACGACCACGGATGCCCTCCATGTTCCGCTGTACTTTGTAGACAGTTTCGTAGGGGTGACAGTCAGCCAAACTGTTGCTGGGACTGCGGGAGCTTACCATGCAGTCAGTTTGGATCAAAGACAGTCCTTTCGGGTCTTCAAGAATGGATCTTGGCGAGCAATTGTTCGACTGAACATACCACGTGGCAATACCAAGACGGATCGAACGCCTGGCAGAATGCCACCGTGAATTCCCTCCTTGGAGGGCTTCGCCAGGCATTCGCAGTGTCTGCAAATCAGATGACCGGCCCGGAACTCACCGCGATCACGCCGGAACAATGGTCGCTAACCGGTGGAGTGGTCCCCAAGATCACACAGTACATGGATTTTGCGGTGGGCCTCCGGATGGATGGCGCGGGGCATATCCCTTCAGTTACGTCATACACCGTGACCTTTAATGATGCGGGGAGCGTTATCATCGAAGGATTCTCCGGGGCGTTGTGGACCGATGGCGAAGGCTGGACCGATGGAACGCTCGTCAAAGGGATACCTCTGGGGAAAAGTGGAATCATTTCATATAACAGCGCAAATCCTATGGTGCTCGACTATGCTGTGGTCGATCAGGTTCCCGGTTTCTGGCTGCGCATCAAGACGAGCGGGACCGCACCTGGAACCGCGATCACTCGCATCAAATACAAGGCCCCATGCCAGCCGCTTGCCAATATAGGGGACGGTCAGCCGGATATGGCGCTTGGGGTTGTCCTTTATACCGCGGCCACGACTCAGATCCGAGACTGGACCGTGGAGCTTTCCGATAACGTGCTTACAGAACTCAGCAAGGCTGACATTCCCATGCAGCCTGCGGATTTCCTGTACGTCGGATACTTGACTCAATTCAATGAAATCGAGATCACACCCTACGTCGAGAACAATCAAGCGGCTGCCGTGCTTTCTTCCGAATATTGGAATGGAGAGGCATGGACGCCCCTGACGATCGTGGACGGCACTATCGGCTCCGGGGGTAACACTCTTGCCGCAAAAGGGAGAATATCATGGACTCTACCGACCGACTGGAAGGCAAACATTCCGTTCGATGCGTCGTTCAGCAGGGGCTTTTGGGTAAGGTTGTCGGTTTCGGCTGCCCTTACCTCTACTTCTGCCATTTCAGAGGTGAGGGTATACGGCGTGCCGGTTGGGTTGGCGAAGCATAAATTCGGGGCCTTGTTCGGCAACCGGATCGCCCTGGGTAACCGGCCTGACGCGCCGGATCAGATCGACATTTCCAGGGAATTCGAGGAGTACGGTCTTACAGGCCAAAACAGCGGTTCATTCCGGCTTGGCGGTCAGGATCAGATTGTCTGTGCTATCTCAGCCTGGAACGGCTTGCTCATAGGGAAGACTGAGACGTTCCACTTCCTGCAAGAAGGCTCCAGTTCATTCCAGACGGTTGAGGCGGCGCGCCATGTTCCGATCAATTCTCAGAGCATTGTCAAAGCTCCTATCAGTGGATTCGATTACGGTGATAGGTATGGCCTGTTTTTTCTTAACCGTTATGGCGCTTTCGTTGCTACCGGGCTGCACGTTGATTCCCTTTGGAATACCTCGAGAGGGAAGTCCATAAGCGATGTGCTGAACTGGTGGGATGCAAAGGATTACCCCAGGCTTGATCTGGACTATTTGCACCTGGCTTGCGGCGAATACTGGCCGGCGAAGAATTGGATAGTATGGTCTGTGCCCATGTTGCTGTCTTCGGAGTCAGGGCCGCAAGCCTCCAATAATCGGCTTATTGTCTACGATCTGACTTTGCAGGCTTGGCTCCCGCCGTTTACCATTGCCGCGGCCTATCTATGCACCGTGTACCATTACAATGCGAATGCTCCGGGGAAGCTCGGGGATATGGGCCTGTACGCAGGGGATTACCAGGGTAGAGTGCTGAGGCTGTTCGGGACTGGCGTTACTTCTGATTTGGGCTCCGCGATTTCGGCTTGGGTTGAGACCGGATGGTTGGATTTTGGTTCCCCGGAATACAGGAAGCTGCTGCGAATGCTCTCCTTGTACGGAAAGACAGCGGACGACACTATAACCGTGACCGCTTTTGGCGACGGGGACACGTCTGCCGCTATAGTCGCGGAGTTTCACGACCTCTCAAACTTAGGGGGCAAGACCTTTGCGTTGGAGCAGGAGTCCCACAACCTCCAGGGCCGTTTCTTCAAGTTTCGGATCGCATTTAATGATGCAAGCGAAGTCTACGGACTACAGATAGCCACCTCGCTCATTCGCGAGTGGGGCGCCTTGTGAGCAGCGCATGAGGACGCGGGAATGGCCGTGTGTGCGGAGCGAGGACCTGCGCTGCCCTGCCCAAATCCGGGCGGACACATCGTTCCGCTGCGCACCCAAGCTTTGGGCGCCACGGACCTGGAATTTGGCAGGTCCGTACGGCACCGGCGATCTGCCGCACAAGGTATCAATTTCAATGATGGTCATATTACAAAACAGGAGGCAATCGAAATGCCGTTCCCACGCTACACGACAGGCTCATACGCTACATCCGGGGGCTACTCTCCTTTGGTTAATAACCCCTTTCTTGAAGCCAGCCAGCAAATAGCGCAATTAATCGCCCGACTGTCAAATCAACCACAACCAACATCGGCGGGATCGGCTGGAGGAAGCACCGGCCTGTCTGACTGGGGGACTCAGTCGCGCGCCCTGCCGATCCCGAGGTCCGCGACTACATGTCCAACGTCCTGGGAGGCCAGCGTAACAGTCTGGACGATTATGTGCGCCGGGCTGCGGGCGCGAGCATCAGACGCGGAGGAATGAATACAGCCGGAAGCGCACCTCTGGACTCGGCCCTGTACAAGCAAGCGTTGGAAGGTCTTACGAAAGGTTATGGGGACCGTTTTAGTGATGCCATGAATTACAACAAGTACGTAAAGGGAACCGAATCGAGTCAGTTCTCAGATAATATGAGAAACTTGCAGAATCTCCTGAGCCTGCAACAGCGGTATTTGTCGAGCGCGGCCGATTGGGGACAGAAAATGGGAAGCCCGCCACCGGTCTCCCCAAACCCCGATGATAGCCAAGATCGTGCACTGAAAGACCTAACGCTGGAACGCCAGCGCCGCCAAATGGAAATGGAAACTTGGCAAAACGCGGCGGCAAAGGAGGATCGCCGAAGAGCCCTGGAGGAAAAGCTTACCAGCGAATCAAAATGGACTCAACTCATGCAAAAGGCCGGTCGCGTATTCTCAAATTGGAACCTACGGCGCCGGCTGGACCGCGCAAGACGAGGCTATGGCGGATTTAATGGCTGTTCGGATGGGCTATCAGTCGCCCTGGCAGCGAAGATTGAACGTTAACCGCAAGGGGTGATTGCGTGGAATAATCCTTCACCGCAGAGGTCGCAGAGAATGCAGGGACACAAGTTTTTCTCTTGTCGTTGCCAGGCTCCGCCTGGCAATGCATCCTCTTAGGGCTCTGCCCGGAATTAGACCAGTGGCGCATTCCTTCCATTTGGTCGAAAATTGGAGGCAGAGCCTCCCCATGAGCATTCCCAGGCCGGAGCCTGGGAACGAGAATCAAAGCTCGACCGCTTTGTCAGGGGTGTTGCGTCATTCCCGTGAACACGGGAATCCAGAGTCTGGACCCCGGATCGGAGTCCGGGGTGACGGTGTCTTTTCTTCTCGTTACCAGGCTCCGCCTGGTGATGCATGTCCTCCGGGCTCTGCCCTGTATTAGAGCAAATTCCTATCCCATCCGGTTTGTCGCACCGGAGACTGAGCCTCCCCATAAGCGTTCCCAGGCTGGAGCCTGGGGAACGAGAATTCCGCTAGGCACACAAATGGCTTCGCACCGGTACAGCCGCCTCCAGACTGTCATTGCGAGCGCAGTGAAGCAATATACTGCATTCCCAAAGCAGGCTTTCCCCGTTTCTAATTTTTGAGTTGACAAGCCAGGTTAATTATGGTCCCATTGATTCTAAAGAGAACATTTGTTTTCCATCATGAGGCCGGCGGCAACCAGAAACGACCTACGGACAACCCGTTGGCAAGGCGCAATACGTGCGCCACTGAATTAACCTAATAGGTTTATCTGCCGTCGGTTGAGCCACTGAGTCCCCCTAAAACCCGGCGGGCGAGGCGGACGATTTCTAGAGCGGGACCAACGGGGAGGCATTTCGTGCTGACCTCACAACTCGAATATCTGGAGGCGAGCCATGCAAAAGACCAATTACCGTAAGCTTGTGTCGCATTCATTCGATAAGCTCCACGAGCATCTTTCCATGCTCCGATCGCACGTGGAGGCTATGGACGATCCGGTAGCTCAAAGCCATTTGGAATCCATGGAATACGGCTTGCTCGCGCCCATGCGCAAGCTCCGACTGCATCTGGCTATCCCCTATGACTGGCATGAACAGAAAGGACCAGCCAAGGAGGCTGCCAAATGAATCCCGATGTGCTTGCCGCGGATCAATGGAAGGAGTGGAACGCTCACAGGCTCATTGAATGCCCCTGGGGATGCAGCATGACCCTTGAGGCATGCCGATCCTATCAATCCAGGACAAGCCGTTACGTGCTTCACTTCAATGGACAACGAGAGCCCTATCCACGGGTCAATGCAGATTATCTCAACTGTTTCATGCCGGAACCCTGCCCTCACCTACTGCCGGATGAGGAAATCCACCGGCTTGCGGAGACATGCCCGCAACATAACCACCGCACTTCCTTGGAGCGCCGGGCACGTTCACGTCAGGCCAGAGAAACGGAGCGCCTCGTGAACCCCGATCAGATGTTGCGCGAAGCTCAATGGAACCGCTCCCTTGTCCTGCGATGACTATCTCAACCCACGAAAGGATCGCATCATGAAAAGGTCGGAAATGATTTGCAGCAAGTGCATCAAATTTGAAGAGACTCAGTGCCGCCTTGACCCTGAAGTTCAACCGGTCAATGACCCGGACAGCCACTGGTGTGCTCAGGGGCAGTGGCATGAGTGGTCGGAACGATACCAGGAGATGGAACCGTTCTACTGGGGCGAGTGGGAAGAGAATTGCTCCCAAAGCGCTTGATGCCGGCCCTGGCAGGCCCGCCCGTTGCCGTCGCCATATTCGATGAGTGGCGGGCACGGCCCGCCCTACCCTGCAATTTTTCTTCTCGTTGCCAGGCTCCGCCTGGCAACCCCGCGTCCCGCGGGGCTCTTCGGGCTCTGCCCAGAATGATAGCAACGGCTGATCCCTTGCAGTTTGTCGAAAAATGGAGGCAGAGCCCCTCCATGAGCGTTCCCAGGCCGGAGCCTGGGAACGAAAATTTAAAACAACGTCGATGATGGTTCGCCACTCATCCGGAATTCAGCAAACCCGAAAGGGGAAGTCAAGGAAGATTCGACCAAAGGTTTGCTGCGTCCCGATTCCAAAGCACTGCGGCTAGCAGGCGGTGTTTCCCGTGCCTACCACCCTTGCCTGATCCTGTCAGCGTAATTCGCAGAGCGCTTGCCTATCTCCAGCAGAACAATCCTATTCTGATGGACGATCGTGACCGGTTCAGGGAGAGGATGAAAAAAGCCCTGGACCGGGCCGGAGAAATTGCACGAATAGCGGAACAGCTTGCAGCAGGACACGCTTATAGTAAACATGTGGTGGAACAAAATGAATTCCCCTGGGTCAAGAGTCGTGGGGATTTTCGCGGTGTCCTAATTCGAAAGTTGGGACGGTTTCCGTTGACTTTCTTGAACATAAAAATAATAAGGATTCATTGTTTCTTTCTTGTTTTTTTTGAGTAATCCATGCGATAATAAAAGGCTCGTGATGGATCATTGTTGTGGGAGGAATATCATGGAGGAACAAAGTGGAGTTCCAGGACAAATTGTTATCGGGGGCGGAGGGACGAAACCTCAGTCTGACCGCGTTTTTTATGCAAACGCTATCAACTGGATAGTTACAGATCAGGAAGCTGTCTTTGATTTTAGGTTAGTGTCCCCGGAAGACTATCAGCTTCAAGTAAAACCGACAGCAACAGGAGCGGTCACCGGTGCAGCCAATGTCAATTTAACTACCGTTCCGATAGCGGTTCGAGTGATTATCCCGAGGTTTCAGTTTGATCTTTTAAAAATGAAGATTACTGAAGTAAATCCTCCAGCGCCAGCCAGAGTGGAAAGTGGACAAATTACGAAAGGGTAAGCCCAAAACGATGGCAGAAAAAGCCCAAAATCAACTTCAAGGGCCTTCTCCGACCATGGAACCCTTCGGAAAGATTATCACGGGAAAACCCGATGAAACGGTTATACGGGCAGCTTTATCCGGTAAATTTTTTTCAACCACCGTGTCCGGCACGATGCTTGAAGAGGCAACGTATGCCTTGGATGAAGACCGGACTGAGTTTAAAAGCAATGTTCATGTTGATATGATCCCCCCAGCGGAACAGAAGGAATTCACCATGGCCGCCGATACTCAATTCGCTACCCTATTAGAAGCTGTCAACAGAATAGGTTCCCAACACCAAGCCGATATTCACGGCCTTGAAAGCCGGATAGACATTAGAATTACGGATCTTAAAGACAGTTTTGCAGAATTCAGACGTGATACACGAGAAGATGTTCTGGCGATCAGGTCGTCTGTTGATGCTGTAGAGAAAAGTAACAAGAGTGTCTCTCGTTCCATCTATATTGCAGGAATAGGTTTAATTATAGCTACGGTATGGGCAGTTTATTATGGTTCATGGACTATTTTGGGAACTCTCACGTCTGTGGTCGAAGCAACCATCAAATCAGCTATTCGTTGATTTTCGGCTTCAGTTTCCCACCATTTCCACCAATTCTTCGTTGGTCCACAATCTGTTCGTCACGCCAGCCTCCATTGCAGGTGTGACTCTCAGCGTTTTGTGCACTCTCACAAAGTTGTAATGGGCAAAATGCAGAGCCACGGCTGCGAGGCTACATGGGTTGAGTCTGTGCTTGTGAAAGAGACTTTCCAGGGAATACTGTCTGGGAAGGCGAGGTCCAGGTATTCGAGTTTACGGGACAACCAATAGCCCCGCGTTGCTATGCCTGGTCTTACGCCACGGACGAGAAATCAGGGAAGCGTAAATTCTTCGCCGTCCTACATCATGGCCCGGTTGACTCCCCGTTAAATGCGGTGCGTGCAGCGATTGCGGCTGAAAGCCGAAACCCGCAGTAAAATTTCATGGCAAAGTGTGAATTGATTCCGCCTTTGCCACGAAAAACTCATGTCAGCGCGTACGCTCGCTCCTTGGAAATCAGGAAATTCAAATTAGGACTCTACCCACGAGGCCTTCACATCCTAAGCGGGCCCTTCTTTGTATTCCCGCACCTTTTTGGCCAGGGATTCTTCCATCTGGCGGAGTTTGCCTCCGGCATCGTCCAACTTCGCACGGCGATCCGCCAGTTGTTCTTCATTAGCGGCCAACGCCGCTACCCACTTTGCCCGCAACTCCTGTTCCTTCGGCAGGTTTGACACCAGCGCTTGAAGGTTGGAACGCAGTCGGCCCTGTTCGTCGGTCAGGCGTTGCACCTGCTGAGTCCACTCGGTGATCTGCCGCTGTATGCCGGACTTCTGCGCCATGAGGTCGCTCAACTCTTTCATAAATGCCTTGGCGCCTGCCGACAAATAGGGCTGAGCGAGGTAAAAACGGATCTGCTCCTCACTACTGTTGGCCAGACGCACTGCTTCCTGCACGTCGCGCTTCTCCTCAACCACGAAGTCCACCGTCTCGCCCGGCTTTCAGCGGCACTTCGAAGCGGTAATGGTTGTCCACCTCCTTGAGCGGCTTCTCAGGTTTGCTGAGCCGGAAGTTGGCATTTTTCGGCTGGTGGAGCCACAAGGTGGCTGGCTCTTTGCCGCGGTTCACGATCTTCCACGTGTTGGTGAGGGTCTCCACTGAAGTGAGCGTGAGTATGCCGTCTACAAGGCGGGCCTTGAAATGCGGCTCTCTGTGAGCTTTTTTCCTGCGGGGTGACGTCCACTGAGGCGTCCAAGGCGTAAGGGATAACTTCCTGGCTGCCGGGCGGCAGCGTGTGGCCGAGAATGCCCTCGCCGAGCGACGTGCTGCCTTCGAAAAAAGTGACTGCGCCGGCTTCCAGCGTCAGGTCGGTAGCATTTTGAACCACAAAAGCGTTGGTAGCTTTGGGAGAGAAAGACGCCTTGTAGTAGAGGAGCCGCCGCCCGCTGATCTGTTTGGAAAGGATGGGCACCATGGCCGCCTGGCCGCGGGGGATTGAAACCTTCTCCTTGGGTTCATAGCTGAAGAGGTCGCCGATCTTGGCACCCTGAGCCTCGCTGTCGTAGCTGCCGGCAAGGAGTTCGCCCAAGGGTTTGTCGGCCCTCTTCTCTTCAGCCCGTCCTCCGGCGCCGGGTGAGCGCTGGCGCGGCGAGGGCCTGATCCATCACTTGGGGCATCGTTGCGGGCTTCATGCGGACGTAGTTAGGCTTGACGTAGACCTGTCGAGGGACCTTGTGCCCCTTTGCTTCAGCCACGGCTGCCGGGGCCTCCTCTGCAAGATCCGGTGGAGACACTGCTCCCCAGTCCACGGCCAGGTCTTGAAGGCCCGGGATCGGCACCTGCGCTGCGCTTGACGTAGTACGGCGAATACAAATCCATGACGTAGGACATCGGATTGCCGGCAACAAAAGAGATCGTCACGTCCTTCCAGTCGTCTTCCGTGTTGTTCTCGGCCAGTGCCCAGCCCTGGAGTAGCGGAGAGGCGTCCTTCTTCTTTTCGTCGAATATGACGCGGTAGGAACACTTCCAGATGGGCATCTCGATGAGATAACCAATGCGCAGATCGCGCTCGCCCTGCCCCGTGGCGCTCAACGTGAGCTTCTTGCGGTTGGTGTACTTGCTGTCGAGGGAGAGGTCCAGCAGGCGGCGAAGGTCGCGCTGGAGCGCCTCGTCGGCCAGCGAGAACTCGGAAATGGCGAAGAGGTCCAGGGAACGGATCGGACCGGCCTCGGTCAGCAGCACCAGACGATAGCCCTTCTTTATCGCCTGATTGTTAACGACTTCGGTGATGGGCTCGACACCGAGGATGCGCCCTTCGACGGTTTCGCCGGCCGCTTTGGCCGTCAGCCGAGCGCCCTTGAGTTGCATCAGAAACTGGCTGAGCGCCGCTTCCTCAGGCACTTTGATCAGGATATCCTCAAGCTGCTTGGAGAGTGGATCGCGGGTCTCGTACCGGACGGACGGAGATCTTGCCGCCGCCGAGGTCCACGGCGAAGAAGCTGGTCAGAGAGGTCCTTCATCTGCTCGGCCCGGAATGCGAGCGAGAGCATGGCATTGCCTTTGACCTTCCCTTCTCGTTCCAGGTAACCCATGCCATGCTTGTAGAGGACCACCTTTGTCACGGGCGGTGGTTCATCCGCTGCGAGCACTATTTCTCCAGCGGCCATCGACGCCCAAAGAGAAAATATCACCAGCGCGATAGAGGTCCTTTTCATACAAATCCCCCTTGTTCGTAGCCTGAAGTATGAGGTCTCGTTGCCATTTTGGAGGTCTTCCGGGTTTTGGTCAATAACTCGGCCCGGCCGATTCCAAAATGCCGCTGCATTGTCTCTCTTGAGTATCCGAGGAGCGGAACTGCGTAATCATTCAACTACCCGGGGCGTTTGCCCTTCTCTGTCATTGCGAGGAGTGAATTCCCGCGTTCAGCAGGAAAGCTATCTCAACGCTCAAAGGCAGAGATTGCTTCGCTGCACTCGCAATGACAAGCTTTCCCCACTGATAAATGAATGGATACTTCAACTGCCACTATTTCTCTCGAAAAAGGGGGGTCAGCCGTTTCTGACTTTACCAAACCAGGTAGTTCCCGGAACCCCTATCACGCTTGAACACTTGAATTCAAGTCGGATCAATTCATGCTGTGTTTCACGATCATGGCGCCATTTGCACGGTAACACCTGGAAACGAGCGAACAAATGACTCTGAAGAAAAAACGGCAGACAGAAGAACCCTCGGCAGTTTCTTTAGAAGAAGCAAACCAAACGGCCCTTGACATGGAGCCTCAATTCGATTCCGCTTTCCTCACTCAGATAAGGGATTTGGCCACGTCCGGCCTGAATCCTTCTTCGGCCCTGATACTCATTACGCACTCATCGCTGAAACTCCCGAGGCATCCAAAGAGACAATGGATCGCATCAAGATGGTGGACAAGTTGCTCAATACTGCCCGTGCCATGATGGAGACCCGGCTGAAAAACGAGGAAGCCGGGGCCATCGCCGCGAGGCTGGATGAAATGGAACTTTTGATGGGAAAGCTTGCAATTCAAAAGGCCGGTGAGCCCAATCAGTGCCGTGAAATCAGGGATGATCGCGGAGACGATGGCCGAATCTTCAGCCTTTGAGCAGCTTCTTCTTGTTGCCGGGCTCAGCCTGGCAATGTATGCCCTCCAGGCTCCACCCGGAATAAGGGTTATGGCTCATCCGTTCCAGCTTACGGCAAAATGGAGGCAGAACCTCCCCGTGAGCGTTTCCGGGCTGGAGCCTGGGAACGAGGTTTAAATAACCGGCAAGATGCCGGCGCTACTGAACTCCTTCCGATGAGACTTCCCAGGCGGGCACCTTGACACGAGATTTAAGGACACATGAAATCAACCTCCCCCGAATCGTCAACTCTTGAACCGACCAATTTCCGACGCTCCAGGCTCCGGCTGGAAAGGCTATCAGAGCGTCTGCAAGAGATCGTCCCGCGACCCGGAGACGACCTCTTCCATATTCAGCGGTTCATCGAAAACCTGAAGATCATCAACAAGCGGGGCGAATTGGTCTCCCTCATCATGAACCGCTCGCAGGAGTCGGTATTCCACCGGCTCATGGAATGCCGTGAAAAGAGGGTCCCCGCGTGTTTTATCTGTTGCAAGTCCCGACAACTCGGCATCTCCACGCTCATCGAGGCGTTTATCTTCGCGCTGATCACACACTATCCCAACCGTTTCGCGCTGGTCGTGGCCAATTCAATCGAGGGCGCCCAGACGATCTTTGCAATGGCTCAGCGTTTCCTCCGTTACCTTGCGCAGGGCCGGACCCCTCGGAACGCCACGGTAAACGCACGCCGGATTGAGTATCTGTTGCCGCATCATTCACGCTTGCAGATAGATACGGCTGCAAACAAGAGCCTGGGCCGCGGCGGCACGCTACATTATGTCCACGCCAGCGAGGTCGCTTTCTGGGAGAGGCCCGAAGACCCGGTTCTTGCCATCAACCAGTCTGTCCCGCAGCACTGGGACACTCTGGTCTTCTGGGAATCCACTGCAAACGGCATGCAGAATCTCTTTCACAGAACGTGGATAGCCGCGGAACGCGGGGAATCGGACATGGAGCCTATATTTCTCTCTTGGAAGGGATTTCCGGAATACAGCCTCCCTGTGGGTCACGAGGAGCGACTCGCGCTTTCCGAGGATGAGGAAGCGTATGCCCGGAAATACGGTTTGAGCAAGGAACAGATCAAGTGGGCCAGGTACACGAGGAAGAATCAGTGCCACGATTCCTGGGAAAAATTCCATCAGGAATATCCCGTGGCTCCGCAACTTGCCTTCACTTTTACAGGAATGCCCTGGTTCAACCAGGACGTGATTCATGAATACCTTGCGAGCCTCGCCCGGTCACCTCTTGAACGGGGGTATCTCGAATTCTCCGCCAGCGATTCCTCAATCCCTCGCTTAGTCACGGACCCGACAGGGCCTCTGGAAATATGGAGGCTCCCCGAGCCCTCGCATGGGTATAGTCTCGGAATGGATGTCGGAGAAGGCGTCGCCGCGGATTACACGGTAATTCAGGTCATATGCAATGAGACCGGAGAGGTGGCCGCGTGTTACCGTTCCCACCGCTGTCCGCGCAGAAACCGCGGGGGTAGACGCTTACCTTCTCGGCGTGTACTACAATTTTGGGCTGCTCGGAATTGAGCGCAATGGTCCCGGCTTGGCCGCTCTGGCGGCATGCGAGCGAGGTCTGTCGGAATATCCTCAGATGACAGGCTACCCAAATCTGTACCACCACACGTATACAGACCGAAAAATTCCCGAAGAGACCAGGCGCCTTGGATGGATCACCAATAAGATCACAAAGGAGGCTATGCTGAGCAGGCTTGCACTGATCTTCGAGAGCCGCGGGCTCAAAATATACAGCAGGACAACTCTTTTCGAGATGCAGGGCTTTGTCTGGGACGCGGAAAAGAAAACCTTCCGGCAGAATTACAAATCTCCGGACTCAAGACTCGCCCACGACGACGAGATCATGGCCTTGGCCATAGCCAACGAGGTGCGCTCCCACACGTGGGAGAACCGCTTCATTCAGGGACGGTTGCCTCACGGGGAGTTCTGACCGATGCGCTCAAAATGCCTCGAAGACGGTACCATTGCGGTAACCGGAATCAAAACACAGGAGAGATTCAACAAGATCTGGGCCGGAATTGGCTGGCCGGAGACCGAAGCCGGTTACCTCTGTGTTGTGGGCGAACGCCTTGACGCGCGGTACCATGCTCTATGGGAGAAGAAAGGCGGCTTGTGGGAACTGGGGGCAGCCGCAGTGGAAGCTAAGGACCGCTTGCTCGTCGATTGTGTCTGGGTGGATGCCCGCGATGCAATCGCAACTTCGTATCTCAGAACCCTGCCCGGCCTGTGCTTTCCTGAGGAGCCATCTGCAAAAAGATTCACCACCGGTATCGGGGCGGGTCCGCCTGCCAAAGGCACGTGTTCGACTAAGGGAGGAGTGACGGCGACTGTGGTGCCTGCTCCTGAGCGGGCCACAGCCAACTACCGGTCGGCACTTGAAAAAACGCGAGGCGTTATAATGACCGGCAACTTGTTGATCCACGAGGCCAACTGCCCCAAACTGGTCTACACCCTGAGGCAGCCGCTGGAGGACCTGCTGAGATCTCCCGTCATGAAGGGTCTGGTCTGGATTATCACGTCCCTTGAGAACGCAAAAAGCGGCGCGGACACAGAAGTTTCGATCTCAGACCCGTGGTACAACAATTCGCCCAGGGGGCTCCTGTAACCTCTCCGGGATACCCTGGGAATGAAAATGTGGGCCTTGGCGGCTTTGCGGCTGCCCAAACTATGCCTTCATTTGCTTG
This sequence comes from uncultured delta proteobacterium, assembly GCA_963828085.1. Lineage (GTDB taxonomy): Bacteria > Desulfobacterota > Desulfomonilia > Desulfomonilales > Desulfomonilaceae > CAWBBA01. Next base: position 106,498 of record CAWHDO010000034.1, read on the forward strand.
AGTTGCGAGTGAATAAAGACACAACTTTTGAGAACCATTATAAGCCGTTTCGTGATAAAGAAGGGGCAAAAGTTTTCCCCTGGAGTGTTAATGATGATCAGCACAACCGTTTTTGTTTCAGACCTTACTGTGCCTCATAGGCTGTCGCTGAGTTGCGATCCGTTTCTAGCCGCTTCGCCAACCGCCTGGCTCTCATATTCCTCGCCAGGGGTCCTGTTCTCTCCTAAAGACGATGGCGAGGATGAAGAATGGGACGAAGAAGAAGATGACGACGAAGATGAGGACGAAGACTGGGAAGATGATGATGATGACGATTACGACGAAGATGAGGACGACGAGGAAGACGATGAGGACTGGGAAGACGAGGAAGATGACGAAGATGATTTAGATGAGGAAGAGGATTAAGACCGGGGAGGTCCCTCTCGCAAGAAGGGCCTCCCTGATTTTTCTGCGCTTCCTCAATCTTGCCTCCCTCGTGCGAGCGCATTGATTACGTCCTCAAAGCCCCCGCCAGGAAGGTGGAAAACTTTTGCGAAGGTGTCTTAATTCATCTGGTGCCCGGTCTTTTTGATCCGGAAAATCCGGAGCATCTCAAAATTCAAAAACAGGCCGTGAAGTACTTCAAATTGTTGTGGCTGTCTGCCTCGTCGTGAACAATACCCGACCCCAATCGAAGCTCGCTCGAGGAGTTCCGGGCACTCCCTGTTGTGACTGTCCGCACGGAAGACCGTCGGGAGCGCATTTTAACAATTTATACTTATTATCTATAGTTTCGCCCTTTTTGGTTAGTTTTGCGAAAAAGGGCGAAACTATGGTTATAATGGGGTTCGGAATAAATGATCAGGAGTGGTTCATTTTATCGCTTAATCTTGTCCGCAATGGACTCAAAGACGAGTTGAGGGGCGCCGGGTTAGACCTTCCCATCAAAATAGGTGTTCTTTCCCCTCTGCCGAGAGCGTGAGATCAATGATAGTGCTCGCCCCAGGCGTTTAATTCAAACTTTTGGCAGCCGTGTTGCCTACACCCAGAGACTCGCCGTGTCCGGATCGCCCCGTCGTTCCCGTTGTATCCCATCACTGATTGGGATGATTTGGCAGTTCCATTAAGATTTAAGTTCGTCCGAACACCTTGCCCAGGATTGTAGACCACTTACTCCTCATAGACATTGGCAATGCAGCACAGCAGGGTACAGGGCTCAGTGTTGCTCACATTGTGAAGGCTGTGAGGTTCCATGGTGGGGATGAAAACGACGTCGCCCGGGCCGATTTCCCTTTCCATAACCTTGGCGTCTGTTGCCCCGTCATATCCGACCATCAAGAGGTGACCGGTCAGGATGTACATGGTCTGATAATACAGGTGATTGTGAATAGCAATCTCACCCTCAGGGCCAATCGTGAACAGTCGCAGGCCGTACTCGGGCGAGTCTTTAGGCCCCGCCTGTGACAACCATTGGATCCAGACTTCTTTGACAGGATGCTTTTTGCCCTTGTAGGGATAATCCTGAATTTTCGTCTTGGCGCAATCTGCTGCGTTGAGGATGTCCATATGTTTGCTCCTATCTGCTTGGCTAGGGAGATACCTCACATCTTGGACCGTGACATGGTAACAGAACGTCGGCGATACTTTTTAAGCGGAGGGTGCTGTTATATGCTTGGCAAAGGTTCGTGGCAATTCCTGGTGCGAAAACTTCCCACTGGGCAAAGGGATGTCCCTTGGGCAACACCGTCGACGGATTGTCAAAGGTGTGGGTGGTGCAGCAAAATCCAGGAATGACCGTAATACCTTCGTCCGTCTGCACTGCAACAGACTGGGTCCCGGGCGTATGGCCCGGCGTGTGGAGGATTTCGATGCCGGGGAAGAGCAACTTGTCCCCTTTGATAAGCCTGACCTTCCAGCCCTTGTACAACTCCGGCGGATAATATTGAGCTTGTATAGGATGAGGGGCTTTTGCAAAAATCCACTCGTCTTCCTGCACGTAAACCTCTGCTCTGGTGCATTTTGCTGTGTTGCCCACATGATCGTGGTGAAGATGTGTGTGGATAATTATGTCAATGTCCTCGGGTTTCAAACCTTCCCTGGCTAACACGGCTTCGAAGCTCTGGTGGTCGACTCCCTTGCCAGGCCAGTATTTGGCCATCAGCGCCGCCCATGAGCCGGTATCGACCAATATGTTTTTTGGTGCTCCTTCAATAAGGAATACCAAAACCTCCAATAATACTGTCGTTCCCGGAAAACACATGTGGGTGAATGCTGAAAGATCACCCTCAATGGTTCCGAGAAACAATTGCTTGACTGAGTACTCCATTTTGCCTCCTTACTGCTCGAGGCCCCTAACGATCATGGTCCAGCAAAGGGCCACGGCCTACCGTTTGTCTATGGGTATGCCTATCTTCCGTAGGAATTCCGTTTCCTTTTGTCTCCAGTTTGTGCCGATAAATTTTTGTTCATAGAACGCCCCCAGCCGCTCAAACCATCTAACCCAAGGGTTCTTGTTCTTTTCCCGGGCCTCGAGAACGTCTGCCAGGAAGAGAGCGATATTGTGGATCTCTTCCTTGGGAGCATAGTAAGATGCTCCCTCTTCGGCCGATCTTTTGAGATCCAGCTCGGTGAGGGCATGGGCCGTAAACATTAGAGCCGGAACATTCTTGCTCTTGGCAATCTGGAGGAGTTCATAGCCGTTCACACCCATGATATCCAGTATGGCAACATCATAGACACTCGTTTCGAGAAACTTCTTGGCTTCGCCGAAAGAAGAAGCCGCATCGATTTTTCACATTTGCAGGAGATCAACCAGAGCGTCAAGAACACCCTGTTCATCATCAACGATCAGAACTCTTTTCCCTTTAATTACTTTCTGTGCTTTTTCTCATCACAATGGTCTTGTCTTTATCTCTTCCTACCTGTAATTTTTGAATCAGACTTGGTCCCGTTTTCTTCCAACGAGGCATCTCATCTGCCGGGAACCGATCGTCTCTGCGATCTCTCGCGATTAACTGGGTCATCTTGCCCGGAATCTAGAACAGTGCTCACCACTTTCACACCACTCTCCAAGTGTTTTTGCAGAACTTTTTCCGCTTTTTTGGCGTCCTTTTTCTCTATCAGATCGAGGAGTTGAACATGAGCCCGATTGGCATCGGTGAGAGCAGAAGAGCTGGCGAAAATCGCCAGATAAGGGGCAACGTTATTCCAGAGCCATGCCAGAGCACCTTTCAACACAGGAGATTTATCTGCTCCGTACAGAATCATGTGGAATTCCCTGTTGATCCTATTCCACTCGGCCTCTTTGATCCCTTTTTTCGAAAGCCTCTCCTGTAGATTCCGAAGTTCCTTAATTTTTTGCTCATCCAAGGAGTCAAAATTCCGCCTGAAAGCCCGAATTTCGAGAGGGATGCGTATCCAGTAGAACTCTTTCAAATCTTCGAGGGTCAGTTTGGTGACAAGGATTTTTCTCTGTGAAGCAAAGGTGACCAGGCCCTGTGCTTCTAGCTGACGCAGAGATTCTCTGACCGGCATGGTGCTGACGCCAAGTTTTTCGGCAATCTCCTTGAGAGATATAAGTTCTCCAGGCTTGAGTTCGCCGATCAAGATGGCGTTGCGAACCGCGTCATGCACAGTTTTCTGCAATGTTTTGTTCTTTAGGGGGGTCCTTAAACTCATGTTTTCAGTTAATTGCCTCCGGCTTTGCTTGCAGACATGAACCTGAATCCGGTAGAATCATACTTCAAGATTACGCGACGATCCGGACAGATCCAAGTTGTCATATGCCTCCCTAGACTGAGATTAGATTGGCAGGCATCTTTCGCAATAAAAATGTTACGAGTATCCCACCGCACGAGATGCCTGCCATAAATAAAAAAGGTAGCGCATAGGATCCTGACACATCGATAAAGAATCCAAATGCGATAGGCAACAATAAGCTGCCCACGTTAGCGATAAAATTGACAATCCCGAAACCGGTGGCCGCCAATTCGAGACCGGTGGCTACAAAAGAAAGAAAAAATATGGGCCCAAACGTGACGGAACTGAAGAATATGGCCACGCTGAAGACAAGCAATGCAACCCCGGAATCTTTGACCTGACTGAGGATCGAGAAGCAAATCAGGAGAATGATGCATGAGCCCACAATGATCTTGTAAGGTGAAAGCACCTTCAGAAACAGCCCTCCCGCCAATCGGGCCGACCCGCTCACCAACATGACCAGCGCTCCCAATATTGCGACTACACCAAGGCCCCTGCCGGGGTCAAGATGAATGGCGAAGCCGGTGAACCATGTGCACAGGGTCATGACTCCGCCGAAGTGGGCGGCATGTAAGAAACCAAGTCCCAGTATGATCTCATTGCTGAACAACGGCCGGTAATCGCTCCATTTGTTCGCAGAGCCGCGGCCTATATCCTGCCCCCAAAGGATCAAAAGACCCAATGGGAATACAAAAAAAGCAGCGGTAGCCACAAAAATCAGTCGCCAATCAATCCCGAAAAGTGCAGGCATGATCAGGAACGGCAGAACTCCTCCCACTGTGAAGGATGCTCCGAAAACGCCCTGAACCGCACCCCGGTAGAGCGGAGCCGTGAATAACGTAGCGTACTTGATTCCTGCCAGAAAAGCAAAACCCGTACCAGTTCCGGCGATGAAACGCATCATCAAAACAAAGCCGTACTCAGTGTTATATGCACAAAGTAGGTTGGAGAGTAGAATCACCGCTAGAGACACCCCCAGCGTCTTCTTGATTCCAAGGGCATCAATTATCATCCCTGCTGGAATCTGTACCAGGGCATGCCCCAGCGCAATGCTGGTTGCCAGAAAAGCAAGACCCGCGCTGCCCCGCCCATAAATGACCTGTAGTTTTGGCAGCACCGGTGCGAAATTCATGAATACGACCCCAAGCCCCATGCACGAAAGAAACGCCAGCACCACATGTCGATTTAGCGGATGCATCTCCTCAGCGTATGGGGATGTCGATTTATCTGCGAGGACCAGTTTTTCGCGCCGGTGTGTGCATCTGGATTTGGGACGCCTCTCTCAAATCTAAGATGGCCCTCTTCCACTGTCCGGCCAATAGTCCTAACAAGGAGCCGGCACCTTCATCTGAGCGAGTGCAACAGAGAGGCGTCCCTGTGCACCCGCCGTCCCTGGCCTTATGGATCGGACCGGATGCAGGTGCGATCCCCCAGGCGCCGAAGGTATCCAGGGGGATCGCGTTTTCAGAACTCAGGTACAGGGGCACTTCACTGATCTCTCCAACCGGCCATTGGCTCATAATCTCACAGCCGTTTTCCGTAACATGGACCATTTCCTCTATACGCACGCCATGGCTTCCAGGAGTTCCATGCTGCGTCTCGATGGCAAAGGTCATGCCTGCCTGAAGAGTGATCGGATCATAGAGAGAGGTTTCGCGCCAGATGATGGGATACTCATACAGTGTGAGCCCGATTCCGTGGCCCCAGTTGGAACCCGCGGTCTGATCCTCATGCTTGATGTAGATGTCTTTCCAGATTTCCGGTCCCGGAGGCCACTTTTCAGCCAGATCCCTCGTGGTCACGCCGGGTTTGATGATGTCGATCGCCCTGTAAAGCCAGTCCCGAGCAAGCTCGTAGTCGTCTTTGGCTTTCTGAGAGGCCTTGCCGCAACTGAAGGTCCTGTAATAACAGATCTTATACCCAAGATAGGACGTGTTGTAGACGTCCATGTACAGGATGTCTCCCGGGCGGATCATGCGATCGGACTCATCCCGAGGATTGGGCCAGGCAAACGGCCCTGACGTGACAAAGATACCGGAGTACACCCTTGCTCCCAGACGATAGGCTGTCTCATGGGCCATTCCGCAAAGTTCGGATTCCTTGATGCCGGGGCGCAGGTTGTTTGCCAGGGTGCCGAACATGGCATCCCCGATGGTGGAGCAGATCCGGAGACAGTCTACCTCATCTTGATTCTTGATCATGCGCGCTTCGAGCATAAGGTCCAGAGCAGGAACCAGCTCGACACCCTTCTTTGTGAATCCCTCCACAAGACCCGGGTCCCAGGTATCCAGAGCCAGGCGCTCATTTTTCACGCCGGCTTCCTTCAAATCATCCAAGATCTGCTGCACCATTTTGTCACGCTGTCTGACCGAGGCCTCTTTGCCCATGGTGCGGCCAATCCACCCTGCGCCCGTGATCGCCACTTTTACCTTCGATAGCCAGGGGGCTATCTGTTTGGCCTGGAACCCGATTTCTCCCTGCTCATAAAGGATCGCCGCTTCAGCGTTGGCGGGGAGCAACGCATAGCGTAGGCCGGAAGACGGAGTTGTCCAGTAAGGATTCCACGTTCCGGTAACGTATCGCATGTTCCATTCGTTAACCGCCAGAATAGCTCCACAGTTATGTTTGTTGAGCATCTCTTTTGCACGGTTGACCCTGTACTTGCGCATCCGGTCCGTGTTGACCCTCTCTTCCCAGTCCACTGACTGAGTACCATAGGGTCGGCGTCCCCAGTAATCGGGAATTACTGGCCATTCAAATTTGGTGATTTCGTCAGCCATTCTGCCCTCCTTAGACAGGTTGTTTAAGTGAAAAGCCTACCGTCCGTAATCGCTGCCCCCAAACATGATCAGACTCGTCTGTTTCACCTCCTTGCCACTGGATATGCCTTTCCCCGTTTCATCGAACGGTTTGCGGCAACATCGTTAACGAATGGTGCGAAATCGAAAAAGCACTAATACGTATCTTTTCCGACTTTTTGACGTAAGCCTGTTTCTTGAACTCCATCAAAGGGAAAAACTATATCGGGGTTTGCTCATCCACTTAGTCTCTTGTGGTCAGTTGGCTGCGGATATGTGGACAGGCATTTTTTAAAGTTCCGTAAAGAAAAGACCGCCCGAACATCGTCAGGCTAATATCAAATATATTTGATATCAGATCTCGTTGTCAATCTTTTTTTTGATGAGGCGCAACATTAAACTCTCCTGTCAAAATAGGGGTTCTTTCCCTTTGCAGAAAGGGCGAGCCCCATTATGATTGTCGCTTCAGGCATGTAATTAAGTCGCCTGGCAGCAGCACCGATCCTGTAAAAGATACGGTTGTCTACGTTCAGTATGCTCGCCATCTTGGCAGCCGAACATACTGCGACACCCAGATCTAATGCCTTGAAGAGGCATGTAGGTCCCTCAAAGTCCTGGCCGAGTTTCTTCTCTGCTTTCTCGAACTCGATACAAGATCCGTAACCGCATGCTCCACAATTCGTGATGTATCTCTTCGTTCCCCTCACGCCCACAAGGACTATCGCATCCGAACTCCTTACTTCCCGAGCCTGTTGACCCCACTCTTTCACATTGCGCTCAGTGCCCATCTTCTCCATGTCGTCAGCCAAGAGCCCGATCTCCTGCCCTAGCACTACTGCCGTAAACACATCGTCCACACCCCCACTTTTCGGAGCCGTCCTGGCTGCCACAACCATGAGATTCGCCGTCTCCAGAACGCCTTGTTGCTCCTGCTGTGCCCCATCAAGGATTGGCATAGTTTGATCCTCCCTGAAGATTTGAGTTCGTCGATCGATTGACGACAAGCCTGTTTCCGAGCCAAGTGAATCTAGACGAGACTCAGAAATTTCCAGCTCTCGTAGAGGTTCTCCAAAACCTCTGGAAGCTGCTTTTGCGTATTACCACCGGCTACGAATCAAAGGACATACTCCCGGCTTCATGCCGTCTATTGAATCGGTCCATTGATCGGAAAGGGTCAAAACCTAAGGCTTTACTACTTGTGGACGGAACTGTTGAGAACTGCCTGAGTTTTGGCTCTTTGCGCGTTGGCCCCGGTACGGTCACTTGATTTGCAGTCCTTCGCTCTCGCAAAAGTCAACGAACTTCCTTATGCGATCGTCCTCAGTGTGGCCATCCCAGAAGAGACGGATCGAGTTAATTATAGGGTAAGACCGCGCCTTCAGTGTCTCTTCTGAAGGTATGACGGCTGGGCTGTTTTCATCACGTTTTATGCCCAATATTTTGGCCCCCCCTTTAGGGGTCCTCATAGGAACGATTCCGATCGGCAAGTCGGTTGCACCTCCGCAGACCTTAACAATGGACCTCCAGTTATCCATTACCACTGTACCGGAGCCATATGGCTGATGACGGAGCACGTCCTGCATGAAGAACACAGCGCCACCGGACTCCGGAATTCCCCGGGTGAGACACCTGATGGGAACATCAGGGCCTCCCACCTGCTTCCAGTTAGTATATTGGCCGATGAATATACACCGGAGCTGATCCAGGGTGAGTTCATTGATCGGATTCTTAGGACTTGTAATCGCCGCCACCGCGGCGTACCCGATTAGTTTGTACGTTAGGGAGATGCCTTTTTCAGCGGCCTTCTTCTGCTCTTCCGGCGACATATCGCGGCCTGAGGTAACAAGGTCAACGTTACCTGTAAAAAGGTCGTCAAAGCCCTTGCTCACGGAAGAGCCTGCTACCACCACCCGAATGTCAGGGTTAAGCTGCATGAATTTGATGGCCCAGATTTGCACTTCATCGCTTGCCATTGTGGCTCCGTTCACACGGAGCGCTCTCTGATTAGGGTCTTGTGCGTAGGACGCGGGCCCGATCACCGCCGCCACAGCGAGACCCATAATGAAAGTTAGTGCCAAGGTCTTTCTCATGAACTTTTTCCTCCTTATAGAGACGTGATTCAACCGCGTCTTATTACGCTGAAATAGTTGACTTTATACCCCTGAGCGAGTAAGCGTGTTATCATACAGTTGGTTCCGTACCGACCTGAGTGGGTGATACTTGAACAGCCGTTGTAAGAGGTGACGATTTTCTTGCTCTGGCCTCAGTGGGCAGCGCTTCACGCCCTCTTGCGCAACAAAATGCTGGAACAAGAGACTCACCCGACAGTAGAAGAAGAGGAATAACCATGTCCATTTCTGAAATACTCCAGGATAAGATGATCCTGGCGGTGGATGACGAGGAAGATGTCCTGGACGTCATTAGGGAGGACCTCTCGCACGCTGCAAATATTACTTTGCATAGTGCCACGACTTTTGAGAAAGCTCAGGACTGCCTGATCTCCTACACGTATGACCTGGTCATTCTGGACATCATGGGAGTGCGCGGATTCGACCTTTTGGAGATCGCAAACAAAATGGGGTTCCCTGTTGTGATGCTCACCGCGCGTGCGTTCACTCCGGACGCCTTGAAAAAATCGATTCAGTTGGGGGCACGTGCTTATTTGCCTAAAGAAAATCTGGGTTCCCTGGTCCCGTTTCTTGAGGACGTCCTGAAGCTTAGCTACCAGACGGCTTGGAAAAGAGCCTTCGACCATGTGGGGACCCTGTTCAACAAGAAATTCGGCTCGGACTGGAGGAAATCCGAGGAGGAATTCTGGGAAGATTTCGAGAAAAAGCTTGCAGTGGATGAAGCAGCCATCATTAAGTGATCATTCTCTCAAGACCTCGGAACAATCGGCCCTCTCATTGACTCAATCGCATCGGTTGACATCGCGCGGGTTGTGTCGTGCCATACCGACGCGCATTGAAAACAGGATTTTGAAAGCCGTTATGTCAAACTGTTATTCGATTTACCCTCCCTCTTCTAGTCCCGTTCAGACGAGAGTTCCCAAAGCCCGCTTGAGAGCGGAATAAGAAGCATGGTAGCCCCCATTGCCACAATCCCTGGCCAACCGAAAGAGACGTGCACATGTACCCTCCCAGGTAATAGGAGAGTACATAGAGGGAATTGGCGCGTCCTCGGCTGGACTTGAGTCTTGTATTGAGAGCACCGGCAGCTGACGAGTGAATCGAAAAGAAACCCGCACAAATTGCCGCTAGGCTCGCCGCGATCACGGGCACGGATTTGATCAGGGTCGCCCCCAATGACACCCCAAATATCACAGATCCCATTGCCATGATTGCGGCATTACCGATGCGGTTGCTCAGTTTTCCGCAGAGAGGCGCGATAATTATTCCAACAAGATATGAGAAGTACGTAAAGGTGATGACGCAACCCCCGGTAAATATGATTGGTTTGATGGCAAATCGGTCTGCCGCAATACCCAAAGGTAGATTGGAAAGAGCCATTCCAAAGATCACGGCGGATATGGTTAGAGATGATCGGGTCTCATCCACTCCGAATTCTGCCTGAATAATAGGGAGCACGGGCTGAGTAATATAGATCGTAATAAATGCAGCCGTAACAAGGGAGAAAACCCAAAACTGCAGGCCAGTGGAAGCTAATAACTCAGTATCATCTCTGTATGATCTCATTAATCTCATAATGATTGGGACGTGCCAACATGCGACGAGTAGGAAAGCAAACCAGCCAGACAATCGGCCTCTCATGGAGAGACAGCCCGATGTCGTGACCCCAGTGGTTCCCGGCGGTCATTTGCTTGTTGACCACTCCGATATCAGAGACGGGGCCGAATCCAGGCTCTAAACAGTAAGATAACGGCGCTGGATCTCCTCATCGGCCAAGATTTCTTTGGCTTGACCTGTCGACTGGATCCTGCCTTCGTCGATAACGTACGCCCTATGCGATATACTGAGGGCCATTTCGGTGTTCTGTTCCACCAGCAGCACAGCGACGCCGGTTTGGTTGATGGTTTGTATAATTTCGGCAATAGTCTCGACCAACAAGGGCATCAGACCTTCGGTGGGCTCATCAATGAGCATGATCTCAGGACTCGTGATCATGGCTCGGGCAATAGCCAACATCTGCTGCTCACCGCCGCTGAGACTAGTCCCCTCCTGATTCAGACGACCTTTCAGGACTGGAAAATAATGGGCCACCTGCTCGATCATTTCTTCTTCGCGGTCACGATTTTGGCTTTTAAGCAGAGCTAACTTAAGATTCTCCCGCACGGTGAGCCCAGGGATAATGCGCCTCTCCTCAGGCACATAGGCGATTTTGCTCTGAATAATCACATGGGTAGGCAGGCTGCTTATGTCCGACCCATTGAACCGGATCTGGCCCGAACGGATGGGGGTGATCCCCAGGATGCTTTTGAGGGTTGTTGTTTTGCCCGCTCCATTCCGGCCCACCAACGTAACTATTTCCTGTCGGTCCACCCCCAGAGAAACTCCCTGAAGGATATGGCTGAGCCCATAATAGGTATTGATGTCTTCTACCGTGAGTAACATAGGTCCCCCAGGCTTAAACTTTTACGCCTCCGAGATAGACCCGGCGCACATCTTCATTGCGGCGAATTTCGTCCGGCGTTCCCCGGGCCAGAAGTTGGCCGTGGTGCAAGACAGCGATATCGTCTGAAACCTCCATGATCACCCTCATCTTGTGTTCGACAAGGACAATAGTGAGGTTCGGGGCAATTCTCTTGATCAATTCAATGGTCTGCCGCGTCTCCGTAGGCGAGAGGCCGGCAGTCGGCTCGTCCAGGAGAAGAAGCTTGGGCTTGGTAGCCAGGGCAATGCCAATCTCCAGAGTTTTCCGATCCCCGTGTGACAAGTTGGCAGCCACTTCGTCCTTAAAACTCCACAGCCCTATCTCATGGAGGATATTCTCGGCTTCCTCTATTAGCTCCCCGAGGTCCATGGCGCGAGCCCAAAAATTGAAGGTGGTTTTTCGGGACTGGGCGGCAACGCGGACATTCTCGGACACGGTCAGCATCGGAAAGATGTGAGTTATCTGGTAGGCCACGGCGATCCCCAAATGGGAAATAGCCGGTTGGGGCAATCGTGCGATGTCCCGGCCCAAAAAGATGATCTGCCCGCTGGTCGCTTTATGTTCTCCGGTGATCAGCTTGAAAAAAGTGCTCTTGCCAGCGCCGTTGGGTCCGATGATTGATTGGAGTTTCCCCTCCTCGACGACAAAATCGACGTCGTCTACAGCCCTCAACCTGCCAAAGATCTTGGTAAGACTAATAGTCTTTATAATTTCTCCCATCGTATTTCACCGCTCTCCTCTGCTAAGGCGCGGCCAGTTTGGCCTTGCTGCCCGCAGCAAGCTGATTCCTCTTTCGGCGCAGGGCCAGATCTGTGATGGCCCCCCAAATTCCTGAAGGGAAAAAGAGGACGCAAAGAACGAAGATGCCTCCCAAAAAGATCATCCAGTTAGATGTAATGCCACTCAAGACATCCTCCAGATAGAGGAAAATCCCTGCCCCGATGAATGGGCCGATAAAACTGCCCATGCCGCCCAGGAGAGTCATTATGACGATCTGGCCGGAGGTGGTCCAATAAAGCGACTCAATACCGACAAAGTGAAGGTACAAGGCGTAAAGTCCCCCGGCCAGACCAGAGATGGCTCCCGAAATGACGAACGCCAGCCAGCGGACATTGGAAGTATCGTAACCACAGCTCTTGGCCCGCTGATCGTTTTCCCGCACACACTGCAAGACGTGCCCGAAAGGCGATTGCAGGATACGGTTCAATACCAGAAGCGTTACGGCCACGAAGAACAGGACGAAAAAGTAAAAACGGAGTGGAGAGTAAACGTCGACGGCAATCCCGGGCAGCCAAAGGAGAGCGGCCGGAATGTTGCGCAGGCCGCTATCGCCTCCGGTCAGATCCGTCCACTGAAAAGCGACAAAATAGACTAACTGAGCAAAGGCCAGGGTCAGCATGGCAAAATAGATGCCACGCCGCTTGATGCTCATGTAGCCAATAACGACGGCGAGCAGCGCAGCAACAACCACGCTGCTAAGGAGGGCAAACCAGATGTTTCCCCAAACCCGGACGAGGACAATCCCGACGGTGTAAGCCCCGACCCCAAAAAAGGCAGCATGGCCGAAGGAAAGCATGCCTGTGTAACCCAGACAGACGTTGAACCCCAAGGCGAAAAGTCCCCAGATGATGATCTGAGTGGCCAGGGCCTTGTAAGGGACTATGAACGGAAAGATGACAAAAAAAGCAAAGATAAAGCCCAGTGGATATCGGGAAACAATCCCCACAAATCTCCGCCACCAATCTTGGTTCTGCACCCGTGCCTCCTGCTTTCTTGATCCCGTAGGTTCAGAATTGTTGTTCCACCTGTATGTTGGTCCCTACTCCATCAGGCCCGCCTTACCTAACAAGCCGCTGGGCCGAACTAACAAGACTATGGCCATCACCAAGTAAATAACTATATCGGCCATCTCGGGGTAAAAAAGGGTGGCAATGGAACTGGCCTCACCCATGATAATGCCTGCTAAAATAGCCCCCTGCAGGCTACCCATGCCACCCACCACCACAACCACGAAACATTCCACCAGCACAGAAGTTCCCATCTCGGGGTAGACACTTCGGATGGGCGCGGCCAGTACGCTGGCAGTACCGGCCAATGCCGAACCGATGCCAAAAACCAGCCACCAGATACGGTTCATGTCAATGCCTAGGGCTCGGACCATCAGCGGATCTCGAGTCCCGGCCCTTATGACGAGCCCTAAATTGGTCTTTTCCAAAAATATCCATAGGACCACGCAAATAATCGCAGTAACTGCAATCACAAACAGTCGGTAGGCGGGGAAACTAAACATGCCGAACAAGTCCAGAGTCTGATTAAGTGATTCCGGAGCGGCAAAGGGCTGTTCCGAGGTTCCCCAAAATATGCGAATTACCTCAATCATGATGAACTGGAGGCCGAAGGTCAGCAGCAGCGGATAATTAATATCCCTTCCGTAAAGGGGGCGGACAAGCACGCGCTCCACAACCAGTCCGTAAATGCCGATGACCAGTGGCGCCATTGCGAGGGCCAGCCAGAAGTTGCCGGTGATGGCCATGGTCGCCACCCCAACGTAAGCTCCCCACATGAACATGGCCCCGTGGGCAAAATTCACCACGGTCAACAGCCCGAAAATGATGGAAAGGCCCAAGGCCAACAGGACGTAAAGCATCCCCAACGAAAGGCCCGTGAAGAGTTGCATGACGATAACTGTCCAATCCATCGCCCTTGCCAGCTCCTTTTCTTGTTCCGACCCCCGGAGGGACCAGGATGAAATAGTTTAGTCCTTCTTGATCAGGCCGCTGCGAATCGGCTTATCCGGCTCTTGTCCTTCTTCGACGCACGTCCTCAAGAGTCTTTGCCCCTTGCCTGACTCGGTGGCTATGATCTGAAATACATCATATTGGGCCTTGGCTCTTTTGGATTTAATAATGAAATAATCCTGCTGGGATTGGTGGTCGCACGGACGCCACCATTGCTCGCCCTTGTAGTTGTCGTAGGTCCTATTTTCAATAGCTTCGGCGAATTTTATGGGATCCATGCTGTTAGCTCGATTGACCCCCGAGAGAAGCTCTTTTACACCGCTGTAAGCATAACCAGCATAGTCGCTCGGCGGCCGGTTGAAAGTCTTCTGAAATGCCTGAACGAATTCTTTGGAGGTGGGATGATCCATCTCCCAATAGTAGGAGGTGCCGCCTGTCACACCGTCATAAATTTCTTCGCCTCCTCCGAGTCTTCCGGATAGAACAAAGATGGGACAGACTATCTGCATCTTCTTCTTCAGACCGAAGGCCGCAATCTGCTTGAGGGAGTTGACCTGGTCCTTGCCGAAATTGTTTACGAAAAGGACATCAGGCTTCGCTGCCAGAATTCGGGGTATATAGGAGGAATAGTCCCCGGTTCCCAGGGGATGTTTGGTTTCTCCGACATCGACAAAGTTGAACTCCCGCCCTTTGCGGCGAAAGCCGTCGGTCACCTGCCAGCCCCAAGCGTAGTCCGCTACCAAGAAATACCAGCGCTTGCCCATTTTCTTGCCCGCATAGTCACCGACGGCCTGGCTGGTCTGGTAGGGGTCCAGCGCTTCGTGATATGTGTACACGCTGTTGTCGGGTTTCTGGGTGATCTCATTGGATTGACCGGTCGAGAGATACGGTATGCCCCGGAGCTTGCACTGCTCATTGACAGCCACTTGGCATGCGGCCGAAAAGACGCCCGCCATAAGTTCAACCCTTTCGCTTTCAATCAACTCCTTTGCTCGCCGAGCGGCCTCGTCGGGTTTGAGCTTGTCGTCGCGGACGAGGAGTTCCACCTTGCGTCCCAGAACCCCTCCCGAAGCGTTGATCTGGGTAACCGCCAACTCGGCCCCGGCCTGCTGGTCTTGGGCTTCGGTGGCGTAGGGCCCGGTCAAGGGTACGGGAAATCCGAGCTTGATGGGGCCTTCGGCTGCATGAGATCGACGCACAAAATGGAAATCGCCCAACATGGCCGCGCCCGTGGCCATGCCGGACACTTTGATAAAGGTTCGTCTGTTGATCGCCGTTCCTGTTTCCTTTCCATCTTCGACTTTGGACATGGCTTCTCCCTCCTTGGCAAATGGTGAATATGAGTTTCCTCTGTTGATGATTGCCCCTTTTTCTGAGCGCCCGTCGCCGCCTTCTTGCCTGTTCATGAAAGCCATTACGTGGCAGGTTTCCGAAAGCCTAATCTGGTGAAGTACTTTTTCGGGGATGAGCTGCGGTGCCATGCGAAAGTGCCAGTAGCCGGGAAAGTTATATCGAGGTCTGCTCATGATTCACTTGGTGAGTTGTGGTCAGTTGGCTGCAGGTATGTGGACAGGTTTTCTTTATAGTTCCGGCAATGAAAAGGCCGGAGGAGCGTCACGTACAGATCAAATATATTTGATATCAGATCTCACTGTCAAGCTTTTTCTCAGGTACATTTTTCGCCGGAATTGTGCAGAGGTCCCTCCACCTCGTGCGTATTTCGGCCGGTGACCAGTCACGAGATGGTACCCCTGACACCGAAAGGTGGCCGGCACGAAAGCTTTCATTAAGACGGGCAAATAGCTTGACGGCACTGTGGGGGCCTCCTGATGAGGGAAACAGCTTTAGGAAAGTTCCCCGGCCCAAAGGTCCTAAGGGGCTCAGTCCAGTACTCGGATCTGTGGTGCCAGACCGGTGGAATATGCCGTCGGGAACCCAAATCGCTCTGCCGCGGCAGCCGATAGTCACAGCCTATATCTCCAGACCCACCCGGGCGCCGTCGTTGTTGGCATGGAAGCAGTTGGAGACCTCGGCGGCGTCCCCGATGCTCACCATCTGCGCCACCTTACCCTCCAGGGCCTTGGCCAGTTTGTTGTTCGGTTTGAGCACATTGGCCAAGACGATTGTATCGGCGGGGATACGCCTCGCGCCCTGCTGACCTTCCACCACCACTTCGGACCCAGTGATCTCCTTGAGCTTGGTCGCGGTGAGAATCTGGACCTTGGCTTTTGCAAAACGCCAGTACATGGGTCGCGGAGCTGTGTGGCATCATGGTGTCCACCAGTAGGCCTTTAGTGCTGACAATAGTTACGCTTTTCCCTTGTGCCGCCAGGTAGTCGACAGTGCGGCAGCCATGATAGGAGAGGTCATTGCAGCAGGAGGTGCTGCACCACACAACCACGTTTTGGCCGGATTGAGCCTTGCCTGACAAAACATCTTGGTCGGCGACCACGTTTGATCCCGCGACGCCGGGTATGTTTGGCCTGGTTGGGGTGGAACCGGTCGCCACGATGACCACATCGGGCTTTTGCTTCTCCACCAGTTCGGCCGTAACTTCCTTGGACAACTCCACATTAACGTTCAGTTTTTCCAACCAGTCAGAGCAACGTTTGGTGTAGTTCGCGTAGTCCTCACAACCCGGTACCATGGCGGCGTAGTGCCAGAGTCCACCCAGTCTGCCCTCCTTGTCATACAGGGTGACGTCATGGCCACGGACGGCCGCGTACCTGGCGGCGGTCATGCCGGCCGGGCCCGCTCCTACGATCATGATCTTCTTTTTCTTTGCGGCCGGGTTCACGGCGAAGGTGTCTTCACGGCTGACCTTGTAGTTGACAGTGCAGCAGAGTTCCTGGCCCTTGAAAATAGCTTTCCTCATGCATTCCATGCAGCCGATGCACTGTTGGATCTCGTCGGAACGTCCTTGTGTGGCCTTCTCGAGCCATTCGTCATCGGCGATAAGCCCCCGGCCTATGGCGACCAGGTCCGCTTTGCCGTCCTGGAGGACTTCCTCTCCCATTCCTGGGGTCAGGATGCGCCCCACGGCGATGACGGGGACGCTTATACTATTCTTGATCGCAGAGGCCATATCGGTGAGGCATCCATGGGGAAGGTCGGAAGGCTGCGACTCCCAGGTGAGGGCGTCATAGGTTCCAGCCGAGACATGGATTATATCCGCGCCGGCCTCTTCCAGTTTCTTGGCCAGGATTTTCCCTTCCTCCAGCCTGAAGCCCACAGTATCGGTGTGCCATTGCAAGCGGTGGGCTTCCTCGATCATGTCATCTCCGTTCATCCTGTACATAAGAGGGAAATCTTTGCCCACGGCCGCCTTTGTCCTTTGCACGATTTCGATGGGCAGGCGCATGCGTCCTGCCAGATCGCCTCCGAACCGATCTGTCCGTTTATTGATCTCCGGACTGAGGAACTGGGTGATCAGATAGCCGTGGGCACCATGTATCTCCACGGCATCGTAACCGCACTGCTTGGCCCGGAGCGCCCCCTCCGCGAATTCTTCGATGATCTTCTCCACTTGCTCCGTGGTAAGCTCCTGGATTCGTTCGATGACGGTCGGGTCCCAGATAGGATACGGGGCCTTGGAGGGTCCCCAGACCTTTTCCACTCCAGAAAAATATGCGACTATGCCCGCATGGACAATCTGCATTGCCACTTTGGCCCCGACGCTGTGGATGGCCTCGGCCAAGCGCTTAAGGCCGGGGGCGAATTTGTCATCGCAGATCCACAACTGCCTGGGCACGACTCTTCCCTCCCAGTCCACGCAGACGGCTTCCACAATGCAAAGCCCGCAATTTTTCGCGATGTTCTTGTAATAGGAAATCATCGCGTCAGTTACGAAGCCGTCGCCTGTCCCGTAACTGCTGGCAATCGGCGGGAAGACTATCCTGTTTCTCAGTTCCAAATTGGCCAATTTTACCGGTTCCAATAACTTCATCTTCTTACGCTCCCTTGCCTTCTCTGGCTCACTTCTTCGTTTTGTTGTAAGGATAAACGACAATACCGGTCTTTCGTCCCAGCCTGCCGGCCTGGATCATCTTCTGGAGAAGGGCCGTCGGACGGGTGTTTGTCGCCCAGTTCGTTTTGCAATCCCTTCATGACGTCTAACCCGGGATTAGGGGAATTTACGGATCAGGATCTCGATCAATGTCTTTCTATCCTTCGCTTCCTGGGTTGCTTTCCGGTATTAGAAGAAGTGTAGCCGCCGCAAGCCCGAAGGCCACTGCCGCGAGCCACCAGGCCCAATCGTAATCGCCTGCAAGGTCAAAAATGAGGCCGCCGGCCCAACTGCCCAGGGCTGCACCCAGGCAACCGCCCACTGTGATCAAAGCCCAGACTCGACCAAAAAGCGCACGGGGGTAGAGCCTCATGGCCAGAGCCGGGAGCACGGGCACGTAACCCCCGTAGCCAATCCCAACGAGCACGGAAGATACGAAAAAGTAGGTGGGACTATTAGCGAATCGGATAACAACCATGCCCACGACCGCCAGGAGAAAAATGGTAATACCCACCAGCTTATAGCTCCCTAGGCGCATCGTTGCCCACCCTACCAGCGGAGAAATGAGCACCCCTGTCCCGCTTAGCGTCGCAAGGGCCATTGCGGCCGTAGCCGGACCTAATGCCCGGTCCTCCGCACAGGCCGCAACCTGCGTGATGTACAGGGTACGCGCCCAGGGCCAGACTCAGGAATGAAGCGAACAGCAGGACAAAGCTTTTTTGTCTGATCAGGGGCAGACAATCCGATAGAGCATTCATTCCCCGGGATTCGGAAAAATTGCCAACGGCCGCAGGTTGTAGGCCTCGAAGAGCGAACCCCGGGAGCAACAGGCTAGCCAGGAAGAATACCCCTGCGATAGCCATGGCCCATCGCCATGAAAAAAAAACGATCAGGGCGGAAAGTATGGGCGTGAAAATAAACTGCCCGACTCCGGGTCCCATTCCGATAAAACCCAATAGAGACCCGGTTTTTTCCGGTACTGCACTTGCTCACTAAGCTCGTGCAGGTCACTTGGCTTAACATGGCTGTGGCAAGCCCGAAGACCACCCCGAAAGTTAGGAGTATGAAGATAGGGCTATTGGCCAACGAGGCAGCCCACCATCCGAAGGCCCCCATTACCATTCCCCAGACCATCACAACCCTGGGACCGAAGCGGTCGATCAGCCAGCCGACACCAAATATCACTGCTCCGTAAAACAGAAAATTGATGGCCAAGGTCAGTGAGATAAAACCGCGGGTTGCACCGAAAGCTTCGGCGAGAGGCCTCAAGAACAGTCCGAACGTATTCCGAGTTCCGTAGTTGATTCCCAGAGTAGCCATCCCGACTAAACTCACCCGCTGGCCTATGCTCAATGAAATCAACTCATTTCCTCCCATCCGTCTGTGCACATTTCCGCTCGAGGGTTTTCAGCATATATGAGTACACTACGGGTGCACCATTGCTGCAGTAAATTCCTGTCTTCCGATCCTCACCTCCTCTCCCCTTCACTTCTTGGTGAAAGCCATAGAGGACGTCCTCTCGTGCCCTCGCGGTTGCCACCAGATAGCTCCCTAATACTTCTCCGGTTTCCGGCAGCCTAACCTTGTGAAATACACTTCCGGGATCAACTCCGGAGCCTTATAAAAGTGCCAGTAGCATGGTGCCTCGTGGTCTTCGGAGTAACCGGTGACCCACAAGGGATAGCCGCCCCATTCTATGGAAAGAATCTCATTCACTGCGCAATGGACACAGTAATACGGGACTCCTTTTTTGTTCCAACACCACGAATGAGCCTTTCTGGTTACGCCAAAGTTGTATGGCGGGGCCAGCCGAGAAGCGGTACCGTCCACAGGGTCACCCCTCCTCATACGGCCACCGCTGCCACACGGGTCCATAGCGATGCTGATTCGATCTGTTTCCTCTATGATTTCCAAGGTTCCGTCCTGATCAGGGCCGCACCGGTGGGAACGCATTATCTCGGCGCTGAGATGGACCCTCTGCTCCACACTCATTTTCATGAAAGCCTTCCAGGTTCGGCGCATCATCCATGTTTCTTGGGTAGCTCTGGTAACGTGGTAGACCGCTTCGTCTCCTTGCGATAAACCCACCTGGGTGAAAATATCCCAGATCCAATCACAGAACAGATCGTGCAGGGGTTTGCCCTCGGCAATCATGTACCGGGCCAGGTCTTTGGCCTCATCCATACGGCCGGCTTCGATAGCCTCGATCAATTTCTCCTGCGTGGCGCAGCCCAGATCCGGCCATTCATCCTGGCGAACCTGTCGGCCAAGCATCCTCATTTGAGTAAGTCTCAGCATTGATGAACCCTCCGCGACCACCAATTGTTTCTCTCACTTGTCTTCGAGTCGGAAGAACCACGGAAAGCCTGAGGTCGCATCAGATCTTCCAGGTCTTCATGATCTCAGCCTTCATTTCGGTTTTTTTGACCTTGCCGATGGAAGTTTTGGGAAATTCTTCGATGCGGATCTGCACAAAAGAGGGGACCTTGAATTTCGCCATTCTCGGCTTGCAAAAGTCTATAATCTCCTGCTCGGTGGCGCCGGTGTCTTGCTTTAGCCGCACGATCGCCATGACCGCCTCGTCACGCACCGGGTCAGGCACAGCAATTACAGCGCACTCGGCCACCGCCGGGTGTTCAACAATCACACGTTCCACCTCCGCAGCCGAGATGTTTTCCGCGGCACGTTGGATTATGTCCTTTTTGCGATCAATGAAATAGACGTAACCGTCCTCGTCGACTCGGCCGTAGTCACCGCTGAAGAACCAACCGTTGACTACTTCCCGCGCCGTTGCCTCGGGATTGTTGTAGTATTCCTTGAACAGGGAAATTCCCGGCTCACCTTTAATGGCAATCTCACCTACCTGACCGATGGGGACTTCTTTGCGCTCATCAT
Organism: uncultured delta proteobacterium; assembly: GCA_963828085.1. Classification (GTDB taxonomy): domain Bacteria; phylum Desulfobacterota; class Desulfomonilia; order Desulfomonilales; family Desulfomonilaceae; genus CAWBBA01. The sequence goes on from CAWHDO010000034.1 coordinate 127,284, forward strand.
TTACTACTTTAACCTCCATACCAAAATTGGGAAAACCTACCGAACCGCGCCTATGCTCAGCCCATATGGGCATTATCGTAACAAGGCGCGAGGGTTTCCGTTAGGCCATACAGGTCGACCAGCGTCGAATTGAAACGACGCTCAAAGCCATCCCACTCTTCATCGGAAATTGCTATTGCAAACGGGCAACGCCATAGTTTGTTCTCCCCGTCCAGAGGATGAGGGGCCTGAGCAAGGATCATTCGGAGAGTAGCTGAAACCAGAGAGCAAATCGTGACATCATACTGTCGAATAAGGCGTGAGAACTGCGTGGCGCTGAATCGCTCGCAGATCACGACATTTGCACCGGCGGTGAGGCAGGGATACCAGGTTATACACTGAGCGTTTACATGAAACAGAGGCAGAACAAGCATGTACCGATCATCTGGCCTTACGGCAAAGCTGCGGGCGCAAACTTCGCCGATGTAAAGCAAGTTGGCATGGGTATGGATTACCCCTTTGGGACGAGCTGTGGTGCCTGAAGTAAACATCATCTGAGCGGTATCCATAGCGTCGATTTCCACTGGGGCAAGCTCGCTGGGGGAATTGTCGAGGACCTGCCGCCATGCGTAAGTGCCATCGATCGACTCGCCGGATTCCGTAGATCAAGACTTCTTTGACGTTCGGGCACACTCCAAGGATCTTTTGAAATTCGGGGTAGTACTCGCTGTCGGTGATGATCATTCGGGCTTTGGAGAAGTTCAGCTTGTATTCCAGGTCTTCGGCCACGTCAAAGACTATGGAAGGGATGAAGACTGCGCCAATCTTGGTGGCGGCATGAGAAGCAATGACAAATCCTGGACTGTTGGGTAGATGGGTGAGGATACAGTCACCCTTTGTCACACCGCGGCTGACAAACCAGTTTGCAAGTCGGTTCACCTGCTCATCGAACTGACGATATGTGAGGATCTCCTCATTATTGTCTTTGTCGATGAAGATGATGAAAGGCTTGTCGCCGTGTTGCCGAACCTTCATTTCCAACAACTTGCGCAGATTTTTCTTCCGGCCGATGATCGTGGCATTGTTGGTATTCAAGACCTCCATCTCACACCTCTACGGTATTACTTTTTGGCCTGCATGGCCTTTTGTGCCTGATGGTTCTCGTAAACCAGATCGGCAACGTACCCGGCTACCTGTGCGAGGATACCAGCGCAACGGGCAAGGCCGCCCGCAGCGAAGTAGGCCTCGGCCTTTTGCGGATCGGCTAGATCGGTCCCGGTAATGTCTCGGCAGTTCATATTCTTGTTTTGCTCGCCAAAAAACTGGATAAACTTGCGCAGGGGTTTGACCCCTTTAATAAGTCCCGGGACCTCTTCACTCACATCTTTGCGACCGTAAATAAGCCCCAAAACCATCAAACCTCCGAGAAGGGCGCCGCACGTGTTCCCCGTGAGTGCCATGCCTCCGAAGAAAGGACTGGAGGCTGTTATAAGATCCGAGTCATCAATTTTCAGGGCTTTCACAAAAGAGTGCACAAGGACTTGCCCGCAACCATGGCATTGCATTTCAGTGTCGAACGTCGTTTTCTTCACTTCTTCTGCAAAGGCTTCCTTGTTCTGGTACTGGTCCAATATTGAGAGATCCATTTTCAGCTCCTTATTTGAATGATTCACTTTTTCCTCAGGCGGAAACAACCGATCTACAGGCCGATGGCGGAAGCCGCCTGTTCCAAATGGTACGACGGATCACCGTAGGCCAGTTCGGCAGCCTTTGCTCGCCGGGAATAGAGGGTCATGTCGTGTTCCTGCATGTAGGCGGTCCCGGCGCCGATTTGGTGTCCTATGCCGACTACTCGTCTGTATGCCTCGCTCACCCATGCCTTGGCGGAGGCGATAATCAGGTCACATGGTTTGTGTTCTCCCAGAAGCCACGCGGCCTTGTACGTAATATAGCGACTACCCTCCACACACATCAGCATGTTCGCGCAATGGTGCTGAACAGCCTGAAATCGGCCGATAAGACTCCCGAATTGCTCACGCTCTTTTGCATAATCCACTGTCATTTCCATAACTTTTTGAGCGCCACCGACCATCTCGGCACATTTGGCCACAGCCGCGAGCTTGAGCACCCGTGCCAGGACTGGCCATCCCTCTTCCAGGGTGCCGAGCAGAGCTTCTTGAGGGACCCGTACCCCATCGAGTACGACCTCAAACTGTTTGTCACCAGCAATAGTCTTGAGACTGGTACGTGTAAGGCCTGCGATCTCGCCAGGCACTAGGAAGAGGGATATTCCTGAAAAAGACCGAGTCGAGCCGCTGTTGCGAGCTGTCACGAGCAGTCGACTAGCTACATGGGCATCGCTGACAAAGAGCTTAATGCCGTGCAAAACAAACCCATCGTTCTCTTGTTTAGCCACGGTGGTTACATAGGTCGGATCATACTTGGTGTTTCCAGGTTCCAAGTACGCCAGAGTCAGGATTTCTTCCCCCGATGTCAGATTGGGCAGTATTTCAGACTTCTGCGACGGACTGCCAGCATCCAAGATCGCGAGTCCACCTATCACCGTTGAAAGATAGGGTCCTGGCAAGCAAGCCCTTCCCAATTCCTCCATCAACACAACTAAGTCCAGGACTCCCCAATCTATGCCACCGTATTCTTCCGGAAGCATGAGTCCCATCCAACCGAGTTTGGCCATTTTGTTCCAAATTTCCTGCGGGAATCCCTTCTCGTCCTTCTCCATCTGCCTGACCAGGTCACTGGGGCATTTATCCTTGAGGAAATTTCGGGCAGAATCCTTGAGGATCCGCTGTTCTTCGTTGAAGTTAAAATCCACGGTGGTTTCCTCCCTTCCATATAGCCGGAGCCGTCTCTTAACCGCGGGGGAGGCCAAGGCCCCGTTGTGCGATGACGTTGCGACCTATTTCGCTGGTACCTGCCCCTATGGTGGTCATAAAAGAATGGAGGTAGTACCACTCGATTCGTCCCCCGAGGGGTACCCATTTGGAAGTTTCTTCCAATTGGCCGTACGGACCTAAGATTCGCATGCCAATGTCCATGAGACGCTGCTCTAGTTCGGAAACCATGACCTTGGTCATCTCCGGTTGATGCGTCATGGGCAATTCGTGACTTTCCAGCCATCGCGAGTAGTCGGCAAGTACTTCTGCCACTTCTGTTTCAGCCGCCATTAGAGCTAGCTCACGCCGGATTACCGGGTCATCGGCCAGACGTTTTCCGTCGAAGGTGGCCGTCTTAACGTAGGTGATCAGACTATCCAATATGGGCCGGAGCCGCGAGGGAACAAACACCTGATTGCGCTCCGAGCCAAGGGCTTCCATCATGTAGTAGAAACCCTTGTTTTTCTCACCAACCAGGCGACTCTTGTGAACACGCACGTCATCATAGTAGACTTCGTTGGTCCGTTCCCCAGACATAGTCCAGAGAGCCCTCACAGTTACGCCCGGCGCATCCATGTCGACAATAAAGAGGCTGATTCCCTTGTGTCCCGGCACACCAGGACTTGAATCCGTGCGAGCAGCCAGCCAATGATAGTCAGCGTAATGACATTCCGTATTGAAGATCTTCTGGCCGTTTATCACGAAATAATCGCCATCCTCTACCGCTCGCATCCGCATGGCAGCAAGATCGCTTCCAGCATTCGGCTCGGTGTAACCCAGACAGAATTCGATTTCACCGTTGATTATCTTTGGGAGGAACTCCCGCTTCATCTGTTCTCCGCCACGACGAAGGACGGTCCGGCCTACCATGGTATAACCGATGTCTAAGGGCACATGAGCCCCCCAGCGTTTACCCAGTTCGTCCAGAAGGACAAAATCGAACGCTGGCGGCAAGCCCTGCCCTCCATACTCCTTGGGCCAGCTCATACCCAGGAAACCGTTGTTGGCCAGGGCTCTGCTGAAAGCCCGAGCTTCCGGCCCCACTCCTTTGTCTTCCCAGTTTTGTCGGGCGATTTCCTCAGTGAGATTCTCGTCCAGAAACTTGGCCAGCCGCTGTCGAAATTCTTCTTGTTGTTGTGTGTACCCAAATTCCATATGCACCTCTTTCTCATTCGCCGCTTCGCGGCTCGGCACACAAGTCTTTGCCTAGGATATCTCGGCGGTTCATTGATTTCCCGGAGTCCATTCAAAACATCCGCCGTAGACCTGAGCAAGGTATCCAATTACGGCTTATGAATGGAACCGCCAACTAGGCTTAAGGCCGCCTCCATCATCGCTTCAGAAACGGTAGGATGTGGATGAATAGCATGCGCCACCTCTTCTACGGTGCATTCCAGGGTCATTCCCAGAACAGCCTCTGCGATGAGTTCCTGTGGCATGTGGCCCAATCAGATGCACCCCCATGATTTCGCCGTACTTCTTATCAGCAACGATTTTTACCAGCCCCAGGCTCTTGTTGAGCACCGCGGCCTTGGCGGAAGCTGCAAGGGAAAATCGACCCACCTGAATCTCGCACTGGTCCTTGGCCTGCTCCTCAGTGAGTCCTACTGACGCTACTTCGGGATTCGTGTAAATGCAGGAGGGCACCGCCCTGTAATTCATTACTCGTTGGCCTCCAAGGGCATTGACAGCGGCGCATTCTCCCTCAGCAATCGCAACATGCGCCAACATAGACCCACCGACAACATCTCCCACGGCATATACTCCCGGGATGTTGGTCTGCATCCTCTCGTCCACTTTGACCGATCGCTGATCAATCTCCAGTCCTAGCCTCTCGGCCTGCAATCCATCGGTAAACGGCACGCGACCGGTTGCCAGGACAATTCGCTCCACAGCGATTTGTCGCATATCGTCTCCAACAGAGTAGCTCACTGACGACCTGTTTTTTACAGTCCGCACTTGGTTAACGCGGGCACTTGTCACTATGGAAACGCCTTGTTCTTTCAGGTCTATCTCCAAGATATTGGCAATTTCTCGGTCCAGATTCGGCACCAGTTGCGGCATGACTTCCAGAATCGTGGTCGTACACCCCAAACCGCTTAGGACCTGAGCCAACTCCACTCCTACTACTCCACCACCAATGATGGCTGCACTTGCGGGGAGCTTGTCCATGGCGAGAAAGCCGTTACTGTCTAAGGAATTTGAACCATTCAGGCCGGGTATGGGCGGGCTGATGGGAATTGAACCGGTAGCAATGATCAGCGCATCATTGCCTACTTTTTCACCCGTCTCGACCACTTTGACCCTCCGAGGGTCCAGGACTTCGGCAGTTCCTTTCAACACTTTGATCTTCTTGGCGGTCAGAAGCAGCACAACACCCTTGCGGAGCTTGTCGACAACCTGTTGCTTGCGATTCATCACAGCGGGAAAATCGACTCGCGGAGGTGAGGCTCTTGATACCAAAGGCCTTGGATTCCTTGATCACCCGCACCACTTCCGCCGATTGGAGGAGAGACTTGGTGGGAATGCAACCCCAGTTCAGACAGGTGCCGCCCAGATCAGCCTTTTCAATGAGGGTCACGTCGGCCCCCAGGCGGGCTGCCCTTATTGCGGCGGGGTAACCTCCCACACCGCCTCCGATGATTGTGATACGGCTTTTTTCAGCCATAGGTTCGCTCCTGCTCCATCAAATCACCATCAAAATGGGCTCCTCTAAGAAAGCCTTGAGCGTTTGCATGAACTTCCCAGCCTCAGCCCCATCTATGGTTCTATGATCGTACGATAGGGTGACATTAATCATTGGCCTGATGACGATTTGCCCGTCCTCTACGATCGGCTTGTCGATAATCGCGCCAACGGCCAAAATAGCGTTCTCCGGCTGGTTGATGTTGGCCGTGAAGGACTCGATCCCGAACATTCCCAAGGCCGAAACAGTGAACGTGCTGCCCTTGATGTCGTCGGGGAGCAACTTATTAGTTTTTCCCTTTTGGACCAGCTCTGTACGTTCCAATGCTATTTGGCCCAGCGTTTTGCAGTTAATGTCGCGAATTACCGGAACGACGAGGCCTTCGTCCAACGCCATTGCCATACCCATGTGGACCACTGGGAGAAAGAGCACGCCCTCTTCCGTCCACCTCGTGTTGATCACCGGGTGGGCGGCCACCGCAACTCCCGTCACCTTCATTACTAGATCGGTGATAGTGAGTCGTACCCCGAACCTCTTTTCGGCATGCGGTAGAAGCCGGTGTCGGTACACCTGAATCGCCGAGACATTTGCCGTAAGGCTCATGTACGTTTGAGCTGTCTGTGTCTTGGAAACCAGCATATTGTGGGCGACGGCTTTTCTCATGCCCGTGAAGGGAATCAATCTCTCAACGCTTTCCACAATTGGGGTTTTCTCCTGCACCACGACCGGAGTTGCCGAGGTCACAGCCTTTCTGATGTCGTCCGCAATGATTCTTCCCGAAGGGCCAGTCCCAGTAACCTCTGACAGCCTAACTCCTTGCTCTCGGGCGAGCTTCTTGGCCAAGGGAGTCGCCCTGACCCGAGTTCTGTCGCGCGGGAGGACGCGGGTCTCTGTCTCAACAGATGAAGGGGCAACTCTTTCGGACCGCCGGGCCTCAGAGGGAAGCCTTTCGTGGGAAATCGCGTCGGCGGTTTCTCCAGTACGAAGCATAAAGGCCACTACGGCTCCGACCGGGACTGTTTCACCGACCTGAACCAGAATTTTGGCCAGCACTCCGTTCTCATCGGCTTGCACTTCGAAGGTGACCTTCTCTGTTTCGAGGACAAACAGTACATCTCCGGCCTTGACCTGGTCCCCTTGGTTTGCCTTCCATTCAAGGATCAAACCCTCGGTCATTGTCAGACCGAGCTTTGGCATTAGAATTTCGATAGGCATCAGAGCTCCCGCGTTATCTACCTACCCTGAAAACAGGGCTTACGCTTTTCCAGGAAGGCCGATGTGCCTTCACGCATATCTTCGGTGCTGAAACACGCGACGCAGTTCTTTTGCGAGTACTGCACCGCCTGTTCGAGAGGAAGATCCAGTCCGATCTCTATGGAGTCCTTGGCCATTTCCACTGCAACCGGGGCATTGGCCATAATGCGGCGTGCCAGTTCTTCGGCGGCTTGCACGGCCTCACCATCGGGAGTCACCTGTTCGACTAGGCCGATTTCCAGTGCTTCCGCAGCACTGACGACTTCACCAGTCAAAATCATCTTGGCTGCCCGACCTTTACCGATGAGGCGAGGCAGGCGCTGAGTGCCACCGGTGCCGGGGATGATTCCCAGTTTCACTTCGGGCAATCCTAGTTTGGCAGACGTTGCAGCGACCCGCAGCGTGCAAGCGAGGGCAAGTTCCAGGCCTCCACCCAGGGCTGCCCCGTTGATGGCCGCGATCACGGGTTGCCGCAGCTTCTCCAAGCCTGCGTTGATACGCACTATTCCTTCGTTCCATCGGAGAGCTGCAAGAGGGCTCATGGAAGCCAGCTCCGATATGTCGGCACCGGCCTGAAATGCCTTGCCCGCACCTGTGAGAATCAGGACCCGTACCTCCTCATCTCTGTCGATCTCACCCAGCGCACTGCGCACCTCGTCGATCAGTTGCTGATTGAACGCGTTCATAACTGCTGGACGATTGAGAGTCAGGTACGCCACGCCGTCCCTTTTAGCGACCAGGATGGTTTCGGTACGATTGCATCGTCGATCAGCCCTCCATCAGATGAGAGTGTACCCGCCGTCAATGACCACCGCTGAGCCCGTCATAAAGCTTGACGCCTTGGAAGCCAGCAATATGGCGAGTCCCTTTATTTCGCTAATCTGGCCTAAGCGCTTCATAGGAACGTTGTTGCGAACGACTCGGTTTCCTATGTCGGATGCAAAAAACTCGGTGTTCATGTGGGTAGAGAAGTAACCAGGAAGAATGGCATTCACCAGTATGCCGTATCGAATCCATTCCAGAGCCATAACCCTGGTCAGTTGAACAAGAGCGCCTTTACTGGCACAGTAAGCACTCATGTTGGGATAAGCGATGATTGCTCCTACCGACGCAACATTAATGATCCTGCCACCCTTTCCACTCTCCACCATGGCCTGAACAACAGCCCTACTCATGGTGTATGCCCCCTTAACATTGATGGCGAGGACGCTGTCCCAGTCGCCGTCATCCATCTTTAGGATAGGGCGTTCGCTGCCTCCCACGCCGGCGCAATTGACCAGGATGTCTATACCCTGGAACTTCTCGACGACTTCTTGTACCAGAGAATCTATTTCATCCCGCTTCGTGACGTCGCAACTTATAGGAACCACCTCCGCTCCGGTTTTTCGAGATAGTTCTTGAGCGGCTTGATCACAGACATCCAATCGCCGCGAGCAAACCACTACCGAGGCTCCAGCCTCCGCGAGCCCCTCGGATATCCCGAACCCGATACCTGTGGCTCCACCAGATACAATTGCAACCTTACCAGTGAGATCAAAATAACTAAGATTCTTGTTCACCATTTCACTCCGGGTAAACCAGGATCTTGACGTGCTTCGCCGGCTCGTCCATTAAGGCGTGGAAGCCTTGGTGGACAAGGTTTTTGAGCTTTATCCTTCCCGTCACCAAGTCTGCCACGTTGACCCTTCCGTCAGCTAATAATCCTATCGCTGCGGAGAACTCGTCCTCATAGCCTGTCGTGAATGTGATCTCTTTTTCGTGGCCCCAAAGCCGCAAGAAAGGAACCTGAACGGGTTTGAGCGACATCCCGGCAATACAAATGACCGCCCGGCGTCCGGTGACTTTTACGGCCGTATCGAAAGAAGCCTGGCTTCCTGCACAGTCCAGCGCTACGTCTGCTCTCAAGCCATTCGTAAATTCGGCAATGGCCTTCCCTGCATCAGTCTCAGTCGGGTCAATCGCCGCAGAGGCGCCCAGACGAAGCGCCAGTTCCCTTCGTTCCTTCATGGGTTCCACCACAAAAACCTTTGACGCCCCAGCGGTCCGGCATACTTGCATGACGAGCAATCCTATGGGTCCAGCTCCAATGACTGCCACCATCTGGCCCAATTGGACTCGTGCACGCTTCGCCGCTCTGACAGCCACAGCCAGGGGCTCGACGAATGCTCCACTGTCGTCATCTACGGTATCCGGCAAGCGGAACAGACCATATTCCGGCACGACTATGTACTCGGCAAAAGCCCCGTCAGCAGCGAAACCCAAGGTGGCGAGCTTCATGCACATATTGTACTGGCCCTTGCGGCAGTAGTGACAGCGGCCGCAGAGAATCAGGGCGTTCACCGTTACTCTTTCTCCGCCCTTGAACCCCTCAACACCGTCTCCCAAAGCATCCACGTGGGAAGAAAATTCGTGCCCCAGAACCACGGGTCCGCCATGCCGTCCGGTTAGGGGGTGTGGCTGCGTAGGAATCAGAAACGGCCCTTCCAGGTACTCGTGTAAATCGGTCCCGCAAATCCCGCAGACTTTGACCTTCAGCCGCACCTGTCCCGGGCCGGGCTGCGGAACAGCCATATCCTCAATCTTCACTTTGCCCTTGCCGTACCAGATCGCTGCTTCCATGATTCTTCCTCTAGAATGATACGTCGACGGCTTTTCGCACCGCGTCGGTGACATGCGCTGATCCAGGCAGATAGGCCTTTTCCAGACCGAAAGGAACGGGTACAAACGGCGCACCAACCCTAAAAATCGGAGCATCCAACTCGTCCATGAGTTCTTCAGCGACTATTGCGGAAATTTCGGCTCCAATGCCGAAGTTCCTCACCGCTTCATGGGCCACAACAAGCCGGTGGGTTTTGGCGATCGATTTGAAAACAGCCTCTTTATCCCAGGGCTGGATGGATCTGAGATCGATTACCTCCACGTTGATGCCTTGATCATTGAGGCTGGCGGCAGCCTTGAGGGATTCATGGACCATTCGGCTGGTGGCCACCACTGTAACGTCGGTACCTTCGCGTTTGACCTCGGCCTCGCCGATCGGTACCAAATACTCCTCCTCAGGGATTTGACCTTGCATGGCGTGGAGTGCTTTGTTCTCGACTACTATGACTGGGCTGTCGTCTCTTATGGCCGACTTGAGCAGTCCTTTGACATCGTGCGGTGTAGCGGGCATAACGACCTTGAGACCGGGCACATGGGCAAACCACGCCTCCAGGGATTGCGAATGTTGCGGGCCGGCGTTGAGCCCCGCGCCGGCCGGAGTTCGCAACACCACCGGAAGCGTGTACTGATTGCCGAACATGTAGCGCATCTTGGCGAGTTGGTTCACAATGCTGTCCATACAAACAGTCATGAAATCCATGAACATAATTTCCACTATTGGCCTCATCCCGCAGGCAGCTGCTCCGGCAGCCATCCCCACGAAGGTGGACTCGCAAATCGGGGTGTCGATGACTCGGCGCGGCCCGAATTGCTCCAGGAGTCCCCTGGTGGCGCCAAAAGCTCCTCCGGGCAACCCCACATCTTCACCGAGGATCACGACGTCCTCGTCTCTTTCCATCTCTTCTTTGATGGCCTCATTAATGGCCAAAATGTATCTGATTTTCTTCATGATGTAGTCCAATGTCAGTAATGAGTGAGCGCTCACTTACTACGAAGACCATAAATTAGGGATACAGCCCTTCCATGAGATCAGCGATTTCTGGAGCAGGGCTATTCCTGGCATAATTCACGGCCTCCGCTATTTCCTCCCGTACTGTTCGGTCTATTTCGGCTGCCTGGTCCCGGTCAAGCCGTTTGGTCCTAAACAGTTGGTCCTCGAACCGTTGAAGGCAATCGTCGGCCATGGCTTCTTCCACGGCCACCTGGCCACGGTATTTCTGGGCATCACCAACAAAATGCCCGTGCCATCGGTTGCACTTGACTTCCAGGAGAAAGGGGCCCTCTCCATCTCTGGCTCTCTTTATGGCTGTGCTCGCGGCATCGTAGATTTGCATAACCTCGTTCGGCACCACGGTAGCCGGGATGCCGTATGAAGCCGCTCTCTCGGCGACATCGTTGACTGTCATATGCACATACTGGGGAGTGAACTCTGCCCAGCCATTGTTCTCGCAGACGTACACTACAGGGAGTTTCCGCAAAGCGGCCATGTTTAATGACTCGTGGAACGACCCCTCACCCGTGGCGCCATCACCGAAAAAGCACACCGCTACCCTCCCGGGGTACTGTACTGGGCGGCTAAAGCCGCGCCGGTGGTTATGGGAATTCCTCCTCCCACGATGCCGTTTGCCCCGAGTATGCCGAGGCTGCGGTCAGCCAGATGCATGGATCCACTCCTTCCAAGACAGAAGCCATTTTTCTTTCCGAACAATTCGGCCATAAAGAGCTTCAAGTCGATGCCCTTCGCCAACGCATGGCCGTGACCTCTGTGAGTGGTCCCAATGTAATCTTCGGGTTCGAGTTGTCCGCAGACTGCTGCTGCAGCCGCTTCTTGTCCTATGCACACGTGCAAGAAACCCCGGTATCTCGCCAGAGGAAAAGATTGTCATCAGGGTTTCTTCAACACGCCTAATCTGCACCATGCTAGTGTAGAGCTGGATTAACGTCTTTCTATTGAGTTTCGATACTCGGTCTCTTTTTCGTGTAACAGACATTATTTCTCTCTCGCAGGAACACTTGGCGCGCGACCTTCTTCGTCGCTCAAGAATTCAAGGCCATGTAGTATAAAATCTAAAATACCATTCAGGACTTCATCGTTGGACTTAAAACGTCGTTTGAGGCTCCAGCGACGCAATGTCACGATAACTCCCAGATAGGACAGGATATCCGCAGCCAGTTTGATCTTGAACTCGCTCGCTTGCCGACCTGCCAGGCTTTTTCTCACAAGGTCTTCAAATATCTCGATGTATTCAGTCTCCCGAGCCAATACGTCATGGAGGCTCTCCTTATCGAGGGATCCCGAAGCCTGGTACAGAAACATAATGACGTCGGAATGACGATTCACTGCTTCAAGATTGTGTTTCAGTGCTGCTTTGAGTTGGTTCCTTGGGTTGTCAACACTGGAGATGGCTATCATGAGGTCGTCCCGAAGGGCGCTGGTCACGTACTCGTAGACCAGGTACATGATATCTTCTTTGGTGCGGACGTAGTTATACATCGAACCCATGGTAAGTCCGGAAGCCTCCACGATTTCACGCACTGTGGCTCTGTGGTAACCTTTGGCCACAAAGACTTTGATGGCGCCTTCTGCAATTTGTTTCCGGCGCATTTCGATCAACTGGAGATCTTTGATCCTGGTCTCCACCGTTTTATGTTTTGGCCTAACAGTTTTTTTTTGCTTAATGCGTGCCATATTGTTCCGTGAGCGTCATAACTTGATTAGCTGCTACCATAGTGAAAGAATCTTCACCGCAGGTGACGACCGCTAAGGTGTCGATCATGTTTTCGTTGCCCGCCGCAGGACTATCCTTCTGCTGCGCGGCGGCGCAATTCACGCTTCAGGACCTTGCCTGAAGGGTTGCGCGGCAACGCGTCGATGAATTCGAACTCTTTTGGAACCTTGAACTTTGCCAGGTTGTCCGAGCAAAGTCGGTGCAGTTCTTCCGAACTGATCTCCCTGCCCGGCTTTAGCACGACGTAGGCCTTGGGGACCTCTCCCCACCTTGGGTGAGGGATTGCCACGACCGCGGTTTCCAGCACTGCCGGATGCTGGTAGATTACACGTTCTACCTCTGAAGAAGCTATGTTCTCACCCCCTGAGATTATGATGTCCTTCTTCCTGTCTTCCAGATAGAGGAAGCCTTGCTCGTCCAGCCTACCTATGTCACCGGTATGAAACCAGCCGTTGCGGATCGCCTCGGCAGTGGCCTCCGGGTTTTTCCAGTATCCTTTGAAGACCTTTGGGCCCCGAAGCACGATTTCTCCGAGTTCTCCAGGGGGCACGTCTCGTCCATGCGCATCTACAACGCGCACCCGAAGCTGGAGCACAGGCTTTCCTACAGAACCCACTTTACCTACCATCCTGTCTTTGGCCAAGAAAGTATCGCCGGACACAGTTTCAGTGAGGCCGTACGCGTCAGCGAACCAGGCCGTCGGGAATTTTTCGCGGAACTTCTCGATCAGCGGCAACGGCATCTTCTCTCCGCCGTCTATTATAAAGCGTATGCTCGACACATCGTAGTCGTTGAACGCCGAGTATTGAAACAGCATGTTGATCATGGCAGGAGCCAGCCACATGTTTGTTACCTTCTCCCGCTGGACGGCTTCCAGCACCGCGGTAGGATCAAAGCTGCGCAGGATGACCAGGCAGCCGCCGACGTAGAGCGTCCCGGTTCCTGGCAAGTCCATCCCACCCACGTGATACATGGGTCCCACCACAAGAGTGCGATCTTCAGCCGTGAGGCCGAATGTTATTATATGACCCACGTTCTTCCAATACAGATTGCCGAAAGTGAGCATGACTCCCTTAGGGTGCCCGGTGGTACCCGAAGTGTATACGAGCCGGTGCAGGTCTTCCAGATCCACGACAGCATGCTCAACCTTGGAAGAACTTCTCCGTTCTAGAAGCTCATCGTAGCTCATCTCTCCCGAGGGCACATCTTTGCCCACGTAGACGATCTCTTTCAGGGCACTCAACTGCTTTCGAATCTTCTGTATTGTCGGCGCGAATTCCCTCTCAGTCACCAGGACCTTCGCTTCGGAGTCATTCAGAATAAACTGAAACTCAGGACCAGCCAGCCGGTAGTTCAGAGGAAGCCAAGTGGCACCGATCTGGTTAACAGCAAAGGACAGTTCAATGTACTCGGGGCAGTTATACAGCAAGATGGCCACCACCTCGCCGGCCCGCACTCCCATGTCTGTCAGACCCTGCGCCAGGGCGTTCACCCGTTTCTCAAGTTCGCCCCAGCTGATGCGTCGCTCGCCGAACACAAGGCACTCTTTGTCATGGAACTCGGCCGCGTTACGCTTCAAAATGAGACTCCAGTTCACCTCTTACTCCTCCTGGTGCTCAGCTACAATGTCGGTTGCGAAAAATGCTGGTATCCGCAACGGTTAAGACGAATCATGAGATGGATCATCCTGACTACGACCTTAAACCGCAAGATATCTTTTCATGGCATCGGCATCTTGTCTGAGATTTTCTATGGTGTCGTTGTAAACGATGCGACCTTGGTCAATGATGTAAGCCCTGTTAGCCCATTCCAGAGAAAATTCCACATTTTGCTCTGACAACAGTATGGTCACCCCTCTTGATCTAAGCTCCTGAATGAGCTCACCAATGGTTTCCACTATAATGGGGGCCAATCCTTCAGTAGGCTCGTCCAATAACAGAAGCTGGGGGTTGCCCAGCAACGTCCGTGCAATAGTCAACATCTGCTGTTCGCCGCCACTGAGAGTTCCTCCCCTGCGGCTAACAAGTTGTTCGAGGCGCGGAAAAAGCTCCAACGCTGATTCCATAGTCCAGCACTCGACATCCCGTGAATTGGAGGGAGCTGCTTTCTGCCCGATTTCCAAATTTTCCCTGACAGTCAGCATTGGAAAGATACGGCGATCTTCGGGCACGAATCCGATTCCGAGCTTGGCCACGCGGTATGCAGGCATGCCAGTGATGTCCTGACCTGCGTAGACCACACGGCCCTTCTTTGGCGCAGTAAGCCCCATGATTGAACGCAGGGTTGTCGTCTTCCCCGCGCCGTTACGCCCTAGCAGCACCACGACTTCTCCTGCCGAAATCTCCAATGAGACAGCGAACAAAATGTGGCTCAAACCGTAATACGTCTCAAGGTCCGTTGCTTGCAAAATCATGGTTCAAGGCCTCTTTGCAGTTCCGGTGGGGAAGCTGTCGAACTTCTTTCCAAGATAGGCTGCGATTACCTGCTCGTTCCCGGATATCTCTTGGGGCGTGCCCTCTGCCAACAATAGGCCGTAAGACAGGACCCTGATCTTTTGTGAGATCGAAAACACCATGTCCATATCGTGCTCGATGAAGACCAGAGTTAGGGCTAAACCTTCCCACAGCTTGTGGATCATCTTGACCATGCGCCTCCGCTCTTCAGGTGACATGCCGGCCATCGGTTCATCCAGGAGCAAGAGCTTGGATTCTGAGGCTAGCGCTATGCCGATATCCAAAAGCTTCTGGTCGCCGTGCGCCAATTCACCGGAGATCTGATGGGCCTTGTCTGCCATCCCGATCAGGTCCAGGATGCGAGAGACCTCATTTTTCACGGCCTTTAAACTGACCACGTTTCTGAAAAACGTAAAGCTTGCCCGTTGCCTTGATATTACCGCTACACGGACGTTTTCAAACACCGTCAATTGTCGAAAAATGTTGCAGCGCTGAAAAGCGCGGGCTATTCCCAGATTCGCGATATACGGGATGGGCTTCCGTTGGATCTGTTGACCGTTGTATATGACCAGGCCTGAATCGGGTCGGTATCCTCCCACGATCAGATTGAAAAGAGTGGTCTTTCCCGCGCCGTTGGGCCCGATGATGGAGATCAGTTCTCCCTCTGCCACGCTGAAACTAAGGTCTCGAATTACTCGAAGTCCGGAAAAGCTTTTGTTCAGATCTCGTATTTCTAACACGGGAGCCATAGACCCTCAACTCTCATTCTTTGAAATTACGTCGCCAGCAAGCTCTATCCGCACGCCCAGTATTCACCGCAGGGGCAAAAGTCTTCGGACAAGCTTTGTTTCCATGACAATGTCCGCTACACCCCGGCGGATCACTACAGCGAAGGCGACCAATATGGTCCCGAAGACCAGCGCCCAGAGATTGGTGAACGACGTGAGATAGGAGACTAACAGGATGAGCAGGGCTGCTCCAACAAGCGGCCCTGCAAAGGTGTTAAGCCCTCCCACTACCACCATAAAGATGGGCTCAGCCGACTTGGACCAGTAAGCGAAGTCCGGATAGGCCCCGCTCACGTACATAGCCATCAAACCTCCGGAAATGCCGGCGAAGATTCCGGCTATGATAAACACGACCAGCTGATAGCGCCGCACGTTCAGGCCTGCATAATAGACTCTCTCCGGGTTTTCTCTGATGGCCTTCAGAATGGCCCCAAAGGGGGAATCCACCAATACCTTGCAAATAAACATAGAAGCCATAACAACTATAACTATCAGGACGTAGAAGTTCTCCGGAACGTTTATGTCCCACACCATGAAGCCCAAATGTATGGGCGGCCTCGGAATACCACCAACAAGCCCCTGGTCTCCTCCGGTGAGTGACGCCCATTTGATAATGGCACCATAAACTACTTGGCCGAAGGCCAGGGTAAGCATCGCGAAATACAGTTTTCCCAACCGAATACAAAAGAATCCGATTATGAGCGCCCCCAAAGCCGAGAAGAAAATTGTAGCACCGATAACCAAAGGGAAAGGAAGGGCGGTTTTCTGCATGAGGACACCCAGGGTATACGCTCCAATACCGAAAAATGCTGCATGCCCCAATGAGACCATCCCTGTATAACCTATTAGTAGATTCAAACTGACTGCGAATAATCCCATGATCAGAAAATGGGAAGTCACGTCCATGAAGAAGCCATAGGAAAGAAATAGACGGGCCGAGCACAATATCAATGCTGTTCCACCGGTCCAGGCAAGAGTTCTCAGCACCGTTTTACCCTCCGTCTCATCCTTCCACTTTGCCCATGATGCCTTGTGGACGAACAATCAGGATTAATGCCATGAGGATGAAAGGCAACGATTCCTCAAAATTGGGAAAGCCCACCGCGCCAAGGGCCTGAGAAAGGCCCAGCAGCAAAGCCCCCAGGAAGGCTCCACCAACGCTCCCCAATCCGCCAATTACCACAACAATGAAGGAGTCCACCACGACCGAGAAGCCCATGCCTGGAAATACCGATCGCACCGGTCCGGCCATAACGCCACCCAACCCGGCCAAGGCAGCTCCAATGCCAAAGACTATAGTGAACAAGAATGGCACATTTATCCCCAAGGCACTAACCATCTCCACATCGTGGGCCGCGGCGACAATGATTTTGCCCAGGCGGGTCCGTGAAAGAAAAAGCCAGAGAGCCACTGCCACGAACGTTCCAACAACAATGATAAGCACGTAATAAGAGGGAACAAACGTGCCGGCTATCATCCAAGGTGGACGGCGAAAGGTCTCCGGGAGGCCTATGCTATGGTACTGGTAACCCCAGATCAGTTTGACAGCGTCGTCCAGGACCAGTATGAATCCATAGGTCAACAGTAACTGGAAGAGAAAGGGAGCGCCGTATACGCGCCGTATAAAGACCCGTTCGACCACCACTCCTAAGATGCCGACTCCTATGCTGGCCAATATGGCGGATACTCCGAAGTTCCCCGTTATCGTCATGATCGTGTAAGTGAAATAGGCCCCAAGCATGTACAAAGAACCATGAGCAAAGTTGACCACTCCAAGGACCCCGAGTATCAGAGAAAGACCAGAGGCCACCAGAAACAGCACCATGGCCAGCACCAAGGCGTTTGTCACCTGGGTCAGTAGACAGGACGGGCTAGACAAACATTCGAGAAGAGCCCCAAGCTCCATTTGAATCTCTCAACTCTTAGTTGGGGGTACGTCGCAAACGTAGCGTGCCACCGATAGGCAAAAAAACAGGCTATTTGAGCCAGCTTTTTTCCTTGAGCCAAATCTCCTCATACCTGAGTATGGTGTCCCAAGGTGCCAATTTCATATCCTCTACGAAGGGAAATTTGCCGATAGTGTGTCCCCAGCCAGTGGCATAGTAGATTACCGTGTGATCCCGGTCGCGCATGGTCACGGTCCCGGCGGGGGGTACACCCCACGGCGCCTTAATGGTAAGGCCTTCCATTGCCTTGATTACGGAGTCGGTGTCGACCTTGCCAGCCTTCTTAATGCCCTCAATCAAGAGTCTCATGCCCGTGTAGCACTCCTGCGACCAGTTGGTGGGCAGGCTCGTTGTAATGTTTCTTGTAGTCGTCAAAAAACTTCTTGTTGGCCTCTGTGTCGGGTGCGGCCATATGGCACCGGGAACCGGAGTACAGTCCTTCGGGCAAACCTTTGACGGCCTCGAGGACGGTGAAGTCGCCCAGATTGATTGCAAAAAACTTGCTCTGCTGAAATAACCCGTACATCTTGGCCTGTTCGATGAAGGCCACAAGGTCCCCGCCCCACAAAGCCGAATAGATGGCATCCGGTTTATCCTTGAGCAGCGCTGTGATATTTGTCGTGTAATCCGGAGCGAACATCTTAGGCCATGCTTGGCTGACTATCTGTACGTCGGGATTAAATTGTTTTAGTGCCCAGAAAGCGGTCTCAGTGCTGTCTCGTCCGTACTCGTAGTCGGGTGATACGGACCCCCATTTCTTGATGCCAAGCTTTTTCGAAAGCTCAGCCATATAAAGCCCTGCGCCCACAGCATCGTGGATGCCGCAGCGGGCCGCTCGGAAACTATACTTGGTCCATATTTTGGGATCGGCTGTGGTGGCTGTCGTTTCACTTGCAGTAACCACGGTCAGGACCTTGAGATCACGGCTCACTTCCTTGACAGCGAAGGACTCTCGGCTACTGGAATGGTCCATAAGGAAATCGACCTTCTCCTTAACCACATAGTCTCGAGCTATTGGTACCGCCTCTTCTATCTTGCCTGCCGAGTCACGCTTGAGGATCTCGATTTTCCTTCCGAGAATCCCACCCTGGGCGTTAACTTCATCGGCCGCCATCTGAGCGCCTTTAAAGCCGGTCTCACCCAGCGCTGCTACTCGTCCCGAAAAGATGCTGACAAATCCGACCTTAATGGGGTCCGCTGTCCACCCCATCCCCGGGGACATGGTCATCACGACCACCACCAGGGCCGCCAGAGCGTAGTTTCCAAACGCCCAATTACGGTCGTCACCAAACAATCTCATTACCCCCTCCTCCTTTCGCATAGAAAAACGTCCGGTGTGGCAAGAAAATTCTCTGCTCAGGCGGAACCTCCATCTTTTGCCAAAAAAAACGGCTTTCCACGCTGCGTCCCTACTTTCAACCTTGTCCCCACGTCGATTTAGTTTCATAGGCAGCCCAGCCGCCCGAGCCTGAGAAAGCCGGCGTCTACGGGTAACGTTGCTCCCGTGATAAAACGCGCCCGGTTTGAGCATAAAAACAAGGCCGCGTTGGCAATATCCTCCGGCATTATAAATTTCTTCATCGGCACAGCGCTAAGTATGGTATCGGCGCTTCGAAGACCCTTGTCGATCATCCCCTGAAGAAGTGGAGTGAGGACGTAACCTGGAGCGATGGCGTTTACCCGGATTCCTCGAGAAGCCAAGTCGCGCGCCAGGATCTGGGTTAGCATTATGACGGCACTCTTTGCTGGCCCGTAAACCGGCAAAGGAAGAGAGGTGAGCCCCGCGACAGACGCGATGTTGACCATCACTCCGGTGCCCCTGGCCACCATCTCTTGTCCCACTCTTCTGGCGCACAGCCAGACACCTTTCAAATCTACGTCCATAACCTTGTGGAAGAACTCCGGCTCCAGCTCCAAGATTGAAACAGCAGGATGAGACACTCCAGCGTTGTTTATGAGGATGTCAATTTGGCCGAGTTCACTCACGGTTTTTGCCACTGCCACGTCCACCGACTTATCCTGAGAAACGTCCATCTCGCACACGAGACACTGAGAGCCAGCCTTTCGGACCTGAGTGCACGTTTCCTCAGCAGCTTCGTTGTTAATATCAAGAATGGCCAGCCGCGCCCCTTTGTGAGCAAACGCCAGAGCAATGGCTTGGCCTATTCCCATGGCTCCTCCAGTAACCACAGCCACCTTTCCGTAAAAATCCACCGGTTCCTCCGCCGAGAAGGAAAGTCTTGGTGAGTGAGCGCTCACTCAGAATAGTAGTTTGCCGAAAAAGATGTCAAGAAAAAACATGACCAAAATCTCGTCGACAAAAATAAAGCCGGAGAGATAGTGAAGCGACTAGGGCTGAGCACACTTTCTTGCTTGGTACCACATGCCTTCTGGGTCACCTACGGAAGCCGCTTCGGTTTGATCTGCCACTATGATGTCCTTTGGTGCCTGTCCAATAAAAAGTTCCATGCTCGCTGCCCGCCCTATCAGGATCACCAGATGGTCCATCCTCCATCGATGAAGATAGTCTGACCTGTTATGAAATCCGAGGCGCGAGAAGCCAGAAAGATCACAAGCCCGGCTAGTTCATCGGGCTGTCCCCAACGACCCATCGGGGTGCGTTCCACGATGAACCGGTACCGTTCAGGATCATTTCGTAGCTGAGCCACTAAAGGCGTTTCAAAATAGGTCGGCCCAATGGCGTTGACCTGCACGCCTTGTTTGGCCCATTCCAGCGCCATCACTTTCGTCATCTGCATAACCCCTCCCTTGCTGGAGGCGTAAGCGAGCTGAGAAGGAAGGGCCACTGCACCCAAGATGGAGGCCATATTGATGACTTTGCCGTAACCTTGAGAGAGCATATGCGGAACCACGGCCTGAGCCATCAGGAAATAGCCCTTCAGGTTTGTACCAATTACCAAGTCCCATTCTTCAGCAGACAGTTCGAGCACGGGCTTTCGTACGTTGACCCCGGCATTGTTCGAAAGGACATCTATGTGCCCAAAGGCTTCCAAGGTGGCGTTGACGTTTTCATCTATCAGTGCCTTGTCCAAAACATCGACACAGAAGATTTCCGCTCTTCTGCCAAGGGCCTCCACAGAAGCCTTGACTGCTTCGAGGTCTTCTCTGTTGCGGGCGTACAAGGCGACATCCGCGCCCGCGCCGGCAAGGGCCAAGGCAATTGCCTTTCCCAGACCTTTTGATGCGCCGGTGACCAGGGCTACTCGGCCTGAAAGGTCAAAGAGTTGTCGGTACATACGTTTGGATCCTCGCTGTTATTGGCGGTCTGTTTATAGGCATTCTCGAAAGTACCTGTACGATTTACTCGTATATTTCCGGAAATACATAAATGGTAATCGTTCAGCGCGAAAGTCGCCCACCCGCTATGGAAGCCGGCAGGGACGCCGGCCCTACTATGAGCCGGTAGGACCGGCCTCCGGAAACTGTTGCAAAAGTCATGAAGTGGCTGAGATCGTAGCACGAAGACCCTCACCCCAGCCCTCTCCCTCTGGGAGAGCAACTGTGTTGGTTGTCAACCTTTTTGTTGCACGTCCGACGTTTTTTTCGTCAGGCGGCTTGAGCACCTTGAGCGTTCCACAATGCACCGTTGCGCACCATCGTGTTAAGGATCGTAAGGATCTTACGCATGCAAGCTGTAGTGGCAACTTTGTGTATCTTTCCTGCCGCTATGAGACGTTTATAATAGGCTCTGATCAAAGGATTGCAGCGTGTGGCTGCCATTGCGACCATGTACAGAACTGATCGGATAGGTGCTCGGCCTCCCCAGATGCAGCGGCGACCTTTCATCTTACCGCTGTCACGATTGAAAGGAGCCACTCCTACAAGGGCGGCTATTTGTCTGCGATTGAGTGTGCCCAATTCCGGAAGAAGCGCAAGCATCGTGACAGATAAAACAGGACCTGCTCCGGGAATACTCTGGATAATCTTGTCCTTTCCTCGCCATTCAGGAAGATCTTTTATGGCACGGCGTATATCTCTGTCCATCTCCTTGAGGCGTTTTTCCATCCACTGGATGTGCACCTGGATGTCATTGCGAACACGCTTAGAGGTCGTCGGTCTACGACGATTCTTCTCCGCAGTCAGCATGTCCACCAATTGCCGACGCCGCGTCAGCAATGCTTCCAACTCCCGGGTCTCGGGATCTTTTGCAGGCCGGGCCTCAGGTCGCACTGAGTGGCCGTATCTGGCCAACACACGCGCATCTATGGAGTCCGTCTTCGCCAGCACGCCCAACGCCTTGGCAAAATCGCGGACCTGCCGAGGGTTGACAACGGCGCACTTCAACCCGCTTGATTCGAGAACAGCGTGGAGAGGTCTCTCCAATCCACCCGTGGCTTCCATTACCACTAGCGTCGGAGATGCTTCTTCCAATCGTTTAATGAGTTCACTCACCCCTTCATCGTCGTTGGACACGGTCCAAATCGCTGATTCAGGGAAGAATCCCACCTCTAACTCAGACTTAGAGATGTCTATGCCAACAAAGACCTCTGAACTTTTCATAGAAAACTGTCCTTTCCCCAACCTTGCAGGATGCGGGCTCATAGCGCCCAGGCAACTGTTCGGGTTGAACAGAAGAGGACGTGACGATCCGGGCTCTCCCACGGGCTTGCAACATCCCAAGGGCTTAACGATCTATCACGCCCGTGCCAGCCCCCCTTTATCCCACGGGTCCTCACCCTGGCAAGTCCAAGTCCCGTCCCCCCACTCTCGCGGTACCCCTAAGAAAACTGGAGTACCTGCAAACCAACATACAAGGGCTGGGGTGAGGGCAAAAGAATACATCTTGGCCTCAATCGTGGCACGAATTGAAGTTCGTCTGGAATTTTGCAACCGTATCTCCCTGCCGGTCGTCAAATGCTCGGTGAACGCTTACCAGAAATGATTTCCAGCTCTTTCAGAACTGCCCTGGCCTTTTCTCATTGCTTCCCACACAGCCTGCGGGAGCTCGTCTTCAATAACCGGTCGGTGATCCAGGTGGCTCCCCTCAACCGAAATGCACCGGCGAGGTATTGCACCTCGCGGAAGCTCTTCTTCGAGGCACGCTCGCGGGCACCCGTTGACCAGGAGAAGCCAGTCGGCCTCGCCGTCCTTGCAAAAAACCGCCTGTATTCCGTCTGCTTGTAAGATCCCCTTAAAACGGCTCACGAGTGAACCCCGATCTATTTCAGGGTTACAGCCGCCGCAGTAGCGGACACGCATTGTCAAGGTCCTGACCTCCATTGGCGCGGCAACCTCTCTTAGCTCCAGCTGGCATGTCCCACTGAAGATCATCCGGTGATCCGTCGGCAAGTCTTTACCTTGCCGGCCTGGATTCTTTCCTTTGTCTCCGCCCAATACTCGTCTTCAGGTTTGCCCAGGATTTTCTCAAAGGTCTCGTCTTTCTTTATGCCCGCGATGGTTTCCGCCAGTGCTCTCTTCTTTTCAATCCCGCTGCCGCGTGCAATGATAATTTTTTGCGCTGCCGGGGAACCCGCGCCATGCATGGCTTCAGGGAGTCCCGCGCCGATCGACATGCTTTCAATGAGCCTGAGCATTTTCAAAATGTCATGCACGTCTATCCCTTCTTTACCCGAAAAATACTCTGCTACCACTTCCCCAACTTCCGGGTTGTTCATATCGATTTCGGAGGGTAGCGTGATGATCTTCCCTCCCGCAATGTCCTGGGCTAGACGCATCCACTCGTAAACCATGCGAGTGATGTTCAGCTTGGTAACGCTGGCGAGCAACGGATTCACACTATATGCGCCGGAAGCAGTCCTGTGGCCTTCATACGAACAGGCCAGAGAGCCCGACCAGCAGGTTTCGGCCATGGTAACCATTTCAGTGAGCTTGTCCAGAATATGGGATGCCTTGGCAACGCCGTGAGCGTCCGCAAGCCAATGAGAGCCCCCACAAACCACGTCGGCAAGTCCCACCTTGCATCCCCCGTAGTTGGCCCTGTGGTTTCCTGCGAAGATCTCCACCAATTGGCCGGCAAATTCATATTCCCCGGCCATGAAAACTCTTTCCCAGGGGACGAAGACATCTTTGAACAGGATCAGCGCTTCCCCGCCTACGCAGGCATATTTCGGATTACCCGAGTCCAAGGGGCTCTCCAGACGACGGCTGTCGTTGGTTTGCCTGGCAAAAATCAACTTGATACCTTTGGTATTGACTGGAATGGCGAAAGAAACCGCGAAGTCTTTGTCCTCATCACCCATCGCGCGCGTGGGCATGACTATAATTTCATGGGAGTTGATAACCCCGGTTATGTGCGCTTTTGCACCGTTGACAACGATCCCGTCGTCCCTCCGCTCGGAGATGTGGAGATACAATTTGGGGTTCTTTTGCTGGTGAGGTCTTAAACTTCTATCCCCGCGAGCGTCGGTCATCGCACCCGCGGACATGTAGTCATGTTCCTGAACATACCCGAGGAAGTCCTTAAAGCGCTCATGGTAGGTGGTGCCGCGTTTTGCATCAATGTCGTAAGTCATCGCATACAAGGCGTTCAGGCCGTCGAACCCGACACAACGCTGAAAACACGTCCCGGTTTTCTGACCCAAAAGGCGCATCATACGCACCTTTTTCACCAGATCGTCAATGCTCTGGTGTATGTGGGTGAATCGATTGATCTTCGCACCGCTAAGATGAGATGTCGCGGTCATGATCTCCTCGTGGAGAGGATCGTGAGCCAGTTCGTATGTCATGGCTGCGGTATTTATGTGAGGCGCGAACATGGGCTCGTCCACCACGTTGGCAACTTTTTCGCCCATGAAATAGACTTCGGGCTGAAATTCCCGCAAAGATTCAATGTATTCTTTTCCCGTCATCATTGTCATTGTCGGATACTCCTATTTGGGTTTACACCTATTAAGTGCCTACGACTTCTCCTTTTCGCGCAGGGCTCGGCGCAAGAATTTTCCCGTCAGAGTCTTAGGAATCTCTGAAACAAACTGGACCTCTCGAGGGTACTTGTATGCGGCCATTCGACTCCTACAGAATGATATGATGTCGTCAGAAGTGACCGGCCGTTCCAAGCCTTCCTTCAAAGCCACGAAGGCCTTCACCGTTTCACCGCGATACGGGTCGGGCATGCCGACCACTGCGGCTTCCCGGACCGCGGGATGCTGGTAGAGCACATCCTCCACATCTCTCGGCCACACTTTGTATCCCGAGGCAATGATCAGATCCTTCTTCCGATCTACAACATAGAACCACCCATGCTCGTCCATCTTCCCCACGTCTCCGCTGTAGAGCCAGCCATCCTTTATGGCGTGGGCTGTCTCCTCGGGCTTGTTCCAGTAACCGGGGATGATCATGGGTCCACGGTTCACTATTTCCCCGACTTCGCCAGGAGCGAGCTCACGCGAACCATCTTCAAGATCGACGATTCTGGAAACAGAATTGGGAACGGGCACTCCCACCGAGACAGCCCCGCTCTCTGCGTCTACAGGCCCCTGTTTCCCCAGCGGTGTGATGTGCGACGGGGAATTTGTCTCTGTCATCCCGTAGACGTTGTGAAGAAGAAGACCCGTCAACTCCTCGAAATGATCGACCACCGCTTTGGAGACCGGCGCTCCGCCGCTGTATGCCTTCACGAAACTGGAGAGGTCCCTTTTCTTGATGTCCGGATGATTCGTCAAAGCGATGTACACAGTAATGGAAGCAACCGTCATGGTCACGTGCCACCGCTCTATAAGCCGAAGTGCCTCTCCGGGATCGAAGCGGTAAAAGAGGACCACTGGAATCCCGGCCAGCGCTGCTACGGCAGCGTGAGCCACTTCGCCGGTGACGTGGAATAGGGGGGCGACACCTAAAACCACATCGCTGGAGTCGATGTTCATCATGGCCTGATAGACGCGAGCGCTGAACGCTATGTTTCCGTGAGTGTTCATGGCCCCTTTGGGCTGGCCGGTAGTTCCGGAAGTATAAGTCAAGTATGCCACGGAATGCGGTGCAACTTTGCAGCAATCGACCGTCTTGCCCTTATATTTGTCCAGAATATCCAGGAGATCGAGACAGCCGGGAACGCTCACCCGTTTAGTATACTTGAGCGCTTCCGGGGCAGGAGCATCAGCGGGGAGCAAATCAAGCGCGGATGTGGTAATGATCCGCTCCACCTGAGAGTCTTTAAGAAAGATAGATCCAGATTGCTCGCGATTTCATCGAGGGTAAGAAACAGCTTGGCGCCTGAATCACGGAAGAAGTACGAAAGCTCCTGCTCTTTGTACATAGGATTCACCGGAACCACTATAATGCCGAGTTTCCACGCTGCATAGATTGCGACAAGGAATTGAGGAACGTTCTGGAGGTCCACAATGATTCGATCCCCGGCCTGAAGTCCGAAAGTCGCCGAATGCGGCTGCCAATGACTCTGACAACCGGTTGACTTCCCCATAGGAAATCGAATGATCAAAATAACAGACCGCGGGAAGGTCGGGCCGGGAAAGGACGGATTGGTTGAAGTCATCTATAGCCGTGGCCGAAGTCGTTTCCAAGTCGTAGCTACCCCCTCGGGGTAGGAACTCAACCAGGGCCTTTGTTCGTAAATCGATTGCATGATGCCCTCTGCACATGATGGAAAAGGAATTGCGAGAGAATATGTATCGCATTAAGAAGTTTTCGCCGTATCCTCTTCAACGAACTCTGTATCTTTGCCGTCGAGCAGGTGCCGCTGCCTGCGGAGCCTGCTCGGCGGCAAAGGAAATAGAAGTTTTTACAGAAAGGTCCTCCCTGCAATTTTTTTCAGTTCAGTCGGCGCCTCCACTGCATTTCAGCACCTGGCCTGTAAGATATTTCGATGAATCGCCCGCCAGGAATGACACAGCCTCTGTTATGTCGGTCAGTTCTCCCATGCGGCCCGCTGGTATCTCGGCCAGCAGTTTTTCAGCCAACTCTTTTTGAATCTCCGAGGGACGGACAGTCCTTATGAAGCCGGGCACAATACAGTTCACGTTGATATGAAACCTCACCGAATCGTTCGCGCATGCATGTGTCAACGCTACCACAGCACCTTTTGCGGTTTCAAACTCACTGGGTTGGCGTATTTATCCCAGGACCACGGCGCTATATAAATGATGCGCCCGGAGGATCGTCTGAACA
>CAWHDO010000035.1:0-97093 GCA_963828085.1 uncultured delta proteobacterium
AGATTGGAGGTAGCCTGACACCGTCATTCCGGCGGAAGCCGGAATCCAGTCCCGCCGCAGGCGGGATTTCAATCCACCTGTGTACGCGGGACTTCTGGTCCCTGTCCCGCGCAGAACGCGTCTTTTCAATCCCCGGGACGCGGGACTTCTGGACCCGTCCCGCGCAGAACCGGGATTCGCCGGGGTGACGGGCGGTGAACAGGTCATTACCTTTGGCAATGGCTATAAGCCGAGGTTTTTCGCGAAGAGATAAAAAAGGGACGCTCACGCGCCCCTCATTTTGAACTACCTCACGCTCAGCCGATCAAGCTGCGATCAGGCCATCTTCAAGACTTGCTCTTCCATCACAGCACGGAACAGCGGCACTTTGTATCGGTTATGCTCGAGCGGACTGGCGTTTCTCATGGCAGCCTCTCCCACCTGCGCTGCTGTTTGCTGATCCATCTTCCTGCCTTTCAGCGCCTCCTCCGCATCCTTGGAGCGCCACGGGAAAGGTGCCGCGCCGCTCAAAACGACTCTCGCTTCTGTCACTTTGCCATCTCGGACGAGCCAGGCCAACGCAACGCCAGCGAGCGCAAAATCCCAGGAGCGACGGGCCCTCACTTTGCGGTAGGAACTCATGGCCCCGGGTACAAGCGTGGGGAGAAGCACTTCGGTTATAATTTCGTCTTTTTTCAGAATATTTTCGTTTTCGAGGCTTACGCCGGGCGACACGAAGAACTTTTCCAGTGGCACCAGCCTCGATCCCCTCCGACCGACCGCTCGCACTCTAGCTTGGAGGGCCATGAGCGCCGGAGCAGTGTCTGAGGGGTGTACGAGCAGCACAGGTCATCGGACCCCATTATGGCGTGAAACTGGTTCTGGCCGTTCATTGCAAAACATTGGTCTCCCCCTTTGCGCAGGCAGCGGAACTCGCCACGGTAGTACCAGCGAGCGCGGTTTCTGGCAGAGGTTCCCGCCGATAGTTCCTTGGTTTCGCAACTGAGGGCTCCCGACTGCCGAGGCTGCCTGGGCTACAGCAGGATAGCGATCCCTGACCAGGGGATGGGATGCCACTTCTGTTATTGTAGTCAAAGCGCCGATCCGTATTCCACCGTCCGGCGCCTCCTTGATTCCTCGAAGGCCGTCCAGCCTGGACAGACTCACGATCTTTTCAACAGGGAAGATATCATCTCTCAGGCAACTCAGAAGGTCGGTTCCTCCAGCATGGATCTTGGCTCCGGGTGACGAAAGCTGCTTAATAGCATCCTTCAACGAATCAACACTGACGTAAGCGAAATCAGGCATCATGGCTCACCCCCTTTTCGTGCCGTCGGCAAGCAGCCGGGATAGCTGTACCGGGTTGATCGGAGTTTTTGTCACTCGGACCCCTGTTGCGTTGTACACAGCATTAGCGATGGCCGCCGCCGTAGGTATGGTGACCGGCTCTCCTAGCCCTTTAGCCCCTGTGGAATTGGCCTCGTCGTCAGGCATGTCGATGGGATAAGAGACGATCTCTTCCGGAACGTCGAGAGCGGTCGGAAGCTTGTAGTCATGCCAGTTCTTGTTGCAGACCTTGCCAGTTTGACCGTGATCGAGCACCCGTTGTTCGGTCATTCCAAAGCCGATGCCCATTGTGATCCCGCCATAAACCTGGCTGTCAAAAGTAAGGCGATTCATGACCCGACCCGACTCCTGAGCGGCCACAAATCTCACGATTTCAACCTCGCCGGTCTTGGTATCCACTTTGACTTCACAGAATTGAGCGCCAAAGGGATTGATGACCTTGTCCGATGGATTTGGACGCCTGTAGCCGATGCCCAATATTACGCCGCGGTCTTTCAATGCGCTCACCTCGGTTATCTTCTTCTTTCGCGACGGATCTTTCTTGGATGCCACTGAGCCATCCTCTAGAGTTAAGTCCGATGCATCGGTCTTTAAATCCTGGGCCGCAAGCTTCAACAATTCCTGTTTCACGCTGATTGCCGCTTCACGGACAGCCGGACCTTCGGTGGGTACGGTCTTGCTGCCACCACTCGGTGTCGCAAACTGTGTTGTGCCGGTGTCTGCGTTTTCGATCTGGATCAGATCCGGTCGGAGCCCCAACTCCTCGGCCGCTATCATGGCCATTATCGTCTTGGTGCCGGTGCCTAAGTCACTTGCCCCCATGTTCAGGTTGGCGCTTCCATCCGAGAAAAGCTTGAGCACAATAGTTGACGGCGGCTTTCCGCCTCCCGCGAACCACATGGTTCCAGCCATTCCGATACCCGTCTTGATGTAGCCCTCCTGCTTTGTTTCTGCCAGAGCTTTGCGCCTTTCTCTCCAGCCGAAAGTCTTCGCCCCCTGTTCAAGACATTCTTTGAGTCCTGTTGTCGTGTAGGGCGGATCGCCCGGGCGGCTCTGACTGAATGTGGGTATGTTCTTCAGTCTCAAGTCCAGAGGGTCCATTTCAATGGCCGCGGCCAGTTGATCCAACATTTGTTCCAGGGCCCAGGAACCCTGAGGATGACCCGGAGCCCTAAAGGGTCTGGCAAGACCGGCGTTGATGTAAACGTCGGTAGATTTGCACTCCACGTTGGGGCAGAGATAGTTGTCCTTTATCAGGAAGTCTACTAGCGCTACCCCACCTGACGGATACGCTCCGCCCGTGCCCAGACACGTAAACTGCAACGCGGTTAATGTGCCGTCCTTCTTCACCCCTGCCTTGAGCTTCATGTTCGTTGGAGGACGATTGCCCGTTACCAGGTAAGTCTGCTCCCTGGTCAGGAAGAGCTTAACCGGGCGACCGGTCATCTTCGCCAGAAGCGCGGCGATGACGTCATACTTGCCTGCCTGGAGCTTCGATCCGAAGCCGCCTCCCATGTAGTGGCCAATGACCCTGATCTTGGCAATAGGGAGACCCAAAACCTCGGCCACCTCGGACTGCACGGCGTATACGCCCTGAGTACTAGACCAGATTGTCAGGCTGTCGCCGTCCCATTTGGCCACGCACCCGTGCAACTCCATCGGAGTATGGATCTCGCACTCGCTCCGGTATTCAGTTTCTAAAACGACGTCTGCTTCGCCAAAACCTTTTTCCACGTCGCCCCGACGGTAAATCTCGGGTTTCTCCACGAGGTTCCCTTTCTCGTGAATAGTGGTGGAATTCTGATCGAGAGCTTGCCTCTCATCCGAAACGAATGGTAAGACCTCATACTCGACCTTGAGGGCCTTCAATGCCGCCTGAGCGTTGTACGGGGAATCCGCGGCAACACCTGCTACGGCGTCGCCCTTGTACCGGCAGTGGGGATCAAAAACCTTGCTCTTCGCCTTGCCTCTGTAGGTCCACTTGAGATCAGCCCCGCGGCTGGAGCCGGATACAACCGCGTGAACTCCGGGCATCCTTAAGGCAGCCGAAATGTCAACCCGCTTCACCATCGCATTGGGATGAGGGCACCCCAGGACTGCCCCATAGAGCATGTCCGGCAAGACCACATCTGACGGATAGACTGCAGCTCCACTTACCCTTTCGTACGCATCAACTCGTGGCCTAGGTTTGCCCAGGACCCGGGTATTTTTCCATGGGGCCGGTTCCTTTCCGGGCTCGGGAGTTTCCGGCACGGAGATCCCTTCCAAATAGTACGGCTTGTCCTGTCCCTGGTTCATAGTTTGCTCCCTTTCCCGGCACCGAGTTGTGCGGCAAGTTTCGCCGCTTCAAAGATATTGCGGTACGCCCCGCAGCGACATAGATTTCCGCTCACCCCGATACGGACCTCTTCGAAGGAGGGCTGAGGATTAGCCCGAAGGAGTCCTTCAACCGCCATGATCTGGCCAGGTGTGCAGTAACCGCACTGGAAGGCGTCTTTCTCCACAAAGGCACGCTGCACGGGACCGAGTTCCTCGCCTTTCATTAGCCCTTCGAGCGTGGTGATCTGCCGCCCTTGCGCCTCCACTGCAAGCATCATGCATGCATAGTGTGTTTTGTCGTCAATAAGGACGGTGCACGCACCGCATTCGCCACGTTCGCACCCTACCTTGGTGCCTGTTAGTCCGAGCTTCTCTCGGATCACGAAAAGTAGCGACCAGCGTGGCTCCACCAGTACACGTGCTGTTCGGCCGTTAATGTGAAGAGCGATTTTGGTCAGATCTTCCGGCTTCAACACCTCGGGCACGGGAGATGCAGACACGCTACCGACTGTTACAATTGCCGCGGCTCCAATACCCATTGACGCAAGAAAGCCACGTCGGGTAAACCCCTCCCCTTCATGGTGTTCTTGGCCGACCGTTTCTTCTCCACCCTGCCCGCGACTGCAATGGCAGCCTTTGACTTTTGAATTGTCGTCCATGAAGTCCCCCTATCGATGTTTGCAATTAAAGAACGGTTACGTAAGTCGCGATTCCAAATCGGATTCCCGATGAGGTTCGAGCCAGGGCACAATCGCGCTCGGGCTCAACTCGCTCTCGAATCCTTGCCGAAATCATTTAGCGATTGTTTAGGTTCCATTAGATACTCGCTGGCGCTCGATCTTCAATGATGGTTGTTATTGCAAGACCACCGTTTAGCAATAAGTTAAGTAATCGGAAACAACCTTTCTCCGAAACATTGTTTGCCCAATTCATGCGTCCCACATTCACTCAGTATAGCCGAGCGTACCGGAGAATTCCAGCGTTAATTCGAAGAGCGGACGGAACTCCTCAGGCGAGCAGCGGAATTCTCCACAATTCGGAAAATCCAAGTAGAAGAGAAATCTTTATCCAAATAACAATAATTGACACGTTGACAACAGTGAGCTATCCTGAACTAAAATAAATAGCTCGCTTTTGAGCCGGTTATCCAACCATTTAATTAAAGGAGGATGGCGACATGAAGGGGAACGAGAAAATTATCGCGAAACTTAATGATCTTTTGGCCGATGAACTAACAGCAATCAATCAGTACATGGTTCACTCCGAGATGTGTGACAATTGGAACTATGAACGGCTGCACAAGGCGGATGAAAAGCGAGCCATAGAAGAAATGAAACACGCGGAAAAGCTTATTTCACGCATCCTTTTTCTTGAAGGACGTCCCACAGTAAGTAAACTCAAAGAGATACACATCGGCTCGGATGTCGAGGGCCAGCACAAGAATGATTGGCAGGCCGAATCTGATGCCATAAAATCGTATAACGACGGGATCAACCTTGCGATGGAAGTCGCGGATGGCGGCACGAGAGAACTGCTAGAACATATCCTAAAAGACGAGGAAGATCACATAGATTGGATTGAAGCTCAACTGGACCAGATCAAACAAATGGGAAGCCAGAATTATTTGGTGGAACAAATCGACTAAGGGCAGCGGCCCCCAATTTTGCATATAACCGGGTGTGACTACCTCTTCTTCGGATCAGGCACTGTTGTCCTGAAATGAAGTAGTTGCACCCGGCAGCCGGCGCATCAGCGGCGGGTCGACAAGAAAGCGACAACAAATCCTCTCAACTTGTCGCTTGTAACTCCTCAGCCGCAAGAAGACCGCCTTTGAGGCCATATCCCTCCGCGTTCGCGCAATTAATAGCAGACCGCCGGGGAACACACCTTTCCTGTGACGACAGGCGCTGTCGCACATGGCTCCCAACCGCCGTAGTAGCATGCACTGACAGGTGGAGGATTGCCAACATTTGGCGGTGGCACGTAGCCCCCGGATGCCTGTGCCGGGGCCGACCAACCACTTGTCTGGCCGGAACTCCCGCTGTACGCCGTTGCAGGTTGGTTCCAGTTGTAAATAGTGCCGCTCCAACGAGGAACGCAACTGCTGTAACAGACGCTCCCAGGCGAGCTGCCAAGATTTGCCGGCGGAGGCTGCGAAGTGTAGCCTCCAGTCATGGGAGCTGCCCCCGTTTGGCTGCCAGATGCTCCGGCGGGTGCTGCCCAACCGCCTGTCTGGCCCGAATT
Organism: uncultured delta proteobacterium; assembly: GCA_963828085.1. Lineage (GTDB taxonomy): Bacteria > Desulfobacterota > Desulfomonilia > Desulfomonilales > Desulfomonilaceae > CAWBBA01. The sequence goes on from CAWHDO010000035.1 coordinate 5,890, forward strand.
TCCGGCATTCGCCGTAGCGGGGCACCACGAGATGTAAACCGGTCCATACAAGGATTGCGTCCAACCACCGTAGCAACCACTAGTAGGGGCACTCGCAACACTCTGGGGCCGATCCTGGGCCACGTACGTGCCGTTGACTTCTTTTATGCGCCTGGCCCCGGTAGAGACATGCCGCTTCCGGGCCTTTTTATAAGTCTGTTTTGAACTGTCCGCGACCGCCATAGCCGGAGAAATTGATAATGTGGTCACAGCGAACGATACAGCCACCAAGACCAACAACATGCGTAAGTGTCGATTAATTTCCATGCTGAGTCCTCCAACTGTACATTGGACCTTGCTTTGCCATTTCACAGTTAGATGCCGGGAACAGCCAAAAGATTCAGACGGAGTATTCCAGTTTTACCCGGACAAGCCTTTAGCTTGCTCCAGCAAGGCTCCGTTGCATGCAATGCCCCTTTTTTCTTGACAGATGAGTTCACAGCGATCTACAACAGAAGGTAAAGTGGATGTGCTATGTAATGCTAAGGTTTCGTAAGAATTTTCAAAGAATTGAAGAGAGAGGAATGATGAGAAAAGCACTACCTGTGATGTTGTTCCTGGTGTCGGTAATGACTGTAGCAGGTGCGGCCACATTTGCACTGGCAGATGCCAAGACAGAGCAAGAAGTCAAAGATTTCCTCACTCAATATGAAGCGGCATACGAGAAAAAGGACGTGAGCGCCTTAATGAAAATGATTGCACCCGGAGCCGATGTTGTTTTCTTCGAGGCTGACGAAAAGGGACGTTACGTGGGGGCAGACCAAGTCAAGGCAGCTTATGAGAACAGCCTGAAGCAGGTCAAGTCCATAAAAGGCGAATACAAATGGACCTCAGTTGGGTCAAAGGGCGACGTCGCTTGGTTTGCGACGGAAGTGCTGTTCAAAGTGGACATCGGAGACGAGAAATTCACACAGGCGGGTCGATGGACGGGCGTGCTGGAGAAGAAGGACGGCAAATGGCTTCTGCTCCAGTCCCACTTCTCTTTCCCTGAACAGGGCCCGCCGGAAAAATAGCGGAGGTCCACGAGGCGCGGCGCAGGCCGAACACGATTCGCTCCGTGGGAAAAGAACCGATGCCTGAGCATGCTGCGGTGTTACGGGGCATGGTGCTTGTCGAATTTGGCCGAGGCATTGACAGGAAGCGACTGTCCCCATTTCGTTAGGAGGACGTGAAATGGATGATAAGAAGAAGAAAAACGAGGAGAGTCTAAGCAGGAGATCATTTCTGGCGAGTCTCGGGAAATGGTCATCGATTGTCGTGGCTACTGCTGTCTTGGGAATTTCAGAGGCATCCGGCTCCGATGAGGTGCCAAAGGAAGCAGGCGCCGCCCGGGAAGGTATTCCCGGCGAAGGCGCACACGACGAGTCCACGGAATCTCAGTGGTGGGGCTGGCGTCGGCGTGGTTGCCGAGTATGGGGTAATGCTGGCTGCCGCGTGTGGGGCAACCGTGGTTGCCGTGTGTGGGGTAACAGATAGTATGAGGCTGCGGGTTGGGAGGATTCACCGCAGAGTGCGCCGAGACCGCAGAGACAAGAAATGGCTTGCACACCTCGACATAGGTCACTGAGGTGCGCAAGACGTCCGGTATTATTTTTACCGTCACAGCACCGAAGATGTTATGCCTCATTTGGCAGAAATGCAGAAAAAACATAATCCTCTGCGATCTCTGCGGTGAACGATCACGTTTTCTTGTTCCGCTAAATTATCCGGTGTTAAGCGCCTGAGAAATGCCTTGCCTGCCGACGGTTGAAGTCCGTCCCTATGAATTGTGTGTCGATGATTCCAGCGAGTCCCGGCCAGGAGACAGTTCCCGAATAGCCATTCCTTTAAACTGCATGAAAAATACTCGTAAAAACCGACGCCTCATGCCCAGGTGCCTTGAGGTTGTGATCAAACCGACCCTGCAATGCAACGGCCGATGCAGCTATTGCAATGTAGCAGAGAAGCCGCTGTTCGCCGATCTTGCCCTCGTTGAGAGGACATTCCAAAATCTAGCGGATTACATGGCCGGAAATCCGGGCTGTCATGTGACAGTGCTTTGGCATGGGGGAGAACCCATGCTCATGGGCGAATCTTTTTACAAAAGTGTCCTGGAAATCAATCGAAAGACTTTTCAGGACAGCCCGACGCACCTGATGCAGTCGAACTTGACTCTCCTGAATGAAGCACTGGCGGTCGTGCTTTCCGAACTCCTCAATGACGGAGGAATAGGCACTTCGCTCGATCCGTTTGAGGACTATCGGCAACTTAAAGATGGAGAATCATATCTTCGACGTTGGTACGCGGGCTTCGAAATAGCAAAGCGCCACGGGTTTCGAGTGGGAATGGTATACGTTGTTCACGGCCGGTCAATCGGCAGGGGCAAGGATATCTATTACTATTTCAAAAACTTGGGAGTTGACAGTCTGACGCTTGTTCCTTTGGAAGAGCCTGCTGGAATGTTCGAGGGAGCACGGCTGGAAACTCTGTCTTGGGGTATTTTTCTCAAGGAGTTGTACGAGGCATGGCAACAGGACGGTTGTCTCTTGCCGGTTGAACCATTCGTAAATTGGCAAGAAGTCCCGCCTGTTGACTCCGATTCGACTCGAAAGTATTCTGAAGCCCTGAACTGTTGCGAGCCAACTTTAGCGCTCTCCCCGGAAGGGGAAGTTTATCCATGCGTGAGGCTCCTTGACATCGGGTCGGGTAGCATTGGAAACATCGTGTCCGAGCCCCTTGATAGCATTCTATCCCACCCTGACGTGTTTTGGCGCTCGAAGAGAAGAGAGTCTGATCACGCAAGGAGACTGCGGCTCGTGCAAGTGGTGGCGATATTGCGCCGGAGGCTGCGCCGCAGCTTCCGGGCCGTGCCATAAGACAATCTGGTGTGAAGGTTATAAGCTTTTTTTCGAGGCATTTGATGTATGATTCAATATTAGTAAGTATTCCTGCTCGACTGGCACTTGACGTCGATTGCGACAACCTCCTGGTTCGTTCGGGGAGTTGCGAGGAGATTGTAAGCGCCTTCATGAATCTGGGCGAACGCCTGAAGGAGGTTGAGTTCGAGGGTCTGGGCGAAGATCTTCACAGCTTGTCAGCGCTTCCACTGGGGTTTCCGGTCGTGCTTAAGTTGCATCCGGGGGATGCTCCTCATCTTTACACCAATGCTTGGCTTGGTGACCGGTTCTCGCTTGAGGTCCTGATGGATGTAGATAAAGGACTTCTTCAGGGTGTGAAAACGGTCACTTCGGCTATGGTCCCAGTTACGATGAATCTTGAAGAGATATCCGATTCCGCCGAACTGATGCCTGTCCTGAACTATTATTTGCACGACACACACGTCCAGGTTCCGGTGGAGTTTTTCCACTCCATGATTAGCTCTTGTTTGCGGGGGGCCACGGTTGCGCTATCTGACTTTTATGCAGAATCTCCAACCCAATTCCTCTATGTTGACGAATCAAGGAGGGTTACGGCTTCTGCCAGGCTTGCCCGTGCGGGCAAATTCTTTGGCACGGTTGCAGGCGGTTTGAAGATTGATGAAGAATCTCAGCTTTACAAGGACCTGCTGGACCGAAAAAAGAATCTTGTATTGTCCGGTTCCAAATGTATTGCCTGCGAGGGGTTCGATCTATGCGGGGGGTATTTGCGTTTTGTTGATACTCACTTTGACTGCGACCCCTTTTTAGAAGTTTTTAAAGAGATAAAAGCAAAGGCAAAAGAAATCGCGGACGACCTCGCCAAAGCTGAAGAGCTCCGGGAGTAATATATTGTTCGGCCCTCAGGTAAGCATAATATTTGTGCCCACATTCAACTGCAATTGTAATTGTGCATACTGTTTTGAACCAAGGACCCACGAAAGTATTTCTCTTGAAGATCTGTCAACTGTTTTCAGCCGAGCATCTTCATATCTTGCCGGTTCCGGGGTAAGGCAGGTTGAAGTTTACTGGCAGGGCGGCGAAGTCCTGAGCCTGTCTCCCGAGTGGTGTTTGGAAGCGGGTCGCTCGATAAAATCGTTGCTGTCGAATCACAACCTGAAGGTTAAACATTATCTGCAAACCAACCTTATGGATTACGAGCCGGTCTGGGACCCGGTGATCTGGGAGCTTTTCGACGGGACATTAGGTTCGTCGCTGGATTACCCGAATGTGTATCGGAAATTCCGCGGCTTGTCCGGACACTCGTATAATGAGCACTGGGCCGACAAGTTCAGACTAGCTCGCTCCAGGGGTCTCAATGTGAGTGTGATATCGGTCCCGAACCAGAAGAGCCTATCACTGACCCCTTCGGAATTCTACCGATATTATGTCGACGAACTGGGCTTAAAGAACATTCAGTTAAATACGCCATTTGCCGCGGGACCGGCTTCTCATCGGGCGGAAGAGATCTTCCTGGACCCGGTGAGGCTTGGCGATTTTCTGATCGGCCTGCTTGATGTTTACTTCTCAAGGGACGACGGCGTGCGTATAGATCCTTACGAGGGGATCGTTGAGCGAATAACCTTAGGCGATGCCGCGGCCAAGATACCTTGCTTCTTCTGCGCTAACTGCGTGAGCGGCTTTTTCTGCGTAGGCCCCGCCGGTGAAGTGGGCCAGTGCGATGCATGGCTGGGTTCCTATCCTGACAGAAACTTCGGGAATCTCCTGGAATGCGATGATCTTGGCAAGCTGTTGACTTCTCCTGCGAGGATGAAACTCGCTGCGCGAACTGCGAATTTGATCCGTAATTCCGAGTGCCTTGACTGCCAATACTTCTCCCTTTGCAGCGGCGGCTGTCCTGTGCGGACCATGAGCGCCAAGGGGAGCCCTGATCTTCCGGACCCATACTGCGAGACCTACAAGAAGGTATTCGGTTTCATTGAAGGACAGGTTCGAAGTCACCCCCAAAAATGGCAAGGCTGGACGGCACCGGCCGAGGAGCACGCCCGGCATCTGGTGTGGGGATGGCCTGAACCCGGAGCTGTGGTGTTTTCGAACTTCGAGTGCACTAACAATTGCATTTTTTGTGCGCCGGCTCACGACAGGAGCAAGAATCCACCGGACCTGGATAAGGAAATATTCGACTTCATTTCAGAATCCAGCCGTTCAGGAATCAAGACTCTCTTCTTCACGGGCGCGGGTGAGCCTACTCTCAACCCGTCACTTGTGGATTACGTTCGTTTCGCCAAAGACAACGGAATAGACAACCTTTACATGTTTACGAACGGGTGCGGAATAACCGAAGAGTTGGTTCTGTCCCTTACAGAAGCGGGCATGAAGAATTTTTGGGTTTCCCTGCACGGGCTGGGCGAAACCCATGATCGGATTGTTAGGCGAAAAGGAAGCTTTGTCGAAACTTACAGGGCTGTCAGCATCATAAATGACATTTCACCCGAACGCCTCAGCGTAAACACCTGCCTCAACGCCTTGAATCTGGACCGGGTCGAATGGCTCATGGAGAAGATCCTCGGATTCGCCAACACCACGGCTCACTGCCTCTGCCTGCCGGAATGGGATGGAAATGCTTATGTGAACAGGCATAAGATGTGCCGCTTGGCTCCCCTCAAGCAAAAGCTCTCCGGCATAACATCCGCTGAGTATCCTCTGACAATCCTGGACAATGTTCCGTACTGTATAGCCCCTCACCTGCCTCGTATTGGGAATTGCCGCAACGAAGTGCGTATCAAGCGGAGAGAATCGGATCAGATGGTGAGCAACGCGGACAACATGGGGCACAATGACACACCCAAAGCATGTCTGGAGGCTCGCTGCGAGCACATAGACGATTGCGTGGGAGTGGACCGCCGTTATTTGGAAGAGTACGGCGACGAGGAGTTAAGGGGCTGGCTGAGAGAGACATCCGATCGGCTTTAGTTCAGGGATCTCCGACCACATTCGTGTTCCATAGGAACACTTGATAGTAGGCCGGCCATTTATGGCCGGTACAGAACAACAGCAAGATGTTACGTCCTGTAGGGACGTTTGAGATTAAGACCATAGATAGCGTTCGTCATACTCAATCTTGTGCTTCTTGAGAAAGGATAGATATTCCTCCATGAAACTTTTGGTACGGTGATGTTCCCGTTGGTTCCTGATGTATGCCACAGTCTGGGGAATGAGAGACACACTCACGCTGAAAGCCGAGTAGCCTTTCTGCCATTCGAAATTTTGATGTTGCGGGGTCGCTTCGTGGACCCACTTCGAAGAGTTGCCCTTCACCAGTTGAACTGCTTTAGCCACAGACGTCGTTGTCGGCAAGGACATGAGAAGATGAACATGATCGGCAACACCGCCAACACACAGGGCCTTCATTTTGTTTTGTCTCAGAACGCCTCCCATGAAAGACCAAAGACGCTCTTCAAGTGCCTGTGTAATAACGGGTTCACGTCTTCGCGTACTGAAAACGCAGTGGATCGTCAGGGAATAGTACGTATTGGCCATATCACGGTACCCGTTTTCGGTCGTCCCTACGGGACTAACTGAGCATGAACTTGGCTCGTATTCTTTCCCGGCAATGAATTACCGGGCTACTATCAAACGTCCCTACGGGACGAGGGCGATTGCGAACTGATTCTATTGCCTGTGAAGCAAAATCCCTTCTTCTTTTCTATTCCCCGGTTGAAAGCCAATATCGCTCCGAATGCGAATTGACATCCCGTCCTCATGTAAGGCCCAACGTCTCAGAATCGTCCCACCAGGGTAAATTCCAGACCGGGCCTTCCGTCAATCGGGCAGACATTGCGTTCCAGATAGGCTGCCACGGGAAATAGAGGGCACGTGTTCCCCGGAACCAGGAACTTTGGGAGGCTAACATCGAGAAGCTCGGATTTTCCTTCTCCGTATTGTTTGGCTAACAGGGGTTCGCCGGTAACAGGCTTGTTTGGGTCCAGCGCGATCTTGATGTTCCGTATCTGGTTGGTACGCTCACAGACGACAATTATGTTTTGCACGTTCCTGGCCTCTTCCTCAGCGTTTGATCCTTGGACGAGGCGTTCCCTGAATCCGCATGAACGGCAGAATATTTCGAGTATCTCACCCTCCGGAAATGCCGGAGTACAAGCCAACAAGACCAGTGTGGCGACTGACAGCAAAATTGCTATGCTTGACTTCCCTGGGTTCATCACCTCACCTCTCCGGAACTCATGCAATGGCTCATTCGGAATGAAATCCATAGTAAGAGAGAGCCAAAAAATCAAGCGCGTTCTGAAGACTCAAGTAACCACCTACTTATGACGGGCATGTCAGCGCGGCTGTCATTGCGAGGAATGATGGGTGGGACAGGCTTCCAGCCTGTCTATTAAGGATGACCGGCAAGATGCCGGTCCCACCAGCAATCTAGACTCTGGCCGTCCGGTAGATTGCTTCGTCCCACGCTACGCGGGACTCGCAATGACAGTCTTTAGCCCCGCTTAACTGAGGGACTCCACCCCACGGCTGTTTCTGATTGACAGGCCCACCACCGCGGGATATGCTTGCAGCCTAGCTGAAATTAGGGTCTTTCACGCCTCGGGGGTTCAGCCGGTTGGTATCTGCAGGGGAAGGGGAGCCCATGGAGGAGCCGGGTGCAGCCATATTTAATTCCGCACAAGATGGACAGCGGTCTGCCCGTTTGTTGGTTCTCCGCAATAAGCCGACAGTGCTGAATCAGTTGCACCAAATTTTGCGGTCCAGGCACTGCACAGGGTGCCGTTATAGACCGACGTACAGAACGAAACCGACTGGATATGGAGGTCTTGGCGCGTCTTTGGCAATCACTCGAATGGCGTGTAATGCGGCTAGGAACCAAGACTCCGCATCTCAAGCGGATCAATCTAATCATTGTTAGCTAGCCAACGAGGCTGCATCACGATGAATCAGCGCGACGTGGAAATTCGACCTGCACGAGCCGAAGACGCCACTGCGATTACCGAATGTGTGGCCGCGGCCTACCTCCACTACATTGCCCGTCTCGGGAAACCGCCACGGCCGATGCTGGACGACTACAAAGCAGTGATTCAGCAGCACAGCGTTCTCGTTCTTACCAATGGGACTGGAGGAAAGATCATCGGGGTCCTCGTCCTCATCCGACAAACCTCAAGTCTCTTCGTAGACAACGTTGCTGTCCATCCTGCCTATCAAGCCAGAGGATTGGGACGACAATTGATGGCGGTAGCCGAAGAGGAGGCCCGACGCTTAGGGTTTACCACAGTCACACTCTACACAAATGAGCGGATGACTGAGAACATTGAGATATATAAGAGACTGGGTTACACAGAAACAGAACGCAAGACAGAAACAGGGGTACCACCGCGTCTATATGCGTAAGGCATTGCCGGAGGAGACCAGCTAACCACCGCCTGCAGCCTGACCGCTGCCCGCGAGCGGTTCCGAGTGAATGCGAAATAATACGGTTGGGCCGCGGCAGATGAGGCGGAGCGTTAGCCTAAGAGTATCGTTACCATGACCAGAGATCAAATCCAAATAGGAATCCTAAGAGAAGAAGACTTTGACTCGTTGCGCCCATTGGTAGATGAATTTATCCGGACCCATAAGTCTCTATCTTTCAGAACCGATTATTGGGAGGCATTTTGTGATTATCTTACAAGATCACAGACTGCCGAAAACATTCTTTGTCTACCGCGATAATCAAGGATGAAACTGTCGGCTTTGTCATCGGTGTCATTCAAGACAATGGCCCCCTTATTTTCCCTGAACGAGTCGGATATGTGAGCATCATGGTGGTGGACAAGAATTATCGCAGCATTGGTGTTGGCAACACTCTTTGGAAAGAATTACGAAACTGGTTTTTAACAAATCGCATAGATTATTTCGAGCTTTACACAGAATTTGGGAACACCCCGGCTAGCACCTTTTGGAAGAATAGAGGTTTTAGTATTTTTCTAGAAAGGCGAAGGCAATGTTTTGAAAAGCCATAATAACGCTAAAAAGGCGAACCATGCAAATGCAGCCGACGCAAAAGGCCGCGCGGCTGCATTTGCTCCGTGCGTCTGCCATTCCATTGTCCAGTGGCTGCGGGTGCCTCTACATCTTGTAATAGTTCAGGCAGCAGGCCGGAGTTCGTGGCCGCGGATCTCCGGTGAGTCTGTATCCACCCAACCGTAAAGACGTCGCCGTTCTCATTTCCGTCTGCACTTCCAGATTCTTTACAGCCCTATCTGTCTGAAATCATTCTTCCGTTCCCTGACACAAAATCGCGGCATTCTCAACAATTTGTTATGTGACGTCCCATTGGCCGCGGACTCGACTGACGACCTCGTCGTGAAATGCCATGATGTCGTCGAGGCTGTGTACAGGTTGCGAGGGGATCGTATCCAACGAATCGAGCACTATCCGCGATATCCGGGCAAACGGAATCTTACCAGCCAGAAATAGTTCTACCGCCACTTCGTCCGCGGCGTTCAGAATTATGGCGGCAGCACCCGCATCATCTTCCAGTGCGTGGTAAGCGGCTTTTAAAAGCGGAAATTTGTCCATGTGCGGCTCTCGGAACGTGAGCGAGCCAAGTTCGGGGAAACTCACAGGCAAAGTCCCGGAGTTAATACGTTGCGGAAAAGCCAGGGCATAGCTTATGGGGATGCGCATGTCCGTGGCCCCAAGCTGAGCCAAAATAGAGCCATCCACAAATTCAACCATCGAATGCACAATGCTCTCGGGATGAATTACAACCTCGATCTTTGACGCGGGCACATCAAAGAGCCATCTGGCTTCTATCACTTCCAGCCCTTTGTTCATGAGGGTCGCGGAATCGACGGTGACTTTGGGGCCCATCTTCCAGCGCGGGTGACAAAGCGCCTGCTCTCTAGTGACCATGTTCATATCCGATATGGGCAAATCCCTGAACGGACCACCGGACAGCGGTAAGAATTATTCTCCTGATCTCAGAGTCGGCATTGCCTCTGAGGCATTGGAATATTGCAGACTGCTCCGAGTCCACAGGCAGCAGCGTCACACCACGCTCTTCAACCGTGTCCATGAAGAGCCGGCCCGCCATCACCAGCACCTCTTTGGTAGCCAAGGCCACGTCCTTGCCCGCGTCGACCGCGGCAAAGGTGGGGCGCAAGCCACTGCTGCCGGGAAGCCCTCCAACGACAAGATCAATATCCGGCGCTGTTGCGGCTTTCGCGAGGCCATCCGCTGAATGTTCTATGCACAGAGGTCCGGGATGATCTTTCAATCTCCGCGTCAATTCGTCTGCCGCGGTCTCGGTCCCGCAAGCCACGATAGAGGGACGAAACTCCCTCACCTGCCGCTCCAGGAGATCGACGTTGGAACCTGCGGCAAGCGCGGAAATCCTGAATAATTCAGGGTGAAAACGCACTATTTCAAGGGTTTGAATTCCAATGGAACCTGTAGATCCGAGGACGGATAGGCCCTTCATCGCGGTATCGCATTGCCGGAAAGAATGAGAAAGTAAAAAGCCGCGGGAAATGCCAGGATGAGGCTGTCAGCCCGATCCATTATGCCGCCGTGGCCCGGCATGAGCGTGCCGAAATCCTTAATGGCCAGCCGCCGTTTGAAGGCAGAGGCGCAGAGGTCGCCGAAGGGTCCGGCAATCGCCAACAGCAGAGTCAATTGTGCCAGCACCCAGACAGGCGGAAGGTCGGGCTGCACAAGCTTCATGACGAGCATACCGACAAAGTTGCCCCCTACTCCGCCGACCAGTCCCTCGACGGTCTTGTTGGGGCTCACTTTTGCCGAGAAGCGATGCTTACCCGTATACTTGCCCGCGAAATATGCGCCCGCGTCACCCAGACAAATCACGACCAGAACAAAGAACACCCATACAATGCCCGCTTCGACGCGACCGAGAAGAATAGCATGGCCGAGCGGAACAACAGCGTACGCGGGGGCAAAGATCATCTGGCCAACCGATTCCACTGTATTGTCAATAACATTGTAAAGAAGCAGGTGCAGTAAGACCACGACAAGCGGGAACCAGACGAGAACCGCCGGGATTGCCTTGTACGGGAAGACGTAAAAGGCCGCGACAATGGCGAGACCCAGCAGCAAGGTCAACTGCGGCCGAGGAAAGCCCTTCAGCCCTGGCAGGCTCCGTGAAAGCTCCCACACAGCTATCCCGGAACATACAGCGACCAAGACGGCCAGCCCTTCCACCTGTCCCCAGATCAGGGCGGGGAAAAGGATCGCTACAGCCACCGCGGCCGTTATGATCCGTGTCAGCAACATCAGGAGACCTTTTCGTCGGCATTGATCTGTTCGGAAATCATACCGAATCTCCTTTGCCTCGACCGAAAGGCTTCTATGGCCAGCATAAAAGCCTGATCGTCGAAATCCGGCCACAGAGTTGGTGTAAAGTATAACTCGGCGTACGCTACCTGCCACAGAAGAAAGTTACTTATGCGCAGCTCCCCTCCGGTTCTTATCAGCAGATCAGGGTCAGGGAGCCCTGCCGTGTCCAGGTACCCTGCGAATTCTTCCTCGGTTACCTCTGCCTCGTTCAAAGTCCCGGACTGAACAGCACGAGCAACCTTCATGGCCGCGCGGACTATGTCCTGCCTCCCGCCGTATGAAAGCGCAATGTTTAGAACCATGGATTTATTGGCGCTGGTCTTTGCTTTGGCTGCTTCTATCCTTGTGACCAGAGTGGCAGGCAGACGGTTCAATTGGCCAATAGTTTTCAGGCGTATGTCATTAGAGTGGATCTCTTCCAATTCAGAATCCAAGAACTGGGAGAGCAACTTCATAAGGCCCGACACCTCGCTCCCGGGGCGCTGCCAGTTCTCTGTAGAGAATGCATAGAGCGTGAGATATTCTATGCCGTTGCGCCGGCAGAATTCCACGGCCCGCCTCACGGATTTGGCCCCCTGGCGATGGCCTTCCAGCCGTGGCATCATGCGACGGCGAGCCCATCGGCCGTTGCCGTCCATGATAATTGCAACATGGCGGGGAAAATCAGTGGGCGGATCCAAGGGTAACGGCAACGGGTTCTCCTGAAAAGAAAGCAAGGTAACTGTTCGCTTAGTGCTCCAATTCGTAAGTTCGATCACCCATTTCGGCGAGAAGTGGTGGGACAGGCATCCTGCCTGTCATTTCTTGATAGACAGGCAGGATGAAACTGTCTCTTTATTGATGATCTCGGAGGTGGATTGGGCGCGAAACAGTGACACCGACCAGGGTCGTCTCCGTTGGTAGATCATACTAACCCTGGTAGTGTGAGATTGCCGTCAGATCTCTCAAGGCAATCTTCCCCCTTCCGCCTCTTTTTATTGAAGCCACCAACTGCAGTCCTCCAGTTTGCCAACGCTTATACAGTTTCATTAGATTTATGGTAGTACAAATCAGAGCCCACTGTGCTCTCACCTTCTCCAGCCCTATTACTGTCCAACGCTTAAAGCCCAGTTGACGCTTTATCCATGCAAAGACGGGCTCAATGATCGCTTTGCGTTGTGACAGCAGCCGTTTGTTTATCGGATCTTCTCTCTTTGCACGCTGCCGCTCAAGCGCTTTATGGTGTACGCTTATGTCTATCTCACGCCCTCGCTTACCGGTTGTGCACTCTGAGCGATACGGGCACGTACGATGTTTTCGGCATCGGTAAATACGAAATCCGTTCTGTGTTCTTACCTCTCACCTTTGTCGTAAGGTAAGGAAGCTCTTCCCCATGCGGACAAATACAACAATCACGGGCCTCATCGTAGACAAACTCTCTGGTGTGATACACATGGTTCTTGGAGGATCTAGAAGCAGTGGTATCGCTCGACGGGGGATTGAGCAACACATCGTATCGGCGCTCTCTGGCCAAACCAATCTGTGAACCGGAAAAATAGCCCCCATCCGCTAAATTTTCCTTGGCCGTCGCCCCCAAATTCTCTTTTACCTGATCCAACATTGGGACTAACTGGCCGTTGTCGGACCCGTCGTTAACTACGTCAGCGGCCACTATTATCCCATTATCTTTGTCCGCAACCGCCTGCCCATTGTATGACAAATCCACGTTACGCCTATTCTTCATTAATCGAGCTTCGGGCTCGCAATGATGAACTCGCTTCAGCTCCGATTCCTTTAATTCCGCCAGCGCCTTCTGAATCTTGTCCTTACGCTTGAGTGCACGATGCATTGACAAAGGTAACCTGTATTCCCCGCATCCCTCTTGCTCCTGCCGCTCTATTTCCGTCATGAAGTCTGCAACCGATCGGTCTAATCTCTCTTGCATCTTCTCCAATCCCCCAGCGCTTCTCATCTTGTTCCACGAGGAGTTGGATTTAATCTTTGTCCCGTCTATCGCATGAATTGCCATGCCTACCATCTCGCACTTGAGAGCCACTTTCACCGACTGCTGAAAAGCTGAGATATCCCCCGTCGGTTGGCATCCAAAAAACGCCATAGAACATTGTGATCCGGTACATTCATCCCAGTCAGCCAAATCAACCCCATATGCTCACAACAAGCCTTCTCCAACTTCCGAGTCGCCGAATCCTGTTCAAATACCCATAAAGCCACACCTTCAAAAGAAGGTCAGCAGCGTACAGGGGACGCCCCACATTTGAACAGGGCATCTCAAACCCCAGAGCTTCCAAATCCAGCGAGTCCACAAAGTCTCGTATAAAACGCGCCGGATGATCCGAACCGATCCAATCCTCAACCGATGGAGGAAACATCAACTGCTGCTCATAATCCGCCCTGATCTGACGCCCCATCAACCTCGCTTGATCTCTTTTCCCCTCTTATAGTACATTCCCCATACTATCGCGAGCTAAAAATGGAGTTTAGAGAATAGACAGGCAGGATGCCTATCCCACCAAGATAGTAGTCTCAAATCCTCTCTCATCGTCTCGAGACACAGAATACATCCCCCGGATTACGAATTGGGCCACACCAGTGTTGGAGACCGGTAATGGTGGCCTAAATCTCCATGATCTCGTTTTCTTTCTCAGCTACTATGGTGTCAACCCTTGCGATTTCCCCATCCGTGGTCTTCTGAACGCGTTCCTGAGCTATATGGAGATCGTCCTCTGATATTTCTTTCCCCTTCTTCATCTCCTTGAACAGACTCGTTGGCGTCGCGCCTATGATTACGGATCTGCACCTTATATTCCTCCCCCATCTTCTTGACAATCTTGACCAATTCCTTGCGTCTCTCGGCGGTGAGAGGAGGAAGCGAAATCCGGACCACCTTGCCGTCGTTCATTGGTGTCAGGCCCAATTCTGATTTCAGAATTGCTTTCTCAATGTCGGGAACGGCATGAGAATCCCACGGCTGAATCACTATTTGGCGGGCCTCGGGAATGGACAGAGTGGCCAATTGATTTATTGGAGTTGAACTCCCGTAGTAATCCACCATGATTCCATCCAGGAGCGCCAATGACGCTCGGCCCGTGCGTATCCGTCTGAGGTCCTTCTGGAGGGCCTCAATCGACTTGTCCATGGCGGCTTTCGTTTCAGCATGCAGATCGTCGATCATGGTTCCTTCTCGCAAACACTCTGGCGATCGTGCCACAGCTTTTTTTTCAGCGTGCCCCTTGTCCGCTGTTCCGAATCCCTACACCCTTCGCCCTAGATTATGATGGTGCCCACTTTTTCACCCGAAAGGGCCTTGAGTATATTTCCGGCCTCATGAAGGTTCAGGACGATTGTCGGGATACTTTTCCGTCCGAGAATTTCAATGCAGGCTGCATCGATTACGGCGAGCCTCCTGTCCAGGACCTCCTGGGGGCTGATGGATTCGAAGTAGGTCGCGTCAGGATGCTTTCTCGGATCTTTATCGAAAACACCCCGCACCTGAGTTGCCTTGACCATCACATTGGCGTCTATCTCCACCGCCCTGAGAGCAGCGGCGGAATCGGTCGTAAAACAGGGGTTGCCAGTACCTCCGGCAAAGATCACAACCGCCCCACCTCGAACGTACTCCAAGGCCCGCTCCCTTTCAAAGGGTTCAATGAAAGACCCCACCGGGAAGGCCGACATGGCCCTGGCCGACACGCCCGCGGCCTCTATGGCCCAACGTAGCGCCATAGAGTTGAGACATGTTGCGACCATTCCCATCTGATCGCCCACCAGAGTCGGAACCCCTACAGACGCGGCATCGGCACCTCGCAGAAAGTTTCCGCCTCCGACAACTACACCCAGCTCGTGTCCTTGCTGATGGGCCTGTGCTATTTGATTCGCGATCCAGGCGATTTTGACCGGGTCGAGACCATGTCCGCGCTCACCCGCTAGGGCTTCGCCGGATATCTTCAGCAGGGCTCGCCCATATCCCTTGGACGCTCTCATTCAATCACCGGCCCAATTGAAAGCGACAGAAACGGCCTACGGTGATGTTCCTCCTAGTTGAGCGATCTTCTCTTTGATTACTTCCGCCACTGACTTGTCCGTATCTTTGACGAAGCTTTGTTCAAGCAAACAAACTTCTGAATAGAACTTCTTCAGCTTTCCGTCTGCGATCTTGTCCAGCATCTTGTCAGGCTTACCAGCTTCTTTCGCCTGGCTCATGTATATTTCTTTCTCCTTCGCGACCACTTCTTCCGGGACCTCGTCGGATGAGATCCAACGTGGAGAACTGGCCGCCACATGCATGCACAGATCTTTCACGAGGTCGGCAAACTGCTCCGTCTTGGCCACGAAGTCGCTCTCGCAATTCAATTCCACAAGCACGCCGATTTTCCCATTCATATGAATGTAAGATCCGATCCGCCCCTCAGAGGTTGCGCGACCTTCTCTCGTGGCAGCCTTCAGTGCCCCTTTCTTGCGGAGATAATCGACTGCTTTATCCAGATCCCCCTGTGACTCCACCAGAGCTTTCTTGCAATCCATCATACCCAAGCCGGTCTTCTCCCTCAGATCTTTCACCATGCTCGCACTTATTTCCATGAAGTTATCTCCTTGATCAGTTCAGTGGTTCAATCTCAATTCCACGCCTTCAAGAGGCTTGGCAACAGATTTGAACTTGTTCGCGTTGAGAGGCTTCGCGCTGTTCAGCCGTCCACTAGGTCCGGAGCACCGCGACTACTGTTCTCACCCACGAACTTCGGCGACATCCTCTTTCACAGGTTCCGCTTCTCCTGAAGCTGGTGAAGCCTCTGTTTCCGCTTTTTGCTCTTCAGGGGCAAGGGCCGTACTCAGATCTTCCGCGGCGGGCTGTTCAGCCGACCCTAAACCCAATTTCCTTCCTGGGAACTCGTCTTTTGGCGCCGTACCTCAGATCTTCCGCGGGCTTTTCTTGCGCTCCCTCTTCCGGTTCACCCTTTTTCCATGCCGCGACCTCGGCCTCGCCCAGATCTTCTTTGAGTGAAGCCTCGTACATGGCCTTCCCCTCGATACATGCGTCGGCTATTTTTGCGGCAAACAATCGAATGGCGCGTATGGCATCGTCATTGCCAGGTATCACGTAGTCAATTTCATCGGGATCGCAGTTCGAGTCCACTATAGCCACGATGGGTATACCCAGTTTTTTGGCCTCCTTGACTGCTATATTCTCTTTCTTGGGGTCCACTATGAAGAGGGCCGCTGCAGGTTTTCTCATCACACGAATTCCGGACAAATTCTTGTTGAGCTTGTCGTACTGACGACTCAGATTGACCAGTTCCTTTTTCGTGAAGTTTGTCTCTTCCGGCTTATCTAGTATTGCACCGATTTGATTGAGCCTTTCAATGCTTTGTTTTATGGTGCTGAAATTGGTGAGCATGCCGCCGAGCCACCGCTGGTTAACGTAGTATTGTCCGGCTCGGGAAGCCTCTTCATAAACCGCGTCTTGAGCCTGCTTTTTGGTCCCCACGAAGAGGACTCCCCCGCCGGCCGCGACGGTGTCTTGAACAAACGTGTAAGCTCTCTTGAATAGCCTAACGGTTTTTTGCAGATCAATGATATAGATGCCGTTACGCGCTCCAAAGATGTAAGGCTTCATCTTGGGATTCCACCGACGCGTCTGATGGCCGAAGTGGACTCCCGCTTCCAGCAATTGCTTCATTGTGATGAGCGACAATTCAGGTCTCCTTTTCGGGTTGATTCCTCCATCCCTGGTGACGTCACCCATTCGGGGACGACCCGATTAAAAGGGATGTGTGAGTTAACCGCTTATTTTGATCATAGTTCTCAGAGAATGCAAGCCGAAAGAGACCCGAACGCGAAAAAAAAGTTGGTGAGGGGGATGAAGGATTGTCAGCCACAGTCTATTTCGAATGCGGACCCCCTTATGCACGATCCTGCCTTATAAAATCTCCGCGTAAGCCTCGACTCCGTACAATTTCAACACAAGCGCGTCCAGCAGGCACCACAAAGCGCGGATTTCACAGAGTTTGTTCACTGGACTGACATGATGCTCCTCAATCGCCTGTACAACCAGTTCTATCAACCTCGGAATAGAGACCACGGCCCCGCGTCCTGAAGACCGATCGAATAAAGTCACTATTCTTTCGAGCCAGCCCGCTATGGAATCAGCCGGATCGGCGAGCAAACTCCTGAGTGCCTCTTCAGAGGACTGACCATCAGTCCCCCTAAATGTGCTGTTTGCAATTCTTGGTATAGGCAATGCTTCAATTTCCCCGGCCGAGAGATAGTTATTGGCGCTGGTGAGTTTTATTCTACGGTTCAAAACCCCGGAATTGAGAAGGCCCAGCAAATAGTGTAGCGGTACGGTGAGGTCTGCAATAAAATTGGTCATGTCTCCAAGGAACGCACCCGCAGGCACATAAGCCGCCTTGAGCCTCCTATCCGTATCCATATTTACCACACGGCCAATAGCGATCCGTTCTTGCTCCCAGGGGGTCCCCCTGAGTCTTGAAAACGAGGACGCCCTGGCAGCGGACGGCCTGTTCTGGGAGTATTCTTGGAGTCTGGCACCCCCTTCGCGGAAATCGGGAAGCAGCCAATCAAGTCTGTTATTGCCAGGGGCAGGATGGTTGACACATAGCGGCGTGATATGCTCTCCTCGGATCAGCGGATATCCTGTCCTCTGCGCAGTTATGAATTCCCGATGGACCGTCAGGTTAATTTCGCCCTGATGCACCCTCCCCGCAGGAAGAATGCCCACGTTTCCCCCAAGGCGCGGGTGCCGGGATAGCGCCTCTAGGAGCGCCATATCTTCTGGCTTCCTTATCAGAGGGATCTTGAAATCTGTCTGCTCGATAAGAGCCCTTGGAATCTCTATTCGGCCCTGAGTCGGAATCGGCCCCCTTCCCTTCCAGAAAATGGGCTCGATTCTGCCAGTCTGACCGCTCTTGCGTGTAATAGCGACAAGGAGCGCTTGAGTCACTCCTGCGAAGGCCCTGGCTTTTTCGGGTATGATCACGGTCTTGAGAACTGTGGTCTCCTCCAGAATCATTCGTCTCAGTTTGTCTGCTGTGGAGTCAGCCAGGAGCGTCGCGGGGACAACGAAGCCCAAAACCCCTCCTTTTCCAAGCAAGGTCAGGCCCCGCTCGATCATTAGGCGATAGGTGTTGATCTTCCCTTTGCATGTGCGGAACACTTGTCTGAGGTAAGCCTGTTCCCGACGCCTTTCTTCAATTCCCGACTCTTTTACAGACAGAATCTCGTAGGGGGGATTCCCGACTACCGCGTCGAATCCGCAGCCGTTCTTCTCAAAGATCTCCGGAAATTCGATGGGCCAATGAAATACCCTCTTTTCTTTAGCCCATGCGCTGATATCCTCGCCACACGCCGGCTGTTTCCCGTAGGTACGCCGCCGCGTGCCTACGGTCGCAATTCTCCTTTGATGATTCGTTGGGATCTCTTGTCCCGTCTCCGAGCAGGGCGTTTCCTATTCGAACATGGGCTCCAAATTCTGGTATAACGCGCTTTTGTCCAAAGGCCCGCGTCCACAGATGTGCCCGAGCAATATTTACGGCAATGGAATCAAGATCCACACCGTATAGGCATTTTTGGAGTATGTGAATTCTGACGGCAGCCTCTTTGTTCTGCTCTTGGCCTAACAAATGATTCCTACCACCCATCTGGAGTCGTTGACTTATATTGTCCACTCTACTGATAAGGAGCTTGTCCCCCAAGCGCAGTGCTGAAAGGACGCGGCCCGTGATTTGGTCCAAGGTTTCGGCCAGGAACAGGCCGGTACCCACAGCCGGGTCGAGGATTCTCAAATCCAGATAACGAGATGGTTCTTTGACAGCCATTGCGTCCAGGGTCTGCTCCACAATGTAGCTTACAATCACCTTGGGAGTATAAAAGAGGCCCTGGTTACGCTTACCCATGATGTTAGGGACCATCACCGACTGCTCCGGGGACTTGATTTCGAGTTTGAAACCGCGCAGATATTCGTAGATTTCACCCACTTCTGCTGGAGTCAGCGGCCCGATTTGCTGCGCCATTTCTTCAAGACACGAAGAACCATCGACCGCGGCGGAGAGCGAGGGGGGAGCATCGTTCCGATGAACTTGAGAAAGGAGTTTTTGCACAACCAGGCCGACTGCGCGCCTGTAGACACGGTCAGTATCTGCATGGGGCTCAGTGTTGAGCAGTTCGCGAATCACGCGAGGCACTGATTCATGAAGCACCTGCCCTGGCCCAGTTTTTTTTGTCTCAAGGCTCATGATCACCTGAACCGGTGTTTTACACTGCGAAGTGTGAGGCCCCACGCGGTCTCCCGCGAACAAACTTATTCGGCACCGGGAGACGGTCGGTGGAGATCTTGAGTAAATTAATCAAACATCCTTGCACGGAATCACAGGGACTGCTATGTTGGATTATATAGCGGTGCTCCTGCGAATGCTCCACCTCGCGTTGAATGATTATGAATCGCCCAAGCCAAAGCAAACTTACAACATCTGAGTGCTCTTCGGTCACAAAAAAGGATCATCCCCCAAGAAACGCCACCCCAGTATTTCCAAAGACAGGAGGCCGCTATGCCCAAGTACCTGACTGTACACCATGAAACTAGCCTGGACAGGGTGCTGCTGGAATCCAGGTGGACCGAAATCTCAAAAGATCCCCGGGCTGATTGGCAAATGACGCTGTTCAACCTGGAGTTGGGATTGCGATACTGCGAATGGGATGCTCCACACGCTCAGGTGCTCGAAGCGATCTTCCGAGAGCTTGGGATCAAATGGTCTGAGATCTTGGAAGTCGAGGTCACCGCCGCGACGCAATGGCGCCTGTGGGAGCTGAAATCCGGTCAGCGCATGCTTAATTGCTGGGAAGTAATGGATTGTGGCCGAGCACCGGGAGGCTCGGCGACAGATGAGCAGGAAGTTTGTCCAGCCGCTGTGGAAGGTCGCCATTGGGGCACGAACAGGGGCTTGCATGCCGGCAGGTATTGCTGGAAAGTTGTCGGAACGCGCTGTGAAGACAAACCCCAAGAGTCGTTCGCGGAAAAGATGAGAGATTGTGCAATGTGTGAATTCTTCAAAAGAGTCAAAGCCGAGGAAGGCGACCGTTTCGAGCCGTAACAGCTTTCCGGGAGACCATCTCCGAAGGAATGGAGCAGAAAATGCCTCATTATTTATCTACACATTATGAACCGTCTGTTCCCAAGGAAAAGCTTGAATCCAAGTGGATTGATCTGGCTCAGGAACGAAGAGGGACATGGGTGAAAACGTGGTTCAACTTGCAGTCGGGGAGACGGTTTTGCTGGTGGGATGCTCCTAGCAAGGAGGCCCTGGAAAAGATCTTTCAGGAGCACGGCGTCTCCTGGGAAGATATTGTTCAGGTTGAGCTTACCACTCCGAGTGAGTGGAGATGGCGTGAGGACTGACCGATACCGATCCCTGGGATATTGTTTCATCGACGGATGCCCCTTGACGCGGCTCCCGATGCCTCGCATTATAGGGAGGACTCTCGGGCGAGGCGGTGAGCAATTTGGCGTCCACTGATATTCGGTTTGAAGATTCTCTGCCATTGAATAAGAGGTTTGCATGCATCCCCTCGATTCCGCCGAAATCGGGCTTCACGAGGCCGGCGCTGCATGTGGTCATCGTGGTACTTCTCACGCTCTCCATGAGTGGCGGTGTGGACGGGGCAACGGAAAACCAGAAGTCGCCCAAGGAAAATTCGCGATCTGCCGCTCCGGTCAGCCAGGGCCTCGGCCAATCAGGACCCAACGGTTTTGACTGCCCCTTCCTGCCGGGTTGTCCCGGAGGCACACCTGTTCCCCTTCCGCCCTTATTGAAACCTGAATCCAAACCCACCGCTCCAGCCCCGTCTGTAAATGGGAATAATCTCGTGGAAGGGAGGGGCAAATACAGTGGGATGGTTCTCATTCCCGCGGGGCCTTTCGACATGGGGAGCGCGGAAGGCGAAGGAAGGCTCGACGAGAGACCCGTTCACAAGGTCTTCTTGAAGGACTTCTACGTAGCCAAATTTGACGTTACCGTGAAAGATTTCTGCGCTTTTCTCGATGCTCAAGGGGAGAATTCAAGAGACGGGACCCCCAGAGCCAAGGTCGACAGCCCTGATTGCCCGATCGTCAAGGTTGGCAAAGTTTTCAAACCCCGGGAAGATTGTTCCGATAAACCCATGGTTTGTGTATCCTGGTATGGAGCATCCGACTATGCCGAGTGGGCAGGCGGCCGCCTTCCCACTTCGGCTGAGTGGGAGAAGGCGGCACTCTTGACCGCCTCCAACCGTGCCGGGGACTATCTTACGATCCTGCCGGGGGAAGATTCCGTCCCCGTGACCATAGCCGCGCCCGGCTCAAACGGAGTTACAGGAATGACGGGCAATGTCTGGGAATGGTGTTTGGACTGGTATTCCCACGACTACTACAGCGAGAGCCCCATGAGCAGTCCAACGGGACCGGCTCTGGGTGAAGAGAAGAATATAAGAGGAGGCTCCTGGGCTTCTCCGGAATGCTCCAAACGGATTCGGAACCGCCACAAGGCCTCGCCCCGAGGTTACTATCGCACAGTGGGATTTCGTATCATAAAAGATTAGCCCGTGCCTGGTCCCACTGCCACCCAGTTCCATGGTGCTACGTGACTCGAGAAACTGCCAATCACACTCGCAGAATACGGAGTGCGCCCGATCTTCTGCGCAAGGAAGGGCTTGCCGCCTTGATTTCCCTGGCCGCGGTCGCGCTTATCTCCGCTCTGGCAGACGCCCCGATTGAAGGCCCCGCAGATCCCTCGGGTCTCGCCGCAGAACACGTCAAGGCCCCCTGGATCTTCGTGGGAATTCAGCAGATGCTGCGGCATCTTCCTCCTATGCTCGCGGGAATCGCCATTCCCCTAGGTGTGCTCTTCGCGTTGGCCCTCATCCCCTGTGTCTATGGCAAACGAACCCTGACGCGGCTTGTATTTCTCGGAATTGCTGCAACTGTGATTATCTTGACGGTTTGGGGCTACCTTGCATGAAAGTCGCGGACTTTGGCTTCCGGCTCGCCATCATAGCTGCCGCAACGGCTCTGGCGGCCGTTTTCACGTATGTAGAGTACCGCAGCCGCAACCCGGCATGGCAGACTTATCAAACCAGGGGAATAGCCCTAACAATACTGAGGCTGGAAAAGGAACTGGAAGACGATGCCAAACGAGACAAGAAGAGAGAAATTCTTTCGCAAATTGAGACCCTGCGAAATAGACAGCCTGAGATAATTGAGATCAGCCCCTTTGGCGGGAAGTTGACGCCGGAACGCTGCATGACCTGCCATTTTGGTATAGAAGACGTTTCGGGGTCCCACCCCAACGGCGTTTTCGGTTGCGTGATATGCCACGGAGGCAACGCGGCGGATCTAACGGTTCGAGGAGCGCATCTCGGTCTGAGAGGCGGCCGCAACCCCGCCAGACTGGACCTGGCATCTGCAACGTGCGGAAGCAGGAATGCGGGTCTCGGAACATGCCACTCTGAAAGGGAGAACCCGCTTCTCAATCGCGTCGAGAATGTGCCGCGCTCACTAATGGCTACCAACGCGGGCATAATCAGCATATTGCGCTTTCAATGGGGCCTGGAAAACGACAGCAACCCGAAGTTCGCTATCAAGTCTGTATCGGATGGCGAAACCAGCCTCAAGGCGGTGCTTCCCGAAGTCGACCATAATGGCAACCTGAGCCTTGCAGACAGTCATTTCCGAAAATTCTGCGCGGCATGCCACTTGTGGGGCTCGCGGCACAGAGAAAAAATGGGACGCATGGAAGGATGCCCCGCGTGCCACGCTCCCTATGGCGAAGAAGGGCGGTACAGTAGGCGGCGACCCCACTGTCAAACGGGATGAAGTCGGTCATCCGGCAACTCACAGCCTCACGAACAGGATTCCGGATGATCGCTGCATAGCATGCCACAACCGCAGTGCAAGAGTGGGTCTGAATTACCACGGCCAAATGGAAAGCACTCAGTATGGCACTCCCTTTGTCCGCGGCGGCCTCAACGATGAACGGCTGAGCGACGATAGGTTCGTTTGGAAGCTGGTTCCTGACATTCACCATGAAAAGTCAATGGCGTGCATAGACTGTCACACCGGCCAGGACACCATGGGTGACGGTAAGATCCATGCACACATGGAGGATCAGATAGAAATTCGATGTGAGGATTGCCACGGGTCCTACTCAACTCCTCCCAAGACAATGACTGTGGTCGCGAATGATGCTCTGGTCCGGACGCTGGTAAGGAGTTCCCCGTCCTTGAAACTATCCGACGGGGACACGATTCTTCAGACCTCCAAAGGGCGGCCGCTGCCTCACGTCCGACTTACCGAAAAAGGATGGCGCCTCACCGGCAAACTCTCGGGCACGGAACATCCGGTAAGCATCATAACGGAAAAGAAGAATGGACATAGGATCGAAGGCCACAAGCGTCTCGAGTGCGATTCCTGCCACAGACGCGTGGAGTCCGCAGTGCTACGGGTGCCATCAGGTCCTGGATCTAGGGGCAAACGGCTTTGATCACATATCCGGAAATATGACTAAAGGCCGATGGGCAGAGGGTCGCAGCTACTTCCGATTTGAACGCAATATCTACGGCATTAACTCACGGGGCAAGGTGGGAATTCTGGTCCCCGGATGCCAGGTATGGAATACGGTTGTCGATTCGCGGGGCAAAGTTGTGCCCCCCTACGATTCTAAAATCATGAAGCTCAAAAATGGTCTGTCGTCCGTGGCAATGGGGCCGACGCACCCTCATACGACTCGCAAAGAGGTCCCCCGTTGTGTGGACTGCCACTTGGACCCGAAGGCGCTCGGCCTGGGAGACGGCGTGCTCACTTGGGACCCTCAGACAAAATCTCTAAAGGTGGAAACTACATACGATTCTCATGCTTCCGGTTTGAAGATATCATTCCCCATTGATGCAGTGGTCGATAGTTCCGGGAACGTTCTCCAGGGCACATCTCACCAGTTATCACGAGGATTCAATCAGGAGGAGTTGCGAAAAATAGTTGGCATAGCACCGTGCCTCCCCTGTCATGACCGGTACGATGACCCCGTGTGGCAACAAAAAGGCCCGTACGAGGAGACCGCCGCGTGCCGAAAGGCATCGGAAACGATGGGGAGGTGAGAAGATGAAGCAGGAGACCGGCCGCGGAAGTTTTTTCATAGGCGTTCACCGTGCATTTGGCGACCGGCACAGAGAGAAGCTCTTGCAAAACTCGACATAATGTCCCCCTATTGCCACGATTGAGGGTGGCTGGGGTGAGGGTATGGACAGGGGTTTCGTATCACCTGTTAAGATGGTATTACGGGCGGCGCCGCAGAGATGTGGCCCTGAGGATAGCTTTGCGACGCTCTTCCGGAATACGAGTGAAGTGCTCCACCGCGGCGATTACAATATCCCGTGGGGACTCTCCGAAGCGGTCGGCAAGTTCAGCGACCTGCTCGACCAGATCATCGGGGAGGCGCAAGAGTTCGGTCTCTTTTGGTGGTGAGGTCATGATTCGCGTCGGGATTTGATTGATTTCATGGTTCAGACGCCGTATCGCGCCACAGTAATGGTTCCGGAAAGTTAATGTGACGCGGATTCGTTCTTTAAGTGCTAAGATTCCGCTTGCCCGCTATGTGCGTCGAATTCCACGGAATATTCATGGTTGACAGCCGGCAGATCTATGGCATCGCCGGCCGGCCGGTCAGCATTTCTCGGCCGCGTTCTATGTCACGACCGATCTGGATCTTTAGGTCTTCAACGCTTTCGAAAGTCATTTCCGATCGCAATCGGTCCGCCAGATAAATGCGAACAGTTTCCCCGTAAAGGTCCTGATCAAAATCCAGAATATGAACCTCGTACCGATACGCGGCGATCTCTGAACGTAGGATTGTAGCCTATATTCATGACGCCGAGGTGCATACCTTCGCCGACCCTGCAGTAGACAGCATAGACCCCCTCGGGCGGATGAAGCTTCACTTCCGGTCTTATGTTTGCAGTTGGGAACCCCAGCGCCTTGCCGCGATGGTGCCCGTGAATTACCCGCCCCTCGATAGTAAATTCCCGACCCAAGAGCACGTTGGCCTCGCGAATTTCGCCCCGCATCAAGTGATCTCGAATGCGACTCGACGATACAACGGCACCCTCCATCTTTACAGGTGGCACTACATGCACTACAAACCCTAACTCGGGCGCCATTTTCTTGAGAGTGTGAGGAGTCCCGGCTCTCCCTTTGCCGAAGCGATAGTTCTCGCCAATAAACAAGTTCCGTATTCCCAATTCTTCGACAAGAAACATTCAGCACGAAATCTTCAGCCGATTGAGCGGCAAATTCTTTAGTGAACTCCGCAAGAATAAGGACGTCGATTCCCAGGTGTTCTGAGAATATCGGCTCGCTCGCGTGGAGTGCTGATTCTGGGAACCTCGGGCGCAGTGTTCAACACGAGGCGCGGGTGAGGGTCAAAAGTGTATACGACCGCCTCACGGCCCTTGCGGTGGGCAGTTTCTACAGTACGTCTGAGAATCTCCTGGTGCCCCAGATGTACGCCATCGAAGTTTCCCAGAGCAACTGACGGAGCACTGAAGTTTTGATAGATCTTCTCGCGAACACGAATGATTTCCATACGCTGTTTCTAGGCGTCGGGCGCCGGCTCCCCGATGGAGGCCGCGGCCAAGCCAGTCGGGGCCGTATCCCGCTTCTGTAGGGAGGAAAACTCTTTAGACTTCGCTTCCAGCTCCCCTTTGAGGCGCTTATTGTCAGATTCCAAGCCTTCAATTTGGGCATTCAGGCGATTGACCTCCGCCTGATGCTCCTGGTCGGTCTTGATCATTCTGCGTCGCTCGCGCAGCCATTTCAACTGGGTCATAAAATCTCCCACCGCCGCGATTATTATGCCTACTGAGACGCATATCGTTACCAATTCCCAGAAAGCCAACTTGATGGGCTCAGACAAGCCAAAATAGGTAATCGGCAGTTCAACGTCCTTGTTTTTCATAAACAACGAGACAATCAATATGACAAAGGCCAGTTCTATGAGCCTCTTGATCAGCCTCATCTGTGCACCTCTCACAACTGTTCCGGGAATATGCTACCGAAACCCTCTCTCAGCTTCAAACACGTGCTGCGGAGGTGTTCCGGAATTACCCTGATGTCGGCCAACACAGGCATGATATTTGTGTCACCGTTCCAGCGGGGAACTACATGATAATGTAAGTGCTCCTTAATACCTGCACCGGCAACAACTCCGAGATTAATTCCGATATTGAAACCCTCGGGCCGCATGACCTTCCTGAGTACTTGAACCGCGCGACACAGTTCCTCTACGATCAGGCTGTTTGCTTCCGGTTCCAGCAAGCAGATGTCTTCAACGTGCTTGTAAGGGGAAACGAGCACATGGCCATTGGTGTATGGAAATTTGTTCATCATGGTGAAGGCCCCTTGGGCCCGATGGACGATTAAATTAATATCATCCTGATCGGAAGCGGGCTTGGTGCAAAATATGCAGCCCGGTTCTTTCTCTTCTCCGAGGACGTAGTCTATTCTCCAGGGTGCCCAGATTCTTTCCATTTTCCCCTTGGCTTGACCGATCAGACTCCAAACCCGGCGTACTGATCCTCTCATCGTATGTACGTTTAGCAATCCCTCCGCTTCGAAATGGAAAACGGATGTCCCTCGGGTCAAGTCTCTAAGTTGAGCCCTTGTCCCTATCGACTGACAGGATCGTTCCCACGATGTTTCCATCCAATATTTCAATAAGACCGACGGTTCCGTTTCCCCTGTCCCGGCCATAGCTTGCCGAGCCCGGGTTAAACATGTGGACACCGCCCACTTTTCCCCAAAAAGGAACGTGAGAGTGCCCGTATACTATAAGATCCGGCCGGTCCGTCTGAAATTGCCCCAATATCCTTTGCTCCAGCCCGTCTTTCGATCCCCATCCGTGAATCAGTACCACTCGCTTTCCGGCTGCAACAATGACTCTGATCTGGGGAATTGCTTGCGCGACCTCGTGGTCGTCCATGTTGCCGCAGACGGCCATCACATTGCTCATCTCCAGGCGGTCGAGTACCTTGCGGCCAACTATGTCTCCTGCGTGGAGAACCATTTCGGTATCGGCGAGCAATTCCTCAAGGATGTATTCCAAGACAGGATTGGGAGATCGTAGGTGCGTATCAGATAATACACCGATTTTCATACTATTCTCTATCAGCAAAGCCGGAAGTGCTCCCGTTGGCGGATCTCAATACCATCTCACCACCTACGACAATAGTAGTGCCCGCAACTATGACCACACCCCCAACGTCAATATAATTTTCAGCCCTGTCAAGTACCGAAGATAGCCTCTCTCCCTCGGCAATTCGCGTTCCAATGTCAGTTGCAAATGCACAGGCCAAGCACGCGGACCTGGAGATCACAGTGACCGAATGGACCCCCTTGCCAGGCACGAAGGTGGAAATGCCGAAGCATCTCTTGAACGTAGGCAGAGAGATTATCAGCCGTTCGTGCATGGGGGAGCCTTCAGCGTACAGATAGACGTCCAAAGGAACCGAACTCCTCACAAACGCATCTCCCCCGCTGGCAACAACGAGATTGGCAGAATCCTCGGTCAGGTCCCTGCCCACAAAGTCTGCGATTGCCCCACTCATGCAGGACATTGGGGCAATTCCGGTCTTTCGGCTTGACAGATCTGTATACCGGACTATCTCGGGAGCTGAAGCGTAAATCTGAATGGGCGCCGGTGTCTCGCGAAATGCGGGATGCTGGCGGAGATACTCCTCAACCTGGTATCTGTAGCGGAATACCGAGTCCTTGGCCTTTGCATTCAGATCGCTATGTGCCTGGATGTGAAGGTTTGTCTCACGGACTTCCACCTCAAAACTCACAGACCTCGCCAAGGATATTCTGTTGCGGTAGTTCTTTCTCTCGTAAATGTCATAAATGGACGGCATTGCTTAAGCCCACGGTATTCCTAGTACATTTTTTCAAATCCTATCGCTACTTGCCCGTGATTATTCATCGAGCCCCGCGACCGTGTCAAGGATAATTTGGTATGACACCTCCTATGGGCGATTGCCAACACCCGGTTTGTCAGATTAGATTGTAATACGTGCCTCAACTCATGCCGGAGAGAAATTGACACATGTCTGGAACGGGATTAAGTTCCTGAGTTGGGAAAGCGGTCTTGAATGGGTGCGGACTGATTCTTTTCGTTTTTCGTTGGCAGCAGGCGGGTCCCGGTGACGATTATGATTGAGCAGTGTACCCCCGACGACAAGCCATCCGTTTACAGCTACCGGGCTCAAGAAATCTAACCATGTCGCAACAACGTACTGCAGATAAGTGGCGCCTATTCACTTCAAGCACGTTGTTGTACGCCACGGCTGGTGCAGTCAGCGCGTTCTGGGATGGGCGCTGATCGAGCCCTATTTCCAAGAAGGAGGATCGAGCGGGCGCGTCGGCCTTGCGAACGCCTTTCTCCTCCCTGTGGTGGCGGGCATGGCGTCCGGATCTCTTGCGGCAGTGAACAAATTGGTTTCTCGACGATTTTCGCAAGCAGTACCGTCGGCCGCCGGAGCTTTCGGAGTGGTTTTTGCGGCCTCGTTTCTCATGCTCGTTCCGTGCCAGGTCTTGTTCAACTGGTTCAGCCCCACGCCCCATCCCTTCACCGCGATGCATCAGGCCGCCGGTTTCGTAGCCACCCTGGCTGGCAGGACACTGGCCTGGAGTCTTATCGGCACTATTATCGGCTTGGGAACAAGTCTTGTGATCGGAGGACCAGGTGGTCTGCTAAATGGAATACTGGGAGGCCTGCTAGGCGGCCTCATGGCCGGCATGCTGTTCGATCCGCTTCAGGTCCTCATTCCAGGGGTGGACAAATCGCCGTGGCTCAGCCGGATGGTGGGATTCATTATCCTGGGGGGTATGACCGGCTTCTTGACCGGTATCATGGAAGACGCGGCATGCAGAGCGCTACTCTTGGTTACGTCGGGCCCTCGTGCTGGAACGCGTGTGATCTTGGACTCGAGACCTTGTCCTATAACGTCAGCGGCGGCAGGCGACATCCTGTTCCAGGCTGACCCTGGGCTTGGGAAATCGGGAGCGGTGATCCAGAAAATCGGTCTCAGCTTCGAGGTGAGGGCCTTGGGAGACGAGGCTGTCGTTCAAGTCAATCGACGCACCCTCTCCAGAACCTGCCTCACTCATGGAGACTGCATTCGCATTGGAGGGACAGACTTACTTTTTTCCGATCCCAGGAGAAACAAAACATGAGATCGAGGGTGGGCCGAAGGGAGGATCAGCGTCCCGCTTCCTACTTGTTGCCGCCCTGCCCCTCGGTCATTAAGGAGTTCAGGTTGTAGACCCTCACCTGGCTCTGAGACCTGAGGAAGGCCAGCCAATCCGTCTTCTTGCGCTCCAAAGTGATCAGTCTCTGTCCGGCTAGTCCGGGGAGCGTGTCAATGGCAAAGTCAGTGATCATGCCCTGGACCTTCGGCGTGGTCCATTTTTCTTCCAACGCATCACCATTCCAGACCAGTGCGGTGACCTGCCCTTCTTCGAACATACGGGTCCGTCCGAGAAGTCTCATGGTCTTGGAACTGTGAGCTATGACCAGTATTTCGTGTTCCGCGCCGCGGTCGAAGGACATGATTCGCGGTCGAAAGTAAGTTGACTCCCGTTCCAGATCTTCCCGCTCCCTGATCGCGGTCTGTTCAGGACCTGCCATTCTCAAAAGAACATCCGATCCCCCGTAATAGTCCTTGGAGAGGAACAACCTCTTCCCATCCGGCTCGTAAATGCGGAGATGGTCTTCCTTATCGTATACCGCGATCAAAGGGGTGTGTTTCCCCTGAAAATCACCTATTGCAAAACCGAACACAGGAATTTTTAATGGCACGCCGAAACGCCCCAGGACCTCGAGATCGTCTCCTTTATCGGTCAGACGATAAACCGGTCCGTCATATAGTCTGCTGAGCCCTTTTTTCTGGCCCAGCAGGATTGGTCCCTGCGTAGGGTAGTGAATCAATCGTAGGTAATAGGGAAAATCCTGTACAACAGGCGTCAGTTTTCGATCCCGATATTCCAGGACGAAGGAACTGATCGAGCCGCGGTTCTGGGCTGTCACATAGATCCTGGCCGGGCCCTGTTTCCTCAGCTTTGCGACGTCCACGCTCTTCAGTTCCAGGGGTCGTGCCGAATATTCGGCCAGGGAGCTCCATCTTCGCAGAGGAAAAGCGATACAGGTACACAGTATCGGGATCGATGAGAACGATTTCGTTGGCGCCGTCTCCGTCCACGTCTCCCACTCCCATCCCGATGGCCAGTATATTAAGTTCCTGACTTCTCCATACTCTGTCAGCTTCGCCCGTTCCTGCTATGTCAGAGGAAGACCTTCTGGAGCCTGTATCCTCTCCGGGGCTCACGTCACTATGCTGTGCAATCCGCCAATCAATTTCAACAGTCTTCCGGCCTCTCTGGTCAGACGTGGCCTTCAGCCCAGTTCGCTCAACTTTTGTATGTGAGGCATCATACTGATTGGTAGTGAGGTCAACAGAGCCCTCCTGACCTGCGAGGACATGAGATTTGTGATCCGGCCCCGGCCCTAGCGACAACCCGTTGCCCGCAGGAAGCACGGCTGCAAGCAACAAGATGCAACATATTATCCGTAGAATTTCCATGTGTTAACCAAGAAAAGAGTCTCGACAAAAAAGCGCCGGAAGTGCCTTCGCGACAACCGTAAGCAACTCAGCCTCATCCAGTCGCGGATTGCTGCGCCTCTTTGCCCAACGGCAGATGGGCTACGTCGGAAAACGGCTAAAGTCTCCGACGTCAGTCTACTAGAAAACTTTCCACTAGATCCATAAAAAATGTTTATGGGCTTGCTCTAAGAGGCCGAGCACACGTATCGCTCACCCGAGTCACAGAGCACCGTAACCACTACTTGGTCGGAACGCAGGCGGCGTGCCTCACGAAGTGCCACGTGGACAGCAGCGCCGGAAGAAAGCCCCGCGTAAATCCCTTCCTGCTCTGCCATCAACTTAGCGGCCGCGACCGCCTCCTGATACTCCACAACCGCAACATGGTCAATAATATTCGTATTAAGAATCTTGGGAACGAAGCCTGCGCCGATACCGGGAATTCGGTGAGGCCCCGGATTGCCTCCCGAAAGCACGGCTGAATCAACAGGCTCGACAGCAACGACTCTGGTGAGTGGGTTCTTGTTCTTGAAGAGTTCTCCTACTCCCGTGATGGTGCCCCCCGTCCCCACCCCCGCCACGAAGACGTCAGGCACGGTTCCCAAATCTTTCAGAATCTCCACCCCGGTAGTTCTTCGGTGTACCTCGGGATTCACTGGATTCTCAAACTGATTGATCATCACGGTACGTTTTGTCGATTCGAATATCTCTACGGCCCTGCCAACTGATCCTTTCATTCCGTTGGAGGGGGGCGTAAACACGATCCTGGCCCCAAATGCGGCCAAGAGTCGTTTCCTTTCGGGCGGGACCGTGTCCGGCATCACAAGGGTCAAGGCATAACCTTTGGCCGCTGCTGTCATGGCCAAACTAATCGCGGTATTGCCGGCCGAGGCTTCCAACAGCACGTCGCCATGCCGGAGTAAGTCTCTGGACTCCAAGGATTCCACAATGGCAAGACACATACGATCCTTGGACGATCCCCCCGGGTTCATGAACTCCAGCTTACACCAGACTTGCGCCCCTCGACGGGCCTCGGGAGATCTCAGTTGGACGAGCGGAGTGTTCCCAACGCATGACAAGAACCAATGCCGATGCTGCATAAACGACTTTCCAAGACAGGCCGCTAAATGAAATACATATACTTGTGATCGAGATCTCTGGAGACACCTTGCTTGCGTGCCAGGCCGCAAAGATCCGCAATTGAAACCGACGCGTAGTAATCGACCAGCAGCCTTTGCGTCTCTTTCCACACTTGCCGGGTTATGCAGGCACTCAACAGGTCACATTCCTTTTTCTTATTGGCTTCCTCGTCCAGGCACCGGACCGGGACAATGGGACCTTGCGCCGCACTTATGATATCTCCGACGGTAATCTCAGAGGGGTCTCGGGAAAGCATATAGCCTCCTCGCGGACCTCGTCTGCTCTTGAGCAGGCCTGCCTTGAGCAGTTTGTTAAAGATTTGCTCGAGATATCTCTGTGATATTTTTTGGCGGCGCGAGATATCTTTGATCTGGGTGGGTTGACCACCACCATGATAGGCCACGTCGAACAGTGCCCGAACTCCGTATCTGCTCGTAGTAGTAATCCGCATGGTCGTTCCTTGAAAAAGACAATTCGTCTGTGAACAATCTCGCTTCTAGTCTATATTTAACTTTACTGTGCCTGTCAAGATAATAACTCAATTTCTCACTGCGAATCGAAGTTCCTCGATGCCGCAGATCCTTGCCCGGCCCCTTAGACATCCACCTGGAACCCATGAGTAATTGCGAGCGTCTGGGTGAATTCCAGAGAACGTCACTTGACACTGCCGAAACATGAATTAGATGAATACTTAGAAAGATGGCGAGCGAGCGGAAGGTTATTGAAAGTTTGTTTGATGGGCTAGGAGTCCGCGAAACGATGTTACTGGGGAGAGTAGGGCTTGCCTCTCCAGCACAAGTGGCATTGCAGGCCGGATGATTTTGTGAACTCTTTGGAACGCAGGGAAGCGCGTGGGTTGGATGTGATCGGGAGACGTGTGATCCGGGAGTTCGGTGAAAAAGGTGGCGCGTTGACAGCCGAAGGAGGCAATTGTTTCTCTTCAAAGCTCCTCAGAGTAATTGACACGATCCTTTGGGCATGATAAATCTATTTACTTCATGAATGCCGGAGAGGTGTGAATGGGGAGCATAATCAAGAAACGTCGGAAGAAAATGCGGAAGCACAAACACAAGAAGCTTCGAGCTAGGCAGCGCCATAAGAACAAGTAAGACAGGTCCTCATGGTCTCAACGGGGCTTTTCACAACGTCCGATCTTACGACCATCAGTAAAGCGGCCGTGCTGGCCGAGAGACTGACGGAGGCGTATTTTCATCTTGCGCCGGACGAGTGGAGAGAGAATCCATATACCATTTTTACCCACAAGCACGTGGGTAAGGCACTCCACGAGCAAGACGTTTTTGCCAACGTGGTACGTTACGAAGCAAGAGTCAGACAATCCAACGCGGCCGTTTCCCGAGAGAGAGAAACGTACGGAGTGGTGCTCCAGGACCCCAATATCCTCTTAGCGCTGCTGAGATCTGCCATGCATGACCTCTGGACGTTGGGACTGTTTATACTGACCCACGAATTGATTCATATTATTCGATTCAGGAAATATCATGTCGATTTCTTCGCAGCCTACGAAGATCGGGATAAAGAAGAAAATGTCGTGCACGGGATTACCCAGGAGATTCTCGCTGGGGTCACGAACACTGATTACATCCTGAGCTTGTACGAAAACCAGTGGCGCCGCCCACTAAGAATAAAACCATGACACGCTGTCAACGGAGGTGAAGCAGATGCCGATTTATGAATATCGGTGCCAAAGCTGTGGTAAGGAATTTGAAGAATGGCAAAAGTTTTCCGATCCGCCTGTGGAGACATGCAGTGATTGCGGTGGCAAAACCTGTCGTTTGATCTCCCAGTCTACGTTTGTCCTCAAAGGGACGGGGTGGTATGTGACAGACTACGGTCGTAAGGACAGTTGCTCATATAAGAAACCGGCAGAGAAGCCTGCGGAAAAGAAGGAAGCCTCTACGGAGAGCAAGTCCACAGATGCAGGCTCAACGACTGATTCTTGATCCCCAAACCGCGCAAACAGAGGTCACCGATGAAGATCAAGCGGATCGCTCACCTGGGAATCGCAGTAAATGACCTCGAAGCTGCGATAAACTTCTTCACTAAGGGACTACCCCTTGAGGTGACCCACAGGGAAGATTACCAAGGCATGAAAATCGGGTTTGTCCCCGTGGGTGATAGTTCGGTAGAGCTTCTCCAAGACGTGTCCGGGGCATCCGCGATTAAGAGATTCTTGGACAAGAACGGCGAAGGCATCCATCATATAGCCTTCGAAGTCGATGATATACACCAGGCTGTTGCCGAGCTCAAAGAAAAAGGAATAAAACTCATCGATGAAACGCCTCGATCCGGCGCGCACGGAATGACGATTGCTTTCATGCACCCTAATGCTACCCACGGAATCCTGATGGAGTTGGTTCAGCCAATGAAGGAATCTCATTAGCTGACTGGCGGCACAGCAAGGCCGTCGTTTTCGTGGAGGGCGCCGAATCGTGGCTCACGGCCTAAATAAGCGGATTCATCAGGCGTGGCCTCCGTTTTGTGGGGGTGATGTCACCAAATGATAAAGAGTAGTGATTTTATTGCACACGCTCGCCCCGCTCTGAGACGGCCTTCCATCTGATCCTTTTCCTGAAGCTTTGAACTGAAGGCCACCCGATGGCAAACGGCGCGGCCGGCTCTAGAGGAGGCCGTCCTGTCTTTCGACAGGGCTCGCTGTTGCGTTTTCTTGAATATGTGAATACGAATTCTGAGGAGGTTATGGAAGATGGCAGATGTTACCATGCCTATGAACGGTAAAGTGATCGCTGTAAAAGCCCAAGTGGGCCAGAAGGTCGAAGAAGATGACGAACTTGTCATAATCGAAGCTATGAAGATGGAATTGCCCGTTGTGGCTGTCGCGAGCGGAACTGTCAAGGAAATCAAGGCCCAGACAGGCGAATCTTACCAAGTAGGCGATGTACTGGCAGTCATAGAGTAACGGTCAAAATCGAAGTGCTTCCCGGTCGAGTTAGGAAGCCTCACAGTGCGGCAAGTGCCGGGGTGTGGAAGAAGGGAAGTCCGTTGCCCTCCTTATAGTGATGTGAGGTTCTTCCGTCTATGAGGTGTAGGCGTGCTTCGATGCTGATACCTCGGCGACAGGACCAGCTTTCGGTTATCACTTTTCGTTCAAGCCAATTCTAGTCCGGAACTCGCCCGCACGTGCAAAAAGGTTATTCACCGAGTCGCAGCGGTCCGGGTTCTGGTCCGACCAGTCCGGGTCGCTTCTATGCCAGAATCGTTTCAACAAACACAGAATTTTCGCCCTAGGAAAAGCGGCTCACGTTCCGATGTCTCGTTTGTTCTAGCTGGAGCCACATCCGACCAAGTGCCGGCAAAGTGGAGATACACGGAACTCATCATGCATTTCGGCCAGTGGGCGTTTCGAGCGTGGCCTTAAAGGTATTGGCTTCTCTTGCAGGCTGGGCACAGAGCTAGAGAATACGAAAAAAGAAGAGGCACCAAGGGAGCCCGTGCGCTTCCTGGTAACCGCCATTATCGAATGGAGCCTTTCTAAACCAATGCACGTCCAAAGAAGTGACATTAACAATGGCAGGCAGGGACGCCGTCCGTCACCATAATGCGGTGGTGGCTAGATTATATTCATAAGGTTTCGAGCATTTTCATGCCTCGTTGTAGCTCTCTAGCTATGAGAGTTGGTATTACCCGGTTTCTTGCACTTAATATTCCGTGGTAGCGCAACCGATCTTACGCTGCGTCATTCTTGGAGGTGAGCTGTGCCGGAGAATTTCAAAGAAAAAGGTACTAACGTGGGACGAGGATATCGAGAAAAAAATCGCGAAGAGACCGGAACGTCGGACGCAATTTACCACGGTCTCGGAAGTGCCGGTTAAGAGGGTCTATTGGCCTTGGGATGTGCAAGACTTTGATCTCGAAACAGACCTTGGTATACCCGGGCAGTACCCATTTACCCGAGGTGTACAGCCAAATATGTATCGCGGCCGCTTCTGGACTATGCGCCAGTACGCAGGCTTTGGAAGCGCCGCAGAGACCAACAAGCGCTTCAAATACTTAATTGAGCAGGGACAGACCGGCCTCTCCGTGGCGTTCGACCTGCCAACTCAGATCGGTTACGACTCCGATGCGGAGCTTTCCGCAGGTGAAGTTGGCAAAGTGGGCGTGGCCATCGATAGCGTGGAAGACCTGAAGCTTCTTTTCGACGGCATCGATCTCTCATCCGTAAGCACCTCCATGACCATTAATTCGCCCGCAGCGATTCTGTTGGCAATGTATATCACTGCAGCCGAAGAACAGGGCGCGGACGTCTCCAAGATCAGAGGTACTATTCAGAATGACATCTTAAAGGAATACCCCGCTAGAGGAACATATATTTTCCCGCCGATCCCTTCCATGAGAATCATCACGGACATCTTCGCCTTCTGCAACCAGCATGTGCCTCAATGGAACACCATTAGCATCAGCGGATATCATATTCGTGAGGCCGGCTCCACCGCGGTTCAAGAAGTCGCCTTCACTCTTGCCAATGGAATAGCCTACGTGCAGGCGGCAATTGATGCCGGACTGGAAGTGAATAGCTTTTGGCGAAAGATTGAGCTTCTTCTTCAATGCTCATCAAGACTTCCTCGAGGAAGTCGCAAAATTCAGAGCCGCCCGTCGATTGTGGGCCAGAATCATGAAGGAGCGTTTCCACGCAACAAATCCTCGGGCTATGATGCTGAGGTTCCATACGCAAACGGCAGGATGCACGCTGACCGCTCAACAGCCCGATAACAATATTGTCCGGGTCGCGTTTCAGGCCCTCTCGGCCGTGCTCGGGGGCACCCAGTCATTGCACACCAACTCCAGGGACGAAGCACTTGCCCTTCCCAGTCAGGAATCCGTACAGATCGCACTGCGCACGCAGCAGATCATAGGCTATGAAACGGGAGCGGCGGAAACGGTAGATCCATTGGCCGGTTCGTATTACGTCGAGGCCCTCACCGATGACATAGAACGGCAGGCCGTGGACTACATCAGGAGAATTGACGAGATGGGAGGAGCCGTGAGAGCGGTGGAATGCGGTTTCATTGAGGGAGAGATCCAGGATTCCGCGTACCGATTCCAGAAGGCAGTGGAATCCGGCGATCAGGTAATTGTGGGAGTAAACCGCTTTCAGACTGAAGAAACTCTCCCAAGCGGCCTGCTGAGAGTAGACCCGACGGTGCGAGAGACGCAAATCAGCCGCTTGCAAAAGCTGCGCTCCGAAAGAGATTCCTCCGCAACAGCCGCGGCGCTGGTGGAACTCAAGGCAGCAGCTCAAGGAACAGACAATCTCATGCCATCCATTCTTGCGGCCGTGAAAAAGAGAGTTACCCTCGGTGAGATCTGTAATGTGCTACGAGAAGTCTTTGGCGAGTACACCCATGCCTCCCATTGTTGACACTGGCAAACATTGACTGGATTAGAGTAACCCGGGCTGATGCCCGGGTTTTGCTTTTTATCATCCGGAAAGCAGGCGCCCGTTCAAACCTCATCCATCAGGAGCCGTCATGAATCTTACCGAGTACACAAGAGAGACCCTGCGCGATCTGACTGGTGTCGTGGTGGTCATCGAGACCATCAAACCGGATGCAGAGGCGGATGGGCTCAGGGTGAGCGAGCTTCAAACAGATGTGGAGCTACGGCTCACCCAGGCAGGGATTCGAGTGCTGCCTCATCCGGAATGGCGTGACACACCGGGTCGGCCGTGGCTTTATGTCAGCATAAACACGATCAAGCACTCGGGAAACTATTTCTTCTCTGTGGATGTGCAACTGAAACAGGACGTCAGCCTCCCTCGACAGCCATCTATTGTGACCAGCTCTGCCACCTGGGAACTCGGGTCAATAGGATTCGTCAACACAGAGCTTCTGCCCGTCAAGATCCAGGACTCGGTGGGCGCGTATGTAGACAACTTTATCAGCGACTATTCCACGGTTAATGGAGCAAGTCATTAAGGCCGCTCGTACCTGAACGATTGTTGTCGATCATGCCGAAGCGTTGAATTAATAGCTGAAATCGTATAAGTTGCTCTCTTGTACTGCGTGCCTGCCCACAGAAATTTTTAGCCAGCGGTAGGCCATCGCATCGTAGTGATACTTAGCGCTCAGCTTTGGGCTTCCGAATTTCGGCGGCTCAGGAGACAATAATCGATGGCCGGGTCCAAATCCGGGGGATCCGATTCCTCCCGACAGGATTCCTTTTTCGGAGAGATCAAGTCGTTTTTCACTTCGGTGAAAACCACTATTACCCTTTTGTTCCTGCTCGCGGCCACCTCCATCATCGGCACCGTGATCCCGCAAGGTGCTCCGGAACGACTCAGCCCCGCAGGATCATCTTTCTACTACCGCCTCGCGGTGATCCTGGATCTCCACAATGTCTACCGGAGTTGGTGGTTCATTCTCCTCTTGATCTTTCTCTCGCTCAATCTCCTGGGATGCCTCCTGAGAAGATTTGTCGCGATCCCGTCTGAATGGAGAGGGACGTCCCGGAGAACCTCCTTCAGCTTCACTCTGTCGGATGCCCGGTTGCCCGAAGAACTCAAAGCCATTGTCATCTCAGGCATGAAAGGCTTTCTTGGAGTCCCGAGCAAAATAGCCAATGAGAAAAGCTCGCTCAGTATGGAGTGGCTCAAACAGCGAATATATTTGTTGGGCTTCCCTTGCATTCATTTGGCCATAATCGTGATACTCCTGGGTGGCTTGGTCGGCCTGTTTTACGGCGTGAAAGGACACATCCTGATTAAAGAAGGAGATATCGGGACAGAGTTCGAAGTGTCGACATCAGGAGTTAGCCGTGCTCTCCCGTTTGAGATCGCGGTTGACAAGTTCACACTGACACGATATCCGACCGGCGAGCCCAAAGAATTCCGAAGTGATGTTCGGCTGCTCGAAAACGGCCGTGAGGTCGTGAAAGACTCCATTATAGTTAACCAGCCGTTGACATTTCGTGGCATCTCGCTCTATCAGTCCGATTATCGTGCGCTGGGAATAAAGGAGGTCACGCTTGGAGTGATTGGCAATAATGGCGAAGTTAAGCCCCTCCTCATCCGGCCACATTCCAAGGCTAAATTACCCGGAAGCCAGTATGAAATTCAGCTTCTCAGCCTTGATCCAGGCACCACCAAACGGGGAGCCAGCGTGGAGATAAGTGTGGAATCCCCGGGAACCGAACCCAGTAAGATTCAGTTATTTCGCAGCGACACATACCCGGTCAAGGTCGGAGACGCGGAAATCCGCTTCCTTGATTACGTGCCGCTTTATGCCACAGGACTCCAGATCGGCTATGATCCGGGGAGCAGAGTGGTATGGGTAGGCTGCCTCATGTTGATTGCAGGATTCTGCCTCACGCTGTTTACAAACCTGCGCCGCCTGACGGTCCAGATTAAGAGAACCGTGGCAGGAAGTGAAATCAAAGTCTCCGGGAGTAGCCGAAGGCAGCGTCGGGAATTCCGTGAAGCAGTCGAGCAAAGAATCGTGGGTGGACTTAGGGCCGAAGATCGAGAGCCGCATTAAAATGCAAGCGTTCAGCGGGCAAGCAGTCCCGCGTTCTGCGCGGGATTACCGTCCCGCGAAACGCGGGATGCGCCGAGAACGCAGAGAGGAACAATGTTTGCACGGCACCACATAAGCGACGGGGGTATGCAGTCAGGCCAATATTATCTTCGTTGTGACAGATGGGAATGCCCTAATGCGCACCTAAAAGAAATGCTGAGAAAACGGAAGCCTCTGCGCTCTCAGCGATCTCTGCGGTGAGAGTTTCCTTGAAAAGATGTCCATCGGAAGACTTTTCTGGACGATTACATGACAAGCACTGATCTGAACACGTACGTGACTTTCGGTTATCTGGCTGCCGGGATTTGTTACCTGGTTTTCTATATCTCGGGCGTCCTTGCAACGCGAATGCGGATGGCGGCGCTGGGCCTGTTCATCTTGGTTTTTGCTGTGCACAGTGCGAGCATTGGCCTGCGATGGATCGAATCTTACCAGATGGGTGTAGGCCACGCGCCTTTGTCCAATTTGTATGAGTCGCTGGTCTTCTTCGCATGGACAATTGCTCTGGCCCTCATAATTGCCAGGTTAAAATTCAGAACCGACATGATTGTGCTACTCGGGATGCCAGCGGTCTTCTTGACTATGGCTTACACATTTCTTCAGGATCCCAACATCAAGCCGTTGATTCCGGCTCTTCAGTCCAACTGGCTTGTCGCTCATGTAATCACCTGCTTTCTGGGCTATTCAGGATTTGCCGTCTCCTTTGTGGCTGCATTGTTGTTGCTGCTTACTCGAGGCTCGGACGCGTTCGGCAAACATCCTGCCGGCACGGATATCCTGGATGAGATAGTTTACCGCTCGGTCCTAACCGGGTTTCCGCTGCTCACGGTGGGAATAATAACCGGCGCGGCATGGGCGGACTATGCCTGGGGTAGCTACTGGTCCTGGGATCCCAAGGAAACGTGGTCTTTAATCACGTGGTTGATCTATTCGGCTTTTCTACACGCCAGGCTCGCTCGTGGATGGCAAGGGGGCCGGACTGCCTTGTTGTCAGTGGTGGGCTTTTTTGCCGTCTTGTTCACATATTTTGGCGTCAACTACCTACCGGGACTTCACAGCTATTTTTGATCATGGACCCACAGGAAATTGGCAAACTTTTCGTCATAGGCTTCAACGGTACCCGGTTGACGTCGGAAGTACGTGACCTTATCGACGATCTAAACCCTTCAGGTGTGATCCTTTTCTCCCGGAATATCGAGGATCCGGTCCAGACGGCCGAGCTAAACCACGACCTGCAACACCACATCCGGAAACTGGGAGGAGAAGGGATCTTCATAGGCGTGGACCAGGAAGGGGGAAGAGTACGCCGACTCCGAGAGCCGTTCCGAGTGTTTCCACCTGCGATGGAGTTGGCTTCATCTCAAACGCCTGAAGAAGCCGTCCGCGACTTCGCGCGCGTAACGGCCCGTGAAACGGGTCTAGTCGGATTCAATATCGACTTTGTACCGGTATTGGACGTACTGGGCCAGAACCAGATTGACAAGTCCTCGGTGATCGGTGACAGGTCATACGGCTTTGACCCGCAGTCGGTTTGGCTCCTGGGCAAGATAGTAATGGAAACCATGAGGCACGCTGGGATCATACCCTGCGGAAAGCACTTTCCAGGGCATGGGGGGACTTCCGTGGATTCCCACAAGGACCTTCCGGTCGACGACAGACCACTGGAAACGATGGAAAAACACGACCTGATCCCGTTTCGAAATGCAGCGGCCTCACAAATCGAAATGATGATGACCGCGCACGTGCTGTATCCGGCTTTAGATCGGCATCTGCCTGCCACCCTGTCGCCTGAGGTGATAACCGGCCTGCTCCGCGGAAAGATGTTCGTACAACGGAGTGGTGATCACCGACGACCTTGATATGGGCGCGGTGGCACATCATTATTCTGCCGGTACTTGCGCGGTCAATGCCTTTGCCGCTGGAGTGGACCTGCTCCTGATTTGCAACAACCCGGACAAGGCATTCGCAGCGAGGGATAGAATGCTCCGCGCCTTGAAGGACGGGGAAATCCCGGAGGCACGTGCGAAACAATCGCTCGAACGCATTCGAGACCTCAAATCCAGGTATGTCGCGTCTATGAGGCCCTGCGACAAGAAGGCTGTCCGGGATTATTTTGCTCAGGATGTCGTCTGATACCTAATAGGTACCCTGGAAAAAGGGTAAGCATGAAGGTCCAGAGTGCTCAGACCGAATTCTCTCGCAGGTTCATCGGCAAGGTCGCCCTGGTTACGGGAGCAGGCCAGGGAATCGGGCGGGCAACTGCGCTGCGCCTGGCAAGCGAGGGCGCGGCAGTCGGAATCCTCGACCGGAACCCGGAAACCACAGCGGAAACCGTCAGTATCATCAAGGAAATCGGAGCCCACGCTCTGGAGCTAGTTGCGGACGTTTCGGACACACAGGCTGTTGCCAAGCACGTGCAAAACCTTCGGGAAGAGTTCGGCAGCATGGACGTGCTGGTCAACAATGCAGGGTTTGACAGGCCGGGAGCGTTCCTCAAGATCGGTCCGGAAGATTTCAAGGCTGTTTGGGGCGTCCATCTCCTGGGCACGATAAATTGCTGCCACGCTTGCGGGCCGCTCATGATTCAACAGGGCGACGGCCGGATCGTAAATGTCTCGTCCATTTACACGAAGGTTGGCTCAAAAGGTGAATCTGCTTACTGTTCGGCCAAAGCCGGCCTGATCGGCCTCACGAAATCGCTGGCCCACGAGTGGGGTGCCAAAGGGGTACGAGTGAACGCGGTCATGCCCGGATTGACCGAAACTCCGACTATAAGGGATTTCATGAGCCCTAAATTCAAAGAGATAATGATAGCGGAAACACCGTTGGGGAGGGCCGCAGATCCTTCAGAGATCGCCTCGGCCATCGCGTTCCTGGCTTCTGATGATGCAAGCTTCGTCACCGGAGCCACCTTAGAGGTCACTGGTGGCTGGAATTTGTAGGACAGAGACGGTGCCACCACAGGTTTTCGAATAAGACTTCGGAATTATCCGCTGGCCAAACGCACATTCTCATCGGGGCCAGTTCTGTCGCGGCATAATGGGGAAAATTCCGCCTTTTCCATGAAGAATTTGGTTGAGTGTCTGCATAAGCATTTCCCAAAGACTATTGCACCACGAAGGATAATTCTCCTTGTCTAGCGGAACATCTTGATGTTGAGTGCCATTAGTAGCAACGGGATACCACCCTGCCCAAATTACAAAAATAGAGGCTTTCTTGAGAAACGCAGCAGCATCGAACGGTAATGTCTCAAAATCCAAATCAATCATTACAGCGAGTTCACACAAATCATGCTTTAGAATCACTTTTTGAAGTTTGGAGTCTTCAAAATTCACTAGATCGGGGTTCTGGAAGATTGCTATCGCCTTCATGAAGTTTTCCAACGCCAATCCCATCAAGACCATATAGGATTGTAAAACCATACGATTGACCTTCAATTCTGAGGTAAATCCCATCCAGGGGTCATTAAATGAAAGCCGAATAATATTTTCTCCGCGCTCTCTAGCCTCTTTCAATAGGAGATCAGCAGAGTATTTGAGTGAGACGGAAGTCTCTAACCAATAAATAGGCTGTGTCTTATGA
Source organism: uncultured delta proteobacterium (assembly GCA_963828085.1). Taxonomy (GTDB): domain Bacteria; phylum Desulfobacterota; class Desulfomonilia; order Desulfomonilales; family Desulfomonilaceae; genus CAWBBA01. The sequence continues at coordinate 49,094 of CAWHDO010000035.1, forward strand.
TTGAATTCCGATACCTTATCCGCCATTCTTAACCCCTGATTTCCTGCTTTTCCTCCGTTTCAAAGACTCCTCTGCAAAACTTTTGCATCCTGTTTCCCAGGGCTCTGCCCTGAACATCGTATCATTTCATCATGATAATGGAGGCAGAGCCTCCTCAGCGCCAAACTTAGCGGCTTGCTGCGATGCTGCAACTCCCCCTCTCCCTACCCTCTCCCGCCAGGGGAGAGGGTTTTCAGGACCCCCTCCCTCGACGGGAGGGGGAAGGGGGAGGGTGGCCGTTGCACCACCGATTCATCCCCACCTATTCGACCACTGGAATCACCCGGCATTCCTTCTCAGAATCCAGAAACCACAGAATTCACAACGTAAACCCTAGAATATGGGATTTTCTCTACGCCGCCTATTTGCTCTAATAAGGCTTCTGTCGAAGAGTAATCTGTAAGCGCATCCTTCTTCGGGATCTGGGTCCCAACGAGTAACACGTCCGTTCCCGGATGGAACTTCTTCCCGATCTTCTTTCTTATCGCAGTTACAATATCTTGCGCTAATCGTCTCCTAAACGCATCTCCCGATTTAAGGTTATTCCATACCCCTTCACGTTGACAAAAGATCTTTCTCTTCTGGGCCTCCTCGTACGACTGGTCTGAAACGGTGATTTGCACTGCAAGCTTCACCCCTGACTCCATCTCAACATACCCATCTGGCCCTTCGTTGGACTGCGGTGCAAGACATGCCCTACGTGCTGAAACATGGCAAGCGAAGGCATATAGTAGCCGGTATTCCTCCAAAAGGCGCTTAACGTCACCTAACCTGCGATAAACAACCTCATTTGGATAAGATTCTCGATCCTCCGCAAGTGAGTCAAGCAGTTCTTTCATCCTAGGGGATGTGTGCCACGTTTCCATGTCAGATCTTGTCGCCCTAGCCATTGTGCCTCACTCAGCTATCCCGCTGAAGCATACCGTGCGGTCAGCGGCATCAAAGAAGGGATTTCAAAGCATTCGCGCATACGGTCTACACGTTCTTGACTGAATTCTTGAAGACCGGCAAAATCCGGCCGCAGCGTGTCAACATTCCGGAACGCTTGAACAATATACCGCTTCACATTCCCCAGGGCACGGCCGATGCGCTCCAATTGAGGTTCCTCCACAAGCCCGGGAATCGCGGTTGTCCGAAATGTCACCTCCAGGCTGGAATGCCGCAAGACGTCCACGCTTCGTTCGATCGCAGAGAGATCGACCGGGACCCCGGCTGCACGAGAATATTCCTCTGAGGTCAGGGGGGCCTTGATATCCATGGAAACCGCGTCGATGAGCCCCCTGCTGATCAGCGCTTCAAGCATGCCGGGATTAGAGCCATTGGTATCCAGTTTGATCTTCAATTCGCGTTGGCGAAAAATCTTGAGGAGGTTGGGTAGGGACTTGTGGATTGTCGGTTCCCCTCCGGTAACTGTGATTCCGTCGATCCATTTGCCGCGGGCATCCAGATTTCGCAGGATCTCTTGGAGGGGATAATCAGGCACTGAATGAGGCTTTAAGACAAGTTTGGGATTGTGGCATGCCGGGCATCGGAATCCGCACCCACCAAGGAAGATCACCGAGCAAAGTTTGCCCGGCCAGTCCAAAAAGGAAGTGGGGATAAACCCTTTGATGCGGAATGTGTCGTCCATGATTTCTCCCATGCACCGGAAGATGTGAAGATTAGGATTTGAGGGTGGAACCTCAACAGAGAGCTTCCACCCGGACTCCCACCCGTTTTATTCAGACTATGCAGGAGATCAACCGCAGTGCCCCCGCAGATAATTCTTGATGTTTACTGCTCCGGTAATTACCTCCTCGGAATCGGACACCAGTATGGGAAGCTTCTTTTCAGAAAGTGTCACACACTCGTAATATGCGAGCAGCGCAAGAGCTTCCGGGTCGTCCCGATTCAGGCTCATCACCGTGACATCTTTCATGTTTTCAAGGTCCACATTGGTCTTCACCCAGTCGCACTTACCGCAGCCCTCTTTTGTGAAAAGATACGTCATAGCTAACCTCCTACAATCACATCGTGACTTAAATATAACGTGGGCAAAGCTCAACTCACCCCAAGGTCCATATTTCGGTACCTGTCCTTGAGTTCACCCCTTTTTCCCTTGTTCCAGCTAGAGACTTTGGTGAAATATCCCGTGATCCTGGTGATCTGCTCAACCCGATCGGACTGGCAATAAAGACATACGTCGTGCAGACCGCGGCTGGTGCGACCGCAGGAAACGCAGGTGGTCAGTTCCGGCGAAAAAGCGACCTGATCGTTTTGTGTCATCCTGAAAGTCTTGATCACGAAATTTGCCAGGGACTCCGCACTCGGCCGGCTCTCCCCAAGCCAGACATGAGTAAGAGAGCCGGCTTCGATCAAGGGATGGAACAGACCTTCCCTCTTGACCCGCTCGATCGGATCCACCGCAGCGCCCACGTTGAAAAGCGTAGAATTGGTGTAATAGATCTCTTCGAGGCTGAGATTCCCCTTCACGACTTTTTGGGTTTCAGGAAAGAGCTTCATGTCCAACTTGGCAAACCGATACGCGGTGCTCTCCGCGGGGGTCTGCTCCAGCACAAAGCGCATATCGTATTTCTTGCCCAGACGAGCCGCGACCAAATTCATGTGCGCTATCACCTTCAGCCCGAACTTGATGGCGTCTTCGCTTTCGTGAAGCTCCTGGCCCGTGTGGGACTGGACCAATTCGTTGAGCCCCACCATACCGATCAAGTACGTGACCCTGTGCATTCTCAGGTAAGGTTCTCCGTCGCGCTCCATGGTAAGCAGAGCCAGCGGCCCAGCTTCTCCCAATGATAGGAGCCTCTTAATAAAGGTCTTCTTCTGCACATGAGCTTCAGCCGCCAGTGCAATCCTCTCCGTGACAAGAGAGAACAGCCTGGCATCATCGCCTCCGGCTTCGTATGCAATGCGGGGAAGATTAATGGTGACGTTCTGCATGGCAGAATAACGCATCTTCCAGGGGTTGACCGCGTCATCCAGGTCGCTCTTCTCCAACTTGAACGACAGGCGGCAGCACTCTGATATTTTGGCAGTATCTCCCCTATCGAATACGAAGTAGGTGTTCCCTTTTTCCGCTGCTATGTCGCAGATGTGGTGCAGGAAGTCCTCATGCCCGGGAGTTTTAAAGAACTTATCGGTTATGTGGATTAGAGGCTTTGGGGAAGAAAAATGGGCGTCCCGCGCCGTCACCCTCGCGGTAGATGTCGAAAAGCGTCCAGACGAAATTCTGGGCTTCCGGAAGATATTCTGCATATGTATGCCCGGTGAAGGTCCCACCCGGTCCGATGGCGGGGACGTTCTCAAAGTGTTTCGGGATTTCCCAGTAAAGGTTGATGTCCGTGAAGATGGCCTGGCCTCCGCGCGCAACCGCCTGCTGTGAAAACTCAAAAATCAGCATCTGTGCCAATTGCCGCACGTCTCTCTTGGGCAGTCCCCTGAGATAAGGCGCAAAAAAGAGGTTCACGGCGTCCCACCCTATTGCGCCGGCAAAATGGCTTTGCAACGCGGCAGCAAACTTGACCATGTGAGCCAACAAAACTTCAGGATGTTTCGCCGGCTTAGCCATGGCCAGGGAATTGGGCAGGTTCAGACCGAACTTCTTTATATATTCCAGTGATTGGCCTGAACAATAGGGCCTATCGATGAAGCCAAGATCGTGAAGATGAATATCGCCCCGCATGTGCGCGTCGCCGACACTCTGATCAAAAACGCTCAGCAGTGCATATTCCTTCTTGATGTTCTCCGCCAAGGTCAGGTTCGTGGCCTCCGGACCATGAGGGACATTGGCATTTTCCTTGTTGGGACGTGTAATAAGTTGATCGACGTCGTACAAAGGCACTCCGAGGCGCGTATGCAAACGTCGCTCGCCTTCCAACCCTCTTTCCAACAGCTTTGCGTTGACCATCTCCCGGATGAGAGGAGACGTAATCACTTTGATACCGCTTCGCTTTATCTCATTTTCGACCTCAAGACTGATATCGTCCGCAGTGCCTTCATCAATGAAAGTCTCCCGGAGAAGCGCGTCCACGATCCGGCTGCGATCCCACCCGTCCATGGCTTCACTGGAAGTCCTGACAAATAGGGCCATGTCTGTAGTTTCAAGATGCCGTGAGTTTTCTTTCCTGTATTCCTTGATTTCACTTACGCTAGCCATAGCAATCCCCCGTTCTGGTGATATGATCTGCGAATGCTTTTTCTGATTTCTTCGTTCACCTTTTTGCCTTGCCACCAGACTTCCGCCGCCGCATAAAAGCTTCGGCTGCACTCCACTCCAAACTTAGGCGCACCGGTTACGCTGAAGACTTGGAACCAAACCAAACTTTGATCCCCCACCCTTTGATGTTTACTTTGTCTTAGTTCCGGGAGCCTTGGGATTGGTTGATACTTTATCCGAAAGTGCCCGGAATTGGTTGCTGAACCACCCAGTGACCCGACTCCACAGGTGGATCATCTTGTGGGGTCCATCTTTATCGCCACAACATCTAGTGTGTCAAGGGGAAAAATGGTGAGTCGATGTCCGCGGGGGATAGGCATCCGAAATTGCGGCCTATATTTTTTTACCAATTAATATTAACATGTTAACCATAAACCCTCGAAACTTTGGAAGGGCTGGCTCCCCATGTCCGAGGTCCATGTGACCCCGTTCCAAGTCGCGGCGGGGGGGAGGAGGCATACACATTCGTTTGCAATGCAAATACCGGCCGCATAATTTAGGTCTCTTCTAACTGACTCTTACGCTGTCAGAGTTTCGCACCAGCAGATATATGATTTCCTCATCGGTATAGGGGCTTGCGGGAAATGGCCGGTTCCAGTACTTGCAAGTTTGCGCGGCCAAGTCCCCTATCTGCATGCTTCCACCCGCCTTGGCAAGTACGGCCTGGACCACAGTCATTAACGGAGTTCGACTGTCGCCTTCCCCCTTCTTGTTGAACTTTTCCACGTCCGCAAGCACAGGAGCGGACCCGGCTTCCCCCAGGAGTGAAACCGTAAGCTTCCCGACATCGCTCTTTACGGCAGCAGCCAAGGAAGTGCCGGGTTTCGGCATGCTCTTGGCGGAAGCAGGCTCATAGTCCTCGAGATCCGTCCCTGCATCAATTTTAGGTTCCTTCCCCGTGGACGTCGTGGCATCAGATTGTGCCTTGGCAGCCCTATCTCTGGTCTTCTCTTTTGCAGACATGAAACTCTCCTCTGAGATCTATATCATTAACCGGCTTCGGCCGCCGGTTCACGCCCGGTTATATCCCCTCCCGCCACACTTGCTGCAAGCCGTTCGCCCCCCGACGAGGCACTGATCTTCCGGAAGTACTTGTTAAGTTGACCGATTTTAGGCGCGCTTCCCAGCTTTGTCAATAGCTTAATAGCCGTCGAGGCGACCGTTCCCTCGCGCTGCACGAACGCGGGAGGCTCCCAGAAACTGTGTTAAAACTCTTTGGGATCGCGAAATCGTGCTACGATTGAGGTTGGCATGTTACTTTACTACCCTCACCCCAACCCTCTCCCAGAGGGAGAGGGAGCCCTTGGAGACCACTTTACAGTTCCCTCGCCCTCTGGGAGAGGGCAGGGTGAGGGTGCGGTCGTGCTACGATTGCTGCCGACTGAAGAGTTTTGCACAGTTTCCCCACGATTGGTTGAAGGTCTGTCCATCGCAGGTTCCGTCCGTTGGTGGGATCGGGTTTCCACTACTTAATAAATTACTTTAAGAAAATATCGTAACATTCTGATTGACAATACTATTTTATGATGGTATGCCCCCTTCCAGTCGTCGGGAAGGAGGGAACATGAAACCCACCCGTCACAATCCAAGAGATCAAAGATGCTCCCCCAAGGGAGAACAGTTGTCGAAAGGAGATGCTGTTATGGCAAAATTGTCTTTAATTGCAGCGGCCATAGTTGTGTTGACGGCGTCGTGGGTTTGCGCCGGCAACTTTGAGATGTTGGCCGCAGCGGGAATAAGCAAGCCGCCCGCGCCGCTCCATATAAGGTCCGGAGACGTGGTCAAGGCAGAATTCAAGTCGAATCTGAACCCGAATTCGGATATCGAACTGGAATCCGACACTCTGCTCCCGGAGCCGGCTGCAGCGAAAGAGACCCAGCGGGTGAAAGCCAAGCCTGCCGTAGCATTTAGACAAAGGTCTCGCAGGGGCATGGCTCCTCCGCCGAGGGTTGCCCCCAAATCAGAGCGGCTCGGAGCGAGAGCCGAGGCCGCGGACGAGGCCCCCGATCTCGAATCGGATTTGGAAAAAGATCTTGTCATCTCACCCCCTCCGCCAAAAACTGACCAAAAACCCGCAATGGAAGAAAAGCCTGCCGCGGAACGCCGGAGCGGGACCGAAAAGAAAGCCGTGACGGGGCAAAAAGCGGAAAAAAAGAAGGCCACCCCCTCGGTAAAGAGAATTGCCCCCTCGGAATTCGGGAACTACGCAGCTTCGCCGAAGCCTATCCAGAAGGTCCATCCTCCTGTGGCTCAGAATCCGTGGTCTTACCCTGCAGCCGCGTACGATAGCCGGCCCCATCCTGGCCAGCAATATCTTACGGACGAACCCCGTCGGCCCGTCAACCGCAGCAGCAGGCGTTTTAACGGATATCCTGGAACCACAAATCCGGACTATGCAGGTGCGGATCCTCGACGCACGGCAGTACCCCCCGCGTACGGAGATCGGTTCGTGAGGGACGGCGTTACGATTAAGTTGGCCCCCGCGGCAGCTCCGGCCGCTGGGCCCGATCCCCGTGAGGAGGAGGAATCATCAGGTTCCGACATTCTCTCCTCCGCTGCCGAGATTATCGGCTTGCCCTTCGCGTTCATCAGTTCCTTTTTCTAGGCAACTTCAGAGTCGCTTATTCAAGTGCGCCCCTTCGACAGAAGGGGCGCACTTTATTCGTTCTGCCGCCTCATACGAAGAAATTGATTTCCTAAGATTGGTTAGGTATTTCGGGCAGCTTTGGCGGGACAGGCATCTTGCCCATAGGCATTAAAATCATGTTGATCTATTTCTGACAAGCTGGTTGTCCCGGAGGGACATCCCGATAGTAGCCCGGCGATTGATCGCCGAGAAAGAGGGAAATCGAATATATTTCAGTCCCATAGGGACGACAGAATGTAGCGTTGAGTAATCCAACCGATCAATCGTCCCTAAAGGGAGGATTGATGTCTCCTTGTCCTGCTTTCCCTGCGATGAAGAAACTGTCTCTAAACTCGTAGAATGGTTGATATCGTAGCACGAATTTCCTCACCCTGTGTCCCTCTCCCAAAAGGAGAGGGAATGGTGCAATAGCTACAAGTGGCTCCCTCTCCCTCTGGGAGAGGGTTGGGGTGAGGGCAACGAAACAGACGCAAGGCCAGATCGTGGCACGACTTGAACCTCACTCCGAATTTTGAGACAGTTTCTGAATCGCCCGGCTACTATCTTGCCGTCCCTTCGGGACGAAGAAGGTTCAGAACTTGTTTTACCGCCTGTGGGGGTTTACTTCAGCCAGGGATCTCCACTCGCAGATCGGCGGTCGTCTCCAATGCTTTGATAAGTCGAGCCAGTGTTCGGTTTACCGGAGCGCGGATTCCGACACTTTGCGCTTCCTCAGCCAGCGCCCCGTTTATAAACTCGATCTCAGTGCGGCGCCCTGCAATAATATCTTGAAACATTGAGTTTATGTTGCCCGCAGGTACCCTCACAAACCGCAACCACCCGCTCTTCCGGATCATCGAAAATCAAGCGAATCCCCTTTGCCCGGACTATGGTCAGGCATTCTTCGACGACGTCGTGGATTAGTTTTTTCCCGGCCGTGCTGGAAGGCAGATCGCCGTTTCGCAGCCGCAACAGCGTGGCCGGAGCGTTAATTGCGGCATTGATGATGAGTTTTGACCAGACGGAGCCGACAGCGTTATCGATGGCGTGTACCGGCCCCGCGTTCATTTTCTCGAGGACCGACGCAACTGCCCGCGTGTACGTTCCCGGATAGTTCCATCACGCTCCCCAAGATGCGTGGGACCGAAGCCTGTGTGGCGGAATTTCCCTCCCCCGAGAGCCATTGCTCCTATGGTGGTGGTCCCGAGCAGAACACGCCCCGGGAAGGCCGGTTCCAAAGTCTCATGGTTCCCGATACCGTTTTGGACCGTAAGAACGACGCCATCGTCCGAAAGAATAGCTTCTATTGTGGGGATCGCGGCCCGAGTATCGTAGGATTTCACTAAAACAAGGGCCAAATCCACTTTGCCTGCCTCGGTAGGGTCCCAAACGATCTGCGGCCTTATGAGACGCTCGCCGGAAACTCCTTCCAGCCACAGGCCGGTTTCCTGACAACACGCACCTGTTCCTTGTCGCGTTCGATCAGAACAGTGTCCACGCCTCCCTCAGAGAGTAACCCGCCGAGGACCGATCCAAGCGCTCCGGCTCCTACAATCCCGACTCGCATCTGTGCCTTTTCCAATCCTTTCAAGTTTATTCCGGGTAAAGTTTTGCCAGTTCCGCGGCCACGTCTTCCGGCATTGGATAGCAATGCTCCGCGGCGGGAAAGGCCCCTTCCCCGACTTCCTTCTTGAACTCACCCAGGGCTTCTGATATTAGCGCCCCGACTTCTCTGTACTTCTTTACAAACTTCGCAGGTTTGCGGTCGAACATGCCGATCATGTCATGGATGACCAGCACTTGCCCGTCGCAATGAGGTCCCGCGCCGATGCCGAATACGGGGACTGACGCTCTTTTTGTGATTATGCGCGTCACCTCCGCGGGGACGGCTTCCAGCAACAATGTCGAGACACCGGCCTCCTGGAGAATGTCAGCATCCTCGATCAGCTTCTTGGCAGTGGCTATATCTTTGCCTTGAACCCTGTAGCCTCCCAATTGCGCGGCTGCTTGAGGCGTCAATCCCATGTGACCCATCACCGGTATGCTTGCATCCACCATGGCCCTGATCGTCTCGGCCATTTCGCGGCCGCCTTCGAGCTTGACAGCATCGCAGGCGCCCTCTGCCATGAACCTACCGCCGTTCCGGATGGCTTCAGACTTTGACACCTGATAGCTCATGTAAGGCATGTCCCCCACCAAGTATACATCCGGCGTGCCCAGGCGAACCGCCTTCACGTGGGGCATCATAAGATCTATGGTCACAGGGAGAGTTGAGTCGTATCCATAAATCACCATACCTATGGAATCGCCGACCAGGATCACGTCGATCCCGGCTTTTTGCTCCAGGATTGCAGTCGGATAGTCATAAGCCGTAAGGTAGGTCATGGGCTCTTTCTTGGCTCTTTTCTCTCGCAACGTGTGAATGGTCACTTTCGGCATTGGCAACCTCGTCGAATTTGTTTCAAGGCGCTCGCAGTTAGCAGAACTGTTTAGGCGCCAGGTAATGGCAGAAGTCTATCGTGAATTACAAAGGGGGCTGTCTTTGGCTGTGAAAGCATACATGAATCAATGGGAAAATCGCAACAACTGAGCGACGTGAGTAATTCTTCAGCCACGGGCGGACAAAGATTGTCATTGCGAGCGAAGCGAAGCAATCTCATGGGTGGGACAGGCATCCTGCCTGTCATTCGTCACCCCGGACTTCATCCGGAGGTAGCGCCGGCGTCTCTGCCGGCGGCGAATTAATGACCGGCACGGAGGCCGGTCCTACTGTGGATTCCAGCGTGCGCCGCAATGACAGCCAGGACATTGAATTGGCACACTACGGCAGATCAGCTCTCTTTTAAGGTTTCAATGAGTTAGAACAATGTGATAAGTTTCAACCGCTGCCAAAGCCCACCTAAGATTTGCTCAATGGGGGTATTTACATGAGGGGGACCCAACTGGCCCGCCAGTGGAAGATTCTTCGGTTGATGGAATCTCGGAAACGGGGGATAACGGGGGGCGAACTGGCCAAAGAGCTTGAGGTCCCGTTGCGGACGGTCTACCGGGATTTTGAGGCGATTCAGGAGGCCGGTTTCCCCATATACACGGAGAGGGTGGGGAAAAACTCTTACTGGAAGCTTCTTGACACCTTTAAGAAGGATTTCCCCGTTCCTTTGACCATCACCGGTCTGCCATGGCCCTCCACATGAGCCGAGACCTGCTCAGCATTTTTCAAGGCACAATTTTTCACGAAAGCATTGAATCTCTTTTTCAGAAGGTTAAGGCTGCTCTTGCCCCGGAGGCCCTTCAGTTCTTGGAGAATATCTCCGGGAAGCTCAAGATCAGTCTCGGACCGGCTAAGAATCTGTCGGGGATCAAAGAAGCCATCAAGTCATTGAGCGAGGCCACGGCCAAAAAGACAAGAGTGGAAATCCTATACCGTGCCGTCTCAACCGGCCTGGAGACGAAGAGGAAGGTCGATCCCTATCAGGTTTGGGTGATGAACGGCGCCTTTTACCTTATCGGCTTTTGCCATATCAGACACGCGGTCCGCACCTTTGCCATGGACCGGATCATGGGCTTCGCGGTCCTAAGGGAAACCTTCCATTTCCCCCAGAATTTCAAGTTAGAAGAATACCTTGAGACCGTGTTTCACGTGATGAGGGGAGAGCCCACGAAGGTCAGGGTACGGTTCGCGCCGAAGCCGCTCATGTCGTGCGTGAACGAATTTGGCACCCGACACAGGAGATCAGGGAGTTGGAAAGCGGTGAGCTTGAAATCTCGCTCGAAGTTCCCATCAACTATGAGATAGTCTCGTGGATTCTCGGGTTTGGTTCCGCGGCCGAGGTGATCCCAGCCAAATTCCCTCCGAACTCGCATAATAGATGAAGTCCGGGCATCCGCAACGCGGTATGAGAGGTCCACGGTCCCAACGAATGCGTTCACGAAAAAAATCTCTGCTCGTTTGTCCTGATTTGACACAAGTCCGGAGCATCATGCAGGTACGCTGGGGAAAAGCAGCTTCGTAACAATCTTGGAAGGGTGCCTAATAGCTATGGCCGACATTTCGAGCCCGATGCGGACGAATACTATCGTCACCCCGGACTGCGATCCGGGTCCAGACAAACCGGACCTAGAATTTCATTTTCCCACACGAGGAAGGCATGAAACACAAATCCGAGAACTATAGCCTGCTCGTAGAGGACTGGATTCCTGTCGTAAGGACCAATGGGAAGTTCGAGCGAGTGGGCATCAGGGACGCGTCTACCCAAGCAGGGAGCTTCCGGCGAATGGCAGCAATTCAGGGCGAGGAAAGAGACCATGAAGACAAATACTAACCATTCCCCCGGAAACCAAAACCCCTTGCAGCCGCAGTTGTGGGCCAAGACGGACCGGAACCGGACGAATCAACGTCGCGCGGATTGCCGCTATCACCCCTTGCTGTACCACATGCTCGATGTTGCCGCCGTGGCGGGTCTGGTTTGGGACCATTGCCTTGTCCCGGCACTTCGCAAGAGGCTCGAATGTTCACTGGGAATTGACGCACGCACCGAAATCGTGTTTCTGGCCGGGGCGCACGATCTAGGCAAGGCCAGCCCAGGCTTCCAGAAGAGAGTGCCGGAATTATCACAGGACTCCGGGCTTCAATTCTCCGAAAACGACCAGAACCGTCCTCATGGTTTCATTAGCGCGCATGTCTTGAATGAAGTCCTCGGCTCTTGCTCGGCTTCTGCCGTTTTGGGCCAGATCGCCGGAGGGCACCACGGTGTTTTTCCGCGATCAGCCGAACTCCGAATGGGTCGGGACACGCTTGGGAACAACTGTTGGAATACGGCCCGGCAGGAGCTGCTTCAAGAATTCGCCAACACCGTGGGTTTCGACCTGAACCAGGCGGCCCAATCCAGGAGCGAAATCACTGACCCGGCCGTCGTTCCCGTCCTCGCCGGGTTCATCTCCGTTGTGGATTGGATCGGTTCGAATCAGGATTTCTTTCCGTGTGCTGCCGAATGTGGAACTCCGGTTGCAATCAGTGCGGCGGACTATTGGACGAAGGCGCAAGACCAGGCGCAAAAGGCTCTTGAGAAGCTGGGCTGGCTGCCGGCCGTGACCTTTGCCGAAGAGGCGCGGTTCGATGCCGTCTTTAGCGGTTTCACTCCCAACGCCCTCCAAACGGCCGCAATCGAATTGGCGTCAAAGCAAACTTCCCCGTATCTCATGATCATCGAGGCGCCGATGGGCCAAGGCAAGACCGAAGCGGCGCTCTATGCGGCGGACATGGCGATGTGCAGAGGTTTTGCACGCGGCATGTATATCGCCATGCCGACCCAGGCGACCGGCAATGCGATGTTCAAGAGGGTTTTGGATGACTACCTGAAGAATCGCGGCCATCAGGGAAAGCTCAACCTGCAACTCGTGCATGGCGACGCCCTTCTTGCACAAATGGCGGAAGTGAAAGAAGGTGAGATCCGGAGTTCAATCCAAAGAACATCGGGGACGAGGGCGATGTGGAAGCCCAATCCTGGTTCACCGCCAAAAAACGGCCGCTTCTCGCGCCGTTCGGCGTCGGCACCATCGACCAAAGCCTGTTGAGCGTCCTTCAAACCAAGCACTGGTTCGTGCGGCTCTTCGGCCTGGCGGGCAAGGTGGTGATCTTCGACGAGGTTCACGCCTACGACGCCTACATGAGCACGATCCTCGAACGGCTTCTGCATTGGCTGGCCGAGGTGGATTGCACCGTCATTCTGCTTTCCGCGACGCTTCCGGAGGCCAAGCGAAGAGCACTCGCCAAGGCCTATTCCGGCCGGGACGATAGCGAATACAAACGCTATCCGCGAATCACTCTGGCCAAGCCACGCCACTATCCCAATGCGCAGGCAGAGCAGCGCCCCGGTATGTGCCGAGATCCCGATGGAGGAGCCACGCGCCGTTGATCTGCGCTTTGCCAAGACCGATCTGCAAACCTTGACCGCCACCCTCAGCCAGCAACTGGAGCATGGCGGCTGCGCCGCCGTCATCTGCAATACGGTCAACCGCTCCATCGAGGTCTATAAGCACTTGAGAGACAACCTGAAGGACACCGAGTGCTTGCTCTTCCATGCCCGCACGCTCCAGATGTGGCGGCGGGAGCGGGAAGAAGAAGTCCTTCGCAAGTTCGGCAAGGGCGAAGAAGCAGGCTCGATGGACGCTTACGCAAATCCGCACCGCCCGCATCGCGCCGTACTGGTGGCGACACAGGTCATCGAACAGAGCCTGGACCTGGATTTCGATCTCATGGTTTCGGAGATTGCCCCCATCGACTTGCTGCTCCAGCGCTCGGGCCGGCTGCATCGGCATGCGCGCCGGCGCCCGACGGGCCTTGAAACGCCGCAGTTCATCGTGCTCTGCGACGCCGAAACGACCGGCCCCCCGCCCGAGTCGTTCGGCAAGAGCATCGAGTTCGTTTACGACCGCTACATCCTGTTGCGCACGTGGCTGGCCCTGCGCCAGCGAGAGAAACTCGAAGTGCCGGCCGAAATCGAGGCGTTGGTGGAGGCGGTCTATGGACCGGAATGTGGTGGTGCGGACGACGACTGGTCAAGAGCGCTTGAAGAGGCATGGACAGGATTCGAAGTCGGGTATTGATGATTCGATCGGTCATCCGCGCCATCTCGTAGTCCGTCAGCCAGATGATCCAGCCGAACTCATTGAACGGTTCAACCGTGAGTTAGATGATGATGACGACCCGGCCACCGACACCAAGGTCAGAGCAGCTACCCGTGAGGGCGAACCAAGCATCCGAACGGTGTTTCTGAACAATTATGAGCAACTCCCAAAGACCATAGGCAGTGAAGAAGCGAGGTGGCTCCTCGATCGATCCGCGTCAATATCACAGAAATCGCTATTCTCTAAACTGCTCGCCTTGAAAGTTCCTGCTGCATGGCAGAGTAACGCTCACTTACGCCACTCCCGTTTGGTGGAGGTCGGCAAGACAAAGGGCGTCAATGTCAAAGTCAGCCAAGAGTTGGGGGTAGAGATCCAATGAACGATCACGAGTTCGATCTCCTCATCCATGCTTGGATACCGTGCCTTGCGCCGGAAGGCATTCTGAAGTCCTACAGTGTTCGATCGGCCCTGGAAAATGCAAACCAAGTCCGATCAATCGAACACGAATCGCCCGTCGTTCGGATTGCCACGTTACGGCTGCTCCTGGCGTTTTGCTATCGCGTGGCCTGCGCCAACGGTGTCCCCCTATGCTCGTTCCGCAACTGGAAGGCGTTGCAGACCGAGTGGAGGGAAGGCATACCCTCCAAGTGGATCGACCATTACCTCAATGCATACAATTGCTGGGGCAGATTCAGGCTCTTTGATGATAAGTACCCATTCTTTCAGGTTGCAGGCCTCGAATGCCATGGTGCCAGCCAACCGGAAGCGGCGACGAGGCTGGTCTTTGAGCAGTTCGCGGGCACGCCGACTTCGCTTTGGGAGCACTTACCGGAGGTGCCTTCTGTTCAGCAGGCCGCTCTGTACCTCGTGACGTGCCAGGCGTTCGGCGCGAGCGCCAGCAACACAAGCGATGCCAAGGTGGGAGACCTGGAATACTCGCCGACCGGCCGTACCTTTGCGCCAGCGTACACCGGATGCGTGGTCTGGCTGGAAGGCGACAATCTGCTTGAAACTCTGATGCTCAACCTTGTGGACTACGATTTGACGGACACCGATCTGCCCATCTGGGAAAAGCCCCTGGGACTGCATGCGCTTCCGCGCTCGGCAGCCTCAGAAGGCCAAGAAGGGCGACGTGGACAAATACGGGAAGCAGATCAAGATCGGGAAGACACTCGGTGATTACAAGCGGGCTTCCCCCACTGGGCCTGTTCAACTCTTCACTTGGCCGAGTCGTGCCGTCCTGTTGACCAAACCGGAGCACTGGAAGGTCAGGACCTTGCATTTCACCCAGGGTCTTGCTTTGAGCGATCACCCGGTCGATCCGATGAAACCTTACAATCAAGAAGGGCAGCCTATCAGTCTTCTGCGTCACAAAGCGGCATGGAGGGACGTGCATTCCATTCTAGATATTCAGCCCAAGCACAACCGCACAGTGCTGGCTCTCGCTCATGCGGCACGCAGCGGAATTGCAGCGCCACGGCTGAATGTGGCCGGTATCGCACGGGGTGATAAAGCGGCTAAAATCCTCTTCTGGCGGCACGAGCGGATGCCGTTGCCAGCCGCATTGCTCGCCGACGTCACCCAGATCGAACGGCTTGGCGGACTGTTGAAGAACGCCGAGCAGGCGGAATTTGACTCACCAGGCGGACGCGCAGGATAGCAAAGCTCTATCTTGCACCAGAGGCAGAATCACCAGACGGTCGGCAACCCGATAAGGACGAAGTAACCAAGGTAGCCAAGACCATAGACCCGCGCCCCGCCTACTGGGCGCGGCTGGAAAAGCATTTCTTTGACCTACTGGAGAATCTGCCAGAAGATTGGGACGAGTCGAACGGCGATTGGAAACCGGAGGACCAACAGTCGGCGACTAACACCTGGCGCGAGCATGTGGAGCAGGAAGCTCAGCGAGCGCTGGAGGAGAGCATCCGCACCCTCGGGACAACTGCCCGGGCGATCCAGGCCGTCGCGCGCGTTCGCACTGATTTCAATTATGATGACCTCATGCCCGCGTCTCAGAAAGCGGCCAAAGCAAATCGAAAATCTAAAGGAGGCAAGAAGAAATGAGCCTTAACGATAGACAGAAGAAATTCATCGGCTATCTGCTTCACTTGCCAAGGAAGGCAGGGAGGACCGGGGTGCGCTTGCGGACCTGCGCAGTGGCTTGGGAAAGGAACCGGGCGAGATGGCCCGCGTTCATAAGCATGTCGTGCCGTATCTTCCGGAAAAGAACTACAACGACCGCTGGTATTACGTAGCCGCCACGCTCTTCGGGGTATTTCCGCAGCATCGGAAAGGTCGCTCCTTAGGCGCGGCATTTCGTCCGCTCAAACAGAAGAGCGACAGCATGGAAGCCCGATTCGTCGCTCTGCTCAATGCCCACCCCGACGATCTGGACGACCATCTTCGCCATGCCGTCAGCCTGCTGAAGGCCAACGAGCAGCCACTCGACTGGTTTCGGCTCTTCGAAGACCTGCTCCAATGGGACCACCCTGAAGGTCAGGTCCAACTGAGGTGGGCGCGCGACTTCTACAAGAGCAATGCCAGGTGAAACCGGCTCCCCAAACAAACAATAGCGATAATACGACCCCAAAGGAGAAAAAGATCATGAGTGATTCCGGCGTCAAAATCGAAGTGCATCTGATCCAGAACTTCGCCCCATCCAACTTGAACCGCGACGATACCGGTCAGCCCAAGAGCGCCACATTCGGCGGTTTCCGGCGGGCGCGAATTTCCAGCCAATGCAGCAAGCGCTGCGCTCGCAATGCTGTGGCGTCGAAGGCGGGAACCTCATCAGTCGGGAAAAGGACAAAGTTGCTCAAGGCCGAGCTGACGCCCCGTTTGAAGGTGGATGGAAGAACAGCCGAACAAATCGGCAAGGCATTGGATACATTCATTACTCAGTTGTACTCCAAAATGGATGGCGACAAGACCGCTGTACCTGCTGTTTCTGAGCAAGGACGAGATCGTCAGAGGCACAGCGGCTGATCAACCAGCACTGGGAGCGACTGTCAGGCGGAGAAGCGGTTGGAATCAGGGACGCCAAAGCAGCCGCGACTGCCCTCGAGAAAGCCAAGACTTCCGCCGACATCGCCCTTTTCGGCCGCATGCTGGCCGAGCAGCCGGGACGCAACACAGACGGTGCCTGCCAGGTCGCCCATCCTATTTCCACGCACAAGGTCGACATGGAGATGGATTTCTACACCGCCGTGGATGACCTCAATCCGGGGGAGGAGACCGGCGCGGGGATGATGGGCGTCGTCGGCTTCAACAGCGCCTGCTATTACCGCTATGCGCTGGTAGATCGTGATCAGCTTGCCCGGAATCTTGCCCGCAAAACCGAACGCAAGAACGGCAAATGGACTGCAAGAACTGAAGCCGGAGATTACGCAGAGGCCGACAAAGTGATCAAGGCATTTCTCGAAGCGATGGTCTATGCCATTCCGACCGGCAAGCAGAACTCCTTCGCCGCCCAGAATCTGCCCTCCTTCGGCATGTTCGTCAGACGACAAGGCGGCGTGCCCATCTCGCTTGCCAACGCTTTCGCCAAACCCGTTCGCCCCACGAAGGATGACGATGATCTGGTCGGACTGTCGGTGGGTGCGCTGACCAAGCATTGGGACGCGATGAAGAAGGTCTATGGCGATCAGGGCGTGAAGGACCTGTCGTGTTTTCACCTGGAACAAGAAGACCGATTGAACGGCCTTAAGATCCCCGAGCCAAGGACGAACGAAGGCGATGCAGCCAAACCTGAAGAAAAACAGAATTCCCTCTCGGTGAGCGAAGCGATTGAAGCAATCCTCCATAGGAGAACGACGATAAGAAGGACAACCAATGAACGAACCCTACACGCTACTTCTTGCGGCTCGAAGGCCCTATGCAGTCGTGGGGCTACCGCAGCCGGTTCGACTACCGCGACACGGCTCTGGAGCCGACCCGCAGCGGCGTGATCGGTCTGATCTGCGCGGCCATGGGCATTGCACGCGGGGAGCACATCTCGCGATTCGAACTGATCCGAATGGGCGTGCGTGTGGACAAGGATGGACGACCCGAACGCGATTACCACACAGCGCTGGATGTCATCAAGGCGGATGGCAGCAGAAGGGGACTGTCGTGTCCTACCGCGACTACCTGGCCGATGCGATTTTCACGGTTGGCTTGGAATCGCAAGACAAGTATCTGCTCGAGGAGATCGCCGAAGCGGTGTGTAACCCG
The DNA here is from genome assembly GCA_963828085.1 of uncultured delta proteobacterium. Lineage (GTDB taxonomy): Bacteria > Desulfobacterota > Desulfomonilia > Desulfomonilales > Desulfomonilaceae > CAWBBA01. Next base: position 66,811 of record CAWHDO010000035.1, read on the forward strand.
ACGTGGGCCTTGTTCCTGGGCCGCAAGGCCTTCTGTTTGGCGGAGCACCCGCTCTCCGCTTCCCGACCGGCCGTTGTCCAAGCTTATTTGGAAACTGCCCTTAAAGGCGCCGCGTTCTCCCTGAGGTGCAAACCCTCGGAAGGGGTGCTGAATTGCCGCCTCGTTTGCGAAAGCTCCTGACGGTGAAAGAACCCAGAAACGACTGGCCTCTATGCTTTGGCAAGCGCCATTTCAAGCCACGTTCTTTCCGGACTTGTTTCGAGACGAAGGAGGTCCGAAATGATGACGGCGTCCACAGGTCGGCTCTATCTCTCGCGCCTTCTCCTCAACCCACTCTCGCGGCAGGTCATGGGCGAAATTGCACATCCTTATGAAATGCACCGGACACTGATGCGCGCCTTCCCGAAAGCGACTGACGAAACACAGTTCAAAGCACGCGATGAATTCGGTGTCCTTTTTCGTACGGAGATGGACGACCTGCGGGAGTAGTCAAGGTCTATGTCCAGTCACGTCATCGAACCGAACTGGTCGTTTCTCGATAGACTGAATAGTTACCTGTGCGCGGATACGGGGATGCCCGAATATGAATATAAGGACATCATGCCGGCATATCGGCAGATTCAAAACGGACAAGTCCTCTCGTTTCGTTTGCGTGGCAATCCGACGAAACGCATAGGAAAGGTCATTAAAGGCGAGGCGGAACTGAAGGGCAAGCGAGTCGGACTGCTGCGTGAAGAAGGAACAGATCGCCTGGTTCATTCGCAAGGGCCAGGAGCGGGAAAAGGACAAACCCGGAGGTTTCGAGATTCTCGTGAGAGAAACGGAGGACGAGAAACGGAGAAATCAGGCAGAATGCACCGCGTCAACATCAGTAGCGAGGGAAAACAAAGGGGAAGCAAGAAAGAAGATGGGCAGTCACACAAGACCACACATCTGGCCGTCCGCTTCGATGGCCTCTTGCGTGTCACAGATGCCGACGATTTCCGCGAGACCCTCGTCTGCGGCATCGGCCCCGGCAAGGCGTTCGGTTTTGGGCTTCTCTCTGTAGCACCCGTTCACCCATGACTTAGGGAGAGGCGACATGAGAATTCACGATCTTCACATTTTGCCCAAGTTCCGAGATTCCTGGAGTTACCTCTATGTGGACAACTGCAGGATCGAGCAGCAAGACAAAGCAATCATGTTATGGACGCGAGCGGGAAAGTCCCTGTCCCGTGCGCAGCGGTGTGCCTTTTGATGCTGGGGCCGGGAACAAGCGTCACTCATGCCGCGATCTCGGCTCTGGCGGACAATGGATGTCTGGTCTGCTGGGGCGGAGAAGAAGGCGTGCGTTTCTATGCTTATGGGCAGGGAAAGACGCAAACGCGGACAACCTGCTCCATCAGGCACTTCTGTGGTCAGACCCTGACACACGGATCGAGGTTGTGATCAGACTCTATCAGATGCGCTTTGACGAGCCGCTCCCGGACACGTGGGATTTGAGGCAAATTAGAGGCCGGGAGGGGATTCGTGTCAGGGAAGCTTATGCCTCGAGCTTCCCGAGAGACCGGCGTCCGTGGACGGGGCGATCCTACGATCGGACGAACTGGGCTGCATCCGATCCGGTTAACCGTGCCCTCTCGGCCGCGAACAGTTGCCTCTACGGGATCTGTCAGGCAGCAATTCTGGCTCTCGGACTATCCCCTGCAATAGGATTCATTCATACGGGAAAGATGCTTTCCTTTGTGTATGACGTGGCGGATCTTTACAAAGCCGACGTTTCCATACCGATAGCTTTTTCTATGGTGGCCGGAGCCCGGAACACCTTGAGACACGAGCGCGGAAAGCGTCTCGGGACACGTTCAAAAAGAATATGCTTCTAAAGAAGGTGATTCAAGATATTCAGTTCGCTCTGCGACTCAAGTACGGATGACCGGTCCGGGACCTCTTCGGCCCTTGATTCTGATCCGGCTCTTCCGGCCTCGCTCTGGGACCCCGAGGAGGGGGCCGTGGAAAGCGGCAAGAATTTTGCGGAAGTAGAGGTCGAGGAAGAAGATGGTAGTGCTGATACTTGAAAATGTGCCTACAGGCTTGCGAGGCGAGCTTTCTCGTTGGATGCTGAACCCAGAGCGGCATTTTCGTGGCAGTGTATCGGGAATGGTTCGGGACCGTATTTGGCAGAAGGCATGCGAGGATTCAAGAGGCGGTGGCTGTCTTATGATCCACGATAGCAATACCGAGCAAGGGTTCACGATGCGCTCATGTGGGAAATCGGCCCGCCTGTTAGAAGACTTCGAGGGTCTTTTTTTGGTACGAGTCCCTTAATCAAGCGGTTTCGTCCAGTGTTGTCCCCACGCACGTGGGGGTGAACCGTGCAGTATCCGATCAGCGGACGTTGCAAGATCGAGTTGTCCCCACGCACGTGGGGGTGAACCGCGAATTGCTCGAGGATACGGCGTAGTCTCACGTTGTCCCCACGCACGTGGGGGTGAACCGTATAATTGACGATGCTGACAGGTGACGAGCTACAGTTGTCCCCACGCACGTGGGGGTGAACCGATCGTGACGACTGAGCAGACGGTGCACGGCCGCAGTTGTCCCCACGCACGTGGGGGTGAACCGTGATCATCCGTCACGCTGATTTGGCCGAATCGTTGTCCCCACGCACGTGGGGGTGAACCGGTCATCTGGATGACTCGTCGAATGCCGACATACGTTGTCCCCACGCACGTGGGGGTGAACCGGGGCCTTTTGGTTCGACTAAAAATCCACGCCGTGTTGACGTGGATTTTTAGGTCCAACCAAAAGGCCCCGCTGAACGTTTGGGCTGCCAATCCCCGGCCGTTCACTCCTGGCATTCCTCTCGCCAGAGGCAGCCAGCTTCCCAGCAGTCGTGTATTCCCCTGAAACAGGGCGAGTTCCCTTCGAGTTCCTGAATGGCTCAGATAAGTCTTCTTTCTTGTAGCGGGTGATGTTCTTCAATCCCATTTTCCTAGCCGTTTGACGAATCTGTTGTAAAGTCATGCTTAAACTCCTCTCATCAAGTCGTGTAAAAAGAGCAACAATTACTCTTGAGCATTCTTAATCAAAACCTTTAAGGAAAATCAAGTGTAAATTGTGTTAGTCGTCGTACACTTGCCCTGGGAAAGGTGCTGTAGGCCGAGATTTGAGGAAATGTCCGATAGATCATTTCTTTTGCTTCGCTTAATCGAGGATCGGAACCGCCAGGTTGCCCGATGGCCCCCTCACAGATCCCGGCGTGGGGTATTCCCGCACCGGGCTCTTCAGGACTGCTCGCTTCTGCACCATAATGCTATTCCCCGCAGTCAGGTTTGCATGAGATATCCAGGTTCGTCCTATCCGGCTTATGTTTCCTTTGCGGGCTACGCAGCCCTGTCGCTCCCTTCCCCATGTGGCCGGCTCTCCCGCCTCAGAGTCCTATGGAGCGATCTGACTCCCCATGGTCCGTCAGGTGCCCTTCGTTTCTTGCCTCGGAGCACCCTACCCTCTTGTAAGGGAGACCATGGGATCTCCCAGGTTCCTGACATCTCTCTTCCTGCGTGCCACGCTCTCTGACCCCGGCAGGCCCTCCAGGATCTCACCACTGACGATCCTTTTGTATTGGCTTCCGGTCCACTAACACCGTCGCCGCCTGCTCTAATGAGGTGACGAGGCTGAATCGCTTAGGGGAGTGCGGCCTCCCCTGCGGCCCACAGGATTCTCTGTGTACGCTTCGGATATCTTGTTCGGTCGTCGTTGACTTCCTCCTCCATATCCGCAACACTCGATACGGGTGGCTGGTTAGGCCTTACCCGACAGGGACTCTCACCCTGAAAGAGATGCCTGGCTCCGCCTGGCGCACTAGCCGTTGCCAAATGTAATGACCTGTTCACCACCCGTCACCCCGGCGAATCCCGCGTTCTCCGCGGGACGAGGTCCAGAAGTCCCGCGTCCCCCGGGATTGAAATCCCGCCTGCGGCGGGACCGGATTCCGGCTTGCGTCGGAATGACGGTGTCAGGCTACCGCCAATCGGACAAAACTTTTGGCAATGGGCATAAACGATCAGTCGTCCTGAATGGGACGAAGCCCTTCTGGCATTCATCCAGGTCCAGGTGATAAATCGCCCGGCTACTTTCAGTCGCCCCTCAGGGACTCGTTAGAGGAGAGAAATAGACAATCCTATGCTTGAAGAAATCAACACCATCACACGAGCGGACATCCCCCCTTCTTTGTCGAAAGCTATAAGACTTCACCCACTCGCGTTGACCGCGTTCATTCTATCTCTTGTGGGCATCCCTGTTGTTGGGCTCGTCACCGGCACGGTCGCGATGATATTGGCTGGCATAAGCACTCGGACAACCGCCGAACCCCTTGCTCCGCGGCAGAGGTCTTGCTGCGGCGGCTCTGGTGATCGGCCTGGCAGACATAGTGCTGTGGGTGGTGATGCTCGGACTTGTCATCCCGCGCATCAACCTGCCTGCAGGCAGGGCGATCGAAACAATCGTTTCTTCCTTCCAGTGCCAACGTAGAAATGGCTTCCGGTCACATACGCCGCGCCCTTGAAGCCAATGTCTTTTTGATGGTAAACAGACAACGATTCTTAGGTTCTGAATCGTTCAGCGGTTCCGGTATCCTTCTCGGAACGAGCGGCAGAGAGTACTTATTCTCACAAACCGCCACGTGGTGGATCCGTCTTTTGCCCCCGATGAGTCCAAGCCCTTGGACTCTACCCTATCGATAACCGCGTTCCTTCATGACGGGACCAGCCGCCGGTCGTACGTCTGGTGGGTTGAACCTCACGGCATAGACCTGGCACTGGTTGCAACAGGGTCTAGCCCTGAAGATATTCCTCTGCCTAATAATCTCGACACTCGCGACGTGGAAATCGGACAAAAGGTGTTCGCGGTGGGTAACCCGCTTGAGTTGAGTTGGAGCTACAATGAAGGGGTGGTCTCGGGAATTCGGGAGACCGTAAAGGGGCCGGTGCGCCTGAAAATTCTTCAAACCCGAGACCCCCATCAACCAGGGGAACTCCGGAGGAGGGCTATATTCGGCGGATGGGACCCTTATAGGAATTGTCACCTGGACAAAGGATAAGGCACAGTCTGAAGGGATAAGCTTTGCAATCAGGTACGAGGATTTCTTGTCGTTGTCCGAATTCCTCGAAAGGCCGCGCACGGCAGGCCGGTGCGGCACCATAAGCGGCATCTTCTCCGTCATTGTTGCGAAGGCAGGAATCCATCCCGTGAACGGCAAGCTGGACCCCGGATCGGTGTCCGGGGTGACGTGCCATTCCTGGTTGCCAGGTTCAGCCTCATAGGTGGTGACTTAATAGAATTAGATTCGCGTTTTAATTCTCTTTTCACCCTCCCACTTGCCCCCATAAGCGTTAAAATAACAAATCTCTCAGAATTTGTGAGCCCCACGGGGGCTCAATGATAGTAGCCCGGCAATTCAGAGACTGTCTCTAAACTCGTAGAATGAGTAACATCGTAGCACGAATACCCTCACCCTGTATCCCTCTCCCAAAGGGCGAGGGAAATACAAAACGGTCTCCAAGGGCTCCCTCTCCCTCTGGGAGAGGGCTGGGGTGAGGGAAGTGAAGGCTCCACCGCCTGAAGGCGGGGGCTTCAGTTGGTCGACTGTAAGTCGACTTCACGCGTTGTCACTTATTGAGAAGTCGTCTTCACGGGCTTTCTCCATCTTGTCTTGCATCTCAATGTACTGGGCTATGACATCGTCGGTCACATTGCCGCTACTTGCTACGAAATAGCCCCGAGCCCAGAGATGACGGCCCCAGAATTGTTTGGCTAGCCTTTTATACTCGCTCATGAGCTTGCGCGAAGTCTTACCCTTGAGACGCTGCACAAGCTTTGAAACTGACAGATGCGGAGGCACTGAAACGAGGATGTGCAAATGGTCTTTTGACACATGCCCTTTGATGATCTCAACATCCAAGGACTTGCAGATCTCTCGGATCAGGTCCCGAACCCGGATCGCCACTTCCCCGCAGAGCACCGGCTTGCGGTACTTGGTGATCCACACGACATGATACTTGATGTCATAGACACCGTGCGAAGTCTTGCGGTAGTGTTGCATAATCCCGCAAGCCTACTGAAGTCTTCGCCTAAAGGCGAGGGTTTTTCTCCCATTCCCCGAAGGGGACAATAAAATTGATTGCAGGCTCAATCGTGCCACAATTTCGCTATCCCTAAGAATTTTGAGACAGTTTCGGATGCCTGTCCCACCGAATACAGTTATTTCTTGAGATGGGTCCGGATGTATTCCACGATGTCGTCGGTGCGGGTGCCGGCCCGAAGATCTCCTCTATTCCGCTCTCCTTCAGTAACCGCAAATCTTCTTCAGGGACAATGCCGCCGCCGAGTATCAGCACGTCATCGATCCCTTTTTCCTTGAAGAGTTGAGCCACTTTGGGGAAGAGATAATCGTTGGGCCCCCGATCAAACTCAAGCAGAGCACATCCGCGTCTTCCTGCACACAGGTCTGAAGAATCGCTTCCGGGGTCTGCCTCAATCCGGTATAGATGACCTCCATACCCGCGTCCCGCAATGCTCGGGCAACTACTTTCGCCCCTCTATCATGGCCGTCCAGACCGGGCTTGGCCACCACTACCCTGATACGTTTTTCCATTCTCCAATCCTCAATCCTGAACTCTATTGAATTAGAGAGAAAATCGTTCACCGCGGAGATCGCAGAGAACGCGGAAAATTCTGTTTTCTCCGAATTCCTCTCAGGTGAGACATAGTGCTTTAGGTCTGTGACACTGAAGGCATTACCGGCCTACTTGCGTATACTGGTGGCCTACGTGCCGGTGTCCAAACCATTTTTTCTCTCTGCGTTCTCTGCGCACTCTGCGGTAAATCCTGCCTGCCTGCTAAACGCTTACCTAGAGAGGAATATTTCCGTGTCTTCGGTTCGGTTTGTCCTCAACCTTGTTCTCCAACTGGGCAAAGGCATTGATAAGAACCTTACGAGTGTCCCGCGGGAAGATCACCCTGTCCACAAATCCGAGTTGGGCAGCCCGATAGGGGCTGGCAAACTTCTGCACATAATCGGCAATAAGCTCGGCTCTTCGGGCCGCAGGGTCTTTGGCCCCCGCGATCTCCTTGCGGAAAAGGATCTGTATCGCGCCCTCGGGTCCCATCACCGCGATTTCCGCGGACGGATAGGCCAGGTTGATGTCTGCACGCAGATGCTTGCTGGACATGACCACGTACACCCCACCGTACGCCTTGCGGGTGATAAGAGTGACTTTGGGAACAGTCGCTTCTGCGTACGCATAGAGGATCTTAGCTCCGTGCTTGATAATCCCTCCGTGCTCCTGCTGGGTACCAGGCAGATAACCCGGCACGTCCAGCAGAGTCCACAGAGGTATATTAAATGCATCGCAAAAGCGCACAAAACGCGCGCATTTCACTGAGGCTTCAATGTCGAGGCATCCTGCAAGCCAGTTGGGTTGATTCGCCACAATCCCTACAGTTCTCCCTCCAAGCCTTCCGAAGCCGGTGATCAGGTTACGCGCATAATGAGGGTGAACCTCCATAAAGTGCCCGTTGTCAAGCACGGGGGCTATGACCTTCTTCATGTTGTACGGCTGGCGAGAGCTGTCGGGTATCACTGAATCCAGATCGGGAATCACTCTGTCAACCGGATCGTCGTTGGCTACCACAGGAGGCCGGACCCGATTGCTGTCCGGAAGGAATGACAAGAGTTCCTTCACCCTCTCCAACGTCTCTTGCTCAGTGGGATAATGGAAATGACATACGCCGGATACGCGACCGTGCACTTTGGCCCCGCCAAGGCTCTCGGGGTCGATCTCCTCACTGGTGACCTGCTTGATCACCTGAGGCCCGGTGATGAACATGTAGCTGGTCTTTTCCGTCATGAAGATGAAATCCGTGACCGCGGGTGAATATACAGCGCCGCCAGCGCACGGTCCCATTATGACAGAAATCTGGGGGATCACTCCCGAGGAGCGTACAGTTGCGATAGAAGACCTCCCCATAACCGCCGAGGCTCTCCACACCCTCCTGAATTGCGCTCCGCCGGAATCGTTGATGCCGATAAGCGGAAAGCCGTTCCGGTACGCGAGGTCCATTACCTTGCATATCTTTTGCGCGTGAGTGAAGAGAGACTGCCGCCAAAGACGGTAAAATCCTGGGCAAAGACGTAGACTCCGCGGCCATTGACCCGGCCGAAGCCCGTTACAACGCCTTCCCCCGGTATCTGGGTCTTTGCCATTCCGAAATCCGTGCAGCGGTGTGCCACGAATTTGTCCATCTCTTCAAAGGAGCCGTTGTCGAGAAGTTCCAAGACCCGCTCTCGCGCGGTCATCTTTCCTGCCTGGTGGTGTTTTGATATCTTTTCCGGGCCGCCTGCCTGATCGGATTCGGCCACTCTTCGCTCGAGTTCCTCGAACCTCTCTTCCGTCACGGACATTTACGTCTCCTCTTTCGTTTCTTCTCCCGGCAAATGTTAGAAGTTTCTGGGAGGGGGTCTGGGGGAACCTTCTTTACAAAGAAGGTTCCCCCAGAATTTGGCCTACTTAAGCATCTGCCTCGCTGCGGCACCAACCTGGGTGAGATTATCAACCACGGTTACCCCGGCTTCTGTGAGGGCCTTAATCTTCCCTTGAGCGGTCCCCGAACCGCCGGATATAATTGCGCCCGCGTGCCCCATTCGCTTGCCCGGAGGTGCAAGCCTCCCGGCAATGTACGCGGCCACGGGCTTGTCGAACTCGTTCTTGATGAACTCCGCAGCCTGTTCCTCTGCCGATCCCCCTATCTCACCGATCAGGACCACAGCCTCGGTCTCCGGATCGTCGCGAAACATCTTCAATACATCAATGAAGCTTAATCCCACCACCGGGTCCCCGCCGAGTCCCAGGCAGGTGCTCTGCCCTACCCCGTTCTTGGTAAGCTGATCCACCACCTCGTAAGTGAGAGTCCCGGATCGCGAAACAACACCCACAGGGCCCGGCATGTGGATGTAACCGGGCATGATCCCTACTTTGCACTTCTCATTAGGAGATATGATCCCCGGTGTGTTCGGCCCTATAAGGCATCTCCCTTCCTGACGAACCGTGTGAAGGGCTGATGCAGTGTCAAGGGGTGGTATACCTTCGGTTATGCAGACAATTACGCGAATCCCGGCATCCACGGCCTCAAGAATAGGGTCTTTGGCATACGCAGCCGGGATAAAAATCAGCGAGACATTCGCCCCGGTCTCCTTCACTGCATTAAAGACAGTGTTGAAGACAGGGATACCGTCCACCTTCTCCCCTTGCTTACCAGGTGTCACTCCACCGACCATGTTGGTGCCGTAATCCCGGCAGGCCAAGGAATGAAAAGTACCGTTCCGCCCGGTTATCCCCTGACATATTACCCGTGAATCCCTATTGACAATAATCGCCATCTCAATTCTCCATGAGTCAAACGTGGAAGAATCGGGGAAGACCTTCTTGTAACCCCACGTCTCGCGGGGCTCCCCGACCCCCTCCAAGAAACTCTAACATTCGCCGGAATCCTCATTTTCCCGCAGGAAAAATGAGGATTCCGGCAAATGCTAAAAGTTCTTGAGGAGAGGGTCGGGGGCAACCGTCTTTACAAAGAAGGTTCCCCCAATCTTACCGTTTTGAATGCGAATTCGCATCACACAGACGCGGCCTTTGCGACAACGAGTTGGGCCGCGTCATCCAGGGAAGGGATCATCTCAACAGGTAGGCCGGATTGCTCAAAGAGTGCCCGGCCTTCCTCTATGTTTGTCCCTTCAATGCGCGCGATGACCGGCAAGGCTGTTCCACGCTGTTTGATGGCCTTGATGACACCGCGGGCGAGGACGTCGCATCGGAGTATCCCGCCGAATATGTTGATGAAAATAACCTTCACATTCTTGTCATCCAGGAGAATGCTCATGGCGTCGGCCACCACTTGCTCGCTTGCCCCACCCCCGACGTCCAGGAAATTGGCCGGGGCGCCTCCGTGGAGCGAAATCAGGTCAAGGGTTGCCATTGCCAGACCCGCGCCGTTGACTATGCATCCGATGTCGCCATTTAACCTTATGTAGCTCAGGCCGTTCTTCCGGGCTGATAATTCGAGCAGGTCCTCCTGGGACCTGTCGCGTAAGCGCTCCATCTCCGGGTGCCGGAAGAGCGAATGATCGTCGAGATTGATCTTCGCATCGAGCGCGATGACCCGATCCCCTGAAATGATCAAGGGATTGATCTCGGCCAGGGAGCAATCATATTCCACAAAGACCTGGTACAGAACCGTTATGATTTTCATGATCTGTACTGCAAGGGTCTTGTCGTCAGAGAGCCGATATGCCATAGCCCTGGCCTGGTACGGCGCGAGCCCTCTGACAGGATCAACACTAATTGTGAAGATCTTCTCCGGGGACTCCCTTGCAAGGGCTTCGATCTCAACCCCGCCTGCAAAACTCGACATAACTGTTACCCGGCCTGTGTTCCTGTCAAGCACAACCCCGAGGGTACATCTCTCGGTCTATGGGGAGCACCTCCTCTATCAGGAGGGCGCTGACAGGCTTTCCTTGAGGGCCCGTCTGATTGGTGACAAGTCGCTGCCCAAGTATTTGAGCGGCCCTGGCGCGAATGTCCTCATCCATGGAGACAACAGCCACGCCGCCGGCCTTTCCTCGACCCCCGGAATGAACCTGGGCCTTGAGCACCACTTTGTCACTCTTGAACTGCCGTGCCGAAATCAGCGCCTCAAGAGGATCGTAACAGACCGTTCCCTTCGGAATTGCCACTCCCCGGCAACACAACAGCTCCTTGGATTGGTATTCGTGAAGATTCATGAACCCATTGCCTCCGATCCTTTCCGCCGCAGCCTGTACCGCATCGACGCGTTGGCGACTTGCGAGCGGCCCAAAACAACCAAACTCTCTGCAACAAGGATAGATCGTAAACTTTACTTCCAACAACTGAAGTTTGCAATGAAAAAGTGCTTCTCGGAGTGATCCCTCAGCTACGCTGACCAATTGCTGATCTTGTGTCATTGCGATGAGTGATCGGTGGGACAGGCTTCCAGCCTGTCTATTAGGGATGACCGGCAAGATGCCGGTCCCACCAGCAATCTCAGCTTTGGCCGACACAGGAGATTGCTTCGCTCCGCTCGCAATGACAGCCTGTAACCACGAGTAACAGGAAGCTTACTCATCTTAGGCTGGCGCGGCTTTCTTCACCAGGTCCATGCAATAGTCAGATCAAGATGAGGCTCGACAGTTGGCCTTTTAAGAGGTGACGGCCCAAAAAAGACCGGACGCCGCTCGAATCATGTCAGCTTCCGGTCTTTCTGAAATGCAGTATTAGCTATTCACTTCTTATTCGATTATCTGTGGCGTCCTCCAACGCGGGCCGCCATGTGGGAGCCAACACCGCTGAACCCGCTTATATGCGGAGTCACATGTGGCATGCTAAAGCTTCTGACTCGTGCGGTGCTAAAATTTCTCACTCCGACATTATTCATATGAAATGTCTTAGGAGTTAAGTAACTTCGTCGCGAACGAATCGCGTTTGAACGCAAGGCATTTGCATTGAAACGGGCCGAGTTGAGAGACGAAACATTGGAACGGTTGATAACGGCGCTGCGGTTCGTTCGCGTCGTAAAGTTGGTCCCTGTTCCAGTCCTCACGTTAGCCCGTAGGTTAGCGTTAGTTCGAAATCGCGGATCGTGACTCCACACTCTTTGGCCCCCGGTGCCGATGCCACGACCACGGATGATCTGTTCCACACGTTCACGCTGTATAAGAATACAGGGACCCCGCCGTACCAGAAAGTCTCGTATCCATAATCCGGTAGGTATGCGTCGTCATAATAGTCAACAGATTCGTCGGGATACTCTTCTTCGACGGCCGCGTAGCCGCTGACTCCGGAATAGGCCATCGGAGGAGGACGTAAATCGGTCTGGATTTCCGGCCCATAGACCCAACCGTTGTCTGCTGTTTGCGCCCAATCATTTGAGGTCCAAACTCCTGTAATTTTCAATTGCTGTCCGATATTGACGCACCCGATTATGTCATAGGAACTCCCTGGACCACTCCTGATTCGGAGGCAATTTTCCGGCTGGTCGACTCCGATGACAGTAGCGATGCCGCCCACCGGCTGAGGAGCCTGCCGAGCCGTCTGGCTGCTTGGGGCCTGGGTCGGTTGACCATTCTGCGCCGAACTAATATTCGGTATATATGCAATCATTGCCAATGCGATTAAAATCACAAGTATGTGTGTTCGCCTTATCATCATCGTCACTCCTTCGCCTTTGCCTTACCTCCTCAATGCTCTTTGCGATTTGCTTCTAACTAATTTGACGAAATTAATACTCGCCCGTTAAAGAATATTGGCCATTTTTTCGAGATTTGCAAACATATACTTGAAACCACGGGGTTTATGTGTAACAGCCGGAAGGAACGCCGCCTTGAGAAGCTCATGACGCAACAGACCCGCAAGCCATCTACTGTCGGACAAGTCAGTCTTGCGACCCGGTACGTTTCTCATGTGCCGAGCATTTACCAGGATGACCTGAAAAAATCCTTCCAATATGTTGTGAACTGGCGTCCAATAAGGAGCGGTCCTCTCCATCGCCACCACAGGGCACTCCCGCTCGATCAACCATTCCTTGAGCCGGTTCAAATCATCCGTAAAGGTCCCAAACTCCATCACCTCGCACTTCTCCGCTGGTGTCAGACCCAAGAAGGCAGGCGCAAACCGTCTTCTTGTGCACATCCAACCCGGAACAAATCTCGTGAACTACCGAAACAGGTACTCGTATTCTTGTTCTTCGGGGGCATGGCTTACTCCTTCATCCGTTCGATCTCTATACAATCATGAAGAACAGCCAAGCCCTCACATCTTTACACACAAATTTCAGCCTTCGTTGTGGCGCTTTCCGCCATGGAAGTTGGTACACTTACGGAAATCGATGTCCAGCAGACGCTCAAGAAAAGACTCGATGTTGATTTTCGAAAATACAGAATCCTCGGCGCGTGCAACCTGCCCCTTGCCTACAAGGCCCTGCAAGCCGAAGACAAGATCGGCGTAATGTTGCCGTGCAACGTAATCGTCCAAAGAAACCGCGGACGGAAAGACCGAAGTCGCCGCGATAGATCCGATTGCATCCATGCTGGCCATCAACAATCCCGGCCTGCGAGATTTGGCCGACGAGGTGCAAAATAAGTTGAGGAAGGTGATAGATCAATTGTGAACGCCTTAGCCTGAGGCGTTACTTCATAGCGAGAGAGCTACAACGCATGATGAAAATGCTCCACGTATTGGTGCCACGGACGTGCGCTCTGGCTCGTCCGTGCACGGATGAGCTTCGCACATCCGTGGCACCATGAATACAATCTAGCGGCAACCGGGAACGGGTTTTTAATAGGAATTCGCTTTCATGCGAGTAAATACTGCGGTGTCCCCGCGCTCTCCGCGGGACCGTCTATAGAGGACCTGCGTCCCTGCCGGCTGCTGCTATAGTGTCGCCGCTTAGATTGCGCATCGGTATAAAGCGGGCTTGCCCTCGCAGCGTGAAGTCACCTGTTTGAGCGCTATTCGCCTCCTTTCGGCGCTCTCGGCTTCTTGACGCCAATAGTAATGTCAACGGCGCCTCCACTGGCTAAAGAGGAATCCGGCCCAGGTGTTTGCTTTATCACCTTGCCTTCTTTGTCAGCATCCGCGGTAGCCTCCTCGCTGACATTGCCCCCTTTAAGGTTGCGAGCTTTCAGCACGTCCTCGGCCTCTTTTTTTGTCTTGTCTGTCAAATCCGGTACCTGCACTTCACCCGGCTCATCCGGTGTGGTGGTCTTGAACAGATCTTTGACGCGAGCGTCCAGCCATATGAACACCTGTCGAGAACCGTACCCGGCCAGTGCACCCACCACCAGTGCGGAGAAGGACTGACTTGTCCCGGTCGCCTGGGCCGCAAAGTCCCCACCAAAGGCTGCCATGCCGCTGCGGATGATAGCGTAGACAAAAAGGGCCAGTGTCGTCCCCAGAAACGGATAGGTTATATATTTCCAGGCAAAACGCCGGCTGAAAGCCTGTTGATCACTGTGCCAGAACAGAAGACTACGGATGCCGTTGACGATGCCGCCCAGGGCTCCGCCGATGAGGGTGTACGCCAGGAGGCGAAACGTCGGCACGTTGAGGCGCTCGACGGCCGTATAGCCTAATATGCGTGCCAGCGTGTGCTGCCCCATCCATGTATCGAACAACAGCCAGAAAAAGAGGGCCAGCATCAGCAACAAGTAGATTCCGCTCCACATGGCAGTAATCGCGTCGGGCCGCTCTTCTTTGCGGAGCTTAAAGATGTCTCCCGTCTGCGGGTCGGTGACGGTATCTTTCATTTCCCCCTCCCTTTCGTGCGGTCTCCTGGAACCTGAAATGAGTTCTCAAAGAGGTGGTTGAGCGACTCACGTAGGAGACTGTCACGCAGTCAGATCCATTGGCATCATCATTCTGCGCTGAGGCTCCGGCCATCGCTCCCATAGGTCATCCCGGCTCTTAGGAGTCTCACATACTAAGTTTTTTTCCTCGGCAACTCATGAGACACGTAGTCACACTAGGCACCGTTGCGCCACTAATTCGGTAAAGTCGTACGAACGCGAGATTACTCAACAGTCTCCTAGGTACGGACCGGCGTCGGGGCCAGAAGACCGGCCAGCGCACCCACCGCAGCCGATCCGATAGCGATAAGAATTTGCGGTGCATCTTTGTCCAATGCAACAAGTAGAACCGCACCGATCAGGGTGATGATCACTGCGGCCCCAAGTGATCCTACGACGATCCGATACAGGAGCACGTCAGTTTGAAGTGGAGTCGCCAGGTGTTCTAGTGCTTTGACAGGGTCTTTTTTGATCATTTCTGCAAGGTCCGGGTCTTCCGCAACCCTGATTGCCAGATCTCGCACACTTCCAGAGCCGGTTCCTGATCCCGTTACTGTCCCTATTGACAGTGCCATATCCCTTCCCTCCTACGGTTGTTGGGTTGAGATCAACCCCTGCTGATTGGTCACTGATTCCGAGGCTTGCATACAAACGCATACGATTCTTTCGGATAAGAACAAAAACTGTATTGAGCGTCGATTTTTGCCATGGCCTTGCCTTCCCCTGATTGAAGACTGGACTGAAGCTTGGAAACACGTGCTCGACGCATTAAATGTAACAAAGCCTGCTGTCTCGGCACTTATTGAAATTGACGCCTTGTACCGCGAACCCGCCAAAGCAGGGGAATCTCGCCAGACACGGGAGCATGCCCTTACCAAGCTACTCCACCGTTCCTCGCTTACGCGCCGTGCCATGCCTTCCAACCTAAGCCTCTTTTCGCTCGCGCCACGCCGATGACCAGACGCGACGCCGGCCTCGCTTTTCAGCTTGGGAGACAGATGACTGAGCTAGACGAATTCCTTGGGCCTAGCCGCATGGACCAAAACACATTATGGTTGCGGAGAGGTAGCCAAACCAGGGAGCCGATAGCGAACCTGGTATGAACTGCGCCTCGATTTTAAAGTTGAGAGTGCCGGCTGCAAGGCTGATCACGTTGACCTTGAACGTCATCCCGTTAAAGACGTCATACTTGGGATCATCTTCTGTGCCGCCTATCATGCGCACGCCTGTGATTCCTATGTGGACATGAGTGGTTGAAGCGGGAACGCTTACGGTTTTCGTTTCCGAAAACTCTCCCCCGCCAGTATGGCTTGGCCCCATTGTTGCTTCCACATACTGAAAGCCGACCAAGCACAGGCCTGGTCTAATTTGGGACACGTTCGCGTCGGTCACAATACCCAGACTGCTCATTTCTTACCTCTCTTTGTTTTTTCGATCTGCCCTTCTAAATACTTTACCCTTGCGTCCAACTCATTGATCTTCTTTTGCATATTTTCAATCACCCCACCCGGGCTGGGTGGCTTGGGCGGAGGCCAGTTCGCCTGCGCTAATGGAAATGTCACTCCAATTTTTCGCTCGAGGGATCGCGTCTTGGCCCGAACAGCTTGAATTTCCTTCTGCAAAGGAGGCTCGGGCGGTGGCACCAGCGGCTTGTTTATCATCAGGCCCTGAACACGTGGTGGTACCGCTTGCGCACTCGAATCGTTCGGTGCGAGGAATGCCCCAAATGCGACCACCACTAAAACGAGAATGGCCGAATTCAGTGGCATGTCCTTGAGTAGCGTTGGAACATCATTGAACATTCTCATGAATACCTCTATGCGGTAAGCTGCGCTCCGCTCAGACCCTTTTCAGTCTGAGCGAACTTCTGTAATCGTTGGACTGGCAAAGGCCCAGCGACGGTTTCCAGGAGACCCTTGATATGACCTTTGAAGCCGCGCGGTTCGCCGTCGCGAATCCGGCTCTCCTCCATCTGACGCGTTAGAACCGGCCAAGTGGCACGTCACAGTTCGATCCAGTAGGTATCGCTGGATGGTCAATAGGTGGCTCCTAGCGAAATCTCGAATGAGATAACGGGATCAATGACCCTGTCAGGCCTCACCCCCCAGCCGTTGGCAGCGGAAGGGTGATCCCAATTTAGGACGCCCTTGTCGATGCAAGCGTAGTTGAACCACTTCCCCGGCCGCCAACAAGAGACTCGGGCTGACACAGCCCATCCCTCTAACAGTTCCCAAAGAATCGCCGTCGTTGCTTCCCACCCAAGGTCCCGCTCAGGTATGGACGGGGCCGGAATGGTGGGGGTTGACCCTGGTGGCTCAGCGTAGACCACGTTCCCGAAATTCTTGGCAACTGTGACAGCCGAGATATCGGGCCGAACAAAGCCCATCGCATAGCCATGCGAGTTTCTAATAGCATACAGCAGAGACCCCTCCAGGAATAGATTGGCCGCCAAAGCATAGTCCAACTTTACAGCGAAAACAGAGGCGTCGGAAATATGGCCCGGCGCGTTTACGCCGGCACCGAATCTGTATGAAAGAAGACTCGAGTATGGATCGAATAAGCCAAAAGCCTGCTGAGGCAATTCTTGAATAAAAGGCTGCCTGTCGATATAGACCCCGTGGCGCCTGTCGGGCCCGGGCATGAAGCAATAGAAAACCCTGGTGACTAGCGGCCCGAACATGGCCGAGGCCTCCGCCATATAGCGCCAGCTTTCCCAATATTTGGAGGCGAACAGGCTTCCACTGCCGTCAGTATTGTCCGGTAGGCCAAAAAATGTGCCGTTGAGGGATCGCTGAAACCGATAAACGCGGTTGAACCAGTCCAGTTCTGTATTAAGTAAGAATTGTCCATTGCTGTACTTGAGATAGGCCCATCCTTCCGTTATATAGCGCTCGAAAGTCGGTGTCTGATTACGGAGTGCAACGACTGGCAGGGGTGCCATTTGCAAGGGTTGCAATTCCGGCCCTTGATGGTAGTTGGAGCGCAGGCATCCAATGCCGAATTCGAGATCCGTCGAGCAATAGGTGACCGTACCGATGAGGTTGTTCACTGAATTGGCACCAATGTCGTTGATGTTCCACAAGGACGTAACTGTAGCAGCGGGGAGAATCGGCAAGGATGACGTGGCGTTGGGAAAGGGGTTTGGTGTCTCCCAGGGGAAGAAACCAAATCCGATCCGTAGACATCCGGGCCCTGTGTGACCCCAAGCATAAGCATCGTCATCGGTGGGCCAATGCTTGTCATGTTCATCTTTTTCTGCCGGGGTCTGTTTAATGTTCCGTAAAATCCTTGTCTTGGTCTTGAGCGTCGTCCCTCAGCCTAAAAATACTCTTATTGCTCTTGGAATCGCCGCCAAAGAACCGATACTCGGGATTGTCCGCCATTGTGCCACTGGTTTTGTCTTCCGGGGTTTTGTAACGAGGCCAGAAGCGGGGATTAAACCAGGACATGACCTTCTTCGGCAACAATCCGGAAGCAACGAAACACCCCAGAATGTCCGGAACACAGAAATCTCTGTGCAGCATCAGGTACTCCGATGTCCGGTTCCCCGAGAACTCCAGGCTGCAACCTTTCTGAAAAACTACCTTGCCCGCTGTAATGGCCGCGATAGGCGTATTGGCCATGATCTGCCACATTGTCAGTTGCCCCGGGGATATCACCGCAAACGATCCTTGAGCCGAGGAGGTACTGTACGCATTTATGGTGTACCGTGCCTTCAGAGTCAGCCAGTCATTTCCGTACTTGGGGTTGATGTTCAGGAGCATCTGTGAGGTAGCTGCATTGGTGCCACTCACCAGGGCATTCGCAATGTCCGGCTGTGTCGGGGGGGCAGCGGTTGCCGCTGTGGAAGGGTTGGCTACAAACACCTGCTGCAGGGGGTTGCCTACCCACCCGTTGAGAGATGCAAAAAGACCCCCTGTGGAACTCGCATCCACGTCATAATCGCCGAAGAAACCCCTCGAACCGAGTCTGTCCGTAATACCCGTAAAACCAGGTGTTTTCTGCCCCGGACAGATCGAGGCTCATCGGTTGATTAGACTTAGACTGCGAACTTAAAGGCATTTCAAAACAGGACAAGCCTGGGACAAGATCTTCAGGTGAAGGTGACTTGCCAGAAGTGGTGGTTCCATTAGACTTAGCCTGCGGAGTGGAACCCTTACCAGCAGAATCTGTACCTGCAGTAGTCCCACCGGCGAAAACTGTCCCGACGCATATACAAATCATGCAGGATGCTATGACCAAGAGCGATGCACAACGAGAAACCATGTGAACCCCCATCACAAGACAACCGCGCGCAATTGACCCTTTGAAGCCGATGAATCGACTTCACCCCCGTGGCAGGAAATGAATGTGCAAAAAAATCTACTGAACCCCCACCTTAAAGACGCACACCCTCCGAAACTCCCTAATCTCCCCTGAGGGCTTATGTCTGAGTCGACATAGGGCCGACGAATCCACTTTACCCCATGGTCAAAAACTCGATGTGTGAGAGAATCGGGATAGCAAAAAAATGCAAGTTCACTATAACGAACGAGATTTGAAGATGTCAAGAAAAAATTTGGCTTGAAACGTTAGTATTCAGTTAGCATTCACTGACTGGCGGGCAAAGAAAAGCTCTATTCGCAATTGCTCGCCCTGTTAAGTCAAGACCCCCCTTGTGTGTTGAGTTGCAGGTACTTCGGTTTTCTTAGGGGACCGCGAAAGTGGGGTGGCGCTGTCATTCCCGCAAATCGGACGGAACTTTTGGCTGTTGCCGTGTTACCGCGATTGACAGCGCTCTCATTCTCCTGTTAGACACATTTTGTGATCCTGTTATATTGTGCTGCCTGCAATACCTTTGAGCTTTCAATAAAAGAGGGGTGTCCATGAAACTGCGCCACCTGATCGTAAAACCGGATCTCCCTGATGAACTGCAAGCTTTGCGAACTATCGGAATGAATCTCTGGTACACGTGGAATCCCGATGTGCACCGCCTCTTTCAATCCCTCGACCCTGAACTGTGGGAGGAGTGCGACCACAATCCGATCATGCTTCTCGGCAATCTCTCCCCGGAACGGACACGGGAAATCATCGAGGACAGCGTCCTTCATGGACAGAATACAGGAAGCCGAGAGCGCTTTCGAAGACTATATCAACAACGCTGGAACCTACTCTTTCAATCTGGAAAGACCCATTGATTACCGCATAGCCTATTTCAGCATGGAATTTGGACTGTGCGAATCATTGCCCATCTACTCGGGTGGACTCGGCGTCCTTTCGGGGGACCACCTTAAGAGCGCTTCCAACCTCTGCTTTCCACTCATAGGTATGGGGCTGCTGTACCAGAAAGGCTATTTCAAGCAGTACCTGAATGTTGATGGTTGGCAACAGGAATCTTATCCGGACAACGATTTCTTCAATCTTCCGCTCTCGCATGTTCTGGATGGGACCGGTAATCAAGCATCTTTCGATCTTGAGCTCGGTAAGACCAAGGTAAAGATTCTGATCTGGAAGATTCAAGTGGGCCGGATCCCGCTTTACCTGCTGGACACGAGTCACCCTTCCAACTCGGAGAGCAGCAGGCGAATCACTGCCGAACTGTACGGCGGCGGTCCGGAAATGCGGATCCAGCAGGAGATTGTGCTTGGGATAGGCGGAGCCCGGGCTCTGCATTTGTTAGGTCTCTGGCCGTTTGTCTACCACCTCAACGAGGGGCACGCGGCTTTCGCGGCTATGGAGCGTGTCCGTCAATTCATGATCACATACAAGGTCCCCTTCGACGTAGCTCTCGAGACTGTAGCGGCCTCCACAGTCTTCACTACCCATACCCCTGTGCCCGCGGGCATAGATCTTTTCCCTCCTGAACTGGTTGACCAGTATTTTACAGGATACATGGAATCTTTCGGCATGACGGTGAAAGATCTCTTGGACTTGGGCCGCCAAAACCCCGACGATCGGAGTTCGCCTTTGTCAATGGCTGTCCTGGCTCTGCGTATGTCCAGGGGAGTGAACGCTGTCAGCGAGCTTCACAGCCGGGTTTCCAGGAAAATGTGGGGCAGCCTTTGGCCACATGTGGAAGAGGAGGACATACCCATCGGTTACGTGACCAACGGGGTCCACATACCGTCGTATCTATCCAAAGAGATGTCGGACCTCTTGGGCCGCTACCTTGGTGAAGGATGGATTGAAGAACCGGACAACACGAAAATCTGGTCTCGAATTTACAATATACCCCACGATGAGTCTGTGGGGGGTTCACGAGACTCGCAGGGAGCGCCTCGTGGTCTTCTGCCGCAACCGATTCCTGGCCAAAATAAAGTCCGTTGGAGGCTACAGCATTGGATCTGCAGTGGACATACGGCGGGCTTTGGAACTCCTTAATCCGGAAGCTCTGACGATAGGGTTTGCCCGCAGGTTTGCTCCGTACAAGTGCGCGGGCCTGTTGTTCTCTGACCCGGACCGATTGCTTCGGCTCATCTCTGATAAGCGCCGACCGGTGCAGTTCATCTTCGCAGGCAAAGCGCATCCACAGGACCGCTTAGGCAAGGAGATGATCAAACAAGTGGTGCATCAGGCCCGCTCGGAAGGCTTCCGCCGCAAGCTCATCTTCCTGGAGAACTATGACATCAACATCGCTCGATATCTGGTCCAAGGAGTTGACGTGTGGCTCAACACTCCGAGGCGACCCAATGAAGCGTGCGGCACCTCCGGCATGAAGGCCGCGGCCAACGGCGCGCTCAACGTGAGCATACTCGATGGCTGGTGGCCTGAAGCCTATGACGGGACCAACGGATGGGCCATAGGTCGTGGCGAGGAGTATGAGGACACCGCGTACCAAGATCAGGTGGACGCCGCGGCGCTCTACGATCTTCTGGAAAAGGAGGTCATTCCACTGTTTTTCGACCGTGGACCGGACGGCCATCCGCATGCCTGGATCGAGATGATGAAAAACAGCATGGCCGGGATCTGCGTGCGCTTCAATTCACACAGGATGATAGAAGAGTACATGGGGGACTATTACATGCAAGCCGGCGTCGCGGATCAAATTCTGGGGGAAAACCGTCTTGCACGGGCCCGCGAACTCAGGGACTGGAAGCAGAAGATTCGCAATCTCTGGAAGGACGTTAAAATTCTGGATGTTTCGCTGCCCAGTGGAGATCACGTGGCTTTGGGTGAGGATCTCAATGTCACAGCCACCGTCCAGCTTGGCACTCTACGGCATGAGGAGGTCACAGTAGATCTTTGCCACGGGAGTGTGGGCCAGGATTCCGAGAAAATGATAAACCGCAATATTACCGCGATGGCCAGCGTTGAGCAGCCATCCGAAGGGGTCTGGCGTTTCGAGGGAACCATACCGTGCGATGAGACGGGAATTTACGCCTACAGCATCAGAATTCTTCCCTTCCACCCGTACCTATTTAATCCGCTCTCAATGAGTCTCGTAACATGGGGCTGATTCCACTTCTATTCAAACGATATGGCCTGATAGCCCAGGGTGCCCTGGACTTCGGCCAACAGTTCCTCTGAAGGGTCGCACGAAACCGCATTAAGATTGATAATAGTCTCCGTGCGGTTCGGTATAACCACATGAAGCCTTACGGGAAGGCGGCCCTTGTGTCTGGCAAGAATCCTCTTCAGGTCCCTGATCTGATGCGGATCTGCTCCGAGTGTGGATATTCTTATCTGCATTCCCCTGCTGAAACGCCGCGGGGCCTCTTCGATCCGATAAATCTCCTGAGCCAACACCTTTGGTGAATCTCTGTCTCCTTCTCGAATGCCGGAAATTACCAGCGGTTTCTCCTGATCGGAGCAACTCTCGACGTTGGCTGTAAAGATCCGAGAAGACCGTCACTTCTGTAACTCCGGTGAGGTCCTCCAACGCGATGAAGGCCATGCGTTCACCTTTCTTGGTGTTGATCTCCTTGATCTTTTTGACGAGGCCGGCCATTTTCACGGTAGATGCCTCCGCCAGTGAGCCCAATTTGTCTGCGAACGCGTTGACGTACCTCCGGATGAGGTCTTCGTAGTTTACCAGCGGGTGACCGGTGAGGTAGAAGCCCATTGCCTGCTTTTCATGATTGAGTTTCGTGGATTGTCCCACTCGGGAATATCCGGGATGCGGGATTCAGGAAAATTTGCTTCTTCACCGGGCACACATTCCGCGGCAAAGAGGTTGAATTGGCCTTCTTTCTTTTCTCTTTGAAAGTTCGCTGCCTGTTCGAACACGACATCAAGAGCTTCGATCATGGCCCGCCTGGAAGGTCCCATTGCGTCAAAGGCGCCAGACTTTATTAGGCTTTCAACCACTTTCTTGTTCACTTTTCGCAGGTCACTCGTCGGCAAAATCCGGAAGACCGCAGAACGGCCCTCCTTCCTGACGGGCTTCGAGGATCGAGTTTATTGCTCCCTCCCCCCACGTTCTTTACCGCGGCCAGCCCGAAAATTATCTTTTGGTCCACCACGTGGAAATCCTGGTACGACTCGTTGACATGGGGAGGGAGAATCTCAATGCCCATGTTGCGACACTCGGATACGTAAACGGTCACCTTGTCCGTATTTCCCGCATCGCAACTGAGCTGGGCTGCCATAAATTCCGCGGGATAGTGCGTCTTCAGATATGCCGTCTGATACATCACCATGGCGTACGCTGCCGAATGCGACTTGTTGAAGCCGTATCCAGCGAATTTTTCCATGAGTTCGAATATATACGTCGCCTTATCCGGGTCGATCTTGTTTTTGGCCGCGCCCTTCTGAAAGCGGCTTTTCTGTTCGGCCATCTCCTCGACCTTTTTCTTTCCCATGGCCCGGCGCAACAGGTCCGCTTCTCCGAGTGAATAGTCCGCCAATAGCGTGGCGATGTTCATTACCTGTTCCTGGTACACGATTACGCCGTAAGTTTCCTTAAGTATGGGTTCAAGCTGCGGCAGAGGATACTCGATGGCCGTCCGGCCATCCTTCCGGTTGATAAAGTCGTCCACCATGCCGGATTCCAAGGGTCCCGGCCGATATAGCGCATTGATCGCTATCAGATCTTCGAAAACAGACGGTTTGAACTTGGTCAACACCTCCCTCATGCCCGACGATTCGAGCTGGAACACGGCCAAAGTGTCCCCTCGTGATAGCAGGTCGAAGGTCTTTGAGTCGTCCAGGGGAATCATACCGATGTCCAAAGCCTTCCCGCGGGAGTGTTCTATCAAACGCAGTGCCTGGTCTATTACCGTAAGAGTCTTGAGTCCGAGAAAGTCAAACTTCACTAGGCCGATTTTCTCCACCCAGGTCATGTCGAACTGGGTGAGAGTCTCTTTCTTGTTCCCAAGGTAAAGGGGAAGATGCTCCACAAGCGGTCTATCCGAGATGACAATCCCGGCCGCGTGCGTGGAAGCGTGGCGAGTCAACCCTTCCAGGGAACGCGCGGTCTCGATCAACTCAGCCACTTCAGGCCGGGCCATCATTTCTCTAAGACGTGGCTCTTCTTTAAGGGCCTTGTCGAGGGTCATTTTCAAGGTGTCCGGGATCAGCTTCGCGATCTGGTCTGCTTCTGCATAAGGGAATCCAAGCACACGGGCGACGTCTCTTACAACAGCCTTGGCCTGCATTCTACCGAAGGTGATGATTTGAGCGACCTTGTCCCTGCCGTATTTCTGCGACACGTAGTCGATAACCCGGTCACGGCCCTGCATGCAGAAATCTACGTCAATATCAGGCATGCTCTTACGTTCGGGGTTTAGGAAACGCTCGAACAGGAGATTGTAACGGATCGGATCTATATCGGTGATCCCCAATGAATAGGCCGCTAGCGAACCGGCAGCGGATCCTCGCCCGGGTCCGACGGGTATGCCGTGCTTGCGAGCAAATCCGATGAAATCAGCGACGATGAGAAAATACCCTGAGAATCCCATCTCTTGAATCAAGCGGATTTCATAGTCAAGTCTCTCTCTATATTCTTGTTCCTTGGCGGAATCGACGGCTCCTCGCTCCTGTAATATCGCAAGGCGTCTTCCAAAACCAGCTTCCGCCTCCTCTTTGAAACAGTCTCTCAACGCTTTGCCGTTTCCCGGATCAAAGCGGGGCATATGAATTTGGCCGGACTCCAGCAGAAGCGAGCATCTTTCTGCAATCAGCTTCGTAGTCTTTAAAGCTTCGGGAATCTCACGAAAGTCCGCGGCCATTCTCTCCGGCGACTTGAAAAAGAATTGGTCGGAACTGAAACTCAGCCTCTTGGTATCGTCGAGTTTCTTGCCGGTTTGAATGCAGAGCAGAATCTCGTGAGCCCTGTGATCAGTTCGGTCCAGGTAGTGACAGTCATTGGTCGCAACCACTTTCAGGTCGAGCTTCTTTGCAAGATCAATGAGGGCCCGATTAGCCTTCTTTTGATCTTCAATGGCGTTCTCTTGTAATTCCAGATAGTAGCGTTCAGGGGTGAAGATATCGCGGTACCAGGAAGCGCATTTCAAGGCCCCCTTCTTGTCGCCTGCAAGGATACGGGAAGGGATTTCACCGGATAGGCATCCGCTCAAACAAACCAGCCCTTCGTGGTGCTCTTCCAGTAGCTCCCGATCAATGCGCGGCTTGTAGTAAAATCCCTCATGATATGCCTTGGTCACGAGCTTACAAAGGTTGCGGTAACCTTTTTCGTTTTCACACAAAAGAACCAGATGATAGGAGGTCGTTTCACCCACCTTCGCAGATTGCTCGAAGCGGGAACCGGGCGCCACATATACCTCGCACCCTATGATAGGCTTGATGCCGCTTGCCTGCACCTGTGTATAGAACTCCATCGCTCCGAACAGATTTCCGTGGTCGGTAACCGCGACGGCAGGCATTTTGTATTCTTTGACTTTTGCGATGAGGTCAGGGATTCGAATTGCGCCATCCAGGAGAGAGTACTGGGTGTGTAGATGGAGATGGACAAAGTCGGCTGAAGGCATAACTGCTCCGTTATATGGCTGAAATAATTAACTTTCTGTTTACAAGAGACAACCATATCATTACGCTGAACCCTATGCAATGGCTTTTTCCGTGGAGACCTTTCCAGGCTCTCTCTTTCCGGAAGATGCGGCGACTTGCACAGAGGTATAGCCTCTGGTGCTGCCTCGAACTATTCACGTGATTTTGGCTCCTGATCCTCGCGCGATTATCCGAAGTATTGTTAAGTTGTTGATCGATATATCAAATGTGTGTCCTGAATATATTCTTCTTATCATAAAGATATTGACATTTTCTAAATATCTAGATTAGAATAGCGCAACCAGACGGCTAATGGCTGGATGATCGTTAAACGTAAACGATTCACGGGCTGCCATGTTAAGGCTATTAGTTGCGGGTGGACGCGCGATGCCTGCGCCACGGGATACGGAGCGGAACATAAGATTAAAAAGATGTGTAAAATAGCGTCTATCCGCCACAAACCTCGATATGGCATTAATGACCCACCTGTGAACGGTTGCGTTAAAATACTTCCTGCCGGTGTTCAGCGCTGGGATGACACTGCGATGACAGGGCGTCCTCTGACAAAGTAGCCGTCTCATAAGATGACCATTTGGTGACAGTTTGGACAATACCTCATTTTAGAGGTTGAAGTTTTCCCAAGGATGGCAGTGGTGAGGTTTCCCGCTTTAATTGGGTCTCCGCTGGTCGGCTTGGTGGATGTGATTCGTCTCTTTCTAGAAGAAGTGGGCCGGATCTTGATCCTCTTGGGCAGGAGTTTCATGTGGCTGATAAGGCCCCCGTTGCGCATTCACGAATTCGTCCGTCAATTGGATTTTGTTGGAACCCAGTCGGTCTTTTTGATTGTCTTGACGGGCGCCTTCACTGGCATGGTGAGCGCTTTGCAGGGCTACAACGGCATGCATCGTTACGGCGCTGAAGGCATGGTAGGCGCTACCGTGGCGTTGGCACTCGCCCGAGAGTTGGGTCCGGTTATCAGCGCACTCATGCTCGTCGGCCGCGTCGGTTCCGCCATGACCGCGGAGCTTGGGAGCATGAGGAATACCCAGCAGATAGATGCTCTGAGCAGCATGGCCGTGGAACCTGTCCAGTATCTCGTGGTGCCGCGGATTTTTGCTGCGACAGTATCCGCTCCGCTGCTGGCCCTTATTTTCAGCTTCGCCGGCATGGTTGGAGCATATTTGCTATCCATCGAGTATTTGGGCGTGGATCGCGGCACGTTCATGTCCGGAGTTCAGTACTACCTGGTCTCGGAAGACATCACCGAGGGCTTGATCAAGTCGGTGGTATTCGGGCTGATAACATCCCTTGTATGCTGTTACAAGGGGTTTTACGCCACTGGAGGGGCCAGAGGAGTCGGGATAGCCACTACCACTGCCGTGGTAGTTTCATCCGTTCTGGTGCTGATTTCGGATTACTTTATGACAGTGCTGATGTTTCGGTCCACGTAGACACTTTGGTTCAGGAAATTCAATGATCCGGGTGGAGAACGTCCACAAGTGGTACGGCGGTCAGAAGGTCCTGGACGGGATAAGTTTCGAGATAACAGCAGGGTCCGTCACAACAATCATAGGCGGGTCCGGTGCGGGAAAATCGGTTCTGATCAGGCTTATGATCGGGCTGGAGCAGCCGGATAGAGGAGCCATATTCATTGACGGAGAAAACATCGTGGGCATGAGTCACGCTAAGCTCAACAAGATCCGTCGGCGCTTCGGTGTGCTGTTTCAGGATGGGGCTCTCTTTGATTCGCTCTCGGTGCGGGAGAATGTGGCTTTTCCACTCAGAGAGCATCTCCGCCTGCGTGAAACGGCGATCCAAAGGGTCGTCCGGGATAAGCTGGCCAAAGTCGGCATGAGCGGACACGAAAACAAGTTTCCGGCGGAACTGTCAGGCGGAATGCGCAAGAGGGTAGGTCTGGCACGGGCCTTGGCTTTGGAACCCGACATCGTCTTTTTTGACGAGCCGACCAGTGGGCTGGACCCGATCACCCAAGGGCTGATCTTCAGGCTGATAGTCTCAACACACTTGGATCGCACCAGTACGTATGTGCTCGTAAGTCACGACATTCAGGGAGTCCTGAAAGTCTCCAACGAGGTCATGCTTCTTTTCAACGGCAAAATAGCGGCCGAAGGTGCGCCGCAAGAGATAACGAGCAGCACTGATCCGCTCATTCAGCAGTTCATCACAGGTTCGCCAACCGGGCCGATCGTGGTTGAGTAATAGAGGAAGGCCGCAGCCGAATGAACAGGTTCTCATTGGAAGCGAAGGTAGGGCTCTTGTTTTTGGCATGTCTTGCCATCGCTGCCTACGTCTGGTTCAGGGTATTGGAAGTCAGCTTTCAGGAGGGATTCCTCCTCAAGGCGCACTTCCGCTCGGTGGAAGGCCTGTCTCCGGGTGCGCAGGTGCAAATTGCCGGCATCAGGGTGGGGAGTGTGAAGGATATTCTCTTTGATTCCGAGAGGAGCCAGGCCCTAGTCCTCATGGAAATAAAAGATGCATACAAGAATGTAATACCGGAAGACTCCCGAGTTTACATCCGCACAAAGGGACTTTTGGGCGATAAATTTCTCGTTATTGAGCCCGGGAAACCCAATGCCCGTAAACTAAAGCCCGGTGAAACGATCAGGATGGTCGCAAAACCCACGGACACAGAAAAAGTATTCGAGACAATAGGGGTGGTGGCTCAAGACCTGCAAGTCCTCACCCGCGAGGCACGCCGACAACTCATTGACGAAAAAGGCTCGGTAAAGATAGGCCGAATCGTTGACAATGCAGATGCGTCATTCGGCGACTTAAGCAAAATCTTGGCCAGGAACAAGGAAAAGATAAACAAAACCGTAGACAATACGGACAGTGCCACAAAGGAGTTGAGGGAAATCTTGGCCAGAAATAAGGAAAAGTTAAACAGGATCGTGGACAATACTGACAGCACCACAAAGGGGACGAACGAGATCGTTACCCGGAATAGGGATAGGATCAACAAAACTGTTGATGATCTTGAAAGCGTGACCAAGGACATCAGAGTAGGAAGAGGAACCCTTGGCAAGCTGGTCAACGACGAAGCCCTTTATCGAGATACTCACGGCCTCGTGAGAGACATGCGTGGAATATCCAGCAGTATTCAGTCCGGCAGGGGAGCCGTCGGCCGATTGATCAACGATCCGGAACTATACTTTGAAGCCCGCCGTGCAATCCGCAACATGAACAAGACAGCAGAGGATGTTTCTGAAGCTACACCTATCAGCACGCTGGCAATCATTCTCGGATCGGTCTTCAGGTAGGAGCGGCCGGAATGACACTGGCAAGGAGCCCGGATAGCAACCTAGATCAAGTTTCAACGCAAGCCGGGTGCGCCACGACCACCTTCAAAGGGCGGCGCCATAGCTGCTGCTTCCACTCTGACAAATCAGCGCCCAGGCATTGCTCGGCCGTGCCGCTACTAGCCCTGGTGCTAATCCTGTTTCAGCCTTGCTTGGCCTTCGGCTCGGCTTATGACTTTCTCAGGTTGACTGCTCCCGGAACCCTCTTTGCAGTCGATCCCGACCTCATCATCAGAAGGATTGACCCTGCCGCGCCGTCCAGAGCGTGGACTTTGGGCGAAGGCTGGGGTTTTCCTCCGTTGCTCTATCATTCGAAGGTGGCGGGAATCTACGACAGAGTAGACTTTCTCTACCCCTTCGGGTGTCGCGAGGAATCCACATTCCAGAGCAAACTCCGATTTACCCCGTTCTTCGAGAGCCGTTGGTCCAAAATCCCGCCTTTTGACGGCTATTCCCGGTGTCTTACGCTCTATCAGGGGCGTTCGGATCTCGGTCAAGAATACTGGGGCTTCTTCCCCTTCTATGGGTACACTTACCGCCGATACGGAGTGGACAAGAATCGATTCCTGCTCTTTCCGCTCTATTACGAGAGCACCGACGACGACGCTCACACCGTCCGGTTGCTCTGGCCGATAATCACTTACGCCCAGAGCCCGGTCGGAAGGCTTTTAAGGTTTGGCCCCTTTTTGGGAAAGATGCAGTCAGAAACGACTATTACAACTGCTTTTTCTTATGGCCATTTTTTCAAAAAGTGGATAAGTATCCGGGAACGGAGCAGGCTTCCTCGGTACCTGGCACTCCCTTTTCCTTTGTACATGCGGCAAGATGATCGGGTCTCGACTTCTACAGACCTGCTGTGGCCTCTGATCAACTATTATCACCACTATCCGACGGGTCACACCCGATACACCTTCAGACCGTTTTTCACTTACGGCACCGGCGGCGGTATTGAGGAGTTGAGCATTCTCTTTGTCTACTCTTCCAAGAAAGATCGCAACAAGGGGATCTCGTCGGGAAGCAACGACGGCTACATATCAGTGGGAGACGGCGAGGTCTTCACAGAGCGCAAGTTCTTTATGATCAGCACCATCCAGAAGCGCTACAGGAAAGGCGGCCTTGTGTTCTCCCGCTACAGATTCTGGCCATTCGCCGAATACACCTGGGATTTAGACAAAGGGTCCCACCTAAAAATTCCTGAAATCATCTCGGTCAAAAACGACTGGTGGGACCTCAACCTGGGTTACCTCCTTCGATTCGTCGATCTGCGTGACACCCCAATTACTCGCGAACTAAGCATCCTATTCGGATTCAGCCACCGGACGGAACTAAAGACTTATCCACACATCGCCTTTCCCCCCAAACCCGGGGATGACACGTGGACTGAACTTATTTCCGGGTCATTCGGCAAACGTTAGAAGATTCAAAGGAGAGATAGCCGGGGGTGTGCGAGACGAGACGGAGTGACGTCTGCATTGGGAGGGCCACTCATCTGCTATTACCCATTGCCAAAAGTTTTGTCCGATTGGAGGTAGCCTGACACCGTCATTCCGGCTTGCGCAAATACGCGTTAAGTTAAGGGGGTTCTTGGTCATGGGTTTTCCACGAGTAACTGAAAGATTTGTCCATAGTTTGCCCTTTTGTT